>NZ_WKKE01000011.1 GCF_009674775.1 Flavobacterium sp. LC2016-23 | reverse complement strand
TTCTTAGATTCTTAGATTCTTAGATTCTTAGATTCTTAGATTCTTAGATTCTTAGATTCTTAGATTCTTAGATTCTTCCTAAAAAATCCATTCGTTTCACGAATGGATTTTTTGTTTTATTGTTTCAGGCAAAACCTGAAACCTGAAACTTGAAACTTTTTAACCTTTAACTTCCAACTAACCCTAAAAAAGAATAGCTTTGATTTTGGAAAAATAAGGAATAACCGTATTTTTGCATCACAAAATAAAAAATCAGCAATGGGAAGAGCGTTCGAATTTAGAAAAGGAAGAAAAATGAAACGTTGGTCTGCAATGGCCAAAACATTTACCCGAATTGGTAAAGATATCGTTATGGCCGTTAAAGAAGGCGGACCTAACCCTGATGCCAATTCCAGATTAAGAGCTGTAATACAAAATGCCAAAGCGGCCAACATGCCTAAAGATAATGTTGAGCGCGCTATAAAAAATGCCAGTAATAAAGATACTGCCAACTATAAGGAAATTTTGTTTGAAGGATACGCTCCTCACGGAATTGCCATTTTGATTGAAACAGCATCAGATAACAATAACAGAACCGTTGCCAACATCCGCAGCTATTTTAATAAATGCAACGGAACGATGGGAACTCAGGGGTCTGTGGAGTTTATGTTCGACCATACATGTAATTTCCGAATTGCAAAAGGGAATCTTGATCCTGAAGAATTAGAATTGGAATTAATTGATTTTGGTGCAGAAGAAGTGTTTGAAGACGAAGACGGAATCTTGATCTATGCTCCTTTTGGAAGCTTTGGAGCTTTACAAAAAGAACTGGAAAACAGAGGTCTTGAAATTTTATCTTCCGGTTTTGAACGTATTCCTCAAATTACCAAAGAACTTACTGAAGCTCAGATTGCCGATGTAGAGAAATTAATCGAAAAAATTGAAGAAGATGATGACGTCATGAACGTTTATCATACGATGAAAGAAGAATAAAGTATACCTGCATAAAGATAAAAGCTCTGAAATTTCAGGGCTTTTTTTGTTTTACATTGTTTTACTTTTAATTATGAAAAACCAGATTAACTATTATATTTGCAGCAGTCAAAATTCTTTAAGTTAAAAAAAACGATCCAATGAAAACATCAAAATACACGAAATTCGCTGTAATCATTCTGGTAATACTATTTGTAGTACTTAGCGTAATTAGCTAAAAAATTATAAGATTAAAAAGCCTTCTGACGTTTTCATCAGAAGGCTTTTTAACTATTACAAAATCCAATTGGTTCTATAAACCTAAAGACTTGTTTTTACTTTGGAGTTATTTTTTTAAGGGTGTATTGGTCACCTTCAACAAATAGGTTCCTTCAGGTAAATCGCCAATATTTGTAGCATTCGTACCCATTATCTTTTTTCCCTGTGAAAATACCTCAACATTTTTAGCACCGCTATTTGCCTCAGCTGAAATTACAGTTGCAGGCGTTTTTACCGGAGTTACAGCTTTTACAGTGACAGGAGCTGCTTTTTTTACTGTATTTGAAGCAGGAATACTTTCTGTTACAGCCGAAGCAGTTGGTTTCGAGCTATTGTAAGATTCCATAACCTGCTCATCTGTCATGGCTACGCTATACAACCGGAGATCATCGATATCGGCGTTTATAGCAGTCGTCGCGTTTAATTTTCCCAGATTCAGAATATAGCCTTTTGTCAAGCGTGGAATTCCATCTGCTGATTTTAATAATTCACCATTTCGGTAAATTTTTGAAGTATTGCCATCATACGTAATAGTGTATTGATACCAGACCTCTTTTAAAAGCGGTACCGAAACAATAACATCATTTCCGGCTCCCCAGCCCGCCAGGCTTAAATCTGAATTTCCATTGGAAGCCGCTTGTTGCAATAATCCAAAATACTGGGCATTTACTGCGCCACCATACCCAAAAATGTAATTTGGTGCAGTGATGGCATTAAATTTTACCCAAATTGACAAGGATCGTGGTTTATTGCCTTGTGGAAGATCACCTACTACAGCCTGAAAAGCTTTGTTGGTAAGCCGGAGAGCTGATTTGGCTGCTCCCATTCTGTCCGCTACGAAAGCAGCGGTTCCCAAAAAGGAAATTGTATTATCTGCATTATTTAAATTCCCATTGAAAGTAAATTCCTGAACAGGATTTTGTGCACTCGTATTTAAAAAATTTACCAACATTAAAGTGAGTAATAATTTTTTCATATATATAAATTTTAGGGGCCTGTTTTTAACTCATACTACTACTTGGAGCAAATTTTATCCTGTAACGAGCTCAAAATAATAATCAAAATTGATAATTTTAAAATAATAATTAGATTTATTGATAATTTTTAAAAATCTGTTAAAACTATAAATTAAATTCAATATCACCAAATATTTCTTATATATACATACAGTATTCTCACATAAATAAAAAATATTAACACTACAAAAACACCAATATCAGCTAATTATAAAAAATACAGACCCAAAACCCATCCTTCTGCTGGTTTGGAGGATCACAACTTACCTTTTGTTTTAAATATCAATAATCCCTAAAAATCAAAAAGCCTTCTGAGGCTACAATTCAGGAGGCTTTTTTTCACTATTCAAAATCAATCCTTAAAACAACATAAAAAACTAACTAATCTATACTAATCAAAACTTATATTTTATTTTGAAGTAATCTTTTTCGAGACAACATTTGTTATTTTCAACAAATAGGTTCCTTCCGGCAAATCATTAATATTCATGCCATTCCCTTTATGTCCGGCTACTTTTTGCCCTTGCGAAAATGTGCCGTTGCAGAAGTTCTTGCAGCTGCTTTAGATTTTGAAGCTTTTACAGCAGCCTTAATACGTATTGCATTTTACCAAATTAAATTATAATGTATTTAGGCAGAAATTTTTCCGTTAACTAACCTGAAAAATCGTTCAAATAACCAAAATTGACAACTTAAAGCATTCAATTATAATCATTTACACTTTAGTTATTTTTATCAAAACAATACATTTACTTCAAACAAAACAACAAAATTTTACGTATAAATACGCTATTATCATTTTAAACTAAAGCATTAACATCTAAAAAGCACGTTTAAAATATTTGATTTAAGTATAATCCAAAAAAAAACTCCATCCGCTGCTGCGAATGGAGTTTGGTATCTATAAGTTTTTAAAAAACTATTTTACAAATTCAATCTTTTGAACTTCTTCTTCATTGACGCTGTCAAAGAAGCCTTGTTCATTCATCCAGTCATCGCTGAATACTTTACTCATGTAACGGGAACCGTGATCAGGAAAAATAGCGATAATATTACTGTCTTTAGTAAATTCACCTTCTTCTGCGTATTGCTTAATAGCCTGCATTACTGCACCTGAAGTATAACCCACAAATAAACCTTCTTTTCTGGTAATTTCTCTTGCAGAGTGTGCACTCTCTTCGTCTGTTACCTTAATGAATTTATCAATAATATCGAAATCTGTAGCAGACGGGATCAGGTTTTTTCCTAAACCTTCAATACGATAAGGATAAATTTCTTTGTTGTCAAACTCTCTTGTTTCGTGGTATTTTTTCAATACGGATCCGAAAGCATCGACACCCAGGATTCTAATATTTGGATTTTGTTCTTTTAGGAATTTTGCTGTTCCGGAGATAGTTCCTCCGGTTCCGCTGCAGGCAACAAGATGTGTTATTTGCCCTTTTGTCTGTTCCCAGATCTCAGGACCAGTAGTGTTGTAGTGCGCATCAATATTTAACTGATTAAAATATTGATTAATGTAAACCGAACCTTTAGTTTCTTCATGTAATCGTTTAGCGACATTATAGTAAGATCTTTCATCATCTGCTGAAACGTGCGCCGGACAGACATATACTTTAGCACCTAAACTTCTTAGCATGTCAATCTTATCTTTCGATGATTTTGAACTTACCGCTAAAATACAGTTGTAACCTTTTATAATGCTTACCATTGCTAAGCTAAATCCTGTATTTCCAGATGTGGTTTCGATTATGGTGTCTCCTGGAGAAAGAATTCCTTTTTTCTCGGCTTCTTCAATAATATATAACGCTATTCTATCTTTTGAGGAATGTCCCGGATTAAAAGCTTCTACCTTTGCGTAGAAATTTCCTTCTAACTCTTCGGTGATTTTATTTAGCTTAATAAGTGGGGTGTTACCTATTAACTCTAAAACATTATTATAAGCGTTTATTTCTTCTTTCATAAAAAAATAGTTAATCAAAGGTATTTTTAAATAACCTCGATAGGTTGCAAATTTAACAAAAAATTTCTAATTAGCTTTTAATTTTTTCTAAATCTAATAAAAAACTAAATTCTTTTGCTAAGTCTTTCAGTGCTTCAAATCTTCCTGAAGCACCACCATGTCCGGCGTCCATATTGGTGTCTAAAAACAAAAGATTATCATTTGTTTTCAGCTCTCTCAGTTTGGCTACCCACTTGGCTGGTTCCCAATATTGCACTTGTGAATCGTGCAATCCTGTAGAAACGTACATATTTGGATAATGTTGTGGCTGTACATTGTCATAAGGTGAATAGGATAACATATAATCATAATATTTTTTATTGTTTGGATTACCCCATTCATCATATTCTCCTGTTGTTAACGGAATACTGTCGTCAAGCATTGTTGTAATGACATCCACAAAAGGTACCTGGGCAATAACTCCGTTATATAATTCCGGGGCTTCATTTATGATCACTCCCATCAATAATCCTCCTGCTGACCCTCCTTCTGCATACAAATGTTTAGAAGAAGTAAACTTTTCGTTAATTACAAATTTAGAGCAATCGATGAAATCTGTAAAGGTATTTTTCTTTTTTAACAGTTTGCCATCTTCATACCATTGTCTTCCTAAGTCTTCTCCTCCCCTGATATGGGCAATTGCGAAAACAAATCCGCGATCTAACAAAGAAAGTCTGGTTGACGAAAAATAAGCATCCATTGTGATTCCGTAAGAACCATACGCATAAAGCAACAATGGATTTTTTCCGTTTTTCTCAAGGCCTTTTCTGTAAATCATTGAGATCGGGATTTTTACCCCGTCTCTGGCAGTCGCCCAAATACGCTCCTCAACGTAATTTTCTTTATCAAATTTCCCTCCTAAAACCTCTTGTTCTTTTAAGATTTCTTTGGTTTTAGTTTTCATATTAAAATCAATAACAGAAGAAGGCGTTCCCAGCGATTGATAGCTGTAACGCAAAATATCGGTATCAAAATCTATATTTGTTGTGGTGTACGCATTATAAGTTTCGCTTCCAAATGGCAAATAATAATCAGGTTCCCCATTCCAGGGCATAATACGAATATGATTTAATCCGTTTGAACGCTCTTCTACCACTAAGTAGTTTCTGAAAATTTCGATATCTTCCAGCAAAACATCCTCACGGTGCGGAATAAGATCTACCCAATGCTTCTTTGCCGTCTTATTTTCAGGCGTTTTCATCAACTTAAAGTTCGTCGCCTTGTCTTTATTGGTTAAAATATAAAAAGAGTCCTCATAATGCGAAATACTGTACTCTAAGCCTCGTACACGGGGCTGAAATACTTCAAATTTCCCATCCGGATTATCTGAGTTCAGAATTCTGTATTCAGTTGTCAAAGTGCTTCCCGAACCTATTACAATATATTTTCTTGATTTTTCTTTGCTGACAGAAACATTAAAAGTGTCGTCGGTCTCATTATAAACCAACACATCTTCTTTTGAATCGGTATTTAATTTGTGTCTGAAAACCTTATCGGCTCTCAAAGTAACTTCATCCTGTTTGGTATAAAAAATCGTATGATTGTCATTTGCCCACACAGATCCTCCTGTAGCATTTTCGATTTTATCTTCGAGGATTTTTCCTGTTTCCAGATTCTTAATCTGGATCGTGTAAATTCTTCTTCCGACAATATCAACACCGAAACTTGCGAATTTATTATCCGGACTGATGCTTAAACCTCCCAGTTTAAAGTAGGCATGACCTTTCGCTAATTCATTACAGTTGAATAAAATTTCTTCTGCAGCAGAAAGACTTCCTTTTTTTCTTGAAAAAATTGGATAATCCTGTCCGGTTTCGAAACGTGTGATATAATAATAGCCATTATAAAAATAAGGGACAGAAGCATCATCCTCTTTAATTCTTCCTTTCATTTCTTCATACAAAGCATTCTGAAGATCCTTTGTATGTGCTGTCATACTTTCGTAATAAGCATTTTCCTGGTTCAGATAATCAATAACTTCAGGGTTTTCCCTATCATTCAGCCAGAAATAATTATCGATTCGGATTTCTTTATGTTTCTTTAAATTTTTAGGAATTTTATTGGCCTTTGGGGCAATTATATCGTTTGGCATGGATTAAGCATTAGTTTTTATATAAGAAGGAGCAAAAATACTATAAACACAATAGAACAGAATTAATATTTTCATAAAATATTATATTGATTTGATACAGCAATATACTAATTTTGTATGAAATAATTTAAAATCAACAAAAATGGATTTAATGGGAATGATGGGTAAACTTAAAGAAACCCAACAAAAAATTGAAGATACAAAAAAACGCCTTGATACTGTCTTAATCGATGAACAAAGCGCTGATGGATTATTGAAAGTAACATTAACCGCTAATAGAAAAGTAACAGCCATCTCGATTGATGACTCTTTACTGGAAGACAAAGAACAATTGGAAGATTACTTAATCGTAACCTTAAATAAAGCGATTGAAAAAGCAACAAGCGTAAACGAAAAAGAACTTGATGCCGTTGCAAAAATGGATATGCCAATGATTCCGGGAATGGATAATCTTTTTAAATAAGCTTCTAAGACAAAAAAGGTTCTAAGCTGCTAAGTTTCCTCTATTGAAAAAAAACTTAGCAGCTTAGAACCTTAATTCTTAGAACCTTTTTTTAAATCTTTGAAAATGTCTCCAGCACATAAGTATGCATGACTTCTTTGTAATCTAAATGTGTTACAATTCTGAGCTTATTATGCCCCATTGAACTGATCAGTATATTTTTCAGTTTTAATTTTTCAATTAAAAGCTGATCGCTGTAACCTTCTGCCAACGAAAAGATCAAAATATTGGTTTCAACAGGTTCTACGGCCGACACCCAGGATTTTGTACTTAGAATTGCGGCAATTTCTTTCGCCCTTCTATGATCTTCGGCCAGTCTTTCGATATTATGAGCCAGAGCGTATAAGCCTGCTGCAGCCATATAGCCCACCTGACGCATTCCTCCTCCAAGTATTTTCCTGATTCTTAACGCTCTATGAATATCTGCTTTGGTTCCTAACAAAACAGAACCTATTGGAGCTCCTAAACCTTTAGACAAACAAACCGAAATGGTATCGAAAATAGCTCCGAATTCTTTCGGGTTTTGTCTTTTTGCCACTAATGCATTCCAGATTCTCGCGCCATCAAGATGAAATTTCAGATGATTGGCATCACAGACTTTTTTTATTTCTCTTAAATCTTCTAAGTCATAACAGGCACCACCGCCTTTATTAGTGGTGTTTTCCACACAAACCAGAGTCGTTAACGGACTATGATACGATTCCGGATCATTGATCGCCGCAGCCACCTGGGCCGCATTTATCATTCCACGGTGTCCATCGATCAGGCAACAGGAAACGCCGCTGTTGAAAGACACTCCGCCACCTTCATAATTGTAAACATGTGCGTATTTGTCGGCAATTAATTGCTCTCCGGGCTGTGTATGTAATTTGATTGCGGTCTGATTCGCCATAGTTCCCGACGGAAAAAAAAGTCCGGCTTCCATTCCAAAAAATTCTGCTACTCTGTTTTCAAGCTCAATGACTGTAGGGTCCTGTTTATATACATCATCGCCAACCTGGGCGTTAAACATATACTGCAACATTTCGAGTGTAGGTTTGGTAATGGTATCGCTAATTAAATTTATTTCCATATTCTAAAAACTATGTCTTATTTTTGTACAACAAAATTACGTATTACTGATAGTTATTCGAGATAAGTTTTAATAAACTTTAACGTGTGAATATCCCAGAACCAAATTAACGTAATATTTATAAAAAAAATATAAAACTAATATTAATTTATGACAACTACCGAACAAATAAAAGGTATTGTGGAGCGCCTTGGTGCGTTGAGGAGGTATCTTTGACGTTGATGCCAAACTAATCGAAATTGCCAACGAAGAAGAAAAAACCTTCGCTCCTGACTTTTGGAACAATGCCAAAGAAGCTGAAATCATTGTAAAGAACCTTCGAAACAAGAAAAAATGGATCGAAGATTACAACAAAGCCATCGAGCTGACAGATGAATTGCAGCTCGCTTATGATTTTTACAAAGAAGGGGAACTTTCTGCCGAAGAGTTAGACGAGCACTATAGCAATACGCAAACGCATATCGAAAACATCGAATTCAAGAATATGCTTTCTGACGAAGGCGATAGTCTTAGTGCTGTTGTTCAGATTACGGCTGGTGCAGGCGGAACTGAAAGTTGCGACTGGGCCGGAATGCTGATGCGTATGTATATGATGTGGGGAGAAAGCTACGGATTCAAAATAAAAGAACTTAACTTTCAGGCTGGCGAGGTAGCAGGTATCAAAACCGTTACTTTAGAGTTTGAAGGCGATTATTCTTTTGGATACCTAAAAGGAGAAAATGGTGTGCACCGTCTGGTGAGAATCTCGCCTTTTGACAGTAACGCCAAGCGTCATACTTCATTTGCATCTGTTTATGTCTACCCGCTTGTTGACGACAGTATTGAAATTGACATCAATCCTGCCGATATCGAAATTACAACTTCGCGTTCCAGTGGTGCCGGAGGACAAAATGTAAATAAGGTTGAAACCAAGGTACAATTGGTTCATAAACCAACCGGAATTCAGATTCAATGTTCTGAAACCCGCTCACAACAAGATAACAGACAACGTGCCATGCAAATGTTACGTTCGCAGTTATATGAAATTGAGCTAAAAAAACAACAGGCCCAACGCGCAGATATTGAAGCCGGAAAAATGAAAATTGAATGGGGTTCGCAAATACGAAATTATGTTATGCAGCCTTATAAATTGGTAAAAGATGTCCGTACAGGATATGAAACCAGCGATGTTGATGGCGTTATGAACGGAAATATCGATCCTTTCCTGAAAGCATTTTTAATGATGATGGGACAGAGAGAGGAGGAATAATCGTGCAGTAGCTCCCGATAGCTATCGGGATCAGTCGCAGTGCCATAAGCGTAAACTGAGACCTGAAACCTCAAACTTGAAACTTGAAACTAAAAATAAAGTTATGATAAAATGGGCAGATGTAATTCGTTTTACAAATAAGGGAAATCCCGCTCCTGAAAAAAAAGTGGAGAAAACGGAAGAAGAATGGAAACAGCTTTTAACTCCTGAAGAATATCAGGTAACCCGCTTAAAAGGAACCGAAAGGTCGTTTAGTTCTGAATTATGCAGTTTATTCGATCCCGGAATCTACGAATGTAAATGCTGTGGTACTTTACTTTTTGATGCCAGTGAAAAATTTGAGTCAGGAACAGGCTGGCCATCATTTACGCAGCCAATCAAAGAAAATGCAATTGGCTATCATGCAGACAAATCATACGGAATGATTCGTGTTGAAGTAACATGCAATAGCTGTGATGCACATTTAGGTCACGTTTTCCCTGATGGTCCTGAACCAAGTGGATTGCGTTATTGTATCAATGCAATTTCTCTTTCTAAAATTAAAGAGTAATTATAAATTTAAAATTCTGAAAAGCGATTCCTTTTACAAAGTGAATCGCTTTTTTCGTTGTAATGCTATCCTTAGAAATCTATCAGCAATTTTCAGTTACCAATCTTCCTGCCATTGATTTAAAAACAGAATAGTTGTTTTTTTAATTATCCTATTAATACTACTATTTTTAAAATAAATTTGCTGCTGTTAAAAAAAAGTACTTAGGCCACTATTTTTTGTTGGCTCCTTACAATCAAAGGATTATAAGAAACTGCTCCAATTTTATTTTTTTAATTAAAATCCGAAATCAATATTTTTTACTTTTTACGATATTTTATAAAAAACAAACAACTAACACGTCTGAGGTATCACAAAGCTCTAAAAATTTTAAAGATACAATCATGATAATCAACTAGTAAGAACTTATTCTAAATCCTTTTACTCCAATAAAACTTTAGGCAGTGAATATAAACTTACGTCAAATTCAAAAATATTGGCATTCAATAAATTACATAAGAGTCAAAAATTTAGTAGTTATTATGTTAAATTTGTAATATTTAAACTATTATTTAAAGAGTACAATAAAAAAGTTCAAAATAAGATTAGGTAATTCAAATCTAATTGATTTTATTTGGCGAAAATTAACCCCCATAATCAATTAATTTATTCTATGAAATCCTATTCAATTCAAGAGATTAACGAAGTAATTCAAGGTGTAATTTATGGCACTACATCTCAAAGCGTAACAGCAACTGAGCAATTAGAAAAAGCGACAACTTCTGAAATTTCTTTTATAGGAAATAAAAAATACGAAAAATTATGGGAAGCATCAAAAGCTTCAATAGCAGTTGTGAACGAAGATATTTCAATTGAACCGGGCGATAATCGTGCTTTTATTAAAGTAAAGAACGCCGATCTTGCGATGTCACAGATTCTTGCTCTTTTCGCCCCACCCACTCCAATATTTCACAATGAGATTCACAGAACTGCGGTTATAGACGAAACAGCTATTATTGGTGAAGGAAGCAGAATTGGTGCCGGATGTTATATCGGACCAAAAGTAGAAATTGCAGCAAATGTTACTATTTATCCAAACGTTACTATTTTAGACGAATGTACTATTGGCAAAAATACAGTAATTTGGTCAGGAGCAGTAATTCGTGAGCGTTGTCATATTGGAAACGATTGTATTATCCATCCAAATGCAACAATCGGTGCAGATGGCTTCGGATTCCGTCCATGTAGTGAAAAAGGTCTGGTAAAAATTCCACAAATCGGAAATGTAATCATAGGAAACGGAGTTGAAATTGGTGCAAACACTTGCGTTGACCGCGGAAAATTCAGTTCTACCATTCTTGGAGATGGCTGTAAAATTGATAATTTAGTTCAGATCGGACATAACAGTAAATTAGGTAAATTTTGTATCATGGCAGGAAACAGTGGTCTTGCTGGTTCTGTAACTCTTGGAAACGGGGTAATAATTGGCGGCAGTGCCTCTATCAAAGATCATACGACTATAGGTGACGGAGCCATTGTTGGTGCCGGATCAGGAGTGGTTGGAGATATTCCTGCCGGAAAAACCATGTTGGGATATCCTGCTGTAGAAGCTCGTGATGCCTTAAAACAATGGGCCATACTAAAAAGAATGGTTTGCGATTCTAAAAAATAATTCAAATACCTGAAAAACATACCAAACAGAAGTTCGCTTCTGTTTTTTTTTGCCCCAAATTTTAAAAACCGGCAAAATTTCAATTGTAAACAATTCAGTTTATTATATTTATTTCAATTGATTTTGTAAATTAGCACACACTATTTTGTAAAAACATCAATATCTTATGGATTTAAACTTCAATAAAAACGAAGATCACAATAAACTATTACTTTCAGATTTAAAACAAAGATTTGCTAAAGTCAAATTAGGCGGAGGCGAAAAACGAATTGCAAAACTTCATGCAGAGGGTAAAATGACTGCCCGCGAACGCATTGATTATTTATTGGACGATAACGCCAAAAGTATCGAAATTGGAGGATTTGTCGGAGATGGAATGTATGCCGAGCACGGTGGATGTCCTTCCGGAGGAGTTGTTATAAAAATAGGATATATTAAAGGAAAACAATGCATTGTTGTAGCTAATGACGCTACTGTAAAAGCCGGAGCATGGTTTCCTATCACGGGAAAGAAAAACCTGCGTGCCCAGGAAATAGCAATGGAAAACAGATTGCCGATTATCTATTTAGTAGACAGTGCAGGAGTTTATCTGCCGCTTCAGGATGAGATTTTCCCGGACAAAGAACATTTCGGGCGTATTTTTAGAAACAATGCTCAAATGAGCAGTATGGGAATCACCCAAATAGCTGCTGTAATGGGCAGTTGTGTTGCCGGCGGAGCCTATCTGCCAATTATGAGCGATGAAGCCTTAATCGTTGACAAAACCGGAAGTATCTTTCTTGCCGGAAGCTATCTGGTAAAAGCAGCCATTGGGGAAACAATTGATAATGAAACTTTAGGCGGTGCAACAACGCATTGCGAAATTTCGGGTGTCACCGATTATAAGGCAAAAGATGATGCAGATGCTTTAGATAAAATAAAAAACATCGTAGATAAAATAGGCGATTTCGATAAAGCCGGTTACAGCAGAATCAAAGCCGAAAAACCTGCTTTGGACCCAAAGGATATTTACGGAATTTTACCAAAGGCCAGAAACGAGCAGTACGACATGATGGAAATCATCAATCGTCTGGTTGACAATTCTGAATTTGAAGCCTATAAAGAAGGATACGGGCAATCACTCATTACCGGTTATGCCAGGATTGATGGCTGGGCTGTAGGTATAGTAGCCAACCAAAGAAAAGTAGTGAAAACCAAAAAGGGCGAAATGCAATTTGGCGGTGTTATCTATTCGGATAGTGCCGATAAAGCCACCCGTTTTATTGCGAATTGCAACCAAAAGAAAATTCCGCTCGTTTTTTTACAGGATGTTACCGGTTTTATGGTCGGATCAAAATCAGAACATGGCGGAATTATCAAAGATGGTGCTAAAATGGTAAATGCGGTAAGCAACTCGGTAGTGCCTAAATTCACCGTAATTGTGGGTAACTCTTATGGAGCCGGAAATTATGCAATGTGCGGAAAAGCATATGATCCGCGATTAATTTTCGCCTGGCCAAGTGCAGAACTTGCTGTTATGGGAGGAACTCAGGCTGCAAAAGTACTGGCTCAGATTGAAGCTTCTTCGCTTAAAGCAAAAGGTGAAATCGTAGATGAAGCCAAAGAAGCAGAATTATTTGCAAAAATAAAAGCACGCTACGATGAGCAGACTTCTCCATATTACGCAGCTTCAAGATTATGGACAGATGCCATCATTGATCCGTTAGACACCAGAACCTGGATTTCTATGGGTATAGAAGCAGCCAACCATGCTCCTATTCAAAAACCATTTAACCTGGGCGTAATCCAGGTATAACTTTTAAGGCATTCTTAAAATGCGTTAAATAAAAAGTAAAAAACTTATTTTCAGGTACTTAAAAATAAATATATGATTAAAAATTAGTAACTTAGTCTGTAATTTTTAATCACGTAGTATCATGGAAAATGTAAAAAGCTTAAATAAATGGGCAAATGCGCACACTTATTTACCAGTTGATTTAGTACGTATTGTATTGGGTGTTTTTTTATTTATGAAAGGAATTTCATTTGTAACCAACGTTCAGTATCTGCATGATTTAATTTCTCCGATAGACCAATTCGGAGGCGGAATGTTCCTCTTGCATTACATTGCGCCGGCCCACATGATTGGAGGAATTATGATTTTCTTCGGATTACTTACGCGCTGGGCAATAGCAGCACAATTACCAATATTATTTGGAGCTGTTTTGGTCAACTCTTTAGGACACATGCACTCTGAAAGCTTAATCCTGGCAGTAATAGTATTGCTGGTCTGTGTTTTCTTTTTGTTTTACGGAGGAGGAAAACACTCCGCTGATTATTACTTCAAAATGCAACAATAACATTGTTTTATCCTCAATAGTATCAAAAAACCATTGAGGATAAGATAATAAAGTATCATTTGAGCGTTAATTAATCCTGTAAAATTTCTTTAATTGTGTTTTATGCGTTAATTTCGCCGCTATGAACCGGATTCGTAAAACCGTTATTTTTGTTTCACTTTTGATTATAGCTTTCTTCGCTTCTCAGGCGAACACTATTGTTGTGGAAAAAACAGAAACCCAAAAAACGGATTCAACGTTCTCTATTGAAATACCCGATTCTTCAGCGTTTATACAACCTCAGGCAAGTTATCATTTTGCTGCAAATGTCAAAACAAACTACACAGTCGTAGCAAAATGGTTTGACGCTATATTGATGATTATTCCAGCTCATCAGGCTGTAAAATCAGTAACAAACTTTGCCAATCAACATTTAAACCAGAGTAAAAAAGTATTACTGCTGCTATTCCCCTTTCATTATTTTTGGTAATTGATTTTTTGAATCCTTAATCGGAAGAATCGTTTCTTTCCAGATCATTAAACTGTTTTCAAAACGAAGACCGTTTATCATTTCATTCAATTAATACAAAAAAAATGGATACAAGTGTAACTATAATTGGTATTGTGATCGCGATCATAGTAGCCATCCCCGTATATTTCTCTGCCAGGACAAGTGCAGTCAACAAAGCAAAAATTTTAGATATCAAAAAAAGATTTAATCCAAATCGCCCTCAGGATTTTGATTTAACAGAATCTCAAAGCAACAAAACGCTTACCATAGATCAGAAAAACAGAAAGTTCATTCTGATGAATTTCAATCCAAATCAACAGGAATCAATATATGTTGACTTAAAAACGGTTTCATCCTGCAAGCTGGTTTTAACTTCTGACTCACACTCAGATACCATACTGAAAATTGATTTTGAATTTCAGGAAAAGGAAACCTCAAGGAAAATCGTAATTCCTTTCTATGATTTCGATGACGACCGTATCAAACAAATAAGTGCCTATCAAGATCATATGTTTGCAAAAAAATGGCTTAAAATCATTCAGGATTCTATTTAATGTTAGTTATTTAATTCACCCGGGAGACCCAATTATGGGTCTCTTTTTTTATAGCCCTAATATGACAATTATCATTTTATCTCTTAGTCCTACTCCGTATTTTTGATAAATCCAAAATACACTTTTATGAAAATTTCCCTCACTCAAAAATACAACGTTCCTGGTCCGAGATATACCAGTTATCCAACAGTTCCGTATTGGGATGAAAGCAATTTTACAGAGCAAAAATGGATAGAATCCTTTCAGAAGGCATTTTCAGAAAGCAATTCTGAAAACGGAATTAGTCTGTACATACACTTGCCTTTTTGCGAAAGCATGTGTACCTTTTGTGGCTGCAATAAACGAATTACGAAAAACCATTCAGTTGAGGAAACCTATATAAAAGCCCTTTTAAAAGAATGGAGTTTATATTGCAAATTACTGCCGGAAAGACCACTTATAAAAGAAATTCATTTAGGCGGGGGCACACCTACCTTTTTTTCCACTAATAATTTAGAGCATCTGATAAATGGTATTTTTTGCTTTGCTAATAAAGCGGAGCATTATGAATTTAGTTTTGAAGGCCATCCAAATAATACAACCTATGAACAGCTTAAAAAATTATATGAGCTGGGTTTTCGAAGGGTAAGTTTTGGTGTTCAGGATTATGCCGAAAAAGTTCAGAAAGCAATTCATAGAATACAGCCTTTTCACAATGTGGCGAAAGTAACCTTTTGGGCTAAAGAAATTGGCTATACTTCTATCGGTCACGATCTGATCTTTGGTTTGCCTTTTCAGAATATCGAAAATATAGTGGATACCGTGGAGAAAACAAATTCCCTAAAACCGGACCGACTGGCTTTTTACAGCTATGCTCATGTACCCTGGATAAAAGGAAACGGCCAACGTGGCTTTAATGAAGAAAACCTTCCGAAAGATGCCGAAAAACGAAAACTGTATGAAATTGGCAAACAATTGCTTTCGAAAAACGGTTATCACGAAATTGGAATGGATCATTTTGCCTTAACTTCTGATAGTTTATACAAAGCCTCACAAAACAATAAACTGCATAGAAATTTCATGGGTTATAGTGCTTCTAAAACTAAGCTTATGATCGGATTAGGAGTTTCTTCTATTAGTGACAGCTGGTACAGTTTTGCGCAAAACACTAAAAATATCGAAGATTATTATCAATTACTGGAATGGGATAAATTGCCCGTCGTGAAAGGCCATATCCTTACTACTGAAGATCTGATTATTAGAAAACACATCTTAAATTTAACTTGTGAATTTGAGACCTCCTGGAATACTGAAAACCTTTATTTTGATGAACTTCCGGACGTTTTGCTGAATTTGCAAGAAATGGAAAAGGATAATTTGATTTGTATTGAAGAAACTAAAATCAAAATTACGGAAGCCGGAAGACCTTTTGTCCGTAATGTATGTATGGCTTTTGATCTGCATTTAAAAAGAAAATCACCGGAAACCAATTTGTTTTCGATGACTATTTAATACAATTATTTTTAATGGCAATTTGGAGTCTGCTGTACAAATAAACTCATATTTGACGGAGATATATAAGGAATTCCCAATCCTAAACCTCTTAATATAAACAGCACTCCAATGACCACAGCTACATAAGGAATTACTTTTTGAATCCTATTTCGAAAAGATGCTTTTATTACAGAATTGATGTATAAGACAATTGTCATTAAAGGCACGGTTCCTAATCCGAACAAAAGCATATACAAAACTCCAAAGCCGGCACTTTGCATTGCTATAGCCCCGAATAAAGCTACATAAACCATTCCACAAGGGAGAAATCCGTTTAGCAAGCCAATTATAAAAAGTGATTTGTAGCTTCTGTTTTTAAAATGAGCTCCTAAACCTGATTTTATTTTTGAAATGATTTTATACACGGGTTTTGAAAAGTTGTATTTTGAGAATATCTTTTCCGGGGTTAAAACCACAAGTATCATGGCCAAACCAATAAAAATGGAAAGTTTTTGTTGTAATCCTGCCAGAAAAAAAACTCTTCCCAACAAACCAAAAATTAATCCAATCGCCGAATAAGCTGTTAATCTTCCCAAATGATAGGTTACAATTTGAGTTACTTTTTTTGCCTCGTTCTGGCGATCGACCGGTAACATCATAGCAATTGGCCCACACATTCCAATGCAGTGAAAACTACTAATCAGTCCAAATATAAAAGCCGAATACAACATTTTGCTGTTTATTAATTTACATAAATGACTTCCTTAGACAAATATTTCATCCCATTGTACTGCCATTCCATATTGACATCCCAACGTCCTTTAATTAATTTTTTCTGAGGAATTACCAAAGAATTACCAATCAATGCAATTGAGGTATTAAAATCAAATTTTTTGTTTGATGGACGATATAATAATACATTCCCTTTTATTTTTTCACTTGAAAATGTATTGGGAAATGTTATTTTCAAACCTTCATTCGTATAAACCAGAGAAGGCTTCTCCTTTAGATCGTGCGCATTTTGAATTCGTGTCATTTCATCCTGAAAATGCGAATCATGTTTGTAATATTCTTCAACAACGAGGTCGTTATCATATTTACTATTCGATTGCACTTCAAAAACAAAATACAGAATAAAGGTCATAAATAATCCAAAAGCGATTACGATTCCTGTTCCCCAGCTAATTTTCATGGTAGTATATTTTAATTAAAACTCCTTGGCCCCAAAAAGTTTGTTGTGGAAGTTTCCAACAACTGATTTCCGTTATAAACTCCAATTTTCACTTTGGTCTTATCACTTTCTAAAAGTGCCTGATCAATTTCTATAAATAGTGTTCCCTGCGAAATTCCTTCTTTCAGCACTTTAAAATGTTGATTTCCTACGTTTTTAATATCCCCTTTCTGTTCTATTAATTCAAAATGAATATCGTGGTAGTCTTTCATTGTTTTATTCACAATCTTATAGGTATACACATTGCTTATTTTTGCTCCTTTGTGTTGGAAAAGTTGTCCCGGTAAACGTAAAATAATGGCCTGAACATCTGTTCTTAAAAACAACATTCCAACAAACACGCTTAGCAAAATAAGCAAGACTGCTGTATAGCCTTTCATTCTGGCAGTGAATTTAAAAGGTTCTTTTTTCTCGATTTCATCTTCAGAAGCATATCGGATAAGGCCTTTGGGCAAACCGATATTTTCCATGATAGCATCACATTCATCAATACAAGCAGTACAGTTGGTACATTCCAGCTGTGTTCCGTTTCTAATATCAATTCCCATCGGACAAACATGAACACATTGGTGGCAATCTATACAATCGCCTTTTCCTGTTGAAGCTCTGTCTTCCTTTTTATTGAATTTTGAACGACCGGTTTCTTTTTCACCCCGAACAAAATCGTAGGCAACATTTATTGATTTATTGTCTAAAAGCACACCTTGTAAACGACCATAAGGGCAGGCAATAATACAAACCTGCTCCCGAAACCATACAAAAACAAAATAGAAAACAGCTGTAAAAATAAGTAGTGCACTAAAATTACTCGCTTGCACAACAGGTCCCTGCTCCATCATTAGGAACAATGTATCACTTCCGACCAGATAAGCCAGAAATACATTGGCAATTCCAAAAGAAATTAAAAAAAACACAAACCATTTTAATACTCTTTTGCGAATTTTTTCACCGTCCCATTTTTGTCTGGATAAACGCAATTGTGCACCACGATCTCCGTCAATCCAATACTCAATTCTTCGAAAAACCATTTCCAAAAAGATCGTTTGAGGACAAATCCATCCACAAAAAATTCTTCCAAAAACAACAGTAAACAAGATGACAAAAACCACTCCCACAAGCATTGATATCACAAAAAGATAAAAATCCTGAGGCCAAAACGGGAAACCAAAAATATTAAACCGACGTTCGAGAACGTTGAACATCATAAACTGATTACCATTTACTTTTATAAATGGATTAGCAATTAAAATGGCAAGTAATACATAGCTAACCCATTTTCTGTATTCATAAAACTTACCAGACGGTTTTTTGGGAAAAATAAATTTTCGCTTACCACCTTCATCAATTGTTCCAATGGTATCTCTAAATGCTTCGTCTGGTAAATTTGACATGATTTTTATTATTTAACTTGGGTACTATCAACCTTTTTGTTTTCTGCTGTATCTTTTTTTGAAGCATTTTTATCCACCCAGATTTCACCCTGAGGTTCTTTCGGATCTTTCGGATTACTTCCCTGCAGAGACAAAATATAACTTGCCACTTTTTGAATTTCTTTAGGTTTTAAAGTTCCTTTCCAGGAAATCATTCCTTTTCCATCACGCCCACCATTGGTTATAGTATGGAATAAATTCTTAATTCCGCCACCTAATATCCAGTGATCATCTGTCAGATTGGGTCCAATTTGCCCACCTGCATCGGCACGGTGACAAGCGGCACAATTGGTAGTAAAAATTTCTTTCCCCGCTCCTAAACTTGGTGCATCCGTTAATAAAACAACCGTTTTTTCATCCATTAAATCCGGAGCTGTCTTTAAATAATCTTCAACATCAATTTTTGCCTGCGCCATTTCTTTTTTGAGTTCTGTTTCCTGATCATCTCCTCCGAAGACCTCATAACGAGCCACATAAACCACTCCAAAAACAATACAGATGTAGAATAAATAGACCCACCAGGGTGGCAAATTATTATCCAATTCTTTAATTCCATCATAATCATGATCCATTAATAAATCACCTTCTCTTTCAATTGGTTGTGTTCTCGTAAGTTTTTGCATCAGGTTTTTATACCAGTCGCTTTCCTTAAAAGGCAAACTATTTTCGTAGGCTGCTTTTGCCTTTTCTTCTGGTGTCATCAATTGATACATCACGCGATTAACGGCACTTAATGTAATTTCTATAGCAATCAGAATAAACAGGAATACAAATAAGAAGACCGAAACCATTGGATATTTTATAAATGCAGGTCTGTCACCGGAGTCTATAAAATATTCCATCAAAGCAAAGACGATGAAGAAAATTACAGGGACTCTTACATATACCGGGAAATATTTTTTCATTTTTATTATCTTTTGAAATTAAACTAATCCTTCATCTAAAGGAATTTCACTCATTTCCTGTATCTTTTCTTTTTTATAAGAGAACACCCAAAAGGCTAAGCCTACGAAAAAGAAAAAGAATATCAGAAGGGAGAGAATCGGGTAAATTTCTATACCCTTGATATTCTCCATATTGTGTTTTATTTGTTCGAACATAACCCTTATTTTTTAGCGGTTTCTTTTACTTTTATATCTGTACCAAGCCTTTGTATATAGGCAATTAGCGCTACAATCTCCCTTTCGTTCATCGGGGTAAATTTTTCGCCTTTAGCAGCTGCTTTTTTCTTACTGTCCTCATAACTTTTTACAAAATCAGGATCATTTTCCAAGTTTTTCTCTATAGCGATTGCCTGAGTTCTTAATAGCTGCTGCGCATTTGCTACTTCATTATCTGTATAAGGAACTCCAAGTGAAACCATTGCTTTCATTTTTCTTTGAGTTAATGAAATATCCATTGGTTTATTATCAAACAACCATTTGTAACCCGGCATAATTGAACCTGCTGAAATACTTTGCGGATTCCAAAAGTGATTAAAATGCCAGTTATCATTATATTTTCCTCCAACTCTTAACAAATCGGGACCTGTACGTTTTGATCCCCAAAGGAATGGATGATCGTAAACAAACTCACCTGCTTTCGATTGTGGGCCATAACGTTCTACCTCGCTTCTAAACGGACGAACTGATTGTGAGTGACAGCCCACGCAGCCTTCACGGATGTATAAATCACGTCCTTCGAGCTCTAATGGTGTATACGGTTTTACACTTGAAATGGTCGGAATATTTGATTTGACCATAATTGTTGGTACAATCTGAATTATTCCTCCAATTAAAATAGCAACTGTTGCTAAAATGGTTAACTGAATTGGTCTTCTTTCTAACCAGGAATGGAATTTTTCTCCATTAAGTCTGTTAGTGCTGATTCGTTGTAAAGCAGGAGCCTGAGCTAATTCATCTTCTACCGGCTCACCCGCTCTTACTGTCATTATGATATTATAAACCAATACAAGCATACCAACCAAATACAAAGTACCACCAATAGCTCTCATCCAGTACATTGGCATAATCTGAGTTACTGTTTCAAGGAAATTTCCATAAGTTAAAGTACCATCGGGATTAAATTGTTTCCACATGGATGCCTGAAGAAAACCAGCTACATACATGGGTAAGGCATAAAGGATAATTCCTAAAGTTCCGATCCAGAAATGAAAATTGGCCAGTTTATTCGAGAACAATGTACTTTTGGTCATTCTGGGAACCAACCAATAAATAATACCGAATGACATGAATCCGTTCCAGGCTAATGCTCCAACGTGTACGTGAGCAATAATCCAATCGGTATAATGGGCAATAGCATTTACATTTTTTAAAGAAAGCATTGGTCCTTCAAAGGTGGCCATTCCGTATCCTGTAATAGCTACTACAAAGAATTTTAAAACCGGTTCTTCACGAACTTTATCCCAGGCACCTCTCAATGTTAAAAGACCATTAATCATACCTCCCCACGATGGCGCGATAAGCATTACAGAAAATGCTACTCCTAAATTCTGGGCCCAATTGGGCAAAGCAGAATACAATAAGTGATGTGGTCCTGCCCAGATGTATATAAAAATTAAGGACCAGAAATGTATAATCGATAAGCGATAAGAATAAACAGGTCTGTTGGCTACCTTCGGAACAAAATAATACATCAGACCTAAAAATGGTGTGGTAAGGAAAAAAGCAACAGCATTATGGCCGTACCACCACTGTACTAAAGCATCCTGAACTCCGGCGTAAACAGAGTAGCTTTTTAAGGCTGAAACCGGCAATTCGATATTATTAAAGATATGCAAAACAGCAACGGTAACAAATGTGGCAAGATAAAACCAGATCGCTACATACAAATGGCGCTCGCGTCGACGCAACATGGTACCAATCATATTAATCCCCATTACCACCCAGATCAGCGCGATTGCAATATCAATCGGCCATTCAAGTTCAGCATATTCTTTAGAAGATGTATATCCAAGAGGCAGCGTAACTGCAGCGGCGACTATAATAAGCTGCCATCCCCAAAAATGAAGATTACTTAGAAAATCGCTAAACATTCTGGCTTTTAGCAAACGTTGAAGCGAATAGTACAAACCTGCAAAAAAGGCATTCCCTACAAAAGCAAAAATTACTGCATTGGTGTGCAAAGGTCTCAATCGTCCATAACTTAACCACGAAATCCCGTCGGTCATGTTAGGAAAAAGATACATAACTGCTAAAGTAAGCCCCACCAGCATTCCGACGACTCCAAAAAGGATCGTAGCGTAAATGAATTTTTTTACAATTTTGTTGTCATAATAAAACTGTTCCATTTCCATAATTAGATTTGTTTTTCTTCGTTTATTGATTTATTTTTTTTGGGAGTAATTTTGGTTTCGTCGTCAAAAAGCATTCTGACCGAAGGTGTATAATCATCATCATACTGTCCGGATTTGACAGCGATAATAAAAGCAATAAAGAACCCGATTGCTACGAAAATACTTACTGTAATTAATAGATAAATGACACTCATACCTTAAATTTATATTAACAAAATTATTGGGTTACAGGCAGATAAAATATGATAATTATCATAACAGAAAATAAATGTTAAATTAAACAAAAATAACCTTTTCTTTTACTAATAATTATTATAAATTACTATTGCTGAAGTAGTTAGACATTACCGTCACAAAACTAACAATCGTGATTGTACTTAACGGCATGATAATAGCCGCTACCAAAGGAAGAAGATTGCCTGTTACAGCAAAGGATAATCCAACAATATTATAGAGTAAAGACAAGGCAAAACTCATTTTGATGATAAGGATTGATTTATGCGAAAGTTTTAAGAAATAGTCTAATCGGGAAAACTCGGTCGCATCTAAGATGGCATCACAGGCCGGCGAGAAAACGTTGACATTTTCGGAGATAGAAATCCCGACATTACTTTGCGCTAAAGCTCCTGCATCATTCAGTCCATCTCCTACCATCATCACATTACAGCCTTTTTCCTGAAGGCTTCTGATAAACTCCAGTTTTTGTTCCGGTTTTTGGTTGAAGATTAGTTCTGTATTTTCAGGAAGTATGGCTTCCAGATTGGCTCTTTCCCCGTCATTATCGCCTGAAAGTACTTTTATCTGATACTTTTTACTTAAAGATAAAAAGAGCTTTTCCAGGCCCTCCCTGTATTGATTCTGAAAAATGAACCTTCCGTAATAAACACCATCTATCTGAATGTGTAATGAGGTTTTTTCTGCTTCTGATGTTTCAAAAACCGGTGCATCAACAAATTCTGAAGAGCCAATACGGATTGCTTTATCATCAAAAGTAGCCTGAATTCCTTTTCCTGTTATTTCCTGAAAATCATCTATTTTTATTTTTCCGGTTTCAGGCAAAAAGTCATATAACATTCTGCTTAAGGGATGATTTGAGGCACGAAGTACATTTTTTACAAGGATATAATTTTCAGTAGAAATTACATTTCCTTCATACGTGATATTGGCTTTTTTATTGGTGGTAATGGTTCCCGTTTTATCAAAAACTATAGTATCTACTTTTGCTAATTGTTCAATAACTAAAGCATTCTTCAGGTATAATTTCTGTTTTCCTAAAATCCTGAGGATATTCCCAAAGGTAAAAGGTGCTGTCAATGCCAACGCACAGGGACAGGCTACAATAAGTACGGCAGTAAAGACATTAAAAGCGATATTGGCATCAATAAAAATCCAGTATCCCAATCCGGCAAATGCGATTAGTAATAATATGGGAGTGAAATAACGGCTAATAGCATCTGTAATCGTTTTATGTTTCTGCTGCACATTTTTTTGAAAAATCTCATTACTCCATAATTGTGTCAGGTAACTTTGTGAAACAGAATGTAAAACTTCCATTTCGATCACTTTACCTATTTGTTTTCCTCCGGCAAAAACTTTATCGCCGGATTTTTTGGTAATCGGAACAGCTTCTCCTGTCACAAAACTGTAATCGATTTCGGCTTTTTCACTCATTAAAATACCATCAACGGGAATTAATTCCTGATTTCTGATGATTAACCTGTCTCCTTTTATGATATCGTACACCGGGACACTTTCTTCGGACGCATTTGAATTAATACGTGTAACTGCAATAGGAAAATACGATTTAAAATCTCTTTCAAAACTTAAAAAACTATAGGTTTTAATTTGAAACATTTTCCCTAGCAGCATAAAGAAAACAAGACCAGTCAGACTATCAAAAAAGCCGGGACCATAATTCATGGCAATATCGAAAGTACTTCGGATAAACATCACAATAATTCCCAAGGCAATCGGAATATCAATATTGAGCATTCCGGCCTTTATGCTCTTGTAAGCCGAAACATAATAACCACTTGCGGAATATAAAAAACTAGGCAGCGACAACATAAAAATCAAGGCCCTGAAGAATGGTTTATAATTATCGAGCCAGAACTCCTTAATTTCAAAATATTCCGGGAATGATAGTAACATGATATTTCCAAAACAGAAAAATGCAACTCCTAATCTGTAGGTAAGGCTTCGGTCTACATTATTTTTCCCTGTCTCATAATTTTCCAGGCTAATATAAGGTTCATAACCTATAGAACTTAACAGATAAACAATTGACTTAAGGGAAACAATCTCAGAGTTAAAAGTAATTCTGACTCTCTTCTCCGGAAAATTAACCTGAGAAATACTTATTCCGGTTTGAATTTTATTCAGGTTTTCTAAAATCCAAATACAGGAACTACAATGAATGTGCGGGATATTTAACGAAACAATAGCAGTATTTCCTTCCTGAAATTCCAACACTTTAGATAGTATCGTTTCATTTTCCAGAAAATCATATTTACCCTGAATATCCTGTGGAGTAGCACCGGGTGATTTTTCAAAATCATAATAGGAGGTTAAATCATGAAGGCTGAAAATTTCGTAAACTGTTTTGCAGCCTTTACAGCAAAACTTTTTTTCATCAAAATTGATTTCTTCATTTTTGGCAATGATTAACCCGCAATGAAAGCAACCTTGCTCGCTCATAATTTGTTTTTTTTAACTTATGCAAAGTTTATAAATTGCAAAAGATTTTAAATATGACATTTATCATACTCCAATAAATTATAATTTTAAATTTACTAAAATAAAAAAGATAAAATTCAGCGATAAATTTTTTCCTGCATTTTCTGCAATAATTAGGTCTTGGAAGGCGAATAATGGTTAATTTTGCAATAAATACTTTTATGCTATGAACAAATGTGATCAATGTATCGTAAGACAGCTAACCTCTCTGAAAGCTTTGAATAAAGAAGAAGTTATTAAACTGGCTAACAGCAAAACAACGTACAGCATAAAAAAAGGGGAGGCTATTTTTGAAGAAGGCGAAATTACCAATGGTGTCTTTTGCGTCAAAGACGGTATTGGAAAACTTTCTAAATTAAGTGCCAACGGAAAAGATCAGATTGTAAAACTTGTTAAGTCGGGAGAGCTTTTAGGTCAGCGTTCCATGATTAGTAATGAACCTGCCAATTTATCAGCAAAAGCCGTTGCTGATATGGAAGTTTGTTTTATTCCAAAAGCAGAAATCATCAATTTTTTCAATAACAATAATCAGTTTTCAATGAACCTGATGCAAACGGTCTGTGAGGACCTGAAAGAATCTGAAAACGATAAAATTGCACTGGCACAAAAAACTGTAAAACAAAGGCTGGCCGAAACCTTATTGTACCTGCATGCCACTTTTGGCGAGAATACAGACAAAACTTTAAAGGTTCAGCTTACAAGAGAAGAATTAGCCGGAATGATTGGTACTGCTACCGAAAGCTGCATCCGATTATTATCTGATTTCAATAAACTGGAACTAATTGAGTTAGTTGGCAAAAAGATTATTATTAAAAATGAAAAGGCCTTAAAGAAACTAGCTGAATAATCATAGTTTTTTTGCTTCGTTCCAAAATACATCCATTTCAGCTAAGGTCATATCCATAAGGGGTTTTCCCAGTTCACCGGCTTTGCTTTCCAGGTATTGAAAACGTTTGATAAACTTTTTATTGGTGCGCTCTAAGGCATCCTCAGGATTTACATTTAAAAAACGGGCATAATTAATCATAGAGAACAATACATCTCCAAATTCAGCTTCAATCTTATCCTGATCACCTGCTTTTACTTCTTCCTGCAATTCCAGTAATTCTTCCTGTACTTTATCCCAAACCTGATGTGGCTCTTCCCAGTCAAAACCTACGCCTTTTACTTTATCCTGAATTCTGCTCGCTTTTACCAAAGCCGGTAAACTTCTCGGAACTCCTTCCAAAACAGATTTTTTTCCTTCTTTAAGTTTCAGTTTTTCCCAGTTTTGCTTTACTTCTTCTTCATCTTTCACGACTGTATCACTGTAGATATGAGGATGACGATGAATCAGTTTTTCGCAAATTTCATTACAGACATCAGCAATATCAAAATCATTGGTTTCGCTGCCTATTTTAGCATAAAAAACGATATGCAATAACAAATCCCCGAGTTCTTTTTTAACTTCATTCAGATCATTGTCCAGAATGGCATCTCCTAATTCATAGGTTTCTTCAATAGTAAGATGTCTCAGCGTTTGCAAGGTCTGTTTTTTATCCCACGGACATTGCTCACGGAGTTCATCCATGATAATTAATAATCTTTCGAAAGCCTGAAGTTGAAGTTCTTTACTCATTTTTGAAATATTTTTTGGTGGTATGACCGAATGCTGTAAAAGTAAAAAATCCTGCTAAGAAAACATCTTAACAGGATTATTATATTTTGAAGGTACAATTTACTATTCTTCTTTTTTAGTGGCTGCTTTTTTTGCAGGAGCTTTTTTAGCTGCAGGAGCTTTTTTTGGCTTTTCTTCTGCAACCGGAGCTTCTTCTTTCTCTTCAGCCGGAGCCGGGGCAAGATCCGTCACTAATCCTTTTGCCTGAAGTGTATTATACCAGTTTAATACTTTTTTAATATCAGACGGATATACTCTTTCTTCATCATAATCAGGTAAAACTTCTTTAAAATAAGCAGCCAGAGTTGCATTATCTTCTTTATGCGAAATTGCCTGACCTTTATTTTCTTTAGCAGCAATACGCTGCATTACTTCAGTCAGTGGTTTTTCACCATCCTGGGTATAAATTGAAATTTCAGACAATAAGCTTACATTGCTTTTTAAGCTTACCGTGATTTTTTTTCCATCTGTTAATGATTCAGCTACAAATCCTGTACGAGTCTGTACTTTTAAAGCATATAAACCTGGTTTCCCGGAAACAGCTAATATTTTTTCTAAATTCATGTTTATTATAATTTGTATTAAGAATTTCGTTTATTTTTTAGGACTTATTTTATCAAAAGTATTATCTCCCTTTTTTAGCCGCTGCAAATTTCATTTTGTAATCCTGAAACGTTTTGCCTTCGGTAATATTTTTTAATTTCTTTTGAATCAAACGCTTTTTTAAGGAAGATATTTTATCTGTAAATAAAACGCCTTCTATATGATCGTATTCGTGCTGAATAACTCTTGCTATTAAACCGTCAAAAACTTCTGTTTTCATTACGAAGTCCTCTTCACAATATTCAATTGTAACAGTTGGTTTTCTATAAACATCTTCGCGAACATCTGGAATACTAAGACAGCCTTCGTTAAAACTCCACTCTTCGCCTTCTTCTTTTACGATTTTAGCATTAATAAAAGTTTTTTTGAAACCTTTTAATTTTTCTTGTTCTTCTGCTGATAAATCTTCATCATCACTAAAAGGATTTGTATCAATTACGAACAAACGAATTGCCATCCCTACCTGTGGCGCAGCAAGACCAACACCGTAAGCGTTGTACATGGTTTCATACATGTTTGCTAATATCTCTTTTAAGTTTGGATAATCTGGCGTAATTGCCTCACCTACTTTTCTTAAAACAGGATCACCGTATCCTACAATTGGTAAAATCATTTGTATTATTTTATGTATTATCTACTGAAAACACTGAATTTTATTCTCATAATTCAGCTGGCAAAAATAGTAAAAAATAGTCAATGAATAATTGTAAACCACATATTAATCTCAATTTTGCATGCTTATTAAAAACTCATCTATAATTGTGCCAAAATAATTCGTACAATTCTTACCTTTGCTGGTAAACCTCCATATATGTTTGATCGTATCGCGAAATTCACCAACAGCACCTCTTTTCTAAATGCTTCAAAAGTAACGATTGCTTCGGTTGTTCCGGTTTTAATTTTAAATTTCCTGGGACATTTTGAAATCGGTTTCACTATTGCTTTAGGTGCTTTTTATACATATCCCAGTGATATTCCGAGCACTTTGGTGCATAAAATTAAAGGTCTCATTGTGGCTTCACTTATTGTTTCGGGAGTTAATTTACTGGTCAATCTTGCCTATCCTTTTCCGCTGTTGTTTTATCCTTTTTTAGGATTATTGCTGTTTTTATGCTGTATGATTTCCGTTTACGGCCAGCGTGCTACTTTAGTATCATTTTCTGCCCTGCTTTCTATTTCGCTCTCTTTTGGACATTTACATGAAGGTATGGATGCTGTCGAATATTCCGGTTTTATTTTTATTGGCGGTATCCTGTATTTGATTGTATCTCTTGTTTTTCATTTTGTACAACCTTATAAATATGTTGAATTACAGATTGCCGACGGCATAAAGTTAACGTCCAGATATTTAAAATTAAGAGGCGATTTATGGAATCCTGAAGCCAATCGTGAAAAGATAACGCAGAAACAACTGGCCCTTCAGGTGGAGCTAAATTTAATCAATGAAGATCTGAGAAAGGTATTAATTGGAAATCAGAATACTTCTGCCGCCACAAGCCAGAATCGAAAAATGCTGCTTGTCTTTATTACTTTGATCGAAATCCAGGAACTGGCCTTATATACGTCATTTGATCATAACAAACTGCTTGAAAAATTTGACAAACATCCCGAAGTTTTGCGAACGTATCAGAATGTTGCTTATAAACTGGCTTCAACGTTAAAAAAGCTTTCTAAAAACGTCCATCATATTGCTGCTTATGTAGACAAAAATGATCTGAAAAATGAAATCGATGCTCTTGAATTTGCCATTTTTGATTATGAAAAAAAATTAGGGAAAGAAGAAGCCGGAGAAGGTGTTCTGATGTTGACCAATATGCTGAAATACGCCAAAAATCAAGTCGGAAAAATTAAGATTATCCAAAGAGCCTTTTCGCTTGCCATGCAGTCTTATAAACTAAAGGATCAGGATAAAGAGCTGGAGAAATTTTTAACTCCGCAATATTATCCGTTGCGCACACTTACGGAGAACATGAGTTTTTCATCTTCTATTTTCAGGCATTCCCTCCGATTGACGATTACTATTCTGATTGGTTTTTTTATTGGAAAATTTCTGCCTTTTCAGAATGTGTACTGGATTCTACTAACTATTGTTGTCATCATGCGACCGGGATACGGATTGACAAAAGAACGTTCTTATAACAGAATCTTCGGAACTATATTAGGTGGCTTACTGGCATTTGGAATTGTATCGCTGGTTCAGAACCATGTTGCCCTGAGTATCTTTTCCATTGTCTGCATGCTGCTGGGTATCTCTTTTACACAGATCAATTATAAAATAAGTGCCACTTTTGTAACGATGTATGTGGTTTTTATTTACGGAATCCTGACTCCGGATATTGTAGAAGTGATTCAGTTCAGAATACTGGATTCGCTTACAGGAGCCATTCTGGCTTTTCTTGCCAACCAGTTTTTATGGCCTGCCTGGGAGTTTATAAATACGCCGATACATATTGAAAATTCGATTCGCGCCAATAGGAATTATCTAAAGGAAATTGCCGATTTTTATAATAAAAAAGGAGAAACACCTACTTCTTACCGATTATCGAGAAAGAATGCTTTTGTGGAAATTGGCAATCTGATGACCTCTTTTCAGCGTATGATGCAAGAACCGAAATCCAAACAGAAAACCCTTCCTCTGGTCAATAAACTGGTGGTACTGAATCATTCGCTGCTTTCTGCCCTGGCTTCCTTATCGACTTATATTCAGTCGCATCAGACCACATCAGCGTCGGAATCCTTTAATTATATTATAAAAACGATCTTATTGAATTTAGACCATTCGATTTCAGTTTTGAAAAATGAAACGATTTTAACCGATACTTTTTTTGATAAGGAAGATGTCACGCTGCAATTTGAAGAACTGAAACGTGTTAATTTCACTCGTCTGGCAACAGATGATGAACTGGATAAGGAAACCCGTCAGGCGAAGATGCAGGAAGCCCAGATGGTTATTGAGCAACTGATCTGGATGAGTAACCTGGCAGAAAAAATACTAAAAATAACGAAAGAACTAAAAGCAACAAATCCAGATTAATTCATCTGGATTTGTTTATTTATATTAGTAAAGATGTGAATCTAATTATTTAGTTTTAAAACTTCGGCAGTATGTTTTCTGGTTGCTGCTAAAAGCTCCGGATTGTCGTTAAGTGTTTTACCGTAAGAAGGAACCATATTTTTCATTTTCTGTTCCCACTCCGGTGTTTTCATTTGATTTGTAAAACATCTGCTCACTAAATCTATCATAATAGAAACCGCCGTTGAGGCTCCCGGAGAAGCTCCTAACAAAACTGCTAAAGTTCCGTCATGGGTATTAATTACTTCCGTTCCAAATTCTAATATTCCGCCCTCTTTTTCGTCTTTTTTGATCACTTGGACACGTTGTCCGGCTCTTTCCAGTTTCCAGTCTTTAGAACGTGCAGTCGGCAAATATTCACGAAGTGCTTTCATTCTGTCTTTTGGAGACTGACGCACCTGCTCAATTAAATATTTGGTCAGGGGTATATTGTGGTATCCCGCTGATAACATCGGAATTAAATTATTTGCTTTTATGGATAACGGCAAATCCAGATACGATCCGTTTTTCAGGAAACGTGTCGAAAATCCTGCGAAAGGCCCGAAAAGAAGTGCTTTTTCGCCATCAATTACACGGGTATCGATGTGAGGAACAGACATTGGAGGTGCACCAACACTTGCTTTTCCGTACACTTTTGCCTGATGTTTTGCAATTACTTCCGGATTGGTACATTTTAACCATTGTCCGCTTACCGGGAAACCGCCGTATCCATTTCCTTCCGGAACATTTGCTTTTTCCAGTAATGGCAGTGAACCACCTCCTGCTCCGATAAAGACGAACTTGGTATAGGCTTTTCTTTTTTGGCCTGTAGACAAATCGGTAATTTTAATTCTCCATGATTTATCTTCGCGCTGATTTAATTTTTTAACCTCGTGGTTAAAATATAAAGACACTCCATCCAGTTTTTCCAGGTAATTAAACATGCTTCTGGTCAGTGCTCCGAAATTTACATCGGTACCGATGGCCATATGCGTGGCTGCTAATTTTTCGTTATTTTCCCTGCCTTCCATCACTAGGGGCATCCATTGTTTTAATTGTTCAAAATCTGTACTGAAAGCCATTTGAGCAAAAATTGGATTGCTTTGTAAAGCTTCGAAACGGGTTTTAAGATATTCGACGTTTTTATCTCCCCAGACAAAACTCATGTGGGGAACGCTTTTAATGAAATTTTCCGGAGACGGAACTTTATTTTGCTGCACTAAGTACGACCAAAACTGACGGGAAACTTCAAATGATTCTGCTATACTGATTGCTTTTTTAGGATCAATACTTCCGTCAGCCTTTTCGGGAGTGTAATTTAATTCACAAAAGGCAGAGTGTCCGGTTCCTGCATTGTTCCAGGCATCAGAGCTTTCGGCTGCTGCAACATCTAATCTTTCGTAAATTTCAATTTTAATATCGGGTTGTAACTCTTTCAAAATTAATCCGAGAGTTGCACTCATAATTCCAGCTCCAATAAGCACTACTTCACTATTGGAACGTATTGTATTGTCAGGCATAACAGTAATTTGTTTTTAAAGTGCAAAGGTACTTTTTTCAAACGCAAAAAAAAACTAATTTTTACATGATAAAAGTTAGAAAATTATAATTTTTTCCTAAAAAGTAAAATTGAAGGGAATTATACTTAAAAACGTTTAGAAGAGAGATAGTCCTGAAGCATAATGGTGGCCGAAATTTCATCAATCAGTCCTTTATTCTGACGTTGCTTTTTACTTAATCCACTATCGATCATGGTCTGAAATGCCATTTTTGAGGTAAATCTTTCATCGACACGAACGACTTTCATCTCCGGAAAAATATTCGAGAAATGCGTCACAAAACCTTTGACTATCGAGGCGCTTTCCGACGGAAGTCCGTTCATTTGCTTAGGTTCGCCAATTAATACGGCTTCCACTTTTTCTTTAGCAAAATAGTCTTTCAGAAAGTCTATTAAAGTGTTTGTCGGAACTGTTGTCAACCCCGAAGCTATAATCTGCATTTCATCGGTAACGGCAATTCCGGTGCGCTTTTGTCCGTAATCTATGGAGAGGATTCTTGGCATTTTGTAATTTTTATCAAAGATAGAAAGGAAAATGTACAAACGTGGAAAGAAATATTTCATTTTACAAAAAAAATCCGTTTTGATTTCTCAAAACGGAATTTTCCAATATTTAAAACCTAAAAAAAGTGGGATTATCTACCAAACAAACGACCAAAAAAACCTCTCTCGTCTTCCTCTTCCACTTCGTGGTGTTGAGCAGATTTTGATTGTGCTTTTTCATGCTCTAAGATCAATTCTTTGATATATTCAGTATATGTTCTTTTCTTTTCTTCTAAGAAACCAATCAGGTATTTTTCACTAAATTCTACTCCGCTTGCGGCTTCAATCTGTAATAGTTTTTTATAAAGGGGCTCAATATGCATGGCAACCACCTCCTGAGGAACAGCCTGCCTTCTTCCGAAATAATTTACGATCACACCATTTTCATCTTTGGCAATTTCAAAATCCGTAATTACCCAATAGTATCTCCCTGATTTCGCCAGATTTTTTACAATGGCATGAAAGTTTTTACCTGCCTTCAGATTTTCCCAAAGCACCTTAAAGATTACTTTCGGCATATCGGGATGCCTGATAATATTATGGGGCTGTCCCATAAGTTCGTAATCTTCATATCCGCAAACATCTATAAAGACCTCGTTTGCATATTCGATAATACCAAAGGCATTTGTTTTACTCATAATAACCTGGGTTTTATCCCACGAAACTTCTTTATCAATAATGGTTCGACCCTGAAGCTGATTTTCCTGATTCATATCTTAGCAGATTAATTTGTTTATTTTGGACTGGTACTTGATAATTCCGATTGTAAGACTTCCTAATTATGGCGCAAAACTAATGAGAAGTAAAAACTCAAAATCTGACTTTTATCATATTATGGGAGCAAAAATATATTTACAGTACATATACGTCCTTGTTGTTTTTGCTGCCGAAATTTTTATTTATCAAATTAAAAACAAAATGTTATGTCTGTAACATTTTCAAATGGTTTTACTTTTTTGCTTTTAGCCAAATACTATATCTTTGCAAAAAATTAAAACTTATGAATTCTTTACAGACGATAATTGAACAAGCTTGGGAAAACAGAGCTTTATTACAGGAAACTACTACCACTGATGCCATCAGAGAAGTTATAGAATTATTAGACGCAGGAAAATTACGTGTTGCTGAGCCGGTTGGTGAAGGATGGCAGGTAAACGAATGGGTAAAAAAAGCAGTTGTCATGTATTTCCCAATTCAAAAAATGGAAACGTTGGAATCCGGTATTTTCGAATATCACGATAAAATGTTACTAAAAAGAGGTTACGCTGAAAAAGGAATTCGTGTAGTACCCAATGCCGTGGCACGTTACGGAGCTTACATTTCAAGCGGTGTTATTTTAATGCCAAGTTATGTAAACATCGGAGCTTATGTTGATGAAGGAACGATGGTAGATACCTGGGCTACTGTAGGTAGTTGTGCACAAATTGGTAAAAATGTTCACTTAAGTGGCGGTGTTGGTATTGGCGGGGTTTTAGAACCTTTACAGGCTGCTCCGGTAATTATTGAAGACGGTGCTTTTGTGGGTTCCCGTTGTATTGTTGTTGAAGGTGTTCACGTTGGTAAAGAAGCCGTTCTTGGAGCCAATGTGTGTCTTACAGCCTCTACTAAAATTATAGATGTTACGGGTGACGAGCCTGTTGAAATGAAAGGGTATGTTCCGGCACGTTCTGTTGTAATTCCGGGAAGTTATACTAAGAAATTTGCTGCCGGAGAATTTCAGGTTCCTTGTGCATTAATTATTGGTACACGCAAACCTTCTACTGATTTAAAAACGTCATTAAACAATGCGCTTCGTGAATACGATGTAGCGGTATAGGTTTTAAAAATTCCAATAAAAAAAATCCAAATTCCAATCAGTATCAATTGGAATTTGGATTTTTTTTATTGGAATTTATTTGCTTTTATTGCTTTTTTTGGAGCTTCAGAAGCTTCGCATATTTCATATACGAAAAGAAACTCTGGATCATGGCAATGGACAATCCGTCGATGCCATTGAATATTCCTTTCTTAAAAAAGTAACAGCGAATAAAGGCTACTGTACCGTTAAGAACCGGTTTGAAGGCGTTTATCCTTTTTCCCTGATCGAACAATTGTTGCGCATGCCAGCCTGAATATTGATTTTTCTTGGCAATAATCTGATCTAAAGAATCCCAGCCATAGTGCAAAATATGTACCGCTACTTTTTTCTCGTTTTGCGTTATGATTTTCTGATGCACTATAGAATCTGAAGGCCTTGCGGTTTGTTTATTAAAAAAACGAACTTTATGGTCCGGATACCAACCCGAAAAATCAATAAGTTTATTTCCTAAGAAGTTTTTAACCCTAAAGCTGAAAGCATCATAATTGCCTTCTAAATGTTTTTGTTTCAGTATGAATTCCTCGGCATCTTTATCCAGAAATTCATCGGCATCAAGATTTAGAATCCAGTCATTTTTACAATAAGGCAACCCGTGGGTACGCTGTGGTCCGTCTCCCAAAAAAGATTGTTGTACCACTATAGCGCCTTTTTCCCTGGCAATCTCAACCGTGCGGTCTTTACTGAACGAATCTACGATAATCACTTCATCGCAAACTTTTTGCAAAGCATCAATGCATTTACCAATGTTTTTCTCTTCATTAAAAGTAATAACCAAACCGCTAATCTTCATTGTAAATTTTAATTTATGAGCTACAAAAATAGAACTTTTTTAATTTAGTTTGGCCTTATTGTCGTGATACGGTTGCACACTTTATAAAATAGTTTGTAATTTAGCCTGCAAATTGAATTTTAAATTAAATGAGAATATTAGTCATTCAGCAAAAAAGAATTGGAGATGTATTAACCAGTACGATAATCTGTAACAACCTTAAAACAAAGTTTCCGGAAGCCGCAATTGATTATATGTGCTATCCCAATTCTGTTGATGTACTAAAAGAAAATCCAAATATTGACACTATTATTCCATTGACGAATAAGGTCAGAAAATCTATTCCTTCTTTATTTAAATTTATTTTTCAGATTCGAAGAAAAAAATACGATGCTGTTATTGATGTATACTCTAAATTAGAGACCAATCTGATCACCTTATTTTCCGGAGCAAAGTATAAAGTTTCGTATCGTAAATGGTATACTAAAATATTCTATAACTATACATACGAACGTTTTGATGCTATCGAATCCGAGCACGGGCTGGCCATTGAAAACAGATTACTACTTCTTAAACCTTTTATTTCTGAAAAAATCACAGATGTAAAACCAAAGATTTTCCTGAAAGACTCCGAAATTGAAGAAGCCAAAAAACTTCTGAATAAATACAACATCCATACCGAAGAGAATCCGCTGATTATGTTTGGAATTTTAGGAAGCGAAGTCTACAAAACGTATCCTTTGGAAGGAATGGCAAAAATCATTGATTTTACGGTGGCCAAAACCAATGCCAAAATTATCTTTAATTATATTCCGGATCAGAAAGACCTGGCCCTGGAAGTCTATAATTATTGTAGTGAAGCGACCAAAAAACACATCATTTTTGATTTGTACTGTACTGAATTACGTCCGTTTCTGTCGTTACTTTCACAATGTGATATGCTGATCGGAAATGAAGGCGGTGCCGTAAATATGGCGAAGGCCCTTGACATTCCTACCTTTTCTATTTTTACGCCATCCGTACGAAAAGAAACATGGCAATTATTTGAAAACGAAGCCAAACACGCTTCTATTCACCTTAAAGATTTAAAACCGGAAATATACGAGCAGCATACCGAGCAATACATCAAAGAGCATACTTTTGAATATTATGCTGAATATCCTTTAGCGCTTATGCTTGAAAAACTGGAGACTTATTTTCAGGAATATAAAAATGGAGAACAGTAAAAATCATTAGATGAATACTACTGAAAAGCAAAAGTTATCCGTTTTGATTATTACTCTCAACGAAGAATTGCATATAAAATCACTACTGGAGGATATCGATTTTGCTGACGAAATAATTGTAGTAGACTCATATAGTACTGATCAGACCGTGCCTATAATTGCCTCTTTTAAAAACGTCCGTTTAATTCAGCATCAATTCATTAATTACACTTCACAGCGCAATTTTGCATTAGATCAGGCCAGTAACGAATGGATATTATTTATTGATGCCGATGAGCGTTTAACACCCGATCTGAAAACTGAAATTATCGCTACAATCAATACTAAAAGTCCGGACAATGCTTATTTAATCTATCGTACTTTTATGTTCAAAAACAGGAAATTGCGCTTTAGTGGCTGGCAGACCGATAAAATTTTCAGGCTTTTTAACAAAACCAAATGCCGTTATACCGAGGACAGAATGGTTCATGAGAAGCTGATTGTAGATGGCCCGATTTCTATTTTAAAAAACAAATTGATTCATTTTTCGTATTCGAATTACGAGGATTATAAAAAGAAAATGTATCAATACGGCATTTTGAAGGCCAGTGAAAAGCTAAAAAAAGGACAGCAATCATCCCGTTTACTGATGATTTTCCATCCTGTTTATACATTCCTGTATCAGTTTTTAATTCGTCTTGGATTTTTAGACGGTCTGAAAGGAGTTACCATCTGCTATTTAAATGCTTATAGTATTTTTATTCGTTACAAGGAATTACAAAAACTCACTACTTCTTCCAGAATTTAAGTTTCTTTTTCAAGCGCTTTTTTCTGTAGAATTGTTCCTGAAAATCAGCTGTATATTTCCATAACGTATCAAATGTTTTTTGCTCCGATTCTCCGTACAATTTAGCATATTCATTACTCATGACAGCCACCATTTCTTTTACGGGGGTCAGACGGCAGAGATTTTTCATTCGCATTTCAAAGCTCATAGTATCATGAAACTCCATTCTGTTCAGATCAACCAGAAAAAAATCATAGGTGTCTTCTGTGATTTTTTTAATTAAGGTATTTCCGGGTGAATGATCCAGGAACTCAATTCCTTTTTCATGAAGATGAAAACTAAATCGGGTAAATTGCCTTAATATATTTTCATGATCCGGATAATCCGGAATTTCAACCAGTTCGCGATAGGTTAATTCTGTTACTAAATGTTCACTCACATAATAACTGTCTCTAAGCCCAAGCCAGTTGAAATTTTCAAGAAATGCGATAGGCTGCGGAGTTCCGATGCCCTTTTCGAGCAAAATCGTAGCATATTCAAAAGAGCGTCTTGCTTTTGATTTTCTAAAATACTTATACGCTACTTTATTGATTAGATTTGGAATTTTAAACGACTTTATATTGATCGTTTTATGATTGAATTCAAATAGTTTTATAATATTACGTTGTCCATTACCAAAGATCGTTCCTGAGGTATTAAATGCTTCAATAATAGCAAGTATCGATGTAGTTTCGTCAGCAAAAATCGGATTTATTTTAAAATTCATTAGGTCTGGTTATAAACGAACAAAAGTACGTATACAATTTAATTCTTCAAATTAATATTGTATTTTCGTAAAAAAAAAATAATGCCACATCACAAGAGTGTTTTTTTAGAAACTCATAATATCAATAACAGAGCGGGCGGTTTAGGAACTTTTAACTACGAGTTAATCAAGGGTTTGTCAGCATTGAATTTTGAAAATATGAAGTTAACACTCAATGCGAAAGATGTAAAACTTCTTGAACGTGAATTTGGCGAAAAATTCAATTATAACAAATATACGAGTTTATCCAGATTAGGCTTCTTCAGAACGCGTACAAAATATGATTTATGGCATTCTGTAAATCAAAATACAAAGGTTGAACCTTTTCATTGTAATAAATACCTGCTTACGGTTCACGATATCCATTTTATAGAAGAAGGGTCTAGCGATTACAATCAGCAATTAAGTAAACTTTTTGAAGCTAAATTAAAAAAGGCATCTGCAATTACGTATATCTCTGAATTTGCAAAAAAACAAACGCATGAGTTTTTTGATGTGCCCAATGTTTCCGAATGTGTTATTTATAATGGTAATCCAATTTCCGCGCTTTTAAATACGGATATGTATGTACCCAATGTTCCTGTAGACAAACCTTTTTTCTATACCATTGGGGATTTTATAGAGCGAAAAAATTATGAATCCATTATCACCATGATGAAATTGATTAAAGATTTCAATTTAATCATATCCGGAAACAACAATAAAAAATACGGCGAAGAAATTAAAAAAATGATTGTCGCTAATGGCTTATCGAATCAGGTATTTTTAACGGGAAAAGTATCTGATGAAGGCAAGCAATTTTACATGAAAAACTGTACTGCTTTTCTTTTTCCATCCATTCGCGAAGGTTTTGGCCTTCCTCCTATTGAAGCCATGAGTTTTGGAAAGCCTACATTTTTGTCAGACCGCACCTCTCTTCCCGAAATTGGCGGAAGCGAATCTAATTACTGGACCAATTTTGATCCGGAATACATGAAAAACATTTTGTTTACAGGTTTAGAAGAGCATGAAAACAATAAAGCTGAAAAAGAAACTCTAATCAAAAAAAGAGCTGCAAGTTTTAACTGGGAAACAGCTGCTGCCGAATATTTTAATATTTACAAAAAAATATTATACTAAGATTTTTGCAATACTGGTGCGATTTTTGCGTTTCGAAAAAAGAAGCAAAATAAAAGTTCAAACAAAATCACAATCCACCTTTTATTGTTAAATTTTTCTTAATTTCGCGTCGTCGTTTCAACAAATCTACATTATGCACATAACCTTAATAAGCCTTGATAATTGGGGATTCAATAATCATATCGCTACTGCCTTAAAAAAACAGGGCCATAATGTACATCACATTAATTTTAACAAATACGAGTATAAATATTCCAGTATACTTTACAGAGTTTACAATTTTTTCCTGAAAACATTCCTTAAGAAAAATCTTAAAACCATATATTTCGGTAAAAAAATAATCGAAAACCTAAAAGAAATTGATAAAATACAGGATGTAATCGTCGTTATCAAAGGAGATTTTATTGATCCTAAAAGTGTAGCAGAATTAAAGAATTACGGAAAAAAAACAATCGCTTATTTTAATGACAACACCAATCGATGTCCGAAAATAATTCGTGTGATTCCACATTTTGATGAAGTTTATTCTTTTGAAAAAGAGGACTGCAAAAAATACAATTTAAAATTCGGAACCAACTGGATTTACAACTCGACCTGTGTCAAAAACGACAAGCCATTTGAATATCAGGTTTTTAATATTATATCACAGGATAAAAGGCTTTCTATACTTTCCAAAATTGCACGCGATTTAAAAGCAAAAAATATTAGTCACAAATTTTTTGTGTATAACAAGAAGTTTCAGAGAAGGACCTCAACGATTGAATTTATTACCAATCATATTCCATTATCAGAAATAAACGAATACATCAACCGCTCCCAGGTTTTACTTGATATCAACCGAAAAAAACAAATTGGATTAACATTCAGGGTATTTGAAAGTATAGGGCTTCAGAAAAAGTTAATTACTACCAATTCAGATATTGTAAATTACGATTTTTACAATCCGAATAACATTTTGGTAATTGATGAAAAAAATCCGGATATTCCCGTTTCCTTTTTCGAAAAAGAATATCAAAAAATACCTGAAGAAATTTTTAATAAATACACTTTAGAGGGCTGGATTGAAAATGTAGTTTATAATAATATCTCCAAATAACTATGTCACAAAATATATATATCATCTGTCCTCCCAAAAAAGCTACCGGAGGACCGGAAGCATTGCATCAGTTGGGTTATATTCTGAATACACTGGGATATGACGCAAAAATGTTATACACCAAATATAAAAAAGATCCTGTTCACCCTTTTTACAAAAATTACAATGTTCCTTATGTAAGAAGAATAAAAGACAGCGCGGATAATGTGATCATCATACCGGAATCAATGACCAATCTTATTGCTAAATATCCTTTGTCGGAGAAAAAAGTATGGTGGTTAAGCCTTGATTTTTATGAAGTTCTGATGAACAGCAGAGAAAAGAAGAAAAACTGGATCAGAAAGATTTTTGTTCCTTACAAACATACCGAATATCGTTTTGAGCCTAACAAAACAGTTACACACTGGTACCAGTCCCAGAGAACCAAAGAGTTTTTACTGACCAAAAAACTGGACAATGAAATCGCTTACTTATGCGACTATGTTACGGAACTTTTCTTTGACGATCTTCCTGAGACGTTTACGAAAGAAAATATCATTACCTACAATCCTAAAAAAGGACTGGACAAAATCGAAAAATACATGGAACTTCTTCCGCAATACCAATGGATCCCCTTATCCGGTATGACGAGAGAGGAAATGAGAGATACGCTACGAAAAACCAAACTGCATATTGATTTTGGTTATTTTCCCGGCCGCGATAAAATCCCAAGGGAAGGACTTGTTTCAGGCGTTTGCCTATTGACAGGACGTGATGGAACCTCAGCATTTAAAGAAGATCTGGGAATACCCGAAAAATACAAATTACATGCCGATGACAGGCAGGCTAAAAAAGTAACCGAATTAATTAATCATACTATGAATAATTATGAAGAAGTCTTTCAGGAATTTTCAGTTTTCAGAACGTTTGTGATGAATGAAAAAAGCAGGATGATTGAAGATGTAAAACAACTTTTTAATAAAAACTAACTTAAATACTATGTTTGTAAGTGTTGTAATGATTACCTATAATCACTCGGCGTATATTAAGCAGGCCATAGAAAGTATCTTGTCTCAGAAAACTGATTTTGAATTTGAACTTGTGATTTCTAATGACAAGTCAACGGATGATACAGATGCCATTATTAAAGAAACAATTGCCAGCAATCCTAACGGACATAAGGTAAAGTATTATAATAACGAGACTAATCTCGGAATGATGCCTAATTCTGTTGCTGCCCTTGAGAAAGCTTCAGGAAAATATATCGCTTTATGCGAAGGGGATGATTACTGGTGCGACGATCAAAAATTAAGTCTACAGGTTGATTTTTTAGAAGCCAATCCTGATTTTAGCATTTGCTTTCATAACGTGTATTTACTAACAGATACCGAAATGAAAGAAGACAACCCGAGAAAGAGAATTCCGGAAGTTTCAACCATTAAGGATCTTGCCAAAAACAATTATATCCACACCCCAAGTGTTGTGTATCGCAACAATCTTTTTGGTGAATTGCCACAGTACTTCAGTGAAGCCCCTATAGGCGATTACTTTCTGCACATGCTGAATGCACAACATGGAAAAATAAAATACATCGATAAACTGATGTCTGTTTATCGTATTCATAACACCTCCTACTGGTCTTCGAAAAAAGATGCCGAACAAAGAGTGATCATGATCAATTTCCTTACGAAACTGAAAACCTATTTTGATGCTGACGTCCAAAAAATATTAAACAAGCAGATCTTAAAGATCCGATCTAAGGATGCTTCGTTTTTTGAAAAACTAAACTATAAAATAAAGGCTCTGTTGCAATAACAGAGCCTTTATTTTTTATTTTGGATACATCACATTTCATAGTAACAGAAACCTTAGAACTCCAGTTTTTTAGCAGGAACGCCAAAAACAGTAGTGCCTTCTTTTACATTTTTAATGACCAGACTTGATGCCCCGACAGTAGCTCCTTTACGAACAATTACATGCGGTAAAATAGTAGCCCTGGTATTTAGGAGCACTTCCTCTTCCAATACGACGAAACCGCCTGTAAAGCTATAAGCGCTTAAATGCGACCATTTATCGATCCTTGTATCGTGTCCTAAGCCTACATAACCCTGTATGGTCACAAAATCGCCAATAGTACAGTCGTTACTGATATTAGAGTTCATGAAAACAATCAGACCCGTACCCACAACAGCGTTTGTATTTAAAGTCGTTGAGGGATGAATTAAATTAATAAACTGGGCTCCTTTATTTAAAATGAGCTCTGTATAATGCTTTTTCCATTTGATACTGCCTAAGGCACAAACGAAAACGTCATTTTCTACAATTGTATAATCTTCAACTGATCCAATAATTTCAGGATAATTTTCAAAACCTGCTAAAGCATCTGTTTTATCATCCAAAAAACCCTTAACAACATATTCTATATTGAATCCGGCACATTGTATGGCCAGATCGTATACTTCACGTCCAAAACCCCTTGCTCCTATTATGATTAAATTCTTCATTAGTCCACTATTAAATTACAGGCGGCCCAGGAATATCCGACACCAAATCCCGCCAGTATCAAATTTCTGCAGTGCGCTACTTTTCCTTGTTTCTGAGCTTCATATAAGGCGATCGGAATTGTGGAAGAAACCGTATTTCCGCACTCTTCCATAGCGATAAAGAATTTCTCTTCGGGGATTTTTATTTTTTTTCTTAAATGATTCAGCATGTATTTATTCGCCTGATGAAAAACAAATAAGTCAATATCTTCTTTCATTAAATTTGACTTTTCTAAAATGGCCTCTGTCAGCTGTGGAACAAATTCACCGGTGAAATTGAAAATCTCAGTTCCGTTCATAAACAGGTTTTTATCATTTCGGACATTTCCAAATTCATCCACAATATCTTCATTTTTATCCGAAACCGGAAAACGCATTCCGCCTTGTTTTACAATCAGGTTTTCAGCACCTTTCCCATCCGTTCCGAAAACAAAATTGCTTAGTGTACAAAATCCTTTTTCACTGCTAATTAAAGTTGCAGCGGCGGCGTCACCAAAAATAGTTTTATTGCTTTTGTCTTTGGGATGAATAAATTTTGAGTAGGTTTCTGAAGTGATCAGCAATACATTTTTTGCCATTTCTCCGGCAATCAGTCCTTTGGCCAGGCTTAAGCCATAGACAAAACCGGAACATCCTAAATTAAAATCCAAGGCGCCAATTGTAGTTTCGAGGCCTAATTTTTCCTGAATGATACAAGCCGTCGTTGGCAGAAAATAATCCGGGCTTTGCGTACAGAACAATAAAAAATCAATTTCTGATCTGTCGATGTTATGTTCAGCGAATAATTTTTCGGCAGCTTTAACGCCCATATCAGATGAAAACTCATCCTTGGCACTGATATGTCGGGCATTGATTCCGGTTTTTGCACTGATCTTTTCAATACCCCATTCCGGAAATTCCTGATTTATCAGATCATTTGTCAACACTGATTCAGGTAAATAATACGAAATGGCTTTTATATTGGCTTTCATTGTAAATTTATATCGTTGAAGTTCTTCCTCCGTCTAAAACTATATTTTGTCCCGTGATCCAGCTGCTGGCTTCCGCCAATAAAAACACAATCGGATTGGCCACCTGAACAGGGTCACCATATCCCAAAGGATATTTTTTTTCATCCTGCTGAATGACTTCCAAAGATAAATCTTCAATAGACCTGGCGGTTATTTCTGTTTTTACCATTCCGGGTGACACACAATTTACGCGGATTTTACTGTTGGCAAATTCGCTTGCCCAAACTTTTGAAATTGCAATTAAAGCCCCTTTTCCGGCGGCATAAATTCCGTTTCCTTTCATTCCGAACAAACCTGCGATCGACGATACCAAAACAATGGAACTTCCTTTGTTTATTTTTTTCTTTTTGAAAATCAGATTTACCAGATATACAATCGAGTCAAAATTTATCGATCTCATTTCGTTCATTAACTCTTCCGTGTAGAATTTAACCGGTGCCAGGGATACAATTCCAGCCGAATGCACAATTCCGTCGATATTTTCAATCGTGTCTACAATAGCCTTAATATCTTCCATTTTAGATAAGTCGGCAGCGATAAAACTATTTTCAGTTCCGCATTCTTCAATTAATTTTTCGAGAAAATCCTGGCGTCTTGCGATCGCTATAAAGGTTCCTCCCTGTCTGGCTATTGCAAGACAGGTTTCGTAACCAATGCCTGAAGAAGCTCCCGTTACTAGTATTTTTTTTCCTGATAAATCAAATGGATTCATTATATATCGTTTAATTCTTTTTTATTAAAATAGTCATAGAATTTTAAAATCCTAAACTCTTCATCACCGAATATGGGTGAACTGTCTTTAAAATACTCCAGATTGGTCTGAATATTTTCGACTATTTTTTTGTCTTCATTCAAAACCAAATCCAGTGATTCGTTGGAACTGTTGTTAATGAAATCAATAATATTCTGTTGCGATTCGCTTAGTTCTTTTTCGAATTTAGGAGCGAAATAACGCACTCTTAAATTGGTTTTTGAAGGTGATTCGGGAAACATAAATCCAAAATAAAATCCTTTTCCTTCCACCGAACTTATAAAAGCATTGGGATAACTGTAAAAATGCAGATAACCCTGCGTTTTGAAAGTTCTGTCGGCTAATGATTTTTCTATGATTTTATTTGGCTTTACATCATCTCCTTTTGGAAATTCACACCAGCTGTGTGCCTCAAAAAAGTCAAACTTTTCAGGGGCTACCGATCCGAATCCCATTTTTGCAAATGAATTTTCGTGAACCGAAGTACAGTGGTAACATTCCAAAACATTTTCTACCAAAAGTTTCCAGTTCACTTTATGCTCAATCGTATAATCGATGGTTTTGGCACCAAAATGCTGACTGATTTCTGCTAAAGGCGTAAATACGTTTCCTAAATAATCGTTTAAACTTCTGTCTAGCTGATCGTTTAATTTTATGAAAACAAAATCACCGCAATAATCAAGTTCATATTCTTTTAGCCTTAATGCACTGATATTATCTTTTTCGAATGAATTTCGGCACATTAATCCAATTACATTTCCCTTTTTGCCATAAGTCCAGTTATGGTACAAACAGGAAGAAACCCTGTTTCCGTAAGGTTCCTCATGGATGGTATTAAACCTGTGCAGACAAACATTCTGAAAAGATTTGAGAGTACCGTTATAGTTTTGGATAAATATCTTATTTCCAAAATACTCTAAAGTAACAAAATCATTGTTGTTTGCCAGTTCATTCTTATGCGCAACTAATATCCAGGACTCCTTAAAAAACAAAGATTTTTCTTTTAGAAAAACGGTTTCATCTATGTAATTTAAATTTTTTATCATAGTTCAATTAAATCTGAAATTACAGCATTATTCAGTGTTATTTTTGCTGTTCCCCAGGATAAACCTACTCCGAATCCGCAAAGGATTAAATCCTGAGCAGCGTTGTTCAGCTTGTCTTGTAAAGCTGTTACGATGGTTAACGGAATGGTTGTAGAAGAGGTGTTTCCGAATTCTTTTAATGAATAAGGTACTTTTTCGACAGGTAATTTTAATTTTTTAACGATCATTTTATTCATCATTAAATTGGCCTGATGAAAGACAAAATGATCAATTGTTTCCTTATCGATCTCAAACTTTTCAATCAGTTTATTGACCGTTTTCGGGGCCTGTGATATTCCGAAGCTAAAAACGTCCATTCCGTCCAGGATCAGCTGGCAGGCATTTCTTTCGATTCCGGGTGAAATCGTATGATACGTTAATGAATCCGCATTAATTCTGTTTCTTGATCCTCCGTCGTTTACAATTATGGTTTTGTAACCGGAACCATCAGTACCTAAGTCAAAAAGTAAATCCGCTGCATTTTCATCAAATTCAAATGCAGTAGCACTTCCTCCGTCTCCGAAAAGCGGAACAGTGCTTTTATCTGATTTAGAAAGTAGTTTACTGCTCGTATCTCCGGCCAGAAGCAATCCCTTTTTTAAACCGGTTGCTTTCATCATACCGGCTATTATCGACATTCCGTACACATATCCTGAACATCCTAAAGGAACATCAAAAGCGATACAGTTGGTCGACAATCCTAATCTGTCCTGAAGTATGGCTGCAGAAACGGGTAAAATATAATCGGCCGTCTGTGAAACAAAAACCAAAATCTCTATTTCCTCTTTTTGCCAGTTCAGGTCTTTGATTAATTTTTCAGCAGCTTCAGCGCACAAATCAGAAGTACAGATTTCTTTGGTTGCAATACGTCTTTCTTCCACTCCGGTTGCATCAATAAATCTCTGAATTTCTTCCTCTGTCAATATATCTAAATCAATATTGCGCTCCAGATTTTTTGGAACGCAACACGATATACCTTTTATTGCAATATTATTTACTGAAAAAGTAGCCATTTCAATTACCCTTTATTTTTTATTATTTCGAAGATATCATTTAATGAATTTGAAGATTTAATATCATCTCCGGTAAGTTTTACTGAATATTCTTCATCAGCCATAGCAATCAGTGACAAAGCTGTCAGCGAATCCCATTCTTCCAAATCTCTAAAAACAGTTTCTTGTTTTATTAATGTTGCATCCGTATCATCTAAAAGATCTGCAAAATTTTGCAAAAAAGTGTTGATTTCCATAGTATTCCTAAATTTATTTTGTTTTTATTCTATTTCTGATTTTTATAAAAACCCAAAAGGGAAGTTATTTATTTATCCCGCGAAAACCATTCCTAAAAACTTGTTTTTCAAAGCATCAGGCCTACCCGATAATGCTTGTGTTTTTTATAATTTCCGCTTATGCTGATAAATCACCATTCTTTTGTTATTTTTACCTCGCAAATATAACAATAGTTTACCCTTAAAAGGTTAATTAAACTTACTAAATACATAATTAAATGATTCCAGTAACCAAAACTTTTCTGCCTCCACAAGAAGAATACAATTCTTATGTAAAACGGGCGTGGGATAAAGTTTGGCTCACAAATCGCGGTGAACTAACCATAGAATTAGAAGATAAACTTAAAAATTATCTGAATGTTCCTCATATTACCATTACTAATAACGGTACCATACCTTTACAAATTGCCTTAAAACTATTTGGTAAAGGCGGAGAAATCATCACAACCCCTTTTTCGTATGTGGCCACTTCGGCTGCTATTGTGTGGGAAAATTGCACTCCCGTTTTTGTCGATATCCATCCGGATTACCTGACGATAGACGAAACCAAAATTGAAGCGGCCATTACTTCCAAAACTACGGCAATTCTGGCAACTCACGTTTTTGGAAATCCATGTGCTATTGAAGCTATCGCCGCTATCGCTGAAAAATACAATCTGAAAGTGATTTATGATGCCGCACATTGTTTTGGGGTAACTTATAATAACGAATCGATATTTCAATTTGGAGATGTAAGCACCTGCAGCTTTCATGCCACGAAATTATTTCATACCGGAGAAGGCGGTGCCATGTTTTGTAAGGATGAAGAAACACAAAATACTTTATTTTACAGTCATAATTTCGGACATAACGGCCCCTTGGCTTTTCACGGGCTTGGCATCAATGCTAAAATCTCAGAACTGCAGTCGGCTATGGGACTGGCTCTTTTCCCGTATATGGAGCATATTATTACAGAAAGAAAAAAGGTAACTGATTTTTACAATGCCAATTTGAATTTCAAAAACCTTAAAAGCATAAAAATCAGGGAAAATACGGAATGGAATTACAGCTATTACCCGGTAATTTTTGAATCTGAAGCGATTTTGTTAAAAGTTCAGGAAGCACTGGCAAAGGAAAACATACAGCCAAGGCGTTATTTTTATCCTTCTTTAAACACCATACCTTACACCCATGGTGCCGAAATGCCGGTATCAGAATCTATCGCTTCAAGAGTAGTTTGCCTGCCCTTATATGTTGGGCTTTCTACCCTTGATTTAGAAAAAATTACTGCTATTATCAATACACTAACCTCTTAAAAACACCAAACCATTAAGTTGTTATTAAAATAAAATTTTGCTATTATGAGTCAGGATATCAATCAGGAAATCATCAACGCTTACGAAGTGATTAAGGAAGGCGGAATCATTCTTTACCCTACAGATACCGTTTGGGGAATTGGTTGTGATGCGACAAACCCGGAAGCGGTTGCCAAAATATACAAACTCAAACAACGTGCGGAAACACAAAGCATGATTGTATTGATGAATGGTGAAAAAATGATGTACAACGTCTTTAAAAACATTCCTGAAGTTGCCTGGCAGCTTTTGGATTTATCCGAAAAACCCACTACATTAATTTTGGACGAACCCAGAAATGTGGCTCCGAATATCATTGCAGCCGATAATTCACTTGGTATACGTTTGGTAAAAGAACCTTTTTGCTTCAAATTATTAGAACGAATGAAAAAGCCACTGGTTTCCACTTCAGCAAATATTTCAGGCCAGCCCACTCCTATGGCTTTCAAGGATATCAATCCTGAAATTGTAAAAGGTGTTGATTACGTCGTAAAACTAAATCAGGATAAAGTCGCCGGAAAACCATCGACTATTATCAAATTAACGAATGATTCCCAGGTGAAAGTGATTCGGAAGTAAGTTTTTTGTTTCAGGTTTGAAGTTTCAAGTTTCAGGTTTCAGGTTTGAAGTTAACCCATTGGAATTTGGAATTTGCATAAATTGGAATTTCAAACTTAGCACCTTTGCAACTCTGAACCTTTGCCACTCTGAACCTTTGCACCTTAAAAAACCTAAACCGTTTTCAAACTTTCCACTAGCCAGTCAATGTCTTCTTTGGTATTGTAATGGCTAAATGAAATTCGAAGATTCGGTAATTTTAAATCTTCCTCGGAAAGCATTTCTTTCAGAACATGTGAAGGTTTTATACTTCCGGACTGGCAGGCACTTCCTCTGGAAACCGCTATCCCTTTCATATCCAGGCTAAATAAAAGCATTGACGTCTTATCCGAAGAAAAAGGAAGAATGATATTGATGATGTTATAGAAATCTTCTTTTTTACCATTTATTCTAAAACCCGGAAAATGAATTTCAAGCTGATCGATAAGATAGGTTTTCAAATCCGAAATGTAGTTTCTTTCCTGATCCAGATTATCGTATGAAAGCGACAGGGCTTTTGCCATTCCGGCAATCTGATGCACCGCTTCCGTTCCTGCACGAAGTCCTTTTTCCTGTTCTCCACCAAATATAAGCGGCTGCAAACCTGTATTTTTTCGAATAAAAGCAAAACCAACTCCTTTTGGCCCGTGAAACTTATGCGCACTGGCTACAATAAAGTCAACGGAGGTCTTTTGCAGGTCAATTTCTGTTTTCCCGACAGATTGTACCGTATCAGAGTGAAATAAGGCGTTATACTGTCTGCAAATAACCGCTACCCTGTCCAGATCGAGAATGGTTCCGGTTTCGTTATTGACATGCATTAAACTCACAATTGTTTTTTTCTCCTGAGCCAGCAAATTCGACAGATGTGTCAAATCAATTGTTCCGTCAGGGTGTATATTCACATAATCTACCTGAATATTATAATCGGATTGTAAAGCCAGGACGGTATACAAAACAGCATGATGTTCTGTTTTAGCCGTAATAATGCGTTCTATTTTCAGGTCTTCTACTGCTGAACGAAGAATCCAGTTATCAGCTTCTGTTCCACCGGAAGTAAAAATAATTTCCTGCGCCGTGCAATTTAAATGTTTCGCAATACTTTTTCTGGAAAGTTCCAGAATAGTCTTTCCGTTTCGTCCAAAACTGTGGGTAGAAGAAGGATTACCAAAATCCTCTGTCATCACTTTTGTAATTTCCTGAATCACTTCAGGACGCATGGCAGTGGTAGAGGCGTTATCGAGATATACTTTTTTCATTACGGCAAAGTTATGAAATATCAATTGTGAATTCTTAAATATCAATTGCCAAATTTTTCACTATTTTTGACCCAAATAAAATTATGATGAGAAAATATGCATACCTCCTGTTATTCGCCCTTTTATTAAATGGATGTGATGATGGTGATATAACTGTTGAGACCGTAGACTTTAAAGATGTTACCTCTGACGCTTGTGACCTTACAACCAATGAACTAATTTTCAAACTAAAAAGCCAGGAATCATTGCTGTTGCAACTGGCACCGGGTACGCTGCTTAACGAACCAACACCAGTTGATGATCCCAGAGAATTCAGCATTAATAATAGTGGTAATTTCAGACTTGTTTACAGAAGTTATGACGGAGCTGTGGCCAAAACTAATATTTGCAGCCTGATTCCGCCAACAACACCTCATATCATTAACGAATGGTATGCTAAGTCCGGAACGATTGAAATTACAACTACCGCACAAAAGACAACAGACGAAACTACCGGCGCCATCACGATTACTGGATATACCCATAACATCATCATTAAAAACCTTACGTATTCGATACCAAGTTTAGATGTTACGCAGCCTCAGGTAATTTTTGGTGATTTTAAAACCACCATAGCGGCGGCTGACAAACTGAACCTGACTTTCACTAAACCAGTTAAGCAATGTGGTACTGCAGGACAAGTTTTCACATACAACGATAATTCAGCAATGACCATTGACAATATTGACCCTACGTTAATTCAGAATGTTGTCACTCCGGCAAATGCTCCACGAACAGGATTAATAGGTACGACTGTGAACAAACTTTTATTTAAGGTTTATACAGGAAGCGCTCTTAATGATAGTTATTTCTGTACAGCAACACCACCAACAACAGCAGTATTAAAAGAGACCTGGGCAGGAGTTGCAGGTGTAGCCAATACCAGCGGAATTATTGAAGTAACCACCACAACCGATGTTGCGAATACATTTAAACATACCATAAGACTTAGAAATACTACACTGCAAAAAACAACAAATACAGTTAATTTAGGGACCAGTTACATATTGGGTGACATCTATACCACAACGACAAATTAAACCGCTTTAATTTCAGGTTTTCAGAAATTAAAAAGCGTTTTATTCCTACAAAAAAATATCCGTTTTCATTCTAATTTATAATTGAAATTAGTTTTGAAAACGGATATTTTTTTATGCTTTAATCTAAGCTAATGGAGATATCAAAAATGCTTTATTTATTATTTTGCCTGAAATAAACTTCTGTTGCTCCTAAGCCATATTTTTGATAATTGGCATCCTGAAAATCAATTCCGTCATAACGCCCCAGTAAAAAATCAAGTTCGGCTTTCAGAATTCCTTCCCCGACTCCGTGAATAAAAACAATCTTTGGAATACGATTTCGGATCGCAAATTCAATGTGTCTTTTTGCCGTTTCGGTTTGTAATGTCAAAATATCATAATTCGACATTCCGCGTTTATTCGGAACCAGTTTTTCGATATGCAAATCAAACTCAGGAGCTGCAATTTCACGCTTATCCTTTTTTTCTTTTACAAAACTTCTTGGCTTGGGCTCTGTTTTTTCCTTTGAAATTTCATCTATATTAATTCTTTTGATAGAATTCATTAAATTACTGGAATCCTGAATTTTAATTAATTCATTGACAAAAAATGTCATCATAAATCCGTCCTCCGTTTCTATTAAAACCTCCTTGTTTTTAACAGAAACCACTACGCCGTTTATGGCTTCATCCAAAACCGAAACCTTATCACCTTTACTTAACATCCTCTTCTTCTTTATCTTGATTTTTACTCGGTGTTTTTGCACTCAACTGCATCATTCCATACATGAAAACTGCGATTGCAATTACCATAATATAAATATTTTTTTCTGCCGATACCTGCTCATAAAGCGCCACTGCAATAGCAAGTACCATTATTAAAATTTTAAAAGCTTTCATATTTTTAAGTCTAAGGATTCAAAAGTAAGAAACTTTAAAATAGTACTTCTTAACTTCCAGAAATGTTGTTCCTTTTTTTCGTAAAATTGTAAAAATTATAACCCGTGAATTTAGAGAAATTTATGCTGCCCTGTTTATTCAAAACTTTGTTTGGAATCGAGTGTCTCGGATGTGGTTTCCAGCGTGCTTTATTCTTACTTTTTCAAGGGGAGTTTTCAGCTGCTTTTCAAATGTATCCGGCACTTTATTCTACGCTAATTTTTCTGGGTTTTGTGGGTTTATACTTTTCCGGTAAATCTAAAAATTACACCAAATTACTTTGGATTTCGGGAGTTGTTAATGCCCTTTTTATGGTTGGTGGCTATTGGTACAAACACTTTTAATTTTCGACCAATTCTGTTTTTTTTGCCACGGATTGTGCTGGATTTTTTTTTAAATCTTTGACTTTTTTTCACGCAGATTTTGCAGATAGTGCAGATTTTTTCTCTGACACGGATTAGCTGTTCGTCTAAATTATTTTTTAATCTGGTTCAGGATATCGTTCATCATTTCGATCTGTACTTTCTGAATTTCGATTAATTCCTGTTGCTGGTGCATAATCAAATGATCTATTTTATCGTGAATCATCCTGATTTCCAATTCGGATTTTAAGTTAATCATATAATCTTTCTTAGCACGCGTACGGTCTTTTTCTTCCTGGCGGTTCTGACTCATCATAATGACCGGGGCCTGCAAGGCTGCAATGCAGGACAGTATTAAATTCAGTAAAATAAACGGATACGGATCAAAACCTTTATTAACCAAAATCAGGACATTCGCACTAATCCAGATTACTATAAAAAGCAAAAATGAAATTATAAAAGTCCAGCTTCCGCCAAAGTCAGCCACCTGATCGGCTATCTTTTGCCCAAAACTTCTGGTCTCTCCTTCGTCTTCCAGCGTACTAACGATAGATTTATCTTCCTTCAAAGACTCAATAACCCCTTTTTCGAGATCTGAAAGTGCCCCGATTTCTGTAGATAAATAGTTTGAAATGTATTTCTGACGATAGGCGTTTAATTCTTTAATCCCAATATAATCACTATCACAAAAAGAAGGATGCTCTTCGATAATAAGTCCTAAAATAGGATTCTGGATCGATTTTCCTGAAACTTTTTCTTTTGCAGGAAAAGACAGGTTAGAAATAGCGCTTTTAAAAGTCGGATTATTTTTCATTTTAAATGTATTTTACCCGCTAATTTAAGCATTTAACTTCTTATGAATCATATAAATTATTTCTGTTAACAATTCTTTTATTTATCACAAATACAATTCACAAAACAAAATTTCTTTAAGTAAATCGTATCTTTATTTACAAAAAACACCTTACTTTTAACGCTTCAAAACATTCATTCAATTCTACAATTGTGTCAAAAGATCTTATCATACAAAATATAAAAGCTTTAAAAAGCCATTCAAACATCAACTACGGAATCAAAACTAAAACTGAAGATTTTACCGAAAAGCTTTTTTATACCCTTTTTGATTCGAATGCCGCTTTAGATGAAAGCATTGATGAACTCGAAATACGATTTAAGGAAATTGCCGTTCTGGCGTGCAAAAAGCCCGAAAATTTATGCGAATCTATTTGGGACCGGTTCCTTGAAAAACTGCCTTCTGTTTTGGAAAAACTAAATCAGGATGCCGAATATATTCTGGAAAATGATCCGGCCTCCAACAGTATTGATGAAGTTTATTTAGGCTATCCGGGTTTTTATGCTATTGCTATTTACAGACTAAGCCACGAATTATACCTGCTGGATTTATTGCTTTTTTCGAGATTGATGAGCGAATATGCCCACCGAATTACAGGAACTGACATTCACGCAGGTGCCAGAATAGCGTCTCCGTTTTTTATTGATCACGCGACCGGAATTGTAATTGGTGAAACGGCTGTAATCGAAAAACATGTGAAAATTTATCAGGGAGTTACCTTAGGGGCTTTGAGCGTGAGTAAGGATATGAAAAATGCAAAACGACATCCTACAGTCGAGAAAAATGTCTGTATTTATGCGAATGCTACCATTTTGGGTGGAGAGACCGTGATTGGCAAAAATAGTATTGTTGGCGGAAATGCCTGGATTACCAAATCGATTCCGGACGATTCTATTGTACTCAATACCACTACTACAGAAGTTAAAATAAAAGAGAAAAAATAATATGGGCCCACAGAAACTGCTAAACCTAATTGGAAATACTCCCCTGGTGGAAACAGTCCATTTGGTAAAAAACAAAAACGTAAAACTTTTACTGAAACTGGAGGGAAATAATCCCGGAGGAAGTGTAAAAGACAGAGCAGCTTACAATATGATTGCATCGGCCCTCGAAAGAGGCGATATCAAAAAAGGAGATAAACTCATAGAAGCTACCAGTGGTAATACCGGAATTGCGCTTGCCATGATTGCCCAGTTGTTTCAGATAGAAATAGAATTGGTTTTACCCGAAGATTCTACAAAAGAACGAACCCAGACCATGCGTGCTTATGGCGCTACCGTTATTTTAACGCCTGCCAGCGAAGGAATTATCGGCTCGCGTGACTATGCCGACAAAAAAGTCGCTGAAGGAGGTTACCTGATGTTAAATCAGTTTGCCAATGAGGACAACTGGAAAGCACATTATAAAACGACAGGACCTGAAATCTGGAACGATACCGAAGGAACCGTAACGCACTTTGTTTCAGCCATGGGAACAACCGGAACGATTATCGGCACTTCGACCTATTTAAAAGAAAAAAATCCAAACATTCAGATCGTAGGTGCACAGCCAAGCGACGGCTCCCAGATTCCCGGAATCAGAAAATGGCCGGTAGAATATTTACCTAAAATCTTCGATGCTTCAAAAGTGGATACTATTATAGACATCAGTGAAGAAGAAGCCCGCGAAATGACCAAACGTCTAGCCCTTGAAGAAGGTGTTTTTGCCGGAATGAGCAGCGGAGGTTCCGTTGCCGTTGCCTTAAAAATTGCAGAACAACTCGAATCCGGAGTAGTTGTAGCGATTGTATGCGATCGCGGCGATCGTTATCTTTCTTCTGATTTGTTTGATTAAGAATAAGGTACTAAGGTTCTGAGTGGCTAAGGTTCTAAGTTTTTTTTCAATAATTACAAATGTTAGCAACTCAGAATCTTAATAACCTATACCCTCAAAAAAAAAAACTTAGCATCTCAGAACCTTAGCAACTTAGAACCTCAAAAAAAAAAAAAAAAAAATGAACTACCGTAAACTAGGCAAAACCAATTTTAATATCTCGGAAATCTCCCTTGGCACCTGGCAGGTGGGAGGGAAATGGGGCTCTCCTTTTGATAACAAAACTGCTGACGAACTTCTTCATACTGCTATTGATCATGGCGTTAATTTTATTGATACCGCCGATGTTTATGAAAATGGACTAAGCGAAACTGCCGTCGGAAGAGTGGTTCGTTCGCGTTCCGAGCGTATTTATGTGGCTACGAAATGTGGACGCCATATTAATCCGCATGTCAATGAAGGATACCAGCCTAAAGTCCTTCAGAAATTTGTAGAAGACAGCCTGAAAAGAATGGGGCTGGAAACAATTGACCTGATTCAGCTGCACTGCCCTCCTACTGAGGTTTTCTACAGACCCGAAATTTTCGAAATGTTTGACCGTTTAAAAGAGCAGGGCAAGATTTTGAATTTAGGTGTGAGCGTTGAAAAAGTCGAAGAAGGCCTAAAAGCAATCGAATTTTCGAATGTAAGCACGGTTCAGATTATATTCAATTTGTTTCGTCAGCGTCCTTCGCAATTGTTTTTCTCGGAAGCCAGAAAGAAAGACATTGGAATAATTGCCAGAGTTCCTTTAGCAAGCGGACTTTTAACCGGTTTATTTGATGCAAAAACTACTTTTGATCCTCAGGACCACCGAAACTTTAATCGTAACGGAGATGCTTTCGATAAAGGCGAGACCTTTTCAGGAATTGATTACGAATTAGGACTTAAAGCGGTACAGGAATTAAAATCCTTATTTCCGGAAGCTTCCAATCTGGCTCCCTACGCTTTACAGTGGATTTTAAGTTTTGAAGACATAAGCTGTATTATTCCGGGTGCATCAAAAACCAGTCATGTGCTGTCTAATTTATCCGTCTACGATTTACCTCAATTGACTCCGGATAAAATTGCAGCGATGAATGCTATTTACGAAAAATACATAAAATCCTCGGTACACCATCTTTGGTAGGTTTTAAAAAGGTTCAAAGGGACAAAGTTACAGAGGGACAAAGGTTTTCTAATCTTTGACACTTTGTAACTTTGCGTCTTTGGATCTTATAAAAAGGTTCAAAGGGACAAAGGTGCGGAGTGACAGAGTTTTTCTAAGCTTTGTAACTCTTAGCCTTAAAAAAACCTTTGACACTTTGCTACTTTGCATCTCTGGAACTTATAAAAAGGTTCAAAGGAACAAAGGTGCAGAGCGACAAAGTCTTTCTATGCTTTGTAACTCCGAGCCTTAAAAAAAACCTTTGACACTTTGTTCCTTAGTACCTCTGAACCTTAAAAAAAAAACCTTTGCAGCTTTGTAGCTTTGTTCCTCTGAACCTAAAGAAAGGAACAAAGCTGCAGAGACAAAGTCTTTTATAAACTTTCCCTACTAAAAACCGTTGCCACTTTGTACCTTAGTACCTCTGAACCTTAAAAAAAACCTTAGTCCCTTCCAAAAAAAATGCTTACAAAATCAAATTTCAAAGAATGGTTTAACCGGTATAAATATGCTGAACTGGCGAGTACGACAGCGGCACTTCTGACTTCACTTTTCAGTAAAATTTATAGCGGATTAACAACAGCTTATCTGATTACTTTTGCAGAATATCTGGCTTTTTATGGGGTTATCCTGATTTCTTCTTACAGAAAGATGGCGTTACAGCATAAAACTGAAAACAAGGCAACCACCTTTAAAGAGGTTCTTTCGCTAGTCAAAAATTTGGTTTTGGAATTCGGGTATCCGGCCTTTTTAGATTTTTTGGTCGTTCGTCCGTTTTGTATGTACTGGATGCCGATTTTGTGCGGAAATTATTTTTTCGGAATTATACTGGGGAAAATTACAGCTGATTCCTGCTTTTATTTTTTTACTATTATCAATTATGAAATTATCAAGAAACGATCCTGATTAAAGTTCAAAAACGATCTTAAATTCTGCCCCTTTGTTTTTTCCTTCGCTGGCAGCACTTAATTCGCCTCTGTTTCTTTCTATAATTTTCTTGCACAAATACAGGCCTATTCCGGTTGAAGCTTCTTTTGCCGTTCCTAATCGGCTCATGGTAGTGAATTTTTTAAATAATTCGTCGATCTGGTCTTTGTTAAAACCAATTCCTTTGTCGGCAACGGTAATGATCAATTTTTCCTTTTCGAAATAAATTCGAACCTTGATTTCACTGTCAAAATAAGAAAATTTGATCGCATTACTAATCAGGTTTACCAAAACCTGAACCAATAAACCTTCATCGATTCTTAGTTTGGCTTCATTTAATTCTAAACTCAGAGACAGTTTTATATTTTTATCCAGAAGGCGTTGTTCTACCTGCTCGTTGATAAACGGCAAAATATTAGGAAATACAATAGTTCTTACTTCCTGATTGATTTTAGCAATCTGATCCTGCTCATTCAGTAATTTTATAAAATTTTCGATGTAGCGGAATTGCAAATTCGTTGATTCACAAATTAAGGATGCCAGGTTTTTGACCGAGTCTGATGGATTTTCACTGATAATTAAATTGGCCAGTCCCTGAGGATTTCCTGCAAAGTTCTTTAAATCGTGTGAAAGCATATAAATCAGATCCTGTTTTTCATTGATATAACTTTCCGCTTCATAAATAGACTCCTGGATATTGCACATCAACAAACCTGCCTCATCTGTGTATTCGGTGGGTAAAACGGACAATCTTCTGTTATTCCTGTAATCGTCTAACGATTTTGAAGCAATTGCAATTGGCTCTATTAACTGCTTTAAAACCACCAAAGTAATTAAAGTAGCTAAAAGTGTCATTATCAAGGAAAAAACTAAAATCGAGGATGGCGAAATATCACTATCAAAATAAAGTACAAAAAATAAAATTCCAATGAGCGGGATATGTATACCTATGAAAGCAACAAACAAAAATTTGAAGGCATAACTTTTTTTTAAAAAGCCAATTTGTGAAAGATTGTGATACAACTTCATAAAAAAATAACAAAACGATAGGTTAAAAATGTAGCATTTGGGATTTTGCTAAAACAAAGTTACTTTTTAAACTCAATTAAACTAGCAAATTAAAAAAAATGGTAAAATATTTTAGAAATTAAATTTATAAAAGTTTACAAACCCTTATTTTTGCGCTATGGGAAGAAAAATTACAGACAAAGTTGTCTTTCATCAAATTCAGGTTCTTGATGCCGGAGCAAAAGGAGTATCAGTAGCAAAGGCTCCTGACGGAAAAGTTATCTTTATTCCGAATGTAGTACCTGGTGATGTGGTTGATGTACAAACTTTTAAAAAGAGAAAAGCCTATTATGAAGGCAAAGCCGTAAAATTTCATGAATTTTCAGAACACCGAATTGAACCTATTTGCGAGCATTTTGGAGTTTGTGGAGGATGTAAATGGCAAAACATGAAATACAGCCAGCAGCTGTATTACAAACAAAACGAAGTAAAAAACCACTTGCAGCGTATTGGAAAAGTTGAACTTCCTGAATTCGAAACTATTTTGGGTTCAGACAAACAGTTTTTCTACAGAAATAAAATGGAATTTTCATTTTCAAACAGCCGATGGTTAACTGAAAAGGAAATTGACAGTACAGAAGATTTAGGAAACAGAAATGCCCTGGGTTTTCATATTCCAAAAATGTGGGATAAAATTCTGGACATCACCAAATGTCATTTGCAGGAAGATCCTTCCAATGCAATCAGAAACGAAATCAGGGATTTTGCAAATGAACATAACTTAGCCTTTTTTAACCCGAGAGAACAGTCCGGTTTACTTCGAACTTTTATGATTCGTACGGCTTCCACAGGCGAAATAATGGTTTTGATTCAGTTTTTCGAAAATGACAAAAAGAATCGTGAGCTTCTTTTAGATCATCTGTACGAAAAATTTCCTCAGATTACCTCGTTACAATATGTCGTAAATTCAAAACAAAACGATACCATTTACGATCAGAATATAAAACTATATAAAGGAAGGGATTACATCCTGGAAGAAATGGAAGGTTTGAAATTCAGCATTAATGCAAAGTCTTTTTACCAAACTAATTCTGATCAGGCTTATGAACTTTATAAAATAACACGTGATTTCGCAGGCCTTTCCGGTAATGAGACCGTTTATGACCTGTATACAGGAACAGGAACCATTGCACAGTTCGTTTCTAAAAAAGCAAAAAAAGTAATTGGTGTAGAAAGTGTTCCTGAAGCAATTTTAGATGCTAAAGCCAATGCGGAACGCAATAATATTACCAATTGTGAGTTTTTTGTTGGAGACATGAAAGTTGTATTTAATGAAAGCTTCATCGCTCAGCACGGCAAACCTGACGTAATTATTACAGATCCGCCCAGAGATGGTATGCATGCGGCGGTTATTGATCAGATTTTAAAAATTGCTCCTCAAAAAGTAGTTTACGTAAGTTGTAATTCGGCTACACAGGCACGTGATCTTGCGTTGATGGATGAAAAATACAAAGTAACACGCGTTCGTCCGGTAGATATGTTTCCGCAAACGCATCATGTTGAAAATGTTGTACTTTTAGAACTTCGATAACAAAAATTTGACATGAAAAAAATAATCTCTTTTTTATTAATTTTTGCATTTGGCCTGTCCAGTTGTGAGAAAGATGATATTTGTGATCCGGATACCCCAACAACGCCACGATTAGTAATCACTTTTTACGATATAAACAATTCAACCTTACGAAAAAGGGTGAATAATCTTAGGGTAACCGGAAAGGATCAGGCACAGAGTATTGTTTTTAATAAGACCGCTACAGATGATACGAAATATTTAACCAGCGGCGATTCGATTGCTATTCCTCTTAGAACGGATGCCGATACCACAACGTATACATTTATCAACAATTATGGCAGTTCTAATGCATCGTTGGTGAATTCTGATGAAATAAATTTCGTTTATTCCCGTCAAAATTCTTATGTTTCCAGAGCCTGTGGCTTTAAAACCATCTTTAACCTAAGTGCTTTTCAAAGAACAGATCCTACCGGAGACGGAGTATGGATGCAGGATATTTTTATCATAAACCCTAACATTGAATACGAAAATGAAACACATGTTAAAGTATTTTTTTAGTATTCCTCTATTGTTTTCAATGTTTTTGGTTCACGCTCAGGAAACGACAAAAACAAAAGAAACTGTTCCGGAAAAACAAAAAGCAGAAATTCAAAAACCAATGGCTCAGGAAGCCATCACAGATACGATACTTCCCAAAACAAACCGGTACGGACTTCGCGTTGGTGTTGATTTGTACAAACTGACACGCGGTTTTTATGACAAAGATTATAAAGGAGTAGAATTTGTGGGAGATTTTCGTTTAACGAAAAAGTACTATCTGGCTGCAGAACTTGGTTTCGAAGATAAAACCACAGATGATGACCGATTAAACTCAACAGCAACAGGAACCTACATAAAAGGAGGTTTTGATTACAATACCTACCAGAACTGGCTGGACATGGAAAACCTTATTACTATAGGTTTACGAGGCGGTTTTAGTACTTTTAGCCAGCAATTGAATACCTATAAAATTTATAATGCAAATCCGTACTGGGGACAGCAGACTCCTGTTGTTTCAGGAGAAAAATACAATGGTCTTACAGCAGCCTGGCTTGAAGTTGTCATGGGCCTGAAGGCAAAGGTTTTCAATAACGTCTTCGTAGGTTTCGGAGTTCAGTTAAAGCTTTTAGTAAGCAATAAAGAACCCGGAAATTTCGAAAACCTTTATATTCCCGGTTTCAACAGAACTTATGACGGAAATTTCGGAGTAGGCTTTAATTATACTGTTTCCTACTTTATTCCGCTTTACAAGAAAAAAGTGATTGTTCCTGAACTAAAAAATGTATCTCCAAAGAAGTAGTTTTTTTTTAAAGCTGCTGAGGCTCTAAGGTGCTAAGGTTCTGAGGTTTCTTATTGGGTAAAAAACAAAATAAAAGCCACAAATTCATTTTTTAGACTGCACCCAAAAGTTTAGACAAATTTATAATTAAGTTTGATAATAATGAGCTCGATATTTTATCGGGCTCATTTTGTTTAAATTTGATTTAATTCTTTCGTTATTGTAATAGATTATATATCTATTAATTTCTTTTTTTAATTGTTCTATTGATTTGAATTTTTGAGTATAAAACATTTCAGATTTTAATATTCCAAAGAAGTTTTCAATAATTGCATTATCCAAACAGTTTCCTTTTCTTGACATACTTTGTTTGATTCCTTTTTGTTCCAATAAATGTTGGTAATGTTTCATTTGGTATTGCCAGCCTTGGTCAGAATGAAGTATCAAATTTGTATTGTTTGGTATTTTTCTAAAGGCTTTTCTCAGCATCATAACCACTTGATTGAACACTGGTCTCTCCGTAACTTCATAGCTGATTATTTCTTGATTAAACAAGTCAATTATTGGTGATAAATATAATTTTTTTCCCCCTACGTTAAACTCTGTTATATCGGTTGCCCATTTTTGATTTGGAGCTTGTGCCCTAAAATTTCGTTCCAGTATATTTGGAGCTATTTTACCATTTTCACCTTTGTAAGATTTATATTTTTTTACTCTAATAACACTTTTCAGCCCTAATAGATTCATTAATCTGAGAACTGTTTTATGATTGATAAGCACCCCACTGTTTTGCAGTTCATCGGTTATCCTTCTATAGCCATAGCGTCCTTTATGCTTTTGATAAATGGCTTTAATCAGTTCTTTAGTTTCTTTATATTTATCAGGTGATTTACTTTGTTTTTGATGATAATAAAAACTGCTGCGCGCCATATTTGCTAGGTCCAGAAGTAATTCCAAACCAAATTTATGCCTTAATTCGTTTATGGCTTTGGATTTTTCCTGGCTTGAATTAAGGCTTGAAGCTTTTTTAGCAATTCATTCTCACAGCGAAGTCTTTCGTTTTCTTTAAGCAGTTCTTGCTCTCTTGTAAGGAGTTTGTCTGATTTGCGTTTTTTGCCTTTATTATCACTCATCGATATGGGTCTGCCTCTTTGTTTTGGTTGTAATGCTGCTAGCCCAAAGTTAGCAAAATCTTTTTTCCATTTTAAAATTATGGACATATTGGGAATATTAAATCTTATGCCAGACTGCATCAAGGAAAGAGATTCTTTTTGTATGCTATTAAGTACTTTTAGTTTAAATTCGGCTGAATAGTTTTGATTGATTCGTGGCAATAAACCAATTTTACCATATGCCTTATAAAAACTGACCCACTTACGAATATTCCATCTTGCAGTCTGTTTTAATTTTGAAACATATCCATCTGAATAATGTTTCTTTAAAACCAATTCTACACATTCTAACTTAAATGCATAGTCATACTTTGCTTTTCTTTCCATAAAAAAATGCCCCAAATAGTGTCTAACTTTTTGGGGCATGTTCATTTTGAATTTGTGGCTTTTATTTTTATAATTGTTTAAAAGTTTTTTTAACCTTAGAGCCTTAGCCTCTCAGCACCTTAGCACCTCTTAAGAACCTATTTCCCTGATCCCTTTTATAAAAATCCATTTCATAAATAGTTTTTCACCGTCTTTGGTTTTCACGGCCTGAAACTTAGGCGAAATCAAAGTGGCAGCAATAAAAGCCGTCATCGGAATCCAAAGTCCCGTTAATCCTGTGTAGGTAGCTACCAAATATCTTCCTGCTATAAATAAAATAGCGAAACATCCTAACTGATATAAAAAACCTCTTACTTGTAGTTTTGTCATTTTTTTTTTAAGTTGCTAAGGTTCTGAGGTTCTAAGTTACTGAGGTTTTCCCTTTTGAAACTTAGCTTCCTGAACCTAAAATTATAATTTATTTTTAGCCAATTTCTAAGCAACTTAGAATCTTAGCTACTTAGAATCTTTACTCAGAAACCTGAAACTTCGTTCTCTTACTTCCCTCGTACATCTCATATTTAACCAGACGGGCTTCTAAACTTGCGTTGAAAAGTTTGATTTTTCTGGAAGGTTTCAAACCTACGAATTTCAAGGCTTCAAGATTTGCCGTGATAAACCAGGCATTCGTTCCCGGATAGCTTTTCTTTAAAGTATCTCCAATATTTTTGTAAAACTCTTCCATGTGAATGTCCAGACGTTCATCATAAGGCGGATTGAAAACCATGTGCAGCTTTCCTTCTACCGCTTTTTCGCTTTCAAAAAAGTTGTTTTCAGAAACCGTAACATAATCCTCCAGATTGGCATTCTTTATATTATCTTTGGCTTTGTTTACGGCACTTGGTGCTTTATCAAAACCTTTTATGGTATAATGAAATTCCTTTGTCTTTTTCATCAGGCTGTTTACAATCTGATCAAACAAATCATTGTCCCAGTCTTTCCATTTCTCAAATGCAAATTCCTTACGGTTAATATTTGCCGGGATATTGCAGGCAATCATAGCTGCTTCTGCGAGAAAAGTACCTGATCCGCACATTGGATCCAGAAAATGGCTCTGCCCTTCCCAGCCTGATAACAATAAAATTCCTGCGGCCAGAACTTCGTTAATCGGGGCAATATTGGTCGCTGTCCTATAACCACGCTGATGCAGTGAATTTCCGGAAGTATCCAAAGCAACCGAAACCTGGTCTTTATCAATATGAATGTTAATCCTTAAATCCGGAAACGCTTTATCAATACTCGGACGCTGTCCTGTTCTTTCCCTGAACTGATCTACAATTGCATCTTTACATTTCTGGGAAACAAACTCGGAATGGTTAAAATAAGTCGAATGCACGGTAGCATCAATTACGAAAGTCTGATTGGCGTTTAGCAATTTAGACCAGTTTACGCCTGAAATTCCTTTGTAAAGCGCCTGCTCGTTGTTGGCTCTGAAAGAATAAATCGGTTTTAAAACTTTAAGCGCCGTACGCAACGATAAATTGGCTTTGTACATAAACCCTTTATCGCCTTTAAAGCTTACCATTCGCACTCCTTTTTCTACATCCTGAGCACCCAGCGCGCGCAATTCATTCTCTAATATTTCTTCAAAACCAAAAAAACATTTGGCTATCATTCTAAAATTTTCTTCCATTTTCTTATTTGAATTAAAACAGATTTCCGATCAAAACCGAATCTGCAATAAAAACGTTCCCTTAAACACAACGATTCATGAGGTATCGTTGCGAAATAGTTATTTTTCGGCAAAAATACACTAAATTTGCGGGACTTTGAATTAATTGAAATAGAATAAATGTCTGACGCATCGAACTCCTCAACACCGAATCAGGAACGTAACACCGAAAATTGGTTTACTTCATGGTTTGACACTCCCTATTATCACATTCTTTATAAGGACAGAAACTACAGGGAAGCCCAGATTTTTATGGATAACCTGACCCATTATCTGAACTTGCCCGAAAAAGCAAAAGTACTGGATCTTGCCTGCGGAAAAGGACGCCATTCGATTTATTTAAATCAATTGGGGTTTAATGTCCTGGGCGCCGATTTATCGGAGAACAGCATTGCTGAAGCGAGTAAAAACAGTAACGAAACACTTCATTTTAAGGTACACGATATGCGTGAACCGTTCGAAGAAAAATTTGATGCGATATTCAATTTGTTTACCAGTTTTGGTTATTTCGAAAGCGACGAAGACAATCTTACCACCCTGAAAGCCATCAAAGACAGCTTGTCCGAATATGGTTTTGCCGTAATTGACTTTATGAACGTAAATCAGGTGATTGAAACGCTGGTGCCGGAGGAAGTAAAAACCGTTGATGGTATCGATTTTAAAATCAAAAGATATGTGGAAGACGGCCATATTATTAAAGAAATAGATTTTGAAGATCAGGGAAGGCAGTTTCATTTCACCGAAAAAGTAAAAGCCCTGACACTAAAAGATTTTGAAGACCTAATGGCCGAAGCCGGTATTTTCCTGCTGGATATTTTTGGGGATTACAAACTCAAAAAATTCCATAAAACCGAAAGCGAACGATTAATCATGATTTTTAAATAAAATTGTTTTGTTGTTTAACCGTTTATTCGCTTAGACAAAAAAACAATCGAACGATGAAACGAATCACCGATTAAACAAAATACAAATGAACTATTTATTACCTTTATTTTCTGTACTTTTAGGTTATCTTGTAGCTTTGTTTTTAAAACCAAAGAGCAAAACCAATCTAAAACTTTTATTAGCTTTTAGTGGTTCCTTTTTATTATCCCTGACGGTAATGCATTTGTTGCCGGAAGTTTACGAATCTCACAATCACCTTATCGGACTCTTTATAATGATCGGGATTTTATTCCAGATCATTCTTGAATTTTTCTCCAAAGGAGCTGAACACGGTCATGTACATGGCCATGCACAAATGTCCCAGATTCCGTGGCTGCTTTTTATCAGTTTGTGTATTCACGCCTTCCTCGAAGGTTTTCCTGTGAGTCATCATCACGATTTAGCCCTCGGAATTGCGATACACCACTTGCCGATTGCGATTATCTTAACGACATTTTTCATCAACGCAAGTTTAGACAAGAAAGCCATTTTTGTTTTCATGCTTACCTTTGCTGTTATGACTCCGCTGGGCACAATCGCATCGGATTATCTGCCTGTTTTAAACGACTATTACACCGAGATTACCGCCATCGTAATCGGAATCTTATTTCATATTTCCTCTACCATTATTTTTGAAAGCAGTGAAGGACATAAGTTTAATGTTGCCAAAGTATCCATGATTGTAATCGGAATCGTTCTCGCCTTTTTCTTATAATGAGGGCGTGCCCCCATTTACTAAAGGCGCCATGTAACAAACCGCTTAGAATGCGCCTTTAGTAAATGCGGTCGGGCTATCCGCTCCGCCGTGGCGGACAGCTTCTATCCCTCACGCAAAAAACTCCTTCGTTCCTGCATATTTCATTGGTATAAGCCTTAAAACTTTGTAACTTTGAGACCTTGCAACTCACAACCCGAAAAACACAATGACTTTTACTAAAACCACAGAACAGGCATCCAAATACGAACATTTAGAAAAAATGTCCGTTCACGAACTGCTTACCAATATCAATAACGAAGACAAAACCGTTCCGCATGCCGTAGAAAAAGCTTTACCACAAATTGAAGCCCTTGTAGCACAGGTGGTAAACCAGTTAAAACTAGGCGGACGATTATTTTATATCGGTGCCGGAACCTCGGGACGTCTGGGTGTTGTGGATGCCTCTGAGTGTCCTCCGACTTTCGGAGTTCCGTTTGATCTCGTAAACGGAATCATTGCAGGTGGCGACACAGCCATTCGTCGTGCAGTAGAAAATGCCGAAGACAATGCCACACAAGCCTGGATTGATTTACAGGCCCATAATATTGACAAAAACGACATTGTTATAGGTATCGCAGCTTCCGGAACTACTCCTTATGTTATTGGAGGACTGGAAAGCTGTAATCAGCATAATATTGTTACGGGATCGATTAGCTGTAATGCGGGAAGCCCCTTGTCTTTAACAGCGCAGTTTCCTATTGATGTTGTCGTTGGACCGGAATTTGTTACCGGAAGCTCCAGAATGAAAGCCGGAACAGCCCAGAAATTAGTTTTAAATATGATTTCGACTGCAGCCATGATTCAGCTTGGAAAAGTAAAAGGCAACAAAATGGTCGATATGCAGTTAAGCAATGTCAAATTGGTCGATCGCGGTGTGAAGATGATTATGGGAGAAATTCCGGTTTCCTATGAAGAAGCCTCTGATCTGCTGAAAAAACACGGTAGTGTTCGAAAAGCCGTTGACAATTATAATTTATAACGAACTGTTTTAACGAAGAGCAAAGTTCGCAAACCTGAAACTTGAAACCTGAAACAACAAAAAAATGGCAACAAATAAAGAATTACTGGGAAAAGGCGTCAGATATTTAACGGGGTCGTTACCTCTTTTGTTTATTGGTCCCTCCCTGATTTATAATGCGTTTATGAATCAGCATACCAACTGGCACTATCTGGTTTTAGGAATCGGAATTGTGGCTTGTCTGAGTGCTATGTTTTTAATTTTTTACGGATTGAAAACCATGATGAGAGGGTTGTTTAATGACTAATTTGTATCTTTACTAAAATTCACAATTATGGATATTCAAGCAGAATTAAACTGGATTCATCAGGAAATTGATAAAGTAAAAGATCCCTCTTTTGTAGAAAAAATGAAACATCTTTTACAATCCATCAACAACTCTACTGTTGATTCTGATGCAACGTATAATTTAGACATTGAAAATGCTTTGGAAAACATTAAAAAAGGGAATGTCTATACTGAAGAGGAAGCCAGAGAAATTGCAAAAAAATGGGGAAGAAAATAATTTGGTCCAGCGATGCTTTAAACCAATTAGAAGACATTCATTTTTACATTTTCTTTGAAAGCAAATCAATTACTATCGCTGATAAAGTCGTTAATACTATTTTTGAAAGCACCGAAATACTAAAAACGCAGCCGGAAATTTATAAACCCGACAAACAAAAAACAAGCAACGACGGTAGTTTCAGAGTCTATTCTGTTTACGATTATGCTGTTTCTTACCAAATAACTGAGGAGATTATTTATATTCTTCGAGTACGTCACAACGCCAGAAAAGCCAAAAAACATTCATGGAAAGTTTAATACACATTCAGAAAACATTCGACAAAGTCATTTATATTGACAAAAAAATAAACAACCGGGAGTTTGAAGATTGTGTCTTTAAAAACTGTGATTTTTCCAACAGCAACTTTGCCTACAATACTTTTTTAGATTGCGAATTTATCGACTGCAACCTGTCCATGACCAGTTTGGCAGGAACGAGTTTAAAAAATGTGACTTTCAAAAACTGCAAGCTCCTGGGAATTGCATTTAGTGAATGTGATGATTTTTTATTTCAGGTGTATTTTGAGGAAAGCGCTTTAGACTATGCCATTTTTTCGAACAAAAAGATGCCCAAAACCAAGTTTATCAATTGTTCGGTAAGGGAAGTTACTTTTATCGGAACCAATCTGACCAGTTCGCTTTTTGATCATTGCAACCTTGAAGGATCCATTTTTAATGAAACCCAGTTAGCTGCTGTGGATTTCAGGACAGCTTATAATTATAAAATTGACCCCGAATTTAATCCGATGCGAAAGGCGCAATTCTCGACTCAGGGAATTGAAGGACTTTTAGATAAATATGATATTAAAATTGTATAAAAAAGACAACACGTATTTTCGATTTTCATTTCAGCAAGAAATAATTAATACTTTTAATTCGTGAAAATTTGTGAAATTCGTGGCAAAAAAAATAATCATGGAAGCAATCGACTCGTATTTAGAAAGCGTTAAGAAGCAATTCTTATACTATAAAACATTAGGCGAAAAAGCAATGGAACAACTGGAACCGGAGCAGCTTTTTACAGCCGTAAATGAAGATACTAACAGTATCGCAACCATTGTGAAACACGTTTCGGGGAATATGTTATCCCGCTGGACCGATTTCTTAACGACCGATGGTGAAAAAGAATGGCGTAACCGTGATGCAGAATTTGAAAATGACTTACAATCCAAAGAAGAAGTTTTTGCATTTTGGAATAAAGGCTGGGATTGTTTCCTGAATACGCTGAACAGTTTAAAAACAGAACAGCTTTCTGAAATAATCTATATTAGAAACGAAGGCCATACGGTTATAGAAGCGATCAATCGTCAGCTGGCACATTATCCGTATCACGTCGGACAGATCGTTTTTTATGCCAAACAATTAAAAAAAGACAATTGGGAAAGCTTATCCATCCCGAAGAATAAATCCGAAAATTACAATACCGAAAAATTCGCTAAGGAAAAAGAAATTAAGAACTTTACCGACGACGAATTAAAAAAGTTTAAATAATTAGTTTTGTCCGTCTGAGCGAAGTCGAAGACCTAATGAAACGAAAAATTCCATCGCCTTAACTCAGGTGAAATAAAAACGAAAGCCCTAGCCCTGATTGCAATGGAAATCCTTTTTATTTTTTTCTTTAAAAAATAAAAAGATTGAAATGGAAAGCAGGAATAAGCTCCCAAAAAAACAATTAAATTAAATTATGAAAAAAATTATATTCTTGTTACCATTACTGGCTTTAGTATCCTGCTACGATGCGGAACACAACTGCAAGGACTTTAAAACCGGGAAATTCAAATTTGAGTTTGAAGTAAACGGTGTAAAGAAAACAACCGTTTTTGAGCGTAAAGACAATATTGAAATTGAAACTTTTGAGGGAAAAACCGATACTTCTGTCATACGCTGGGTAAGTGACTGCGAATATATCCTGCAGAAAAAACACCCGAAAAACATGGCCGAAGAAAAAGCAATCAGTATGAAGATCCTGACCACTTCTAAAGATTCTTATACTTTCGAATTTGGCATGGTAGGTTCTGAAGAGAAACAGCGCGGAACTGTTATTAAAATTGACTAAAACAGTTTCAAACGTTACCTAAAACACATCAAAAGTTCCTTTTAGGAGCTTTTTTTTATACTTTTCTGAAAAATAAACTTTGGTTTTAAATCTTAGAAAAAGTTTAAAGGTGTTTCTTTTACATTTCTATTTTTAGTACTACATTACAACCTAAATCTGAAGCATGAAAAATACCATTTCGCATAGAGTTGCCGACTTCCTGAAAAATTATCCGCCGTTTAGTTTTTTGCATCAGGCAGATCTTGAAAAACTATCGGAACAAATTTCTATTGTTTACAAGGAGAAGGATGCCGTAATTTTTGCCGAAAACGAAAAAACACATGATTCTTTTTATGTTGTGCATAAAGGTGCCGTGGCTTTAAAGAAAAATCAAAAAAATGTCGTTTTGGACATGTGTGACGAGGGTGATATTTTTGGACTGCGTCCGCTTTTGGCACAGGAAAACTATATTATGGAAGCCGTTGCCCATGAAGAAAGCATACTATATGCAATTCCGATAGCGGTTTTTAAACCGTATGCACTCGAAAACAGAACGGTGGGGAATTTCCTGATTGAAAGTTACGCCTCCAATACCCGCAATCCGTATTCAGACATTCATAAAGATAAACTTTACGGAGACGATCTGGTTTCCGAATCGATGCATTCCGAAAGTCATTCTTTTGACTTACAGCCTATAAAATATTCGAAGAAAATTGTGACCTGCAGCCCGTCAACAACAGCAAGGGATGTTGCGAAAATCATGAATAAGAAAAAAGTCGGAGCCATATTGATTGTTGATGAAATGCTTCCGATCGGAATTATTACCGATAAAGATCTTCGAAATAAAATTGTAACGGGCGACTATTCGATCCTGACCACCGCAGAAACCATCATGACCAAACCTGTTGTCACCTATCCTAAAAAAATGACGGTTACCGAGGCGCAGATGGCCATGATGAAAAGCAATATCAGTTATTTGTGCCTGACCAAAGACGGCACCAACAATACAAAAGCGGTCGGAATTCTGTCGAAACATGATGTCATGGTAGCACTCGGCAATAATCCGGCTGTTTTGATAAAAGCGCTGAAAAGAGCTAAAAAACCCAAAGACATTAAACCTATCCGCGCCCGTATCATGCAATTGCTTCAGGGCTATTTAGATCAGAATATTCCAATGACACTGATTTCAAAAATCATCACCGGATTAAATGAAGCCTGTACCACCCGTGTTATCGAAATGTCAATCGAAAAAATGAGCAGTCCGCCGCCTGTAAAATTTGCCTGGCTGGCTTTGGGAAGTCAGGGACGAAGCGAACAAATGCTGCATACCGATCAGGACAATGCTATTGTTTACGAAAATGTTTCTGAAGTTTTCAGGGAAGAAACTAAAGTCTATTTCCTGAAATTTGCAGCTCTGGTAAACAAAGGCCTTTTTGAAATTGGTTACGATTATTGTCCCGCCGATATGATGGCTTCGAGTCCAAAATGGTGCATGAGCCTGGACGAGTGGAAAAATCAGGTACATCACTGGATTACAAATCCGGGAAAAAATGAGGTTTTGTTGTCTTTTATCTTTTTTGACTACAGTGTAACCTATGGTGATGCTGAAATAGCCAATGAACTTTCGGATGCTATTTTTGAAAACATCAAAGCAAATCCTGTTTTTTATGTGCATCTCGTGAGCGGGGCTTTGCAAAATCCTTCCCCAACCGGCTTTTTCAGGCAGTTTTTGGTCGAACAGGATGGCGCCAACAAAGACAATTTTGATATTAAAAGAAGAGCCTTAATGCCGCTGACGGATGCAGCGCGGGTTTTGATTTTGTCCCATTCCGTGAAATCCATAAGCAATACAGCGGAACGTTTTGAAAAACTGGCCGACCTCGAACCGAATAACAGAGAGTTGTATCTGTCCTGTTCGTATTCGTTTAAGGCTTTATTAAAATTCAGAACCAAACAAGGTCTTCTGCACAATGATTCCGGGCAGTTTATCGCTTTGGAGTCCTTATCGAAAATGGAGAAAATAAAACTCAAAAGAACTTTTAAAACCATAAAGGAACTTCAGGAATTGATTAGCGTCCGTTTTAATATTTCAAATATCGTATAAGCATGGGTTTATTTAATTTTTGGAAAAAGGAAGAAAAGCTATTCGACGAAACGGTTACGATTGAAGAAACCCGCTTTGTAGTTTTGGACACGGAGACTACCGGTTTTGATTATGAAACGGACCGGATATTGTGCATCGGCGCGTTAGTGCTTCAAAATGGAATTATTTCCATACGCGAAAGTTTTGAAATTTATATCGAACAAGATCATTACGACAAGGCAACGGCTCAGATTCATGGCATCCTGAAAGCCTTCGTCGTTCAGCGTCCGACAGAACTAGAGGCTTTACAACAGTTTCTGACATTTCTGGGAGATTCGGTTATTATTGCCCATCACACCCTTTTTGATATTACCATGATCAATCGGGCTTTAGAAAGAAATGGACTGCCCCTGTTAACCAATCTCGCTTTAGACACTGCCATTTTATATAAAAAGACCTTAATCAAATCGCATCTCTTTGAGCGAAAAGACCATTATACTTTAGACGATCTTGCCGATAAATTTGATATTTCGAAAAAAGACAGGCACACCGCTCTGGGAGATGCTTATATTACCGCCATTGCCTTTTTGAAGATTGTCAAAAAACTGAAAGAGAAGAAGGAAATTAATCTGAACTCCCTTTTCAAATAAGCTTTTTTAAGTTTTTTTTAGAAGGCTAAAATTTACAATTAACCACCCGTATTTACAATTTAGTAATATATACCTTATTATTTATTAGCAATTATAAAAAATTGGCGTAACATATATTTTGTTTTTGAAAGATAGCTTTGTAAAAAATAAAAAAAACCAAAATACTATGAAACTTAATTTTTTAAAATCAATGGCATTGCTGGGTATTACAGGTCTTTCTGTAATCAGTTGTCAGGATGATGACAACAAGACGCCTTCAAACGAGGTAAACGCTGAAATCGATTTTACATCAAACTCAAAAGTGCCTCCTTTTGTATTCGCAATGAATGGTTTCGAAAGTCTTAAAATCAGTACACTTATCAGTAGTACCGATGTTTTACCACAATCACCTGCATTTGTTTACGGAGCTCAGCCAGATGGTGCCGGATTAATGAAAAATCCAAATGGAGAAGGCTATATTATGATTACCAATCACGAGATATTACAATCGGTTTCCAGAGTTTATCTGGATAAGACATTCAAACCTGTAAAAGGAGATTACCTGGTAGACGGAATCGGAGGTTTAACCCGTTTGTGTTCTGCAACTTTGGCAACACCGGAAATTCACGGATTTGGTCCGATTTTCTTAACTGCCGGAGAAAGTGGTCAGGAAAGTATGGTACACGGAATTAATCCGTTGGGATTATCTTCTGACAAAAGCAAAACCGACAGGGTTTTACCGGCTTTAGGAAAAGCAAGTATGGAAAACGCAGTTCCGCTACCAAAAGAAGCGTATCCTGGAAAAACGATCATCTTAATCGGAGAAGATCAGTCGTATGCCACTTCACACGTAAGTGCCGGACAATTAATCATGTACATGAGCAATACCGTAGGTGATTTATCTAACGGAAAATTATACGCTTTAAAAAGAACAGATGGAAATCAGGTAGAAACTACTATGACTTTAAACAATTCATACCCAGTTTCCTTTGTTGAAATTCCGGATGCCAAAAACCTTACAGGAGCTGTTATCAATACTACCGTAAACGCATTGGGAGCTATTCGTTTTTCAAGAGTCGAAGATGTTGATTACAGAAAAGGAAGCGCCAGCAACAACAGAGAAGTTTATTTTACCGCCACAGGACAGGCGACATCAAACGCTCCGGTGGAAGGATACACCATGTGGGGAAGAGTTTATAAATTGAAAATGGATGCTGCTGATCCGTTAAAAGGAACTTTAGAATTAGCGGTTGAAGGTGACAGTACGCCGGGTACCGGAATCATCAATCCTGATAATCTTTGTGTAACGGAAAACTACGTTTACATTCAGGAAGATGGTGACAGTTATTATGCAGATGCCAAACACGATTCTTATATCTGGCAATATAGCATTGCTTCAAAGCAAAATAAACCATGGCTGAACATGAACCACAAAAGAACAGATACAGCCTGGAATACTTTATACAACCAGACTGGTGAAATGAGATTCGGAAGCTGGGAATTTGGTGCCATGCAGGATATTTCAGATTTAATTGGGGTTCCAAACACTTTTACGGTAAATATTCACCCGCATACCTGGCAGCTTGACGCGTTTAAAAATGCAGACGGTTCGGGTATCAACACCAATAAAGAAGGTGGACAAACTGTTATTATCAGAGGCGTACAGCGATAATAATTTCAACCTAAAATAAAATTTACGACCCTTATTTTTTCAATAAGGGTTGTTTTCTTTTTAAGTATTATGAAACAATTAAAACACTTTACTTTCCTGGTTGTATTGCTTTGTCTGGTTTCATGCAAAGACAATCCGACTTCTCAGACGACTGTTAAACAGGATTTAATCATTGATTTAAACAAATTAGATAACGAAATCATACAATTTCAAAAACTGGTAGTTGAAAACAAATCACCGGCAGCAATTGTAGCCCAGTTTAAAAAATCGCGCTTAGTCTATAAAAAAGCCGAATGGGCGATTGAATATTTCATTCCTGAAACGGCCCGTTTTATGAATGGCCCGGCACTGGATGAAATGGAACTGGAAGAAAACAGGTCTTTTGAACCGCACGGTTTTCAGGTCATGGAAGAACTTATTTACCCCGAATACGATACCAAAAACAAAGAAGATTTAATTCGTGAATTAAAGATTTTCATGTCGAACATCAAGCAGGTAAAAAGCACTTTTGAAGTGATTGCCATCAGCAACGATTATGTCCTCGACGGTATTCAGCAAAATGTGTTCAGGGTGATTGCTTTGGGAATTACCGGATTTGACAGTCCGATTTTGCAGTCTTCTATTCCGGAAGCGGGTGCGAGTTTAACTGGTATTCCGAAAGCACTCGAAAAAATCAATGCAGCCAATACCACACTGCCGGATTTAAAAAAACTAACCCGGGAAGCACAAAAATATTGTACGGAAAACAATAATTTTAATTCCTTCAACAGAGCCGTTTTTATAACAGAATATCTGAATCCGATTTCCAAAAAGATAAAAGCTTTTCAGCAGGAAGAAAAAATCAAAAATGTAAAGAAAAGCAGTCCGCTTAAGCCCACTGCAATAACGTTGTTTGACAAAGATGCTTTTGATGTAAACGGATTTGTACTGTCTGAAGATTACAACTTTACAACTGATAAAGCTATTCTGGGAGAAAAATTATTTTACGACACCAGCCTGTCCAAAAATAAGGACCGAAGCTGTGCCTCCTGCCATCATCCCGAAAAAGCTTTTACCGATGGACTGAAAACAAATCTATCGCTAAACGGCAGTAATCTGATGAGAAACACGCCTACCCTAACCTATGCTTCGTTACAGAATGCACAATTTTGGGATATGCGCCAGTTGGATTTAGAAAAACAAAGTGTTGATGTCATCGAAAATACAGACGAAATGCACGGCTCCCTCAAAAACATTCACGCTCAGGTTTTACTGGATGATGCTTACATCAAACTTTTCAAAAAAGCCTATCCCAAAACAGCCAAACCGGAAGCCTGGCAAATTCAGAATGCCATTGCCAGTTATGTAAGATCACTAAACGCCTTTGATTCTAAATTTGACGAATACATGAGAGGCCAGAAAAACAAACTGACCGATCAGGAAATAGACGGAATGAATCTTTTTATGGGAAAGGCAAAATGTGCCACTTGTCACTTTACGCCTTTATTTAACGGAACTGTACCGCCCAATTATTCCAAAACCGAACATGAGGTAATCGGAACTCCAAAAGATGCCTCAGGTAAAGCACTCAGCCCTGATACGGGACGTTATCTATACAATAAAATGCCTCAGTTAATCGGAGCTTTCAAAACACCAACCGTTCGAAATAGTGCTGTTACAGGACCTTATATGCACAACGGTGTTTTTAAGACTCTTGAAGAAGTAGTTGATTTTTATAATAAAGGCGGAGGAAAAGGTTTAGGGTACGCGGTAGACAACCAAACGCTGCCTTTTGATGAACTTAAATTAAATAAAAAAGAGGAACAATCCCTTGTTGCTTTTATGAAAACGCTGACGGATAAAAGATACCAGAAGAATTAATTTTTTCTCGCAGATTTTGCAGATTAAGCAGATTTTTTTTAAAATAGATCCGCTAAATCTGCGAGAGACTTTAATCTCAAAGATTTTGAATAGCCTCCAGCTTTAGCTGGAGGTATTGCATTAAAAGAGAATCTGGCTTTAGCCAAACAATACGTAATTTTTGGCTAAAGCCTTTCTATCAAAACATATTTGAAACCTCCAGCTAAAGCAGGAGGCTATTGAATTTATTTTAAAGTCTTTTTACTAATTTTCTCTACTTCTTTTGGACTAAGATTTAAAACAGTTGCAATTTGTTCAATAGTCATTTTCTGTTTTAATAAATTGATTATAGTGGTTTCTTTAAATTTATCCGTTTTTAGCTTTTCTTTTTTAAGTTCCTGTTCCTGCTTTTTTCTAATTTCGACAATTCGTTGCTCTATTAGATAAGGAGGAACATATTTTAGACTTTTTTCTAATTGCGCCATCAATCCGGTATTTAGAAAACTCATGTACTTTTCGGTCGTAATAATAAGGTGGTCTGTAAGTTTTATATCCAAAATTCTTCCCACTTGTATCAATCGGTCTGTGGCATCTTTATCTTCTTCAGACGGAGTCAGACTGCCACTCGGATGATTATGAAGTGCTATTACACTTGTTGCGCCTTTAAGCACCGCAACCCTGAAAACATTCATGGGTTCTACTTGTGTCGATTTCACACTCCCCATACTCACTAATTCTATATACAGGATGATGTTTGCCATGTTTAGCCCTATCATCCAGAAATGTTCTTTTTCGCGATCTATTTTATTATCGCGCAAAAGAATGCGTCGCATGATTTCGTATAATTCATCAGGATTGGTTACGCTAATTTTATCTTTATCGGTTATCTTGACATTCATTTTTATTCCAATTTTTTAGAGGTAGCAAGATACACAAACCTAATCAATTTCTTTAGTCGATTTTCGACTTGCCGGGCCAGATTTTATTACAGTTTCGTCTCAATCAGATTGTCATAACTGAGTAATGGTTGTAAATATTCCCGCAGATTGAGCTGATTGATCTGATTTTCCTTTAAAATTGATCCGCGTAATCTGCTAAATCTGCGAGAGAATCAGCAGTAAAAAAACCGTCTCTGATATTGAGACGGCTTACTTTATTATTTTATTCTAAAACCAGCCCGATCTGGCCGTCGTCGTCTAATTCGGTTTCCACTGAATCATCCTCTTCCAATTCCGGTTTTTCAGGAACTTCTTCAACGGGTTCTTCATACGGCAATGGATCCAGTAAATTGACTTGTTTTAACTTATCGGCTGTCAGCTGATTTCCCAGTGCTTTAAAGCCTTTAACAGCAATAAAATCCTCCACATCTATATGTAAATCTTCTTTCTGGACTCCTTTTACTTTGGCGAAAATTAATTGCGCCACCGGACGGTAATCTGTCGATACGATTTCTAATCGCGAATTCGGATGTTCTGTAATAAAGCTCTCTTCTTTTTCGGTTTCCACCAGAAAACGTTTCAGGTAATAGCGCTCTTTTTCACCATCAAAATAAATGGCCGAAATTGGCTTCTTCGGATTCCATTTTTCGAGAACGATCATATCTTCATCAAAATGAGTCGATAATTCGGGAATAATGACCTTCAGTTTTCCGCTTTGGTTGATGACTAAGATTTTATCACTTGGCTTAAATTCACCCAGTAATTCACCTCTTGCATCCACATTTAAACGTTTTACCGTATCATCAAACCAGACTTTTCTTGGCAATAATGTTGAAATTCCTTTTTCTTTCAGTTCGATTTTTTTGATCGGATATTTAGTAACCAGATTTCCTTTCGAAGCACGTCCTTTAATGGCCAATTTGGCGAAATCAATATCGAATTTCAATTTCTTGATCGTTCCGACCTGACGTAATAAAATCGTGATTACTTCTGCTTCTCCATTCGGATTATGCGAAAAATAAACCACTTGCGAACCGGCCGTTTCATTCGTTAAATCATACGGCTTATCACGTGTTACACCCGAAACGTTGAAACGTTTGATGTACGATGGCCCTGATTTTCCATCACGGTACATCATGTTATAAATGGTACGCTTATCGCTTTTATCAAAAATAGCCACATGTATAATATCCTTGCCCACAAACGTTTTGGCATCGACTTTTGTCACCAGCATTTTTCCGTCTCGTAGAAACACAATTACATCATCAATATCAGAACAATCGGTCAGGTATTCGTCTTTTTTGAGACTGGTTCCAACGAAACCTTCTTCGCGGTTTACGTATAGTTTGGTGTTACGCAGCACTACTTTTGTAGCTTCAACGTTATCAAAAACACGAAGTTCGGTCTGGCGTTCGCGGCCTTTTCCGTATTTCTCTTTTAATTTGGTAAAATAAGCAATCGCAAAATCAGTCAAATGCTCTAAGTTATGCTCGACTTCTTTCATTTCGTCTTCTAACTTCGCGATAAAATCATCGGCTTTGTCAGAGTCAAAACGGGTAATACGAATCATCGGAATCTGAGTCAGTCTTTGTAAATCCTCATCGGTAATTTCTCTGACGAATGATTTTTTGAAAGGCTCAAATCGATCATACAAGTATTTGTAAAGTGATTCCCTGTCGGAATACAGTTTGAAATCGATGTACATTTCTTCACGAATGAAGATTTTTTCCAAAGTAGAGAAATGCCATTTATTTTTTAATTCCTCTAACTGGATTTCTAATTCCTGACGAAGTAAATCAACAGTTCTGTGTGTCGAAATTTTCAACATTTCAGAAACTCCGATAAACAATGGCTTATTGTCTTCAATCACACAGCCTAAAGGCGCAACAGAAGTTTCGCAGGCGGTAAAAGCAAACAAAGCGTCTATTGTTTTGTCCGGAGAAACACCCGGAAAAAGATGAATTAAGATCTCAACATCTGCTGCTGTATTGTCTTCGATTTTCTTGATTTTGATTTTACCTTTATCGTTGGCTTTCAAAATACTGTCAATCAAAGTCGTGGTATTGGTCGAAAACGGAATTTGCGTAATGACCAGTGTATTTTTGTCTAATTGGGCAATTTTAGCACGTACTCGCACACGTCCGCCACGCAATCCGTCATTGTAATTGGACACGTCGGCAATACCCTGTGTCATGAAATCAGGATATAAGGTAAAAGGTTTTCCTTTTAAAATCTTGATCGAAGCATCAATTAATTCATTGAAGTTGTGCGGTAAAACTTTAGTGGAAAGTCCCACTGCAATTCCCTCGGCTCCCTGTGCCAAAAGCAACGGAAACTTAACCGGAAGATTGTTCGGTTCTGCACGACGACCATCATACGAAACACCCCAATCGGTAATTTTTGGAGAATACAAAACCTCCAGAGCAAATTTCGATAAACGTGCCTCGATGTAACGCGAAGCAGCTGCTCCGTCACCCGTTAAGATATTTCCCCAGTTTCCCTGGCAGTCAATTAATAAATCTTTCTGGCCAATCTGCACCATCGCATCACCAATACTCGCATCTCCGTGTGGGTGATACTGCATGGTGTGCCCTACTACGTTGGCAACCTTATTATAACGGCCATCGTCTAATTCTTTCAAAGAGTGCATAATACGACGCTGAACGGGTTTAAAACCGTCTTCAATAGCCGGAACTGCACGTTCTAAGATTACATAGGAAGCATAATCCAGAAACCAGTCTTTGTACATGCCCGTTACTTTGGTAATAACGTCCTCTCCTTCTTCTTCCTGGTTTTCGTAAAAATGCTGTCCTTCAAAATGTTTAGCATCTACATTGATAATTTCATCGTCGTCTCCCTCCTGATTTTCATCAAGTTGATTCTCCTCTGAATTATTTTCCTCGTCGTTTGGAATTATGTTATCGTCTTCTTCGTCTTTCATTTAATTATATCGGAAATTATAAATTTGATATTATTTATTTTCAAGAAGTTCTTTTAAAACTTCAACACTTGGTAACACTGTTTTATATTTACTGGCAAAAATTTGCTCGTTGTTTTCTGGTAATGTATATTTTACTACGGATTCGCTTTTATTCTGACAAAGTACAATTCCAATAGTTTTGTTTTCATCTTCCAATCTCATTTCCCGATCATAATAGTTCACATACATTTGCATCTGACCTAAATCCTGATGTTTTAATTCCCCTATTTTTAAATCAATAAGAACAAAACATCTCAAAATTCTATTATAAAAAACCAGATCTATTCTAAAATGTTTATCATCAAAAGTAATTCGGTTTTGCCTTGCAACGAAAGTAAAACCATGACCCAATTCTAACAAAAAATGTTCTAATTTATTGATAATTTCTTCTTCCAGTTGTGATTCTGAATATTGATTTAATTCCGGCAATCCCAGAAACTCTAATATATAGGGGTCTTTAATGATATCTTTCGGTTTTTCAATAATCTGGCCTTGCTCTGAAAGTTTTAAAATTCCTTCTTTGTCTCTACTTAATGCTAATCTTGCATAAAGTGCTGAATCGTATTGTCTTTTTAGCTCCCGAACACTCCAATTGTGCCTTTCAGATTCTATTTCGTAAAAACGCCTTTCCTTTTCATCATCAATTCGCATTAAAAAAACATAATGAGACCAAGTCAATGTGAAAAAAGAGGATAGTGTCTGCATCTTTTTATTTTCGAAATTCTTTGACAGCGATGACGAAATTGAATCATTAGAATTCCGCGACACTGTCTCTGAATTCTTAATTTCCAAAATCCGCAACACTGTTGCGGATTTTGAATATATCAAATAAAATTTTCTAATCCTTTCTAAAACATCAATCGAAAACCCTTTTCCAAACTCTTTAGTCAATTGTTGCGAAAGCCCTTTTAATAATTGTTTTCCATATTCGGCCCTATCTTTTCCATTTTGCTCTTCTTCAACAATGATCCTTCCTATCTCAAAATAAGTAATGGTCATTGTTGAATTGACAGTACGCAAAACCTGTTGTCGGGCATTTTGTAATAACTCGGCAACTTGTTTAAAAATGACTTTATTTTGAAGATCGTTTGGCAATATTAAGTTTTTTGTTAAATAGCAACATCCTCAATCGTATCCAGCTCCACCTTCAAATTCTTGATGATAAATTCCTGTCTGTCCGGCGTATTTTTCCCCATATAAAAGGATAATAATTGCTCGATTGAAGTGTTTTTATCCATCATAATCGGGTCCAGTCGAATCGTTTCTCCAATGAAATTTTTGAACTCATCCGGTGAAATCTCTCCCAAACCTTTAAATCGGGTGATTTCCGGCTTTGGTTTTAATTTTTCGATTGCATCTTTTCTTTCTTCTTCAGAATAACAATAAATGGTTTCTTTCTTATTTCGAACCCTGAAAAGTGGTGTTTGTAAGATATACAAATGCCCTTCTTTGATCAATTCCGGGAAAAACTGCAGAAAAAAAGTAATCAGCAGCAAACGAATGTGCATACCGTCGACATCGGCATCGGTGGCGATTACGATGTTGTTGTAGCGTAACTTTTCGAGTCCGTCTTCGATATCCAAAGCAGCTTGCAGTAGATTGAATTCTTCATTTTCGTACACAATTTTTTTGGTCATTCCGTACGAGTTCAGAGGCTTACCACGCAAACTGAAAACGGCTTGTGTATTCACATCACGCGATTTGGTAATCGATCCGGAAGCCGAATCTCCCTCGGTAATAAAAAGTGTGCTTTCTAAATTTCTCGGGTTTTTGGTATCCGGAAGATGTGCGCGGCAATCTCTTAATTTTTTATTATGAAGATTGGCTTTCTTGGCACGATCTGTTGCCAGTTTTCTGATTCCTGATAATTCTTTACGTTCTCTTTCGGCCTGTAAAATTTTACGCAGTAAAGCTTCTGCTGTCGGAGGGTTTTTGTGTAAATAATTATCTAATTTATTCTTCACGAAATCATTTACAAAAGTACGAACAGATACTGCCGGTGTTCCGTCATCGGATCCCATATCGGTTGAACCCAGTTTGGTTTTGGTCTGTGATTCAAAAACCGGTTCCATCACCTTAATACTGATTGCACTCACAATCGATTTTCGAACATCAGAGGCTTCGAAATTTTTGTTGTAAAACTCACGAATGGTTTTTACGATGGCTTCTCTGTAAGCCGCTAAGTGCGTTCCTCCCTGTGTGGTATTCTGACCGTTGACAAAAGAGTGGTATTCTTCGCTGTATTGTGTTTTACTGTGTGTTAAAGCGATCTCAATATCATGATCTTTCAGGTGAATGATCGGATATTCCAGATCCTCTGCACTGATCGTTTCTTCCAATAAATCCCTAAGACCGTTTTCGGAAATGTATTTTTCGCCATTGAATATAATCGTCAGTCCATTGTTCAGGTAACAATAGTTCTTCACCATTTTAATTACATATTCCATACGGAATTTGTAATTTTTAAAGATCGTTTCATCCGGCGTAAAGGTCACTTTTGTTCCTTTTCGCTTTGTAGTATCAATTATATCTTCTTCCAAAACTAAATTTCCCGCAGAAAATTCAGCTCCTTTTTGTTTGTCATCACGAACTGATTCCACCCGAAAATAATTCGATAAGGCATTTACTGCTTTCGTTCCGACACCATTTAAACCTACTGATTTCTGGAAAGCTTTGGAATCGTACTTTCCTCCTGTATTCATTTTCGAAACTACATCGACTACCTTTCCTAATGGGATTCCACGTCCGTAATCACGAACCGAAACCGTTTTGTCCTTGATAGTCACCTCAATAGTTTTTCCGGAGCCCATAACGAACTCATCGATACAGTTGTCTAAAACCTCTTTTAAAAGAATATAAATACCATCATCCGGCGAAGATCCATCTCCCAATTTCCCGATATACATTCCGGGACGCATACGGATATGTTCTTTCCAATCGAGTGATCGAATATTATCTTCGGTATATTGATTTTGCTCTAGCATAAATGAATTGGATTTTTGGCTAATGTACCATTTCTGCGTAAAAAATAAAAGCGTATTTTCTTTTTGTTATAAATAATAACAGCTTTAAATCCTATTTAAATTGATTTTAAAAAAATACTAGCTTTAAAAACAGAAGAAATCAATTTTAAAACAAAAAAACGCTATCTGATTCCGAGTACCTGTTTTGCCAAAGCAATCATTTCGGGCGTTCCCGTATTTTTATTTTTTTCGTCTGAAAGTTTCACGACTCCCTGCCAGTGCACATTGTCAGGTTTGGTTTCGGTTAATTTGATGACCATATTCATCGGCGGCAGCCCCACATCGTTGGTAAAATTAGTTCCGATTCCAAAAGACATCCTGATTTTATCTTTACAAAAATCGGATATGATTTTTACCTTATCAAAATTGAGCGAATCCGAAAAAACAATACTTTTTGATTTGGGATCGATTCCCATTTTGGTATAGTGTAAAATTACTTTTTGTGCAAATTCCACCGGATCGCCGCTGTCGTGCCGAACGCCATCAAAAAGTTTGGAGTATTTTTTATCAAACTGGTTGAAAAATATATCTGTGGTGTAGGTATCCGTCAGTGCAATTCCGAGATCTCCGCCGTAGACTTGCGTCCAGTGTTCGAGACTCATAAAATTAGCCATTTTGAAACCATATTGGGCGGCATGAAACATAAACCATTCGTGTGCATGTGTGCCTAACGGACGTTTATTGTTGACCATGGCAAAATGTACATTACTGGTTCCGATAAAGCTTTGGCTTCCAAAAGCATTTAAAGTTTCATTAACTAAAACATGTACATCGTAAGAATGACGCCGTCTGGTACCAAATTCCAAAACAGGAACGCCGAGTTTATTGTAATTGTCAATTTTGTCTTTCGTATGACTTTTGATCGCGTCATCATTTAAACGAATTAAATGATTTGCTTTGTAAAAAAGCTCCGAAATTAAAGCCATCAAAGGAACTTCCCATAAAATCGTGCGGTACCAAAAACCTTCAATAGTGACCTTTAACTCTGATCCGTCCTGTGTTATTTCAACTTCAGAAGGATCGTACGTGTAGCCTTGTAAAAAATCTAAATAAGTAGGATCAAGATAAGGGCAATGATGCGACAGATACCGTTTTTCTTCTTTTGTCAATCGTAAATCTGCCATGGCATCAACCGATTTTCGAAGTAACTCAGCAAAGCCAGGCGGAAAAACATGTTTCCCACGATTGATAAAAGCATAACGTACTTTCGCCTTTGGAAAAAGCCTGATGACGGCATGCTGCATCGTAAATTTATAGAAATCATTATCTAAAATTGATTTCAGAAATGTTGTTTCCATAGCCCTACTGTATTAATGATTCAAATCGGTTCTTGCTAAGATACGCCAATTCAATAAAAGAAGAAAACTCTTTAAACAAACATTATGGTTATATTGTTTTCGGAATTACTTTAAAGATTATAAACGGTCTGTCATCAAGATAGAAAGTTATAAATCGCCCTAATTTTCTATAATAGGTTACTTGAAATTCAAATACTCCATTTTTTTCTTTTGGATTTTCAATTTCAACGCATTCTTCTTTTTTATTTAAATAATAAAGATTCTCGAGTCTTGAAACATTTTTAATTTTGAAGACTATTTTGTCATTATCATTTGCCTGAATAATCCCGGAAAAAGGCATCTGGACCTGGCATTCCTGCTCTATAAATTCATCGAAGATAAGTGGTCCGTTTAAAAACGCTTCTTTGTTTCCGGTGTTACCTGCATACATTGACGACACTGGAAAATGCGTCATATAGAAATATTCAGTAGCCATATCAAAATAAATGGGCGTAAATTTCTTTAAAACAACCTGACGCTTTTCATCAAAATATCCTTGTCCCCACGTAGCATCAATCAATATCCATTTTCCATCGATTAGAACTGTATTCCATGCATGATCTGATCCTAATCTCTTTCTCCCAATATCATTTAATAATCTTTTAGAATCACCACTTACAACCTGACATTTTAATCCCGATAATGTCGCCAAATGCTGGTACAACAAAGAAAATCCCTCGCATACTGCTTTTTTAGATCTAAATGCTTTCTGAGTTGCACTTGCATGCGCTAATTGAATTTGTTTGGCATTCTCTGCTTCATTCTTAGAAGTAAAAGTTTTTGGTTTTGGCGGATCTAAATAAGTTTTTAAATCATAATCCAAATTCAATGCAATCCAACTATAAATTGCTCTCGCTTTATCATGTTCTGATGTAAAGTCTTTCTGAATTCTTTCAGCCAGTTTTTCTGTACTTCCAAAATTTGGATATTTTAGTACAATACTATCAACTGCAGTGTACTTTTGCGAAAAAGATGAATTTATAAAGAGAAGATTCAAAAAAAGGAATCCAAATACTATTTTTTTTATTGTCATTATTTCCAAATGACTTTAAAAGAAACAATACTGCTTTCACCAAGGTAAAAAGTAATAAACTGTCCTATATTTTTATCAAAAGTGACCTGAAATTCCAAACTGCCTTTTCTTTCTTTTGCATTTTCAATTCGTATGGGCTGGTTCTTTTTATTCAGATAAAAAAACTGGGCCGTTTTCGAAATGTTTTTTATTCTGAAAGTAATATTTTCACCATTTTTAACTTCAATAAGTCCGGAATTGGGTTGCGTAATTTTATGATCTCCTTCGATGGTAATGTTATAAATCAGCGGGCCATTGAGAAAATCTTCCTTGCTTAATTTTTGTCCCAGATAGGTTCCGGAATCGGGAAAATGTTTCTGAAAAAAGTAATCGGGATCGGTATCAAAATAAATCGGTGCAAAGTCATTGATCATTCGTCCTTTGCTGCTGTCATAATAGCCCTGTCCCCAGGTAACATCAACCAGTATCCATTTTTTATCAATCAAAACCATATTCCACGCATGATTGGAAGAGGTCTCTTTTCTGCCAATATCCTCTAATCTGGTTTTAGAATCTCCCTTTATTATTTCACATTTTAATCCTGTTAAGCCGGCCAAATGCTGATACAAAGCTGTAAAGCCTTCACAAACCGCTTTTTGGGCAGTAAATGCCTTCTGAATCAGTTTATCGTTCAGTAGTTGGATTTTTCTTTGCTTTTCGGCCTCCGTGGAATAACTGAATCCCTGCGTTCGCGGCGGATTTAGAAAAGAAGCATAGTCGTATTTTATATTAAAAGCAATCCAGCTGTAAATAGCCCGTGCTTTATCCCGTTCGGAAGTGAAATCTTTTTGAATTCTTTCTGCTAACGCTTCTGTAGTTTTGAAGTGTTTTGGATATTTTAAAACTAGTTTATCCACATCATTATACTTTTGCGGGTAAGAAGAATGCAGAAAAATAAAATTCACGAAAAGAAACAGGAAAGTAATCTTTTTTATGGTCATCGATTAAAAACTAGACTTAATAATATCTTTTAATTCTTTATCCAGCTCGGCATTTGAGATTTTATTTTCCTCTAAATCAAAATTAGCATTGAATGCAGGTAACGAAAAAGTCCCCTTTATTTGCGCACCATATCTGGGCAAGGCATTATTGGCTATTTCTAAAACTGATGCCCCGCCTCGTGCTCCAGGCGACGTAGCCAGCAATAACATTGGTTTCTGCTGAAAAACGTCTTTCACAATTCTCGAACTCCAGTCAAAAAGGTTTTTAAAAGCTGCAGAATAGCTGGCGTTATTTTCGGCTAAGGAAATTACCAAAATATCAGCTCCTTCCATTTTTTTCAGAAATGCTTTTGCAAGTTCATGCTGACCGATTTCTTTTTCCAGATCAACACTGAATAAAGGCATTGCGTAATCGTTTAAATCCAAAACTTCAACTTCTGCATTTTCAAATAAACCAGCAGCATAAGTTGCTAATTTTTTGTTGATCGAGTGTTTACTGTTACTTCCTCCAAAGGCTATAATTTTCATATTTTTTCTTTTTTTTCCGGTTCTTTTTTCCCCGATTTATCAATCTCGAAAATTTCTTTTTTGATTTCCACAGAGTATTCATTCGGGTAAATTTTACCTCCGTATGATTTTGCATACACCTTGGTAAATTCTGCCCCAAAATACAGAATAATTGCGGAATAATATACCCAAACCAGAATAATTATTACAGAGCCTGCTGCTCCATAGACTGAGGCAACTGTAGAGCTTCCTAAATAAAAGCCTATGGCAAATTTACCAATCATAAAAAGTATGGCCGTAACTGTTGAACCTATAAAAGCATCTTTCCATCTTATTTTTCCGTCGGGCAATGTTCTGAAAATAATGGTAAAAAGAAGTGTAATACTAGCCAGTACAATAAAAATATTGACTACATAAAATAAATAAACCGTACTTTCCGGAAAGTATATTTTCAGTCGTGAACTCACTAAATCGAGTGTTGTATTGACAAAGAGACTGACCAGCATTAAAAATCCAACAGAGGCAATCATGGAAAAAGACATCAGACGATTCTGAATGAATTTTTTCACACCTTTGTCCGGTTTGGCGCGAAGCCCCCAAATAAAATTGATAGAACTTTGTATTTCTGCGAAAACTCCCGAAGCACCAATTAACAGCATCACAATTCCAAATGTGGTGGCGAAGACGTTATTTCCTGACAGTTGTACATTTTTTATCGCTTCCTGAATCTGAATTGCGGCGCCATTCCCTACCATCCCGTTAATTTGTCCGTACAATTGCCCTGTTACGGCATCTTCACCAAAGAAAAAACCACAGATGGTAATGATGATAATCAATAAGGGCGGTAAGGCAAATATGGTGTAGTAAGATAAAGCAGCACTAAGTTTGATCGCATTATCATCATTAAATTCTAAAAAGGCGTTCTTGATAAGAAACCAGGATTTGGAGAATAAATTTTTAACTTTCACGATAGTTCTTATTTTTAGATAACGCCTCAAATTTAAGCAATAATTAAAAAATCTGAATTCTTGCTTTTTTTGGAAATTTTACATCTTTCCCATGCTCGATTTTTAAAAAAGACTGTCATCCTGAGCGGAGTCGAAGGCTTGCTAAACTAAAAAAGGCTTCGACTACGATCAGCCTGACAATTACGCATAAAAAAACTGCTGAATTTCTCCAGCAGTCCCTCTATTCTCTTTCTTCTTTACTCTATATTCTAAAGTTACGCATAAAAAAACTGCTGAATTCCTCCAGCAGTCCCTCTATTCTCTTTCTTCTTTACTCTATATTCTAAAAAAAGAAAATTAAACATTAAAACGGAAATGCATCACATCACCATCTTTTACAACGTATTCTTTTCCTTCTACTTTGAACTTTCCTGCTTCTTTTGCTTTTGCTTCTGAACCATATTGAACATAATCTTCGTATGAAATTACCTCTGCACGGATAAAACCTTTCTCGAAATCAGTATGGATTACTCCGGCAGCCTGTGGTGCTGTAGCTCCGATATTAATCGTCCAGGCACGAACCTCTTTTACACCGGCAGTAAAGTACGTTTGTTGTTTTAATAATTTGTAAGCGGCACGAATTAAAACGGAAGCTCCCGGCTCTGTTAATCCCATATCTTCAAGAAAAACCTGACGCTCTTCGTAGCTTTCTAATTCGGTAATATCAGCCTCTGCTCCTACTGAAAGGATGATCACTTCAGCATCTTCGTCTTTTACCAGTTCACGAACCTGATCTACATATTTGTTTCCGTTTACGGCTGAATTTTCATCCACATTACAAACGTATAAAACTGGTTTTGCCGTAATCAGCTGAAAAGATTCCATTAAAACTTCTTCATCGTTCCCCTGAGGTACAACAGTACGAGCCGATTTAGCCTGTAATAAAGATTCTCTGATCCTGTCTAAAAGTGCTTTTTCGGTTTGTGCTTCTTTGTTTCCGGTTTTAGCGGCACGATTTACTTTCTCCAAACGTTTTTCAACGGTTTCCAAATCTTTCAGCTGAAGTTCAATATCAATCGTTTCCTTGTCACGAATCGGATTTACATTTCCATCAACGTGTACAATATTGTCATTGTCAAAACAACGCAATACGTGAATAATAGCATTACACTCTCTAATGTTTCCTAAAAATTGGTTTCCAAGACCTTCGCCTTTACTGGCTCCTTTTACCAAACCTGCGATATCGACAATATCAACTGTTGCCATTTGTACACGTTCTGGTTTTACCAATTCTTCTAATTTATTGATTCTCGGATCCGGAACGTTTACAACACCAATATTAGGTTCGATAGTACAAAACGGAAAGTTTGCACTTTGCGCTTTTGCATTAGATAAACAATTAAATAATGTTGATTTTCCAACATTTGGCAATCCTACAATTCCTGCTTTCATCTGTAGATAAATTTGTTTTTTATTTGATTTCGATCGCCTCAGCTACTAATTTTATTGAGCTAGCTTCCAATTATTTAGTAATGATTTAATCGTACTATACTTATTTTTTATTAAAGCCTAAATTTTGTCAAAATAATACATTTTAAGGCTAAAATTTTGCAAATATAAGATTTAATAGCTCGTAACTAAACAAAAAATGATGATATATGTTTTTTTACGACATTTCTTAAAAAAAATTAAACTTTTTTATAATGTTTTGTTAAATAAACCTACTTTTATCTCAATATTTAACAAACCAAAATAGAATTAACCAAAAAAGATTAACCATGAAAAAAATTGCATTACTATTATTTCTCTTTAACACTGTCATTATTTTTGCGCAACAGCAAGTAACGGGTGTAGTAAAAGACAATACAGGTACCCCTCTGCCTGGAGTGAACATTGTTGAAAAAGGAACTAACAATGGTGTATCCACCGATATCGACGGATCTTATAAGATTACAGTTAAAGAAGGCGCATCCCTAATTTTTACTTATGTAGGCTACAACAGCGTTACCAGGCTGGCCAATGCCTCTAAAATAGATGTTGCTTTATCTGAAGAAGGCGGACAAAATCTTGACGAAGTTGTTGTGACAGGATCCAGAACAGCCGCAAGAAGTAATACCACTACTGCATTGCCAATTGATGTTTTATCCTCCAAGGATTTAACGTCCACCGGACAAGCGACATTTGACAAGGCACTGCAATACAAAATCCCGTCTTTTAATACGGTACAAACTCCTGTAAATGATGCTACTTCATTGCTGGATCCGTACGAAATCAGAAACATGGGACCAAGCAGAACTTTGATCCTTATTAATGGTAAACGTAAAAATTTAAGTTCTTTGCTTTACGTACAGACCTCTCCGGGACGTGGTGAAACAGGTGCAGATATTTCTGCCATCCCAACAGACGCTATCGAAAGAGTGGAAATTCTTCGTGACGGAGCCTCTGCCCAATACGGGTCTGATGCGATTGCCGGGGTTATGAACATCATTTTAAAGAAAAACAACACAGATGGATCTTTAACAGTAAGAAGCGGGATTACTTCTGAAGGAGACGGAGAAATGCTTGGTGCAAGTTTAAACCAGGGTACAACTGTCGGAGAAAAAGGTTTCCTGAATTATACAATTGATTTTTCTAAAGTAAAATTGGCTAACAGACCGGGAAATGTTGATGCAGAAGGAGATGCCGGGGATTTTGGCGCTAATTTGGCAGACGTTCAGGCTTTTCTTGCTAAATATCCGGATGCAGGAAATATTAATGGTTCTCCGGAGACAGCTGCTGCTAAATTTTTAATTAATGGTGGTAATGATATCAGCGATAATACAAAATTATATTATAATGCCGCTTATGTTTACAAAAAAGTAAAATCATTTGCCAACTACAGAACGCCATACTGGAGAACTTTGGCTGACGATCCTTACCTTATTGATTTTTTCGGAAAAGGTACTGGTGCCAATAGAGTTTACGAAGGATATGTGCCAACTTTTGAAGGGGACTTATTTGACTATAACGGTACATTAGGTTTCAAAAATGTAAAAAATGGATGGAATACGGATGCCAGTATAACTGTTGGTGGCAACAAACAATTGTACACTGTAAACAACTCTGTAAACAGATCTGCTATCCTTGATGAAAACGGCGAAAATGTATACAGAGAAAATAGCCCCATCTCTTTTAAACCAGGCGGAACTTCTTTTAATCACGTGGTTGGAAATATTGATATTTCTAAGATTGTATCAGACCAAATCAGTATTGGATTTGGGTCTGAGTTCAGATCGGAGAATTTTGAAGTTATTGAAGGAGTTAAAGCATCCTGGGACGGAACCGGAGCGGATTCTTTTGCAGGAAACAGACCTGAAAATTCAGGAAAATGGAACAGATATAATGTGGGGGTTTATTTAGACGTTGCTTTTGATATCACAAAAGACTTTTTGATAAACGGAACAGTTCGCCATGAAGAATATAGCGATTTTGGAGGAGCAACGGTTTGGAAAGCCAGTACAAGATATAAGTTCCTTGATGACAAAATTACTTTAAGAGGTTCTGTATCAACAGGTTTCAGAGCACCAACTTTACACCAGATTTACACGCAAAAATCACAATACTCTTTCGTAGCCGGACAGGGAATTCAGGTAAGTGGAATTATCAGTAATGTTTCTCCTCAGGCACGTCAATTGGGAATACCTTCTTTATCTCCTGAGAAATCAACTAATATTACTGTAGGTCTTGGTGCAAAACCTTTCAAAAATTTAAATGTAACCGTCGATTATTATAATATTAAAGTAGAAGACAGAATTGTACTGGGAGACAGACAAAATACTCCGTTTGGAAATGTAGCCTGGTTTTCTAACTCATTTGATTCCAGAACATCTGGTTTAGATGTAGTAACAAGCTATAATAATATTGGAATTGGAGAAGGTAAATTAGGCTTTAATTTATCCGGAAACATTACATTCCAAAACGAAAGAATTTCTCCTGTGACCAACAACTCATTTGGACCAATTCTGGACGCTTTGACTTTTACCTCAAGACCAAAAACAAAATGGATATTGGGTGCTAATTACGAAATTGGTAAGTTTGGATTTTCTTTAAATAATACTTATTTCGGAGAGGCTAGTTTTCATCAGGATGGTATAGCAACTTTTGATAGTTCTAAACCACAAGGTCAATATAATCCTGACTTAGATACACGATTTATTCCTAAAGTTGTTACAGACTTAGGCATTAATTTTAATGCTACCGAAAAATTCACTATCGCTTTAAATGTAAACAACATCTTTAATGTTTTACCGGAATGGGAATTTGTAGCAAAAAATGCAGATGGAGAAGTTTTGTTAGCAGACCCTGTTCAAACAAAGCGTCAATATAATTTATTGACTTTTAATGGTCGTTATCCTACGACTTCATATGATGGTTCACATTTCAGTCAATTAGGAACTATATTTAATTTATCTGTAAACTATAAATTCTAAGTTCAGCCTTTTAATAATTGAAAAGGGTTGTCTTATGACAGCCCTTTTTTTTATACTTTTATACTTAAAAACCAATTGTTATGGCAAATTTATACGACGGCAAAATGGCCGCGATTTACGATGCGATGTACCAGACTTTTGTTAATTATGACGAAGAGTATGCTTTTTATAATAATCTGATTCAGGAAAATAATTGTTCCAGTATTCTGGAAATTGGAAGCGGAACGGGAAACCTCGCCAAACGATTCGAGGAAAACAACCAAAACTACCTGGGTCTTGATTACAGCGAAAGTATGATCGAAATCGCTAAAGAACGAAACAAAAATTGTGCTTTTATACAAGGTGACATGCGCGATTTCAAACTTGATCAGCCTGTAGATGCTATTTTAATCACAGGAAGGTCCACGAGTTATCTGATTACCAACAACGATATCAATAAAACTTTTGATGCTCTTTACAAAAACAGCAAGGAGCATGGCATTATCATTTTTGATTTTATCGACGCGAACCGCTTTATTCCTTTCATTAAGGAAAATTTACTAATCACACATGAAGCAGCGTACGAAAACGTAAATTACAAGAGAGATAGCCATTGGGACGTGAACCAGTCCCTCGAAAATTTCATGTTAGACTGGAGTGCGGAATACTACACTGTTGTAAATGGCAAAAAAGAAGTTATTGAAAATGATTTTTCAACCGTTCGTGTTTTCACGCGCAATGAAATAGAGCTTTTCCTGTATCTCAATAATTTTGAAATACTAAAAACCATCGACAGAAAAACCTATGCCTACGACACTTATGTTATTGTAGCAAAGAAAAAATCATAAAAAACGGGAGAGGAAATCACGTTTTATTTACATTTTAAATTCTAAGGAATCAATCAGTGTCTTTTCTTCATCAGTGGCTGTAAATCCGGAGATATTCCAGTAATTGGTCAGGACCTTATTTTTTTTATTAAAAAGGGTCTTGTCTTTAAAGACATCACTTTCCCTGTACGTAAATTTCTGTTTACTGAAATTTGTTGTGATAAAATTATTCCGCACCTGAATATTTTTGACCTGATCTTTCAAAACGAGATCATAAGCGATCTCTTCATTTGAACTCAGTACATAATAGTCCGGGCCATCGAGCCGGTAATTTACTTTCACTAACGATCGCGTTACATTCTTGGAGCCAACAGCTGCTTTATCTACTGTTTCAGCCAAAGTTCCGGGAGTGATAATGATCGAGAATTCAATGATTTTTTTTTTTAAAGGGTCGTATATAATTTCAAAATTATCAACTGCTGTTTTAGATTTATCCAACGGCGTAACATTCATTATATAGTAATCTTTATTAACGGGATGTCCTTTGGTAATAAAATCGTATTCTTTTTTTGCTTTTGAATCTAAAATTGGGTCAAAATAGCTCAGGTTCGAGTAATTTTCCATGATATTATTCAAATTATACCCTTTTAAATCAGCACTTATATCCTTTTCCAGTAAGCCATAAGACCGGTTTTGCTCTACTAATAAAGTCGTGGAAACTTTTTTCTGACTGACTCCAAACTGAAAATTCACGAGTCCGTCATTGTAATAAGAATATTGATTGTTCAGCATAAAAAATTCCCTTACATACACTTTTAGCCGACAGGGCATCGCTAACTTTGCACGTGAGTTCAGTACAATTTTCCGAAGGATTTTCTGGGGAGATTCTTTCGACAAAACAATTTCATCCAGTTTGTTGTCTTTACTTTTTAAGTAAACCGTAAATTCATTTTCTTTTAAACTTGCCCAGCGAATGGTTAAATTCTCGTAATTGGTTTCAGAAACCTGAACGTTTGACCCTCCGCTTAACACAAAAGTCACTTTACCATCTTCATTGCTTAATAAAATTTGTTTGGTTTTCATAATAACAATAGTTGCATTCTCAATAGGAAGCTGTGTTTCTATATCCTTTACAACAATAGAATATTCGGTATTCTGAGCAAAAATACTTTCACTAAAAAATACAACAAACAAAATTAGTAGTCCCTTCATAGGCTATTACTTACTATTATCAAACAATTGTTAATAAATCAATCAAATTAACAAAAATAAAACATTAAATCCCAATTTAATACGAGATACTTACACATTAAGACATAAAAAAACCTGAGCTAAACTACTCAGGTTCTTTTATTTATCGGTTACGTTATCTGTTATTCGTTATGCAGAAAAGCCTGACGCGCCAACAAAGTTTCTTCATCTTCTACGTGGTTATCATCCGGCACACAACAATCTACAGGACATACGGCAGCACATTGAGGTTCATCATGAAAACCTTTGCATTCCGTACATTTCCCCGGAACTATATAATATACTTCATCAGAAATTGGAGTTTGTGCATCATCTGCATCCACTTCAGTTCCGTCCGGTAAGATTATTTTTCCTGAAAGGGCTGTTCCATCTTTATATCTCCAATCATCAGCTCCTTCATAAATTGCTGTATTTGGGCATTCCGGTTCACAAGCTCCGCAGTTAATACATTCGTCGGTTATAATTATTGCCATCTTTTATATTATTTTATGCTTTAAGTTTTAGGCTTTAAGCTATTTCTAAAATATTATTTTTCAAAAATTAAAGCTTATTGCATAAAGCTTACCGCTTAACGCTAAAAAAACTTATTTTTGTGCAAAATTACAATCAAAACTATTCATAAACAAACATTATGACATTAGAAACAAAAAAAAGTGTTTTTGTTGAATTAGGGAAATTCTTAAAACAATTTTCTGAAAACAATACAACCAAAAAATCGGATGTTTTACATAACGATTTATTTTTTGATGATTTCGAAAAGCTGATTCATTTATCACAATCTCATAATGGATGGTATACGCCTGAACAGGTCTATTTTGCCCTTCAGTCCTGGGCAGACGCTTTAACAGAAGAAAACATCACAAAATGGCTTTCTGACTATTCTTTAGAGACCGCTCAGAATAAAGAAAACGGGAAAAATGTGGCGCTGATTTTAGCCGGAAATATTCCATTGGTTGGTTTCCATGATTTTTTATCGGTTTTGATAAGCGGACATAAAGCACTTGTAAAAACATCTTCAAATGACCAGCATCTGCTGCCGTTTTTAGCCAGATACATCATTGCCGTTAACCCGGAATTTTCGGATAAAATCACTTTCGTGGAAGGAAAACTAGAAAATTTCGATGCCGTAATCGCCACCGGAAGCAATAATACAGCCCGTTATTTTGAATATTATTTTAAAGATAAACCCTCTATCATCCGCAAAAACAGAAATTCAGTAGCAGTTTTAAACGGAAATGAAACCAAAGAACAACTGGAAGCATTAGGTGAAGATATTTTCAGGTATTTCGGATTAGGCTGTCGCAATGTTTCGAAGCTTTTTGTCCCGAAAGATTATAAATTTGATGCCTTTTTTGAAGCTATTTTCAAATATCAGGACGTCATTCACTACGAAAAATACGCTAACAATTACGACTACAATAAGGCTGTTTTTTTAATGAGTAATTTCAAATTACTCGACAATGGCTTTCTGACATTAAAAGAAGATTCCAGTTATGCCTCTCCTATTTCGAGTGTTTTTCACGAATTTTATGAAAGTCGTGAGGATCTCGAAAAACGTCTTGAAGCTGATGCTGAACAAATTCAGTGTATCGTCAGCACTGATTCCGGCAAAAATAATATTCCCTTCGGACAGACCCAAAATCCGCAATTGTGGGATTATGCAGATAACGTAGATACTATAACGTTTTTGTTAACAACAAAGTAAAAAAATGTTTAATTATTTCGAATAATTTATCGCTTTTTCAGCTCCTATTGCCGAAATTTGCGTTTTTAAAATTTTCGTCTATTAACTATACCATGAAAAAACACAACTACAGCGCAGGACCAAGTATTTTACCACAGGAAGTTTTTGAGAAAGCATCAAAAGCCGTTTTAAATTTCAATGATTCAGGACTATCTATCCTTGAAATTTCGCACAGAAGCAAAGATTTTGTTGCTGTAATGGAAGAAGCCCGTTCGCTTGCTTTAGAATTATTAGGACTTGAAGGAAAAGGATATCAGGCTTTATTTTTACAAGGTGGTGCCAGTACTGCATTCTTAATGGCTCCATACAATTTGATGAAAGAAAACGGAAAAGCCGCTTACTTAGATTCAGGAACCTGGGCAACAGCTGCCATCAAAGAAGCTAAAAACTTTGGAGAAACTGTTGTCGTAGCTACTTCAAAAGAAGAAAATTACAATCATATCCCAAAAGGATACGAAATACCGGCTGATGCAGATTATTTTCACTGCACCAGTAACAATACGATTTTTGGAACTCAGATGAAAGAATTCCCGACAACAACTATTCCTGTTGTTTGCGATATGAGTTCTGATATTTTTTCACGCAATTTAGATTTCTCCAAATTTGATTTAATCTACGCCGGAGCCCAAAAAAATATGGGACCTGCAGGAACGACTTTAGTAGTAGTTAAAGAAGAAATCCTGGAGAAAAGCGGAAGAACTATTCCAAGCATGTTAGACTACGCCAAACATATCAAAGCAGAAAGTATGTACAATACACCTCCTGTTTTTGCCGTTTACGTTTCTTTGTTAACCCTGCAATGGATTAAAAGTAACGGTGGTGTTGCAGCAATCGAAAAATTAAACGACGCGAAAGCGGCTTTACTTTATGCTGAAATCGACAGAAACCCATTATTTAAAGGAGCTGCAGCAGTGGAAGACCGTTCTAAAATGAATGTTACTTTCTTACTGAACAATCCGGATCACGCTGCAACTTTTGATGCGCTTTGGAAAGAAGCCAATATCTCAGGATTGCCGGGACACCGTTCTGTTGGTGGTTACAGAGCCTCTATCTACAACGCAATGCCGATCGAAAGTGTTCAGGTATTGGTGGATGTGATGAAAGCTTTGGAGTCTAAAGTTTAGTTTGCAGTCTCAGTTTTCAGTTTTCAGTTAATTTAGAACTGAGACCGAGACTGAGACTAACCTCCTAATCAAAAAGAAAAAATTATAACACAAGTTAATTCCCTAAATCGTAACGATTAACCAATTAACCAAACAAACAAATAAACACATAATGAAAGTATTAGCCAATGATGGAATTTCTAAAAGTGGAATTCTAGCTTTAGAAAAAGGTGGATTTGAAGTTATAACAACAAAAGTAGCACAGGAACAAGTGGCTAATTTTGTAAACGAAAACAACGTAAGCGTAGTTTTAGTGCGCAGTGCGACTAAAGTTCGCAAAGATATTATTGATGCCTGCCCGGGGCTTAAAATTATTGGCCGTGGCGGTGTTGGTATGGATAATATTGATGTTGATTATGCCAAAAGTAAAGGAATTCACGTAATCAATACACCGGCTTCATCGTCAGAATCTGTTGCTGAACTGGTATTTGGACACTTATTTTCAGGTGTTCGTTTTTTACATGATTCCAACAGAAATATGCCTCTTGAAGGAGATTCAAACTTTGACGGTTTGAAAAAAGCCTATGCAAACGGTATTGAATTAAGAGGAAAAACGCTTGGAATTGTTGGTATCGGACGTATTGGTCAGGCTACTGCAAAAATGGCGCTTGGTTTAGGTATGAAAGTAATCGCTGCGGATAGTTTTATTCCGACTGTGGATATAAAAGTGGAGTTTTTTGACGGTCAGTCTATCACTACCACAATCGTTTCTCAATCATTAGAATCTTTATTTAAAGAAGCGGATTTCATTACGTTACACGTTCCTGCTCAGGATGGTTACATCATTGGAGAGAAAGAATTTGAAATCATGAAAGATGGTGTTGGAATCGTAAATTGTGCCCGTGGTGGTGTGATTGATGAAGTAGCATTGATAAAAGCTTTAGATTCCGGAAAAGTAGCATTTGCAGGACTGGACGTTTTTGAAAGCGAGCCAAAACCGGAAATGACAATCTTAATGCACCCTAAAATTTCCTTGACACCCCACATTGGAGCTGCAACAGGAGAAGCACAAGACAGAATCGGTACGGAGTTAGCTTCACAAATCATTACTTTATTAAGCTAATTAACTGTAATTAAATATTTTAAAAGGGATTTATTAACATTGTTTAATAAATCCCTTTTCTTTTTTTATTAAATTTGAAGTTACCAATCTAAAAAAATCTAAATCATGTTTGAACAATTAACGCAATTAGTGCAACAATACGGAGGCGATGCAGTTGTCAATAACAGCGCGGTCCCGAACGAACATAATGAAGCTGTAATAGCCGAAACCGGTAACTCCATTTTTGCAGGACTGCAGAAAATTGCTTCGGAAGGCGGTGCAGAACAATTGGCTGGTTTATTTAACGGAAGTACTCCAATAGACAATTCCAATCCGGTGGTACAACAAATAACACAACAACTGACCGGTAGTCTTGGTGAAAAATTCGGATTAAGCAATGCAGATTCTTCAGGAGTTGCTTCCAGTATTATTCCAAAGGTATTAAATTCACTAGTCAATAAAGCAAAAGATCCAAACGACAGCAGTTTTCAGATTTCAGATATTATTGGAGCCATTGCCGGAAACAGCGGACAGGCATCCGGAATTATGGATACGATCTCGAAATACGGAATGCAGTTTGGCCTGGACCAAAATGCAGACGGGAAAGTAGATGTAGCAGATGTTATGGTCATCACCAAAAGCAAAGGAGGCATCTCCGGATTTATTGGTAAACTGTTTGGAAGATAGGTTTTTTTAAAAGGTGCAAAGGTACTAAGGCTCTGAGGCGCTAAGGTTTTTTTTAAGGTTCAGAGTTACAAAGGTTTTCTCTTCGATTTTCAAAACATATAAAGCTGTTTGTCTTAGACAAACAGCTTTATTATTTTTAACACTCAGTCTTTGTACCTTTGCACCTCAAAATCTTAGCACCTCAGAAACTTAGTATCTCAGTACCTTTTTTTTCGTACCTTTAGATTCAAATTAAAAGTCATGAAAAACTTCGTTTACATCCTTGTAATTTTAGGTACGATCATCGCCTGCTCCACTGCCAAAACCAATGTAAGTGAGCCGGTAAATATGGACGTAGCCTTAAACGATACGGTACGAATTGCCAATGATTCTTTAGAATACGAAGTAATTATTATCGACAATGGTTTTAGTACATGGCTTGCCTCAAGGGCTTATCCGAGAAATTACTACTCCCAAAGTTATCTGGAGTCAAAAAATATTTTGTACATAAACGAATGGAATAATCGTGTTTTGCAGCCGCAACGTTACAATCCGGGTTTATATGAAATGAATATTAATTATAATCCCGCAATCAATTATGGATACGAGGTAAATTACCTCATTTATAATTACATGATTTATTTTCAAAATAGGTACAAACAAAAACTTTGGGGCTATGTTCCTTCCAGATAATGTTGTTATATTTGTAATCATTATAAATAAAAATGAATAAATTAAAGCAACGTTGGGGAATCACCTCAAACTTCCAACTCATCATTATTTTTATTGTTTTTGCCATCACCGGATCGGCATCGGCCTATTTGTCTAAGCCGTTTTGTGTTTGGCTGGGAATCACCAAAGAAGATTTTGGCGGATGGTTTACCCTAATCAGACTGATTATTATCTTCCCTATTTATCAGGTTTTATTGGTAGCGATAGGAACTATTTTCGGCCAGTTTCGTTTCTTTTGGAACTTTGAAAAGAGAATGCTCAAAAGCATGGGACTTGGATTTTTGTTTAAAGATTAAAAAGTTTTTATTTTTTCCTCTCTATGTAATAGGTATAAATCCATGTCAGTGTAAACGACGGAATTATATCTGTAAAAGGCAGAATTTCTTCAACAAAAGTCAAAATACCCGCTACTCTCCCCACTCGTCCTTTGTACATGTAAGTCATTAAAAAACCGGCAAGCGGTGCCCAGACAACATCGGCAAATTCCCCCACAAGAGGAATTGTAAAAGTCAGCATTCCGATTGCATCAAAAAGCAACCCTAATAAAAGCTTTTTCGTTTTTTCGTCCTTTACAATTATTTCTTCTTTCATATTTCTAAATTTAGTGCTATTTTATTTAAAAACCAACTTATTACAAATCAGAGGTTTTACATTTATAAAATGATCTTCCACCTACAATCAAATATTGTTCCTAAAATTCTGTTAGAACAGCTTACGATTTCAGCAGAATCTTTGTTTCTTTGTAAAAACAGTTTCATAAATGATACACGCAAAAAATATACATAAATTCTACGATCAGCTTGAAGTTTTAAAAGGCGTTGATTTGCATATTAAAAAAGGGGAAATTGTTTCAATTGTTGGCGCTTCCGGAGCCGGAAAGACAACCTTACTGCAAATTTTAGGAACACTTGACAAACCATCAAAATCAGAAACTGAAACTTCATTAATTATAAACGGAGAAAATATACTGGGTTTTAACGACAAAGCATTATCAAAATTCAGAAATTTAAATTTGGGCTTTATTTTTCAGTTTCACCAGTTATTACCGGAATTTACTGCCTTGGAGAATGTTTGCATCCCTGCTTATTTAGCTAATAAATCAAAATCAGAAACCGAAAAAGAAGCCAAAAGATTATTAGAATATCTTGGTTTGTCGCACAGAATAAATCACAAACCAAACGAACTTTCTGGCGGAGAACAACAACGTGTAGCTGTTGCAAGGGCTTTAATCAATAAACCTGACGTTATTTTTGCCGATGAACCTTCAGGTAATCTGGATACGCATTCTGCCGAAAACCTGCACCAGTTATTTTTTCAGCTGCGCGACGAATTCGGTCAGACTTTCGTGATCGTTACGCACAACGAAGAATTAGCCAATATGGCCGACAGAAAACTTATCATGTCAGACGGGCAAATAATTTCTTAAAATGGTTTTCATTCTTTTAAGCTGGATTTATATGGTTTTCACAACCATAAATATTGGTTTTTATACCAGTAAAATAACCAAAATAAAGAATTCAAATTTTGTTATTTGCTCCATTCTTGGCCTTTTTACCACTACGCTCCTTGCCGGTTTCTGGGCAATCTTTGAGAGGATTAATATCGAATTTCATGTCTTTTTTTTAGTTCTGAATATTGGAATTTATGTTAGATTTAAAAGTGAAATTCATCTCATTTACAAATCGCTTTTCCAGAAATTAGAGGCTCTGACACTTTCCTTAAAAGTAATATTATTTAGTACCACACTTTTAATTTTGGCCCAGTGCGCTTCAGTTCCCTACATAATTGATAATGAATCATATTATATTCAAACCATCAAATGGATAAATGAATATGGTTTTGTAAAAGGACTTGCCAATCTGCATATTTTCTTAGCACAAACCAGTGGCTGGCATATTGCGCAAAGTGTATTCAGCTTTTCTTTTTTATATCCCAATTTTAATGACCTAAGCGGATTTTTTCTTTTATTAGGCAATATCTATGCTTTTCCGCATCTTAATGCATATTTCAAAAACAAAGAAAGCAATCATCTCATTATCGGGCTGTTGCCTTTGGCGAATATTTTCTTCTTTTCCTTTATCAGCACACCGTCTCCTGATTTACCCATATATATTTTATCACTGATTCTCTTTTTTAAGTTTACTGAAAACTATAAAAACGGGAATCCGGAAACCTTTCATCTCATTTCCCTACTCGTTTTCTTTGCGGTATTTATCAAAACAACCTCAATTGTTCTGGTCTTAATTCCGTTGGTTTTATTTGCGAAACACTATAAAATGTTAATCCCGGAAATTGTAAAACCGGTGGTCATTGGCCTATTGGTTTTGCTTCTTTTTACCATAAAAAACACCATCATTAGTGGTTATCCTTTATTTCCTGCGGTAGCCAATCCATTTTCTTTTGATTTTCAGATTCCGGAAGCGATGGCTCATTTTTATTATGATGAAACCCGAACAGCGGCTTTTTCATTAACCGAAACTCAATTTGACAGTTTGGGAATCTTTGAAGTTTTTAAAATATGGATTTTCAGACCGGGACTACATGGCCTGTTCAATACCTTAATTTTAGTACTTCTTGTAATTACTCCAGCTTTCATCTTTAAGTTTTTCAATAAAAAACCTTTCTGGATGCTGTACGGAATACTGTTCTTTCAGATGATCGTACTGTTTCTATCGTCTCCTCAGTATCGCTTTTTCATGAATGCTGTACTGTTTTTTACTTTTTTAATTGCATCCACCATTCTAAGTACCCAAAAAAGTATTGTTATTTCCCTCTTCAGTTCATTAGGCATTTTAATAGTGATTCTGATGGTTCCCTTTAATCTAAGCCTTTTTACAACCAATGTTCATCTAAAAAACAATAGTACCCTTTCTGTAAGCGAAATAGTTTTTCCACATAGTAACAGCAAATTTGACCTCCGTTATCAAAGTATAAAAAACGGCAACCTGCTCTACAATTCTCCCATAAACAATACGTTTTTTTGGGGAAGCGGCGACGGAAAATTACCTTGTGTCAACAAAGACCAGCTAGAGTATTTTGAGGTATACTATAAAATAATACCTCAACTGCGCACCACACATTTAAAAGACGGCTTTTATGCCAAAAACATATCAAATGAATCAAACTGAACTTAAAGATTTTTTAGACGAAAAAGTCATTCAATACAACAATCAGGATTTTATTGAAAGTGATCCTGTACAGATTCCGCATTTGTTTACTCAAAAAGAAGACATCGAAATTGCGGGTTTCTTAAGTGCTACCATTGCCTGGGGAAATCGTAAAATGATTATTAAAAACTCGCATACCATGATGGAATTAATGGGCCATACGCCTTACGATTTTATCATGACCCATTCCGATGAAGATTTGGCAAGACTGGAAAATTTTGTTCACAGAACCTTTAACGGAAGCGATTTTGCAGGTTTTGTAAAAGGATTGCAGCACATTTATAAAAACCACAATGGCCTTGAAGCCGTTTTTGCTAAAAATCAGGAAAATGACAGCCTCCAAAAGAGCATTCATGAGTTTAAAAAGATCTTTTTTGAAACAGATCACCTTCCGCGGACTCAAAAACACATTTCAGATCCCCTAAACAATTCAGCAGCCAAAAGAATTAACATGTACCTGCGCTGGATGGTACGTCAGGATACAAAAGGAGTTGACCTGGGAATCTGGAAAACTATTTCACCAGCAGCCCTATCCTGCCCTTTAGATGTACATTCCGGCAATGTTGCCCGAAAACTAGGGATTCTGACCCGAAAACAAAATGATGGAAAAGCTTTGGCTGAATTAGACCAAAAACTCAGGGAAATGGATGCCCAAGACCCTGTAAAATACGATTTTGCCCTTTTTGGACTGGGTGTTTTTGAGGGATTTTAATATTTTCTATTTTCATCCTTCAGGCTAATTTCAGCGAATGTCAGGCTGAGCGAAGTCGAAGCCCGATTCCAATTGGTATGTTCTTCGACTTCGCTCAGAGGGACAAAATGGTATATAAATAGAAAATCAACAAAAAAACCATCATTTTAACGTACATTTGCACAAAATTTAATGTAAATGAGCACTTTCGAAAAATTCAATCTTCCAAAATCACTACAAAAAGCAATCGATGAATTGGGTTTTGTTACACCAACTCCAATTCAGGAAAAATCCTTTGCTGTGATTATGTCAGGTCGCGATATGATGGGAATTGCGCAAACAGGTACAGGTAAGACATTTGCCTATTTACTGCCTCTTTTAAAATTATACAAGTTTACCCCAACCAATACGCCAAAAATTGTAGTACTGGTTCCTACCCGTGAATTAGTCGTTCAGGTGGTAGAAGAAGTTGAGAAATTAACCAAATACATGTCGGTTAAGACACTTGGTATTTTTGGTGGTGTAAATATCAACACACAGAAAAAAGCCGTTTACGAAGGAGTTGATATTTTAGTGGGAACGCCCGGTCGTACGATGGACTTGGCTTTGGATGCGGTAATTCGTTTTGATGAAACTCAAAAATTAGTAATTGATGAGTTTGATGAAATGCTGAATTTAGGTTTCCGTACGCAATTAACAGCATTGCTGGCGATGATGAAAGCCAAACGTCAAAATATTTTATTCTCTGCCACAATGACGGATGAAGTCGATGCGGTTCTGAATGACTTTTTTGATTTTCCGGAAGAAGTAACACTTGCTGCTTCAGGAACTCCTCTTGAAAATATTACACAGATTACCTATAATGTTCCGAACTTTAATACTAAAGTGAACTTACTGAAACATTTATTGGAAACAAACGAAAGCATGGAACGTGTTTTGGTTTTTGTGAACAATAAAAAGATTTCAGACATGCTGCACACGCGTATCGAAGAAGATTTTGAAGGTCAGTTTGGGGTAATCCACTCCAATAAGTCCCAGAATTACCGTTTGAGTACCATGGCTGAATTTCAGGAAGGAAACCTTCGCGGACTGATTACTACCGATATTATGGCGAGAGGTCTGGATATTTCCAATATTTCGCATGTTATCAACTTTGAACTTCCGGAATTACCGGAATTGTACATGCACCGAATTGGACGTACAGGTCGTGCGGATGCCACGGGAACTGCCATTAGCTTTATCACGCCCCGTGAAGAAGAATTCAAAGTAGAAGTGGAAGTTTTGATGAACCAGGAACTTGCAATAGCTAATTTCCCGGAAGAAGTAGAAATTTCATCTAAGCTGATCGAACCTGAAAAAGAGCGTCAGCCTATTAAGTTTTTAATGAAAAAACAAAAACTTAGCGGAGATGGTGCTTTCCATGAAAAAGATAAAAAGAATAAAAAAGTGAATCTTGGAGGTCCTTCAAAAACCAAAAAGAAAACGCACGGTTCTGTTAACAGAAATATGCTGAAAACGAGAGATAAGAAGAGAAAAGATAAGAATAAATAGTTTTTTAAGGTGCTAAGTCGCTAAGATGCTAAGGAGCTAAGATTAAAAGACTCAAATGATAAATTAAATTTATCATTTGAGTCTTTTTTATTTTTAAGCCTAGCATCTTAGAACCTTAGCGACTTAGTACCTTTCAAACTAAATTTTAGTAAAAACCAATCCAACCGGTGAACACAGTTCTATTTTTTTACCTGTATCCGTCAGTTTTCCTGTGGCTTTGTCTCTTTTAAAGATTATGATGTTATTCGTATATTGATGTCCGACCAAAAGGTAATTTCCTGTGGGATCAATTGCAAAGTCCCTTGGTCCTTTTCCTAATGTACTTATTTGCTCAACAAGTTCTATTTTTCCGTCTTTAAGGATTTTATAAACAGTAATATTGTTGGCATCTACACGATCAGTTACATATAAAAATTTTCCATCAGGTGAAATTTTAATAGCCGCCGCTCCTGTACCTCCTTTAAAATCTTTGGCAAGTATACTCGTTGCGCCAATTACTTTTAAATTTCCGGTTTTATCATAGCTAAAAGTCGTTAACGTACCGTCTAATTCCTGAATTAGGTATACAAATTTCCCGTCTTTGCTAAAAGTTAAATGTCTCGGACCGCTTCCTGCTTTTACGTCAACTGTTCCTTTCAATGTTAGAATTTCATGTTTAGCAGTCGGATTGTATTTATAAATAAAAATCTTATCCTCGCCTAAGTCATTTGATAAAACAAACTTTTTATCCGGTGAAAAAACTACCATATGGACATGTGCTTTTTCCTGACGCGCTTTATTTGGTCCTTTTCCTTCATGCTGAATTAACTGTTGCCCCTCCGTGATACTTCCATCAGCATTTTTCTTAAATACAGCAATACTTCCGCCTGAATAATTGGCTATAATTACATTCTGAGCATCATTAATCAAATGACACGGATCTGCGCCCAGAGCATCATTTTTATTTAAAAAAGTAAGTTTTCCTGATTTGGCGTCATATCCAAAAGCACTTGCAGTACTTTGCGTTCCATTTTCATTCACAGCATAAATAAATTTATTATCTGATGAAACAGACAAATAACTCGGACTTAACACATTTTCTGAGTTGTTTTTCAATTTAAATTCACCTGTACCTGCATTGAATTCGTACACATAAATTCCTTTACTCTCACAAGTGTTCGTATAGGTTCCTACCAATAAATTAAATTTATTCTGAGCCTGCACAGTAGTAAAAACTAAAGCTGAAAAAAGAAACATATATAATCTTTTCATATTTTTTGAGTTGTTTTTTGAATTAGCTAAAATACTCAATATTCTCTTTTAGGAGTTATTTTTTATTACAAATGAATTTACAAAAGTTACATTTTTCAAATACCTGCACTTTAAACTATATAAGTCGTTTAAGAGATTATAAGTGAATGTTGTTTGTTCTTGTAAAAATTATATGAACTTAAATTACTTATAGGGTTTAACCAACATTCCGTATTTGGTTTAACTAAAAATTTGTATTTTTGACCAGTATCTTCACGAAAAAACAAACGTAGTGGAGTAAATCAAAGCCAGAATGCATTTTAAACATCCCGAAATTCTATACTTTCTGTTTTTATTGATTGTTCCAATTTTGGTTCATTTGTTTCAATTAAGACGTTTTAAAACCTCCTATTTTACTAATGTCCGCTTCCTGAAAGAACTTTCCATTCAAACCCGTAAAAGTTCTAAAATCAAAAAAAGACTCTTACTGGCTACCCGTTTATTATTGCTGGCTTTTGCGATTTTTGCGTTTGCACAGCCTTTTTTTGAAGCCAAAGACAGTAAAAATGCCTCTAACGAAATGTACATTGTCCTTGACAACTCCTTTAGTATGCAGGCAAAAGGAAAAAAAGGTGAATTATTAAAACGTGCCGTTCAGGAATTACTCGAAAACACGCCGGAAAGCGCTCAGTTTTCATTGCTTACCAATACTGAAAACTATTGGAATACCGATATTAAATCCTCCAAAAGCGCTTTACAAAACCTAAAATACAGCGCAACTCCGTTTGAGCTTTCGGCGATAATAGCCAAAATTAAAGCACATAAATCTGCTCATAAAAAGGACATTGTAGTGATTACGGATGCGGTAGGCCTTACTGAAAAAGACATAAAAAATATTGATGCCGAGGAACAGCCTTATTTTATAATTCCCGAAGCGGAACAAAAAAACAACATATCGATTGACAGCGTTTTCATCAATCAGACTTTGGAAAATTTTTATGAAATCAGTGTAAATTTATCGGCTTATGGGGAAAATTTCAAACCGGTTTCAATGGCCCTTTACAATCAAGACAAACTGATTGCCAAAACTATCATCAATTTTGATAACAAGAAAAAGAAAATCAATTTTACGATTCCAAAAGAAGCATTTCATGGTTACGTAACAATTGAAGACAATGGTCTGAGCTACGACAACAAGCTTTATTTTAGTATTTCAAAAACGAAGAAAACAAATGTAATCAGTATTGGCGATCCTGAAAAAAGCAACTTCTTATCGAGAATTTATACGCAAACGGAGTTCAACTACAACAACTATTCGCTCAGCAGTCTGGATTATAATAGTCTGGAAAAACAAAATACTATTATCTTAAACGAACTGGAGGAAGTGCCTCAGGCTTTACAGACAACCCTGAAAGCGTTTGTATCGAAAGGCGGAAATTTAGTAATCATACCCTCCGAAAAAAGTTCGGTCAGCAATCTGAATGCTTTTCTGGGCAATTTTGGAAAAATCCAGTTTAAAAACCTTCAGAATACAAGTAAGCTGATCACCAAAATTAACTTTGACCATCCTTTGTTTTCAGGTGTTTTTGAAAATAAAATTACGAATTTTCAATACCCGAAAACTGCGAAGTCATTTGATATTTCGAGTCCTTATCCGGCTGTTTTATCTTATGAAGATCAAAGTGTATTTCTGACCATGGTTCAGAATCCCGTGTCTGCCGTTTCTGTTTTTTCAGCACCTCTTAATAGTGTAATCTCAAACTTTCAGCAGTCTCCTTTAATTGTTCCTCTCTTTTACAAAATGGGACAGAACAACCAGAAAACGGGCGTTAATGCGCTTACGATCGGCAATAACCAGCCTTATTTCGTGGATGTTTTATTGACGAAAGATGCCATTTTAGAAATAAAAGGAAATGACGATTCTTTCATTCCGATTCAGCAGATATTGAATAGTAAGGTAAAATTAGTCTTTAACGACTTTCCGGAAACAGCTGGAAATTATAGTGCTTTTGATAAAAAAAACTGGGTAGAAAACCTGAGTTTCAACTACAAGCGAAGCGAAAGTGATTTAAGCCAGGCCAATACAAATGTGGTTTCTGATTTTAAAACCGCCGATACCCTTTCGACTATTTTTAACACGCTACAAACTGAGCGCACTGACAGTCAGATTTGGAAATGGTTTGTTATCTTTGCACTGTTATTTTTAGCATTAGAAATGGCAATTATAAAATTTGTAAAGTAAAGTTTAGTTTGCACAGGATATGTCACACTGCAAGGAATATTGAATGCGATTTCTCCTTCGTCGAAATGACACCATAACCTTTTAAGGTTTAAGATGCTACAATTTCAGTTTAAAATAAATTTATCTACATATGAAAATAATCATCAGAAGCGCCAAAATTATCGACTCCAAAAGTCCGTTTCATAACAAGACCGTTGATCTTTTAATTGCAGATGGTATTATAGAAAAAATAGGACCTTCAATTCTTGATATTGAAGATACAACCGAAGTAAAATTCGATAATTTACATCTTTCACAAGGCTGGTTTGACAGCAGTGTTTCTTTGGGAGAACCAGGTTATGAAGACAGGGAAACCATTGCAAACGGACTGAATGTTGCTGCAAAAAGCGGTTTTACCGGCATTGCACTGCAGCCCAACTCCTTCCCTGTAATCGACAATCAGTCGCAGATTAATTTTGTAAAAAACAAAGCAAATGGTTTTGCCACGGAACTTTTCCCGATTGGAGCTTTGACCAAAGCGAGTGAAGGAAAAGATATGGCCGAATTATTTGACATGAAAAAATCAGGTGCCATAGCTTTTGGCGATTACAATAAAAGCCTTGACAATGCCAATCTTCTTAAAATCGCTTTACAGTACGTGCAGGATTTTGATGGTTTGGTGATTTCGTATTCACAGGATGCCAACATCAAAGGAAATGGTGTTGCCAATGAAGGAATTGTTTCTACCCGCTTAGGTTTAAAAGGAATCCCAAACTTAGCCGAGGAATTAGAAATTTCCCGAAATTTGTTTTTACTGGAATACACCGGAGGAAAACTTCATATACCGACTATTTCCACAGCAAAATCTGCTACTATGATTAAGGAAGCGAAAGCGAAAGGCCTTAACGTTACCTGTAGTGTTGCCGTTCATCATTTGGTTTTAAATGATGAAAAATTAGAAGGTTTTGACACCCGATATAAAGTTACGCCGCCTCTACGCGCTGAAGCGGACAGAATTGCTCTTATCAATGCCGTTCTTGAGGGGACAATCGATATGATTACTTCGGATCATAATCCGATTGACATTGAATTCAAGAAAATGGAATTTGATACGGCTAAAAATGGTACAATCGGGCTCGAAAGTGCTTTTGGTGCTTTGCTGACTGTTTTACCTTTAGAAGTTATAATTGAAAAACTGACTTCAGGAAAAACTGTTTTTGGAATTGAAAACAACGTAATTGCAGAAGGTTCCAAAGCTAATTTTACGTTTTTTACCACCGAAGGAAAATACACTTTTACAAAAGAAAATATTCTTTCCAAATCTAAAAATTCTGCCTTCTTAGGAACAGAAATCCAGGGTGCTGTTTATGGCATTTTAAATCAAAATCAACTTGTTATCACAAAATAATCACATGAATAATTCAATCGAAGAGGGAAAAACTGCTGCAATTACCAGCTACATCTTAATTGTAGGCGTTCTTATTGCAATGTCTATGAACTCGGAAAATAAAAATAGTTTTGCTTCTTTCCATATCCGTCAGGCTTTGGGATTATCGCTGGCTTTCATTTCATTTGGAGCCATTATCAGCAATTTTGACAGCTTTTTCATTACTTTCCCCATGTGGATCTGCATCTCGGTTTTATGGAGTTATGGTATTTTTAGTGCCATTCAGGGACAAACAAGGCCCATTCCTTTAGTGGGAGAGCTTTTTCAGAAATGGTTTAGAAGTATTGGTTAGAATAAAATTCCAATTCCGAAACTTCGGGATAAATTCCAAATTCCAATAACTCTTTTATCAAGGTTGAAAATTTACAATTCACAACTCACACTTCATAATTAAAAAAAATGAATCTATCTTTAGAATATAAAATACAGGAACCAAAAGTTATCTTAGACAAAAATCCCGTTTTACTTTTATTACACGGTTATGGCAGCAACGAAGCCGATTTGTTTTCGTTTGCAACAGAATTGCCGGATCATTATTATGTTATTTCGGCAAGGGCTCCTTATGATTTGCAATATGGTGCATACGCCTGGTACGCTATTAATTTTGATGCAGATCAGAACAAATTTTCTGATAACGAACAAGCAAAAACCTCACGTGATGTAATCGCAACATTTGTTGATGAATTGGTTGCCAACTACCCTATCGATGCAAATAATGTAACTTTGATTGGTTTCAGTCAGGGCTCTATCCTGAGTTATGCCGTAGCACTTTCGTATCCTGAAAAAATCCAAAAGGTGGTTGCGATGAGTGGTTATTTTAATGAAGAAATCATCAAGGAAGGTTTTGAACAAAATGACTTTACAAACCTGAAAATATTTGCTTCTCACGGAACTGTCGATCAGGTTATTCCAATTGACTGGGCGAGAAAAACACCAGGGATTTTAGAAAAATTAAATATTCCGGTTACTTATAAAGAATACCCTGTTGGTCACGGTGTTGCACCGCAGAATTTCTTTGATTTTAAGAACTGGCTCGCTGAGTAGTATTCAGTTTTCAGTCGCAGTTTACAGTTTTAAATACTGGACACTGCGACTGAATACTGTAAACTTTATTTCTGGTACAGCAAAGACTGGTTTACTTCAAAAGTAATGCTTTCATCATCGGCAACAAAGTATTTCAACAACACTTCTCCCCAATATTCTCCATTGCTGTAATCTGCAATAATCCATCTGTGGTTCAATATTTTAACTTTATTGATAATAAATTTTTTACCTTCAATTTTGTCCTGTCCTGTGTACGGATTGCCGTTTGGATTTGAATTGTAATCCAGTAATTTTTCGGTTACCACCGGAATCAGTTTTTCGTAAAGAATGACTTTTCCTCCCGAAGCACTGTTATCAAAATAATTCTGTGCATTTTCGTTATTTTCCAAAGAAAAATAATTCGATTCTGCCAGTTTTGTGGTCACCAGATTGATGCTGTCTCTTAGTTTTTTGGTTGTTTTGTCATATCGTTCCTGCCCGAATTTCACTTCACGACTGTAAAACATATAGGTAAAAACATTCATTAATATCGCAAGGATAAAAAGATAAAGCATTAAGGATTTTTTCATTTTTGGAATATAATTAAATTGTAATTTCTAAATTATCGTAAGCCAGGAAGACATTTTCAGGAAGCTGCTGCTGTACTTCTTCGTGAAAACCCAAGACATGGCTGATATGTGTTAAATAAGCCACTTCAGGTTTTACCAAATCAATAAAATCAAGTGCTTCCTGCAAGTTGAAATGTGTATCATGAGGTTCTACACGCAAAGCGTTTACCACCAAAACTTTCAGGTTTTTGAGCTTTTTAATTTCGGTTTCAGCAATGGTTTTTACATCGGTGAGATACGCAAAATCATCAATTCGATATCCGAAAACCTGCAAGTCGCCATGCATAACATTTACCGGAATGGCTATTTTATCGCCAACTGCAAAAGGTTCGTCGTTTTTAACTTCGATGGTTTTTACACTTGGGGCACCCGGATATTTGTTTACGGTTTCGAAAACATATTCAAAACGTCGTCTGAGATTGTCTATTACACGCTGATGTGCATACACCGGAATTTCACCCTGTCTGAAATTAAACGGACGAATATCGTCCAGACCTGCTGTGTGATCGGCATGTTCATGTGTAAATAAAATAGCATCGAGCTGGCGGCATCCGCAGGAAAGCATCTGCTGCCTGAAATCCGGCCCACAGTCTATCACGTACGAATGGGTGTCCCACGTAATCCAGATGGATACACGTAGCCTTTTGTCCTTAGCATCAGTGCTATTGCAAACAGGATGATCTACCCCAATAATTGGGATCCCCTGAGAAGTGCCGGTACCTAAAAAATAGATCTTCAATTGAACTTAATTTTTTTACAAAAATAGGATTATTTCTCTTTCATTAGAAGCCTAATTTGCTAACTTTGTAACAAATCTATTTAAAATAAAATGGGTACAGAAATAAAACTCAAAGGTGACAAGGTCATCGAACAGATTCCTTCTATAAAAGACAAAGCGTTACGCATTAATTTAAACGAGAATATTTACGGAACATTTGCTGAAATAGGCGCTGGACAAGAAACAGTTAGGCATTTTTTCAGATCCGGAGGTTCATCGGGAACAATTGCAAAAGCAATGTCTGCCTATGACAAAGATTTTAGTGATGCTGTGTATGGGATTGAGGGTGACGGAAGATATGTAACCGAAAACCGACTCAAAAAAATGTTAACCTTCGAAGGCGAACTTATCGAAGAACGTCTGAGCCGCGAAAAACACCCGAACAAACTTTTCTTTAGTTACGCCAATACTGTTGCCACTATCGATTTTGCCAAACAATTTAAAGGTCACGGCTGGGTTGGAATACGATACCAGATAGAACCGGACGAAGCATACAACGAAATTATTCTCCACATTCGTTTTAAAGAGACTGACGCACGACTACAACAGGAAACACTGGGAATTTTAGGTGTAAACTTAATTTACGGTGCTTTTTACAAATACAATGACCCAAAACGATTACTTCGTTATTTATACGATCACTTAGACAAGGACCAGCTCGAAATCGATACTATTAACTTCTCAGGACCTCGTTTTGCAGATGTTGACAATCGTCTGATGAGTCTGCAACTGGTTAAAAACGGAATGACAGACGCCGTAATGTTTAACCCTGAGGGAAAAAACATTTTACCGGCTGCTATTTTATACAAAAAGAACCTTTTGGCTTTCAGAGGAAGTTTTCGTCCCGTTACAAATGTAAACCTTGACATGTACGAGAAATCACTGAAAATGTTTCTTGAAGAAAATAAGGTTGAAAAAGACAATACTTTGGTCGTTTTCGAAATTACGCTTTCCAATTTACGTTCTGATGGTGAAATTGATGAACGTGATTTCATGGACAGGGCTGAGTTGCTTTGTTCATTAGGACAAACGGTTATGATTTCGAATTTCCAGGAATATTATAAAGTAGTGGAATATTTTGCTAATTATACCAAAGCCAGAATGGGATTGGCAATGGGAGTAAATAACCTAATTGATATTTTTGACGAGAAATATTACCGTCACCTGAGTGGTGGAATCCTGGAAGCTTTTGGAAAATTATTCTACCGCGATATGAAAGTATTTTTATATCCGATGCTGGGTGAAAATGGAGAAATTATTACTTCTGAAAATCTAAAAGTACATCCTAGAATGAAAGAACTGTATAAATTCTTCAAATTCAACGGAAAAGTAGTGGATATCGTAGATTATAATCATGAAATATTAAATGTATTCTCACGTGAAGTGCTAAAAATGATCAGTCAGGGGAAATCCGGCTGGGAACCAATGCTTCCTTCAGGAGTTGCAGAAATTATAAAAGAGCACCATCTTTTTGGGTATCATCCGCAAATCGAATTGGAACAAAATACTTAATTAAAAAGGCCCTTATCCGGGGCTTTTTTTTTGTTTCAGGTTTCAGGTTTTGAACTGCGTAAGACTTTAACACATTTTTTTATAACGGTATTTAAACAGGCAAAGTTCGCAAAGCTTTGTGTTGATTTGGCTTTGCGAACTTTGCAATTTCTTAGCGTGCTTTGCGGTTAAAACTACACGTCAAGATTGAAACCCGAAACAAAAAAACTATTTCAAAATCTGCGCTGCGTGTTCTTTTGTTTTTACATTTTCGATTACTTCATCTATGATTCCGTTTTCGTCAATTACAAAAGTGGTTCTGTGGATTCCGTCGTATTCTTTTCCCATGAATTTTTTAGGACCCCAGACACCAAAAGCATTGATTACCGCTTTATCTTCATCGGCAATTAACGGGAAAGGGAATTCGTATTTGTCTTTGAATTTTCCCTGTGCTTTCTGACTGTCGGCACTAACTCCAAGAAGTTCATAGTTATTCGCTTTAAACCGTTCAAAATTATCTCTTAAATCACATGCTTCTGCCGTACAACCCGGCGTACTTGCTTTCGGGTAAAAGAAAACGACTAGTTTTTTTCCGGCGTAATCTGCCAGTGTATGTACTTTTCCATCCTGATCTGCTCCTGAAAACTGCGGGGCTTTATCACCTTTTTTTAATGTTATCATTTTTATTTTTATTTTAGATTGTTGCTTTTAGATTTTAGAGTTAAGAATATAGAGTAAAGAGTAGAGAATAAAGAGTAGAGAATAAAGATTTTTGTTTTTGGATTTATCCCTGAAACTAATTATATCTAACTTTAAGCTAATAACGCATAACTAATAACGCATAACTTTTAACTTATAATTCATTATTTTTACGGGATTAAAAATACGGAAATGAATAAAGAAGCCCGCGTACAATTTGTTATAAATACGTTAAAAGAACTCTACCCTACTATACCTGTTCCTCTTGATCACAAAGATCCCTATACTTTACTGATTGCTGTTTTATTATCGGCACAATGTACCGACGTGCGCGTGAATCAAATTACACCTTTACTTTTTGCAAAAGCGGATAATCCGTATGACATGATAAAAATGTCTGTGGAAGAAATTAAGGAAATTATTCGCCCTTGCGGACTATCTCCGATGAAGTCGAAGGGGATTTATGGTTTATCGCAAATTCTTATTGACAAACATGACGGAAAAGTACCTCAGAGTTTTGAAGCACTGGAGGAATTACCTGCTGTTGGTCATAAAACAGCAAGTGTCGTCATGTCGCAGGCTTTCGGAGTTCCGGCTTTTCCGGTTGATACACACATTCACCGATTGATGTACAGATGGAATCTTTCGAATGGAAAGAATGTGGTGCAAACAGAAAAAGACGCCAAAAGATTGTTCCCAAGAGAATTATGGAATGATTTACATTTACAAATTATCTGGTACGGTCGTGAATACTCTCCTGCCCGTGGCTGGAGTTTAGAAAAAGATATTATTACGAGAACGATTGGAAAGAAATCTATTATCGAGGAAATGAGTAAGGTGAAGTAATTGCACATGTCATCAAAAATGAATTACATAGAGGTTTACGTCAGGCTAAATTTATAAAATATAAAATGAAAAGGTTTAAATAGTGGATTTTCTAAATCAGAAAACCCGACTATTTAAACCTTTGCAACTTTGAACCTCAACAACCTACATTCCGCCCTTTAAGGAATTATATTCAGCTGTCATATCTAGTGACCTGTAAACTCCCAAAAGTGTTTTTACAACGGATTCATTTTTAGGTTCAATAAGAAGTGCTTTTTTAAGATATGGAATGGCACTTCTGACAATATCATCTTTTTTAGCATTTAATTTATCGTATTGCTGCATTTCTTTTGGGCTGGTTCCTAAAGCGGAAATCTCTTCTGCTAAAGCCTTTTTTAATTCCAGTTTTAAATACGCAAGATTTACGTAGGCATCAACACAATTAGGATCTATCTCCAAAACACTATTGTATGTTGTTTCTGCTTTGGCAAAATCTTTTTTCTCCAGATACGAATATGCCAGATTTTTATTGACTTCTAACTTTTTTGAAGGAACAGATTCTGTTCTTGGCTTCTCATAAAGTCCGGCATCAATAGCAGATTGTCTGGCTTTTGGTGATATAAAAGTATCTTCTTCTTTTGTCTTTTTGTTTGTAGCATAATACAGAATTCCTTTTCCCGAGAAGTTGATTTTCTTAAGCTGCTCGTAATATTTGATTGCCGAATCATAATCTTCCGCATTTACAGAAGCTGCTGCTGCATTATACAAATTCAGGGTATCTTTTTTATCAAACAAATACACCTTAAAACTCTTTTCTGCGCTTTCTTTAAACTTACCTGCCTTAAAATCATTCATGGCCCCATTTACGAGACTCGATTTCATTTGTTTTAAGGCTGCACCCGCTTTTACACTGGATTTATATTTTCCGGATTCATTTTCATATAACATGACATCCTGATAAGCTTGCGAAGCTAAGGTAAAGTTATTAGCCGCATCTATATCTTTGGTGGCCAGATCCTTTAATACATTTCCTTTCAAAAAATAAAAATCAGATTTGTCTTCATCCGGCGCATTAAGAATCAGGTATTCTGTTTTATTCAAAATTCCTATTGCAGCCTGGGGATTCCCTTTTTCAAAAATAGATTGTGCTTCTTTAATTTGTGCATTTTGAGCATACACACTAACATTTATCAAAACTATTGATAGTATTACGTATTTCATTTTCTTTTTCATTTGAACTTAGGTTTGATGGTTAAATAAAGTTTTGGATTTTATTTCCTGAGCAATTTTGGCAGAACATGCCGGGCCTAAAAGGGAGTATGACTATTTTCAAAAATAGTTTTGATTTCCGGATAACCTGGATTTTGTATGGTATCCTTTAAGCAAAATTGCATCTTGTTTTAATTCCATTTATGGAATCAAAAGCATATCAAACTGAACAAATTAATTAGTGTAGTTTTTTATCATATTAAACATTTTAAGGGGTTACAGATTCTTTCATTACTTTTTAAACATACTTATAAAAAATATATGATTTTAACAATATTTAAACTATAAATACCTTTTTATTAATTATTTGTTACAAACAATTTATTTTTATCTAAAATAAAATTAAAAACTGAATAGACAAATAAAATCTAAATAATTTTTTAACCAAAATATAACCTTGATTTTATTATAAACAATAACTTACAATTATTCAAAATAAAATATATTATTTACTACAAAACAATACAAATACAATGATTAATTCAGTTTACGATAATGATGAAGAGTCTTATAATTCCTATATAATGAAACAGAAAAAGGGTTGTGATTTTGAATTTAAGTAAAAAAAAAAAACTCACTAACTGTATTCGCATACAAATAGTGAGCTTTCAACCAAAACGACCATTTGGTTTTTCTTTCAGAATAAACATCCGACCAAGGCGGTGGGCTGTTTAATTAGCTATAATATCAAAACTTTTGTCTTTTATTTTCACAACTGTCAACGCTTGTGAATAATTTAATAAAAAAGAAACGACTTCTTTTTTGGGTTTTAAGTTTTTAGAAGCTAATGCTTTTTTAGAGTAAATTTTCGCCATACCATGAAAGTGTTTATACTAGTATAACGGGCTAATGCTCAAAATAGTATTAGTTGGTTAAAATAATTTGATGTTTGTCAATTATTTTTCTCAAATTCATTAAGGCATAACGCATTCTTCCTAAAGCCGTATTGATACTTACACCTGTAAGTTCCGATATTTCTTTGAAGCTCATATCCTGATACATACGCATCACTAAGACCTCTTTTTGGTCCTCAGGAAGCTCTTCAATAATTTTTTTAAGGTCAACTTCGACCTGATCAAAAATCATCTTATTTTCGATTGTTAAAGAATCGTCAGACATCACAGAGAAGATAGAAAACTCTTCTGTTTCCCTGTACATTGGCATTTTTTTGTTCTTGCGAAAATGATCAACAATTAAATTATGGGAAATACGCATTACCCAGGGTAAAAATTTACCTTCTTCGTTATATGAATTGCTTTTAAGGGTTTTAATTACCTTAATGAAAGTATCCTGAAAAATGTCGTTTGAAATATCTCTATCAGCAATCTTTGAATATATAAATCCATATATCTTAGACTCATGCCTTTTTATTAATGTTGCCAAAGCATTTTCGTTGCCTTCAACATAATTTTTTACTAATAGAGCGTCTGGAATATGCAGATCAGCCATAATACTACTTTTTTAGTTTCTGTTTAAAATTTGGAGTAATTTTTTCTAAAAAGTAATTTTATATAATAGGCGTGATCTTTTTTAGTTTTGTTAATAATCTGTTCAAATTTAACAAATAATTATTTTAAAAAGCAAATGCAAACAACAAATAATTAATAATAAAATGGTAATTAATCTTAATTAAAGTTAATATATTCTGTCAAAGTCTTTAAAATTGCCAAATAACAGTAATGTTTTAACATTTAAAAAAAGAAGACAAAACTTTCTAAACCACTTAATTTAAACCAGTTACGTCTTCTTTTTTAATACTATTTATTGTATTTAAATGATTATTGATAGACCCGAACATAATCTACGTAATATTTTTGAGGCAATACAGCATCGTCTACATCAGGTCCTCCAAAATTTCCGCCAATCGCAAGATTAAGAATAATGTAAAATGGTTTGTCAAATGGCCAGGTATTTTCGTCTTTAATTTGGGGGTTGAAAGTATAAACTAAGGTAGTGTCTACAAAAAAATCGATTTTGTCTTTCGACCATTCTATAGCATAGACATGATACCCTTCTTCAATGGTAGGGAATTCTGTTCTTTTGGTATTGATTGTATTACCGTGACTGTCCTGTGTGTGTAAGGTTGTGTACACCATATGGGGATCCCTTCCTATGTATTCCAAAATATCTATCTCTCCTGTTTTTGGCCACTTTACTTCATCGATATTAGCTCCTAACATCCAAAATGCAGGCCAGAGACCATGTCCGACAGGCAATTTTGCCCTTGCTTCTATTCGCCCGTATTTAAATTCTTTTTTTCCTTTGGTTGTAATTTTTGTGGAAGTGTATTTAGTTCCTTCTTTTCGGGCTTCTATAATTAAATTCCCATCTTTTAATACGTGATTGGTTTTCGTATAAATTTGCCTTTCGTTATTTCCATAACCACACAAATCCGGGCAGCCATCTCCTAGTTCGAAGTTCCAGAAAGATTCATTTATTTTCTTTTTATTAAAATTTTCTTCCCATATAAGCTTTCGATTGGCTTTTTGCGCAAAACAAAAGCTGCTGATCAATAATAACACAACTACTTTTTTCATAGTATCGTTTTAAAATTACTAAAATTAAGAAGGTCAGCCTCAAACTGACCTTCTCATTTCATTCTTACTAATTAATTTACAATCTATTGATATACTCTCACATAATCAATCTCCATAGAAGATTGTGAAAAAGCAGGATCAATATTACCTCCGAAATTCCCTCCCATTGCTACATTCAGGATCAGGAAAAAATCCTTATTGAACGGCAGGGAAGCATCATTCGCAACGGAATGAATCAATTCATCATCTACATAAATTTTTACTGCTGCAGGTGACCAGATCGTTTTATAGACATGGAACTCTGTAGAAACATTCGGAATGGTCTTAGAGCCTGTATTGCCGTTTCCGCCTGAATGTCCGGGATAATGAAGTGTACCGTGAATCAGGTTTTGACTGTTCCCTACATGTTCCATAATATCGATTTCACCGCAAGCCGGCCAGAAGTTAGTTGCATAATTGGCCCCAAGCATCCAGATCGCCGGCCATGTTCCTCCTCCCGTTGGAAGTTTGGCACGAACCTCAACCTTACCATACGTAAAAGCATATTTTCCTTCTGATTTTAATCGGGCTGATGAATAATCAAAGCCACCGGAAGCTTCTTTTTTAGCTGTGATTTTTAAGTTTCCGCCTTGTACAATTACGTTGCTCGCAGCATTGGTATAGTTTTGTTTTTCACTATTTCCCCAGCCATTAGTACCATTTCCTAAGTCATATACCCATTTTGAAGCATCCGGAGCGCCATCTGTATTAAATTCGTCTGACCATACCAGATTAGTATAATCAGTTACCGGATTTTGATTTGGAGGTGTTGTTGTGAATATGTGATACCAGGCCAGTGCAGGATTTCCTCCCATTACGGCCCTAACCACCATTCTGTTTGCTGTGATAGACAAAATCTCATATGAACTTTGACCAATGTAATACCCCATAAAACCTCCATCAGAGAAGTTTAACATCGTTCCACGGGTTTGTGTCGCATGGTCAGGATTTTTCGAAACAACAGATTCAGATGGACTTAATGAAACTGTTTTTACTCCACCGGCATTATAGCTTAAACAGGCATCGTCTGGTGAACTTCCTCCTGCTACACTTGCAAAAGCAGCATTAAAGAACGTTGATCCGCCATTGTCTAACTCAAATTTTAACTGATCTCCATCAAGAGAGAATGTCAATACATTTTCGTATAAACAGCTGCTTGTAGGTGAGCCTGCTTTTTCAAAAGCTCCTGCCTGATAATAATTCGCATAATAGTTTTTAGTCGCATCTCCATCATTTTGACCTACACCCAGATGTCCTGGTTCTGATGCTGACCAATACCATTTTTTAGAAGTTCCGGCAGTTAAAAACTGAACTGCTTCGTCATCGCTAAAGTTACTCAAAACAGTAACATCAATAGTTGTATTAGTAGCAACACCACCTCTTCCGGTAGCAATCACGGTAACGGTATACGTATTTACTCCCGTTTTGGTAAAACGTTTTGTAAACTGACCGGCCGGAGCATTTTCTGAAGTACCGTCGCTAAATATGTATTTGTATGAAATAGCATTTTCTGCCGAAGCACTTAATTTTACCATACCTGAACCGTCTCCATTTGGATCAGCTGTTGTTTTTCCTACAATCTCAGCGGTTACCTTAAGATTTGCGGGAGCGCTTAAATCTCCAAAAGCGAAATCATCTTTTTGACAGCTTACCGCCAGCAGCAGCGCAAAAAGGAATACGAAGTATTTATTATATTTTTTCATTTCAATTTTTTTATAAAATGTAAATTCATTTTAATCGATTAATAAGGCTGAATTTCTATTTATGAAAATAAACGTTATCAATATATATTGTGTTTGCTCCTGTAGGATTCGCAGAATAAATCAGTTGTGCTATATGGGCACGTGTTGTCAGTCCTGTGAAGTCACTTAACGGAATATCTAAACTTACCCATGTTCCTTTGGCAGGCGCCGTAAATTTAATTTCATGCTCTTTATCATCACCACCTCCATTATAAACCCCGTTAGCTCCAAAATCGACTAACTTTATTCTGAATTCCGTAAAATCGGAAGACCAGACATCTACGTGAAAATGAGTCATTGCAGAAGCATCAATTGTTGAAACCGGCTCGATACCCACAAAGTTTAAATCGGAGTATTTTTTTACGGCATTTCCAGCAATAGCTGTTTCTTCTAATTTTGCAGCTGACCAATCTGTGCGCCAGGTTGCTATTGCAACATTTGTATAAGCGTCACTGAACATTGAAATAACATCACTGGCCGTTTTTGTAGGCGTTGGTGCTGCAGTAGTTAATGTTTCTGCATTTTTATAAAAATAAATATTATCGATAAAAACGGTACCGGTTGCCCAGGGAGTTCCCACAAATTTCAATTGAAAAATATCAGCAACGGTTAATCCCTGACTTGTAAAAGCTGAAATTGGAATATCTATACTTGTCCATTGATTGGCTGTAAGATCTTTCACAACTGGCTTTTCTCCGTTGGTCTTACTGATTAAAGAGGTTTCGATTTTCTGTAAATCTGCTGTCCAGACATCCATATGGAAATAATCCATTCCAGTAACATCTATGGTTGTTCCATCTGCTAATGCAATGCCCTGATAACTCAATTTAATGTAGTTTAGCATTTTATCTCCATTAAGATCAAACTCTGTCCAGCTGCTGCCTTGTCCTGCCTGACCCCAATCCGGAAAATAGTTTGTGCCGGCAACATTAGTGTATTTAGATCCGTAAATCGAAATTACATTTCCGGCAGATCTGTTAGGCGGTGTTGGTGCAGCACTTGTTGGATTAAGAACAAGTTTTGCCGTAAACTCCTGAGTATATTCCGTGGTTTTTATAGCCGCACTTTTTGAAACGACACGAATAGTATACGTTCCTGCCTCTTGATACACATAAGAAACTGATTCTCCGTTATTCGCTGAAACAGGATCGGGTTTACCTGTTTCTCCAAAATAAACATCATAAAACAAGGCGAAATCTGCTGTTGCTTTTACGGTTACTTTTTTCGAGACAGACAAATCATTCGTTATAACCACCACCAAATTTTCAGGTGCTCTAAACGAAACTACCACTTCCTGCTCTACTTCAGTCGTTTTTCCGTTAATTCCCATCGCTTTAATTTTGGCTTTGTAAACACCTTCTTTATAAATATGTGTTACCGTTCCGCCAGTTCCAAAATAATCTGATTCGGCACTTCCGTCACCATAATTAATTTTGTATTGCGTCACGCCTTCACCTTTAGGCAAAAAAGTTACTTTACCGGTATTGTCTTGTGTAACTGTTGTCAGAGCCGATATATTTTCGGGTGCACTTAAGCCCTCTAAATCAATATCGCTGCTATCATTTGAGCAACCTGCAAGCATTGCTAAAACGAAAAAACTTATAATAAAATGTATTTTTTTCATAATTGATGTTTTTTAATATCCGGGATTTTGTGCCCAGTTTCCGTTAGCAAATTGAATTTCTTCAATTGGAAGTGGAAACAATTCGTTTTTATTCGCTTTAAAACCAGGTATCGTTCCTGCTGCTTTTCCTGTTCTTACCAAATCAAAGAAACGGTGTCCTTCACCAAAAAGTTCCAATCTTCTTTCCGCTAAAATAAAATCAGTAAGTGCAGCTCCGGAAGCTGATATATCATGATTGTTATCTCCAAAAGCGCGTCTTCTTACCTGATTTAAATATTCTCTTGCTTTTGCGTCATCAATTGTACCTCTGTTATAAGCTTCTGCAGCCATTAATAAGACATCAGCATAACGTATGGCTCTGTAATTATTTGGGTTTGTTAAGTTTAAATCTCCGGCAGCACTTGAACTCCTTTTTCTTGGCAAATATTTTCGGTTAAAAAAGCCTGTGTCTTCGTTTCCTTTGCCATAGCTTACTCCTTTACCTCCGTCAAATGAAGCATTTGCCGCAGCCCACGCCACAATATCCAGAATAGCCACATTTTTTCGCTTATCTCCTACTTCAAAAGCATTTGCACTTTCCTGCGTTGGAATATTAAAACTGAATCCAGAGGAAAAAAGCGGTCCTGTATAATTTCTAACTCCGTTAAAACCTACAGCAACGTTCCCTTCACTACATTGTAAACATCCAAAACCTGCACCTTCAACATCTGTATATTGCACCTCAAAAACAGATTCTGTTCCGTTTTCTCCTTCTAATTCGAACATCCCATTATAATCGGTTTGTAATGAATAAGCTGATGAATTGATTAAAGCCTGTAAAGTGGTGGCTGCCTGAGCATATTTATTTTGATATAAATAGGCTTTTCCTAATAATGCCTGAGCAGCTCCTTTTGTCGCTCGTCCTTTTTGCGCAGGAATTGCAGATAAATTAGCAGATGCGTACACTAAATCAGCTTCAATTGAAGCATAAACTTGTTCTACTGACGAACGCGGAATTGTTTTTTCATCGCCAATTTTAAATCTGGCATCACCCTTCATAGGGATCCCGCCAAACCATTTTACCAGTTCAAACTGATAATAAGCTCTAAGAAAACGTGTTTCGGCAATAAGTTGCGTTTTACCTTCAAAATTTGTTTTATTTTGAAATTCAAGAATATAATTGGCTCTTTGAACTCCGGCGAACATCCAGTTCCAAATATCTCTTAAATTGCTGTTCACCGGTGTATGAATCATGTCGTCTATTTGCTGAAAACCAATTACGTCTGTAGGGCTTTCTCCTCCAGCTAATGTATTATCCGAAGCTATTTCTCCTAACAAAACATTTACATAAGAGGATTGAAGTAAATCGTAAGTAGCAATCAGGGCATTATCGTAATCTGCTTTAGAATTAAAATAATTTTCAGAATCGATAGAATATGGCGGTTTAGGATCAACAAATTCATCCGAACAGGAAATGGTTACGGCTGAAAACAATGTTAATGTTACTATAGTGGTTAAAATATATTTTTTCATCTTAATTGAAATTAAAAATTAATGTTTAGTCCCAATAAATAAGTTCTTGGGATAGGATAGAATCCGTAATCAATTCCTCCTCCAATTGGAGCTCCGTTTGAAGCACCCGGATCAAACCCTTTATATTTTGTAAAGGTGTACAGATTATTTACTCCGGCATAAAGTCTTAATTTAGAAATTCCCGCTTTTTGCGATACATTCGGATTTAATGTATATCCTAACTGTACATTTTGAATTCTGATATAGGAAGCATCTTCAATAAAATAATCAGAGAATACATTGTTTGCAGTTGCTCCAGTTGTTACTCTTGGTGTTGAATTGGTTGATCCTTCGCCTGTCCATCTGTCTAGAACATAATTTAAACGATTCGCATCAGAAAGTGTTCTTTCGTAATTACGTACCATATCGTTTCCAACTGACGCAAATGTAAATATCGCAAAATCTACATTTTTATAATTCAACTGCACATTGAACCCCATCGTAGCTTCCGGAATTGGGTCTCCGATATTAGTTCTGTCTTTAGTATCAATTACACCATCACCGTTTACATCTACATAACGAATATCTCCGGGTGCCGCGTTTGCTCCTAAAGCAATTTGTGACGGATGCGCGTTTACTTCTGCCTGATTCTGGAAAATTCCGTCTGTTTTATATCCGTAAAAATAGCCTATTGGTTTTCCGATCTCCATACGTGATGGTGCCGGCTGTCCTACTCCAAATGAGCCTCCTTCAATAAAACCTGTTCCGTTGTTTACTTCCAGTACTTCATTTTTAAGAAATGTTACATTGTATCCTACGCTAACTGTAAAAGCATCTGATAATTTTTCTTTATAATCAATTGCGAATTCAAATCCCGAATTTCTTACTGTACCTGCGTTTAGTGTTGGAGAGCTTGCTCCTGGCGCACCTGTACCATTGATCCCTGAAACGGGAATATTAGGAATCAGCAAATCTTTTCTGGTATCAATAAAATAATCTGCTACTATATTGATTTTATCGTTTACTAATTTCATGTCTAAACCAACATCAAATTTTCTTGCTTCTTCCCATTTTAAATTAGGATTTGGTACTTGTCCTGTTGCTGTACCGTTTACGATAGCACCATCAAATACATAAGTTGCTTCACCTGTTAAGAGCCCAATATAACCGTAATTTGGAATTTGATCGTTTCCTAAAGTTCCGTAACTGGCTCTTAATTTTAAGAAATTTAAGAATTTAGGCTGTCCAAAAAATTCTTCGTCAGATACTACCCAACCTCCGGTAAACGAAGGAAAGTAACCTACTTTATTTCCCGGTCCGAATTTAGTAGACGAATCACGTCTGATCATTGCTGACAATAAATATTTTCCTTTGTAGTCGTATTGTAATCTTCCGAAATAAGAAAGTCTTCTTTGGTCATATACGTAGGAGCTGTTGTTTAATGTTTCTGACAGTCCTTTAGTTAAGGAAATATCTGCGAAATCCCACGAATTGTTCGGAACATCAAAACCAGTTGCATAAAGTCCATTACCCCATTCTTTAAAAATAGTTGTTCCGACAGTTCCTACCACATTATGATTATCAGCAATCTTCGCTGTATAAGTTCCAAAAAGGTCAAATGAATAATTATTATCATTTACAGCACCGTGCGTTACGGAGCTTCTTTGCACATCAAAAACTTTTCCGCCATAACTAATTTGCTTGGCAAATGTTTTTGATTCGCTGTTAGAAGTATTGAAACCAATTGAACTTGATAACGTAAATCCTTTGAAAATTTTATAATCCAAACCAAAATTTCCGTTTAGTTTTTTATAATTATAATCGTTGTATGTATTTGCAATTTGCGCTAACGGATTTATAATTTCTGTTCCTAATCCTGTTGTACTTGGTACTAATGCAAAATCACCTTTTGCATCATACGGTTTCAGTGTGGCAGGGACATTTAGTGCATTAAATAAAACAGAACCCAGTCCGTTTTCATTTAATGTATTTCTTGTAAAATAAGTGTAAATAACGTTTGTTTTCAATTTGAATTTATCACTTAAATCAGCGCTAAATCCAATTCTGGCCGTATTTCTTAAAAAACCTGATTTATCTCCTCCAACAATTCCTTCCTGATCTAAATGCGAACCACTTACAGAATATGCCATTTTTTCTGAACCTCCTGAAATTGTTAAGTCGTTGCTGATAATTGGAACTCCTTTTTTGAAAACTTCATCCTGCCAGTCTGTTCCTTTTCCTAATCCGCTTGCATTTGGATAAGGAAGCGCTCTTCCGCCATTGGCGTAACTTTCATTTAATAAAAGGGCATATTCTGTAGCATTCAGAGTTGGTAATTTTCTGGAGGTTTCCTGAAACCCTGAGTAACTATTGAAAGAAACTCTGGTTTTAGAATTCTTTTTACCCATTTTAGTAGTAACCAAAATGATTCCGTTGGCTCCAATTGTACCGTAAATCGCTGCCTGAGCATCTTTTAAAACGGTAATCGTTTCAATATCATTTGGGTTAAGGAGCCCTAAATCACCAACATAACCGTCAATAATTGTTGTCGGCCTGTTTTCTCCATTTGTGGCTATACCACGAATACGAATATCTAACGGAGCTCCCGGCGCCCCCGATTGTGTTGTAACATTTACACCTGAAAGAGTTCCCTGTAAAGCCTGCTCGATTCTTGCTGGTTTCAGTACATCAAGCGTTTTACTGTCTAATACAGATACTGCACCGGTAACCTCTCTCTTCTTTTGGCTACCATAACCGATCACGACAACCTCTTCTAGTGATCGGGTATCGTCGGTCATTTTTACCGTGATTTTGTTACCTGAAACCACAACTTCCTGTGTTCGGAAACCAATGTAACTTAAAACAATAACAGTTCCGTTTTGAACACCTGATAACTTAAAAGATCCGTCAAAGTCTGTGGTTGTACTTTGAGACGTGCTTTTAACTTTTACGTTTACGCCAGGCAGTGCTAAACCTGAGCCATCGAGTACTGTTCCTGATACATCATACGTTTGCGAAAATGCAAAAGATGTAAACAGTAATAGTACCATTAGTAATAATTTAGATTTCATAATTAGTTAGTTTTTATTGAAATCTAAATTTACCGCATCCAGTTAAGAATACGTTAAATTTAACCTCAACAAAAAACATACATCATAAAAAAATATCACTATAATTCAACATATCGCAAAAGAAAGCCTTATTTAAGCGAAAATCCAGAATGTTAATTTCTTTAACAAATAAGTGTAAAAATCACAACAAATAGACAATGTTGTGGTAATGTATAGTTTTTTTTAAGTAATTTTTACGGTACTATACAGCCAGAATATACTCTACTAAACCGATTTCGTGCTGCAAATCCATTTTTTTACGCAAACGATATCTTTTTATCTCAACACTTCGGACCGAAATATTAAATAAAGGCGCTATCTCTTTAGAAGAAAGATTCAGCCTTAAATACGCACAAAGGCGCAAATCATTAGGAGTTAGTAAAGGGTGGATTTGTTTGATTCGTTTTAAGAAATCCTTGTCGGCGCTGTCAAAAGCTTCTTTAAAGATTTTCCAGGAATCCTCCTCCGTGATATTATCGTTGATGGTTCTGATTACCGACTTGATATTTTTGTTGTCATCCTGAGTCGTTTTCTTTAAATCTTCTTTAATAAAGGCCAGCAGCTCATTTTTACTGTTCAGACTCATCGTCGAAACGGCCAGCTCCCTGTTTTTATTGTCCACATCCTGGGACAATTGTTCGTTTCGCAGTTTCATGAGCTGTTGTTCGTTTTCGAGCTCTTTTATTTCCAATAAAAGATTATTTTCTTCAATTAATTTCTCTCGCTGTTTCTGATAGAAATTACGGTATGACTTGTTAATAAAATGCGCAAGAACAAGGATCAGCAGAAAATAAATAAAACAGGCCAGATTCGTCAGGTACCATGGTTTTAAAATCACAAACGTATAGACTGCGGTATTTTGTAAAATGGTATTCGCATATTTCGCTCTTACTTTGAAAGTGTATTTCCCCGGTGACAAATTTTTAAAATTAACCGAAGATTTCGTGCTCCATTCACTCCAGTCATTTTGAAACCCTTCTAAAAGATACTGATATTCGGTATTGATATATTTATTATACTCCGGAACGGTGTAGTTTAAAGTGATATTATTTTCTGTCGATTTAAAACTTCCTTCTTTATTTAGAGCAACATCATTTAAGGTTTGGTTTTGCTTATTGATTGAAATTTCGGAAATAGAAACATTATAGTTTTTAAAACTTAAATCATCAATGTTCAGCATATAATATCCATCGGTAGTTCCTATTAAATATGTCGATTTTGAAATTTGCCTGATATTCTCAAAACCCAGCATCGAATTGGTTAAGGAAGACGGAATCGGAATGATATTTTGTTTTAACTGGTTACTCAGTTTGCTGGCAGAGAAATAATGAATGTAGTTTTTAGAAAAAAGCCAGATCCGGTTCGAATCATCTACAATTAATTTACCCGATGTATATTCGTCTTTCTCGAAAATGGAACTTAGCAAGGCATCTTTTTCAAATTGCTTTGAATTTGAATTTAATTTAAAAATTCCCTCCTTACAGGCGTAATAAATCGAATTATTGAATTTGGTAAGACTTGCATTTTTTCCTTTTTTTGGAGATGAATACGCATAGAATCCACTGGTTTTTAAAAGACCCTTATCCAGTTTTAGCCTGAAAATCCCTTTGTATTCATGGCTTACATACACTTCAAGATCATTAGTGATTTCGAAATAACGCGACGAATAATCAAAGCCTTTTATTTTGTTTTTAAACTTCCATTCATCTCCTGTTTTTTCCAAAACCGAAATTCCATAATAATTCCCCTGTAACAATTGATTTTCAGCATTAGGTACCCGTTCGAATTTCCAGGTGCCGGAACCCGAAAAAATACTTTTTGCTGTGGTACGGTCAATACTAAAAGTTCCCGAATCATGTCCGCAAAAAAGTGTCTGATCGTAAACAAACAACGACCACACCTGACCTTTTGTTCCGCTTATAAACTGAAAAGCTTCATTGCTCTGGTATTTTCTGCAAAATAAGCCCTGATTCGTTCCAACGTACAATATTCCGTTGTATTCGATCGAAGCATAGACGGTTCCTAAGACTCCTGTATCATCAGTAAAACTATGCACAGGGGTCTGGAGATTAATGCAATTGATTCCGTTGTCCAGGCCAACCCAAACGTTCTGGTCTTTATCTTCAAACAAAGACAAAGCTGTGTTGTTGCTCAGGCCTTTACTTTGTGAAATATGATACTTTAACCGGCCTTCATTTGATAAAATAAAAACACCGTTAGAAACAGTGCCCAGCGCATAACTGCCATCCTGAAGACGCTGGCTGCTGTATACAAAACTCGATTTTAATTCCGTATCAACAGCGGTTCGAAAGGGCGTTAAAGTGGTTCCCGAAAGTTTATAAAACCCATCCAGCTGGGTTTGAATCAGCAAACCGTCATCAAGGGCAAAGACATTGACAATTGTATATTTCTTTAAAGCAGGATGATCGGAAATCAGCTTTCCTTTTCCGGCTTCTATTTCAAAAAGACCTTCATTTATGGTCTGGTAATAAATAGAGGTTTTAGTACTAAACGATTTTATAACACCGTTTTTAGGGGAAATAATTTTAAAGCTTTTCGTTTTGGTATCATAAATATAAATTCTGCTTAAGGACTGAAACAAAATCCATTGATCGTATTTTAAAATGTTCCAGAACTGTTCGTCATCAAGAATCTGAGCTTTGATGGTATCGCTTAGCGAGGTATATTTCAGTTTACCGTTTGCCTGCCTCGTCCAGTAGCCAAAATTCATGTAACAACCCGTGTAAATCTTAGTATCGATTACTTTCACGGAACGCATGATGGTTTCATTGGGAGTGGGATATAATTTCCAATTGTTCCCGTTATATTCGAGAAGGCCTTCGTTATTGGCAAAATAGAGGTAATTCTGTTCATCTTGCGAGATCATCCAGCTTTGGTTCCCGGCCCCGTAAACCGTTGACGGGTATTTTACAATGGGTGGAAGTTCCTGAGAAAACAGGAATACATTGATTAAAAAGCAAAGTATAGAAAATTTAGTTTTCAAGTTTAGCAATAGTATTAATTTAGTATAAAAACAGTTCTAAAATAACTTATTTTATATTGAAATAACCAATTTTTAGTAAAAAAAAGAACAATGCCAAAAACATGGCAATTTTAGAACAATTAGTTAAAATTTGGAACAATAGCTTTAACCAAACTCAATTCAAAATTGATTACTTTTGTAGAAATTGACTTTTTTTATGCAAATTGACCTTTCTACACTCGACCCGAAACATAATATTATCATTAAAGGAGCACAAGTACATAACTTAAAAAATGTAGATGTAGCGATTCCCAGAAACAAACTTGTTGTCATTACAGGGCTTTCCGGATCCGGAAAATCGAGTCTGGCATTTGATACTTTATATGCTGAAGGGCAGCGTCGTTACGTGGAGAGCCTGTCTTCATACGCACGTCAGTTTTTGGGGCGTTTAGACAAACCCAAAGTAGAATATATCAAAGGAATCGCTCCGGCAATTGCAATCGAGCAAAAAGTAAACACGACCAACGCAAGATCTACAGTAGGAACTTCGACTGAGATCTACGATTATATGAAACTTTTGTTTGCCCGAATTGGGCGAACGTATTCCCCGATTTCCGGTCAGGAAGTTAAAAAGAATACGGTTTCTGATGTCGTTTCTGATGTAAAAACATTAGAATTAGACAGTAAATGGCTTTTGCTGGCACCTATTCACCTGGAAGAAGGCAGACAGCTTGAAGACAAACTAAAGGTCCTTTTACAACAAGGTTTTGCCCGTATTTTAGTCAATAACGAAATGATTCGTCTTGACGAATTTACAACAGCAGATCTTCATCAGTTAGACAATAAAGATATCCTGCTTATTATAGACCGAATCGTGGTCAAAGAAGAGGAAGAATTTTATAACCGTCTCGCAGATGCTGTACAAACCGCTTTTTTTGAAGGAAAAGGAATTTGTTATTTACAGGAATTAAACGCAGAAAAACGTTTTTCGTATTCTAATAATTTTGAATTGGATGGCATTACGTTTTTAGAGCCTAATGTTCACTTATTTAGTTTTAACAATCCCTACGGTGCCTGTCCGGTTTGCGAAGGTTACGGAAACATCATCGGCATTGATGCTGACCTGGTTGTGCCGAATACTTCGCTTTCTGTATTCGAAAGTGCTATTTATCCGTGGAGAGGCGACAGTATGAGCTGGTACAAAGATGAGCTGGTCAAACATGCTTACAAATTTGATTTCCCGATTCACAAGCCTTTTTTTGAATTATCTGAAGAACAAAAAGAGGTGCTCTGGAAAGGAAACCAGTATTTTCAGGGCCTTAATGATTTCTTTAGGGAACTGGAAGAAAAAAATTACAAGATTCAGAATCGCGTGATGTTGTCCCGTTACCGTGGGAAAACAAAATGCCATGCCTGTCGCGGAAAACGTTTACGGGTTGAAGCATCTTATGTAAAAATAAATGGCAAAACAGTTTCCGACTTAGTCGATTTACCGATCAAAAACCTGGTTACCTTTTTTCAAAATATTGAGTTAAACGTTTACGAGCAGCAAATTGCAAAACGTTTAATGATCGAAATCAATAATCGTCTGTCGTTTTTGACAGAAGTGGGTCTGGATTATCTTACCTTAAACAGAAACTCTGCCACACTTTCGGGAGGAGAATCACAACGAATCAACCTGGCGACCTCTCTGGGAAGCAGCCTGGTAGGATCTATGTATATTTTAGATGAGCCAAGTATCGGACTTCACCCCAAAGATTCTGAACGATTGATAAAAGTGCTGCTTTCGCTTCGTGATTTAGGCAATACCGTTATTGTCGTAGAACACGACGAAGATATCATGAAAGCTGCTGATATGATTATCGATATCGGTCCGGAAGCTGGTACTTATGGAGGACATCTTGTAGCTCAGGGTACTTATGATGAAATACTAAAATCGGACTCTTTAACAGCCCAATATTTAAATGGCGATCTAGAAATAACCGTACCCAAAAAGAGAAGAAAGTTCAAAAATCATATTGAAATTATTGGCGCGAGGGAAAACAACCTGAAAAATATCAATGTTACTTTTCCTCTGGATGTCTTAACTGTAATTACAGGAGTTTCAGGAAGCGGAAAAAGTACGCTCATCAAAAAGATACTTTTTCCTGCCATGCAGAAAAAGCTTGAAAACGCTGCAGAAAAAGCAGGTCAGTTTAGCGAAATAAAAGGCTCTTTTTCTCAGATTAAACACATCGAATACGTAGATCAGAATCCAATTGGAAGAAGTTCGAGATCAAATCCCGTTACTTATATCAAGGCGTATGATGATATTCGTGATTTGTATGCCAAAGAAAAATTATCTAAAATAAGAGGCTATCAGGCCAAACATTTTTCTTTTAATGTTGACGGAGGCCGTTGCGAAACCTGTAAAGGAGAAGGCTCCATAAACGTCGAAATGGTCTTTATGGCCGACGTGCAGTTACCTTGTGAAACCTGCGGAGGCAAACGCTTTAAAAAAGAAGTTTTAGAAATCACTTTTGATGACAAAAACATCAATGATATTCTAACCATGACTATTGATGATGCCATTGCTTTTTTCGAAAAAAATAAACAGGCAAAGATTACACAAAAACTACAACCTCTACAGGATGTAGGATTAGGATATGTGCAGTTAGGACAATCCTCTTCTACGCTGTCGGGAGGTGAGGCACAACGTATTAAACTGGCCTCCTTTTTAGTCAAAGGAGCCACCAAAGACAAAGCCTTGTTTGTATTTGATGAACCTACAACTGGTTTACACTTTCACGATATTAAAAAGCTGCTCGCTTCGTTTGATGCCTTAATAGAAAAAGGCCATTCTATAATCGTGATTGAACACAATCTTGATCTTATAAAATGTGCCGACTGGATTATTGATTTAGGGCCTGAAGGAGGAGAAAACGGAGGGCATTTATTAGCTGTAGGAACTCCGGAAGATATTGTGAAAGTAAAAGAATCCGTTACGGGTGTTTATCTGAAAGACAAATTGTAACTTCTCATTCTCATAAAAAAAATAAAGCGGCCAGAAATCCTATTATTTCTGGCCGCTTTATTTCTTACTAGCTTGTATTAAGCTACTAAACACCTTTCTTCAAAAGGTAATCCATCTTCATCAATTGCAACTAATATTTTTTTCTGCTTTGAGGCCTCTATGGTAAGATACAGCCATGCAAATGACCATAATCCTAAAGTCAGACAAAAAATAATAAAATTCAAACCGTGATTGACTACTTTCCCCCCCCTTGAGAGAACCGCAAAAAGAAATTCATCGTTTCGCTCTTCTAACGTAAAACCATTACGCACTTTCTTTGATATCATACTGGAAAATATCTGAAAGCTCTGTTCCTTACTAAGTTTATTCTTTTTCATAATTGGCAGATTAAATTAATCCAAATAGTAGTGTATAAATGTTAATTTTTTCTTCTGATATGGATAGGGGTCTCCATAATAAGCAAACAACATAAAATTACTTTTATTGCATATTTTAAGATATTTTCTATTAGATCTGAATAGTAATATCAAATTCTTACATAAATTTAATTTTTATTAATCAAATAACAAAAAAAAAAAATGTTAAATTTTACGCATTTATAAAGAATATCAACAACTTAGCTTTTATTCTGATATTAAAACCGTCGCTACACAACCAGTTTTTAAATGATTTACAGGAATTGTTGTTGTGGTTACATCCTTTAACCCACTATAATGTGGGACATAATCTGTAATTCTGCGGTAGGAAATAAATTCTGAATATTTTGATGTAAACGGAAAATAAGCCCTCAACAAATATTATAAGCTATTTTCTTATGATATTTATTTGACAACATACATAAAAACCATATAAACTGCTTTTTAGTTGAAAAAACAGGTTCATTCTGTTCCGATCTGTCTTAGGATCGTTTCAGTCAATCTCTTATAGATTTCTTTTCAGAAGTACATTGTAACCAATAATCAAACCTGACAACTAGTAAAAAACCAAAGGATTCAAGTTTTCTTACGTTTTTTTTACAAAGTCTTTTAAATTTTAATTCCCATTCTTTTTGAAAGACCTCTGATTACCTGATTAATCTCCGGAGAGATATTAAATTTATAATTCAGATAAACATAAAGAATAGTTACCAAAACAGATTTCAATGCGATGCTGATCAGCTGATAAAAAGGAAATTCCCAGAAATAAAATAGCAGGAATAAAGCAAATGTGATCAAAACAGAGTGTATGGTTTGCCTGGTAAAAGGATACAAATGAAGCTTCTTAACCACAAACTGCAATTTAGCCAGGCTGTATAAGGTAATAGACAATAAAGTAGCAAAGGCCGAACCTAAAATACCCGAAATTGGAATAAAAATCATGTTTAGAACAAACGTTAAAAACACCAACAATAATCCTAAATACAAAACCATACGGTAATATTTAGTATTAAAAATAATAGCATTATTATTCCCTAAAATCAAATCGAAATACTTGGATATTCCAATCATAAATACTACCGGGATTCCTCCGCTGTACTCTTTCGGCACCAATTCATATAATTGGTTGATATTGACAAAAATACAAAGCATTACAAATCCACCCACAAACTGCAGGTTTATGGATGTTTTTTTATATAATGAATTTAATTCGTCGTGTTTGTTTTCATGCATTAATTTTGCCGTAATAGGATATACAATCTGGTGCATGGCACGGCTTGGAACCGAAATAACCAGCGCGATGTAAGTCGCGACCGAATAATACGCAATGTTCTCAATTTTCATATACTGATTCAGCATAAGTTTGTCTCCGTCTAAAAGTAAATTGGCTACACTCCCCGATAAAATAATAAAGAACGTATACTCCATTACATCTTTTACATTCTTAGGGATATTGATTTGAAAATTCGGTTTTTTGACATAGAAAGCATAAAACATTGTCACGATAAAGGCTACGAAATAAATAACCGCCGTTACATATACAAACTGAATAAGTGTAATCCATTTAAAATACAAACCAACCAATGCAAAAGTAGAAAATAACCTTAGCCCGACTTCCTTAATAAAATTGCCAAAGACAGAATGCATATGCACCCTCGCCCAGGCATAAAAAATCTCAAAATACGCCATACAGATTCCGATAAACGGAATCAGGTACATAAATTCTTTTACAACAGGATTTTCCTTAGAAACAAAAGCTGTAATATCATCAAAGAAGAACAAACCAACAATTCCCAACGGAATACACATCAGGATAGGAAACAATGCCGTAAACGAGAGAAATTGTTCTCTTTCTGCTTCCGTTTTGTATTGTGAGTAAAACTTAACTAATGTATTTTGCATTCCGATCGCAAACAAGGGCATAATAACATTTGCAGCAGAAAGAATATAATTCGTTAAGGCATAATAGGTAGCTCCTAAAAAAACCGGATACAAATAAAGTGTATTGATCGCTCCAATAGCGAAGCCTATATAAGTAATAATGGTGTTTTTGAAAGACTGATTTAAGACAATACCCATATTTTGATTGCAGAATTTATATTGCAGCGTTTAGGTTTTGATTTTCTAACCGCCTGTGATTTTTGAAATTATTATGGTCTTTTGAAATTGTTATTTAACGAATCAACTGTACTAATTGCCCAGTCAGATTTTTTCTTGAATATTGCTGTAAACCAACACCATTCGCTTGTAATTTTCCTTCCAGAAATTGATTATAAAAATCCAAAATTACACTTTTTAACTTCTCTTTTTCAGAATAATCAAAAAATACGCCCGTATTTGTTTCTTTTACAATAGCTGCAAAATCAGAACCTTGCGGGCCGATCGCAATTATTGGACGATTTGATACCATATATTCAAACAATTTTCCGGGAATAATACTCCTGGTATCTTCCGAATTGATTTCGATTAGCAATAAGACCTGTGACTTCTTCTGATGCGCAATGGCCTCACGATGTGAAACATAGCCCAAAAGATTCAAATAATCCCTGAGTTTATGCTGATCAATAGCATCGAGAACTTCCTGACTTACGGCGCCGATTAACTTAATTTCTAAGTGAGATTTAAAATCCGGAATTTCATACAGTAATTCTACCAATGATTCCCATAAAAATTCAGGATTTCTATCGGATAAAAAAGAACCGATATGCGCCAGCGTGAACTTGGTATCTAAAGTCTGTTTTTCTACATTTTCGATATCATAACCATTGGTAATCACCGTAATTGGTTTGCTGGTAATGGCCTCAAACTCTGTTTTGGTCGTTTTACTCGTAACAATTACGGTATCGGCCGAATTAAGTACTTTATATTCTAGTTTTTTATGTTTTTTAGCCGCGTAAGAAGATAAGCGCAGTGCTTTATGATATCCGATTGTGGTCCACGGATCACGAAAATCTGCCAGCCATTTTACGTTTAGTTTTTGTTTTAATTCCAAACCAATTAAATGCAGACTATGCGGTGGTCCCGAGGTTACAATGGTATCTATATTATTATCTTTGATATATTTTTCCAGATAAACAACCGAAGGCTTTACCCAAAAAACTCTCGCATCCGGAATAAAAAGATTGCCACGAACCCAAAGGAAGGTTTTGTCTAAAAAGGTCTGTTTTTTCTTTTGAGGAAAAATTCCTGAACTGATTTTCTTTGTTTTATTTTTAGAAAAAACAGAAGCCAGTTGATAAGGTTCCCAGATTTTATTTTTCAGGACAATTACCTGATCCGAAACTTCACTTACCAACCCCTCGTCTACTATAGGATAAGTGGGGTTTTCCGGAACATATATTATAGGCTGAACATTAAATTCAGGCAAATATTTTACAAATTTTAACCAACGCTGCACACCAGGACCTCCGGCAGGTGGAAAATAGTAGGTAATGATTAAGAGTTTTTTTTGTTCCAACTTATTTAATTTCTGAGAAGCCTGCTCTTGCAAATTGTATGTTTTTTTTATCTATTATTATTTACCTTACCTAATTCCTCAATGTCTAAAATATCCTTAGGCCTATTGGCTGCTTTTTTAGCAATAATTAAATTATCATAATCAATAAAATAAACGGGAGTTTCGCCTATCATTACAATTGTAGCATCTTCTAATAATGAAGAAAAAGATTTGTCTTCCAGACCTTTTACTGTAGTCATAACATCCAGTCTAAGACCATAATTTAAACTGAAATCAGTCCAGCCAGGAATGAATTGCATAGTTTCTATAGTTTCAAAATCTCCTAAATTAATTGACTTTAACGCCTTTCTTAAATTAACGCGATTTTCAAAGGTATCTTCTAAATAAATATCAATATCTCCAGTGTTTCTATTGTATCCATATATGTTTACTGCAAACCCACCAATAGTTATATATTTAACTTTATTTTCGAAAAAACTATTCCATATAGCAACTATTTGCTCATTCATCGTTTCTTAGATTGAATTACTGTAGCCATTTTTAAAGTATAAGAAACTTCAATAATTGCCATTAATCGCTCTAATCTTTCCAAATAAGAAAGAGATTTTATTTCAGCTGTTCTTTTAGCTTCCAACTCTTTTGGAGTACCAAAACTTAACACGTTTTTTTTCATTGTTCAGTCTTTAAAATACATCTGCAAAGATACTAAATGAATTTGTCAGTAAATTAAAGTTTCTATTCTTTCTTCTTTTTCATTTCAAAATAAACCCCGCCAATCAGTAACAACAACATTCCTATCGTACTTATCAGTGTGATTGTACTTCCTGTTTTTACCACCTGTGGTTCGAATTTAAACTCAATAGTGTGTTTTCCTCCGGGAATTTCCATTGCTCGTAGCACATAATCTACAGGGAAATGATCGGTTAATTTACCATCAATATAAGCATTCCAGCCGTTTTTATAGTACATTTCAGAGAAAACAGCCAAACCGTCTTTTCCGTTATCCGACTGATATTTGATATAATTAGGTTTGTATTCTACCACTTTAATTGTTCCGGTGGTATCCCATTGTTTCTTTAAACGGGCACTTCTAAATTTACCTTCATGCTCACGAACATTAAAAACGGCAACTTTCTTAGTATCAAGGTGATCTAAAGCTTTCATGACATCGTCCGGTTTGTTTACAAGTCTTACGTTGCTTACAAACCATGCATTCCCATTCGTATTAGGATTAACGGTCGGAAATTCTTTGCCTTCTTTATCCATCTGGATAATATATTTCACATTCAGCATATCCAGAACTTCCATATTGTTTTTGGCGATTTGGTAATCAAACAATTGCTGTATTCTTCTTGGTTTTGCCGCATGATAACCACCTAAGGAATGATGAAAGTAAGAAGCACGGGCGCTGGACATATTTCCATTGACTTCAAAAACCCTGTAATGTGTGGTATCTTTTAAAATCTGAGCATCAGAAGGTGTTTCCTGAAAAGGCGCAGCAATTTGTACCGGACTCACGAAATCTTTAGCGGAAACATATTTTTTATCGACAAAAAACAAATCAAAAATCATCAAAAGACCTACGATGATTAAAGTCGTATTTTGTGAAAATTTATTTTTAATAAACAACCATAAAATTCCGAAAGTAACCACGATAAAGAAACCTGAACGTAATAAATCAGCAGAATACAAACTCATTCGGTCCTCTTTTAGCGCATCAACAAAACCTGGTCCGTAACTTTCCAGGAAATAACCATCGCTGCTTCCTGTAAAATGAAACATACTTTTTGCAAAAACTAAAATCAGTAAAACTCCAAGTCCGAAAGCTCCGGTCTGAACCAGCGCTTTCTGCTGTAGTTTAGGTTCGTCTTTGGCTTTAAAAAACGATTGTAATCCCATAACCGCAAGTACCGGAAAGCACAATTCAAGAATAACCTGAATTGAAGAGACTGCCCTGAACTTATCGTACATCGGAACGTAATCGATAAAAAAGTCAGTTAATAAGGAGAAATTTTTTCCCCATGACAGCACTAATGCCACCAATGCCCCTGAAAGGAAAACATATTTTATTTTTCTGTCATCAATAAATAACGCTAAAACGCCTAAAAAGAAAACCACTACTCCAATATAGGCTGGAGCTGCAACAATAGGCTGATCACCCCAATATGTAGGCATTCCGGATACGAAATCTTGCGCCTGTTCAGATGGAACTCCCTGCTCCGTCATAAAAGAATACATACGACTATCGGTTCCTACATTTTCGTGGTTAGAACCACCAAAAAGCCGTGGTGCAATCAAATTGAGGCTTTCTGCAATTCCGTAGCTGTACTCCGTGATGTATTCATGGCTTAGCGCATTCTCATTGACTTTTTTAGTTCCGTCAGGATTAAAGGTCAGTTCACTATTACTTCGTGTGCTGAATTTAGCATATTCGCTTGTTGCCAGTAAATTAGTAGCATTAGCTCCAATAGCAAAAATTCCCGCTGCTGCCAGAACACCAAACGAAATTAAAAGTGGCTTGTACTCTTTTTCTTTAAGGAAGTTAAAAGCAAAATAGCCGGAAAGAATCAACAGGAAGATCAACAAATAATAGGTCATTTGAAAGTGGTTCGCATTAATTTCCAGTGCCACCGCAAACATGGTGAGCAAACCTCCCCAAATGTATTTTTTCTGAAAAACCAGTATAAATCCCGCAATCACCAAAGGCATATACGCAATAGCATGTGCTTTAGCATTATGGCCAACGCCTAAAATAATAATTAAATAAGTAGAAAAACCGAAAGCAATTGCTCCGATAAAAGCTTTTAGAGGATCTGTTTTTAAAACTAACAACAATCCGTAAAAACCTAAGAAGTATAAAAATAAATAATCTGCAGGACGTGGTAAGAAACGCAATGCATCGTCTAATTTGCCAACATAATCGTTTGGATAATTGGCTCCAAGCTGATAAGTCGGCATTCCGCCAAAAGCAGAGTTCGTCCAGTACGGCTCAGCGTGTTCTGTGGCTCTAAAATCATTTTGCTCTTTAGCCATTCCCGTATATTGCGCAATATCGGACTGGAAAATTTGTTTCCCTTGTAAAACCGGGTAAAAATAAATTAAAGAAACGAGAATAAAACCCAATACAACAAGGGCGTGCGGATAGAACTTATTTACTATTTTCAATTTAGGCAGGTTTGGTTAAATGATGAATCCTATTTTATTTAGGACACAAACTTAATCTATTTCTTCGTAATCAACATAATCTCCCACTTTTTTGGTTTCACGGGGATTTTTTGCATTCGCCGTATTGATAATGATCTCATCATTATTGCGTTGCGTTTTTTGCCATGAAGTATCCTGGCTATATTGTTGTTGTCTCTGAAAATTCTCTCCTGCTTTTTCTACAGCTTTTTTTACCAATACCGGCAAAAAGATTCTAGCTAAAAATTTAAAAATATAATAAAAAGCCACGATGTAACAAATAGCTTTTATTAAACCTGAAAAAGATGCTTCTTGCATAATTGTATAATTTTTTTTCAAAATTAATAAATCCGTTGTTTAAAATTAAAATATCAATCTTAAATAAATAATAAAATATAGTACATTTGAAATGCGTTATTACTTTTTAATCAAAAATTACGTTTATGTTAAAAGCTAAAAACTTATTTATTTCCGCTCTTTTTTTTACACCACAATTCTTTTTCGCACAATATACCGATGTCATCAACTCCAACCGTCCTGGTGAAACAATGTCGGCTTTTGCGGTCGGAAAATCTGTTATCCAGGCAGAAATTGGGATTTACGGCATAAAAGAAAAGCATGATTTATTAAATTATGATGCAAATGGATTTGGTACAGATTTAACATTCAGATATGGTGCCTTTCTTGAAAAACTGGAATTCATTCTCGATTTACAATATCAGATGGAAAGTTTTGATACGCCATACAACAACTACAAAAAAAATAATTTCAGGCAAACCGTTTTAGGAGCTAAGTATTTAATTTATGACCCTTTTAAAAACTACGAAAAGACAAAAAACATTTACAGTTACAAAGCCAATCACAGGTTTGACTGGCATCAGTTAATACCGGCAGTTTCTGTTTTTGCAGGAGCTAATTTTGTCGGTAAAAACAACCCTTACTCTTTTTCTCCGGAGTCCAGCATTTCGCCTAAAATAGCCTTGATCACTCAAAATCAATTTGGAGGCGGAAAATGGGTTTTTGTGACTAATATTATTGCCGATTATATTTCCACAGACTATCCCAGTTATGGTTATGTTTTAACTTTAACGCACGGTTTCAATGATAAATGGTCCGGTTTTGTTGAAAACCAGGGGTATAAAAGTGATTTTTACAGTGATGCCATTGTTCGTGGCGGAGCTGCTTACCTCATTAATCCCAATTTACAGGTTGATGCTTCCGTAAGTACTAACTTTAAAGGCACGCCATCGATATTATATGGAGGAGTTGGTGTGTCATGGCGTTATGACACCAAGTACAAGGAAGCCCAAATGGAGTTCAAGAAACAATCCAGAAAAGACAAGAAAAAAGACCCTAAAGATCCAAAAGGTACCAAAAACAAAAAGGAAACCGATTTTCAGGAACAGGAAAGAAAACGTAAATCTAAGTACGAATAGAAATAAATAACCAAATCTCTACGGGAGATATTTTATAAGACGATTTAATGATTACAATTAAAGAAGCCAAAACAAAAAAAGAATTAACAGCATATATCAAATTTCCGTTTTCATTATACAAAAACAATCCATATTGGGTTCCCCCCATAATTGCTGATGAATTAGAGTCATTTGATAAAACCAAAAATCCTGCTTTTGATAATGCGGAAGCGTATTTTTATCTGGCCTACAAAAACAATGAAATTGTCGGCAGAATAACGGCAATCATCAATTGGTCTGAAGTTAACAACCAGCATAAAAGGAAAGTCCGTTTCGGATGGTTCGATGTGATTGATGATATTGAAGTGACAAAAGCTTTGCTGGAGAAAGTATACGAATTAGGAAGACAAAACAATCTGGAACATGTAGAAGGACCAATGGGTTTTTCGAACCTTGATAAAGTGGGCGTTCTTACCGAAGGATATGATCAGATGGGAACCATGATTACGTGGTACAATAACCCGTATTATGTCACTCATTTTGAGCAATTGGGCTTTCAGGCTGAAAAAGAATATATCGAAAGTATATTTCCGTTCTCGAATGTAAAACCTGAATTTTTCCTCAAAGCGCAGGAATTAATCAAAAAAAGATACGGTTTACGATCGCTAACATTCACCAAAACCAAAGACATTATGCCCCATGTGGACAAAATGTTTGATTTGTTTAATGAATCGTATGCAAAACTCGCTTCGTTTGTCGCTATTTCAGACGTTCAGAAAGAATATTTCAAAAAGAAATACATCAGTTTCATCAATCCCGAATACATTAAGTTTGTGGTAGATAAAGATGACAATCTGATAGCCTTTAGTATTGTAATGCCTAGCTTTTCCGAAGCTTTGCAGAAAGCAAAAGGAAAATTATTTCCATTTGGATTTATCCATCTTTTACGCGCAAGAAAAAAGAGTAAAGATGTTGTATTTTACTTAATCGGAGTTCATCCGGATTACCAAAATAAAGGTGTTACTGCCATTATTTTTGATGAATATTTTAAAACTTTTTCAGAAAAGGGAATTCAGAATTGTATCAGAACACCGGAGTTGGCCGATAACACCGCCATTCATTTACTGTGGAAAAATTTTGATCCCAAAATTCACTGCAGGAGAAAAACATATTTAAAAAACCTGTAAAAAAGTATTCAGTCTCAGTCTCAGTTAACAGTAACGTAAACTGAGACTGAGACTGAGACTGAGACTGAGACTGAGACTGAGACTGAGACTGAGACTGAGACTGAGACTGAGACTGAGACTGCAAAAAAAAAGCTCCATTCGTTTATACGAATGGAGCTTTTTTTTATATTCTAAGGATTACTCTACTTTACAATCCACTTTTGAGAGTACCACTTTCGGATCAAACTTTAATTTCGTTTTATCCTTAAAAGTTACTTTATTATTAGTGTTCACGATATCTCCGAAACCTTCAATAAAAGTATTTTCTCTTTGAAGAAAAGCAACTTCTCTCACAGACGAAACTCCTTCTGACATAAAGGTATAATCTGCGATGAGCGTATCTCCTTTCATATTCCCTATAATAGTTCCTTCATTTTTATCCTTGCCATATAAAGCATAATTCAGTTTTCCATTAACTTCCTGATGTGAGTTCACATTAAAACTTAATTCAATAGTACTGTTATTTGCAGTCGAAACATAACACTGATCCCCAGAAGGTTCCGCAATTTCTGCTTCTTTCGGCGGGGCAGGCGCTATTTCTACTGGTTCAGGTGCTTTTTTACAGGCAGTAAAACAAGCTAAAGTAATTATCGTCAATACGAGTAGTTTTTTCATAATATTTGGTTTTAGTAATTTTAAGATAAATTTACTTGAAAATAAAAAAAAATCCATTCTCTATCAGAATGGATTTTTTTACATAATTCCCACTAAGGAAATTTATTCTTTTGAAATTAAGCGTCTAAATCAACTTTAGTTCTGCTTGCAATTTCTTTATAGGTTCCGTTTTCTAATTTCTCACGAATCGCTTCAAAAGCTACTAACGTCTCATCGATATCAGACAAAGTGTGTGAAGTGGTCGGGATCATTCTCAACAAAATGATTCCTTTTGGAATTACAGGATAGATTACGATCGATAAGAAAATACCGTAGTTTTCTCTTAAATCATTCACCATCACCATTGCTTCAGGAACACTTCCTTCTAAGTATACCGGAGTTACACAAGTATTGGTATCGCCAATATTGAAGTTTCTTGAACGTAAACCACTTTGCAATGCATTTACATTTTCCCAAAGTTTATCTTTTAGTTCCGGGTGATTACGCAACAATTCCAAACGTTTCAAAGAACCAATGGTCTGAATCATTGGCAATGCTTTCGCAAACATCTGAGAACGTAAATTGTATTTCAAATAATCAATAATATCTTTATCTGCCGCTATAAAAGCTCCGATGTTAGCCATTGATTTTGCAAAAGTGGAGAAATAAACATCAATTCCGTCCTGAACTCCCTGCTCCTCACCTGCTCCGGCTCCTGTTTTACCAAGTGTACCAAAACCATGTGCATCATCTACCAGCAAACGGAAATTATATTTTTCTTTTAAAGCAACGATTTCTTTTAATTTACCCTGTTGTCCTCGCATTCCAAAAACACCTTCAGTAATAAATAAGATTCCACCACCAGTTTCAGTAGCCATTTTAGTCGCACGCTGTAGGTTTTTCTCCATACTCTCCAGATCATTGTGCTTGTAAGTAAAACGTTTTCCCATATGTAAACGTACACCATCAATAATACAGGCATGAGAATCTACATCATAAACAATGATATCATTTTTGGTTACCAAAGCATCAATAGTAGATACCATTCCCTGGTAACCGAAATTCAGTAAATAAGCGGATTCTTTCATTACGAAAGCAGCCAGTTCATTTTCCAGTTGCTCGTGATATTTAGTATGACCTGACATCATACGGGCACCCATTGGGTACGCTGCTCCAAACTCAACAGCAGCATCTATATCTGCCTGACGTACTTCTGGATGATTAGCCAGACCTAAATAGTCATTCAAACTCCAATTTAAAATATTCTTTCCACCAAATTGCATTCTAGGACCAAGTTCTCCTTCTAATTTAGGGAATACAAAATACCCTTCAGCTTGTGAAGCCCATTTTCCTAATGGCCCTTTATTGTTTTGAATTCTTTCGAATAAATCTTTTACCATAATATAATGATGTAATAATTTTAATTTTAAACAGCGTGCAAAAATAAATATTTATTCCATGTTATCATAATAATTTAAAATGAATCGAATTCAAAACCACTATTAGTTAAAGTTTTCCAAAAAAATAACATTAATAAAGATAAAAACCTTACAAAAATAACATCCGGTTTAGACCAAAACCTAATTTATACCTGTTATAAATTCTGCTTAAAGAGTCGTAATTGTTTATTTTTTACTAATTTTAAATGCTTTTTTAAAAAAGAAATATCATAAATCATAACACCTTTATATAATGGCTTTAAGCACCTCAAAAGATTTAAAACTAGCCGTTCTTATTGATGCCGATAACGTACCGTACAGTAATGTCAAAGGTATGATGGAAGAAATAACCAAATTTGGCACACCAACCACCAAGCGTATTTATGCAGACTGGACGAAACCAAATTCTAACGGATGGAAAGGCGTCCTGCTGGAACATGCCATTACACCTATTCAGCAATACAGCTACACGGTTGGTAAAAACTCTTCCGATTCCGCACTTATAATTGACGCTATGGATTTACTCTACTCAGGAAAACTGGATGGTTTTTGCATTGTTTCCAGTGACAGCGATTTTACCCGGCTGGCCATTCGTTTAAGAGAATCCGGAATGAAAGTAATAGGTATCGGAGAAAAGAAAACACCCAACTCGTTTATTGTGGCCTGCGACCGTTTTATTTATATTGAAGTTTTAGACGGTGCCATTCAGAAAAAGAAAATAAAAGTTACAACAGACATTAAAAAACCTATTGAAAAACCTGCCGAAAAAGCCTTACACAAAATCGACAAACAAACCATTGAACTTATTGAAGCCACCATTGAAGATATCGAAGACGATGATGGCTGGGCATTTTTAGGTGATGTCGGAAATTTAATCGTAAAGAAAAAACCCGAATTTGACCCCAGAAACTATGGTTTCTCCAAACTAACACCCATGTTGAAATCACTAACTGATATTCTTGAAATTGACGAAAGGGAATCAGATAAAAAAGGCATTAAACACGTTTACGTTCGTTTAAGATTCAACTAATTACCACATTTATTACTTATTTAATTTTTTTTTAAAACATGAGAAAAAAATTCTTCCTCTACGGATTCTTATTGTTTCTGGTTGTTGCTGCAGTCTATTATTATACAGGACGCGGTTTTTTACTCGTAATTATTTTACCGATATTACTGATTGTTGGAATTTATAATACCATTCAGACCAAACACGCCATTTTAAGAAACTTTCCTGTTTTGGGCTATTTTCGATATCTGTTTGAAATGATTGCTCCTGAAATTCAGCAATATTTCATTGAAAGATCCACTGATGGAAAACCTTTTTCGAGAAACCAGCGCTCCATGGTGTATCAGAGAGCAAAAAACATCGATTCCAGTACACCATTCGGAACACAACAAAACTTAAATCATGATAGTTACGAAGGAATTAAACATTCTATTTTTCCGGCGAAAGTTAATGAAGAATTACCGCGTGTTTTAGTGGGTGGAAAAGATTGCAAACAACCTTATTCAGCTTCTCTGTTTAATGTTTCGGCGATGAGTTTTGGCTCGCTGAGTGAAAATGCCGTTCGTGCCATTAATTTAGGTGCCAAAAAAGGAAATTTTTATCAAAATACCGGAGAAGGTGGTTTAACTGAATTTCATCTTGCGGGTGGTGGCGATATAACCTGGCAAATTGGTACGGGATATTTCGGATGCCGGGATGCTGAAGGCAATTTTAGCCCTGAGAAATTCTCGGAAAAAGCCAATCTTCCGAACGTTAAAATGATCGAAATTAAACTTTCACAAGGCGCAAAGCCAGGGCACGGTGGTGTACTCCCAGCGGCAAAAAACACGGAACAAATTGCTAAAATCAGAGGGGTTGAACCGCATACAATGATTCTTTCTCCTCCCGGGCATCATGCTTTTTCAGACATTAAAGGACTGATTCGTTTTATTGCACAATTACGTCAGTTATCCAATGGCAAACCAATCGGATTTAAATTATGTATTGGAAACACTGCTGAGTTCGAGGCCATTTGTAATGAAATGATTGCTGAAGATACTTACCCGGATTTCATTACCGTTGATGGTGCCGAAGGTGGCACGGGAGCAGCGCCCTTAGAATTTGCCGATGGTGTGGGAATGCCTTTTGAACCTGCTTTGATCTTCGTAAACAAAACCCTGATCTCCTTAAACATTCGCGATAAAATACGTATTATCGGCAGTGGAAAAATACTTTCCGGCTATTCTATTTTACATGCTGTCGCTTTAGGGGCAGATATGTGTAATAGCGCCCGTGGTTTTATGTTTTCACTGGGCTGTATTCAGGCACTGCGTTGCCATAATAATGAATGTCCGACCGGAGTGGCCACTCAAAATAAAATGCTGATGAAAGGTCTGGTTGTTACCGACAAGTCAGACCGGGTATATCATTTTCATAAAAACACACTGCATTCTGCTAACGAACTTCTCGCAGCAGCCGGCAAGAAGAGCTTCGCCGATGTAGACATTAATATCTTCATGCGTGGTGATGAATTTAGTCATTTATCCGATTCTTATTTTCCGGATATTTTAACAAATGTTACCAAACGATAAAAAAAAGCCTCTTTGAATAATCCAAAGGGGCTTTTTAACTAATTCAGCATTCAAAATTACAATTTTGCAGTTACCTTTTCTTTAGAGTCACCTGCATTTTCCAAAACTGCCAATTCTTCCTTATCCACTATTTGCTGGGCAAGAATGGCATTATTATAGGCTAAGAAGTAAACATCAAACTTTACTCCTTCATCAATTAACGCTTTGGAAATCTGATCGTTTTTGACCATTTCTTTCAGCAAATCAGGAAATGACTCTTTGTACGTCAATCTATTGGTATCGTTTTCTTCTAAATTGGTTTCAATTCTAATTTCAATTTTATTGTCATTTAGAAATGCCTTAGCGGTTGTGCCGGTAATGCCACGGCCTGTGATTGAAGAAGAATTATTGTAGGTATTTACATGCTCCTGTATTTTTTGCTTGGTATTTTTACAGCTTATCAATAGCAGCATCACAATAAAAGCAAATGCGATTTGAGTAATTTTTTTCATAAATATTTATGTTTTAGGTTATTTTTTAACTCAAACATAATGAACTTTTTAAACAAAAACAACTTCAGCCTGCAAAAATAAAACATGTAATCATTTGACTACAAATTCATTACACGAAATAAAACAAAACATACACCACAAAATCAAAAGAAATTATTCGGTTACATCCATCCCGTAAAACCAAAAAAAAGCCACTCTCAAAACACTTGGAATGGCCTTTATACTATTGAAATTATTTTAGAAAACCAGGCAAGGATTCTTTATTAATTACTTCTTTAACAAAAACGGTATTGTCATCAGCCAAAAAATAAGCATCAAACTGAACTCCTTCTGCTACCAGTTCTTTAGGAATTTGGTTTTTCTGCATCATTTCCTTCAATAACTTAGGAAATGAGGTATTTGCTTTTAATTGATTTGCTTCTTTGTGTTCTAAGTTGGTTTCAAATCGCAATTCAATTTTGTTATCATTTATATAACCTCTTGCGGTAGTAAGTGTAACATCATCTGCTTTAAAACTTGCTGCCGTGCTATTGTAAGTTGTCACATATTCCTGAAGTTTTTGTTTGGTGTTTTTACAACTTACCATCGTTAATAGTACAAGAACAAGTAATGGGATCTGGATTAATTTTTTAATCATAATTTAAAAGTTTTTGTTTTTATTTTTTCAGTTTTTGAAGTCTTAAAAGCGCTTCGAGGTAATAATAATCAGCATAATTGATCGAGCAGTCGATTTCACTTCCGGCCGGTTTATGACCGGTTGAATGAAGTAAAAAAGCCGAATTGACATCCTGACTCTGATAATGCTCTGAAAGTGAAACAATCATCTTTTTTGACTTCGTTGCATATTCTTTTTTAAGAATTTTATCTTTAGTGTAAGTACTCAATTCAATAAGTGCCGAAGATACGATAGCCGCTGCTGAAGCATCTTTGGGTTCATTTGAAATTCCGGGAACATTAAAATCCCAATATGGAATCAGATCTTCGGTAGTCAGTTTATCTAAATATACGCGGGCCAGTTTATGGGCAAACTCCAAAAACTTCGGGTCTTTGGTTTCCCGGTACACCATTGTAAATCCATAAATGGCCCACGCCTGGCCTCTCGCCCACATACTGTCATCACTATATCCTTGTGCCGTAATTCCTTTTATTTTTTTGCCTGTTTCATAATCATAAACCAAAACATGATACGAGGTATAATCCGGTCTGAAATGGTTCTTCATTGTAGTTTCGGCATGTTTTACCGCAATGTCGTATAATTTTTTACTGCCGCCATTTTTAGAAGCCCAAAAAAGCAATTCCAGATTCATCATATTATCGATGATCGTATTATGACCCCCGTATTTATTATGCGGCCACGAAAGAATGGTTCCCACTTTCGGATTGAAAAGAGTTGCCAGCGTATCGGCAGTTTTGAGTATAATCTCTTTGTATGCCGGATTTTTAGTAAGACGATAACCATTCCCGAAACTGTTAAAAATCTGAAAACCTAAATCATGGTCGTTTGCTTTGCTTACGGATAAAGGCGTTAGAAAACGACTGAATTTATCTGCTTCTTTTTCCCATTTTTTATCTCCTGTCGCTTCATATAAATACCATAATTCTCCCGGCCAGAAACCGCTTGTCCAATCTCTATAATCTACGAATTTCCACTCTTTGCTTCCGGTGGGAATACTTCTCGGAAAAGTGCCGTTGTCCGGAATCACTTCCAATGTCTTTGAAGCCTGCAGCGCACAATACTCCAATTGCTTTTTTATATCAAATGATTTTGTTTCCTTTTTTTCCTGTGCCTGACTTATCATTACAAAAAACAGAAAAGCGGACAGGAAATAAACAAATTTCGGGTTACTATTCATAGTATTCTTTTTTGAATGCTAAATTTAGAAAATTAGAAAAGAACTATAGCCCTTTTATCTTTTGCAGGGACCAAAATTGTACTATTTTGTACTCTTTTTATATCTTTGCTTGCTGAAACACTCACAAATCCGTTACAACGTGCAATTTAAAAAATTAAGAATTTATTACGGTCTCGTATTTTTTTTAGTAATCGCACTCGGAATTCTTTCCAGAAAGACCACACTGATTCCGTTATGTTTTGGAGATTTGTTGTACGCTGCCATGATATATGTACTGGTGCGAATACTATTCATGGATAAAAAAGCAATCCAGATTATACTTATTTCTTTACTAATCTGTTATAGTATTGAATTCTTTCAGCTCTGTCAGGACAGCCGGATTATCGCAATCCGAAAAACCCTCTTTGGCAGATATGTGCTGGGGCAGGGATTTTTATGGAGTGATCTTTTAGCATATACTTTTGGAATTGCCATTGCCTTTATAATCGAAAAAATTACTTTAAAATATTATAATCATGAATCTGGTTTTCGCCTCAAACAATAAAAATAAAATTAAAGAAATACAAAGCATTCTTCCTGAAACCATCAAAATAATGAGCCTTGAAGAAATTGGCTGCTATGAAGATATTCCGGAAACTGCCGCTACAATTGAAGGAAATGCAATCCTGAAAGCCGATTATGTAACTCGAAAATACGGTTACGATTGTTTTGCCGATGACACCGGACTGGAGGTTAATGCTTTAAACGGTGAACCTGGCGTATATTCAGCACGATATGCAGGAGAACAGCGCGATGCTAATGATAATATGGATAAACTTTTAAATGCTTTATCAGACCAGTCAGACCGCAGCGCCCAGTTCAAGACCGTTATTGCGTTAAATTTAAATGGAGCTCAGCATCTTTTTACCGGAATTGCCAAAGGAAACATTACTTTGAACAAAACCGGAAGTCACGGTTTTGGATACGATCCCATTTTTCAGCCTGAAAATTATACGGAAACTTTTGCCGAATTGTCTTCTGAAATTAAAAATAAAATCAGTCATCGTGCAAAAGCAACTCAGCAACTGATTGATTTCCTGAACCCCACAAAATAATTGTTTTAAATACAACATTTTAAACTCTAAATTTTATATTTCACGACGTATTTTTTTTGATTTTTCTGCATTTTCTTATCAAAATGATTTCATGATAAAGATAACTTTTTGATAATCAAATCATAACAAATACATAAATCTTAAAATTGCATTAGTTTATCTGAATAATTAACAGTAATTTTGCACCCTATTTTAAAAATACATATGAATAAATTTGAACAATTAGGATTGAATGAATCGTTACTGAAGGCGATTTTAGATCTAGGATTTGAAAATCCGTCAGAGGTACAGGAAAAGGCGATTCCCCTATTATTGGAAAAAGACACAGATATGGTTGCGTTGGCTCAGACAGGGACAGGGAAAACGGCAGCTTTCGGTTTTCCGCTAATTCAAAAAATTGATGCTGACAACAGGAATACACAAGCATTAGTTTTATCGCCAACACGAGAACTTTGTTTACAGATTACCAACGAACTTAAAAACTACTCAAAATACGAGAAAGGTATTAATGTGGTAGCAGTTTACGGCGGGGCTAGTATTACAGAGCAAGCTAGGGACATTAAAAGAGGAGCACAAATTATTGTAGCTACTCCGGGGAGAATGCAGGACATGATCAACAGAGGATTGGTTAACATTAAAAATATAGATTACTGTATTTTGGATGAGGCTGATGAAATGCTGAACATGGGATTTTATGAGGATATCGTATCTATTTTATCCGATACTCCGGACCAAAAAAGTACATGGTTGTTCTCTGCAACTATGCCACAAGAGGTTGCCAGAATTGCAAAACAATTTATGAGCGACCCGGTTGAAATTACTGTTGGAGCTAAGAACTCAGGTTCTGCAACCGTTTCTCACGAATTTTACTTAGTAAATGCTCGTGACCGTTACGAAGCCCTTAAACGTTTAGCCGATGCTAACCCGGATATTTTCTCTGTGGTTTTCTGTCGTACTAAAAGAGATACACAGGCTGTAGCTGAAAAATTAATTGAAGATGGATACAGCGCTGCTGCATTGCACGGAGATTTATCTCAGGCGCAACGTGATGGTGTAATGAAATCTTTCCGTGGAAGACAAATCCAGATGCTTGTGGCAACTGACGTTGCTGCACGTGGTATTGACGTTGATAATATTACTCACGTAGTAAATTACCAGCTTCCTGACGAAATTGAAACTTATAATCACCGTTCAGGACGTACAGGTAGAGCCGGAAAATTAGGAACTTCTATCGTAATCGTTACGAAAAGTGAGTTGCGTAAAATTTCTTCTATCGAAAGAATCATCAAACAAAAATTCGAAGAAAAAACAATTCCATCAGGAATCGAAATCTGCGAAATTCAATTGCTACATTTAGCCACTAAAATTAAAGATACTGAAGTTGATCACGAAATTGACAACTATTTACCAGCAATCAATAACGTTCTTGAAGGTTTATCGAAAGAAGAACTGATCAAGAAAATGGTATCTGTAGAATTTAACCGTTTTATTGCTTACTACAAAAAGAACAGAGATATTTCTGCTCAATCCGGAGAAAGACGTGAAAGAAGTGAAAGAAGTGATTCTGAGCCAAGAGAATTCAATAATAACGGAGCAGTTCGTTATTTTGTAAACATTGGTTCAAGAGATAACTTCGACTGGATGTCTCTTAAAGATTATTTGAAAGAAACGTTAGACTTAGGTCGTGATGACGTTTTCAAAGTAGATGTTAAAGAAGGTTTCTCATTCTTTAACACTGATCCTGAACATACTGAAAAAGTAATGGAAGTATTAAACAACGTACAATTAGAAGGACGTCGTATTAATGTTGAAATTTCTAAAAATGATGGCGGTGGAAGACGTGACCATAACGGACGCAGCAGCGGAGGCGGTGGACGCAGTTCTGCTCCAAGACGTGAAGGAAGTTTTGCTCCAAGACGTGAAGGTTCAGGTGGTGGTTTCAGAAGCGACAGAAACGCTGCCCCAAGAGAAGGCGGTTTCAGAAGTGACAGAAATTCATCTGCTCCAAAAAGAGAAGGCGGTTTCAGAAGCTCGGCTCCAAGAAGTGAAGGTGGTTCTGAAAGAGCTCCAAGACGTTCTGAAAGCTTTGGTGATGCACCAAGACCAAGAAGAGACTAATAAGTCAATTATCTTACATACAAAATCCCAAATTCCAGACATACTTGGAATTTGGGATTTTTTTATATTAAAATTTTACTTTGAATTGACGAGTCTTGTGATTCAAAATTAGTGTCACGCTGGGCGAAGTCGAAGCTCTTTCCCTCTAAAAAACTAAAAAAGCCTTCGACTTCGCTCAGGATGACATTCTACTCCACTCAGGATAACATTGATTTCTAAAAGAATAAAGATGTTTTACTCCAATTTACACTTTTATCTATCTGTTTTTATAGCAAATAAAAGTTTCAGTGAAATACACCCAAAGGGTTAATTTAAATCTTCCTTATTCCCTTTTCGATTAAATACTAAAAGAATACTTCTTTCCTTTGTTAATTTTCTGATAATTATATTCGGAGACTGCGAAATATTTAATCCTGATTTACTACTTTTAGTGCTTTAAATCAGGATATGAAATATTTCGCAGTTTTCTTTTTTACATTATTATCTACCATTGGTTTTGCACAGGACACTCCGTCTACAATTCCGCAAAGAGTTTCGGGCTATATTATTAATGACAACAGCAAACAGCCGCTTTCGGGTGTAAATGTTATCAATACCAATAAAGTACGGGGTGCAAAATCTGATGAAAAAGGATATTTTGAAATCGACGTACAGGTAAATGATACGTTGCACTTCTCGATTTTGGGATTTCAGTCTCTTAGAATCAGAGTGACCAACGACTGGATCAAAAATAAAGTGACCCGAATTCAGCTTACCGAAAAAGCAATTGCACTGGAAGAAGTGGTGATCGCTCCTTTTAACCTGACCGGTTATCTTGAAGTAGATTCCAAATTAATTCCAACAAAAGAAAACTATCGTTATAGTATTTCCGGCCTTACACAAGGGTATGAAGCGGGTGAATATTCTCCAAACGCTTTTGGAAAAGTACTAGGCTCCATATTCAATCCGGCGGATATGCTTTATAATTTCTTTGGAAAAAACGGCAGGGAACTCAAGAAGCTTAAGGAAATGAAGAAAGATGATACGGTTCGAAATCTTTTGGAATCAAAATACGATCGCGAAACGGTTGCGGTATTATTAGGAATCAGTAAAGATGAAATTCCTGAGATTATGCATCGCTGTAACTATTCAGATGCTTTTATTCAATCTGCTAACGATCTCCAGATTATGGATGCCATAAGCGGCTGTTATGAACAATATAAAGTATTAAAACGAAATTAATTTATTCCACTATAAATCAATCCTCAATTGTCTAATTGGGGATTTTTTATTTTAAATGCTATTTAAATATTAACTTAAAAAACAATAATTATGCCTTCAATCCCTTTTCAAACAATTGACTGGAGTGAAATTACAAAAACAGAACATAAAGGGGAAACCGGAAAAGCGTTTTGGCAGACGATACAATCCGGAGGCTTACGGATTAGAAAAGTGACTTACTCTGAAAATTATGTTGCCGATCACTGGTGCCAAAAAGGACATATCGTGCATTGCCTTGAAGGAGAATTCATTAGTGAATTAGAAAATGGGCAACAATTCAAACTCACCAAAGGAATGAGCTATATCGTTTCTGATAATGTAAGCTCACATCGCTCTGTAACTGCCAACGGAGTTGAGTTATTAATAATAGACGGAGATTTTCTAAAATAATATTCGAAGCAAATTAAAATATTGTGTGTACATTTACTCTATATACAATAGAAACAATTAATATTAAAAGATATGGCAAAGAGTCAGGATGCAAAAAAGACAGTTAAGAAAGAACCTCTTAAAACTGCAAAAGAAAAAAAAGAAGAAAAGAGAGAGAAGAAAAATTCTCCTAAAAGAGATTAATTTTAGTATTCAGTGGCAGTCGCAGTTTTCAGTTATTAGACTGAAAACTGTGACTGCAAACTGAGACTAATTACTTAACCGGAATATTCGATAGAATTTCCAATACAAATTTCCAATATTTCTGAGCTGATGAAATACTTGCTCTTTCATCTGGAGAGTGTGCTCCGTGAATAGTCGGACCAAACGAAATCATATCCATCTCCGGATAATTTGTTCCTAAAATTCCACATTCCAAACCTGCGTGACAAGCCACTACTTTAGGCTTTTCGTTGTTTTGTTTTTCGTAAATGTCCTTTAAGACTTCCAATATTTCAGAATTTACATTTGGCGTCCATCCCGGGTAAGAACCTGAAAGTTCCACTTCACAACCTACTAATTCAAAAGCAGAACGCAATGAATTTGCCAAATCAAATTTTGAAGTTTCTACAGAAGAACGGGTCAGGCATCCAATTAAAATCTCACCCTCTTTTACGATAACACGTGCGATATTGTTTGAAGTTTCTACTAAATCATCCATATCGGCGCTCATTCTGTAAACACCGTTGTGAGCGGCGTAAATCGCTCTGATGATCCCTTCCTGAACCCCTAAATCCATTACTTTCTCTGGTAAATCGCATTTTACGATTTCAATAGAAAGATTGGGTTCCGTGGTTTTATATTCTGCTTTGATGTCGTTGATGATTTCCTGCATATCAAAAATGTAAGCTTCATCAAACATTTCAGAAATAATGACTTTTGCTACACTCTCCCTTGGAATTGCATTTCTTAAACTTCCACCGTTTATCTCTGCTACCTGCAAACCGAAGTTTTCAAAAGCGTCAAACAACAAACGATTCATGATTTTATTAGCATTCCCCAGACCTTTATTGATATCCATCCCTGAATGACCTCCATTTAGCCCTTTTACGGTAATAATATGCCCGACAGAGCCTTCGGGAACTTCTTCTTCATGATACGTTCTTGTAGCCGTTACATCAATCCCTCCTGCACAGCCAATATCAATCTCATCATCTTCTTCTGTATCCAGGTTCAGTAAAATTTGTCCCTGAAGAATTCCGCCTTTTAAATTTAAAGCTCCTGTCATTCCGGTTTCTTCATCTATGGTAAACAAAGCTTCAATAGCAGGATGCGGAATATCTTTGCTTTCCAGAATAGCCATAATAGTAGCAACCCCTAAACCATTGTCTGCACCAAGTGTAGTACCTCGCGCACGAACCCAGTCCCCATCTACATACATATCAATTCCCTGCGTTTCGAAATCAAAAACAGTATCCGCGTTTTTTTGGTGCACCATATCCAGGTGTCCCTGCATGACAATCGCTTTACGGTTTTCCATTCCCGGAGTAGCCGGTTTTCTTATAATTACATTTCGGATTTCGTCTTCAAAAGTTTCTAAACCCAAGCTGTTTCCAAAGTTCTTTATGAACTCGATTACGCGTTCTTCTTTCTTTGACGGACGCGGAACGGCATTCAGATCGGCAAATTTATTCCATAGCGCTTTAGGTTCCAGATTTCTTATTTCCTGACTCATTATATTTTGTTTGAAGTTTAACAATTAAGAGTCCCAAAGTTACAAAGTTTAAATTCTTTTTCAGTGGTAATTCAGATTCATTTATATTTACGTATTCAAAATTTACATTGTGAAAAGAAAATATATTTTACCTTTACTCCTTCTCGTACAGATTATCATCTTAAAAATCCTTCCCTTTTTCCCGGAATTCACCGAACGTTTTTACAGCAACGGATTGTATATGAAAATCTCTCAGTTTTCAAGAATCCTTTTGGGTAAAGTTCCGTTTTCAGTTGGCGATTGCCTGTATACTGTTTTGGTTTTATTTCTGCTTCGATGGATTTGGAAAACGCGAAAAACCTGGAAATTACAATGGAAAGATCATGTTTTAAAAATGCTAAGCTGTGTTTCTGTACTTTACTTTTTTTTCCATTTTCTCTGGGCATTTAACTATTACCGGGAGCCCCTTTTTGAAAAAATGAAAATTCAAAGAGAATATACGGATGATGAATTATTAGCCTTTACTAAAAAACTAATCGTTAAAACCAACGAAATTCAGTTTCAGATCACAAAAAATGACAGTGCTAAAATCGTTTTTCCGTATTCGCAAAAAGATATTTTCAGGATGAACTTAAACGGATATAACAACCTTGCTAAAGAGCATCCTTATTTTAAATATGAAATCCCAAGCGTTAAAAAATCACTTTTTAGTGTACCTCTGACTTATATGGGTTTTGCCGGTTACCTCAACCCGTTTACAAATGAAGCTCAGGTAAATTATTTACTTCCCATGTATACTTTCCCGCTGACAGCAAATCACGAAATGGCACACCAAATGGGATTTGCCAGTGAAAATGAATGTAATTTCATTGGCGTTTTAGCTTCCGTTAAAAATGAAAATTTATATTACCAATATGCGGGTTACAGTTTTGCTTTGCGTTATTGCCTGGGAATCTGGCATTTTAAAAATGAAAAGATTTTTAATCAGTTAAAGAAAACGGTGCATGTCGGGATATTAAAAAACTATCAGGAAAGCGAAGATTTCTGGATGCAGTATGATACTTTTATCGATAAAGCTTTTCATTTTCTCTACGATAATTTTTTAAAGACAAACAATCAGAAAGACGGAATGGAAAGCTATAGTAAGTTTATTGATCTGATGGTGAATTATTACAAAACCAGGGAAATATAAAAGTTTACCACGAATGGCACGAATTTTATAAAACAAAAATGAATTTACTTTTTTAAACATTCTTAGTAACTACATTAGAGACTAAACCATAATTCGGAAAATTGGTGAAATTCGGGGCAAAAGAAAAAAAATAACAACCACTTGTAACAAAATAGTTTTTATAAGCACTAATACACTATGAGCGATACTCTAGAACAGTCATTTGTTGCGCAATTGCAGGCAAATCAGAATATAATCCACAAGATTTGTAGATTGTATACTGCTGGCGAAGATGCTCATAAAGACCTGTTTCAGGAAATTACTATTCAATTATGGAAAGCCTATCCGAAATTCAGGGGCGACAGTAAATTTTCGACCTGGACGTATCGTGTTGCTTTAAATACAGCCATTACCTTATATCGAAAAACCAAAAGGACCATATCTACCGTAGATTATGAAAGTCATCAGCATTTTGTAAAAGATGTGGATTACAACTATGAAGAAGAAGAACAGATTAAACTGATGTATAAAGCCGTTTATCAGCTGAATGACATCGAGAAAGCATTAGTTTTTATGTATTTAGAAGACAAAGATTATCAGGAAATAGCAGAGACCTTAGGAATCAGCGAAGTGAATGCACGTGTGAAAATGAACAGAATTAAAGGGAAACTTAAAAAAATACTAAATCCTTAAAAATTATTATGAAAGAACTGGATTTACTAAAAAAAGACTGGAAAAAGAATGCCGATTCTTTTCTACAAATTTCAGAAAATGAAATCTATAAAATGATTCATAAAAAATCCTCTTCCATCGTGAAGTGGATTTTGATTATCAGTATTCTCGAAATTTTATTCTGGACGGTTTCAAACCTCTTTTTCAGCACGGATGAAATGTTAATCAAAATAAAACATCCTGAAATGATTTTTTATCTTGAGGTGCTAAACTATTTCAATTATGTAGTAGTACTGATTTTTGTATACTTTTTCTACAAAAATTATAAAACGATTTCTACGATTGAATCTACCAAATTATTAATGAGCAGTATTCTCAAAACCCGAAAAACGGTTCAGTATTACGTTTGGTACAATTTAGGAATGGCAGTTATAAGTTCGATTATCAGTTTCTTCATTGCTTTTGTTTACAATCCGGATATGACTTATTTGAGGGAAAAAATAGCCACAAACGGCAAAGCCATGTTTGTTACCGGAGGAATATTACTTCTGGTTACTTTAGCCTTTCTGGGGATGTTCTGGTGCTTTTACAGATTATTGTACGGAACACTTTTACGCAGATTGTACGCTAATTATAAAGAGCTGAAGAAAATAGATTTGTAATTTTTAAGAAGCTAAGGTTCTGAGGTACTAAGTTTCTAAGATTTTTTTGAAACATGAAACAATTTCAAAATCTAAAATTTAGTAGTCCCATCTTCTCATTTGGTTCAGTTCTTCCTGAACTTTTAGTTCTTCTGCAGGAATAACTTTTAAAAACGAAGGATGCTGCTCTATGGCATATTCTACTTTTTCTACGATTTCATCAATGGTATCGTTGTCATAATCAATATCAAGAGGTTCTTTGATGATGAAAGATTGCAGAATACCTTTCTTTTTCATTCGTAATCCTTTTTTATCAAAGGAACGACGGAAGCCGTCAATTACAATTGGAATTACGATTGGCCTGTGCTGTTTTATAATATGGGCAGTTCCTTTACGAACCGGTTTAAACGATTTTGTAGTTCCTTGCGGAAAGGTAATTACCCAACCATCTTCCAGTGCTATTTTGATATTTTCAGTATCATTTGGGTTAATTTCACGTTTTTCGGTAACATCCACTCCTTTGGCACGCCAGGTTCTTTCTACGGTAATTGCTCCGACATATGCCAGAATTCTTGGCAGCAAACCGGCCTGCATGGTTTCTTTGGCGGCAACATAATACAAATTCATTTTTGGCTGCCACAAATAGCCAATATTTTTAATCGTATCCTGGCGACCGGACAAACTCGCATTAAAAACATGAAACATCGCTACAACGTCAGCAAAATAGGTCTGGTGATTGGATATAAACAAAACATTCGTATCCGGCAACGTTTTGATGATTTCAGATCCTTCAATCTGTAAATCATTAAAACCTCTGTATCTTCGGTGCGTCATGGCACCCAAAATTCGGATTAACCATTTCTTGATGAATAATATATGTCCGAAAGGATTTCGTTTAAACAATCCCATAGCTGTATATTGTGTTTTTTAGTTAAGGCGCAAACATACAAAAATAATTCATTTGGCAATAGTAATAAGTAATTTCTAAGACAAATGGTTATCCTAATGAATATCAAATTGTTAATTTATTGTTTTTGCAAATTTCCTTCAAAAGTTACTTTTAAAACATCTCTCAATTCGCTTAATATCATCGCAGTTGCCCCCCAAACCATGTGATTTTGAATATTAAAGGCCGGAACCAAAATATTATCCCCGTAAGAGGTTGACAATGTGGTTTCGACAATAATTTCATCATTTAAAAAAACAGACAGCGGCAATTCTATAATATCGGCAACTTCTCTGATGTCAGGATAAAATAAAAGCTCTTCTTTTGAAATACCTAAAAAAGGGTGCACCAGAAAATTACTTGGCGGAATGTACATTGGCGTAAACTGTTTAATCACTTCAATTTTATCCCGGGCAACACCCACTTCTTCCTGTGTTTCTCTCAAGGCTGTTTCTTTATAATCCAAATCAGTAATTTCGTATTTTCCACCGGGAAATGCAATTTGGGAAGAATGAACACCATTGTACGCGTTTCGAACAATTAAAACCAAATGTGTTTTTTTGTTTTTTGGATAAAACAACATCATGACCGCTGCAATACGTGGGTTTTCTACTTTTAAATCAAGATTTTTCAAGGCTTCTATACGTTCTTTGGGAGCCATTTTTATATGCGCTGAAACCGCCGGCAGTTCGACTGGAATTAAATTAGGAACATATTGCAAAAAATCCTGAAAATCCATAATCAAAGTTTATTTTTGTACTTTCAAATAAAATATAAATATAGTTTAGAAAAGGCGGTTCTACAAGCTTTCTAAAATCAAAGCCATAAAAATGTACAGTAAAGAAGAATCACAAAAAATAAAAAGAGAGTTCTGGGTGGCTTTCGCCGAAAAATATCCACGTAAATGGGTTCTTTATGATACGAAGATTAAAGATTTCTCTTTTAAATTTTACGTCGACAATAAAAAAGCACAGGTTTTAATTGATATCGAACAGCGAAGCGACGAGAAACGAACTGCTTATTTTGAAAAACTGGAAGTCTTAAAAAACATTCTCGAAGAGGAATTTATTAAAGATCTGGTTTTCGAAAAAAATTATACACTTGAAAGCGGCAAAACCATCAGCCGGATCTGGACCGAAATACAAGGGGTAGGTTTTAGCAACCGTAATAATTGGGATACAATTTTTGATTTCTTTTTCGAAAAAATGAATGCTTTGGAACTATTTTATCTGGAGTATGATGATTTTATTAAGGATATTGAGTAAGCAAGGTGCTAAGGTTCTGAGATACTGAGGTCCTGAGTTTTTTTTATATCACAAACCCGACAGGTTTTAAAAACCTGTCGGGTTTGCATATAGATTAAAACTTATGAAATCCTACGCACTCACAATATTATACACAATAATCTGATTGTCATAATTAATGTAAAGCTGCTTTCGGTAGTCTTGTTTTTTTCGGGTAATGATTGAGAGCTTGCAATCGTTTCCATTATTGTCTTTGCATAAAAAAGAATATACAATATCGGTATCATTTTCTTCACGTTCGATATATTCGCTAATCCTAAAAAGCTGAATTTCCTGGGAATATACCACAATGCGATGCTTATCTGTATCCAGGATTACAGAGAGGTTGACGAGGTCAAGATCAGACCATTCGCCCCATTTTCCTTTCTCGTTTTTTTCTAAGACGCTGAAACCTGATGTCTTAAAACGATAAGACTGGCTGTAGGCTTGCTGCAAACCAAGTCCTAAAAAAAAAAATAATATATAGTTACGTAAAGTATTCATGGTGTATTTCGGGGCTATTAGAACTCAAATTTAGCTTTTTCCTTGCTTGCAATTTCAAAATCGGCCATCATTTGTTGAATAATTTTTTCTACAGGCAGAATTTCATGAATAATTCCGGCAATTTGGCCAATTTCAAGTTCACCTTCTTCAAGGTCACCTTCAAACATGCCTTTTTTGGCTCTTGCCCTGCCTAAGAGCTGTACTAAATCTTCTTTTGAAGGACTCTTTTCATACAAATCCTGAACATCATTATAAAACTTATTTTTGATCAGCCGGACTGGCGCCAGTTCTTTCAATGTTAATTGTGTATCACCTTCTTTCACCTTTACAATAGTCTGCTTGAAATTATCGTGAGCAGAGGATTCTAAAGATGCTGCAAAGCGACTCCCCACCTGAACGCCATCGGCTCCCAAAATCAGGGCAGCCAGCATGCCTCTCCCCGTTGCAATTCCTCCGGCAGCAATAATCGGAATGTCGATTTTTTCTTTTACCATCGGAATCAGCGTCAACGTTGTCGTTTCATCACGTCCGTTATGTCCGCCTGCTTCGAAACCTTCGGCAACAATAGCATCTACACCTGCTTCCTGCGCCTTTAGGGCAAAAATACTGCTGCTCACTACGTGAACTACCGTAATCCCTTTTTCTTTCAGAAAGGAAGTCCATGTTTTAGGGTTTCCTGCCGAAGTAAAAACGATCTTCACGCCTTCTTCCACAACGATATTCATAATTTCTTCAATGTTCGGATACAGCATCGGAATATTAACCCCAAAAGGTTTGCCTGTTGCTTTTTTACATTTCTGAATATGTTCGCGCAGTACTTCCGGGTACATCGAACCGGCACCAATAAGTCCTAAACCTCCAGCGTTGCTTACAGCACTTGCCAGTTTATAACCGCTGTTCCAAATCATTCCTCCCTGAATTATTGGATATTTTATATTAAAAAGTTGTGTGATTTTATTCATGCAAAAATGCTGTTATTGTTTAATGATCTTTCCGGTTTTGTGCATTCCTTCTGCATCAAAAACATAAAAATAGAGTCCGCTTTTTAAGGATTGTAAAGAAAGCACAGGATTTTGATTTGTAATTTGTTTCTCGATCATTTTTTGGCCTAAAACAGAATAAATGACTACTGAGGCTGTACTTTGATCCGGAAATGAAAATGAAACGGTCGTTTTTACCGGATTTGGATACATTGAAAAAACAGGAACCTCAAAATTCTCCACCCCAAGAGTAGTTCCGAAATTTGGGATTCCATAACCATATGTATTGTTCGGAGCGCTATATCGATCTGAAGACTGGAGAAGCATCTGTCTGATCTCCTGATTGGTTTTAGAAGGGAAAGCCTGCCACAAACAAGCAATCATACCGGCCATAATAGGACACGAAAAAGAGGTACCGTTAATCGTGACAATAGAACCGGATGTATTCGAAACAACCGCTGCTGTTCCCTGTGCCATAACATCGGGTTTTATCCGATTGTCAAAACTTGGCCCTATCGAACTAAAAGACGATTTAACTTTTGAAGCTGTAACAGAACCTACTGTAATCACTGAAACTGCATCTGCAGGACCACCAATATGCGGCTCTGCTGTATTTCCTTCATTCCCTGCAGAAGCGACTACAATAATTCCTTTGTTAAAAGCCATTTCAGCACCACGGGAAATAAAATTGATTGTTCCATTCATATCACTATAAGTATGGCTGTAATTGGGATTATCAAACTCAAAATAACCCAAGGATGTTGTAATAATATCTACGCCCAAACTATCGGCTTTTTCTGCTGCTTCCACCCAAAGGGATTCTTCAACCGGGTTTTCTGAAGCATCATTTTCTGTAATGAATAAATAATACGAAGCATCAGGAGCAGTTCCTACCAGAGCATTCTCTTTATAACCTCCCATGGTTGAAAGTACCATAGTACCATGATCATCTCCGGTATAAAAATTATCATTTCGGGATACAAAATCATATCCTCCCAGAATTTGGTTATTGCTAATAAGATTCTGAAAGGGCTGAGCCGTATCTACTCCCGGAAAACCGGCATCCAAAACAGCAATTATTTTACCGGATCCGGTATAATTTTGCTGATGCAAAACCTGACCGTTCAGCATTTGTATCTGATTTGCGGAAGTTCCGTAAGCATAATTAACAGCTGTTTTGAACTTATCTTTTGTCTGTGCCTTTTTATTGTTTTGTACTTTTTTTGAAGTCGTATTTAACGTTTTATCTGCAAAAACTACTTTATCTACAAAGGCTAAGTTTTTTAAAGCATTGATATTCGCCTGAGTTCCGCGAATATGGAGTGCATTTAGCCACTTAGATTTTGCCATTATCGTAATTCCGGCACTTAATTTTACCTGGCTGACATACGTTTTTTCTATCGGAGCATCAGTTGTGCTCAAGGCAATATTTTGATTTGTACGGCGATCTAAAGACCGCTGACTAAGCATGTCCAAAGGTGCAGCTAAATACGTTTGTGCATTTGGTTTGGCATTAAAATACACCCAGGCATCTTCTTCCTGTGCAAAAATTGCAGAAGAAAGTAACAATAACAAAAAGAGGTAGTTATATTTCATAGTTTACTTTTTTAAAGGCAAAACCTTCTTAAAAAGTATAAAGCTAAGAAATTACTCCCGAACCAACTAATTCATTATCGAAATACCAGGCTGCAAATTGTCCTTCGGTTATGGCAGATTGCGGTTCGTCAAAGCGAATATACATTCCGTCTTCAAATTGGTACAGCGTTGCTTTTTGCAATGGCTGACGGTAACGAATTCTGGTCATCACTTCCATACTTTCTCCGACTTTTAAAGCCAGATCAGTGCGAATCCAGTGTACTTCGGATTTTTCTATAAATAGGGCTTTCTTAAATAAACCCGGGTGCTGACTGGTTAAACCGGTATAAATCGTGTTCGTTTCAACATTCGTCGCAATTATAAATAACGGATCTGTGGTCCCTCCCACGTTCAGTCCTTTTCTTTGTCCTATGGTAAAATAGTGGGCTCCCTGATGTTTCCCTACTACTTTTCCCATTGTCGGAAGATAGTTTAGCTTCTGAGCTTCTAATTTCAATTCTTCTTCTAAAGACAGGCCAATTGGTTTTTCTATATTGTAAATTGAATCGTTTTTATCAATCTGAACAATTTTACCTTCTTTAGGCTGCAATTTTTGTTGCAGGAATTCCGGCAAACGTACTTTTCCAATGAAACAAAGTCCCTGAGAATCTTTCTTTTCAGCAGTCACCAAATCCATTTCGGCAGCAATTTCGCGAACTTCCGGTTTGGTCAGCGCTCCAATTGGAAACAATGATTTTGCCAGTTGTTCCTGGGATAACTGACACAGAAAATAAGATTGATCCTTGTTGTTATCTGCTCCTGCAATTAATTGATAAACGGGTTTTCCATCAACTTCGATTTCATTTTTTTGACAATAATGCCCTGTTGCCACGTAATCTGCACCAAGACTTAATGCAATTTTCATAAAAACATCAAATTTGATTTCGCGATTACAAAGCACGTCGGGATTTGGAGTTCTTCCTTTTTCGTATTCGTTGAACATATAGTCAACGATTTTTTCTTTGTATTCCTCACTCAAATCAACAGTTTGAAACGGTATTCCAAGTTTTTCAGCTACTAAAAGAGCGTCATTACTATCTTCCAACCACGGACATTCATTCGAAATCGTAACCGAATCATCATGCCAGTTTTTCATAAAAAGGCCAATAACTTCGTATCCCTGCTGTTGCAGCAAATAAGCGGCAACACTAGAATCAACTCCTCCGGAAAGTCCAACAACTACACGTTTCATTTTAACTCTTTTATATTTTTACAAGGGTGCAAAGGTAAGCCAAATTCTATATAATTGTGATGGTTTTGATTAGTTTATATAATCCCGTGGTAGATAAAACTTATTGCTTTTTTTAATTACTTTTTAATCAGCCACGAATTTCACGAATTTCCACGAATTACAATTAGTGTGAATTCGTGAAATTCGTGGCAAAAAAAAAGTCCGCATCGCGGACTATTATAAATCTATTCCATCTTAGGCTTCGAATCTGCCTTATAACTGCTTTTCGGATCACTCATATTTACTTCTTTGGTGAGCTTTCCTTTTAAGTAGAACTTCCAGATTCCTGCTTTTTTTCCATTAAGAAATTTCCCTTCCGAAGCGACTAATCCATCAGAATCATAAAAAACAGCGTCACCATTGTACTGATTATTTTTATAAGTAGTCTTTTCCAGTATAATCCCGTTTTGCCCGTATTTTTTATAGATGCCTTCTTTCTGGCCATTTACATAGGTTATCTCTTCCGCTATTTTGGCATTTGGATAAAACACAGTTCTAAGGCCTTCCAGCTTTCCGTTTTTATAGTTTTCAGTGGTCATCAGTACTTTAGAGGCTTTATGGTAATATTTCCACTCGCCTTCGTAGTTTTTACCAATGACTTTCCCTTCACTTACTTTATTCTTACTCTGATCGTAAAAGATATTGTAGGCACTTCCATCGTTAGCAGTAAAATCGCGCGTGGCCACAACATCGCCTCTTTTGGTGTCATCAAAAAATTTAAATATTCCGGATTCTTTTCCGTGTATAAACGTTCCCTCATATCGGGGACGTTTGGAAACCTCATAGGTTCCTTTCCACAAACCGTCTTTTTTACCGTCGGCATCCAATTTATTGATGTCTGCCTGGGCACTTAGTATGATAGTGTTCCATAGTGCCAGTCCGAATATTATTTTTTTTAAAATCATCATATATTCAATTTTAAGCTTAAACGAAATTGTACTTTATAAAGTATATTACAGGTATAAAAAAATCCCGATAAATCGAGATTTTTTTTAAGAACTTATTTCTTTTTATTCTGAGCTTTTGTTGCTTCTTGTTGTTCCATTACTTCCTGAAGACGTTGTTGAAACTTGCTTTGTTTTTTAGGCTCTTTTAATTTGTTTTCCTGAATCTGAGCGTGAATTTTATCTGTATCCACAATATAATTTTTAATTACAAACATAATTCCGATTGTAATTAAGTTAGAGATAAAGTTATACAAACTCAAACCTGCACCATAACTGTTGAAGAAAATCAACATCATTAATGGTGAAACATAAATCATGATTTTCATCATTTTTGCCATATCCGGCATACCTTCCTGCTGAGGTGCTGCCATTTGCTGATCTCCTGATGTCATTTTCATGTAGAAGAAAATTGCAATTGCTGCCAAAATCGGAAACAAACTGATATGGTCTCCATACAACGGAATGTGGAATGGTAATTTTACTACTGCATCAAAAGAAGATAAATCATCTGCCCAAAGGAAACTCTTCTGTCTTAATTCAAAAGCAGACGGGAAGAACTGGAATGACGCATACATAAAAGGAAGCTGAATCAGTGCCGGGATACATCCTGCCATTGGGTTTACCCCTGCTTTGTTGTATAACTTCATGGTTTCCTGCTGTTTCTTCATTGGGTCTTTTTTGAATTTTTCTCCCAACTCTGTAATTTCAGGACGCAAAACTTTCATTTTTGCCTGAGACAGGAACGACTTATAGGTAATTGGCGACATGGCCAGTTTGATGATAATCGTAAAGATAATAATTGCAATTCCATAAGCAATAAAAGAGCTTAAGAACCCGAACAACGGAATAAAAATCCATTGGTTGATCCAGCCGAAAATCCCCCATCCAAGCGGAATAATTTTCTGGAAATTTTTATCATAAGATTTTAATATTTTATAATCTGATGGTCCGAAATACCAGTTCATTTTATAATCAACTTCTCCATTTGTAAATGCCAAAGGAACAGTTGCTTTAAATTGTTTGATATAAGTGGTATCAATATTTTCGTCTTTTACTAAATCATCTGATTGTAATTTCGATTTTTCAAATGCTTTATCCGTAGACAAAATTGCCGTAAAAAAGTGTTGTTTAAAGGCGATAAAACTCACTTTTTCCGGATTATCTTCTTTTCCTACCCCAAGACTTACCGAATTGTATTTTTCATCTCCGTATTCATATTCCAGTTGAGCGTAACGCTTTTCAATGGAAACACTTTTCTCATTTCTGAACGATTTTAAATCCCAGACTAAATCTAATGGTTTAGACGAATTTAAAACTTTATTCAATCCCTGAGAGCGAATGTCAAAACCAACTAAATATTCATTTGATTTTAATACGTATTTGTATTCTAAAAATTCATTTGCACCTGCTTTAAGACGCATTGTCAATATTTGGTCGGTACCGTTTTTAGTCAGTGTTGGCTCAAAGAATAAATCTTTAGAATTTAAAGTCCTGTTATCTGTTGTCTGTAACTGAATGTTTAAATTAGAGTTATTGTCTTTGATTAATTCCACTAATTGTCCGGAATTTTTTTCAAACCTTTTGAATTCTTTCAATGTAGCTTCGACTATATAACCGCCCTTATTAGCGATTTTAAGTTTTATCTTATCATTTTCAAGAGTAGTAAAACCTTCTTTTGCAGTCGGAAGCGTTGCAGAATAAGCAAAACCACCTAATGTTTTTTGCAATTGCGCTAACTGAACTGTATCTCCCGGCGTTGCTGCGGCCACTGGCAAAACTGCTGTTTTAGTCTTATCTGCTTTAGCCTGAGCTTCTTGTTTTGCTACTAATTCTTTCTTGGCTTTTTCAGCAGCAATCTCTTTATCAGAAGGTTGATTTTGGTACATAATCCAAATCAAAATTCCAAATATCAATACAAAACCAATGATTGAATTAAGGTCAAATTTTTTTTCTTCCATTATATTTAAAAAAGTTATTCGTTTAAGGATATTGGTCTGAGTTTTACTCAAAAGTTACACCCCCTCAGAATATTAATTATTGTTTTTTATGTGCATTTACCGCTGCAGCCACAAAGTTCACGAAAATAGGATGTGGGTTGGCAACTGTACTTTTGTATTCCGGGTGATATTGTACACCAATGAAAAACGGATGGTTTTCAAGTTCTATAATTTCAACTAAACCAGTATCGGGATTTACTCCGGAAGCAATCAAACCTGCTTTTTGCAATTCGTCTGCATACTTGTTATTATACTCATAACGGTGACGGTGACGCTCTGAAATGGTCTTTTGACCGTAAATTTTATGTGCTAACGTATTTGGTTTAATATCACATTTCCAGGCTCCAAGACGCATTGTTCCGCCTTTGTCTGTAATTGTTTTTTGTTCTTCCATCAAATTCACGACAGGATGTTTTGTATTCTCATTCATCTCTGTAGAATTCGCTTCTGCGTACCCTAAAATATTTCTGGAATATTCGATAACAGACATTTGCATTCCTAAACAAATTCCGAAAAACGGAATATTATTTTCACGGGCAAAACGAACTGCTTCAATTTTTCCTTCAATACCTCTTTCACCAAAACCAGGTGCAACCAAAACCCCGTCAAGAGTTCCTAATTTTTCGGCTACATTATCGATGTTAATATGTTCCGAATGTATCGAAATTACATTTACTTTTGTTTCATTTGACGCTCCGGCATGAATAAATGCTTCCAATATAGATTTGTAACAATCCTGCATCTCAACATATTTCCCGATCAAACCAATATTTACGGTATGTTTTGGATTTTTTAAACGGCGTAAAAAAGTATTCCAGTTTTTTAAATCCGGAGCTGCTTTTTTAGGCAGATCTAATTTTTTCAAAGCTACCACATCTAATCCTTCTTCCAACATTAAATTAGGAACTTCATATATTGTTGAAGCATCAATAGACTGAATTACTGCTTCTCTTTTTACGTTACAAAACAACGCTAACTTATTACGCAATTCATCTGACAGTTCATGCTCTGTTCTGCAAACCAGAATATCAGCTTTGATACCGCTTTCCATCAATGTTTTTACAGAGTGCTGTGTTGGTTTTGTTTTTAACTCACCCGCAGCAGCCAAAAAAGGCACTAATGTTAAATGAATAACAATTCCGTTGTTTTCTCCCAACTCCCAAACCAGCTGACGCACAGACTCTATATAAGGTAAAGATTCAATATCACCAACAGTTCCGCCAATTTCAGTAATCACAATATCGTAATCGCCGGATTTCCCCAGCAATTGCATTCTGTCTTTGATTTCGTTTGTAATATGAGGAACAACCTGAACCGTTTTTCCTAAAAATTCCCCTCTTCTTTCTTTCTCAATAACGGAAAGATAAACTCTTCCTGTCGTAACGTTATTAGCCTGAGAAGTAGGAACGTTAAGAAAACGCTCGTAATGACCTAAATCTAAATCAGTTTCAGCACCATCATCTGTCACATAACATTCTCCATGCTCATATGGATTTAACGTACCCGGATCTACATTTATATACGGATCAAATTTTTGAATAGTTGTACGATACCCTCTTCCTTGTAACAATTTTGCTAAAGATGCTGCGATAATACCTTTTCCTAAAGAAGAAGTCACACCGCCTGTAACAAAAATATATTTTGTCTGATTCATTCTGTTGTTGTTTGTATTGTAGTTGTGTAAAAAACTTGGCAAAAGTACAAATTTAATTGGACAATTTATCAATTACAGAATGAGATAATTTGCAAATTTATAAACAGATCGATTACTTGTTTCCGTAATCCGTAATTTTAGATTTTAAATAGGCTCCTTCTTTAATTAATCTGTTTATTTGTTTCTGAAATTTCATCGTACAATTCTTAGTTTGAGGAAAGAAATAAGTCTTTTCATTTCTTATTTTAACGGGGCAGTGTATCGTTTTTACTATTTCCTAATAAATCTTATTTCAATTTATAACGCAGGTTGTCAAAAAACCGTTCGATTAGTCTTCTGTCTTCAGTTACTATTTCGGCAGTTCCTTTGGCCTCGGCATGAAAATTTAATTCTACACCATAATTCGTTTTTAAACCATAGGGCAAATCAACGTCTAGCAGATAGGAATTTATTTTCTTTTGATTATCGAAAAGCGTCTGCTGATTTGTAGCGAGCGATATTCTTGTAACTTTTCCTTTTACGGAACCATATTCATTGTAAGGATAATTATTGAGTTTAATAATTACTTTTTGCCCTTTTTTGACTTTTCCTGAACCATTCTCAGGCAAATTTACCTGTCCAACCATTTGATTTTTATCCGGCACTATTTTGAACAATTCCTGTCCAGACTGAACATAATCATTGTCTTCAAGAAAATTCAAAAAATCTACTTTGCCTTTTATTGGTGAAACAAAAACATACATGTGTTCCCATTTTTTTATGGCATCAATTAAATCATAATAACTATTAAACATTCCAATAATCAACTCTCTTTCTTTGGCTGTTTTTTCAATGGCAATGACCTGTGCTTTATTATGAGCTTCATTGATTTGATAGTTTGTAGTATTAATTTCCTTATCAATTGCTTTGTAATCGAGTTCGCTGTTTGCTTTGGCTATAATGGAATGCTCAATATCTGCTTTAGAAGTTATATTTTTACTGTACAATGTCGAATCTTTGTAAAAAAGACTCTGTGAAACTTTATACTTAATCTTTTGGTTTTCAAAATCATTTTTCAACTGCTCCGATTTCCTGATCTGCAATTCCAGTAATTTTTGATTCATTTGTTTCTGAACCTCATAGGGCTGTTGATTGGTATAATCCAGATATTGATATAAGGCATTTAAAAAATTATAATACTTATTATTTATATCTCCTAAAGATAAATTTTCAGGAAATACATGGCGGTGTTTCTGAAAAGTAACTTTATGAATATTTATCGCGTGAAGCGCATTATCCAGTACTTTAACATCTTCTAAATTTGCTTCATTTTTTATATAAGCGATATATTGTCCTGTACCCACATTAGTTCCAGGGTGATCTTCCAGTAAAATAATATTTCCGGAAGCTGCGGCAACTAATTTCACGGGTGCCTGTCGTGTATTTATTACGATTTGCCCCACCAGCACTTCCGGATATTTTATTAGCCATCCAAAAAGCAATAGCAGCAAAACCAAACCTATAACGGTGGCGCTAATCACCGTTCCGAATTTGGTTGGCATTCTTTCTATTATTGACGCGACTTCCTCCGTCCTGTTTTCATTGAGTGTTTTATGAAATCCTTTAGCCATTTACTATATCTCCCATTTGTGTTTTTACCAATTGATAATAATGTCCGCCTTCTCTGGCCATCAGGGTATCGTGGTTTCCTATTTCGCTGATAAATCCATTTTTAAGCACTACAATCTGATCCGCTTTCCGGATTGTACTTAACCGGTGCGCGACGACGATGACCGTTTTATTTTTAAAAATTTCTTCCAGTGCCATGACAATTTTTTGCTCATTGATAACATCCAGCGCATTAGTAGCTTCATCAAAAAACAAATAATCCGGATCTTTGTATAACGCTCTTGCAATTAGTACACGCTGTTTCTGCCCGCCACTTAATCCTCTTCCGTTCTCTCCCATCATGGTTTGATATCCTTTTGGCATTGCTTCAATTTCTGTTGCTATATTAGCTGCTGTTACTGCTTTTTTCAATCTTTCATAATCTATATTTTCGTCATCTAAAACAATATTGTTCTGAATCGTATCGCTAAAAATTTTACCATCCTGCATCACTGCTCCACAACTTTCTCTCCACTGCTTTAAATGGATGTTCTGAATATTTAGATTTCCCATAGAAAGTTCTCCATAGCTAGGCTTATACAAACGTAAAATAAGTTTCAGCAAAGTTGTTTTACCGCTGCCACTGTCCCCTACAATTGCCGTTACTTTTCCCTCCGGAATCATTAGTGAAATATTACTTAAAATATAATCACTGTTTCTGCTGTACTGAAAACTGACATTCCGCAAAAACAAACTTTTATCCTCAGGCAGTTTGATATTATTATTAATTTTATTTTCTTCCTCTTCTTCTAATTCATGGATTTCATTGAGTCTTAAAAAACTGATTTTAGCATATTGCGCCGACTGTACAAAAGAAATAAATTGCATAATAGGACCATTTAGCATCCCGATTATAAACTGGGTTGAAATCATGACGCCAAAGGTAATATCTCCTTTTATCACCGCCTTGGCACAATAAAACGTTATGATTAAATTGGTTAACTGATTGATAAAATGAGCTCCCAGGTTTTGAGCATTTGTAATGCGTAATATTTTTTGATCAATTTTAAACAACTGAACCTGCAAAGCCTCCCATTTCCATCTTTTCTGCTTTTCGTAGTTATTGATTTTGATGTCCTGAATACTGCCAATGGTTTCCACCCAATAGCTTTGATTTTTGGTATGGATATCAAAATATTCCCAATCCAGTTTTTTCCTAAACTGAAGAAAAAACAAAATCCAGGCGATAAACAGTATACTTCCCACCACATAAATAAAACATAAAACAGGGCTGTAAATAAAGAGGATGATTCCAAAAATAAAGAAGGTTAAAATAGAGAATAAAAAATTGAGTGAATTATTCATGATAAAGTCCCGAATACGCTCATGATCCTGTGCCCGCTGTAAAATATCTCCAATTAGCTTATTTTCAAAAAAAGTAATGGGCAGTTTCATCAATTTAATCAGATAGTCTGAAATCAAAGAAATATTAATTCGCGAGGTGAGATGCAGTAAAATCCAGTCACGGATCATATTGCTCAATAATACGCTTACTATAATGGTAATATTGGCAATTAAAACAAGGTCTATAAAATCTAAATCATTGGTTTGAATCCCAACATCAATAACGGCTTTGGAAATAAAAGGTAAGAAAGCCTGCAAAATCGTTACTATAAGCATTACCACAAAAAGGTTTACAAAACTCTTTTTATAGGGAGTGAAATAGCCTAAGAAATTTTCAAATGTTTTGCGGCGTTCTAACTTATCGTTTATGGATCGCTGTTTAAAATCGGCGATGGGTTCTATGGCTAAAACAGCTCCTGTTTTAGATTCTTTTAACCAGCCTTTTTGGAAATCTTCCAGCGTATATTTTATTAATCCTTTTGCCGGATCTGAAACCAACACCTGCTTATTGGTTATTTTATATACTACTATAAAATGACCTTCCTGCCAATGTATAATACACGGCAGAGGGATAGTTCGCAATGTATCGAAATCGATCTTAATACTTTTAGTCCGCAAACTGATGGCTTCACAAGCATCGCTAAGATCTAAAAAACTGATACCTTCACGTGTAATACCGCATAAATCTCTCAGAAACGGCAGGCTGTAAAACCTGCCGTAGTATTTGGCTATTATTTTTACACAAGTAGGACCGCAGTCTTTTGCGTCGAGCTGAAACTCGTGTGGGAAATTGAACATTTGCTTTTTTATTTATAGGATTCCATTAAAAAATTAAAAGTGAGTATCCACCACTCCCACAAGTCAACATGCACTCCTTTATTTTTTGCTGAAACGTAAGTAACCAAATTGTTTAAAATCATAGAAATCTCTTTCTTTATAATTTCAGCCTCTTTTGGATCTCCACTAATTCTAAAGACTTTTAAATCTAAATCATTATAACTATTAACCCTAAATTGAATAACGATTTGTCCTTTATATTTCGATAAGATGTTTGAACTCTTAAATCTTCTACGTAATAAACTATCATATTTAGGACTGATACTATTATTTATAACAAGTGAATATTCCTCTTTTTTATAAATAAATTTCGGCTTTTCTTCCACATCATTCAGCCACATTATTGAATCACTTTTGAAATTTGGGCAATTTTCTTTAATTACTTTTAATGCTTCTCCGTCATTTAGTAAATAAGCCTGATAAAAATGTTCACACGCATTATCAGTTTCCCCCAATTTCAATTCACAAGCAGCAAGATTAAACCAGCAATTTTTATTTATGCTATCAAGACTTACCGCTTTTTTGTAGATTTCTTTGGCTGATAAAAAATCATTTCCTAAAAATACTTTCTCTCCATCTATTAATAATTGGTTCACTTCAGGAGTTTGTGAAATACAGATTTGAGTAAATAAGAGAAATAAGAATCTGATGATTTTGAAGTATTGTAATATTGTGTTGAACATCATAAAATCTAACTTTTAAAATTTAATTAAATAGTAGTCCTTACATCCCGATTAAGGAGACTACTATTTTATTTTTTGTAAAACTGTATTTAAGTGGTATTGGTTGTAATACCTTTTTTTTCGAACAGGAAATTTTAAACTGGTTTAGATGATAAAACATAACTTCAAACAACTTTTTATAGACTAACACTCCATTTTCCCATTCAATATTCCCTGGTACACCTTCCACAACTACAAAATCGAAAAAGGCTTTTAATCGAGATTCTTTTTCTTCCCTCCTGACAACATAAGTCATGCTTTCTATGGGATTGTGTATTTCTAATATTGAAACCCCTTTCTCTAATTCTTTAAAAAGAAAATTACACTCGTCAAAGCAAAAATGAGTTGGATCACTAAAAAACCATTTTATAATCTTTACTTTTCATAAACAAGCGATTGACATATTCCTTATTCCTAAATAAACAAAATGAACCTGTTATATAGTCGTGACGGCTACTTATAACATCATACTGTTTTAAGATTCTTTCGGTCATGAAAGTTCGGATTGATCCAAAAACGATATCAAGATCACTAAAGCCCCAAAAATCATATTTCCGAATAATTTCGGAAAACAAAAAGCCATAAGCGGGTTTAAAATCGCATAATTTATAAGGAGAATCAATTTTTACGGTAAAGCCAAGTTTTTCAGAAGCTAAAATTTTTATTTCTTGAAGGGTTTTGAAAACAATCTTAACATTTTGCGGCTTATTTTTAATTTCTTCCACATTGTCTGTTATGATATAAAAATCAACACTTGGATTAAAAGAACAGGAATGTAAAAAATAAGGAAAGTACCACGGATATTTTCCGTACCAGCAAGTAAGACTTGCTATTGAAGTAAGTTTTGGCATATAAATGATTACAGTTTTCAAATTAATTGATGGCAATTTTAAATTGCGATTGTGGTATTAATTTGTCTTTGAAAACTGTAATAATTTTCACTTCAAAAATAATAAAATAAATTATAAAAGAAAGTTTTTTCCTTCTTTTTTATTATAAACTTTAGCCGGTATTTATTGATATCTAATTGTACGCTTCTATTTTTTTAATTTTTTCCATTCGCTCTAAAACAAATTTTATGTCAGCATCATTAGCAATACCTGTACAAGCAGTAGCTCCAGAACATCCTAGCCAAACATTGTCATAGTTTAGTTTTCTCATCTGTTCCCAAAGTTTTTGAGATTTTGCAAGATTATTTTTCTGTCCTATATTAATTTTCAAAGCCTTAACAAAAAACGTATTATCTTTTACTTTTAGAACCATTTCCTTATCTATTTTTATATACTTATTAAGCATATTTAGTTTACTTTTCAAGAGTTCGTTTAAGAGACTATCTGCAAATTGAAGCCTCTCTCCAGTATTCATATTATAATCATAACTTGTATAACCTGAATCACGAGGAAATTTATGAGTGTTATAAATGTAAATAGGGTCGCTTTTATCAATAATCGAATCTATTTTTTTACTACTATTTATTGTTATTTTATTTTTCTGCTGAATTTTTAAATTACTTTTAATATTATAACACTTACTATACAATACTACAATACTAATCAGCAATAAAATATTTACCAACAACGAAATAATTGCAATTTTTTTCATAATTTTTTTTTAAACTTATCTTCTATATTTATTTAATTATTGAAGATTTTATTTTTTCAAACCTAATTGTCGTAATTCTTGATCCGCTTGTTCAGGATTTATTGATCGTCCATTCACAAATGCTTGTGCTTCAAAATATCTTCTATCTTTTAGACCTCCATTATTTTGGTTAATATACGAATCTGTTATTATCTTATTTGCAGCAGCAACTCCACCTGATTTCATTCCATTTAGAACTGCAACTAATATACTGTCAGAAGAATTACCACCATTATATGCCATGTCAACTAATGCAAAATATTGATTTCTATTAAATTTACCCGTTAAATCCATATTTTCTATTTTCTGATTTAAGACACGTTCTGTCTCAATTATATCAGTAGAAAAAAAAGATACAGCCTGATCAAAAGTTATTGATTTTATATCTCCAGATTTTATCGCTCCAGGATGAAGTAAATGTCCAAAACCTATAGTAGCATTTTGTCCCGTATTACTATCTTTATCATATAAGGTTAAAGATAATTTTTCGTACAAAGCAATAACCGATGCTCCGTCAACGTTTAATTTCATATCAGCCTTAAATCTGGTAGCATTGTTATATTGTCCCCTAACCGGATCCCAATCCTCAATAAAAGGTCTCGTCATACCGGAAAAACCAATCTTATTAAAACCATCAATTAGCTGTTCTTTTGTAAAAGGAACGATTACTGCGGGTGTTTTAACCTGTAATATTTCTGATGAGCTTCCACTATTTCTAACCAAAACACCATGACTCCCCATCGTAACCCCTAAGGTCAGCATTCCATTTTCATAAACCATCCCTTGTGGAATCGTACTTGGTCCTTTGTATTTATTAAGGACAGTTACATTATTAAGCTGAACTGGCCCATACAATGCATCATTGGCTGCGCGGCCAGAAGCTGTCAGTTCGTTATTTAAAAAACCTGCTACCATATTCCAGGTGACTGCGGTTTTTGAAGCCGTATTGGAAAACATAAAGTTCAATACCCGACTGATATCATTCTCGTTTGTTGTTTTTATACTGTTTCCAGTACTTGTCCATCCTACACTATTACTCAAAGGTTTACTTCCGGAGCCATAATTGTTTGTATTATAACTAGTACCTCCGTAACCATAACTGTTTTGATTACTTGAAATTGATGGTGCGGAATAGTTACCATTAGGCGTATATAATAGAGTTCCTGCCGGAGTGAAATTTGAAGACATGCCTCTGTCCGAAGCATAATATCCCATATTACCAGTAGAATATCCTCCAATACTACCACCTGATCCGTAATAACTACCATTCATAACGGAACCACTACCAGCTAAAGTAGATTTTTGCTCTTCCTTTGACATGTTTTCAATCAAGGCATTAAAACTCATTTTTTTTAAAGTTCTCATAACATTAATTTTTAAGTTGATTTAATTAATTATTTATAAAATATTTGCATCCCATTATTTTAGGAACCGAAACATCCTGCTAATGCGTAATTTTTACCGGACCAATTTTATAGGTATTGGGAATTTTCTTTGGATGTATCTTGGGAGAATATGTTTTTTTTATCCAGAAGAGATGAAAGAGCAGTCCTTCTAATGCGTCTTTATAAATAATTTTACCATTTTCAAAAACAACATTTCCTGTGTAGCCTTCTATAATAATAAAGTCAAAATGAGCTCTTATATCTTTCGTAATTTGTGCTGCTTTTACCAAATGTGTAAAACTTACTATTTCCGTCTGAATTTCAAAAATTGATTTTCCCAGTGATAATGCATCCCATGCAAAATTGCATTCATCAAAGCAAAAATGTTGAGCGTTAGAAAAAACGAGTTTATAATCTTTGCTTTTCATAAAAAAAGTATTCATTTTTTCATTATTCCGATATAGGGCAAAGCATCCGGTTGTATAATCATGTCTCATACTTATAAAATCATAGGAATTAAGCATTTCTTGAGTAAGGAACAAACGGATATTTCCAAAGATGACATCGAGATCGCTTTGTGCCCAAAAATCATAACCCTCAATGATTTCGGGAAACAAAAAGCCATAAGCGGGCTTAAAATCGCATAATTTATAGGGGTAATCAATGTTTACGGTAAAGCCAAGTTTTTCAGAAGCCAAAGCTTTTATTTCATCAAGTGTTCTGTGTACTAACTTTACATTATCCGGCAGATGCGGAATTTTGGTTTTATTATCGGTTATAATAAAAAAATCAACCGTTGGGTTAAATGAGCAGGAATGTAAAAAATAAGGGAAGTACCAGGGATAAGATCCGTACCAGCACGTGATACTTGCTATGGAAGTAAGTTTTGGCATAAAAAAAATTATTACAATTTTAAAAACAGTGATTCTCTACTTCAGCTTTAAAAATTTAAAACTGTTTTGTGGTATCAACTTGTTTTTGAAAACTGTAATAATTTTCACTTCAAAAGTATTAAAAAAAATTATATTAAAAGATTTTTCTTACTTTATTTTCTTAACTTTTTATTTTCCTAAACTCTCAATCAAAAATCTCGTATTGCTTATATAATTCGATAAATTCTAAAATCAAACCTATAACATAGACAGCACCAATAGGTACGCACATACAATAAAAACTCAAAGTTTTGCTGTTAAAAAAAAGATCGTCCTCAGTGAAATACTTTAATTTTTCACATACTTTATACATGATAATCCAAAAAACAATCATGCAGATCAATCCTATAAAATGAATTATAAAATCCTTAAGCATTATTTCTCTCATTTTTTATTAAATCCTATTATTCGTTATACAACTGTATAAAATCTTTTATTAAAGAATAAATCAAACCGAGCATAATAATGGTAACAGCCAAATAAAATCTGACAGATAAACTTTTTGAATATGATTCTTTTTTAAAAAAATCCTTTGGATTGTGAACTTTTATTAACATTACTGCCCAAATAATTATATAAATTAATAGTAGAGCACAATGAATTATCCAATCTTCGTATTTATATTTCATCCTTTTTATTGCTGTCTTAATCTCATATAATCAATCCAGCGATCTGAAGCTACAGCATAGATTTCTACCAAAGCCTGATCAAAACCAACAACTCCCGCCCTTTTACTAAAAAGCATTTCATACCCACCGGGAACAGCCTCTAATGCGCCTTTAACTATCCACTTTGTCCAATCTACAGGTTTATCACTTTTTAGGTCTAAATAAAATTCAGCAATTGTTCCTATGTTAGAAATTTTCCCACCGATTTCCATCATGGGAACTCCAACTATCGCTCCAACTCCAGTAGTCGATAAAGCAGCCCCGCCAACCGTAAGAGAATCACCAAAATTTTGAAAAACTCTAGACAAACTTTCAATTGTTTTAAATTCTCCATATGGGTCATGATTTATACTCATACTTTGCCCAAGAATGCTTCCATCACTTAATCTTCCATGTCCACCAGTCAAATAATCCATATTAACAAAATTGTTTATCTGAGTTATCGTGGGTTCATTTTTTAGGATCACCCTTTCCCAATCTAAATAATCAACTATTCTTTTTATAATTGCGGGATCATTTGTAGTTATTCCATTACTAGTCTGAGTCCATCCTTTAGTGTAATTATTGGGCGCTAAACCTTTTCCTGTGCCGCTTGAAGACGAACCCCAGTAGTTGTCAAAATTATTTGGAGCCCATCCTGCAGAACTAGCCCAATAATTTGTATCAAAACCACGAGGATTAGTTCCTCCATATTCTAGTGACCCTCCAATAAAGCTTCCTCCACTACCAACAGTTCCTGAACCTCCCATTATGGATTTCATTTCTTCTTTGCACATTGTATTTTCAATGTCGGCAAAGCTCATTTTTCTAATTCTCATGACATAAAATTTTAAATATTAATCAATTATATACTAAAAAAACATCCAAAAAGACTTCTAAGATTACTTTTCCATGATATCGGTTTTTGTAAAATTATATCGTAGCGGTATAGGTTTCAATACTGTTTGTTTTGAACAGGAAATCTTAAACTGAATCAAGTGATAAAACATAACTTCATACAATTTTTTATAAATTAACATTCCATTACTCCATTCTATATTCCCTGGTACACCTTCCACAACTACAAAATCGAAAAAGACTTTTAAACGAGATTCTTTTTCTTCTCTCCTCACAACATAAGTCATGCTCTCTATCGGGTTGTTTATTTCTAATATTGAAGTTCCTTTCTCTAATTCTTTAAAAAGAAAATTACACTCTTCAAAGCAAAAATGAGTTGGCTCACTAAAAACCATTTGATAATCTTTACTTTTCATAAATAATTGGTTGATGTATTCCTGATTCCTAAACAAGCAAAATGAACCTGTTATATAGTCGTGGCGGCTACTTATTATATCATATTGTTTTAAGATTCTTTCAGTCATAAAAGTTCGAATTGATCCAAAAACAATATCAATATCGCTAATGCCCCAAAAATCATATCCCTCAATGATTTCCGGAAAAAAAAAGCCATAAGCGGGCTTAAAATCGCATAATTTATAGGGATAATCAATGTTTACTGCAAAACCAAGTTTTTCAGAAGCGGAAGTTTTGATTTCATCAAGTGTTCTGTGTACTAACTTTACATTATCCGGCAGATGCGGAATTTTGGTTTTATTATCGGTTATAATAAAAAAATCAACCGTTGGGTTAAATGAGCAGGAATGTAAAAAATAAGGGAAGTACCAGGGATAAGATCCGTACCAGCACGTGATACTTGCTATGGAAGTAAGTTTTG
>NZ_WKKE01000010.1 GCF_009674775.1 Flavobacterium sp. LC2016-23 | reverse complement strand
GCCAACGCTCCGGCAGGTACTTACGAATTAACGTATGAAATCTGTGAGTTGCTAAACCCAACCAACTGCAGTTCAAATCAGGTAAAAGTAACAATCACGGCACCGGGAATCGATGCCGTTGCAGACAATCTAGGATCCATAAACGGAAATGCAGGCGGAACCACAGCAATATCATTGATCGCAGCTGATACGGTAAACGGAACACAAGCCGTAATCGGAACGAATCCGGGAGATATAAAATTAACCGTAACCACGCCAATAGCAGCAGGACTGACGATCAATACCAACGGTACTGTAACAGTTGGAGCGAATACACCGGCAGGAAGTTACAATTTAGAATATACGATCTGTGAAATCAATAATCCGGGCAACTGTGATACCGCAACTTCAACAATTGTCGTGACAGCAGGAGTCTTGGTAGCGAATTTAGATAGCGTTCCTTCAACGCTTAGTTCAAATACACCGAAGACACTAATAAATGTTTTTGACAATGACACTAAAAACGGAGCCGCATTAATTCCATCAGACGTAAAACTGACGGTGACGACTGCCGATCCAAAAGGATATTTGACGGTAGATGGAAATGGAAACGCGATATTAGGCGCCAACGCTCCGGCAGGAACATATGAACTGACTTATGAAATCTGTGAGTTATTAAACCCAACCAACTGTAGTTCAAGCCAGGTACAAGTAACAATCACAGCACCATCAATTGATGCCGTTGCAGACAACCTGGGATCCATAAACGGAAATGCAGGCGGAACCACAACAGTTTCCTTAATTGCAGATGATACCGTTAATGGAGCACAAGCTGTAATCGGCACAAATCCGGGAGACGTAAAATTAACGGTAACCACGCCAATAGCAGCAGGACTTACGATCAATACAAACGGAACCGTAACAGTTGGAGCGAATACACCAGCAGGAAGTTACAATTTAGAATATACGATCTGTGAGATCAACAATCCGGGGAACTGTGATACGGCGATTTCAACAATTGTAGTGACAGCAGAAGCCTTGATAGCCAATGATGATATTGTGCAGTCCGTAGTTGGGGCAAATCAGCCAAAAAATCTTTTGAATATTTTTTCAAATGATACTAAAAATGGTTTACCTGTAGTAGCTGCCGAAATGAATCTGACTGAAACAATCCCGGATCCGACTGGATTTGTCAAACTAAACCCTGACGGAACAGTGGTATTAAGCGCCAATACACCAGCAGGAACGTATGAGATAACCTATCAGATCTGTGAGAAATTAAATCCGACAAATTGCAGTACAGCTTCGATCAAAGTCACAGTGATTGCGCCAACGGTTGTAATCCAGGCAAAAGATGATGTGGCAGGACCGATAGACGCGAGCAAAGGAGTAAGTACTTCATTAAATATATTTGCTAACGATACTTTAAACGGATCTGCAATAAATCCGGCAGATGCGGTTTTAACTACGGTGACTCCAAATGCGAATCTGATTTTAAATGCCGATGGCTCTGTTGATTTGAAATTAGGAACGCCATCGGGAAGTTATCAGTTGACGTATCAGATTTGCGAAGCGTCCAATCCGTCTAATTGCAGTCAGGCAGTTGTAACGATTACGGTATTGAATACCACTAGTCCTATAAATCCAACAGCACCGATTGAGGCAAATGATGATGCAGAAATAGCGGTTGATGGAATAAACGGTTCGCTTGAATTTGTAAATGTTCTGGATAATGATTTATTAAACGGAACGGCAATTAATCCAACAGATGTACTGATTACAAAGACTTCAGCAAGTCCTTATTTTGAATTGAATGCAGATGGAACGGTAAACGTACTTCCAAATACTCCGGGCGGACATTATACCGTAACGTATCAGATTTGTGAAAAAGCAAGTGCCACCAATTGCAGTTCTGCAACGCTACATGTTTTTGTTGAATTTCCGGCTATTGCGATTATCAAAACGGCAGTCTTCAATGATGAAAATGCCAGCGGATTTGCCAATGCAGGAGAAACTATTACGTATAAGTTTAAGATAACCAATACAGGTAACGTTCCATTAAAAGATATTACCGTTAGAGATCCTTTACCGGGTATCGAAGTTTCAGGTCAGTCAATTGATCTGGATGTCAATGAAACAGATGAAAACACTTTCACAGCACAATATAAAATAAAACAGGCTGATATCAATCTTGGAAGTGTAAGCAATCAGGCAACCGTACAAGGGGTTAGTGCCAGAGGCGTTGTGGTTGATGACAAATCGGATAACGAAGACAATCTGGGAGATAAGCCTACGGTGTTAGCGTTAAATGGTTGTATGATTGAACCTTTAAAAGCATTCTCTCCAAACGGAGACAATAAAAACACAAGATTTTACATTCGTGGAATCGAATGTTATCCTGAAAATACAGTTGAAATTTATAACCGCTGGGGTGTTTTGGTTTACGATATTGATCATTACAACAATGAAGACAGAGTATTCAAAGGATTCTCAGAAGGCCGTGCCACCGTTAAACAATCAGACGGATTACCGGTAGGAACGTATTTCTACATTTTAAAATATAAAGACAGTGCCTCAAATTCACACGAATTAAGCGGTTATCTGTATATGAATAAATAAAAAATATAAACGGTTTGGTACTACCTGAACCGTTTTTAAAGCTTACTAAATGAAAAAGTTAATTTTGGTTTTTATGTTTATCTCGGTGGTGTGTTCGGCACAACAGGATTCTCAATTTACACAATATATGTACAACACGATCGAAATCAATCCGGCTTATGCGGGTTCCCGTGGCGTATTGAGCGTTTTTGGGTTGTATCGTACACAGTGGGTGGGTCTGGACGGAGCGCCGGAAACCAGCACATTTTCGGTAAATACACCCTTAAACAATAGTAATTTGGGTCTGGGAGTTTCTTTGGTAAACGATAAAATAGGACCTACTAATGAAAATACCTTATCGGCCGATTTGTCTTATAGTATTCAAACATCTGAATCGTTTAAGCTTTCGTTCGGAATAAAAGGAACTGCAAACCTTTTTAATCTTGACGCAAGCAAATTGACTTATGAAGATCAGAACGATCCGCAATTTCAGGATTTAAGCAACAAAATTACGCCAAACGTCGGAGCGGGAATTTATTGGCATTCCGATAAAATGTATGTAGGATTGTCTGTTCCGAATTTTTTAGAAACCAAACGTTACGACGATAATGACACCGCTATTTTTAAGGAGAAAATAAACTACTATTTCATGGCAGGTTATGTGTTTAATTTAGATCGTCTCGAATATATTAAATTCAAACCGGCAATATTGACCAAATTGGTAGAAGGAGCACCTTTGCAGGTTGATGTTTCGGGTAATTTTATGTTTAATGATAAGTTTGTGGTTGGCGTTGCCTATCGCTGGAGTGCATCAGTAAGTGCCATGGCGGGTTTTCAGGTGACCAAAGGCATGTACATTGGTTATGGATATGATCATGAAACGACTCAGTTAAGAAAATACAATTCGGGATCACATGAGATTTTCCTTCGTTTTGACTTTTTCAATAATTACAACAAACTGACCTCACCAAGATTCTTTTAATTGACTAAATATGAAAATTAAAAACTTAGTTTACTCCTTTTTGTTTTTCTGCTTTTTATTCAATGCGAATGCTCAGACGGGAAGTATCAAAAAAGCGGATAAAAAATACGATAGTTACGCTTACGCAGATGCCGCAAAAGGGTACGAAAAGCTAATTAAAAAAGGGTATAGAGAAGAGCGGATATTACAGAGACTTGCTAATTCCTATTATTTTACAGGTGATTTACAGCAAGCGCTACAATATTACGATGAGTTATTCCTGTTGAATGATAATCAGGATGCCGATTATGTATTTAGGTATTCCCAATGTTTAAAAACGGACGGGAATTATACGAAATCAGATCAGGTTTTAGAAAAATTCAGTCAGAAAGCACCTTCGGATCAGAGGGCGATTTTATTTAGCAAAAACCGAAATTATTTAGAAGATATTAAAACAAATTCAGGCCGTTTTGAGATCGCCGATGCCGGAATTAATTCCAAGGATTCCGATTACGGGAGTACAGTTTTAGACAATAAATTAGTTTTTACATCGGCCAGGGATACCGGTTCGATCGTAAAGAAAAGTTTTAAGTGGACGAACAAATCGATTTCGACTTTATATGCGGTTGAAATGATGCCCGACGGCAGTATTGGAAAAACAATGTTTTTTCATAAAAAGAATTTAAGTACTAATTTAAATCAGTCTACACCCGTTTTTACAAAAGACGGACGCACGATGTATTTCACCCGAAATAATTCTGTAAACGGAAAGAGAAAAGAGAACGAAAATAAAGTCTCGTTTTTAAAACTTTTTAAAGCCTCTCTTGTCAATGACGAATGGGTAAATGTACAGGAACTACCTTTCAGTAGCGATCAATATAGTGTGGCACATCCTGCCTTAAGTTTGGATGAAAAAACATTGTATTTTGCATCAGACATGCCGGGAACCCTGGGACAGTCAGACATTTTTAAAGTTAGTATAGGAGCCGATGGAACTTTTGGGAAACCGGAAAATTTGGGTTCGGAAATCAATACCGAAGGAAGAGAAACATTTCCTTTTATATCCGATGATAACGAACTTTATTTTGCCAGCGATGGTCGCCCGGGTCTTGGCGGACTGGATGTTTTTGTTTCGAGAATAACCAAAGACGGTTCTTTTGATGAAGTGCTAAACGTTGGAGAACCCATCAATAGCAGACAGGACGATTTTGCGTTTGTCATAAACAGTAAAAACAGAAACGGATTTTTTTCCTCCAACAGAGAAGGCGGTCACGGACTCGACGATGTATACCGTTTTACCGAAATTCGAAAACTGATTTGTGAGCAGGAATTGTCAGGTACAATTACAGATGCCGAAACAAAAGAAAATCTTTCGGGAGTAGCTTTAATTTTGTTCGATGAAACGCGTCAGAATTCTTTGGAAGCGGTTTCGGATCAAAATGGCAATTATATTTTTCCGAATGTAAAATGCGGTAAAAAGTATTTTATCAAAACATCCAAAACCGATTATGAGATTAAGGAAGCTCCGATAAGCATAAAAAAAGCATCCGGAAAAACCACTTTTATGATCGCGCTGGAAAAGAAGGCCAAACCTATAGTTACGAAAACCATCGAAGTCAAAAAAATCAAGATCAATGCCGTAACGCTTAAGCCTATTGCAGTTGGAACAGATTTGGCAAAATTGCTTAACATTCCGATGAACTTTTTCGATTTGGGAAAAGCCACGATCAAGAAAACATCAGAACCGCAATTGCAGAAACTGGTAAATGTGCTGAAACAATATCCGACCATAAAACTCGATATTCGTTCACATACCGATAGTCGACAATCGGCTTCGAATAATATGATTCTTTCCGAAAAAAGAGCCCAATCTACAAAAGAATGGCTCGTTAAGAAAGGAATCGACGGCAGCCGACTGGCTCCAAAAGGATTCGGGGAAACCCAATTGGTCAACAAATGTGCCGATGGTGTAAAATGTACCGAAAAGCAACACCAGAAAAACAGACGAAGCGAATTTATTATTACCTACTTATAGTTCCATTTTTATTTAATGAAATCCCTTTTCTAAATTTTAGAAAGGGGTTTTTTTAGTTTTAGCCTGAACCCATTCCGCGCGTTTAGTTCGTTCAGTTTGTCATTTCGACCGAAGGGAGAAATCACACCAGAAACTCCGTAACAAAAGTCAAAAATCTTTGTCGAATTACGTGTGTGATTTCTCCCTTCGGTCGAAATGACACAAATGACGCTCATGCTGAAACCGAGAATAATGCAGTAATAGAATAAAACTTTTTAAATATTTAGTAATGAATGGTTTAAGAATCTGCAAGGCACATTTTATTAATTTCATCGAATACCTCAAATTCATCCAAAGGAAACATTTCCAGTACCATTTCTAAAATTAGCATCACATTAATAGAAGAGTGTTGGTCTGTCTCCGAAATTTTATGCTCTTGTTGTTCCAATGCCAGAATGCACATTTTTAGCATATTGGTAATCGTAGAGCCAAGCTCGTAATAATTCTGTAAACTAATTTGAGCCGTGTATTTTCCTTTGGTATTCGCAGAAGGATTTTGAGTATTAAAATAACGGGCAGTTAACTCTCTTAGATTTTCTAAGTTTTTAATTTCATTTGTTTCCATGATAATTTTTTTTATACATTATTATTAAGATCTAAAGATTAGCATCTTATTTCCTACAAGTCAAACTTAATGAATTGTAGGAAAAAAGAGAGAGACATATATGTCCTGTTGATAACTAATGCAATTTCCATCTTCTAGTTATTAATTCCAACATACGATAATATGTTATTTAAATTATTCGAAATAAATTTATAAATGATTGAAAGTCTGATATTTTCGTAAAAAAGTCTTAAAATTCTTTCCTTTTTTTAAAGTAAAATTTCTAAAATTTGAAATAAAACGTATTATGTTTAAAATGAATGTTTTAGGTTTTAAAAAATCGATTTCGTTGTCGTGTGTATGCAATTTTTTTTAACTTTATAGAACTAAAATTTTTCAGATATGACTGTAGATCAAATACTAAACGCAAAAGGGAAAAATGTTTATTCGGTACGCTCTACCACAACGGTTTACGAAGCACTGAAAGTAATGGGAGAAAAAAACATAGGAGCAATTCTGGTGATAGACGGATCCGATTTAAAAGGAATATTATCCGAAAGAGATTATGCCCGAAAAATTGTTCTGAAAGACAAATCTTCAAAAGAAACATTTGTACATGAAATTATGGAAAGCACGGTTTTCTCGGTAAAACTTTCCAATAATATCGAAGACTGCATGGAACTCATGAGCACCAAACGCATCAGACATTTACCGGTTTTAGAAAACGGAATCGTCGTTGGAATCATCTCCATAAGTGATGTGGTGAAGGCCATTATCGAAATTCAAAAAGACACCATTAATCATTTAAATTCTTATATTTCACAATAAGTAAATTCCAAAAAATAAGCCTTAAAAAATAGTCCGGATTCTGCCGGACTATTTTTTTTTGAGAGCTGCAATTGTTATTTTAACAAAAGAAAGCGACAAAAACATGCCATTTTAAGTGAAGACTTATATCTTTGTAAGCTAGAATAAAAGCTAAAAACAATGAGTAAAGACAGTAAAAGAGAAGAGGCATTATTATACCATTCAAAGCCGACTCCGGGAAAAATTCAGGTAGTTCCAACAAAGAAATATGCGACACAAAGAGACTTATCTTTGGCATACTCTCCGGGAGTTGCAGAGCCATGTTTAGAAATTGCAAAAAATATTGAAGACGTATATAAATATACAGCAAAAGGAAACCTGGTTGCTGTAATTTCAAACGGTACAGCTGTTTTAGGACTTGGAGATATCGGTCCTGAAGCTTCAAAACCGGTTATGGAAGGAAAAGGTTTGTTGTTTAAAATATTCTCTGATATTGATGTTTTTGATATCGAAATCGGAACGAAGGATATCGAAGAATTTATCCAGACGGTAAAAAATATTGCCCCGACTTTTGGAGGAATCAACCTGGAAGATATTAAAGCCCCGGAATCTTTTGAAATCGAAAGAAGACTGGTAGAAGAATTAGATATTCCGGTAATGCACGACGATCAGCACGGTACGGCGATTATTTCTTCGGCTGCTTTAATCAACGCATTAGAACTGGCAGGAAAAAAACCGGAAGATGTAAAAGTGGTAGTTTCGGGAGCAGGTTCGGCTGCAATCGCGTGTACGGACTTATATGTTTTACTGGGCGTAAAAGTAGAGAATATTAGAATGTTTAACAGTAAAGGACTTTTAACAAAAGACAATCCTTCACTATCAGAACTTCAATTGAAATATGCGGTAAACGGTCCTAAAATGGAGTTAACAGAAGCCATAAAAGGAGCTGATGTTTTCATAGGGTTATCATCAGGAGATATTCTTTCGCCTGAAATGTTACTGAGCATGAAAGATAATCCGATTGTTTTTGCAATGGCAAATCCAAATCCGGAAATCGATTATAATTTAGCTACCGAAACCCGTAAAGATGTTATTATGGCTACAGGCCGTTCTGACTTTCCTAACCAGGTAAATAACGTTTTAGGTTTCCCTTATATTTTTAGAGGAGCACTAGACGTAAGAGCTACAAAAATTAACGAAGCGATGAAAATGGCTGCTGTAAAAGCATTGGCTATTTTAGCAAAAGAACCCGTTCCGGAGCAGGTAAACGTAGCGTACGGAGCAACAAAATTAGGTTTCGGAAGAGATTATATCATTCCAAAACCATTCGATCCAAGGTTGATTACAATTGTAGCACCAGCGGTTGCAAAAGCAGCCATGGAATCGGGAGTGGCCAAAAATCCTATTACAGACTGGGCAGCCTATGAAGACGCGCTTCGCGAACGTATGGGGAACGACAATAAAATGGTTCGTCTGATGACAAACCGCGCCAAAATGGATCCAAAACGAATTGTTTTTGCAGAAGCAGATCAGTTAAACGTCTTAAAAGCAGCTCAGATTGTGTATGAGGACGGAATTGGTTTTCCAATTTTATTAGGAAACAAAGAAGTGATTTTAGAGCTGAAAGCCGAATTAGGTTTTGATGCCGAAATAGAAATTATTGACCCCAAAACGAGTGAAGAAGAAGCAAGAAGAAACAGATTTGCCACTTCGTACTGGGAAACCAGAGACAGAAGAGGTGTTTCATTGCTTGACTCTCAAAAATTCATGCGCGAAAGAAACTATTTTGCCGCCATGATGGTCAATGAAGGTGAAGCAGATGCTTTGGTTACAGGTCATACCAGAAGTTACCCAAGTGTGGTAAAACCAATGTTACAATTAATTGAAAAAGCACAGGGAGCATCACTGGTTGCAACAGCAAATATGATGCTGACTTCCCGTGGGCCAATGTTTTTATCCGATACCGCAATCAATATTAATCCATCTGCAGAAGATTTGGTTAATATTGCTATTATGACAGCAAAAACAGCCAAAATGTTTGGTGTTGAGCCTGTTATCGCGATGGTTTCGTTCTCGAACTTTGGTTCTTCAACAAGCCCCGGAGCTTCAAAAGTAAGAGAAGCTGTAGCTTATTTACACAAAAACCATCCTGATTTAATCGTTGACGGAGAAATCCAGGCCGATTTTGCCCTGAACCAGGAGATGCTGGCAGAGAAATTTCCTTTCTCTAAATTAGCCGGGAAAAAAGTAAATACATTGATCTTTCCAAACTTAGAATCAGCGAATATTACGTATAAGTTATTAAAAGAATTGTACAAAGTAAATTCAATTGGGCCAATCATGATGGGAATGGGTAAACCAGTCCACATTTTCCAATTAGGAGCAAGCGTTGAAGAAATGGTCAATATGGCTGCTATTGCAGTTATTGACGCTCAGGAAAAAGAAAGTAAAAAAAATAAACTGGCTAAATAGTAAAGGCAATAAGGATCAAATAATATTGTCTTATTTTTATTGCATTTTTGTTATATTTGAGCCTAATAAATTACACTATGATAGCACATTTGCAGGGGAAATTGGTTGAAAAGAATCCAACAGACGTCATAATTGACTGTGGAGGAGTTGGTTATCAGGTAAATATATCTTTACACACCTTTTCATTAATTCCCAATGCTGAAAATATAAAACTGTATACGCATCTTCAAATCAAAGAAGATGCGCATACTTTATTTGGTTTTGCAGAAAAATCAGAACGCGAAATTTTCAGAATGCTCTTATCAGTTTCGGGTATCGGCGCCAGTATTGCACGAACCATGTTATCTTCTATAGAACCGCGACAAATTATAAACGCCATTGCCTCTGGAGATGTGGGTGTTATTCAGTCTATAAAAGGAATTGGAAGCAAAACAGCCCAGAGAGTTATACTTGATTTAAAAGAAAAAGTGTTAAAGTTATACGATTTAGATGAAGTTTCAGTAGTTCAGAACAATACAAACCGAGATGAAGCGTTATCTGCTTTGGAGGTTTTAGGTTTTGTTCGTAAAACTTCTGAAAAAGTAGTCGAAAAAATCGTAAAAGAAGATCCGGAGGCAACTGTCGAAACGATCATTAAAAAAGCATTAAAAAGCTTATAAACTCAATTTATATAAACGAATTGTATGCGTAAAATTTGTATTTTTTTACTGGTTTTATTTTGCGGTAATGTTTTGCGGGCGCAAGTAAATCCAGCAGTTCAAGATACAACTAAAAAACAGTTTTCCGTAGGGAAGCTGGAGTTGGAAAATCCACCAAGTATACTTTCGGCTTATAAATATGATCCAATTACAGACCGTTACATCTATACCAGTTCGGTAGATGGTTTTTCTATCGAATATCCCATTGTTTTAACACCTAAAGAATACGAAGCTTTAGTACTGAAAGAATCCAGAAGAGATTATTTCAGAAAAAAATCAGATGCCATTGACGGTAAAAAATTAGGAAGTGAGGCCGCCAAAAAGGATTTGCTGCCCCGATATTATATTAATTCAAGTCTTTTCGAAAGTATCTTCGGAAGCAATACCATAGACGTAAAGCCCACAGGATCTGTTGAAATGGATCTTGGAATTCGGTATACGAAGCAGGACAATCCTTCTTTTTCTCCGCGAAACCGATCCAATCTGACTTTTGATTTTGATCAGAGAATCAGTATGAGTTTAATGGGTAAAGTAGGTACCCGTTTAGAGGTCAACGCCAATTATGATACCCAGTCTACATTTGCTTTTCAGAATTTATTTAAACTGGCTTATACGCCCTCAGAAGACGACATTATCCAAAAAGTTGAGGTAGGTAATGTCAGTATGCCGCTTAACAGTACCTTAATCAGAGGTGCTCAGAGTCTGTTTGGGGTAAAGACCCAATTGCAATTTGGAAAGACTACGGTTACCGGAGTTTTTTCAGAACAGAAGTCCCAGACTAAAAATATAGTTGCAGAAGGTGGCGGGACGGTTCAGAATTTTGACCTGTATGCTTTAGACTATGACAATGACCGGCATTTCTTCCTTTCGCAGTACTTTAGAAACAAATATGATGCTTCCTTACGAAAATACCCGTTTATAGAAAGCCGCGTTCAGATTACAAGACTGGAGGTTTGGGTAACGAACAAGCAAAACAGGGTAAGTACAACCGGTAATAATTTACGAAATATTATTGCGCTTCAGGATTTAGGAGAAGCTCAAATTACCGGAATTCCGGATAACGAAGTCGTAGTGATAAATCCTACTACAGGCTTTTTTACGGCAGGTATCGATTCACCAACCGACAACAGGAATAACAAATACGATCCGGCCACTATAGGTTCCGGTGGTTTTCTGAACCAGAATATTAGAGAAATCGTAACGGCAAAAAATGGATTTAATTCTGTAACAGCAAGTGAAGGTACCGATTATTCTGTGCTGGAAAATGCCCGAAAATTAACGAGTAACGAATATACTTTTAATCCCCAGTTAGGATATATTTCCCTGCAACAGCGACTCGCAAATGATGAAATTCTGGCAGTAGCTTTCGAATATACCGTTGGAGACAAAATATACCAGGTGGGAGAGTTTGGAAGTGATGGTATTGACGGAACAGTGGTAAATGGAAATAACACTTCAAATCAGACCATTATCACACAAAGTTTGATTTTGAAAATGCTGAAAAGCAGCCTAACAAACGTAAACAATCCGGTTTGGGATTTGATGATGAAAAACGTGTATCAGATTCCCCAGGCTTACCAGATAAAACAAGATGACTTCAGGCTGAATATTCTTTATACAGATCCGTCTCCAATAAATTATATTAGTGCTGTCCCGGGAAGCCATTTTCCGGATGATGATCCAAATAATCCCGATCCGAATAAGTATTACATCACAAAAACACCATTATTAAATGTGTTTAACTTAGACCAGTTAAATTACAATAATGATCCGCAGGGAGGCGGTGATGGCTTCTTTGATTACATTCCGGGTATCACCGTTGATGCCCAAAATGGGCGAATTATTTTTACGACCAAAGAACCTTTTGGGGAACTTTTGTTTAAAAAATTAAATACCGGCGTCGGCGAAGATTATAATAACCCGACGACCTACAACGTAAATCAGCAGAAATATGTGTTTAGAAACATGTATAAAAACACACAGTCCGGAGCTCTTCAGGATAGTGACAAAAACAAATTCCTATTACGCGGAAAATACAAATCTTCAGGAAATAACGGTATTCCGATTGGGGCATTTAATGTTCCTCAAGGTTCTGTTGTCGTAACGGCAGGCGGAAGGGTTCTGGTAGAAGGAATCGATTATAGTGTGGATTACCAGTTGGGAAGAGTGCAGATTTTAGATCCTTCGCTTCAGGCATCCAATACGCCAATTGAAGTTTCCCTGGAAAATAATTCCGTTTTTGGGCAGCAAACCCGTAGGTTTATGGGGGTCAATGTGGAGCATAAAATCTCGGATAATTTTGTTGTTGGAGGGACGTTCCTGAAAATGACAGAAAGGCCTTTTACCCAAAAATCAAGTTACGGTCAGGAATCTGTAAACAATACGATTTTTGGTTTTAACGGGAACTATTCAACTGAAGTTCCTTTTTTTACCCGATTAGTCAATAAATTGCCAAATATAGATACAGACGTTCCGTCTAATCTTTCGATACGAGGTGAAGTTGCTTTTTTAAAACCAGATGCTCCAAAAGCAAGTGATTTTGAAGGAGAAGCTACCATCTATGTGGATGATTTTGAAGGTTCGCAGTCGACCATTGATATGCGTTCTGCTTATGCGTGGAGTTTAGCCTCAACACCGTTTATAAATTCGATAAACGACGTTACTTTTAATGCGAATTCCAATACGCTAAGTTATGGACACAAAAGGGCAAAATTAGCATGGTACACCATAGATCCTGTTTTCTTCTCTTCCAAACCATCCGGTATTTCAAATGACGACTTGTCTTTAAATACTACAAGAAGGGTTTACAGTAAAGAATTATATCCAAATACCGATATTGCACAGGGTCAGATTCAGGTTATTAACACACTTGATTTAAGTTATTATCCATCTGAAAGAGGGCCTTACAACAATAATCCAAATTTTAATACAGATTCTCCGGCGTCTAATTTTGGGGGTATCATGCGTTCTTTAAATTCAACCAATTTTGAGCAGGGCAATGTGGAGTATGTACAATTCTGGGTATTGGATCCTTATGTAGGCGCAGGTCAGGCACAACAGAATAACACAGGAAAAATCTACTTTAACTTAGGGGAAGTTTCTGAGGATGTTTTAAAAGACGGAAGAAAACAATACGAAAACGGATTAGGTCCGGATCAGGTACTGGTCAATCCACAACCGCTTTGGGGAGACGTTCCGGCTTCGCAATCGTTGATTTATGCATTCGACACCAACGCGGACAACCGTAGAAATCAGGATGTCGGTTTAGATGGTTTGCCGGATACGAGAGAAGGTGCAATTTATAATAATTATGCCGGAGAAGAAGATCCCGCAGCAGACAATTATAAATATTATTTAAATACAGAAGGAGGCGTACAGGAACGCTATAAAAGATATAACGGAGTAGACGGGAATTCTGCCGTGAGTATAGATGACCCAAATCGTGGTGCGACCACTTTACCGGATGTAGAAGATATTAATCGTGATAACACGATGAATACCATCAATGCGTATTATGAATACAGTATTGATATTAAACCCGGAATGGATATCGGTCAAAATTATATTACAGATGTTCGTAACGTAAGTAATATCGAATTGCCAAACGGAAGTACCACGACCGCAAGATGGATTCAGTTTAAAATTCCGGTTTCCCAGCCTCAGAATACAATTGGAAATATTACCGATTTCAGGTCAATCCGATTCATGCGTATGTTCATGACAGGATTTAATGAGCAGATGACCGTGCGTTTCGGAGCTCTGGATTTGGTAAGAGGTGAGTGGAGAAGGTATACAGGAACCCTTGACGCAAATGATACGAATCCTGAGAATGACAATACAGATTTTGATGTTCTTGCCGTAAACGTTCAGGAGAATAATACCAAATGTCCTATCAATTATGTGATCCCTCCGGGTGTACAAAGAGAACAATTGTATAATAATAATACGGTAATCAATCAGAATGAGCAGTCACTTGCCTTGCGTGTTTCCGGCGGTGGATTGGAATATAAAGATTCAAGAGCTGTTTTTAAAAATGTAAGCGTTGATATGCGTCAGTATAAAAAACTGAAAATGTTTTTACACGCAGAATCGTTACCAAATGAGACTGAACTGCAGGATAACGAAATGGCTGCCTTTATCCGTTTTGGAAATGATTTTACACAAAACTACTATCAGATCGAAATTCCCTTAAAAGTAACGAGGCCGGCAGGTTCGTGCGCTGTAAGTGCTGATAATGTCTGGCTTGAGGAAAATAATATTGATCTGGCACTTGATTTATTGACCAAAATGAAAATTAAGGCCATGCCTTTGGATATCAATTCTGATAAAAGAGATATAAATGGTGTTTACTATCCTGATGATGACTTATCAGTAGCAGGAGGTGACGGAGACAGTAAGTTAAGATTGGGTATCAAGGGAAATCCTAATTTTGGTTTGGTGCGAACTCTTATGATTGGATTAAAAAGCAGGGAAGAACGCAGAAATGTAAAAGGAGAAGTCTGGTTTAACGAACTTCGTATGGCCGATTTAGAGAATAAAGGCGGGATGGCTGCTATATTGAGTGTTGATACCAATATGGCTGATTTTGCAACCGTGTCGGCTACCGGACGTAAAAGTACAATTGGTTTCGGAGCACTTGAAGAAGGCGCAAACGAAAGAGACAGAGAAGACATTCAGCAATATAACATTGTAACGAATTTAAATTTAGGAAAGTTATTGCCTCCAAAATGGGGAATCAACCTGCCATTCAATTATGCTATCGGAGAAGAGGTAATCACGCCGGAATACGATCCTTTTAATCAGGATATAAAATTAAAACAGCTGCTGAGAGAGACGACGGATGAGAATGAAAAAGAGAATATCAGAACCCGTGCCATTGATTATACAAAGCGAAAAAGCATCAATTTTATCGGAGTACGAAAAGACAGGGCTCCCGAGCAAAAACAACATGTGTATGATGTTGAAAATTTCACCTTTTCACAGTCCTACAATCAGGTGGAACGTCATGATTATGAAGTGGCGGATTATAATGACGAGCAATCGAATACAGCAGTAAATTATGCGTATACTTTTCAGCCTAAGGAAATAGTTCCGTTTAAGAAAACCCAATTCATGAAAAAAAGTGACTATTGGAAAATGTTAAGCGATTTCAATGTCAATTATTTGCCGTCTAACGTGACCTTTAATACGAACATCATAAGACAAAGCAATCGTCAGCAGTTTAGGGACGTAGACGTTGCGGGAATCGGAATTGATCCGCTGTACAGAAGAAATTTTGCCTTTAATTATCAGTATGGTTTTGGTTACAACCTGACCAAATCATTAAAACTGAATTACACGGCAGCTTCCAACAATATTGTTAGAAATTTTCTAAACGACGACAATTCACCAAAACAAGATTTCAATATCTGGGATGATTACTGGGATATCGGAACACCAAACCAGCATGTGCAGCAATTGGTGCTGAATTATGATATTCCGATCAATAAAATTCCGGTTTTGAGTTTTGTGAAAGCAAGTTATTCCTATACGGCCGATTACAGCTGGCAGCGATCTTCAACGGCTCTTTCGGAGTATGAAGCGCCGGACGGCAGTATTTACGACTTAGGAAACACGATTCAGAATGCCAATTCAAATACGTTGACATCAACCTTTAACATGGGCATGCTGTACAAGTATTTGGGTTTAACACCAGGAGCTAAAAAAACAGCAAAACCTAAAACAGCAGCACCGCCAAAACCGGGAGAGAAAATTGTAAATACCGCAAAACCGGTTACCAGCAGTAGTCCTTTTTATGATGGCCTGATCGGTGTTCTGACCAGCGTTAAAAATATTCAGGTAAATTATACCATAAATAACGGAACCGTATTACCGGGATATACACCGGGCGTTGGTTTCTTTGGTACCGGAAAGCCAACCTTAGGATTTGTTTTCGGAAGCCAGGATGATGTACGTTATGAAGCCGCTAAAAATGGATGGCTGACCAGTTATCAGGAGTTCAATCAGAACTTTACACAGGTAACCAACAAGATTCTGAAAGTCACTGCCAATGTCGATTTATTTCCTGATTTCAAGATTGATCTGGCCATGGACAGATCATATTCTGAAAACTCATCAGAACAATATAGTGTTGATCAGTCCGATTTTGAGTACAAACCATTGTCGCGTTATACGTACGGAATGTTCTCTATTTCAACGGTATTAATCGGGACGGCATTTTCGACCAGCAACGAAACGCAATCTGCTGCATTTGATGATTTCAGAAACAATCGTCTGGTAATCGCTAATCGTTTGGCTGAAGAGCGTTATGGAGCCGTAATTCCGAGATATGATGCTTCAACACTTCCTGCGGAAGATATTACAGCTCCTATAACGGACCTGGCAAATCCGGGTAATAGTGGAAGAAAACAAATTATTTCAAACGATGGTTATCCGATAGGTTTTGGAAAAAGCAATCAGGCGGTGTTATTGCCTGCATTTTTAGCCGCTTACTCGGGTAAAGATGCCTCAGGTGCCTCAACGGATATTTTCAGAAGTTTCCCAATTCCAAACTGGAGTATTAAATACAACGGATTGATGCGTTATAAATATTTCAAGGATAAATTCAAACGTTTCTCCTTACAGCATAATTACAGGGCTTCCTATACAATAAATCAGTTCAGGTCTAATTTTGATTATTTTGAAAAACCGGACGGACAGGACGTAAACGGCAACTTTTATAATAAGACAATCATGTCAAACGTCAATCTGGTCGAGCAGTTCAGTCCGCTTATCCGGGTAGATTTTGAATTGAAAAGTTCGTTGAGAGTACTTACGGAAATCAAAAAAGACAGAGCGCTATCGATGAGTTTTGATAATAATTTATTGACGGAAGTGAAGGGGATGGAATATGTAATAGGTTTGGGATACCGCTTTAAAGATGTTATTTTTTCTTCAAGACTTGCCGATAATCCAACAGGGATTATTAAGAGTGATATCAATATAAAAGCAGATTTTTCTTTAAGAAACAACGAAACATTAGTGCGCTATTTAGATTATGATAACAATCAGCTGGCTGCCGGACAAAATATCTGGTCGCTGAAACTGACAGCAGATTATGCGTTTAGTAAAAACTTAACGGCTATATTCTACTATGATCATTCGTTCTCGAAAGCCGTAATTTCAACCTCATTTCCGTTAACAAATATTCGATCCGGATTTACGCTTCGATATAATTTCGGAAATTAATTTTGAGTTTCTAAAGCAGATTTCATTAGAAGATTATTACATTTGTGGCTTCAATATTCAATTATCAATTTTCAAACACAACTATTATGAGCATACCAGCAAATTTAAAGTACACAAAAGATCACGAATGGGTTAGCATCGAAGGAGACGTTGCCACTGTAGGAATTACTCATTTTGCTCAAAAAGAGTTAGGAGACATCGTGTATGTTGAAGTAGAAACTTTAGATCAGACACTTGATAAAGATGAGGTTTTTGGAACTGTTGAAGCTGTAAAAACAGTTTCTGATTTGTTCTTGCCATTGACGGGAGAAATTATCGCTTTTAATGATAGTTTGGAAAGTGCGCCTGAAACGGTAAACTCTGATCCTTACGGAGCGGGATGGATGATCAAAGTAAAAATTGCTGATGCAGCAGAAATTGATTCTCTTTTGTCTGATGAAGCTTATAAAGAACTAATAGGTGCCTAAACAGCTATTACTCTGCTGGGCAATACTCTGCTCGGGAATTATAACCTATTTCTGTCTGACAGATTCCAGTAATATACCGGCAGTAAGTTTTCCAAACATAGATAAAATTGTACATTTCTGTTTTCATTTTGGATTTACAATTTCGTGGATTTTGTTTTTCAAAAAAGAATTAAAAGGAAAGGAAGCAGATGATTTTAAAGCCTATCTGGTTGCGTTTATATTTTCGGTTTTTTTCGGAATTACAATAGAAATTCTTCAGAGTGTTTTTACGACCACCAGAGCAGCAGATGTAACAGATATTTTAGCCAATACAATTGGGGGTACAACCGCCATTTTTACGGCAATAGCTTTCAAAAAGCAAATCGATAAAATATAAGAAAATAAAGACCCGCTTCGGTGGGTTTTTTGTTGCCTGAAAATCAAGCGCCATAAACAGTATTTTTTTATAAATTTTAAATGTATTTTTGTCGCTGGTTCCCTGTAATTTCAAAATCATGAATGTTAAGCAATATCTGGATGCTACTTACTTAAAAACTGCTTCGCAAGCCGGGCTTTCTGAAGCTGAAAATCTTGTGGTGGTGAAAGAGGCGATTGCTGAGGCAATTACCGAAGGTTTTAAGCTGATTATGATTCGCCCTGACTATGTTGCTTTGGCGAAGGAAATGATTAGTAAGGCCAATTCGACTTTGCTTATTGGTACCGTTATTGATTTTCCGGAAGGCAAATCAAATCTGGAAACCAAAATAAAAGAAGCCAACGAAGCGATTGAAAATGGAGCCGATGACCTGGATTTTGTCTGCAATTACGAAGCTTTTAAAAACGGCGACACTGCTTTGGTAAAAGAAGAAATTCTGATCGGAACGCAAATCGGACTGGCCCATAATAAAACCGTAAAATGGATTATTGAAGTTGCCGCTTTGAGTGATAAAGAAATTATTCAGCTTTCTGCTTTGATAAAGAATATTGTCATATCAAATTTTAAAGAAGAAAATTATAGTGCTGTTTTCGTAAAATCGTCAACCGGATTTTTTAAGACAAAAGATAATTTGCCAAATGGAGCAACGATCCCCACTATTATTATGATGTTGGAAAATGCATCACCTTTACCGGTAAAAGCTGCGGGCGGAGTGCGATCTTATGATGAAGCAATAGAAATGATCCGTTTAGGTGTTAAACGCATCGGAACTTCCGCAGCAAAGGCAATTGCTAACGGAGAAAATACCTCAAATCAATATTAAATGAAAACCCAAACCTACTTGAATAAGATTTTTTTATCTTTTATTCTTACCTTATCAACCTTATTTGCCTTTTCGCAGGAAAATAATAATTCCTCAATTGCGCCCGGTTTTACCTCAGAACAATTTCCTGTTTTTCCTAATTGTGAAAATTTGCAGTCCAAAAAACTGGAAAATTGTTTTTATAAAGAAGTTCAGGATTTTGTCTTTCATAATTTTGAAGTTCCTCAGCATCTGAAACAGTCAGATTATAAAGGAGAAGTGAAAGTTCTTTTTGAAGTGGATGTAAAAGGAGAATTCAAAGTCATTTATGTAAATGCAATGGACGAATCACTGGTACAGGAATCCAAACGTGTTTTTGGTAAGTTTCCCAAAATAAAACCATCTACTTATAATGGAAACCCAACGTTTTCAAAATATACCATCACGATAAGCATCCCCTTAAAAAGTGCGGATCAGATTGCAGAAGAAGCACTGGCGGCAGCTCAGCTCTTAAAACCAGTAGAGAAACCAATGACGGAACTGGATAGTATTGTATATAAAAAATACAATAACCCGGAATTCGAAAGTCATCTGAATATCCCATTTTCTCACAGTTATTATGCACAGTTTGACGGTGCCATGAATCAGGTAGGCAGTAACAATCATACCGCTTCAAAACCGTATACGTATGAGGAAGTTTCAAAATACTACAATTTAAAAGCCGTAAATGAATCCCTTCAGAAAAAGACATCAGGCTGGTTAGGAAGGAAATTCTGGAATGAGAACATGGTTCAGATTCAGGGAGAAGATTATTGGCTGGCTTTGAATCCTATTCTTGATCTGCAAGTGGGTAAAGCATCAGATATCGATCCTTCCACTTATGTAAATACACGTGCACTGAATTTCAGGGGAGGTTTAGGAAAGCAGATTAATTTTACCACTACAATCTTTGAAAGCCAGGGACGCTTTGCAGGTTATTTTAATGATTATGCAGAGTCTATCAAGCCATCAGGAGGAAATCCTGCCATTGTTCCTGGAGTTGGAATTGCCAAACGATTTAAAACGGATGCTTACGATTTTCCTTTAGCAGAGGCCAATATTACCTATGCTCCAAGCAAGTTTTTTGATTTGCAGTTAGGATATGGCCGAAATTTTATCGGAGACGGATATCGTTCACTGATTGAAGGAGACGGAGCGAGTCCGTATCCGTATTTCAAAATTAATACGAAATTCTGGAAAATTAAATACACCAACACCTATATGTGGCTTAAGGATGTTCGTCCTGATGTAACAGTGGAGAAAACCTATGCTACAAAATTTATGGCCAATCACTATTTGAGCTGGAATGTGTCGAATAAACTGAATTTGGGCTTTTTTGAATCGGTTGTCTGGACAGATACCAACAACAGGGGGTTTGATGTCAATTTCATCAATCCGATTATTTTTTATCGAACGGTTGAATTTACATCTTCTTCCAAAAGTGGTAACGCGCTTTTGGCAATTACTTCAAAATACAAGTGGAACAATCAGGTCAGTCTATATGGCCAGCTTTTGATTGACGAGTTTTCATTCGGAGATATAAAAGCGGGCGATAACAGCTGGAGAAATAAAATCGGATATCAGATTGGCGGCAAGTATTTTAATGCCTTTAAGGTGAAAGATTTATTGTTGCAGGTGGAGTACAATCATGTACGTCCATACGTGTATTCACATAGCGCGGCGATTACCAATTATGCTCATAATAATCAGAGCATGGGGCATCAATGGGGCGGAAATTTTGAAGAACTTGTGGCAATCGGACGTTATCATAAGGGGCGTTATTATGCAGACGCCAAATTTACAGTGGGTACCAGAGGCCTGGATTTTGATACGGCAGAGGATGGCTTTAATTACGGAGGAAATATCTATAAAAGTTATGACGAAAAACGTCCGTATGACAAGGGCGTAAAAGTAGGTCAGGGTAATAAGACCAGTATTTTTATTGCAGATGTTCAGGCAGGTTATTTAATTAACCCAATGACTAACCTAAAATTTTTCGGAAGTTTTATTTACAGGAATTTTGATCCTACTCAGGAAACGGCAGCTACTTTTAAACAAAGTACCACCTGGTTTACCATAGGACTGCGTTCTGATATTTTTAATATGTATTTTGATTACTAGGATATTTAATAAGATTTTTCGAAATGATTGTGTTAAAAATCGGCAAGTCCTTATTTTGTAAAGGTTTTATTGAAAAAAATCTAATTTTATAGGTTCTGTTTCTATAATCAATTTGTACCTTTGCACCACTCAAAAAAAATATTCAAACAATTACCATATTGAGCGCTACTAAAAATACAATTTCATTAAAATCAATATTTCTGGATTTCAAGGAAATCACTAAAGCCGGTTTAGCCATTAGTGTTTTGTTTTCGTCTATTGCAGGATATTTGTTAGGTGTAAATGCGGATCACCCCTTTAGCTGGAGTGTGCTGGCAGTACTGTCAATCGGTGGTTATTGTATGGTTGGTGCTTCAAATGCTTTTAATCAGGTAATTGAAAAAGATATCGATTCGCTGATGGATCGTACCAAAAACCGCCCGGTTCCTTCGGGGCGCATGTCTTCGCGAATGGCTTTGGCTTTAGCGATTTTGCTTACCATAATTGGGATATCTTTACTTTATACCATAAATGCGAAATCGGCAATGTTTGCCGCGATTTCAATTTTTTTATACACAAGCCTGTATACGCCTTTAAAAACGGTAACTTCGTTATCTGTTTTTGTTGGGGCTTTTCCGGGTGCAATTCCTTTTATGTTAGGATGGGTTGCCGCGACAGGAGACTTTGGTATAGAAGCAGGAACATTATTTTTGATTCAGTTTTTCTGGCAATTTCCTCATTTTTGGGCAATCGGCTGGTTTTTATATGAAGATTACGAGAAAGCAGGTATCTTTATGCTTCCCACGGGAAAAAAAGATAAAGGAACCGCTATGCAGATTATGTTGTATACCATTTGGCTGATAATTGCCTCCTTATTACCGGTTTTAGGGTATACCGGACAATTGTTTCTTACGCCAATTGCTGCGGTTTTAGTGTTTTTGCTGGGATTATGGATGTTGTTTTATGCCGTTCGCCTGTATCAGCTTCAAACCGCAAAAGCTGCGAGAACACTGATGTTGGTTAGCGTGTCGTATATTTCATTATTACAAATTGTATATATAGTAGATAAATTTTTAAGATAGTTATGGAAATGACAATGAAAATAAGCGAAGAACAGGCAACGAAAGCAAAATCGGCAAAACTGATTTTGTTGTTCGCGATGGTCAGTATGACCATGATGTTTGCAGGGCTTACAAGTTCCTTTGTGGTAAGTAAATCCAGAGCAGACTGGTTGAAGAATTTCGAACTGCCATCAGCATTTTATTACAGTACGGTGGTGATTATGGCATGCAGTGTGACTTTTTATCTGGCTAAAAGAGCTATTAAGAAAGATAACAGAAGTGCCACTACAGCATTACTTTTAGGAACATTGGCTTTAGGGATTTTATTTGTAGTTTTACAATTCGTCGGGTTTGGGCAAATCGTAAAAAGCGGTTATTATTTTACAGGAGAAGGTAGTTCGATTACTACAACATTTCTTTACGTGGTAACGGTTACGCACTTATTACACTTGGCCGGAGGGTTAATTTCACTTTTAATTATAATTTATAATCATTTTAAACAAAAATACAATTCGACTCAAACTCTTGGTATAGAACTAGGTGCGATGTATTGGCACTTTTTGGATTTATTATGGGTATATTTATTTTTATTTTTATATTTCTTTAAATAAGAAAAAAACGTAAATTTGGGAACTTTTTAACGAATATCTTTTATGGAAGCGACAGTTACTACTGCAAATAACGAAGAAAAAACTTGGGGAGGCGGAGATATCCAGCCATTAGGAGCAAGTTATGGTAAAATGATGATGTGGTTTTTTATCGTATCTGATGCCCTGACATTCTCTGGATTCCTTGCTGCTTATGGTTTTTCTAGATTTAAATTTATTGAAACATGGCCTTTGGCTGATGAAGTGTTTACTCACTTCCCATTTTTGCACGGTGTTCCGGCTCCGATGTATTATGTAGCCTTAATGACTTTTATTTTGATTTTCTCGTCTGTAACGATGGTTTTGGCTGTTGATGCAGGTCATCAATTGAAAAAAACGAAAGTTGCAATTTACATGTTCCTGACTATTATTGGAGGTATCATCTTCGTTGGCTCACAAGCCTGGGAGTGGAAAAACTTCATTAAAGGAGAATATGGTGCAGTAGAAACAAAAGGAGGAAGCCTGTTGCAGTTTGTGGACAAAGAAGGTAAAAGAGTAGCTCTTGAAGAGTTCGCTGTAAAATTACCGGAACAAAGAGTAGCCCTTACAAGAGCAGAAGGTATGTGGTTTATGGAAGATGCCGAGTCAACACCAACTTATTCAGTTGCTGAAATTCAGGCAGGTTTCAAAGCACACCCTGATTTGTTAATCAGAACAGAACATCTTACTTCGGCAAAGAAAAAAACAGTTTTGACAAGAGCAGAATCTGAATCTCGTCTAAACGATGCAAAATATGTAGTAGAAGGAGCAAACTTAACCAGAAACGAGTACGGAAGTAAATTATTTGCTGATTTCTTTTTCTTTATTACGGGATTCCACGGATTCCACGTATTTTCAGGAATCATTATTAACATCATTATTTTCTTTAATGTGTTATTAGGTACTTATGAAAAGAGAAGAAGCTATGAAATGGTAGAGAAAGTGGGGTTATACTGGCACTTTGTCGATTTAGTTTGGGTATTTGTATTTACAGTTTTCTACTTAGTTTAATTTTAGATTTTAATTATTATGTCACACGAGCACGTATCAAATACAAAAAGAATCTGGTTTGTTTTTGCATTATTGTCTGCAGTAACTACAGTAGAAGTAATTTTGGGTATTATCAAGCCCGGAGTTTTAGAATTTAATCATTTTTTAGGTTTGAATTTATTGAATTGGATATTTTATATCCTGACAATATTCAAAGCATATTATATTGTATGGGCATTCATGCACATGGAAGGTGAAAAAAGCAGCCTTAGATGGTCTGTGGTATCACCAGTTATTTTCCTGGTATTATATTTATTGTTTATTCTGTTAACAGAAGGACATTATATTTATGGGGTTTTTAAAGATTCTACTATTAAATGGAATTTTTAACATGATATTAATTCGAAAAGAGGCTCCGTTTAACGGAGCTTTTTTTATTTTTGTACCTCAATAACTTCTACCGAAATAATGAAAAAAAATATCGTTCTCTTCGTACTTTTTGTTTTACCCATTGTTGCCTATTTGTTTTTTGCATCCGGAGTAAATAGTTTTACTAAACTTCCTGTCATAACGCCTAAGGTTGCTGATTTTGGGAATTGGAAATCATTAGATGGTAAAAAAGTATCCCTGGATAAAAAGATAACGGTTTTAGGTTTTTCAGGCTCCGATCTTCTGAGCAGACGTGGTAATTACTTCAATTTAAATGAAAAGATTTATAAGCGCTATCATGGTTTTGAAGATCTTCAGTTTGTGGTGCTTTGTCCGTTAGGAACAGAGAAAGAAGCTCAGAAATTGGTAGACGCACTGAAACCCTTTACAGATGTGTCTGGATGGAATTTTATTTTCGCTTCACCTGATGAAATCAAAACATTTTATAAGCAGCTAAATTTAAAAGGAAAGCTGAAAGATGATTTGGGAACTTCGTATGTATATATCATTGACAAAGAAAGAAATTTAAGAGGCAGAAAAGAGAAGAAGGACTATAAGGAAGGTTATGATACTTTTCATCCGTCTGAATTAAGCAATGAGATGCTGGATGATTTCAAAATTATTCTGTATGAATATCGTGCTGCCCTTAAAAAGAACCATAATGCGACTAAACAACTTTAAATTTCAATTATAATGTTTAAAAACAAATCATATATCGGAATTTCATTTATCATTTTAATCTTCGGGATTTACGCTGTTCCAAAAATTGTAGACAGGGTGAAAAATGGAGAAGTGGTAAAGGGAAACCGTCTGGATAATGTTGGTCTGAAAAGTTCAAAATCAGATTCTAAATTGCTTACAATCGGTCCGGCACCAAAATTTGAATTAACAAATCAGGATAATCTTAAAATCTCTAATGAAACCTATAAAGGAAAAGTATACGTTTTGGAGTTTTTCTTTACTACTTGTCCTTCTATTTGCCCAAAGATGAATTTGAGCATGCTGGAAATTGAAAAAACTTTTTTTGGAAATCCGAATTTCGGAATCGTATCCATTACGATCGATCCGGGACATGATACACCACAGATTCTGAAAGACCATGCTAAATTATTAGGCGTAAAATCGTCCAATTGGAATTTCCTGACGGGTGATAAAGCTACCATCATGGATTTATCCAACAAAGGATTTAATCTGTACGCCGGAGAGAATGCTAAAGTTAACGGTGGTTTTGAGCATTCCGGCTTGTTTGCTTTGATCGATAAAGATGGAAATATTCGTTGCCGTAAAGATGATTTCGGAAATCCGATTTTGTATTACGATGGGTTAGATAAAAAAGGAGTTAGAGATATTCAGGAAGACATTAAAATATTATTAGCAGAATAAAATGGAAGATCAGTCATTAGAAAAAAAGTTTAGCAAATTTATCGTTGCAGTATCCATTGTGATTCCGCTTGTAGTTGCTATTTTATTTGGGGTTAAATTAAAAGATTTGGGAATACATGTAGAACCTCTTTCGTTTCTGCCTCCCATTTACGCTGCTACAAATGGCCTTACAGCTGTTGTTTTGGTTTGGGCGGTATTAGCTATAAAAAAAGGAAAACGTAAGCTTCACGAGTGCCTTATGACTTTTGCCATTGCATTGTCGGTTGCATTTCTGGTAATGTATGTGGCGTACCACATGACTTCTGAATCTACTAAATTTGGTGGTGAAGGCATAATACGTTATGTATATTTCTTTATATTAATTACTCATATTTTACTGTCTGTTGCAATCATTCCACTGGTATTGATTTCTTATGTAAGAGCGTTGTCCAAGAGTTTTGACAGACATAAAAAAATAGCTAAAATAACATTTCCACTCTGGTTGTACGTTGCGGTAACCGGTGTTGTGGTATATTTAATGATATCTCCTTATTATGTTTAAAATCAAAAATCGAATAAAGAATAAAGAAAATAGAATAGAAAATAGAAGTAGATTCGTTAATTTTTTCTCAACGAAATGCTTCTATGTTCTTTTTTCTATTTTCTTTTCTATGAGCGCAAACGCCCAATGCGCGATGTGTCGTGCGGCGCTTGCGGGAGATTCAAATGTAAAAAAGGCGGAAGCTGTAAATAATGGTATCGTTTACCTAATGGTAATTCCTTATTTACTCGTTGGTGTAATTGGAATTCTGATTTACAGAATGTACCGGTCAAAAAAGAAAAAGGCAGAATAAATGTTCTGCCTTTTTTTTGTGCTTTATTTTAATCCGTCAACCGATACGTTTACCGTTCCGTTTATTTTGATAAAAGCGATAATTGCCTGATTGGTGAGCTGAATTTTATCAAATTGAATATCTTCCATTTTTCCGTTTACAAATACCCCAGGCATAGGAGAGTAGTTTTTAAGATAGGCGGCCATGCTTTTCTTCCCTTCTTCTAAATTAGGCTGTATAGAATAACGACAGCTTGCCTCCATTTTTCTTAAGATCAATCCCTGGGCCAGCCAGCTTGCGGTGCGCATTAATTTGCTTTTAGTGTCTAATACGTAATCGAGTTTGTCAAAATATATTTCTTTGGTTTGTGGGTTGTATTGTGGAAATCCGTTCAGATAAATGGTTCCGTTTATAGATCCTAAAACATCCAGGGCAATGACCATTTTGTCGTTTTTATGCCAGATACTCACATTTTTTACCGTAATCTTTTTGCTTCCTGATCCAAATTCCTGACCCGCAAAATTTTTGGTCATGATTTTAGAAGCATCCATATAAGTTGAAATGGCAGCAATATTGGCAGAAATCTGATTTGGAATTTTAGCTACAGGTTTCAGAACAATTTTGCTGGCGCTAAATTTAGATTCGGGCTGTTTGCCTACAATAGTTTCCATGTTGCATTTCATTCCCATGTCCAGCACAAACTGATCGTTTTTAAGTTTGGCATTGGTAGAATAAACTTCAATCGGAACAATTCGTAACCAGCTTTCGTAGGTGTCACTCATCTGAAAAGGCGTACAGATCTTTTCCAGTGCAGACAAAACATTCGGTTTAAAATCCATTGATTTCTCGATGGCATCATCTATGCTTTTTTCAATTTTGGATTTAAAAATGGAAATGGCCGGATTTACTAAATACGTTATAGGGAGACTTTTTCCAAAAACCATCATCGTAGGACTCTCATTCCAGTCCAGGGATTTGAATTCGGTTTTGGTGTTTAATTTCCAGTTGGTCAGGGCTACTTCACTCGATAGCGTAATTACTCCGTTCAAATTAAATTCACGGACATCGTAAAGTTCAACACCCAGTTTTTTGGTGCCGATCCTGTATTTTACAGTTGCTTTCAGAGGCAGGACCGTTTTTATCTTTTTATCCGGGTTGGCAGGGTCATTTTGAATTTTTATAGGAGCCAGTTTCCAGATTTTCATTTCAATATCATCATCCTCGATAGTGTTGTCTTCATAAATTAAACCATTTAAAATCGAATTGGTCTGGTTTTCAATATCGTGAAGTTTAACTGTAATCGGTAAATTTATAAAGGATGGATTGTTATCGTAAACCAGCGGACTTGCATCGTCGGGCTCTGGTTTTAAAGTTTCTAATTTTTGAGAAGTAGAGCAGCTTGTAAGAGCTGTAAGTGCTGTAAATAAGGAGATAAGTGAAAAAAACTTCATCATTACGATTTTTTTTGTTGCTGCAAAATTAAGAAAAGAATTATATTATCTTAAAAAGTGTAACAATTGATAAGGAATTGAGTCTTATTGTAATAACTAAACGGAATTATTAACGTTTTCTTATGGTAAATTACTTATAAAAAATGTTATTATTGTTTTTAAATTTAACAATACCATGATCGAAATCAAAGATTTGCACAAGTCCTATAAAATGGGAAGTTCAGAATTACATGTGCTGAAGGGGATTAATTTTAATATCGCAGAAGGGGAACTGGTAGCGATTATGGGTTCTTCGGGATCCGGAAAATCTACTCTTCTTAATATTTTGGGAATTCTTGATGAGGCCGATGCCGGTAGTTATATTTTAGATAAAACACCCATAAAAAACCTGAACGAAACGATTGCTTCAAAATACCGTAACAAGTTTTTAGGGTTCGTTTTTCAGTCTTTCAATTTAATCAATTACAAAACTGCGCTCGACAACGTTGCGATGCCCTTGTATTATCAGGGTATCAAAAGAAAAGAACGTTATGATATAGCAATGAAATATTTGGAAAAAGTGGGTTTGGGATCGCATTCACACCACTTGCCCAATGAACTTTCCGGAGGTCAGAAACAACGTGTTGCAATCGCAAGAGCATTGGCTTCTAATCCAAAAGTTTTGCTGGCAGATGAACCTACGGGTGCCTTAGATACCAAAACTTCCTACGAAGTCATGGAACTTATTCAGGGAATTAACGATGAAGGAAAAACAATCCTGATTGTTACCCATGAGCCGGATATTGCCGCAATGTGCAAAAGAAACGTAGTCCTGAAAGACGGATTAATCATCGACGATAAAATGGTAGAACAAGTTAGAGCTACATCTTATGTTTAATATTGAACGCTGGCAGGAAATATTTGAAGCCATTTCAAAAAACAGGTTAAGAACTTTTCTGACCGGAATTTCTGTGGCTTCGGGGATTTTTATCCTGGTGATATTGCTGGGTGCCGGTAAGGGACTTCAGAACGGGATTGAAAAACAATTCGAACGTGATGCCGCCGGAATTATCGAGGTTTGGTCCGGTACCACTACAAAAGAATACAAAGGTTTAAATCCGGGAAGACAAATTCAGTATCGGGATGCTGATTATAAACAATCGGTTCAGAAATTTGATGACAAATTAGATTTAAGAGCATCAACTTATAATTATTGGGGAGCACCATTTTCGTACGGAAAAGAATCAGGAAGTTATCAATACAGGGGAGTTACTCCGGATTATGGCAAAGTTGAAAATTTAACTATAGTTCAGGGCCGATATATAAATAGTAATGATTTGGCCAATAATGAAAAAGTGGCCTGTATTGGAATGAAAGTTAAAACAGATTTGTTTAAGGATAAAGATGCTTTAGGCAAGGAAATCATAATCAATGGCATCAATTTTAAAGTAGTTGGAATTTTTACAGATCCCGGAGGAGAAAGAGAGGAAACAAGAGCCTACTTACCTTTAACGACTGTACAAAGGGCTTTTGGGAATGGAGATAAAATCAGTAATCTGTTCTTTACAATGAAAAAAACAGATAATTATGACGAAGCTTTAGCCCAGTCTGAAAAATTCACAAAAGATCTAAAGGATTTGCTAAAAAGCAGAAATACAGTGGCACCTGATGATGATGGCGGTGTTGGAGTTTATAATTCTGTTAAGGATGCCAAGCAATTTTATGATTTAAATCTCTATATCAGATTGTTTTTCTGGTGGGTTGGTATTTGTACCATTATTGCCGGCGTTGTAGGGGTAAGCAATATTATGCTGATTATAGTGAAAGAAAGAACAAAAGAAATCGGAATTAGAAAAGCCCTCGGAGCTTCTCCGTTTTCTATTATTTCGATGATCTTGCACGAGTCCATTTTTATAACCACAATTGCTGGTTTTGTTGGGTTGCTGGCAAGTTTATTATTGCTGGAATTTGTTGGGCCAATGGTGCAGAGTGAATATTTTCAAAATCCTGAAGTCGATTTTAGTGTGGCTTTAACCACGCTTGTTTTACTGGTATTTGCAGGAGCACTTGCCGGATTTTTCCCGGCTTACAGAGCAGCCAAAATTAAACCTATTGTAGCACTTAGAGACGAATAATTATGTTTAAAAAAGATAATTGGGACGAAATTTTACAGGCTTTAACAGCCAATGTTTTCAGAACGGTTCTAACTGCTTTTGGTGTATTTTGGGGAATATTTATTCTTGTAATATTACTTGCTGCGGGCAATGGACTGGAAAATGGAATTAAAAAAGGGTTTGACGGAATTGCCACGAATACCATGTTTATGTGGAGCCAGACTACCTCAAAAGCATATAAAGGATTGCCTAAAACACGCCGATATGATTTTAGAAATAGCGATGTAGCGGCTTTAAAGGCATCATTTCCGGATTTGTTGTATGTTTCGCCACGCAATCAGCTGGGAGATTTTAATGGAACAAATAATGTCGTACGCGGAACAAAAACTTCTTCTTTTACCATTTATGGCGATTATCCCGAGTTGATTAAACAACAGCCCATGGATATTATTACGGGACGTTTTATAAACCAACAGGATATTAATGAGAGAAGAAAAATTGCTGTAATTGGAAAAGGAGTTATCAGCGAACTTTACGGAAAAGAAGAAGAAGCAATCGGAACGTATATAAAAATAAATGGCATTAATTTTATGGTTGTAGGGGTTTATCACTCTAAACAACAGGGAGGAAATGCAGAACAGGAACAAAAGAATATATTTACTCCATTTACCACTTTTCAGCAAGCTTTTAATTATGGGGATAAAGTAGGGTGGATGGCGCTAACGGCAAAAGACGAAACATCTATAACATCTTTAAAGCCAAAAATTTTAGAATTAATCAAATCGCTTCATTCTGTAAATCCAACAGATGACAGGGCTGTCGGAAATTTTGATTTATACGAACAGTTTAACAAAGTGCAGAGTTTATTTAGTATTCTTAATATTATAGCTTATTTTGTAGGAACTTTGGTATTGATTTCCGGCGTTATTGGAATTTCCAATATTATGCTTATTGTGGTTAAAGAACGTACAAAAGAAATAGGGATCCGCAGGGCATTGGGAGCGACGCCCGCTGCTATTCGGGGACAAATTCTGTCAGAAGCAATATTTCTGACCATTATTTCGGGAATGTTAGGTATTGCCGTCGCAACCGGAATTATAGCATTGCTGAATATGTTTTTAGATTCTATGCCGCCGGACAGTAACACGATGTTTTCTAACCCAAGCGTAGATTTAGGAGTTGTATTTGTAGCATTATTAATATTAGTAGGATCTGGTTTGCTGGCAGGGTTTATTCCGGCTCAGACTGCAATTAATGTAAAGCCCGTAGATGCTTTACGAACAGAATAAAATTATCAATCAAAAAATAATCGATTAAACCAAAAACAAATGAAAAAAGGAGTAACAGTAACCATTTTAATTTTTATTGCTGTAGTTTTCTTTGGCGCATTATATTATTTATACGCTAAAAATCAGGAGTCACCAATTGTCTTCCAAACTGAAAAAGCAGAAATTAAAACGATTGTAAAAAATACTATTGCCACCGGTAATATTCAGCCTGACGAAGAGGTTCTAATCAAGCCAAACATTTCGGGAATTATCGAGGAAGTGTATATCAAAGCAGGTGAAAAAATCAAGGCAGGTGATATGATTGCAAAAATCAGGGTTGTGGCCAATGTGTCTAATGTGAGCAGCACGCAAAATCAGGTGCAAACCGCTAAAATTGCTTTAGATAATCAGGAGAAAATTTACAAAAGACAAAAGACATTGTTTGATAAAGATGTTATTTCGGCAAACGATTTTGATGCCGCACAATTGGCTTATACGCAGGCAAAGCAAAATTATTCAGCAGCAAAACAAAGTCTGGATATCGTAAAGACAGGAACAACAACTTCTTTGGGGAATTATGCCAATACCTTAATTCGTTCAACGGTAAACGGAATGGTTTTAGCAGTTCCTGTAAAAGTAGGAAACCAGGTGATTGAAAGTAATAACTTTAATGAAGGAACTACCATTGCCAGTGTGGCCGATGTGGGAAGAATGATTTTTGTTGGAAAAATTGACGAATCTGAGGTTGGTAAAATCAAAGAAAGAATGCCGATTGAAATTACAGTGGGTGCCATTGAAAACAAAAAATTTGATGCCGTTTTAACCGATATCGCTCCAAAAGGGGTAGTAGAAAATGGCGCAATTCAGTTTGAAATAAAAGCTTCATTGGAAAACAGGGATGCCACTTTTATCAGAGCCGGATTAAGTGCTAACGCTTCTATTATATTAGAAAAAGCAGATAAAGTTCTGGCCATAAAAGAATCGCTGGTTCAATTTGACAAGAAAACACAAAAACCTTATGTTGAAATTGAGACTGCTCCCCAGAAATTCCAAAGAAAAGATTTAGTTTTGGGAGTGAGTGACGGAATATACGTTCAGGTGAAGAGCGGAATCAAAAATTCAGATAAAATTAAAATCTGGAATCAGGGTTTGATAACTGAAGGAGAGAAAAAATAATCCGAACGCAAAAGAGCTTTTGTAGTCTTTAAAAAATGTTAAATTTGCGTAGTATCTTTACTGCGCTTCATTCAAAATATATGAAAATAAATAAATATAATAGTCTTGTCTTTGCCTTGTTATTTGGGTTGGGTTTGTCGGCTCAAACACAGCCAAAACAATGGACTCTGGAAGAATGTGTCAGATATGCATTAGAAAATAACATAACAATCAAATTATCAGAGTTAGATGTAAAAAGCGCAGTGATAGATAAAAGAGGTGCTTTAGGCAGCTACCTTCCATCAGTAAACGGAAATGCTTCGCACTCCTGGAATATCGGTCTGAACGTTAACCCGGTTACGAACATTGCTACTACTCAAACTACTCAATATTCTTCATTAGGAGTTAACGCAGGAGTTGATATTTATAAAGGTTTGCAAAATCAAAATGCTTACAGAAGAGCGAAACTTTCTATTGTTGCATCACAGTACCAGCTGCTGAAAATGCAGGAAGATATTTCCCTGAACGTTGCAAACGCATTTTTAGAAATCCTTTTCAACAAAGAAAATTTAAAAGTAAAAAAAGAACAATTAGCTATTGATCAGAAACGTTTGCAGCGTTCTGAAGAAATGGTCAGTGCAGGAACAATTCCGCGCGGTGATTTATTTGATTTAAAAGCGACAACTGCAACGGATCAGCAGGCTATTATTGTTGCAGAAAATAGTGTGCTAATTTCCAAATTGAGTCTGGCTCAGTTGTTACAATTAAAAGAATTTGCAGACTTTGATGTCGTAGACAATACCAATGCAAAAGATGAGAATAATATCCTGGTACAAACTCCGGTTGATATCTACAATAAAGCAAAAGAGACCAGAACAGAATTAAAATTAGCACAAACTAATCTTGAAATTGCTGAAAAGAACGTTTCGATTGCAAAAGGAGCTTATCAGCCGACACTTAAAGGATTTTATCAATTTAGTACCAGTGCGAGTTATAGTGACAGAACCGGATTAGATGCAAATGGTAACCCGATTACTTTTGGCCCGGATCCCGTTTTTACCCAATTTAGCGATAATAAAGGTCATAACTTTGGATTTCAGTTAAATATTCCAATTTTTAATGGATTCTCCGCAAGAAATAATGTTGAACGAAATAAAGTAAGTTTAGAGAAATCTAAAATAGATTTAGAGCAAAAAAGTTTAGATTTGCAGCGTAATGTTTATACCGCTTTTACAGATGCAAAAGGCGCTTTAAATGCTTATGAATCTTCAACTGTAACTTTAGAGGCGAGACAACAGGCGTATAATTATGCAAAAGAAAAATACGATGTAGGTTTAATGAACTCATTTGATTTTACACAAGCACAAACGCTGTTGACCAATGCGCAATCAGACGTTATCAGAACGAAATACGATTATATTTTTAAAATTAAAATACTTGAATTCTACTTTGGAATTCCAATTATTCCAATTATCACAAAATAATTTACTATGTCAAAAAAAACAATTTATTTCTTACTGGGCGGTGCAATAGTTCTTATCGCAGTTTTAGTTGGTCTTTCGAAATCGGGAGTAATAGGAAATAAGGATGAAGGAAAAGAAGTAGAAATTTCTAAAGTAACAGCTTCAACTATTATCGAAACAGTTTCGGCAACTGGAAAAATTCAACCGGAGATTGAGGTGAAAATTGCTTCAATGGTTTCAGGAGAGATTATTGCCTTAAATGTAAAAGAAGGGCAGGTTGTTAAAAAAGGAGATCTGCTGGTTAAGATCAATCCGGATTTATATACGTCAGGACTAGACAGATCGGTAGCTAATTTAGCAGGATCTAAGGCAGGCCTTACACAATCGGAAGCCAATTTTACAGAAGCAAAAGCAAGTTATCAGAGAAATAAAACATTGTATGACAAAGGAGTAATTTCGAAATCGGACTGGGATAAAGCCATTGCCACTTTTGAAGTTGCGAAAGCCACAAAACAAAATGCTTATTATACTGTGCAGAGTGCCTCAGCCTCTGTAACCGAAGCAAAAGACAATTTGGGCCGTACCACTATTTATGCTCCGGCAGACGGAACCATTTCTGTATTGAATGTAGAATTGGGAGAACGCGTTTTGGGAACACAACAAATGGCAGGAACAGAACTTTTAAGAGTTGCGAACCTGAACAACATGGAGGTTGAAGTGGACGTAAATGAAAATGATATCGTAAAGATAAAAATCGGAGACGAAGCCAATGTTGAAGTAGATGCTTACCTGAAAAAGAAATTTAAAGGAGTTGTAACCAGTATTTCCAATTCGGCAAGTACAGCTTTAACCTCAGATCAGGTAACTAATTTTAAAGTAAAAGTTCGTATTTTAAAAGAATCGTATCAGGATTTACTGGAAGGAAAACCTGCAGCCTATTCTCCTTTCAGACCCGGAATGACTGCAACGGTAGATATCATGACACAAATCAAGAATAACGTACTGGCAGTGCCAATTAGTTCTGTTGTTGTAAAATCGGATACCGCAGCGGTGAAAGATTTTAAAGTAGAAGATCCTAATGAAGATAAAAAAGCAGCACCAAAAAGCGATAAAAAATTCGAATGTGTGTTTGTGAAATCGGGAGATAAAGCTAAAATCAGAATCATCAAAACAGGAATTCAGGACGATACCAATATAGAAGTAATGTCTGGCTTGAAAGCTGGTGATGTAGTAATTACCGGACCTTACACAACGGTTTCGAAGGACTTAAATTCCGGAGATAAGGTAAAGCTTAAAAAGGCAGATACTACTAAAAAATAATTCAGGGTTAAAATATAATTTCAACTAAAAAAATAAATACATTGTCTCTTATTCTCAATATCGAAACGGCCACGAAAAATTGTTCTGTGTCAATTGCAAAAAATGGTGAAACCATTTTGTGTAAAGAAATTGCCGAGGAAGGTTATTCGCATGCTGAAAAACTACATGTTTTTATTGAAGAAGTACTTGCGGAATCAGGAATTTCGGTACATGATTTGACGGCAATAGCCATAAGTCAGGGGCCTGGATCTTACACGGGTTTGCGAATTGGAGTTTCTGCGGCAAAAGGGTTGTGTTTTGCCTTAAATATACCATTGATCGCTGTAGATACCTTAAAGACTTTGGCTTCTCAGGCTAAAGTTTCTGCCGGAAAAATTATTCCAATGCTGGATGCCAGAAGGATGGAAGTATACAGTGCTGTTTTTAATGCCGCATTAGAAAACGAAAGACCCGTTCAGGCAGAAGTGATAGATGAAAATTCTTTTCAGGATATTACTGAAACCGTTTATTTTGTTGGCGATTGTGCCGAAAAATGCAAGCCGGTCCTGACTAAGGAAAACTTTGTTTTTTTAGAAGATATCAAATATCCTTCAGCAGCTGCAATGAGTAAAATTAGTTATGATAAATACAAAATAAGCGACACTGTAGATGTCGCTTATTTTGAACCATATTACCTGAAAGATTTTATAATGGCTACGCCGTCTAAAAAACAGTAAAATTAGTCTGCTATTTTTGAAGCGTATACGGCTGAATAGCAATTCCGGCTTCGTCTAACGCTGCTTTACAATTTTCCAGTGTCTGGGAAAAAACAACTCCGTAATTTTCGTTTTTGGCCCATGGGCGTACGGAAAACTCAATAGAACTCGCCGTTAAATTTTTAACAAAAACCTCTGGTGCCGGCTTTTTAAGGACTTTAGGATTTGTGTTTAAAACTTCCAAAAGCACTTCCTTAGCTTTTTTTATATCTGAATCGTAGGAAACAGCAAAAGTCAGATCGGCTCTTCTTTCTCCCTGCATCGAATAATTAATAATAGTTCCGTTTGATAAGGCACCGTTAGGTACAAATACAGTTTGGTTGTTCGCGGTCAGCATTTTGGTGATGAAAATCTGAATTTCGAGTACAGTTGCTATAACGCCCTGTGCCTCGATGGTATCTCCTACTTTAAAAGGTTTGAAAACGATAATTAACATTCCGCCTGCAAAATTAGAAAGGGAACCTTGCAGGGATAAACCAACGGCAAGCCCCATCGCTCCTAAAATTGCCACAAATGAAGAAGTCTCAATTCCGAGTTTCGAAATAAAAGTAACAAACAATAAAATTCGGAGTGCCCATATCAGGATGTCCGACAGGAATTTGGTTAATGTAGGGTCTAAATTTCTTTGTACCATTACCTTCGTAATGATCCTGTTTATTAATCGGATGGCATATATACCAACAAATAAAATAATAAAGGCAGAAACTAATTTAAGAGAATAATCAACTAATACGTCAGCATATTTGGTCACGTAATTGCTAACCTGATTGGGATCAATGTTCATTTTTTTTCGAATAAAAAAACCTTCTCAAAAGAGAAGGCGTATTAATGCTGCAAATATAGCTATATTTCTTTTTATAAGAAAAAATGAGTTGTTATTCCTTAGGAGGAATAGTGTCGATAATTTCGTCTGTTGCGGTCGTTGTTTCAACGTTATCTACTACGGTTTCGGGGACGATAGTTTTAGTTTCGCCGGAAACTTCGCTTGTTTTTTCTTTTACAGAATCGATTACGTCACTGATGGAATCTGAGGCTTTTTCCACATACTCACTTACAATGTCTTTTGCCTGATGCGCATATTCGGCTGCGCTGTTAAGAAGCGGTTCAGAGGCTTCTTTAGCTTTGGCAATCGTCTCCTCCGCAAAAGCCTCTGCCTTGTCAATGTAAGGAGCAGCAGCTTCTTTAGCGTGATCAAAAGTAGTTTCTGCCTGATTGGCCAAATCTGTAGCTGAATCTTTGGCTGAGCCAAATAGATTCTTAAAGAAAGAAGATAATCCCATAGTTTCTGGTTTTAGATTAGTTTATAGTACAATATTAACTATTTCTACAGAATTTATAGTGTTATAATTGGAATAATTTATTGAAAATTAAAGAGATACGATTGTATAAAAAAAGCGCCTTTATTATTAAGGCGCTTCTGTTTTTTAGGATTTTTTTTATGCATTTATTGCTTCCACTTTAATAGCCTCATCGTTCAGCATACTTTTCAGCATATTTTCGATACCACTTTTAAGCGTAAAAGTAGAAGAAGGACAACCACTGCAGGCCCCTTGTAAAATTACTTTAACGGTCTTGTCATCTTCATTATAGGACTCAAAAGCAATATTTCCTCCGTCAGCCGCTACTGCCGGTTTTACATATTCCTCCAGGATGTTAATGATTTGTTGGGAAGTCACATCTAATTTGTCAAAAGCTTCATCTTTGGTAATGTCGTTTTTAGTAGCAACTTCGATTAAAGTTTCGTCTAAAACAGTTCCTCCGTTTTCAATAAACTGTTTGATAAAAGTTCGGACTTCAAGTGTGATTTCCTGCCAGTCATTGATGTCATATTTGGTTACCGAAATATAATTTTCATCAATAAAAACCTCTTTTACATATGGGAATTTAAACAATTCCTTTGCCAATGGAGAAGAAGCGGTCTGGTCGATATTTTTATATTCTACAGCGTTTCTGGTCAGCATTCTGCTTACGACAAATTTTAGTGCCGAAGGATTCGGAGTTGACTCGCCATAAACGGTAATCGGCTGTTTTTTAGCAGCGTTTTCGTCAATTTTTATAATCACGCCGCCTTTGTCTACAAATGCAGTAATTTGTTCGGCAACAGCATCTTTTACGTCGTCCCATTCTACAATACTGTATCTTTCAATGGCAATAAAATTACCGGAGATATAGACTGTTTTTACAAACGGAAGATAGAATAGTTGCTGTGCCAGTGGAGAAGCACTTGCCTCATCGATATTTTTAAATTCAAAATTTTGATTCTGAGTAATGAAATCTTCAAACTCAAACTTTAAGATCGTTGGATTTTGAGTTTCTTTTATAGTGATTTTTGTCATGAGTTGTATTTTTTGGCAAATTTAGTAAAGTTATTTTCTACTAATACCTATATTTGGTTTTTTAATAAAATAATTAAGACTCTTTTCAAATTAATCGTATTAAAATAGAAGAGTCAAAAATATATTTAAACAAAATTGCCTTTATGGAATTTAGAATCAAGGTTTTATTTATTTTTTTGGTTACCTCTTTATACTCTTATTCACAAGAAGGCATTCCAGTTTATTCAGACTATTTATCCGATAATTATTATTTAATCCATCCTTCCATGGCGGGAGCTGCCAATTGTGCGAAAATACGATTGACAGCCCGAAAACAATGGTTTGGCCAGGAAGATGCGCCGTCTCTTCAGACTTTAAGTTTTAATGGAAGGATAGGAGAGCGTTCGGGAGCCGGAATTATTGTTTTTAATGATAAAAATGGCTACCATTCGCAAAAAGGACTGAAGCTTACTTATGCACACCATATTATGTTTTCACGAGATGAAGTTGATTTGAATCAGCTTTCTTTTGGTATAAGTGGCGGAGTAATCCAGAGTCAGCTGGACGAAACGCAATTTGGAACTACCTTTGATCCTCTTGTTTTCGGATCGATTCAGAAGGATTCTTATTTTAATGTCGATTTTGGAGCATCTTATAATTATTTGAATTTTTATGCTCATGCTACTGTTCAGGGTGTTTTAGAAACCAGAAGGGAATTATATACAGAATATGAAAGTAATAATTTAAGGAAATATCTGTTGAGTGCAGGGTATGTTTTCGGAAAAAGAGAAAGTATTACCTGGGAACCTTCCGTTTTATTTCAGCTGTTTGACGAGACAAAGGAAAAGTCAATAGATGTAAATGTAAAGGCTTATAAAAATATGGATTTCGGAAGCTTATGGGCGGCGTTATCGTACAGAAGAAGTTTTGATGGCGCACAATATAGTGCCGGAAATGGGGTTGCTTCTCAAAAATTACAATATATTACACCTATTATAGGTTTGAATTATAAAAATTTCATGTTTGCTTACACTTATTCTCAGGTTACCGGAGACGTGAAATTTGATACCGGTGGTTATCACCAGATTACTTTAGGAGTCAATTTGTTTTGTAAAAAGGAACGTTACGATTGTAATTGTCCTGCTATTAATTAAAATCTTTTGTTATGTTAATTAAATCTGTAAACGGAAAATCTCCATCCATTCCTGAGGATTGTTATGTGGCCGAAAACGCAACTATTGTTGGAGACGTTACTTTTGGAGATTCCTGCAGTGTTTGGTTTAACGCTGTTATACGCGGTGATGTACATTTCATTAAAATAGGAAATAAAGTCAATATTCAGGACGGTGCTGTTATTCACTGTACGTACCAGAAACATCCGACTATAATAGGTAATAATGTTTCGATAGGTCATAACGCAATTGTACACGGCTGTACAATTCACGATAATGTTTTAATCGGAATGGGTGCTATTGTAATGGATAACTGTGTGATCGAAAGCAATTCTATTGTGGCAGCCGGAGCCGTTTTAACGCAAAATATGGTTGTCACGTCAGGCAGCATTTATGCAGGTGTGCCGGCAAGAAAAGTAAAAGAGATTGATCAGTCTGACTTTGCGGGAGAAATTGAGCGTATTTCTAACAATTATGTCATGTATTCGGGCTGGTTTAAAGACGAAAAATAATTTAGTAAATTCCAAAAATAGAAATTCCAAATTCCAAGCTTGATGCTTATTGGAATTTGGAATTTCTATTTTGATTTTTTTTTAAAGGCTATAAATTGATTTTTTCGAAGAAAGCATTTTTGTAGCTTTCACTAATCGGAATTCGTTTGTCACTAATCAGAACTTTATTTTTTTGTATTGATTTTACATGCTTTATATTGATGATATACGACCTGTGAATTCTTGAAAATCCTTTACTGGAAAGTAAATTTTCGAGTTTTATTAAGCTGATTAAGGTTAGCGTAAATTTATTGTCTGTGGTATAGATTTTCACGTAATCTTTCAGGCCTTCGATAAATAAGATATCCGAAAAATTCATCTTTACATTTTCATATTCGGCTCTCACAAACATGAAATCCTGTTCTGCTTCCTGAGCTGCAGTGGTTTCCGAAATGGTTTGAATAGGAGCAGCCGGATTTAAAATCTGTTGTGCCCTTACGACTGATTTTAAAAAGCGGTGAAAAGGAATTGGTTTTACCAGATAATCAACAGCGCCAAGGTTGAAGCCTTCAACGGCATAATCGGAATAGGCAGTGGTAAAAATAATCAGAGGCTTTTTTTCGATCGTGTTCAGAAATTCAATTCCGGAGAAATGCGGCATCTGAATATCCAGAAAAATCAAATCGACATTGTTCTGATTGATGAAAGAAACAGCATCGATGGCATTGTTGAAGGTACTCACCAATTCAAGCGAATCTATCTTTCTCACAAAATCTTCTAATAATTCAACTGCTAAAGGTTCATCGTCTATAATTACACATTTCATTTGCCTGAAATTAGATTCTTAAATTTGGTTTGGTGCTCAAAAGTAGTCTGAAACCCCTAAAATAAGTTTTAAAGTTTTCATAAAATACGTTTTACGGATTAAATTACGCGTTTACAACAATAGTTTTGCTCAGGGTATAACCATCTGTTAAATTGCCTGTTAGTGTTGCTAATTCATTTGCTAAACTGTCCGAAAACACATTGTCTTTGGTGTTAGAGGTATCAGCCTGTCCGTGAGAAACATAATTAGTACTTGAATATACCGCACTGGAAATATTTTCAGGAAATGCAATTTGGGTTACCAGTAACGAAGTGCCGCTGCTGGTTAGAACTTCAACATGTACATGTGGCGCCCTGCCCTGATACCAGCCGGGAAAAATCGAAAGAAAAGATACTTCGCCTTTAGAAGATGTAGTTTGTCTGCCTCTCAGAAAATGAACTGCGGTATAATCTGTTTGCTGCATTCCGGTTCCTCCGTATTCCGAATAGTTTCCGTCTTTATCACAATGCCAGACATCAACCAGAACACCTTCGAGGGGTAAGCAGCTATTGTTTTTGTTTTCGATTGTTAAATTGATAAGAAGGGCGATCCCGATTCGGTCTGATTTGATGTTTTCCAAAACTAACTGACTTGGTGTTTTTATCGGAAACGGACCTTTGGTTTCAGAAGGGGAAACGGTACAGCTTCCATCAGCTGAAGCATTGGCATCGTCATTGTTGTTGTCGTCTTTAGAGCAGGATTCTAATAATTTGGCAGCGGTTGCTAATGAAGCAATTCCTAAAATACCATTTCGGATAAATTTTTTTCTGTCCATAACGTTCTTAATTTATTGCGGTTTGAATGCTGTCTAATTTCAGGTTCAAATGCACCCGATAGAACTTGCTGTCCTGTGTTATGGCAAGTTCATGTGCATTTGGATAAAGTAAATCCAGGCGACTTTGAATATTTACTAATCCAATCCCTGAATTTTCGGGGTCTTTCACATAATTTTCAATTGTGTTTTCTATCCAGAAATCAAGATTGTTGTCTAATATGAAAATTTTGATTTTTACATGCGCGGCGCCTTTGTAATCGGTACCATATTTAAAAGCATTTTCTACAAAAGAAATCAGCAGCAAAGGTTCAATAAACTGATGTCTGGTGTCACCATGAACATTTATTACAATGTCCTCTATGTTGTTGAGCCTGAGTTTTTGTAATTCGATGTAATTTTGAATGTAGTTGATTTCTTTTTCTAAAGCCACCGTTTGATTGTCTGTTTCATACAGCATATACCGCATTAATTCAGATAATGTCACGATGGCATCAGGGACCAAATCAGATTTCTTGTGTGCCAGTGAATAAATACTATTTAATGAATTGAATAAAAAATGCGGATTGGTTTGTTTTCTTAAATAAATCAATTCAGTATTAGTCCTGTGGGTTTCGGCAATTAATTTGTTTTGTTGATTGTTATAAAATTCAGTTAATGTTCTGATAATAGCACTAATCGTAATAATCAAAATGTAAAAAAGAGAAGGACCAATCTTAAAAAATAAAGGCTGTTTTGCCATTACTGCCCGAACAGAGTGGCCTTTTAAGTATAACCTCACGCTTTCGGGAGGAGGAGCCATTCTGAGTGGTGGTCGTACCGGTCTAAATTCAGGCATGAAGTAATTCATCCTTATAATCATAAAAAGAATGATTAATGCTAAAACAAAAACGAAATAAAGCCAGTACTTTTTTTCCAACAGCAAGACAGGAACCAAATAAAAATAGTTCAGATAAAACAAAACAATACCGGTAAACCATTGTACATAAAAATCATTACTAATCGTAAACGGACTTTCGTAAAATTGAATCAATGAAGTCAGGATAAAGAAAACCCATATAATGACATGGAACAGGATTTTGTTTGAGCTGGTATTTTTTATGGCACCTATGTTCATTTAGAATTTTATTTTTAATAAAATTAAATCATTTTTAGTTACCGTTGGCGATATGTTTTGGCTGAGTTTTTTTTCGACCAGATTGGCAACTTTAAGAGCATCTTCTTCTGTCGAAAAACTTTTAGAATCGTTTATTACAGGGATAATAGATTGTCTGATAATGATTTTATCTTTGTAGGTAATGGAATATCCCCATCCTGAAGCTGTTTTAAAGGTTTCCGTTTTTAATGTATTGTTTTTGGTACAGGCTGTCAGCTGCAAAGCAAGTAAAATAAATAAGAAATTCTTCCGGTTCAATAGCCGGAAGAATTTTTTTGTATTAATTGTCATCATCATTTTGTTCCTCTAACGGTTTAAATTCCCAGGCATCATCATAATAAGTAGAACCTATTCTTCCTAACATATAGAAACTGCGGTTATTGATCGTAAAACCAACGGCATCTGTTCTTGAGGCACCTTCCATAGAAGTTCTTTCAGTCCAGAGATCAGTTGATGGATTATATTCCCAAATGGTGCTCAGCCCTTCGCCACCTACAATATATCCTAATCCGTTCAAGGCAAAACCGGACGCATTAGAGCGAACAATAGAATAGTCATCGTTGTAAGAGTCATCGTCGTCCTCATCCTTGTCTATGTCTCTTTTTCGGGTCCAGACATCGGTAGCAGGATTAAATTCCCAAAAATCTTCCTGATAGACACCGTTATTAATTCCGGTGACCAGATAGGCTTTGTCATTAATTACGAATACAGACGCATTACGTCTCTTATTTCCGCTAAATCCGTTCATAAGTGTCCATGTATTGGTCTGATCGTCATATCGGTAGAAGTCTTTTAAATAGTTTCCGTCATAACCCGTTCCAAAATACGCTTTTCCCCCTGCCTGAAAACCTACGGCAGCATATCTTGCCGTACCTGCAAAATCCGTTTTCTGGGTCCAGCTGTTGGCTGCAGGGTCATATTGATAAAAATCTTTTAGTTTATTCGTCCCGTCATAGCCAAGACCAACATATCCTTTGTCGTTTAGCGTAAAACTTGAGGCAGAACTTCTTCCAATACCTGTGAAATCTGCTTTTTGTTCCCAATAATCACCATTTGAATTATAAGCCCATAAATCTTTTAAATATTCATCTCCGGTATAGCCGGTAGCTACATAAGCATAGTCTCCAATAACAAAGCTGGTAGCACTGGATCTTGCAGGCCCGTCAAAGGATGATTTTTTTATCCAGTTTCCAATTAAATCGTCATCGTCATCGTCGTTACTACAGCCGATAAAAAACAGGCTGGAAAGCAGTGCCGCGAATAATATTCCTTTTTTTAGATTATTCATAGTGTATTAAATTTATTTATTGTTTGTATTTGATCCCGATTCCTAAAATGTACCCGTTACCGGTATTAAAATCATAGACTTTATGATTTTCTTCGTCGATAAGATTGTATTTTTTATTAAAATCATAGCCGGCCTTCAGGTTTATAAACCAGTTTTTGTCTACATTTCTTTCATATTCGAAAGCAGATGTCATTTGCGACATACTAACCTTAGAAGCTTTGTCCGTCTGATTAATTGAATCATCCAGATTGTAAAAGCTGCCGTTAAAGGTATTGGTCAGGCTGAACGTATTTCGAATATTATTACTGTAAGAGAATCTGGAATCCGGAAATCCGATCAGCAAAGCACTTTTATCATTTACATTATAATTTAAGGACAGCGTAGGAATGAATGCAGCATATCCAAAAATGGCTGTTCTGGCAGCTCCGACATTGATACTCAATTTTGAATTCAGTTGCTGCCTGATTTCAAGACTTCCCAAAAGCGAAAAATCAGAAGCATCAAGGTTTTGCTGAAAATTAACAGTCGGGATAACATTAATATTCAGCTTTGTTGTATTTGAAAACTCCTTCGTGATTTCAAATTTGTTTTGAAGCCGGTTAAAATTATCCGGTCTTTCAAAGGTTTTAAAACTCCCTGACTCATAATTTACTTTCAAATTCGTGTATGCTAATGTATTGGTTATGGTATTAGTAGTACTGATTTTTTTATGAAATGACAGTACTGCATTCGTTTCATTAAAATCAATTTTTGCTGTTGGTTCCGTTTTAATATTCATTTCAGCAGAAAAATTTTGCTGCGCTTTCATATTATAAAATGAAATCAAAAAAAGAGAACCTATTAAAAGCCTTATTTTCATTACTTATATTATTGGCTCAAAAGTAGGTGCCTAATGTTTTTAAAAAAAAGAAGATATATGTATGGCACTTTTTGATAGACTAAACAGCCTTTTTTATGGCTGAATGATCTATTTGTTTATATAAGCCTGTTATAGATGTTTTTTTGCTTTTTATAGTACAAAAAGGCCTGACTGTATATGTTATAGTGTGATGCAGAAGAGCGGCATTTATATTTGTGCAAAAATATGATTATGCACAAGTTTATAGTAATGTTGTTTTTTGCTTTTACCCTATTTTCATGCGGAACAGATACTGATGCGGGAGAGTTTGTGGTAGGTTCGGATTATCTGGCGGTCAATAATAAAGTGATTTTAATTGATACCGTTACGGTCGAAATGTCAACCATAAATTTTGACTCGCTCGTGACTTCAAATCAAAGCAGAATTTTGATAGGAAATTATGACGACCCCATTTTCGGAAAAGTAAAATCCGATAGTTATTTTCAATTGCAGTCGGACACCTATTCCCTACCAAGTGCAGGCTCTGATACGCAGGCTGTTAATTACGTTTTTGATTCTATTTCCATGATTTTAAAGTATAATAATTATTTTTACGGAGATACTACAAAAGTGCAGACATTTAATATTCATCGGGTACTTCAGAAAATAAAGCCTAATACTGATGATAACAGTTTTTACAATAATTCAACTTTAAATTACGACGCAGCAAGTTTAGGGTACGTTTCATACAAACCGAGGCCTGTTGAAAAAGATTCCATTAATATAAAAATGGATCCCGTTTTTGGATCAGAAATTTTTCAAAGAATAAAAAAGAGAGAAATTACCGATTTTACCAGTTTTACGGAATACTTAAAAGGATTGGTTCTTGTACCGTCAGTTTCTAATTCTGCAAGTATTATTGGTTTTAATCCGTCAACAAGCATAGTCAGGATGTACTACTCAAAGTACCAGAGCGGCGACGAAAAATCTTTGTATATCGATTTTGCGATTACAGATTTTGGAAAACAATTTAACTCGATTTCATTAGACAGATCAGGCACAATACTTCAGAGTTTACCAGTTTCGAGCAGCAGGCTTTCGAGTTCGTTAACCAACAGGCAGGGATTTATACAATCAGGAACAGGAGTCGCCTGCAGAATTGATTTTCCAAATATAAAACAGCTGAAATACATTTCAGATAATGGAGCAATTGTAGACGCCGAATTGATTTTGAAACCGGTTACTAATTCCTTTTCCGAACAATATCCTTTGGCCGATTCGATACAGGTGCATGTCGCTGATAATCTGAACCGAATTAGCGGTACATTATTAAGTCCCTCGGGATCTGCCGTATATGGAATAATAAATAAAAAGAGTGATGAGTTTAATGAAAACATGGGATATTCTTTTCGAATTGGAAATTTTTTGCAAAAAGAAATACTGAAACAATCCGATTCAAGGTCCTCTTTGATTCTGACATTGCCGGGAATTAATAAAGCCGTAAACAGGATTGTTTTAGGGGACCAGAAACATCTGAACAATAAAATCCAGCTGAAAATTTATTACATCTCTTATTAAATGAAAAATAAAATAGTTTTTCTTAGTGGCTTCATTTTAATGTCGCTAAACATGTTCTCTCAGAGTATCTCAAGTTCACCTTATTCCTTATACGGTTTAGGAAGCCTGTATGATTCAGATTTTGGTTCAATTCCGGCTACTGGTTCCTCAGGAATGGCTCTGCCATCAGATAATTTTATAAATAATCTCAATCCGGCTTCTTTAGGATATCTGCCTTTAAATCATTTTATGTTTGATATTGGCGGAAAAGCCATAGCGACCACTTACCAGAGCAGCTCAAAAACTGAAAAGAGAAATAATTTTCAGTTTTCGCACATCGCTTTTGCTTTTCCGGTAACTAAAAACTCGGCATTTAGCGCTGCTTTGAGACCATATTCCAGTGCGGCATTTAAAATTTCTAATTTGAAATTGCCTATTGAGAATAGTCAGGAATTCTATTATTTAACAGCAGCTGGTTCGGGAGGACTAAATAATTTTGATTTTTCATACGGATACCGATTCGGAAATAAACTGTCATTAGGTCTTACGGGAACTGCGTTATTTGGAAGTACTACAGATGAAAGAAGTTATGTAGTTTCGAATTCACTTACAACGATTCATAAAGAAACAAGTTATAAAGGCGTGCGCGCAACTTTAGGAACTCAGTATAAAATTGATTCAACTTTTACAATTGCTTCAACTTTTAAAGCACCAAGCAGAGTAAAGGCGACAAAAGTGCAGAGTGTTGAAAGTATAACGGGTGGAGTAGAAAGTGTTTTCGAATACAATAAAGCTTCCGATACAGACGATTATTATTTACCTCTGGAAATTGGTATAGGAATCAGTAAACGTTTCAAAAATAATTTAAATATGACTTTAGATTATGAAAAAAGTCTTTGGAATGATACAAATCAATCGGAGTTATTCGGGAATTTTGTGAATCAGGACAGGTTTGCGTTAGGATTTATCTTTAAGGCCAAAAAAGATACGAGAAGCTATTGGGATAAAATTCAATATTCAGCAGGTGCAAATTTTGATACCGGCTATCTTGAAGTGGACGGAAAAAGAATCAATAATGCAGCAATATCTGTCGGACTTTCACTGCCAATAGAAAATACCTTTTCGGCATTGAATATCTCGTATTCTTACGGACAAAAGGGAAAAGTCTCCGATAATCTTATAAAAGAAAATTATCATAAAATATCACTCAATTTATCTTTGGATGGTATTTGGTTCGTTAAGCGAAAATTCGAATAGGGATTTAGAAATCTTTTTCTATAACCGTATATTTATTTTTCAGGATGTCTTTTAAAACAGCAGGATCTGAATTGACATAAAAAACAGGTTCGCTTTTTTCTGCGTCCGAAAGACCCGCTTTTTCGCGCAGTACATTTTGTGTCTGACGTGCAACAGCTTCTCCGGAATCAATAATCTGAATATGCCCGGGAAGAATTTTTTTAATCTGTGGAATCAGGTACGGATAATGACTGCAGCCTAAAACCAGGTAATCGATATTGGCATCTATCATTGGTCTCAGATAGGTTTCTAATAATTGCGTCATTTCCGGTGAATTAAGATTTCCGTCTTCAATAAGCTGAACCAGTCCATGACCTACCTGTTCAATTATTGTTGTGTTCTGGAACATCTCTGCAGTTTTGTTGAACAACTCACTATTCAGTGTTCCCTTAGTAGCCAGAATGCCTATAACTTGTGTTTTTGAGTTAGTAGCAGCAGGTTTTATAGCAGGTTCAATTCCTATAAAAGGAATGTCATACGTTTCACGAAGTTCACGAATAGCATTTGTAGTAGCGGTATTACAGGCCACGACAATCAGCTTGCAATTGTTTGCGATTAAAAAATCTACGTTTTTTTTGCTTAAGCCAACAATCTCTTCTTTGGTTCTTTGACCATAAGGAGCATTTTTGCTGTCAGCCAGATAAATTGTTTTTTCGTTTGGGAGCAGTTCATGAATGGCGCTCCAGATGGAAGTTCCTCCAATGCCGGAATCAAAAATGCCTATAGGATTGTTATTCGTCATAAGACAAAGTTACATATTTCTATCTTTCTCTACAATCTCGGGTTTAAATAAAATAGGATTTAAATAGATATAAAATAGTAAGTTCAAATCTGCTTTTAAGTATAGATCTCCCGTTGAAATTTCAGGTAAAATGCAACTTTGAAAAGTGAGGGAGTTAATTGAAGTAAGGAATTAGTTGAGGGGTAAAGAACGGGTTCAGCTTCATTCGGAAAAACTGCAATACTGGGATTGAAAACTATAAGAAATAAAAAACGGCCCAAACTTAAAAAGCTGAGCCGTTTTTTATAAAAAGAATGTGTTTCTTTTAGAATCCTAAGTCTTTCTTTACATCAGCAGTGATGTTTGGACCATCAGCTAATAAAAGTGTAGAACCATCTAATACATATTGGAAACCTTTAGCTTTTCCAACTTTTTGGATAGAAGCTCTTACTTTTTCCATTAATGGTTTTACGATATCAGTTTCTTTTTGTTGAAGTTCTTTTTGCGCATTGTCTCTGTAATCAACAATTCTTTTTTGCATGTCCTGAACTTCTTTAGAACGGTCACCGTTTACAGCTTCAGTTACAGTAGCCGCTTCAGCTTCATACTTTTTAATTTTTACCTGATATTCATCAACCATTTTTTTGTATTCAGTATCATAGGTACCACTTAGTTTTTGCAGTTGATTTTGAGCGTCAAGCATTGCAGGCATTTTCGACATAATCTCGCTAACATCAACATGAGCTACCTTAGCCTGTGCGTTCATTGAATTACTCGCTCCTAACATTAGCATAGCAGCAATTAGTAAAGTTTTGATTTGTTTCATCATTTTTAAAATATTAATTAATTATTGGTCGTATTTGTTTTTTGTGTTTCGGCTTCTTTTGCTTTTTTAGCCGCTTCTCTTTCTTCTAAAATTTTCTTTTTTCTCTCTTCTAATTCCTTTTTTCGCTGTTCGAAAAGTTTTTGTCTTTCTTCGGCTTTACTGTTAGTAGCTGCGGGCTCAGCAGTTGTTGTTTTCGTTTCTGTTGCGGCAGCAGGTTTGTCAGTTGTTCCATCTGTCTTAGCTGGTTCAGAAACCGTGCCATTTTTCCTGGCTTCTCTTTCTGCTGCTATTGCTTTTCTTTTATCTTCGTATTCTTTTTTCTTAGCTTCCTGTTCCAGTTTTCTGTCCTGAATCAGTTTTTCTCTTGCGGCTTTCCTGTCATCCAGTACTTTCTGTCTGTCTTTCATTGCAGGATTTTCATCAATCTCATTTTCAATATTTTCTTTTGCCTCCTGCTGTTTCAATTGTTTTTTAGTCAATTGTTCCCGTTTATCAGTTCTGTTTAAGACACGGATCACCTGATCGCTGATGTCAAATCTTTTATTACTGAAAAGCATGGTCAGATCAGCAGATTTATCAAAAACAAAATCATAATTTTTGGCTTCCGCAATATCCTGAACAGCTGTAAAAACCTGATCCTGGATCGGTTTTGCCAAAGCAGTTTTATGACGGATTAAATTTCCGTCAGCTCCAAATTGCTTTTGCTGATAATCTAACATTTCTGTTTCCAGAAATTTAATTTCTGTTTCTCTTTCGTCAATCAGCTCTTTGGTAAGTAATGCTTTTTCAGCTTTGAGACTTTCCTTTAGCTTATTAATTTCTAATTTTTTGGATTCAATTTCCTGTTTCCATTTTTGAGCTTTTAACTCTAATTGTGCTGTTGCTTCTTTATAATCAGAGACATTTTCTAAGATATATTCCATATCTATGTAGCCAATTCTTGTCGATCTTGTCTGTGCCTGACTTGTATTAGCTACAATCAAGGCTAAAAATATAAATAAAAATTGTCTTCTCATAACATAACTTTATTTGATGATTTTTAACCAAACGTTATTTCTCTAAAATTGTTGTCCAATGATAAAGTGTGTTTCCCAACCATTTGCTTTATTCGTAACAGATCCTGGTAAAGCATCGAAACCATAACCAAAATCAATCCCCAATAATCCAAATGCCGGCATAAATACACGTAAACCAACACCCGCTGAACGGCTAAGATCAAATGGATTGTAATCTTTGAACGTTGGATAGGATGAACCTGCTTCTAAAAACGTAAGTGCATAAATAGAGGCTGATGATTTTAATGTAATTGGATAACGTAACTCCATGGAGAATTTATTATAAATGGTTGCCCCAATTTGCTGTCCGTATCTCGAATCTGTTTTATCTTCAATAATTGGTGTCAATGAATTGTTTGGATAACCTCTTAACTGAATAGTTTCTCTACCATCCATTGAGTAGTTTGCCATACCATCACCACCTAAATAGAAACGCTCAAATGGTACTACACCTCTTGACTGGTCATAAGCTCCTAAGAAACCAAATTCCGTTAGCGTTCTTAAAACTAATTTTCCATATACTTTAGTATACCAGTCTGCTTTGAATTTAACTTTGTAGTATTCTAACCAGTTGTATTTTTTCTGATCTACTTTCGCAGGATCTGCTGCTGCCTCCTGGTATGTATTTACTTTATTTCCTTTTGCATCAAGATAATCACCTTTTCTAATTACTACACCGTTGGCATCACCTTGAGTGGCATCTGCATCTGCTGTCCTTTTATATTCTTTCTGGTCGCCCAGTTTTGAATAATCAATCCCATTAAATAAGGAATAGGGAGGTGTAACTTTTGCAGAAATACTAAACTCCGAACCATAAGTTGGGAATATCGGATTAACCCCTTTATTACTTCTTGAAAGTCCGATCGTGTATGCTAAATTTCTTGACGCTCCATTACCAAAGGTAAACAATCCTGTATTATAATTGTTCAGGTCATAATGCTGATAACTTATCGATTGTGATAATACGAAGTAATCATCTGGCACAGTAAGTCTTTTCGCAAGACCAACTTGTAAGGTCAGGATGTTGAAACTTTTACTTTTATCTACAGATCTCGTAACGTAATTATTCAGGTATTGTTTACTGTACGATATAGAAGAACTAAATTGTACGGGTTTTTTTCCTCCAAACCATGGTTCTGAGAACGATACGCTATAGGTTTGAAAGTAAGTACTTCCCTGTAAGCGGAGCGAAACTTTTTGACCATCTCCCATAGGTAACGGTTTGTAAGATTCTTTATTGAATATATTTCTGGCAGAAAAATTATTGAACGAAAGCCCGAGAGTTCCAATAAAACCTCCACCGCCATAACCTCCCTGAAGTTCAACCTGACTGGATCCTTTTTCAACAACATGGTATTCGATGTCAACAGTTCCTGCACCGGCATCCACATTTTTGAATTTCGGATCGATCGCTTCAGGATCAAAGAAGCCTAGTTGTCCAATTTCACGGATCGTTCTTACTAATTGTTCTTTGCTGTATTTTTCTCCTGGCTTGGTTCTTAACTCACGGTAAATAACATGGTCATTTGTTTTGTCGTTTCCAACAACCGTTATCTTATTAAAATATGCAATAGGACCTTCGGTAACTCTAATTTCAAAATCTATAGTATCATTTACCGTTTTTACCTCTACAGCATTAATATTTGAGAATAAATAACCGTTGTTTTGATATAAATTGGTAATATCTTCTGCATCCGGTTTTGATTTGTCTGCAATTCTTTTTTCAAGAAGGACACCGTTGTAAACTTCTCCCTTTTTGATACCTAGATAACGATTCAGCAACTGATCCGAATACACGGTATTTCCTAAAAATTTAATATTTCCGAAGTAATATTTATTTCCTTCTTCCATTTTAATTTTAATGGCAAGCATGTTTTTGTCCTTGTTGTAAGTAACAGAGTCATAAATAATACGGGCATCTCGATATCCTTTTTCTTTATAAGTAGCAATTACTTTCTCTAAGTCGGTTTTGTATTTTTCAGGAATAAATTTGGAAGATTTTAAAACACGAAATACGTTTTTTTGCTTCGTATCTTTCATGGCTGCTCTTAGCTTATTATCAGTAAGTTGCGTATTGCCAATGAAATCGATACTGCTGATCTTTACCTTGTCACCTTTGTCTACCCTTACAAGCATATTTACCTGATTCCCAGAGGTGGTATCCCGAGTAGTTGTAATGGTTACTTTGGTGTTGTAAAAACCATCTTTTTTGTATTTATTCTCAATGTAATTTTTGGTGGTTGTAATTAAGTTTTCGTTTACAATTTTACTTTTAGTCAAATTGTTATCCTTAATAAGTCCTTCTACTTTGCTCTTCTTGATACCCACAAATTTAACCTCATTTAGTTTGGGAAGTTCAATAATATCAAGGTCAAGGTAGATACTGTCATTTTCGACTTTATTTACATAAAAAGCAATTTCATCAAAAAGGCCAAGTTTGCCTAATTTTTTAATAGCACCACTAATTTCTTCTCCGGGAACAGTAATTTCCTGTCCTTTCTGAAGACCTGAAAAAGTAACAACAGTTTGTTCATTGAAGCTTATTTTACCAACAACAGAGACTTTAGCAAGAATATATTTTTTTCCCTGATCAAAAGGAACTCTTTCTTGTGCTTTTATTTGTGAAAAACTACCCAAAACAAGTAGGGTAAGGACTATTTTTATTCTTTTTTGTAACACTAAAAAATTATTTAATTTGTTCACTGGTTTTTCCAAATCTACGTTCTCTTTTTTGATAACTAATAATAGCCTCATATAAATCTTGATCTTTAAAGTCTGGCCACAAGACATTAGTAAAATATAATTCTGCATAGGCGATCTGCCAGAGCAAAAAGTTACTTATTCTATGTTCTCCACTTGTTCGTATTAATAAATCTACGTCGGGTAAATTTTGCGTGTAAAGATGCTCATTTATAATTGAATCGTCAATAGTGTCTATTGAAATTATATTATTTTTAACTTTATCGCTGATGATTCTCACAGCATTTACCAATTCTTCTCGTGATCCGTAACTTAAAGCCAGCGTTAGAGTAAGACGTGTATTGTTTTTTGTTTTTTCAATAACATCCAAAAGCTCTTTTTGTGCCGAATTGGGTAATTTATCAAGATTTCCAATAGCTTTAAGTCTGATGTTATTTTCCTGTAGAGTAACCAGTTCTTTTTTTAATGAATTGATTAGGATTTTCATCAAAGCTTCGACTTCGAGTTTTGGACGATTCCAGTTTTCTGTTGAAAAAGCATACAAGGTTAAATACTCTATGCCAAGTTTAGCACAAGTTGTAATCGTTTTTTTTACGGATTTTGTTCCGTTTTCATGGCCAAAGGCTCTTAAAAAGCCTTGTTGCTTGGCCCAACGACCATTTCCGTCCATGATAATGGCCAGATGTTTGGGTAAATTTGTCTGATCTATAGAGTCTAGTAAGTTCATTTTATTATTCTGCGCAATAGCAAGGTTTTTGTCCAAAGGTATAAGTTAAAGTGATACCTGAAAAGACATACCAGTCATTATTATTTAAATTTCCAAAACGTAACGGGGCCAAATTTCCATTGTCGGGATTACTTCCGTCAATATTGTCCGTAAACGTGTATCGTGCACCAACTTCAGCTCCTAAAACTAAATGTGGAGTTACATTCGATTTTATTCCTAATATTATAGGTATAGCCAATGAATTCGAATTTTTCTCTTTTCTGGTTTGTCCTCCTGATGTTACGTATAATTCATCATAAGCAAAGAAACTTAAACCTGAATATATATAAGGTGTAATTTTTGGATGGTAGTCATGGAGGTTAAAATCAAAAAAATTAAATTCTAAACCGGCAGAAAGCTCTTTGATATTGTTTTTAAACTTGTAACCTCTTCTGCTTCTTCCCGTTTCTTCCGAATCAAGATCATTTCCTATAACACTTGATTGTGTGTACGAGAAGCGATAGGCATGACGGGGACTTTTATTCCACTTATACAAAATACCAAATGACGGCTTGTCAGGAGAAACATAAGATGTATTCCCTACATCACCCACAAAGTTACTTCCACCAAGAAAAACACCGATCTCATTGATTTGAGCGTTCAGTGTAATGAAGGGAAAAAAACATAACAATAAATTAAAAATTTTCTTCATTTAATTAAAAATTGCGTGCAAATATAATAATTATCAATACGAATCAACGTTTGTTTAGTTAAATGTGCTTTTTTTTCAATTTACATTATGATTTTGAGACATTTATTAAAGATTCGATACAGGCAGAACGGGAAAATGTGCTATAATCGTATAGCAGCGAATCAGAAAAAAGATTAATTTCTTTTATCTTCTCCCCAAAGCAATTTGTTTCTTAAGGTTTTCAGGAAGGTTTCGCCAGGAATTTCAACCATTTTTATTTTAAAATCCGTTTTTTTAATCGTCAGGATAGATTCATTTTTTACAGAAGAAATTCTGGAGTCCAATGAAACCAGATACTGGTCTTCTCTTCCCGAAACGCGAAGTTTTACTTCTGTGTCATCCGGAATAACAAGTGGTCTTGCCGTTAAATTATGTGGGGCAATTGGGGTAATCACCAAACTTTTTACATCAGGTGTTAACAATGGGCCTCCGCAGCTCAGGGAATATCCTGTAGATCCTGTTGGTGTTGATATAATTAATCCGTCAGCCCAATAGGAATTTAAATATTCATTGTTCAGATACGTTTCAACGGTAATCATAGATGTAGTGTCTTTCCTGCTTACGGTTACCTCATTCATCGCAAAATTCATTTCTGCAATGGCATCGTTTTCCGGCTCGCAGGTTAAACTCAATAAAGTTCTTTCTGATGTGGTGTAATTTTTGTCAATTACAAATTGTAAAAAAATATCAATATTTTCTTTTTGTACAGTAGCCAGAAAACCTAATCTTCCTGCATTAATCCCTAAAATAGGCACGCCTGAATTGCGAACCAGAGTGGCTGCTCTCAAAATAGTTCCGTCACCGCCAATACTAATCAACATTTCAAAGCTATCATCTAAGGAGGTGCTCGGTGAAAAAGTGGTATAGTCATTATTAACGAGCTGCTTTTCATAAAGCATCTTGAGAAAATTTTCCTCAATCACCATTTCAACATTATTCGAATGGAAAAAAGCGAAAATATCTTTTATGATAGGCTCGGTACTGTTTTGATAATATTGTCCGTAAATGGCTACTTTCATTTTTTGCAATTAGAGAATGAGTCAGTTGAATAATTGGATAATGTGTCGTTCATTAGGAATTATTTAATGGACTCATTACCTAATTTTCTAATTTTATATATTAAGGTATTTGTCTAAATAATCAGAACGTTCTTTTAGGCTGTTGATGTAGGTGTCCTCCTGATGTTCCGAAATAATTTCGTAATTATATCTTCTGAAAGTCTGAATAATCTCGTTCATTGCGCCTAATCCGATTTTTATGGTAATCTGAACATTTTCCCTATCCGCTTCGGAGATAAAACAGCCTAAAATTTTACCATTATTGCTTTCTATAATCTGAGTGATCTGACTCATGGAATAATCTATAATCCCCTTTTGAACAATAATAATACCTCCTTGTTCTTTTAAAAATGGAGTTTCATTAAAAAACTTCATAATATCTTCTATTTCATAATAGCCGATGTAGTTGTTGTTTTCGTCCAGAACAGGGACAGTATTGGTACGGTTTTTAGCAAAAACTTCTAAAAGATCCAGCCAGATCATAGATTTTCGTGCAAAAAAACGTTCTAAGGTGTATTTGTAATCGATAGCTTTCTTGTCTGTATCAAAAGTTTCAACATCATCAGCCGAGATGCTTCCAATAAAAATACCGTTTTCCAAAACCGGAAAATGTGAAAAATTTACGTCGGCAAAAAAGTCCTGAACCGACGCTATCGTTTCCTGGCTGTCGATTGCTCGAAAATCGTTTGTGATATAGTTGGTAATTTCTGTCATAAATCAGTTGTAGGTATTTAACGCAAAATAATCAAAAAATAGCAAAAACTGCTACGTTTTACTTTGTATTTTTGTGGTAACAAATATAATGTTACTAGAATTAATTATCTATTTATATGACAAAATTAAGTGTAAATATCAATAAAATTGCAACCCTGAGAAATGCGCGTGGCGGAAATGTTCCTGATTTATTAAAAGTAGCAACAGATATCCAGAATTTTGGAGGTCAGGGAATCACGATTCATCCACGTCCGGACGAACGTCATATTCGTTATCAGGATGCACGTGATTTAAAAGCCATCGTGCATACCGAATACAACATAGAAGGAAATCCTCAGCATAATTTTATCGATTTGGTTTTAGAATGCAAACCGACTCAGGTCACATTGGTACCGGATGCAATAGGGGCTATTACGTCTTCTGCAGGTTGGGATACGATTAAAAACCAATCTTACCTAAGCGAAGTTATCCAGGAATTTCAGCGTAACGGAATCAGAACTTCGATTTTTGTTGACCCGGTTTTAGAAATGATCGAAGGGGCAAAAAAAACCGGCACCGAAAGAATCGAATTGTATACCGAAGCTTTTGCTCATGAATATGATCTGGGAAATAAAAACGGAATTGATCCTTATGTGAAAGCAGCAGAATTAGCCAACGAATTAGGTCTCGGAATTAATGCAGGTCATGATTTGAGTCTGGATAATATTCAGTTTTTCAAACAAAATATTCCGGGCTTATTAGAGGTGTCTATTGGACATGCCTTAATAGCGGAAGCGCTTTATCTGGGTTTAGATAATGTGGTGAACATGTATTTGAATAAATTGAAGTAAGATTTGTAAAGAGTTATTTCTCAGAGATACACAAAAAAAACACAGAGATTCTCAGAGAAATTTTGTGCTTCTTTGCGTAAAACCTTTGTGAGTCTTTGCGGAATAAATTTTTCAATAAAAAAAAATATAAAATGTTATACTCAAAAATAGAAGGCGAAGGGAAGCCATTCATCATCATGCACGGTTTTCTGGGGATGTCTGACAACTGGAAAACCCTCGCGGGACAATATGTAGAGGCCGGATTTCAGGTTCATATTTTAGATTTGCGAAATCACGGGCGTAGTTTTCATTCGGATGAATGGTCTTATGAAGCCATGGTACAGGATGTGTTCGAATATTGTCAGGCCAATCAGTTGAATAAAATAGATATTTTAGGACATTCGATGGGGGGAAAAGTAGCAATGCTTTTTGCCACTACACATCCTGAAATCGTAGATAAGTTAATTGTGGCCGATATTGGTCCGAAGTTTTACAAACAGCACCACCAGGATATCTTGGCAGGACTTAATGCAGTTGATTTTTCTGTAAAACCAAGCCGTAGTGATGTGGAAGAAATTGTGGCCCAATATGTTCCTGATTTTGGAACCCGTCAGTTTTTGCTGAAGAATTTATACTGGAAGGAACCGGGACAATTAGCATTTCGATTTAATCTGGCTGTCTTTAATAATAACTTAGACGCAATTGGAAAACCTCTGGCAGATGATTTAGTTTTTAATCAGCCAACATTGTTTATTCGCGGTGGAAATTCCGGTTATGTTCTAGATACCGATTTTGATGCGATACGTCAGCATTTTCCAAAGGTCAAGTTCGAAACCATTCCAAATGCCGGACACTGGCTTCATGCCGAAAATCCTAAAATGTTTTTTGAGTTGACTACTGAATTTTTGAAAGAATAATTAATTTAGTTTTTTGCCACAGATTAAAAGATTCTGACAGATTAATACTTAGAATGTTTTATGAAAAATCTTTCTAATCCTTATAATCTGTGACAAAAAATAAAAATGCAGTAGTTGATAATTGTAAAATTCATTACTTTTATTAAAACTTTAAATCACAAAAAATATGAAATTATTATTAAGACTTCTTGTTACTGCTGCTCTGGTTTTGTTAATCGCTAATGTATTGTCAGGCGTTCACGTGGCCAGTTTCGGAACAGCTGTAATTGTTGCAGTGGTTTTGGGGTTGCTTAATATTTTTATAAAACCCATATTAGTCATCCTGACATTGCCGGTAACAGTTATTACTTTGGGTTTGTTTTTATTGGTAATTAATGCAGTCATTATTATGCTTTGTACTAATATTGTCGGAGGTTTTGCGGTTGATTCATTCTGGACAGCATTAATATTTAGTGTTATATTGTCTATACTTCAGTCTATTACTTATAAAATAGTAGGAGACGACAAATAAATCAAAATTGAAAACGGAAGAAAAACACCTTAAAATACAATGGATTAAAAACTTGGCTGGGTTGCAAAAATTTTATAATTTTGCAACCCAATTTTATTATGTAAATTAAACAAGAAGATGGATATTAAAAGAATAGCAACAGACGCTGTGAATGAAACGATTGTAATGACAGTTGTTCACATGGATTATAAAGGTCAGGTAGCAAAAAGAATAAACGAAAAAATGCCTTTGGCTACCGTAAAAGGTTTTAGAAAAGGACAAGTGCCTAAAGACCTTGTTGAAAAACAATACGGAAAAGCAATTAAGCAGGAAGAAGTTAAAAAAGTAGTTGATTTGGCTCTGGAGCGTTTTGTTCAGTCTGAAAGATTAAATCTTTTAGGAACTCCTCTTGCAAAAGAAAACGAAAACTTTGACTGGGATGCAGAAGAACTAACTTTCGAATACGAAATTGGTTTAGTGCCAAACTTCGAAATTAATTTAGAAGCTAAAAATGATATCGTAAAATATATCGTTACGGCGGATGATAAATTAATCGACGGACAAGTTGAGCGTATCCAGAAACAATTTGGAAAGCCAATTCCACAAGAAGTGGTTGCTGCAGATTCTGATTTGACAGGAACTTTCTCAAACGAAGAAAAAGGAATCAACAATACCACTACAATTTCTGTAGCTGCATTCAACAAAAAAGCAGGTGATAAATTCATCGGAAAAAAAGTGGGAGATGTAGTGAAAGTAAGCACTAAAGGTTTATTCGAAGACGATCACCAATTAATGGACTACCTGAAAGTAGGTCATGATGACGTTCACGGTTTAGATATTGAAGTAGATTTTACTATTGAGGCAATCAACGGTGCTGAACTGGCAGAACTAAACCAGGAGTTATTCGATAAACTTTTTGGTGAAGGAAAAGTAGCTTCTTTGGAAGATTTGAAAGCTAAAATTAAAGAAGATGCTGAAGCGCAGTTCGCACAACAGGCAGATCAGAAATTATTATTGGACGTTCAGGACTTCCTGATCGAAAGCACTAAATTTGATTTACCTGCTGAATTCCTTAAAAAATGGTTGCAGACTGTTGGAGAGAAAAAACTTTCTGCTGAAGAAGCTGAAGTAGAATATGCAAGATCTGAAAGAGGATTGCGTTTCCAGCTAATTGAAGGAAAAGCAATGGCTCAAAGCAATATCCAGATTACATTTGAAGATTTGAAAGCTTTTACAACAAATGCGATCAGACAACAAATGGCACAATTCGGACAAACAAACCCAACTGACGAAGAAGTACAGGGAATTGTAGCAAGAGTTTTATCGAACCAGGAAGAAGTAAAAAGACTTTCTGAGCAGGTAGTAGCTGAAAAATTGTTAGAGGTCTTTAAAGAAAAAGCAAATCCAACAACTAAAGAAGTTACTTATGACGAATTTATTGCTGCTTCATACGGAGAATAATTTCTAAAAAGAATAATATATTGGAGCGTCGGGAAGTTTTTTCCTGACGCTCTTTTGTTTTAATTTATTTTTGATTACTTTTCAGGAGCTAATCCGGCTATTCGTTACAAGTTTTTTCATGCCTGCCTTTTTTTGTTAAGGTAAAAAAAGAGCTTCCGCTGGTCGCTTTTTTATACCAACAAAAAATAGTTGTCATTTCAAAAAGCTTTTCACTGCTATCCGGGCTGGAAATAAGACAAATTGACATCCTTTAGAAAGAGGTATAACCTTTGATGGAGAATGAATAGATATAACGTAAAACTTAGAACACTTAAAATATGAACTACGGTAAAGAATTCAAAAAATTTGCTACAAAGCACCAGGGAGTAAACGCAATGTACTATGACAAAATCGTAGCTGCAATGAACCCGACCAATATGACTCCATATATTATCGAAGAGCGCCAGTTGAATATTTCTCAATTAGACGTGTTTTCCAGATTAATGATGGACAGAATTATCTTCTTAGGAACAGGTATCGACGATCAGATCGCGAATATCGTTCAGGCACAATTACTTTTCTTAGAAAGTGCTGATGCTTCAAAAGACATTCAGATTTATTTAAACTCTCCGGGAGGAAGTGTTTACGCAGGATTAGGAATTTATGACACGATGCAATACATTAAACCGGATGTAGCGACAATCTGTACAGGAATGGCAGCTTCTATGGGAGCCGTTTTATTATGTGCAGGTGCTGCAGGAAAACGTTCCGCTTTACCACATTCAAGAGTAATGATTCATCAGCCATCAGGAGGCGCTCAGGGAGTTGCAACTGACATGGAAATCAACTTACGTGAAATGCTGAAACTGAAAGATGAATTGTATAACATCATTTCACAACATTCAGGTCAGACTTTCGATAAAGTACATAAAGACAGCGAACGTGATTACTGGATGAAAGCTGACGAAGCTAAAGAATACGGAATGATTGACGAAGTGTTGAGAAGAAGCTAAAATTTTGTTTAAAGTTTCAGGTTTCAGGTTAGCTCCGGCAACCTGAAACCTGAAACAAATTAAACTTGAAACAAAAATAAAAAGTTAATAGGTTGCTAAGTTTTTAAGGTTTTGATCAAAAATCTTAGAAACTTAGTAACTTTGCAGCTTAGTAACTAAAAAAGAATGGCTAAAGTAGTATTAGAATGTTCGTTTTGTGGAAGGAAAAAGCCAGAAACCAATTTATTGATTGCAGGTATCAATGCACATATTTGTGATAAATGTATTGAACAGGCACACGGAATTGTACTAGAAGAATTAAAATCAAGTGGAAGCTCAAAACTGGTTGGGGATTTAATCTTAAAGAAACCGAAAGAAATCAGAGCTTTCTTAGATCAGTATGTTATTGGTCAGGATCAGACTAAAAAAGTAATGTCAGTGGCGGTTTACAATCACTACAAACGTTTAATGCAACAGCAATTAGACGACGAAGTAGAGATTGAGAAAAGCAACATCATTATGGTGGGTCAGACTGGAACCGGAAAAACACTGGTAGCAAAAACGATCGCCAAAATGTTAGATGTTCCTTTGGCTATTGTTGATGCAACGGTCTTAACTGAAGCCGGATATGTAGGAGAAGACGTTGAAAGTATTTTGACACGTTTGCTTCAGGCAGCCGACTACGATGTAGCCAAAGCCGAAAGAGGAATCGTTTTTATTGATGAAATAGATAAAATTGCCCGTAAGAGTGATAATCCATCCATTACCCGTGACGTTTCAGGAGAAGGGGTACAGCAGGCCTTGTTGAAATTATTGGAAGGAACAGTGGTAAACGTGCCGCCAAAAGGAGGACGTAAACACCCGGACCAGAAATTTGTTGAGGTGAATACGCAAAATATTTTGTTTATTGCCGGAGGTGCTTTTGATGGGGTAGAACGTATTATTTCGAAACGTTTAAACCGTCAGGCAGTGGGGTATTCTACTTCTAAAAATGTAGATAACATCGACAAAGACAATTTATTGCAATACATCATCCCGAAAGACATCAAAGATTTTGGATTGATTCCGGAGATTATTGGCCGTTTGCCGGTTCTTACGCATATGGATCCTTTAGACAGGGAAACTTTGCGTGCGATCTTAACGCAGCCGAAAAATGCCTTAATCAAACAATATCAGAAGTTATTTTTGATGGATGAAGTAGAATTCAGCATTTCGGATGAAGCTTTAGATTTTATCGTAGACAAAGCTTTGGAATACAAACTCGGAGCTCGTGGATTACGTTCATTATGTGAAGCCATCCTAACAGATGCGATGTACGAATTGCCAAGTTCAGACGATAAAGTACTGACAATTGATAAAGATTATGCAAAACATACTTTGAATAAAAATTTACTGAAGCGTATGGAAATTGCTTCGTAAGTTCAATTAAATCAAATTATTTTAAAAAACCTGTTCATTTGTTTGAGCAGGTTTTTTTTTATACTTTATAAGTATAAATTCCTACATTAAATATTTTTTATAAGAATTTATTTATTAAGTTTGTTTTATAGTAATAATCATTCAAAAAAAAATAAAATTATGAAAGAAAAAATTAAAAAAATTACGATTTTAAGTGCTCTTTTGTTGGTTTCTGTATTTTTTTCCAGATGCCAAAATGATGAGTATTTATCAAAAACAGAAAATACAAATTTACTATCAGCCAAAACATGGTTTGATAACTACAAGACAAAAGAAAATTTTCATGCGGCATTTAAAAACATCGAATATAATTGGGAAAATGCTTATGCAGTTAAATTAGAAAATGCTTCCGGGGCTATTGCTATACCTATGAAGGATAATCCTGAAAATTCAGATTATAAAGGAAAAAAAATATTATATTTATATCCCTCTGATAGTGGATATGATGCAGTGGTACATGAAATATTTCCAAAACAAGAAGCTGTTTCCTTCTTTGAAAATAAAAAACAAGATTTTCAAAATCTCGATTCTTTTAGTGGTTATATCCTTACATGGAATTTAAGAGAAGGATTTGTAAAAGGAGCAGAATTTGAAAAGGGTTTAGTAGTTAAAAATATTTCATCTGCGATTATTTTCCCTGATGGCGAAAAAGCAAAGGAATATAATCTAACTCGTAAAGCTCCTGCAGATTGGCAATTGGAACTTGATCCTGTTAGCGTTACTGGTGGTAGCGGTGGTGGAGGATGCGCAGGATGTGGAGGAGTTATAAGATTTACCCCGACTTTAGGAGGAAGTGGTATAGGAGGAGGAAGTGGCGGTTATATTGGTTCTCCCAGAGGTGGTAGTGGAGCAGGGACCGGGACACCAAGTGCTCCGGAAGTTAAAGATGATTTACCACCCAGCTGTGAAAGTTTTAATTTTACTAAAACTACTAACAATTGGCAAGAAGCTTTAGTTAAAAATGTGCATTTTAAAGTATTTTTACTAAATGAAAAAGGTGTTGAAATATTACATGTAATTGAGTTTGCACAACCAATAGCATTCGGTACACCTTTAAATGTACAAGTTGGAAATACAAATATAACTCCTGGAATTGCTGCAAATACATCTGCAAGAGCCCTTCAAAGAGCAATGCAAGATGTTATTGATAGATATGGGCATACAAGAGAATCAGAATTAACTGTTAGGTTATATTTTGAGGAAAGATTAAAGTATAATTATCCACTATACATTCATGGAGCTAGAGTAAATTTTAACGCAACAAATAATGGCAGAGTAACTGACTATAAAACAAATATTATTACTGGTGGAGACTGTAGATAAAAAAATGATTGATAAAGTTTTAAAAAATTTAGTATATCTATTCTATCCTAAGAACATTTGTGCTTATACAGAAAAAGATAAATATTTTGCAACTGCAGAATATAAAAGACTTAAAGATCTAATAGTCGAATTTGATTCTGAAAAAAGCAAAATTCTTCGGAACGCGATAGTTCATTTATTTGAAGAGGATTATACATTAAAAGGATTTGAGGATTTTTCCTTATTTGAGTGGGATGATAGATGTCTAACATTCAATTTGACAATAATATCAAATGACGAACTATATACAATATCATTATATGTAAGTGTTTTGATTCCCTATTATGTAATTAGCTGTCAAAAAAACATTATTGATCTCTGGTTTTCTAAAGAACAAATATCTGATTTACAAAAAAATAATACCGAAATCAGACAGATAAATGACTTAATTTTAGATATAGAATCTATTGTTGAGGATAAACTTTTATATAGTAAATTTCCAGAGGAAATGCTGAATGTTATTATTGAGGACATTAGTTTTCAAGATTCAATATTTGGGCATTTTAACATGTTCAATGCTTTTTTTAACAACAATATAATAATAAGAGAAAATGAGAAGTAAATTTTTAATATTCTCCACAATCAGTTTTTCATTATTTGTGTTTTTTTACTTTTCGGAGTATTATTTTGATTTTTGCATCGGAGATACTTTTTATGTGGTAAATTATTTTTATCTAGTATTATTAGTCTATTTATTAGGATGTGTGTATCATTTGATAAAGTATATAAAAAAGAAAAGAAAGTAAAACTTATTGAAGAGTATGGAAATCGCTTCGTAAGTATGAATAAATTTAAGTAAAAGTCTCAGTGAAAACTGGGACTTTTTTATTGTACTCTAAACTTTTCCCGATATTCAATAGGTTTCATCCCAACCATTTTATAGAATACTTTTCGAAATGCTTTAGGATCATTATAGCCCGTTTTTTCAATGATTTCAGAAATTGAAAGCTGGGTTTGTTCCAGGTATTTTTTAGAACTTTCGACTCTGATATTTTGCAAATATTCGATTGGAGGAATTCCGGTAACCTGTTTAAAACGTCTGGTCATATTTCGGCTACTGGTTGGAATGTCTTTGGTGATTTCTTCTAATTTTTCTATGGTACTGTACTGATTTTCTATTTTGTGCTGTAACATGGCTACCAAACTGTCATTGTGCAAATGATTGGGTCTGAAAGTGCTGAAATAACTCTGTTTGTAACGGTTTAAATCAATAGAGAAGATTTTGGCAATCTGAACGGCAATTTCATTTCCGCAATATTTCTGCACCAGAAGAATCAGTAAATGAAAGGTGGAAGTTGAGCCGCCACTGGTGTAAAGACTGCCATCTGCGGTTAAAGTTTCTTCAGATTTTAATTTTACTAACGGAAATGCTTTGGTAAAAGCACTGCAGGCATCGACATGCGTTGTGGCCAGTTTTTCATTTAATAAACCCGAAGCCGCGAATAAAAAGGCGCCGGTGCAAAAACTCGCCAGTTCAGCTCCGGCCTTATGTTGTTTTTGCAGCCAGGGAATGAATTTTTTGTTCTTCGCAATCATTTCACTCATATTGTCTGTGGTAAAAGCCGGAATCAAAATCAAATCCAGATCCTGATTGCAGTTTTCTATGGAATTCACCTTATATCCAAACAATTGTTCCCCACTGATCTGTTCTGAAGACTGAAAAACCATAATGTCAAAAGCTTTTTCAGTTCCCTTGTACAATTTATTAGCCGTTTCAAAAACTTCTAAAATTGCTGCAATGCTTAATAATTTGTAGTCGTGCGGCACAATTAAACCTGTTTTTTTGATCATGGTTTTTCTTTTTTGGAAAATTAACTTGCTTACAAAAATATAAAATTTGTCTTAAATGACCCTAAAGTTGACTTTTAATATAGCATTGTGCTTTTTGTAATATTTTACATTTGTTTTAAATAATTTGTAATTTTATAGAGATGAAAACAAAAATATTCTTAAATCTTCCTGTAAAAGATTTAAACCGATCGATAGCATTCTTTACTCAGTTGGGTTTTTCATTCAATCCAAAATTCACAAATGAGAAAGGGACTTGTCTGGTTATTGAAGAAAATATAAACGTAATGCTTCTGGTGGAGGAGTTTTACCAAACCTTTACGCATAAAGAAATTTGCAATACGGCTACGACCAGCGAAGTTCTAATTTCAATTTCACTTGAAAGTCGGGATAAAATCGACGAAATGATCAGGAAAGTCATTAAAGCCGGCGGAACAGAATATAGAGAGACAAAGGATTATGGCTGGATGTATCAACGCACTTTTCTGGATACCGACGGACATCAATGGGAGATTTTCTTTATGGATGAAAGTCAAATCCCGGAGATGAGTGAATGAAAAGCTATAATACATTTTAAAAATAGTAAAAGATGATAACGGTAAAAAACACGATTAACGCATCCATTGCTAAAGTTTGGGATTTCTGGACTTTGCCGGAACATATTGTCAATTGGAATATACCTTCGTCAGACTGGCATAATCCGTATGCGGAAAATGATTTAAAAGTAGGAGGAAAATTCAAATACACAATGGGCACAAAAGACGGGAGCGTAGTTTTTGATTTTGAAGGCACCTATACCAAAGTGGAGAATCATGCCTTACTTGAATATAAACTTTTGGATAACAGAATAGGAACAGTGCGTTTTGAAACGGATGGCAATACTGTGCAAATTGCAGAAACATTTGAACCTGAAAAAGAAAATCCGAAAGCCATGCAGGAGCAATTCTTAAAAGGAGTGATTGCTAATTTCAAAGAGTATGTTGAGCGTTTTAACCGAAATGTATAAAAAAATACAAATTTTAATAAACAGACAATGATTACAGTACAAAACACGATTAATGCTTCAATAGATAAAGTCTGGGAGTTCTGGACCTTACCGGAACATATTACAAAATGGAGTTTCGCTTCACCGGACTGGCATACCCCTTACGCAGAAAATGACCTGAAAGAAGGAGGGAAATTCAAATCGACTATGGCGGCAAAAGATGGCAGTATGAGTTTTGATTTTGAAGGTGAATATACTTTAGTGCAGCAAAATCAGGCCATAGAATATGTCATGGGCGATGGGCGAAAGGTTGAAATTACTTTTGAGGCAACTCCAAACGGAGTAGAAGTAAAGGAAAGTTTTGATCCCGAAACACAAAATCCGGAAGAAATGCAGCGTGGCGGCTGGCAGGCAATCCTGGATAATTTTAAAAGTTATGTAGAAAGTACAACTTAAAAAAAAATAATAGATGGCGAAACAAATCTGGCTGAATCTGCCCGTTAAAAATGTGGCAAAGGCGAAAGACTTTTTTTGGAAAATAGGTTTTTCTTTTAATGAACAACATGACACTCCAACCTCGACTTGTATGTTGGTGGGAGAAGGAAATTTTGTAGTGATGCTTTTTGAAAATACTTTGTTTGAAAGCTTTTCTAAAAGCAAAATTCCGGATACACAATTAAGTTCAGAAATCCTGATTTCGATTGATGCTGAAAGTGTAGCGGAAGTAGATGAATTGGCTGAAAAAGTTAAAAAAGCCGGAGGTACTGTTTTTGCCCCTCCTGCCGAAAGCCAGGGATGGATGTACGGTGCTGGTTTTGCTGATTTAGACGGACATCGCTGGAATGTGTTATATATGGATTTTAGCAAATTACCGCAACAACCTTAAAGATGGAAACATTAGAATTTAAAATTAGAATTAAAGCTCCGGCAGAAAAAGTCTGGAACATTTTATGGGCGGATGAGACCTATAAAAAATGGACAGGAGCTTTCTGTGAAGGTTCTTATGCTGTAAGCGACTGGAACGAAGGTGATAAAATACATTTTATGTCGCCGGGCGGAGAAGGAATGAATAGTATCATTGAAACTAAAATTCCAAATGAATATATGGCTTTTAAGCATATAGGGGAAATAAAAGACTTTAAAGAATTGCCTATTGACGAAGAAACAAAAAAGTGGAGCGGTGCAATGGAAACGTATCGATTGACGCCTGATGATGAATTTACTGATTTGGTTGCTCAGGTGGATGTAGTTGAAAAATACCTGGATTACTTTAAAGAAGCTTTTCCGAAAGGACTGGAAACAGTGAAAGAATTGGCGGAAGAGAGAGAATAGAGGCTAGAGAATAGAATTAAGAAAATAGAGAATAGAATAAAGAGAATAGAAACAACAAACAATAAACAACAAAGATTATGGCAGCAATAAATCCTTATTTGCTTTTTAACGGGAATTGTGAAGAAGCATTCTTATTTTATAAATCCGTTTTTGGAGGTGAATTTCCGTATATCGGGAAGTTTAAAGATATACCGGAAGAAGACGATAGCAACAAAATGGCTGAAGAAGACGGAAACAGAATTATGCACGTTTCCCTGCCCATTGGGAATACCGTTTTAATGGGAAGTGACAGTCATCCAAAATTTGGAGATTTGCGTATTGGAGATAATTTTTCAATTTCCATTAATACGGAAAGCAGGGAAGAAGCAGACCGTATTTTTAACGGACTCTCAGCCGGAGGTCACGTAGAAATGCCTATGAATGATACCTTCTGGGGGGCTTATTTCGGAATGTTTAAAGATAAATTTGGTGTAGGATGGATGGTAAATTTTGACGAAAAACAGCCAGAGGCATAACCAATAAAGTTATGTTATTCTAATAGCGGAACATAATTGTTAAATTACTTTAAAAAGCACATGTTTATGTGCTTTTTCTTTTCAAAAAAACAAAGATTATTCTTTTTTATCAACAATAGATTGTCGATTTTTGTCGCTCTTAATCAATAAAGAAAAAATGGCAATAGAAGATAAAGAGATTATTTTATTAAAAGTTTCAGGTCACGATAAACCCGGAGTTACGGCTGGTTTGACAGCAGTATTGGCAACTTACGATGCGATTATTTTAGATATAGGCCAGGCCGACATTCACGACACACTTTCTTTAGGTATTTTATTTGAAATTGAAGCAGGTTCCAGTTCCGGACCCGTTTTAAAAGACTTATTGTTTAAAGCTTACGAATTGGAAATCAAAGTTAAATTTATTCCGATTTCTATTGAGGATTACGAAACGTGGGTAAAATCACAATCAAAACAACGATACATCATTAATATTTTGGGAGAGAAGTTAGCCGCTTCGCAATTGGCAGCAGTAACTAAAATATTATCCGATCAGAATTTAAATATCGATTCCATTATAAGATTAACAGGAAGGACTTCTATCATCGAAATAGAAGAGAATCCCCGTTCCTGCATACAATTATCCGTCACCGGCGAAATTGTAAATAAGATCGTGATGACAGCCAGTTTCATGCAGATTTCAAGAACGCTGGATGTGGATATTTCTTTTCAGGAAGATAATATTTACCGAAGAAACAGACGTCTCGTTTGTTTTGATATGGATTCTACGCTGATCCAGACAGAAGTCATTGATGAATTAGCCGAACTTAACGGAGTAGGCGAACAGGTAAGGGCTATTACAGAATTGGCCATGAATGGTGAAATTGATTTTAATGAAAGCTTTAAACAGCGCATGGCTTTGTTAGAAGGCTTAAGTGAAGATGTTTTGCGATCTGTTGCTGAAAGATTACCCATAACAAAAGGAGCGCACCGTTTGATGAAAGCCCTGAAATATTACGGGTACAAAACGGCCATTCTCTCCGGAGGATTTACCTATTTCGGAGAATATTTGCAAAAAGAATTAGGGATCGATTACGTTCATGCCAATCAATTAGAGATCAAAGACGGTAAGTTAACCGGGAAATATATCGGAGATATCATCGACGGTCAGAAGAAAGCAGAGCATTTAAAAGCTATTGCAGACAAAGAAGGTATTCATATCAACCAGACCATAGCGGTTGGTGATGGCGCCAACGATTTGCCAATGCTCAACTTAGCCGGTTTAGGAATTGCGTTCCATGCCAAACAAAAAGTAAAAGAGAGCGCTTCCACTTCAATCTCAAGTTTAGGGCTTGATGGTGTTTTATATTTACTCGGATATCATGACCGATATATCGATATGATGTAGGTAAGAATTCAGTTCTTTTTTGTCATTTCGACCGAAGGGAGAAATCACACTCGTAGCTCGACAAAGATTGGCGACATTTCTTTACGGAATTACTAATGTGATTTCGACCGAAGGGAGAAATAATAAATAAACTTAAAAATACAAACCTTAGTTCTCAGTAATGCTAAGGTTTTTTTATGGGCATGTCCCGCCGGAAAAGGCGGGTCGGGCTATTCGTTTCAATCTTTTTGTTTTTAAAGAAAAAACAAAAAGGATTTCCACTGCTATCCCTCATGCGATTCAGTGGAATTAAGTATTTAAATAGACATCTTGCGATAAACGAAGCCTAAATAATCAGTGGAAAATCAGTGAAATTCGTGTTTAGCTCTTAACGACACACATCTCTTTCAACTGCTCCAGATAATCACGTTGATTCGAAAGCCTCGGAATTTTATGTTGTCCGCCTAATTTATCTCTTTCTTTAAGCCAGTCATAAAATAAGTTTTCTCTTGCGACATTAATCACCAAAGGGTTTAAAGTCATATTGTTGTGACGCTTGGCTTCATAATCAGAGTTTAAAGTCTGCAGTGTTTCATCCAGTACTTTCTGGAAAAGGCCTACATCCGCAGGTTTTTTCTTGAACTCAATCATCCATTCGTGAGCCCCTTTTTCTTTGTCCTGCATAAAAATAGGCGCTACTGTATAATCAATCACTTCAGTCTGCGTAATCTGACAGGCTTTGGCAATGGCCTGATCGGTATTTTCGACCATTAATTCTTCACCAAAAACATTAATATGATGCTTGGTTCTTCCCGTCACGCGAATTCGGTAAGGGTTTAAAGATGTAAAACGGACCGTATCTCCAATTAAATAGCGCCATAAACCGGAATTAGTGGTAATGACAATAGCGTAGTTCTTGTTCAGTTCAACATCAGCCAGACGAATTACTTTCTGGTTTGGAGTTCCAAAAGTATCCATTGAAATAAATTCGTAGAAAATTCCATAATCCAGCATTAATAACAAATCGCTTGAGTTATTCAGGTCCTGAATGGCAAAAAAGCCTTCTGAAGCATTGTATATTTCGTAATATTTGAAATCTTTGCTGGGTAATATTTTTTTGTATTGTTCTTTGTAGGGAGAAAAACTTACGCCTCCATGAAAATAGACTTCAAGATTGGGCCAGATTTCCAATAAGCTTTCTTTTCCGGTATTTTCCAGCACTTTATTCATTAGTACCAGCATCCAGGAAGGAACTCCGGCAAAACTGGTTACATTTTCGTTTTTTGTTTCATTGATAATTGCAGCAATTTTAGCTTCCCATTCACTCATCAGGGAAGTTTTATTACTTGGCGTGCTGCTAAATTCAGCCCAGATGGGCATGTTTTCAATCAAAATGGCAGAAAGATCCCCAAAGAAAGTATTGTTGTTTTCATAAATCTGAGAGCTTCCGCCCAAGCGAAGACTTTTTCCCAAAAACAATTCAGAATCCTCATTATTGTTCAGGTATAAACAAAGTAAATCTTTACTTCCTTTATAGTGACAATCTTCCAGAGCCTCCGTGCTTACCGGTATAAATTTACTTTTGGCATTCGTAGTTCCGCTTGATTTGGCAAACCATTTGATCGGGGTTTCCCAAAAAACACCCTGTTCGCCCTGACGTGTTCGCTCAATCAGAGGTTGTAACTCTTCGTAAGTAGCAATAGGCACTCTTTCAGCAAAAGTCTGATACGAGTTGATGGATGAAAATTCATATTGTTTCCCAATAATCGTATTTTCAGAAGCGGTCAGTAAGTTATGCAGCAATTCTTCCTGAACTTCATTCGGATATTTTAGAAAGAGCTCTATTTGATGAATTCTTTGTTTTAGAACCCAGGATGCAAATGAGTTGATTATGGATAAGGGCATGGGAATTTTAGATTTTAGATTTTAGATTTCCGATTTGGATTAAAAAACAGGAAATTTAAAATTTGAATATCGATATACAAATATTAACTTTGGCGTTGTATCAAAAATAGTGTTTTTTTACAAAAAACAATTTATTTAAGGAAAAGATTACGTTTCAAAATTTAAACTTTTAATAGTAATCTGAAATCTAAAATCAGCAATTCAAAAATCAAATGACATACCAGGGAGTACTTACCAAAATGCAGACAGAAATCGGAAATCCTATCCAGTATTACCTGGTTTTTGAAGACAGTTTTCTCAATATGAATCAATTATTAAATAAAGAAATTGATATCAATTTTGTCGGTTACCAATGTTTGAATTGCAATAAAAAAAAGAAAATATTCAGACAGGGTTTTTGTTATGATTGCTTTTATTCCAGCCCGGCCGTTGGCGACTGGATTATGAGACCCGAATTAAGTACCGCGCATTTAGGAATTGCAGATCGTGATTTAGAATATGAACAAAAGGTGCAATTGCAGCCTCATATTGTGTACTTGGCGGTAGCAAGTGAAATAAAAGTCGGGGTAACACGCAAAACACAGGTTCCAACCCGGTGGATCGATCAGGGAGCGAGTCAGGCCATCGCAATTGTTGAGGTTCCGAATCGGTATTTGGCAGGAATCACCGAGGTTGCCTTGAAAAGTCACTATACGGATAAAACCAATTGGCGAAAAATGCTTCAGAATGAAACAGAGACTTTTGATTTAATTAAAGAAAAAGAAAAAGTGGAAAGTTTAATTCCGGCAGAAGCTAAGGAATATTTTTATAGCCAAAAGAATGATGTATATGAATTGCAGTATCCAGTTTTAAATTTTCCGGCAAAAGTGGCAAGTCTGAACCTTGATAAAACACCATCCTTTAATGGAAAATTAACTGGAATTAAAGGGCAGTATTTGATTTTTGAAAACGGAACGGTTTTTAATATTCGCAGTTCCGAAGGATATGTTGTTACTGTAAACGTCTAGGTTTATGGCTGAATCGTCTGCATTTATAGACTGACGGTATATTGTTTTCCTGTTTATATAATCGTTTTACTATTTTTAAATCGCTTTCAATAAGTTGAGTATGTGAATGTTGATACATTACGTTACAATTTTGTAATAATTACTTATTGAAAGAATCTAATTTTAAGAAAAAAAAGAAACTAGCTTTGAGTTAGTTCAATTATTGATTTTTTTTTCGAATTAAGTGAAGATTTAAGAATGTTAAGCGATTTAATAATATGGGTGTTTTAAAAAATATAAATGTTTTCAGACGCAGTTTAATGCGCAATCTTACTAAGAATATTGGGAAGTCCAATTTTCAGGGGGATATTGTTTTGCTGGATAAAAATGATATTAAAAGAGTTTTAATCTGCAGACCTAATGGAAGATTAGGAAACTTATTATTGATTACACCACTCGTTCAGGAAGTAACAGAGATATTTCCAAATTGTAAAGTCGATTTGTTTGTTAAGGGAACGTTAGCTCCCATAATTTTTCAAAATTATGATGCGATTGAAAAAGTAATCGACCTGCCTAAAAAGCCTTTTAAAGATTTGCTCAAATACGCGAAGGTGTGGATCTCCATAAAAAGGCAAAAATATGATATCGCAATCAATGTCGATCAGAATTCTTCTTCCGGACGCCTGGCAGTGCAGTTCTCTAATGCCAGATATAAATTCTTCGGAGATTCAGACGGAGAAATGCAATCTGTAAAAAAAGATTACGACCACATCGCAAAATATCCGGTATACAATTTCAGAAACTATCTGACCAAACTAGGATTACCGAAAAGCAACAAAATAATAGCTTCTTTAAATCTCAAATTAAGTTTGTCTGAATTCGCGGAAGGCAAAAAGACGCTGAACAGATTGATAATAAACAATTCAAGAAGAACGATCTGTTTATTTACGTATGCCACCGGAACAAAATGTTTGCCGGAAATTTGGTGGGAAGATTTCTATAAAGCGCTAAAAAAGGAATATGCCGACTATAATATAATTGAAGTCTTACCTATCGAGAATGTCTCTCAAATTGGTTTTCAGGCACCCACATTTTACAGTAAAGATATTAGGGAAATAGGAGCATTGATAGCAAATACAGATGTTTTTATAGGAGCTGACAGCGGAATGATGCATTTGGCAAGTTCTGTATATACTCCAACAGTTGGTTTGTTTTCGGTTTCAGAACTTAAAAAATACGAGCCTTACGATAATTGCAGTGTTGGGGTTAATATCATCAAGCATTCCAAAAAAGATTATTTTAAAATACTGAATAAAATTCTCAATAACGGAAAATTGAAAATATATTCAAAAGCAGTTTAAAATAAAAGTAAAACAAAAAAATGTCAATCTATTAGATTGACCTTTTTTTGTTTTTGCTTAATTACTATTTTTTCTTCTTAAACAAACCGTTCAATAAATCACTTGCTTTTTTGGTAGCTTCCTGAGTGTTTTTTTCTTTCTCAGTTGCTGCCGCTTTCGTAGTGTCTTTTGCTTTTGTGTTTTTGTTAATTAAATCCGTAAGTGCAGAAGCCCCTTTTTGAGTCAGTTTCTCTTTTTGCTGCTTTACTAACTGAGTGGTTAAACTGCTCACAGCACTTTTCATATCCGTTGAGATTTTCGGATTGGAAAAATTACCTGTAATCATCGCATTTACCGGAATGTTGTCCAGTTTTGCTGCATCTGCAGGCGACATTTTAGCAATTAAGGCATTGGCTTCAGTTCCTAAATATTTAGCCGGAACATCTAATTTTAAGTTGTAATTCATCGTTTGATCAAAACCATGTGTTCCGCCCACAGTAATTTTAATATCCTGGTATTTAATATCAAATGGTTTTACATTTACCTTTCCGTTGTCAAAAGTCAAGGCCATTTTCAAATCATTTAAGTTCAGTTTACTGGCGTCAAGAAACTTAATATTCGAAGTCAGCGAATTCAATACAGTCGAATTTTTACTGTTTAAGGTAGTCGAAAGCAACTGGCCCAGTAAATCTCCCGAAAGCGATTTTAAATCCGGAGTTAATTCTTTGGCATCTAAATTTCCGTTCAATTTAATCGTTGAATTCAATTTTCCATTGATGATTCCTGCTAAAGGAGCAATTTTTTTCATCATGTCCAGCTGCGTAAAAGTCTGAGCAATATCAACCTGATTGAACCCTAAATTCATATTAAAAGTCGGTACTTTCTCTTTTGTGGAAACAGTACCTGTTAATCCTATTGAGCCTCCGAAAATAGAAGTTTTAAAGTTTTCTAAAGTTGCTTTTTCATCTTTCACAATTAATTTTCCGGATACATCTTTTAGTTTCAGGTTATCATACAAAACAGTTGTTGCTTTTGCATTGATGGTACAATTTAAAAACGCCGGAATTTTCATGGCTTCCGATGGTTTTGCCTCCGTTTTAGTGGTTGCAGGTTCACCTGAAGTCATAAAATCGTCAACGGCAAGTTGGTTGGAACTCATGTTGAAGTTTCCTTTAAGTTCTTGTTTTTTGAACATAAAACCGTAGAAATTTTCCAGTACTCCATTAATACTGATATCACTTTTCCCCGTAGTAGCATCAAATCGTTTCAGGTTGATTGTGCTTGGGTCAAATTGTACCAAAGCCGTGCTGATGTTCATTGATTTGTTGTTTTCATCTGTGTATTTAAAGCCTGACAAACTCATTGTTCCGGCATTTTTGATATTTTCATACTGGCTTTTTTCTACAGAAGCCATATCAAAATTAGTCGTTACATCGGCTTTCAGAATACCGGCCAAAGGTTTGTCAAGTTTGATCGGATACGCTTTGGAAAGATTCGCCAGATTGATCGTTCCTTTTAAGGCGGCATCTACGATAGGATTTACGGTGATGTTTTTCACATTTGCTTTAGCGCTGAAAACATCCTGATCAATTCTGAAAGATAGCTTGTCTAAATTAACGTAGGTGTCATTCAGAATACCGGTTTCATTAATGATTTTAGTGTCAATTACAATATTCTGAACAGACTTTGGTAAGTTCGGATATTGAAAAGAAGCATTGTTGGAAGCAATTGCAATGTTGAATTTCGGTACAGTAGTATCGGTTAATTCGCCTTTTGCAAAACCTGCTACCGTAAAATCTCCTGTGGTTTTTACACCGTCTAAACCGGAAGCATAAGCCGAAGGAATCAATCCAAGGAAATTGGTAAAGGATGAAGTTGGCGTTTTAAATTTCAAATCATAAACCTGACCTTTTTCAACCATCTGAATGAATCCGTCAAATTCTAATGGCAACTGGTTGATTAAAGCTTTGTTTTCTTTAAAAGTATATTTGCTTTTTTCTAAATCAATTCCCAAAACAGCGTCTAAAGTCAGGGATATATTTTTCATGTAATTGATTTTATCCATATCCAGAGAAACTTTAGCTGTGGATTTGGTCACTAAATCAAGTTTTGAATTGGTAAAATCTCCGGTTCCTTCGTGATTTAAACTGTCAATGACCATTCTGATTTTAGAACCCTGATCGATATACCTGAAAGTGAAATTTTCGATCTTATAGTTTTGAATTTTTAAAGCAAGCGGTTTGCCGGCTTCTTCTTTTTCTGTTTTTTCTTTGTCCTTCAATGCAATATCAAAGTTTCCGACACCATCTTTATTAAAAATAATATTGATCAGACCATTTTCAGAACTTATGCCCTGAATGTTCAGCGGTTCGTCTTTTCCTTTAAAAAGTTCTTTGATACTCATCTTCAGGTTTAATTTACCTAACGAAACCAAAGTATCTCCTTCAAAAGGCGCTTTGTTGATGATGACTAGCTTGTCAATTCCAACCGTAGCATTAGGAAAGTTTTTGAACAAACTTAAATCGGCATCTGCAAAACTCACTTTAGCATCTACACTTTCGTTAATAGCTTCTGAAATTTTCGCCTTTATCTGATCTTTGAAAAAATAAGGAATGGCGAAGAGCGCGGCAATAAATACCACGAGGACGATGGCTGTGATTTTTAAAATTTTCTTTAACATAATTAATTATAGATTTGAGGATTAAGGTTCTTAATTGGAATGCTATTCTTGCAAAAATAGACTTTTATAGTGGAGTTTATTTCAAAATTAATATAAAAAACAATAGCCTGCCTTAGATCGAATTTCGATTATGGCAAGCTATCAAAAAAAAATAAATTAATTTTCTATGTTTTTAAAACTTTATGAAAGAGATATCTTTTGTTTTATCTGTTTTGTAATTTTTGGCTAAAATAGAGAAGAGTGGTGGTTAAAGATGTTAAGTACAAATTAACTTTTGGTTAATTAAAATGAAAAATCCGTCTGAGAAAGACCCGGACGGATTTAGGTTGTATGTTTTTATTATTTTATTGAATATTTAATCCGAAAGGTAACATGGCCTGAACTCCTTTTTGTTTTTGAAATCTTTTAACCTGTTCGATAATCATGTAATTTTCTTCACCGATTTCTTCTTTAATAAAAGCCTCTTTGGATTTTGCAAAAGGTAAATTTGATAGTAAATCGTCAAATGATTTTTCGTATTCCGGATAATTCTGGGTACTGTACGATTTTATTTTGGCGATTCTCGCCGCTTCTGCAATAGCATCATTCAGTCCGCCGATTTTATCTACCAAACCAATTTTTATCGCTTCAGAACCGGACCAGACTCTTCCCTGTGCAATGGCATCAACCTGAGCAAAAGTCATTTTTCGACCCTCGGCTACATGCGTTACAAAAGTTTTATAGATGTTTTCTACACCTTCTAATGTAAAGGCTTTGAATTTTTCGTCAATTGGCACAAACGGACTGTAGTTGGCTGAATTTTCGTGTGTTTTTACCTGCTCGGTATTGATCCCTAATTTATTCGCTAAAGGGCTGAAATTTGGTAAAACTCCGAAAACACCGATGGAACCTGTTATGGTATTGCTTTCTGCGAAAATGGTATTCGCATTACAAGCGATATAATAACCTCCTGAAGCGGCATAATTCCCCATAGAAACGACAACTGGTTTTACTTTTTTGGTGATTTCAATTTCTCTCCAGATCAGATCAGAAGTCAGTGCACTTCCTCCAGGGCTGTCGATTCTTAAAACAATAGCTTTTACATCCTCGTTTTTTCGGGCTTCCTGCAAAGAACGGCGCATGGCACCTTCACCAATTACGGTAACATCACCTTCGCCACTCTGAATTTCGCCCTGAGCGTAAATAATGGCAATCTGATCACTTGAAGTGTTTGTCAGTGCTGTTGTGATATTGTTTTGAGTGTAATCTAAAATGGAAATTTTATGATACTCCTCATCGTCTGCCACTTTTAGCTTCTTTTTGATCGCGTCATGATAAACATCCTCATAAGCCACAATGTCAACCAGATGCTGTGCTTTGGCCATTTCGGGAGTTCTGGCTAACAATCCGTCTGCGATTTCGTTTAGTTTCGCTAAAGGAATGTTTCGGCTTTTTGAAATGTCACTCGAAACGGTGGACCAGATCGAATTTAAAAGAGCGGTTACCTGTTCTCTGTTGGCGTCGCTCATTTTGTTTTCCAAAAAGGGTTCAACGGCACTTTTGTATTTTCCATGACGAATCACCTCCATATGGATTCCTGATTTATCCTGAAAATCTTTAAAGAACATAACTTCAGACGAAAGACCTTTGAAGTCTAGGTCTCCGGCAGGGTTTAAATAAACGGTGTTGGCAACAGAGTTTAAATAATATTCTTTTTGCGAATAGGTGTTAGCATAAGCCCATACAAATTTGCCTGATTTCTTGAATTTTTCAAGCGCGTTTCTTAAATCTTTATATTGCGCCAGTCCTAACGATGACTGATCATTTAAGATGGAGATTCCTTTAATATTACTATCCGTTTCGGCAGCTTCAATAGCATGGATCACATCGGTTAAACCAACTCCTTTCTGGTCCGAAAAGACCGTTACCCAGGGATCTTTATATTTTCCTGCGTAATCATTTTTGATTTTCTTCAAATCTAATTCTATCACAGAATCAGCTTTAACAGAAACAGTCTCATCTCCTCCAAAAATGGCACCGATAAGAATTACACCGAAAAAGAATAACATAATGAATACAAAAATACCAATCACTGTGGCAACTACATTTCCTAGAAATTTCATAAAATATATTTTATTAATAAGTATTAAAAAGGGCTGGTTTGTTACAAATATAATTGAAAATATCACATTTATTCTTCTGATAAACAAGATTGTTTTTGGAATATAATACTTTGTTAAAGTGAATTTCAGATGAAAAATACTATTTTTTCCCTTTATCTAAAAATAGTATCTATTAAAATAATGTAATTAATTCTGAAATAGTTTTAGTTAATTTGCATTTATTATGAAATCACAGCATCAGGTCGTATTAGCAATAGGCAGTAATCAGGGAAATCGGTTAGTAAACATCGAAAGTTGTATTCAACTTATACATCAGGAAGTGGGAACTGTCATTAAGGTTTCAAAGCTTTACGAGACGCCTGCCTGGGGTTTTGAAAGTGATGCTTTTTATAATTGTGCGTTGGTGATACACACCAATTCTTCAGCACAAAAAATACTGAATCAGGTTTTAAAAATCGAAAAACAATTAGGACGAATCCGTTTGAATCAGGAAGGTTATCAATCGCGTCTCATTGATGTCGATCTGATTGTATTTGATAACGAAATTATTAAATCGGAGAAACTGGAAATTCCACATCCGTTAATGCAAAACAGGAAATTTGTATTACTCCCGATGAAGGATTTAAAATTAGACTGGAAGCATCCCGTATTTCAAAAAACGATAACCGAACTACTGGCAATTACACCCGATGACAGTCTTTGTACCGTTGTGCAGGATTTAGAAAATCCGTTGCAGGAAATTCCGCTTGAGACCTTTAATTACATCGCCTTTGAAGGAAATATAGGAGCCGGAAAAACGACTTTGGCGCATAAAATTGCTGAAGATTTTAATGCAAAAACCGTTTTGGAACGTTTTGCAGACAATCCGTTTTTACCTAAATTTTATAAAGATCAAAACCGATATGCCTTTCCGCTGGAGATGTCTTTCCTGGCCGACAGATACCAGCAATTATCAGATGACTTAGCGCAGTTTGATTTATTTAAAGATTTTATAGTAGCCGATTACCATATTTTCAAATCATTGATTTTTGCTAAAATTACGCTGGCTGAAGATGAATATCGCTTGTACAGAAACCTGTTTGATATTATTTATAAAGAAATGCAAAAGCCTGATTTGTATGTTTATTTATATCAAAATACAACAAGATTGTTAGAGAACATTAAACGACGCGGCCGTGCTTACGAACAGAATATTTCAGCAGAATATTTAGATAAAATCAATGTTGGATATTTGGATTATATCAAATCCCAAACCGATCTAAACGTTTTGATTATTGACGTTTCCGATCGTGATTTTGTAAAAAAACACGAAGACTATCTTTTTATCCTGAATGAAATTAAAAAGAAAATGGCGTAACTGATTTTTATCTTTTCAAGGTAAAATGACCTCTTATAACAGGTTTCGTATTGTCTATTCTTAAGGCATACCAATAATCGGAAGCGGGTAGAGGAATTTTATTGAAAGTCCCGTCCCAGAACATTTTAGAAGCAGTTAATTCTGTCAGGAGTTTTCCGTAGCGGTCAAAAATAGTGACTTGTGCCTGAGGATAATTTTCCATCCCGTTTACTTCCCAAACATCATTAAAAGTATCATTGTTCGGAGTGAAAAAAGCAGGGAAAACCAGAATAACAAAATCTTGTGTAGTTCCCTCGCAGCCATTTTTCTCCCTGATATAAGCAGTTTGTAATCCACCCGGCACATCGTAAAAGGTATTGGAATCCTGAAAAGTAAACCCGTCAACAGAATATTCATAGTACTCTTCTTCTTTGGCCAGATAAATAGTAGCGGTGGTTCCGTTTGTTTCTATACGGTCAATTTTAGGGATCAGATGTTCCTGAACCGTTATCGTCTTTGTACTTGGACAGTTTTCAGGAGCGGGACTTTTAACTTCAACCGTGTAAGTTCCTCCCGTAATTACTTTGATGGTCTGGGTTGTTGCGCCGGTAGACCATAAATACTCCATTCCGGTAATTCCTGCATCCAGAATTACATCGCGACCCTCACATAACGGAATATCTTTCTCCTCTGTAACTGCAGGTGGGGCATAAATAACAATGTCAACAGGAATACGGGTACTGTTTATGCAGCCATTGTTTGAAGCTTCGGCATAATAGGTCGTATTGGTTGTAATGGTTGGTGTAGAAAAGTTAACACCGGTGTAGATGCTTGTGTTTCCAGTAGCGGTCGTAAACCAGTTTATGGTGCCAATATTAGAACTGGCTTGTAAAGCGACGCTTCCAGGCCCACATCTGGATACGATTGGATTTGTCGTAGTCGGGATATCCGGAGTTGGGTTTACGGTAACCGTAACGGCTTTTCTTTTGGCTTCACAGCCCGGATCAGCATAATAAATTTTCGTGGTATTTAGAATTGGAGTCGTAAAACTGCTGCCTGTTCCTAATGATATTCCGCCTGTAGGAACATCATACCAATTAATGGTTATTCCGGTTGCGGGTGCTGTGGTTATGGTAAAACTTCCCGAATCACAGATAGGCTGCGGCATAATAGGCTGGACTTCCGGAATGGTAATTTTGGTACTGGCGGCAATCTGCAAAGGCAATTCACCCGGCATTCCGCCATATTCCACCACAAATCCTTTCGGTTGATAGGGGTCACCGGAATTTAATGATCCTGTATTTGATAAATCATTCCATGAGCCTTTTATACCAATTCCGGGTTGCGTTACATGGGCATAATCTTCATTTCCTCCCTGGTCGTTAGGCTCGCCGTTATTCCAGAAAGTATAAATCATTTTGGTGCCTGCTTCCGGTCCGGTAACCCATTTCCAGGTGCCTTCGGTTTCGGAATCGCTGCCTCCAATCCAGCCTGTTCCGGATGCCTGTTCGCCAATTAATTGCGCCTCATCAGCAGATAAAATGTTGGCTAAATATCCCTTAAGGCCATAATAAGTACTTACTTCGGCAGCGGTTTTTGCCGCAGTCCAGGTAATGCCAATACTCGGAATAAATAAATAATAATGTTGTGTAGAAGGAAGGTAATTGGCTTGCCCGATGGTAATCGAAAAAGTTCTGGTTCCGGAAGCAGTGGCTGATGAATTCGAAAAAACAACGTCTCTTACAGCCGCTTCAAGATCTGAATATAAAACGTCAACTCCAGTCGGACTTGATAATTTTAATTTTCCGGCAGTAGCATCCCAGCTTGTTACAATTGACGGATGAGATGCGGGATTTGAAAGTTCAAGTTTGTCGAAACCGCCAGAATAACCGGAGGAAACCTGAATATAAAGTGCTTGTGTGCCCGTTTCTGCAGGATCATGATTGATTGTGATACCTGTAACAATGTTTAGTGTGGTTTGAGGGCAGTATGTCTGATCTCCTGAAGCTAAAAGAACGGGCGGGTCAATAGCTGCCAGGTTTCTTTTTGCAGATTTTATAGTGTCTTTTACATCATGTGCGATATTTCTGTTAAAACCATTGGTTTTTCCGCGCGCATCTGATGAATAAAAACTTAAAACAAAAAATATAATAGATATTGTTGCAAAATTGATACTTTTCATTTTATAAAAGTATCAATTTTCTAACGATAAAAAAATATATTTCTATTTCGGCCAGTTTAGCTTCTGAAATAAATCCCAAACTACAATTCCGGCACTTACAGAAATATTTAAGGAATGTTTGGTGCCCAGCTGGGGAATTTCAATACAGCCATCACAAAGGGCAACTGCTTCCTGTGCCACGCCATACACTTCATTTCCAAAAACCAATGCATATTTTTGATCTTTGGTTACTTTAAAATCCTGAAGAAAAACGGCACTTTCAACTTGTTCAATCGCAAGCGTTAAGATGTTTTCTTTTTTAAGATTTTCGATAACTTCCAGTACATTTTCGTGATGTTCCCAGGCTACAGTTTCGGTAGCGCCAAGGGCTGTTTTGTGAATTTCTTTATTGGGAGGAGTAGCTGTAATACCGCACAAGATTATTTTTTCAATTAAAAAAGCATCTGCTGTTCTGAATACAGATCCAATATTGTGTAAACTGCGAATATCATCCAATACTAAAATAAGGGGTGTTTTTTCGGATTCTTTAAAATCTTTAATCGATTTTCGTTCCAGCTCACTATTTTCAAGTTTTCTCATTTGGGTTGAATTCAGGTCATAAAAAAAGCTTCCAAAGATAAGGAAGCTTTTTCAATTATTTTAGATTGTTTTTTCAGATTAGCTTTTTACTGGATCTGGTAAAACAGTACCTTTAATAGTAAGTACTTTTGTTGGTTGTCCTTCAGCATTTGAAGTAACAGTAACCGTTTTTGTAAAAGCACCAACTCTGTCAGTAGCATATTTTACACCAATAATACCTTTAGCACCCGGAGCGATTGGCTCTTTTGGTGTAGTTGGTACAGTACAACCACAAGATCCCTGAGTGTTAGTGATGATAAGTGGTTTAGTTCCGTTGTTTACAAAAACAAATTCACGTTTCCCGTCAGCATTGTGAGCGATGGTTCCGTAGTCAATTGTTTCAGTTTCGAAAGCCATTCCTGCTCCTTCAACTTTAGCTACTTTAGAAGTTGCTTTTTTAGCACTTTGAGCATTAGAAGCTGTAATTCCAGCTACAGCCAACATAGCGAATAAAATTATTTTTTTCATCTTTTATAGAGTCTTTTTTAATTATGAACAAATCTATATAAAATTCTTATATCAGTGCTTAAAAAAATCTTAAAATATTTTAATTTTTGTTGCTCTTCAATATTCCTTCAAAATATTATAAATTCGCTGTCATAAATTTTTCATTTAAAATATAATAATTTGGCAGCGAAAGAGAAAGTGGTGAAGGAAACACCTTTAATGAAACAGTACAATGAAATCAAGAGAAAGTATCCTGATGCCTGTTTGCTTTTCAGAGTAGGTGATTTTTACGAAACCTTTGGAGAAGACGCCATTAGAGCTTCTAAAATTCTGGGCATAACATTGACCAAACGTGGTGCGGGTTCTGAAACCGAAACGGCTTTGGCAGGTTTTCCCCATCATTCGATTAATACCTATTTGCCAAAATTAGTAAAGGCGGGACTTCGTGTGGCAATTTGCGATCAGCTTGAAGATCCGAAAATGACCAAAACCATCGTTAAACGGGGTGTTACCGAACTGGTAACTCCGGGCGTTTCTTTAAACGATGAGGTTTTGCAGTCCAAAACAAACAACTTTCTGGCCTCTGTTTATTTTGCTAAAAATAATATAGGGATTTCTTTTCTGGATGTTTCCACTGGAGAGTTTTTAACGGCTCAGGGAAATGCGGAATATATTGATAAATTATTACAAAACTTTAATCCAAGTGAAGTTCTGGTTCCGAAGAATAATAAAGGTGATTTCAAAGACGCTTTTGGGGATGATTTCCATAGTTTTTATCTGGAAGACTGGATTTACAAGGAAGATTATGCTTTAGAGACGTTAACCAAGCATTTTCAGACGGTTTCCTTAAAAGGATTCGGTGTGGAAGAACTGAAAGAAGGAGTTGTGGCTTCCGGGGCTATTTTGTATTATTTGTCCGAAACGCAGCACAATCGCGTTCAGCATATCACCGCAATTCAGCGTATTGCTGAAGATGCCTACGTCTGGATGGACCGTTTTACCATTCGAAACCTGGAATTGTATCACAGTTACAATCCAAATGCTGTGACACTTTTAGATGTAATTGACAGAACGCTTTCGCCAATGGGAGGGCGTTTGTTAAAACGCTGGCTTGCTTTACCGCTCAAAGACAGTGCTAAAATAAAAGGCCGTCATGATGTTGTTTCCTATCTGAAATCGAATCCGGAGGTTTTGCATACGATTCAGTACCAGATCAAGCAAATTTCAGATCTGGAACGCCTGATTTCGAAAATTGCCACTGGAAAGATTTCACCTCGCGAAATTGTGTATCTGAAAGAATCTTTAGATGCTATTATTCCAATAAAAACCCTGGCGCTCGAAAGTCCGCAGGAAGCCGTAAAGGTAATTGGAGATAGTTTGCATGCTTGTGATTTATTAAGAGAGAAAATCAAAACAACTTTAAACCAGGATGCTCCGGTTGCCATTGCAAAAGGAAATGCTATTGCAAAAGGAATCAGTGAGGAATTAGATGATTTACGGGCCATTTCGACATCCGGAAAAGAATATTTGGAGGGAATTGAAAAAAGAGAGTCGGAGCGAACCGGAATATCTTCTTTGAAAATTTCATTTAATAACGTTTTCGGATATTATATCGAAGTTCGGAATACACATAAAGATAAAGTGCCGTCAGAATGGATTCGTAAACAGACGCTGGTCAACGCAGAGCGTTATATTACGGAAGAATTAAAAGAATACGAAACCAAGATTTTAGGAGCTGAGGAGAAAATCTATAAAATTGAAACCGATCTTTTTGAGCAACTGGTAGCCTGGATTGCCACTTATATCAAGCCGGTTCAGATGAATGCTTATTTGATAGCGCAATTAGACTGTTTGTGTTCGTTTACGCAGCTGGCTGTAGAAAATCAATACGTATGCCCGGAAATCGATGAAACTTTTGAACTGGAAATCAAAAACGGAAGGCACCCGGTAATCGAAAAGCAATTGCCTGTAGGTACACCTTATATTGCTAATGATGTTTTCCTTGACAGGGAAACGCAACAGCTGATTATGATTACAGGACCGAACATGTCGGGTAAGTCGGCTATTTTGAGACAAACAGCCTTGATTGTCCTCTTGGCTCAAATGGGAAGCTTTGTTCCTGCTGACAGTGTCAGAATGGGAATCGTTGATAAGATTTTTACGAGAGTAGGGGCTTCCGATAATATTTCGATGGGAGAATCGACTTTTATGGTCGAAATGAATGAAACGGCTTCTATTCTGAATAATATCTCAGATCGAAGTCTGGTGTTGCTGGATGAGATCGGAAGGGGAACCAGTACCTATGACGGAATATCGATTGCCTGGGCTATTGCCGAATTTTTGCACGAACATCCGTCAAAACCAAAAACGCTGTTTGCAACCCATTATCATGAGTTAAATGAAATGACAGAATCGTTGCCGAGAATTCAGAATTATAATGTTGCCGTAAAAGAATTGAAAGATACGGTTCTTTTTATCCGTAAACTCGTAAAAGGCGGAAGTGCCCATAGTTTTGGAATTCATGTCGCAAAAATGGCCGGAATGCCCCAGATTGTAATTTTAAAAGCGCAGAAGCTATTAAAGAAATTAGAAAAGAACCATTCAAGTGATGCCCTAAACGGAATAAAATCGGCTAATGATGAAATACAAATGAGCTTCTTTAATCTGGATGATCCGCTATTGGAAGAGATAAAAGAAGAGATTATGAGTCTTGATATAAACGCGATCACCCCTGTTGAAGCGCTAATGAAGCTGAATGAGATCAAAAGAATGCTGGTAAAGAAATAATTTTCATATTTAAAGTTTAGGTTATCAGAAGGTTATAAAATAAGTGTAATTTTTTTTCAAAAAACGCTTGTATAACTCAATAAATGTCTTAAATTTGCAACCGCAATACAGAACAAGTCAGGTATTGCGGTTCTTACTAGAATTTGAAACGCGAAAATAGCTCAGTTGGTAGAGCGCGACCTTGCCAAGGTCGAGGTCGCGGGTTCGAGCCCCGTTTTTCGCTCAAAACCATATAATGCTCGGATGGTGAAATTGGTAGACACGCTGGACTTAAAATCCAGTGAACAGCAATGTTCGTGCGGGTTCAAGTCCCGCTCTGAGTACTAAAGCCTCTTCTTTTGAAGAGGCTTTTTTTATTTGTGGAAATTCTGAGTTTCTAAGACGGTAGGGTTCTAAGGGTTTGCTCCAATAACTATGGGGTGTAAATCAGTAATCGAGGATTTAGCAGTCTAAAATCAACAATCTAAAATCAACAATTCTAAATGGGTGCCTTTGTAATCAGTAAAAGATTTAATGATGAATATAAATTTGTTTTTACTTCCAGGAAAGGAAAAGTAATTTTTACAAGTTTGAGTTATGAATTGAAATTTGAATGTGAGGAAGATATTGAGAAATTTAAATTGAGTATAGATCAGGCAAGATTTTTAAAATTTAAAGGCTCTGGAGGCAAGTATTTTTTTAAGCTGATGTTAGGGGAGGTTCATTTCGCAACAAGCCGTAAATACACAACAGAATTGCTTTTGCAGAAAGGAATCAAGGAAATTGTTACTTATGCGTCAAGATCAGAGATTTTGGATTTCTCGTCCAGTGAATCGATTTTTGAGGATGAAGAAGTGGTTGAAGATGAAATGGAATAAAAAAAGAAATTCCAATAAAAAAAATCCAAATTCAAATAGTGTGCAGTTGCTTGTTTTGTAAGAATAATAGGTTTAAAATTCCAAATTCCGGTAATGCAATTTGTGTTGTTGGAATTTGGAATTTTTTTATATTGGAATTTTTTAAATTTTGAGCAAAAAAAAACCATCTCAAGGATGGTTTTAAAATTTTTAGAACTTAGGTTCTAATTATTTTTTTACTTCTTCTACTTTAGCAGCAGCAGAGTCAACTTTAGCAGCAGCAGAATCAACAGTTGCAGCAGCAGAATCAACTACAGCAGCAGCAGAATCAACAGTAACTGCAGTAGAATCTACAGCTTCAGTAGCTGGAGCATCAGCTTTTTTACAAGATACAACAGTTAAAACAGCAACAACAGCTAAACTTAAAAATACTTTTTTCATCTTACTTTATTATAAAAGGTTAATTATTAATTCGTGGCAAAGATATAAATTTTTTAATATGTAAAATATTTTTTTATTTTTTTTTTAAAATATTTTCATTGCTCACGAATATCTTATTTATCAAATAATATGCCAAAATGCTAAAATTATGTTATATTATTGTATTTTTTGTATAAATTATTTTTTGTTGAATATTCAATAAGGAAATTAGCTTTTTTGATTCTCTTCCTGGTGATATATTTTGCTTTTGTTTGATTATTCTGCAGGCATTAAAAGCTAAAATAAGCTCTTTTGAGACGCTTTTTTATAATTTACGACTCAAAACTCAGCTTTTGTTCTTTTGAGTTGTTAAAAAACGATTTTCATAACACAGTCTGTTGCTCCTTTATTGTCCTGAATAAATGACTTGCAAATTTGAGATTTTTCTTTAAAAAACTTTTCATCTGAGGTTAATCGATCCAGGTTTTGTTGCAGCTCCTGTTTGTTGTTAATAACGATGCAGCCTCCAAGTGTAACCAGTTGTGTAGCTTCGGCAAAATGGGAGTAATTCGGGCCAATGATAATTGGAATGCCAAACGTAGCAGGTTCCAGAATGTTGTGAATACCCGGGTTTCCAAATCCGCCTCCAACATAGGCTATCGTTGCATAACTATAGATCTTTGTGAGTAAGCCAACGGTGTCGATGATGAAGACATTGTAAGTGGATAAATCAGCATTTCCTTTTTCGGAAAATAAGATGCTTGATTTTGTGATTTGAGACTTTAGGCTTGCAATTTGATCTGTTTTTATATTATGCGGCGCAATAATGAATTTCAGATTGTCAGAAGACTGATTGATATATTCCGCTAATATTGCTTCGTCTTTAGGCCATGAACTGCCAATAACAATGGTAGTCTGGCTGTTTTTGAAGTCTTCAATAAAATCAAGTGTATTGTCTCTTTCTAAGATGGTATTGACACGATCGAAACGGGTGTCGCCGGAAACAATTACATTGTGGAATCCAATCGCTTCGATTTTTTGTTTTGAACTTTCGTTTTGTACAAAGAAATAAGTGAAAGTCTTCAGTGCTTTTCGGTAAAATCCGCCATACCACTTAAAAAACATCTGGCTATCCCTGAAAATTCCGGAAATCAGATAAGTGGGTGTTTCGTTTTTTTTGAGCTCTTTTAAATAATTAAGCCAAAATTCATATTTAATAAAAAATGCCAGTTCGGGATGTGCTAATTTTAAAAAACGTTTAGCATTCTTTTTGGTATCTAAAGGCAGGTATAAAGTGATATCTGCTACGGTATTGTTTTTACGTACTTCGTATCCGGAAGGAGAAAAAAAGGTAACAATGATTTTGTGTGCGGGATGTTTTTCTTTGATTTTTTCGATAACCGGTAAACCTTGTTCGTACTCTCCAAGGGAGGCGGCATGAAACCAGATGGTTTTGTCTGTAGGTTTTATTTTTTCTTCCAAAATGGTAAAAACATCTTTTCTTCCGTTGATAAAGAGTTTGATTTTCGGACTAAACAGTGCTATAATTTTAAGAAAAAAGGCAGCAATATAAACGGCTAAATTGTATAGAAAAAGCATGTGTGTGATTTTGGTGCTAAAATACGTTTCTTTCGATTATTTTCATTGTTTGAAGGTATTAAATAACTATTTTTGTGCTTCGTTTTGAAGATTGAATTCCGAAAACAAATCTTAAGTTTTAAAATAAAGAAAGATAAATGAAAAAAATTCAAATGGTTGACTTAAAGAGTCAATACGAAAAAATAAAAACAACGGTTGATGCTTCAATTCAGGAAGTTTTAGATACAAATACTTATATAAACGGACCATTGGTTCAGCAGTTTCAAAAAAATCTTGAAAACTATTTAGGGGCGAAACACGTGATCCCTTGTGCCAATGGTACTGATGCCTTGCAGATCGCAATGATGGGGCTTGACTTAAAGCGGGGTGATGAGGTTATTACTGCTGATTTTACCTTTGCAGCTACCGTAGAAGTAATTGCTTTGTTGCAATTAACTCCGGTTTTGGTAGATGTTGATGTTGCCAATATGAACATTGATATTGAAGCGATAAAAAAAGCAATCACACCAAAAACAAAAGCAATTGTTCCGGTACATCTATTTGGTCGTGCAGCAAATATGGACGCCATTATGGAAATTGCCGAAGCACATAATTTATATGTAATCGAAGATAATGCACAGGCAATCGGCGCTGATTATGTTTCTAAATCAGGAGTGAAAAATAAAGTTGGGGTGATAGGTCATGTGGCTGCAACTTCCTTTTTTCCATCTAAAAACTTAGGTTGTTACGGAGATGGCGGAGCAATTTTTACCAATGATGACAAGCTGGCCCATATAATCCGTGGAATCGTAAATCACGGAATGTACGAACGCTACCATCACGATGTAGTAGGGGTAAATTCACGTTTGGACAGTATTCAGGCAGGAGTTTTAAATGCAAAATTACCTTATCTTAATGAATATAATGAGGCGCGTCGTCTGGCGGCAACAAAATACAATGCTGCTTTTGCAGGTCATAAAAACATAATAACACCGGAATTTAATGCCGATGCTAATGATCATGTTTTTCATCAATATGTTTTAAGAATTGTGGATGCAGATCGTAATGCGCTAATGCAGCATTTGCAGGATAAAGCAATTCCATGTGCGATTTATTATCCAATTCCATTGCATTCACAAAAGGCTTATGCAGATGTTCGTTATAAGGAAGAACAATTTCCGGTAACCAATCAATTGGTGAAAGAAGTAATTGCTTTGCCAATGCATACTGAACTTGACGATGAGCAGATTAAATTTATTACAGACAGCGTAATCGAATTTTTAAAATAAATAAAACTAAATTATAAACTATTAGCCATAAAACAACCACAAAATGAAAGTATTAGTAACAGGAGGATTAGGATTTATAGGTTCGCATACTGTAGTCGAATTGCAAAATGAAGGCTTTGAAGTGGTGATAATTGATGATCTTTCTAATTCTTCCGAAAATGTTTTAAAAGGAATTGAGAAAATTACAGGAAAACTGCCACTGTTTGAAAAAATAGATTTGAGAGAAAAAACAGCGGTTCAGGATTTCTTTAAAAAACATGATGATGTTACCGGAGTTATTCATTTTGCGGCTTCAAAGGCAGTTGGTGAAAGTGTTGAAAATCCCTTATTGTATTACGAAAACAACATTGGTACCTTAGTTTATTTATTACAGCAATTGCAACAAAAACCAGAGGCAAGTTTTATTTTTAGTTCTTCTTGTACCGTTTACGGTCAGGCCGAAAAAATGCCAATCACAGAAGATGCACCGGTTCAGGCCGCAATGTCTCCTTACGGAAATACAAAACAGATTGGAGAGGAAATTATCACAGATACTGCTAAAGTGACTAACATAAGTGCTATTTTGTTGCGTTATTTTAATCCGGTTGGTGCGCATTCAAGTACTGAGATTGGTGAATTACCATTAGGAGTTCCTCAAAACCTGGTTCCTTTTATTACACAAACCGGAATGGGATTACGTCAGGAATTATCAGTTTTCGGAAATGACTATCCAACTGAGGATGGAACAGCAGTCCGTGATTATATTCATGTGGTAGACTTAGCAAAAGCACACGTTATAGCGTTGCAGCGTTTGTTGAATAAAAAGAATCTGGCGAAGGTCGAGACTTTTAATTTAGGAACCGGAAAAGGGAGTTCAGTTCTTGAAGTAATCAAAAGTTTTGAAAAAGTAAGTAATACCAAATTACCCTATAAGATTATGCCACGCCGTGAAGGTGATATCACGGAAGCCTATGCTAATACAGACAAAGCAAATAATGTTTTGGGATGGAAAGCACAATTAACATTAGATGAGGCAATGGCCAGCGCCTGGAAATGGGAACAAAAAGTACGATCGTAGAGGAACACAGCAGTGTGTCTTTGCTGCAAACAAAAAATCCCGAATTATAGTAGTATAGTTTGGGATTTTTTATTTAAAAAAGGAATTTAAGTATCATGAAAAAAAGTTTAGATTATAAATTAATTTTTGCCTTAGCGGCCGTTGGAATTGTTTGGGGAACTACCTTTTTAGGAATTAGGGTTGCGGTAGAAACAATTCCGCCATGGTTTGTCACTTCTATACGCCAGGGATTGGCAGGATTGATCGTAATGATCATTTTATTGTTTAAAAAAGAACTGAAATGGATTGGCTGGAAAAATTTAAAACACCAGCTTGTTCCGTCTGTACTAATGATCGTTATTGCTAACGGGTTTACAACTATTGCGGAGCAGAGTTTGCCAAGCGGATTAGCATCTGTAATTAGTGCCATGTCGCCGATACTTATTTTTATAGGCAGTATTTTGTTTGGCTTGCAAAAAGCAAGTTTAAAAGGATTTGTGGGAGTGATTATTGGATTTTCCGGTGTTATTTTTATATTTAAAGACGGACTTCATTCCTTTTTAGATGCCGATTATAAAATAGGAGTACTATTTATGATTCTGGCGATTTTGGCTTGGGCAGCCGGAACAATTTATACCAAAACACATGCTTATAAGTCTAATAATATTGCACTTAATTTGTTTTATCAATTTACAATGGCATCTTGTATTCAGCTTGTTTTGGCTTTTATCTTTTCGCCAAATCCGGATGTAAGCTCATGGAGTTCAGGAAGTATTTTTGCTTCTTTGTATTTATCTGTTTTCGGATCAGTAATTGCATTTTTCTGTTATAATTATGCTTTAAAATGTGTTACGGCAGTACAGGTTTCTATTTTGTCTTATGTTAATACGATTATTGCCGTTTTTTTAGGCTGGCTGCTTTTAAATGAAAAAATTACAGTCGATTTTATCATCGCGACGGTACTTATTATTTTAGGGGTTTTCATTATTAACTATAAAAAGAAAGAGAAGAATCTCGCTTAGATACGCATAGTCACGCCTGGTCCGGTTTCAAAACAAATCCCAAATAATCAATCCAGATTATTTGGGATTTTTTGATTTAACGAAATTGTCGTAAATTCGTTATCTAAAGATGTGGATTATGAATGAGAAGAATGAAAATCAGAAAAATAATAAGGTTGAAGAACCTGCAGTACAATACGAAGTTCAGAAACTAAAATTCAAAGGAATTGATTCTGCGACTTTTGATTTTGATGCCAAATTTGCAAAAGGGTTAACACCTGAGGAATTTAAAGCTGAAATGTCCAAAAGAATAAAAGCATATCCTTGGAAAAAATAATTTTCGAAAATGATGTTCTGGAATATTTTGATGATTTAGTATTTACGCTTTTTAAAAAAGAATATTTTGGTTTTGCTCAATCAGCTCAAAATTATGCTGATAAAATAGTAGATTTTGTAATTTCAGGTATCTCAAGTTTTCCTCACAAGAAAACCCCTGAAACACTACAATATTTAGGTTCACATTATATTTTTTATAAACCCAACCCTAAAACGACCTGGTACATATTTTTTGAAAAAAGGAATCAAAATTACCTGATAACAGGAATTAGTAATAATTACTGTCCTGAAGCTAAAGACCTATAAAAACAAAACCTCATAAATTTGATTTATGAGGTTTTGTTTTGTGTATAGCTTTTCACTGACTACTAAAAATTAAGCATTCGCAGTAACAGCTTCCTTGTCAATTTTGTTAATCAGACCCGCTAAAACTTTTCCTGGTCCGACTTCAGTAAATAAAGTAGCGCCGTCAGCGATCATTTGTTGTACCGATTGCGTCCATTTTACCGGAGCAGTCAATTGAATAATTAAGTTCTTTTTGATTTCGTTTGCATCAGAAACCGCACTTGCTGTTACGTTTTGATATACCGGACAAACAGGTGTAGAGAATGTCGTTGCTTCAATTGCGGCAGCTAATTCTTCTCTTGCTGGTTCCATCATTGGGGAATGAAATGCTCCTCCAACAGGTAAAATCAAAGCGCGTTTTGCTCCGGCAGCTTTCATGGCTTCGCAGGCTTTTTCAACAGCACTTGTTTCTCCCGAAATAACCAATTGCCCGGGACAGTTGTAATTGGCAGCAACCACAACCCCGTCAATAGAAGCGCAAACTTCTTCCACAACATTGTCTGCTAAACCTAAAACAGCAGCCATTGTTGATGGTGTAATTTCGCAGGCTTTTTGCATCGCTAAAGCACGTTGTGAAACTAATTTAAGACCATCTTCAAAAGACAAAGTTCCATTGGCAACCAATGCTGAAAATTCTCCTAAAGAATGTCCCGCCACCATTTCCGGTTTAAAATCTTCACCTAAAGTTTTGGCTAAAATAACCGAATGTAAAAAAACGGCCGGCTGTGTAACTTTTGTTTCTTTCAGTTCTTCGGCAGTGCCTTCAAACATGATATCTGTAATTCTAAAACCTAAAATCTCATTGGCTTTTTCGAATAGTTCTCTGGCTAAAGCCGATGTTTCATATAAGTCTTTGCCCATTCCTGTAAACTGTGCGCCCTGACCCGGAAATACGTATGCTTTCATTTGTCTAATTTAAGATTGAATTTTTTTTAAATTGAAAAATTAGTTTCAATTGAAAGGCAAAAATAGTACTTTTTTAGCTTGTATAATTCTTAAACATATAAATCCATACTAATCTTGAAAATCGGAGATTGAATGAAGTACATAAAGTAATTACAAGCGCAATAATCGGAATGATTCTTAAATCGAAATTTTTCTCGAAGAAAAACTGTGCCACACAATACGTTGCAATTCCCTGGGCAACTGTCAATCCGTAATTTACATACATGGCACCAAAGAAATAACCGGGTTCTTTTTGAAACTTATAGTTACAATGACTGCAGTATTCGTTCATTTTTGGAAAACCGAAATTCAGGAAAATATTCTTGTCTTTGAAAACTTTTCCTTTATGACAATTCGGACATTCATTTTTCAAAATATGGACTAGTGTACTTGACATGATTTTGTTGTTTTTGTTTATACAAAGGTATTTTAGAAACTATTAAAAGTCTTTTTTATATCTTCGCTGATTATAGCACAATAAAGACATTTGTTATGAAAAAATATCCAGTTTATAGTGTTCAAAATTTTAGTTGTAACGATATTCACCGTGATTTCTACGTGAATACTTTTAAGGAGCATCTAAAAAGCCACAGTTTTGTCGAAGAGCCGCATCGGCACGATTCGTATTTGATGGTATTTTTTACAAATGGCTCCGGAATTCATGAAATTGATTTTGATCGTTTTGAAATAAAAAAAGGAAGTTTGTTCGTTTTACAGCCCGGGCAAATGCATCACTGGAGTTTGTCGGAAGATATAGAAGGGTTTGTAATTATTTTTTCGCAGGAACTTTATAATCTGTACTTTGGGCAAAAAAAAATCAATGATTATAACTTTTATAATTCGATTTTGAATAGACCTGAAGTGGTTTTTGAAACAGATGAATTCTCTAAAATATTGCCCTATTTTGGTTTATTGATCCAGGAGATTAATCAAAATAATGAATGGCAATTGGATAAAATGCTCAATTTATTAGATTGCATTCATATCGAAATTGCCCGTAAGTACGGACAAACCTATTCGCATCAGACACATTCCTATAATATAAAAATCAGCGCATTTGAAATACTTTTAGAACAGCATTTTAAAACTCAGAAACTGCCGTCGTTTTATGCGGAACAATTGCATATTACCTTAAAGCATCTGAACAGAATTTGCAATGAAATTTTACAAAAAACAGCCACGGAAGTTATTATGGATCGCGTAATTCTCGAAATAAAAAGAATGCTGACCGATAAACAGTTAGCTGTAAATGAAATCGCCTATGCTGTTGGTTACGAGGATTATTCGTATTTCTCCAGAGTCTTTAAAAAACAAACAGGAATGTCGCCAACGGAGTTTAGAAATATAAAATAAAAAGTCTTCGACTTCGCTCAGGTTGACAATCGTATTTGGTTAGAAGTGAGCTATATGTCAGGCTGAGCGGAGTCGAAGCCCTTTGTTAGAAAGGATTGGTTTTCTCTGTAAATGTTTCGGTAAAAATATAGATTCGTGCTAATTCGTGCAATTCGTGGCAAACCCAAAAAAAGCCTGCACTTTCTAAAAAGTACAGGCTTTTAACCAACCAAATTAAAACCTAATATTCTGATTATGCTTGTTTAGCAAATTGTAATTCAATGTTCAGTTTTACTTCTTCTCCAACTAAAACACCACCAGTTTCAAGAGCAGAGTTCCAGTTTAGTCCCCAGTCTTTACGGTTAATTTTTCCTTCAATACTTAAACCAACTTTTGTATTTCCCCATGGATCAGTCATGATTCCGCTGAAGTCTACCGGAAATGTTACTGATTTAGAAACACCTTTAATAGTTAAGTCTCCGGTGATTTCGTAATCTCCTGCATCAATTTTTTTGAATGAAGAAGATTTGAAAGTTAATTTTGGATTGTTTTCAGCATCAAAAAAATCAGCGCTTCTTAAATGTCCGTCTCTGTCTGCATTAGCAGTATCGATAGAAGCAATATCACCTGAAAATTCAATTGCAGCATTTTCGAAGTCATTGTCTTCTGTAGTAATTGTTGCATCGTAAGTTCCAAATTTTCCTGAAACATTTGTAAACATCATGTGTTTAACTTTAAAACCAATTTCTGAATGTGTTGGGTCAATTGCCCATTTTGTAGTTGCCATAATTTTTATTTTTAAATAATTAATTTCATTTTGATAGGACAAAGTTACGCTGGTAGTGGCGGTATCGCACTTAACCTAGATTAAGAAATGAAAAATCGATAATTTGAAATTTACTTCTTTTGCTGCTAATTGCCGGATGAAGAATGTTTTTTGTTTCCCGCAGATTTTGCAGATGGAGCAGATCTATTTGGTAGAGTTCGTTTATAAATGATCTGCTTATACTGCTAATTTTTTCTAAAAAAATCTATCTAAGCAAGGAATAAAAATCCGCTCAATCTGCAAAATCTGCGAGAGACCTTTTTCATTCGACCTGTTTTTAAATTTAATGACCTTTTTCAAAGTCTCGGGGTGATTTCGTGAAAGCTGTAAAAAAAAAACGATAACAATCTGATAAACAGATTTATTATCGTTTCCTGAAAAAAAAGTATCTGTTGTTTATGAATTAATAGTTCATCGGAATATCCATCAATAAAAATTCCGCATCAGTGTTTGCCTGTATGTTTAAAATGTCCGTCCCTGAAATTCCAACTGCATCGCGAGTGTTTAATTCCTGACCGTTGATTGTGACGTTGCCTTTTAGGACAAAAGCGTAAACGCCGTTTCCTTCTTTTTTAATTTTGTATTCAGCAGTTACTCCGGCATCAAAATTCCCCATGTTAAACCAGGCATCCTGGTGAATCCAAACACCTTCGTCATCTGCATTTGGGGATAGGATTTGAGATAATTTATTATGTCTGTCGGCAACATCCAGCGTGATTTGCTGGTAACGCGGATCTACATTTCTTTTGTTTGGAAACAGCCAGATTTGCAATAATTTAGTTTGTTGGTCTGCATTTGGATTGAACTCACTATGCTGAACACCGGTTCCCGCACTCATCACCTGAATATCGCCATTTTTGATGATTTCGGTATTTCCCATACTGTCTTTGTGTGCTAAATCACCTTCCAACGGAATGGTAATGATTTCCATATTATCGTGAGGATGCGTACCAAAACCCATTCCTCCGGCAATGGTGTCATCGTTCAAAACGCGAAGTGCCCCAAACTGAATTCTGTCCGGATTGTACCAGCTTGCAAAACTAAAACTGTGATAAGCGTTAAGCCATCCGTGATTTGCATTTCCTCTGGTTTCTGCTTTATGTACTACTATATTTTCCATGATCTGTGTGTTTTGTTATTTTATGGTACAAATTTACGACCAACATGGAAGAAAAGCACTTAATGTAGATTAAGAAAAGATTCTGAGGTTCAAAGGAGCTAAGATTCTAAGGTTTTTTTTGAAGCAGAAATTTTGGTTTTCAAAAGGCGTGTAGTCCCGCTATTCGTTTCAATCTTTTGCGCCTCCCGATAGCTATCGGGACGGCACAAAAGGATTTCCACTCCTATCGGGGCTAAATTATAGGTTTTATTTTTTATAAGAAGGTGCAAAGGTTAAAAGTTGCAGAGGTGCAAAGGTTTTACCGTTCAGTTTGTCATCTCGACGAAGGAGAGATCACATTAGAAACTTCGATCCAACGATCTCCAATCTATGTCGAGCCACTTGTGTGATCTCTCCTTCGTCGAGATGACAAGATTGTGTTGAATTATTATTTGAAAGTAAAAAACCTGAATTATTTAATCCTAATCAATTTCCCTTTTCCGACTACTTCATCAAGATAATTTGCAGCTGAACTGTTCTTATCATGCATATAAAACAGAATAGTATCTTTTTGGATCTGATCTTTTGAAATGCTTATAATTAAATCAGTATTTATGAAATTGTCTAATAGTATTTTCTTACCATAAGAGATTTTTCCTTTTGGCAAATACTTGTTATCAAACACAAAAACACTATCCTTAAAAGTAATTTTATCTTTTTGGATGTACAAATTATTGTCTTCTGTTAAGTAGCTATAACGTCCGGTAAGTTTTTCTGTTTCCTGGTTTAAGCTGATAAAAAGCAGCGTTATTATTATAGATAAATATTTCATAATTTTCTAACTGTATTGATTAATAAACTGCTGTACCACAAAATCCGTGTTGTCATGGCGTTTTTTCATTTCCAGCGCAATTGGAGGAGCAGCTCTTTCTAAGCAATCTTTCACGGAGCAGGTTTCGCACGTAACACCAACAATTCGTTTAACAAGAGGTTTTGCTTCAATGAATTTAAATTTCTTTTTCATTGTTGGGTTAATTAAAATTCCAACAGAAATGCTGCGAATATTGTTTTCTACAAAAGGATCTTTCGTAGCCGATGAAAAAACCAGATATTCATTTCCGCTATGCACATAACTGGAAATCTGAGCATCAAAAAAATGAGGTTTGTTTTGCCTGATGGCTTCGTCTATCGTTTTTACCGAAACCCATCTTCTGCAGTAATGCTCATTAGTTTCGTTTGCATGAGGTTCCTGCTGGTTGGTGATGTGTAATTCTTTTTTGATTTGATATACATCAGAGCCAATTCTGTGAGACATTCTCAAAAAGAATAAGTTTTTCAGATGGAAATCTTTAGGCAGTAAGTTGGTCAGTCTCTGATAAAAGGACTCCGGAGAAACTTCAAAACTTTCGATTAATGCTACAAATTCTTCAGGATTTGGTTTTTCATTTTGTAAAAAATCATTGATTTTGCTTACTACCAATTGTCTCGGCAGTAATAAAGCGCCGGCAAAATAAGAAGCATAAAAATTATGTAAAACCTGATCGAAGTTTTCAAATTTAATCCAGCTGAAAGTCAGTAAACGGTCTGAAATTTTCAAGTAATTATAAGCAATTTCTTTTGCCAGGATAAAAGCTTTCTGTGGATGGTCAATTTCTGTTGAAAGTAATAAGGTTTTGCTTTTTGGAACATAAATAGAACGTAAATCTTCCAGCGCTTCCTGATCTGTAAAAGCGATTTCGTTGATGGTATAATCAAATTCCTCTTTAAGAATGGCTTCCAGTTCTTCAATGGTAATTTTAGAATCTAAATTGATCTGAAATGATTTTGAAAAAGCAATCACTTTATCTTCAAGATCTTCAAAATAATTGCTGTGTGCTTCCTGATACGAACGTAATGCGGCTAAAAAGAAACTTTCCCGGCTTAGATTATAGTGTTGTGCGATTTCAATAATGGTACTAATAAACGCATTGACTTTGGCAGGGGCATTGGCAATAATGTCAATTAAATCTGCTTCCTGAATGCCAAAAAGTTCTAATGGAATCTCTTTTAAAATACCTGATTTTAAAATTTCTCCAATCGGAGCGAGATTGTTATCGAGTTTTAAAGACACCATTTGATCGTAAGGAACTTCCAGATGTTCGCACAAAAGCAAAATTTTATCTGTTTTTGGATATTTTTTACCCTTCTCAATTTCGTTTAAGTACGATTTTGAAAGATTTGTCAATTTGGCCAGGCCAAAAAGAGAAAGGTTTTTGTGGGTGCGGACTTGCTTCAGTTTTAACCCGAAGATAAGCTTTATATAGTCTTTTTCGATATCCATAAATCAAATATAGGTATTTAAAAAATAATCGCCAAAAAATTATTTTTAATATTTAGCGAACGTTCGCTTGTTTTGTAAAAAACTTTTTTCTAATATTGTGGTGTAGAAATTATTAGATGGAAAAGTGATTTTAAGTGAATGTCTTTATAAGTCATTAATAGATGAAGTCAAAACCTGTTTAATTAATTAGAAATTAAATTCACAGCTATGAAAAACCAATTAGAGATTACCGGGACGGCAATGGAATTTTTGGCCGGAGAGAACCTTTCTTATCCAAAGATCTGGACAGAAGAAGCAATTGTTTTTATAACCGATTTGCATCGAAAATTCGAATCGCAACGAAAAATATTGTTGTTGCAGCGCGATCAAAAACAAGTTTTGTTTGATCAGGGCGTCATGCCTTCTTTTCCTTCAGAAACCAAAAACGTCAGAGAAAGCAATTGGACAGCTGGAGAAATTCCAAAGGATCTGCTGGACAGAAGAGTAGAGATTACAGGACCTGTGGATCGAAAAATGATCATCAATGCATTGAATTCAGGAGCGAAAACGTTCATGGCCGATTTTGAAGACAGCACTTCTCCGACCTGGCAAAATTTGATGGACGGACAAATGAATTTAATTGATGCCGTAAAAAAGACAATTTCTTATACAGATGCCGCTAAAAATAAAAGTTATCAGTTAAATGAAAGAACCGCGACATTAATCGTTCGCCCAAGAGGATTGCATTTGAATGAAAAACATCTTTTAGTCGAAGGAAAAGAAGTTTCGGGTTCTTTGGTCGATTTTGGATTGTATGTTTTTCATAACCACAAGCAATTATTGGAGAATAACTCCGGGCCGTACTTCTACATTCCGAAATTAGAGCATTATCTGGAAGCCCGCTGGTGGAATACGGTAATCGATTTTACCGAAGATTATTTGAAATTAAAAAGAGGCACCATAAAAGTGACGGTTTTGATTGAAACCATAACCGCAAGTTTTCAGTTGGATGAGATTATTTATGAACTGAAAGAACATATTGTAGGGTTGAATTGCGGGCGTTGGGATTATATTTTTTCCTACATCAAAAAATTCCGCAGAAATCCGAAGTTCATCGTGCCGGATCGCGATCAGGTAAATATGACTTCGCCTTTTATGAATGCCTATTCGAATCTGGTGATTCAGAGATGCCATAAACGTGGAATTCATGCGATAGGCGGTATGGCAGCCCAAATTCCGATTAAGAATAATGAAGACGCCAATGCTGTTGCTTTTGCAAAAGTGAAAACCGATAAAGAGCGCGAGGTTCGAAACGGTCACGACGGAACCTGGGTAGCACATCCGGATTTGGTTGCAATAGCAAAAGAAATTTTTGATAAAGGAATGCCAACTCTAAATCAAATTCATATTAAAAGAGAGCATCGAAAAATCACGGAAGCAGATTTGATTGAACCACCAATCGGAATCATAACGGAAAACGGAGTTCGTAAAAACATCAATGTTGGTGTTTTGTATCTGGCTTCATGGCTCAACGGCCAAGGTGCGGCGGCGTTGCATAATTTGATGGAAGATGCAGCCACTGCCGAAATTTCGAGATCACAATTGTGGCAATGGCTTCAGAATAAAGTGGTGCTGGATAATGACAAACAGTTGAATCTGGCGTATTATCACGAACTGGCTTTGGATGAATTCGATAAAATAAAAACGGAATTAGGCGAAGAGAATTACGAAAAAAGACAATTTCCCCTGGCTGAAAAAGTACTCGAAAGATTAGTGGTAAATACTGATTTTGTTGACTTTTTGACTATTCCTTGTTATAAATACTTGTGATCTCTTTTAACACATAGAATATAATTCTACATAAAATCTGCTCAATCTGCGTCATCTGCGAGCTAAAAATTTGTCTCGCAGATTTTGCAGATCAGGCAGATAAAATGAGGATGAAAAGATCTGCGCAGATCTTTATAATATTATCTATTTAAGTCCAGTTAAAACTGAATACTTATAACTGTGACTGAAAACTATTTTACTTACTAACCAACTTAACTATATTATTTATGAAAACAACAGAAGACAGAATTCAGGAATTGATTAACGATTGGATCACGAACCCAAGATGGAAAGGTGTTGAACGTCCTTACACGGCTACAGAGGTGGTTACACTTCAGGGTTCTTATAAAATTGAGCATTCTATTGCCAAAATGGGAGCGGAGAAATTATGGAGAAAGTTAAAAAGTCAGGATTATGTTGCTGGTTTGGGTGCTTTAACCGGAAATCAGGCGATTCAGGAAGTGGACGCCGGTTTGGAAGCGATTTATTTGAGTGGGTGGCAGGTTGCCGCCGATGCAAATCTGGCGGGAGAAATGTACCCGGATCAATCCCTTTATCCGGTAAATAGTGTGCCTATGGTGGTTAAAAAAATTAATAGCGCCTTATTGCGTGCCGATCAGATTCAGGTGGTAAATGAGGTTGAGGATAAAAAGGATTATCTGGTTCCGATTGTGGCTGATGCCGAAGCCGGATTTGGAGGGAACTTAAATGCTTTCGAATTAATGAAATCGATGATTGAAGCAGGCGCTTCAGGGGTTCACTTTGAAGACCAGTTAAGTTCTGCTAAAAAATGCGGGCATTTAGGTGGGAAGGTTTTGGTACCGACTCAGGAAGCAATCAATAAACTAATAGCAGCGCGTTTGGCCGCAGATGTAATGGGGGTTTCGACTTTAATTGTAGCAAGAACTGATGCCGATGCCGCTAATTTGCTGACCAGTGATGCTGACCCGAGAGATGCCAGATTTATTACCGGTGAAAAAACCAATGAAGGGTTCTTTTATGTAAAAAACGGTATCGATCAGGGAATTGCCAGAGGTTTGAGTTACGCGCCCTATGCTGATTTGATCTGGATGGAAACCAGTAATCCTGATTTGGTGTATGCTAAAAAGTTTGCTGATGCCATGAAAAAAGAATTTCCGGACAAGATGCTGGCGTACAATTGCTCTCCGTCTTTTAACTGGGCTGCAAAATTATCAGTGGCTGAAATGGAAACATTCAGGGAAGATTTGGCTGCCATGGGCTATAAATTCCAATTCATCACTTTGGCAGGTTTTCATGCTTTAAATACGAGCATGTTCGAATTGTCTAAAGCCTATAAAGAGCGGGGTATGGCAGGTTATTCTGAACTGCAGGAAAGAGAATTCGCCTTACAGAAAAATGGATTCAGAGCAGTTAAACATCAGGCTTTTGTGGGAACGTCTTATTTTGATGCCGTTCAGAACACGGTAACGATAGGGAAATCAACCACAACAGCAATGAAACATTCTACTGAGGTAGAGCAATTTTAATTCAATAAAAAAAACCGGTTCTTCATTGAACTGGTTTTTTTTTTGCCACAGATTTAAATGATTAAAAAAAAGGTTGCCACGAATTACACGAATTCACACTAATTTTAATTCAATTTTTGAACCATGTAATTCGTGAAAATTCGTGTAATTCGTGGCGAACAAAAAAAAATATTTTAATCTGTGTGTAAAAATTATTTTTTCAAAAGCCTGGCTTTCATTTTGCTGAAAAATTCAGGCGTAACGCCAATAAACGAAGCGATTTGTTTTTGAGGAACTTTATGTACTAATGTTCCGTATTTGTTGCAAAATTTCTCGAAACGTTCTTCCGCAGGCAGGCTTAAATTATCCATTAGTCGCTGTTGATTGGCGACCAGGGAATTTTCGATCAGAATCCTGAAAAAGCGTTCTAATTTTGGAATCTCAAGATATAATTGTTCCTGATTTTCTTTCGATAATGAAACGACTTCTGCATCTTCTAAAACTTCTATAAAAAGCTGTCCGGGTTTTTGTGAAAAAAAACTGTACATATCACTCATCCACCATCCGGCGCAGGAAAATGCGAGAACATGTTCGACAATATTATCATTGATATTGAAGCTTCTTAAAATTCCGGAATTGACAAAATAGGAATGTTTGCAAACCTGGCCGGAACTTAATAAAATAGTTTTAGCTTTATAAAAAGTCGTTTCTGTTTTCGATAAAAACAGGGCTTGTTCTTCAGGTGTCAGTGAAACATGTTTGGCGATGTTTTCAAGAATTAATTCCATTATTTTTGTTTTACCAAAGTGAATGATGTCGCTTTGAAACGATTGTTTTCTACTTTTCCGGTAACTTCAGCTTTGCGGATGGCATTGCAGAAACCGTCTTTTGCATGCGCATCTCCATGCTCATCAATAGTAGTTCCGTCAACAAAATAGGCTTTTCCATCAATGCGGACCGCTAAATTACAGCCGTTGCCTTTCATTCCAAATTGACATTCGCCACAAGCGGTTTCAACGATCTGAGATTTTTCGGTTGTTTTTTTATCCTGGGCCTGAGTTGCAATTCCAATAAACAGGAATAACATAAATAGTACTTTTTTCATTTTTAAGAATTTACGGTTATTAATTTTGAAGTTGCTTTGGCGCGTTCTGTGACTTCTTCAATTGGAGTTGCCAATGAATCATGACTTAAAACAACACCCATTCGGCGATAGGGTCTTGACGTTGGTTTGCCAAAAATCCTGAAATCGGTTTTAGGTAACGCGGCTACTTTTTCGATTCCGGTAAAGGTTGGATGGGCTGAATCTTCAGAAGCTAAAATTACGGCGCTCGCCCCCGCTTTTTCCAGAGTGATTTCAAAAATGGGCAAGCTTAAAATAGCACGCAAATGCAGTTCGAATTCATTGAAATTCTGAGTGCCGGCTAAAGTCACCATTCCCGTATCGTGCGGGCGGGGCGAAAGTTCAGAGAAATAAACGCCTTCATCAGTCAGGAAAAATTCAACACCAAAAAGGCCCGCGCCTCCGAGTGCTTCGGTAATTTTTTCCGCCATATCCTGCGCTTCGTATAAATCTTTATCTGAAACTTTTGCGGGCTGCCAGCTTTCCTGATAATCACCGCGTTCTTGTCGGTGCCCGATTGGAGCGCAAAAAAGCGTTGGATTGTTATTCTGAGCAATGGTCAGCAGTGTAATCTCCGAATGGAAATTTACAAAAGCTTCTACAATAACCTCAATAACATCACCACGGGAACCTGCAACGGCATATTGCCATGCTTTTTCAATATCACTTTCGGTTTTTATAGTCGATTGTCCTTTTCCGGAAGAAGACATTAAAGGTTTTACAACACACGGAATTCCGACTTCCTGAACGGCTTTTTGCAACTCTTCAGCGGAAGTTGCGTATTGGTATTTGGCTGTTTTAAGTCCAAGTTCTTTTGCAGCTAAGTCGCGAATGGCTTTACGATTCATGGTAAAGTTCGCCGCTTTGGCAGAAGGAACTACGGTAATGCCTTGTTTTTCATAGTCATAAAAACGTTCGGTGCGAATGGCTTCTATTTCGGGAACTATAAAATCGGGTTGGTGTTTGGCTACGATTCGGTCAAGCGCTTCACCATCCAGCATGTTGATGACTTCAAATCCGTGTGCCACCTGCATTGCCGGAGCATTTTCGTAACTGTCAACAGCGATTATGGTTTGTCCGATTCGTTGTGCGGCAATGACAAATTCCTTGCCTAATTCGCCTGAACCGAGGAGTAGTATTTTCATTTTGTTTGATTTAAAGCTTGAGTGTTTTGGCTTGCTTTTACAATTAGTAAACTGCTTAAAAAGGTTAGGATCATTAAAATAAATGATAAAAACAAAATTATCAATATCGAGAATATAATTTGATCTAAAAATTGTGATTGTAATGGAGCAGACATTCCACTTGCAAATTTTCCGATTATATAAATTGTGAAAAGAGTTATTATAAGTTTTGAGCTTACGCCGAATGAAAATTGGGAGCAAGCTTGAAAATAACTGATTTGGTTTAATGAAGGGCTTATTTTTTGGGCTGATTTCCAAAAAAGAAAAACCAGGAATAACGGAAAAAGGATTCCCCAGAAGATAGGATTCCAAAAGGTACCAAAATCAGATATCTGAATGCAAAGATCAATAAAAGAGGTTTTTAAAAATATTAATAATGGAAAAATAGCGCATACCAAAAATCCCGCAATAATTGCATATTTTGTAATGCTGTTTTTTGTTTCCATTTAAAACTAGTTTTGAGAGTAAAGATAAAAAAAATGGAATTTATTCTCACGCAGATTTTGCAGATTCAGCAGATTTTAATTTAACCGCAAAGTACGCAAAGCTTTGTTTTGAAGTAAAAATAAAAAGGTTCGCAAAGGCTTTATAATAAATCTTTGCGAACCTTGCGTAATTCCTAGCGAACTTTGCGGTTAAATACTATTAATGAAAATGATCTTCCTCTATTTCAAATTCAGCATCTTTTTCCCAGATTTCCATTTCGCAGGGTTTGCAGTTGAATTTTAGTTTGTATTCAAGCTCACCTTGTTTTAAAACCAATGGTTCTTTTACTTTAACGCCCATTATATCTTTTTGGTGTATCGGACATTTTTTCAATTCGTATTTGATACAATATTTAGTTGTCATTACACGGGATTTCCCCGGATCCCATTGTAACTCGAATGCTTTTTCGATTTCGGTTACACCGTGACGTTCGTAGAATTTACGTGCGGTTTTGTTTGAAACATTATACATGAAATCTAACTTCGTTTCCGGATATGGATGCGAGGTTTTTACTAATTGATGTTCTTCGCGTTTGTAATTTGCTAAACGAATTTGGGTCAGCTGATCATAAACAGTTCTTCGCATTTCGTTAATTTTCGAAATAGGAAGGAACCAGTTTTGAGAAAACATGATAGTAATTTCATCGGCATTATAAGGAGTGAAACCTGTTTTTGCCAATTGCGTTTTGATGTTTTCTTCAATTGATTCGCCCGTTTTAGTCTGCTCTTTTGCATGTTCTAAATGGACAGTGCTTACATTTCCGTCCTCATCGGTTGCGATTAATTCAAAACCTGTTTCGGTTTCTGTAAGTAGTAGGGTAGTACTCAATTTTCGAACAGCGCTGTCTTCTCTCTCCACAATTTTGATGAAAGCGGCATCGTTGTTACGGTAAATGAAAGTTCCGTCTTTTACTTCTTTTAGAACATTTGGATATATTTTACCGTTTTCGGCTTTGTTTACGTAGATTCCGTCGGCTTCGTTGTTTTCGTTAATGAAACAAAGTCCGTCACCGTTGTTTAGTAATTCACCGTTTTCGATTTCGTAAGCGTTTCCAACAGTTCGAATTAATTTACCAATATATTGTCCTTTTGATTTTGGGCTTTCCCAGGATCCAATACTGTTGTTTCTGTCGTTTACAAAATAATCGGTGTAACCACGATTAAAGGTTCTGTTTAAAGAAGAATCGAAAGTATAGGTACATGTTCCGGAAGAAGCTTTGGTGTATTTATCGCTTCCTGCTCCTTCTAAAAAGCGGTCTAATTTCTGACGTAAAAAGGATACATTATTTTTAACGTAAACTACGTCTTTAAGTCTTCCTTCGATTTTAAAAGAAACAATTCCGGCTTCAATCAAATTCGGAATCTGATCGGAAATATCTAAATCTTTGATCGAAAGTAAGTGACTGTTTTTGATCAGAGTCTCTCCGTTTCCGTCGATTAGGTTATAGGGTAAACGGCAGTTTTGAGCGCAGGAACCACGATTGGCGCTGCGTTCTCCGTTGGCCACACTCATGTAGCAGTTTCCGCTGAACGAGACACATAAAGCTCCGGTCACGAAAAACTCTAATTCAACATCAGCATGATCGTATATTTCTTTGATTTGATGCAGGTTTAATTCGCGTGCTAACACTACACGTTTTATTCCGGCATCTTTCAGGAATTTAATTTTGTCGGCATCACGATTATTGGCCTGTGTACTGGCATGAAGAACAATAGGAGGCAGCTCCATTTCCATGATCGCCATATCCTGAATGATCAGGGCGTCAACACCAATATCATACAATTCGTATATCATTTTGCGACAGGTTTCTAATTCATTGTCGTACAAAATGGTATTCATTACTACAAAAACCTGAGCATTAAACAAGTGTGCATATTGTACCAAAGCAGCAACATCTTCAATAGAATTGTTGGCATTTGATCGTGCTCCAAATTGAGGCGCACCAATATATACAGCATCGGCACCGCTATTTATAGCGGCCATTCCTCCAATTAAATCTTTAGCAGGAGCTAATATTTCGATCTTCTTCTTCATTTCTAAAACTTTAGGCTTTTGTGGTATTCACGGAAAAAAGTCTGCAAAGTTCTTATAAAAAATTCGGGATTACTAATGTTGAAGTGACTTTTTTTGAAATAGTTAACTAATAGGGAAAGATGATATTTAAGAGTGATAATTTTAGCCGCAGTTTTCAGTGTTCAGTCTCAGTTATCAGTCTCAGTGTTCAGAGACTGATAACTGAGACTGATAACGATTCACTACGCAGAGACTGCAAATTTCTTTTTACTTAATTCGAAGTTTTAGTCTAGGGGAAAAGTATATCCCAGAGCAAATACCCCTGATGATTGTTTAGCTGCCGGGTGAAAGTAGCCCGAAATAGCAATTTCAAAATTATTTCTTCGGCCAATGGCTAATCCAATACTAAAAGGAATATGCAATAAGAGGTCGCTTTTGTTAAAATTAACGGCGGGTGTAATGGTTTCGAATTTACCTACTGACGTACCGATACCTCCTTCAATAAAAGGTGCTACCCAGGGAATTGGCGCACAGAGACGAAATTTACCTCCAAGTAAAAAGGCATTAGTTGTTACTTTGTATTGCGGTTGATTTCGTAAATTCTGATTTTTATCAACGGATGTAAACAGGGCTCCCGCGTAAGGACGTATGCTAAGCCATGATTTTAATCCAATGATATATTCTCCCTGAAAATAAAGGCCACCTCCTATGACATCTATTTCATCCTGACTGCCGTAATCTTCAAGGTAATACGAACTGCTTGATGCAAAACCTATTGATGCTTTTATGGCATTGCCCGTTGCCTGGGCCTTTGTTTGGTCAGGAGATAGAATTGTGAGAAGTGTGCAAATAAAAATACTGCGTAAAGTTAATGCCATAAAATTTAGTTTTTCGTTTAGAAATTGGTCGCGACGAAAATAAGATTTATTTTTCAGTTTCGGCCAAAAACAAAAAAACTACCCAGTTTAATAACCGGATAGTTTTTCTTCTCAAAAAAAAGTCCCATTTATTAAGACAATCTTTTCGCTTTAATTTTTGTCAAAGTGTTTTCAATACTGTTCAATTGTTTTGAAATAATAGCAATCTGACTGGTTTCAAGTTCATTTTTCGCCAAAGCAGATTTGTATTTATCGATAGCAGCTTCTTCACCTGTTACACAAGCATTGATGATCGCTTCTGTATCTCCACTTGTGAAGGATGATTTAATATCAATCCAGGCACGGTGTATGGCTCCTAACGGACCTCCACCAGCTGTGTCAGTCGATTTTCCAAGTTTGTTGATTTCGTCTTGTATTTCTACAATAAACAACGCACGTTCGCGGGCATACTCTAAAAAGTCAGTTTTGATTGCAGGACTATCTACGTGTTCTGCAGCATTTGTATAGCCTAGTTTTCCATCTTCAAGGATTGAAACTAATCCTTCTAAGGTATGAACTGCTTCTTTTGTGGTTTCATCTGTATGTATCATAATAAATAATTTTTAATTAATGTATACTACAAAGTTGGGGTTTTATGAAGCGTTCTGTCTTACAGAATTTTAGATGTTATTTATAATATTGTAGAATGGGAATTTTGAAAGTGGGTGTTTATGAAAATAAGATTTCCTTGTTCCCAATTTGGGTTAGGGATAGGAGCGGTATCCTTTTATGAAGTGAAACGAAATAAAAGATATAGCGGATAGCCCGGCCAAAGGCAACCCCAAAAAAAAAGCCTTAGAAAAATCTAAGGCTTTGGTATGTAAAATAGAAGTTTGAATTAAGCCAAAGCTTCTTTGATTCTTTTTAAAGCTTCTTTTAAGATATCGTCGCTTGTAGCGTAAGAGAAACGAATACAATCCGGATTTCCGAAAGCGTCTCCTGTTACTGTTGCTACGTTGGCTTCTGCCAAAAGGTACATCGAAACGTCGTTCGCATTTTTAATTTCAGTACCTCTCAGCGTTTTTCCGAAGAAAGAAGAAACGTCAGGGAAAACATAAAAAGCGCCTTCCGGAACGTTGATTTTTATGCCTGGAATTTCTTTTAAAAGTCCAACTACTAAATCCCTACGCGTGTGGAAAGCCTGAACCATATGATTCAATACGCTTGGATCAGCATCTACAGCCGTAATGGTAGCGCGTTGTGCCACAGAGTTGGCTCCTGAAGTTACTTGTCCCTGAATTTTGGTACATGCTTTTGCAATAAATTCCGGAGCTCCGATGTAACCAATTCTGTATCCTGTCATGGCGAATGCTTTCGCCACTCCGTTTACAGTGATGGTTCTTTCTAACATTCCTGGGATTGAACCGATGCTGCAGAAAGTGCCTGAGAAATTGATATGCTCGTAGATTTCGTCAGCCACTACGTATATATTTGGGTATTTTTCTAAAACTTTTGCCAGCGCTGTTAACTCTTCTCTGCTGTAAACAGATCCGGATGGGTTACAAGGCGAACTGAACCACATCATTTTTGTTTTTGGCGTGATGGCAGCTTCCAGTTGTTCCGGAGTAATTTTGAAATCCGTATCTACAGACGTTGGAACCTCAACCGGAACTCCGCCGGAAAGTTTTACAATTTCGAAGTAAGAAACCCAGTAAGGTGCCGGTAAAATAACCTCGTCACCATCGTTTAACATTACCTGGGCAATGTTGTATAAAGATTGCTTTGCTCCTGTAGAAACTACGATTTGACTTGGTTTGTATTCTAAATTATTATCTCTTTTGAATTTTCTGCAAATTGCTTCTCTTAATTCTAAGTAACCTTCTACCGGTGAATAGGTGCTGTAATTTTCATCTACTGCTTTTTTAACAGCTTCCTTAATAAAGTCAGGAGTATTAAAATCTGGCTCGCCTAAACTTAAACTGATGATGTCTTTTCCCTGTGCTTTTAATTCGCGTGCTAAAGCAGCCATTGCTAAGGTTTGCGAAGTTGCTAAGTTGTTGATTCTGTCCGAAAGAATATGATTCATTATAAAAATTTTGAAGGTCCTTAATTTTCTGCGCTAACTAAGGAAGGTTAATTATTAATAGGTTTTTTTAGTTTTATACGGATAATTCAGGTTTCATTCCAAGATCTTTCAAATGCTTGTAATGCGCAAGTACAGCGCCTCTCATCGTTCTGAATTCGTAATAAGGCAGGTTGCATTCTTTTGCAGTCTGTTTTACAATTTCAGCAATTTTGCTGTAGTGAATGTGACTGATATTTGGAAAAATATGGTGTTCGATCTGATGATTTAAACCTCCTGTAAACCAATTGACAATTCTGTTTTTAGGAGCAAAATTTGCAGTAGTATACAATTGGTGAATGGCCCAGGTGTTTTCCATTTCTCCTTCTTCATTCGGAATCGGATTTGAGGTTTCTTCCACTACGTGTGCCAGCTGAAATACAATACTTAAAATTAATCCTGCGGTATAATGCATTACGAAAAATCCAATAACCACTTTCCACCATGTTACGCCTAAAATCATCGGCAAAGCCATCCATATTAAAACGTATATTATTTTAGTGATTACTAAAACCGTCCATAATTTAGCAGGACTCTGAGGTGTTCCGTAGGATAGTTTTCTTTTCAGATAGTTTTTCATTTGCTTGAAATCGGTTGTTAAGGCCCAATTGAAAGTCAGTAATCCGTATAAGAAAAAAGAATAATAATGTTGAAATTTATGAAAACGATGCCATTCTGCATTTTGTGTAAAACGAATAATTCTTCCGGCATCCAGATCTTCATCATGACCGTGAATATTGGTGTAAGTATGGTGAAGTACATTGTGTTGTACTTGCCAGTTGTGTACGTTTCCGGCTAAGATGTAAATGCTTCCGCCCATGATTTTATTAATCCATGATTTAGAAGAGTACGATCCGTGATTTCCATCGTGCATCACGTTCATTCCAATTCCGGCCATTCCAACTCCCATCAGAATGTTTAATAACAATTGTGCCCAAAAAGGCATGTCAAGTGTTAAGATCAAAAAGTAAGGTGTCAGAAAAATCGCAAAAAGAATAATGGCTTTTAAATGCAGCTTCCAGTTTCCTGTTTTCTGAATGTTATTTTCCTTGAAGTAATTGTTTACTCGTGAGTTAAGGGTTCTGAAGAACTTCAGATTGTCATGCTTGGCAAATGTTGGCGCAGTGTTATTCATAATTAGTTTAAATAGTTCTCAAAGGTAATTATTATAAATTTTCAATTTGCAAAATTGAGTTAAATATTTCAATCGTAAAGTATTACTTTTGTTAAAAAAATAGAGCAATGGATGAGATTCTGAAATATTTTCCTGATTTGACCGATATTCAAATCGAACAATTTCAAAAACTAGACTTTTTATACCACGACTGGAATGAAAAAATCAATGTTATTTCCCGTAAAGATATTGATGCCTTATATACAAAACATATTCTGCATTCCCTTGGAATTGCAAAAATCATGAAGTTTGAACCAGGAGCAACGGTGCTGGATGTTGGAACAGGCGGAGGATTTCCCGGTATTCCGCTGGCGATTCTTTTTCCGGAAACCCGTTTTTATCTGATTGATGTTATTGCTAAAAAAATAAAAGTAGTGCAGGGTGTTGTTGATGCTCTGGAATTAAAAAACGTAAAGGCAGAACAAAAGCGTGCCGAATTGGTAAAAGGTGATTTTGATTTTATTGTAAGTCGCGCCGTAACTAATATGCCCGATTTTGTTTCGTGGATTAAAGACAAAATCAAGAAGCAACACAAACACACTTTGAAAAACGGAATTTTATATCTTAAAGGCGGTGATTTAACAGAAGAATTAAAAGATTTTCCCAAAGCAACTTTATATGATTTGTCGACTATTTTTGAAGATGAATTTTTCGAAACCAAAAAAGTAGTGCATTTGCCTTTGAAGTTTACAGTTTAATTATTGACCGATAAAAATCTTAAGATTTATTAAATTAAAAAGCCGAATTTGATTTACAAATTCGGCTTTTACTATTAGCTTTGAAATTAAACCATACTAAACCTAAGGATAAATTATACCTCTTTTACGGATTGGCTTTTAGATTGAAATTTATCTTAATTTGCTTTCAGTTCTTTAAATTGTTCCGTGTACACATCTTTTACCTCTACTTCAGTATTGTCTTTTAACCTTCGTATTTTATATGATATTGGAGCTGATGAAGAAACTAAATCTGAAGGGGTAGGGGCTTGTAAAAACTTTACAAAGCTATTATAATCGGTTACCTTGCCGCCTAAATCAATGGGTCCTCCCACAATCATAACTTTTATTTTATTTTGTGCAAATAATTTTTTAAACTCTTCGGAGTAGTTTACATCCAGACCAATATCTACAACTTTTAAGGCCACCCCGACAGATGCTTTTACCATTGTGTTATTATAAGACTCATTTTTAGTGGTTTCAATTAGTATATACGCAACACGGCCATAATCTACGTTACTTACATATACGGGTTCGTGTGTTCCAAAATTGTTGGCACTAATATCTCCATCAATCCAATCAGTATAATATTTTGGATCTATAGTCATACTATACAAACGCTGTCTGACTTTTACCATCACATAAGATTTGGTATTAGCGGAACCGCTATTTTGACTATAGCCAAAATTAGCTTTGACTAAACCGCCCAATACATTTACATTTAAATGCGCATCAAGTGCTTTTTTAAAACTGTCTTCAGTTGTAATTTCGTCACTTTGATACTCGTAGTATGTAGGTATAGCATTATAGTCAATAAGATTTTTATTTTTGTTCACTAAAATATTTGTTGCATTTGTTATCTGGCTGTAAGCAGGCAAAATATTTGCGCTAACGGATAGATCACCTCTTAAAGACATAGATAAAGTAACGGGCTTAAATGCGTTTTTTAGCACAAGAGGATCATAAGTTGCATTTATAAAGCTTGATCCGCGTAGAATACTGCCAGGATAGATAACGTCTAAATTTGCTTCGTTTATAATCGAAAGAGGATATAAGGTTGTTTGTTTTTCTACTGTTGTAAGATATACATACTCGTTGTTTCCTGTAGTTGGGTTTAATTCTTGTACTCCTGTTTTTTTTGAGCTGATCGTTTTGTCTGGTTTAGCTGCAAAAGTTACAGGTTGTAAAGAGTTTAAATTGCTTCCTGTGCTGTTTTTAGTATCATCATTGCTGCAGGAAATAAGTAAACCTGTGCCAATTATTAATGCTAAAGTTATTGTGCTTTTCATTTGCTTTTTCATAGTTTGGTTTTTTAAGTTATTATTTTTGAATAAGGTTTAGATTATGATAAGTGATTATGTTATCAGGTTCATGATTTCTTTTTTGTGTTATTTTAAGTTCTGATAATATCCAGTTCGGTACAACCTGAGCGCCTTTTTGCGTATTTACTTTCCCACTAAATGTCATTGCCTTATTGATAGAAATACTTCCATTGTATTTATTTCCGTTATATAATGCTACATATGTATTTTCTTTGGAGTCGCTGTCGGTGAGATATGTATCATTTGTCTGGTCTCCATCGTCTATAGTAAATTCGTAATAACGGCTGTGTTTTGAATTAGAAAAGAGGGTAGAATTATCTGTTTGTTCGTTCCATGTATATACTTCAATTTTTACGGCAGAAAATAGTATTTCCTGAGTAAATCCTGCAACATACTTATTTGCTGACATTTTACGTAATTCGTATTCTTGTGTGAAATTCCCTGGCTTTAAAATGGAAACAAAAAAGGAGGAATTTGGTCTTTTGATGATGATACTATCCGTAGTTTTCTTAATAAGAATATTGTCTTTTGCAGAAGAACCGTCAGCAGAAGCAGCTACTTTTATTTCTTCCTGAAAATTATAGTCCAGTTTATTGTGCTGATGTTTTGTTGCGTCTGTTGTAATTGGTTTAAGGACATATTGTACATCCGGACTAGTGTCAAAATCTTTGATTTTGACATCAAATTTCAGCAGTTCTCCGGTTTGAATATTGCTCCAGTCAATCCTTTCAATGTTTTTAGCTAAAATAAAATCAGCTTTGTGATTTCGAATTTCTGATTCTGAAGGACTTTCATCAGTACAACAAGAAGATAATAGTATTAGATAAATAAAAAATAAGTGTTTTTTCATTTTGTTTGATTTTTCTTGCGAAGAAATAGCTTTTAGTTGTATTTGATAGACCCAAAAAGACATTAAAGTATTAAGATAAGACAAAAGCTAAAATTTGATTTATTACAGGTAATTCGGCATGATTTTTTAAAAAGCAAATAACCCGGAAAACTTATTAATTCTTTCCGGGTTATTTTTTCCAATGTTAGTATTTCTCTGCTTAGAAAAAGCGTTGTCTCTTAGAAGCTTTGTCTTTAACTTTTATTACGGCATTTTCAAGTTCATTATTTCCATTCAAAAGTCTAAAAAATAATCAGGATTAGAAGTTTAAAAATCGCCTGATTATGACAATTTGTTTAATCTGCTTTAATTTTCATCTAAAGAATATTCCGCATTGGATTTTCAATGTAGAATTTACCCATTTACAAACTTTTTCTTTTTGTTGCAAAATGGATTTCTTTCGTAATCTATATTTAAAATAAAATCATTTAAGGCTGATTTTGTTGTCTCATTACAGTAGTCAAACATGGAATCGAAGAAAAATTCACGACAAATGAGTGCTTCACCGGACGAGTCATAAACTGCATCTTCAGAAAATGTAATTTCTGTATTTTGGTTTGGAAATTGAATGATAAGTTTAGAAATTATGCCTTCAAACCATTTGTCAAATTTCTTTTTTTTCGGCGTTACATGTCGTACTAAAAGTACCAATCCTGCCAATTCGCTCTGAAGCATAAAGGATCCTTTTTTGTACAATACATCAATCATCCTGACATTCATAAGCGCAATCCATATCGGGCCGTTTATAAAACCGGAAGCAGGAATGTCTAATTCTGCATCAAACAGAAGGGGTTTGCTGTTTTCAGGGTTTTCAACAGAATACCATAATGTTTCAATACGGTGGCGTATGTCATCAGACATTGTGGTGTATTCTTTAAAATACCAGTAAATCCATTCGAGTAATGAGGCAGTCAGCCCTATTGCGGCTTTGTGACCAATCCTGTTTAGTATTTGGTCGAGTTCTTCATTTCCTTCCAACGGATCCAATAATCCGGACATGATTTTTTCATTCCACTTGTAATCAATGATGTGGTTGATACACTTTGATTTCTGAATTACTTCGGGTGCTTTTTCTAAATTTCTCATATTCATACTCATTTATTAAAATTAATTTCTGTTTCTAAATATTGTATAATCCTGCACAGATGTTTAGTTTTAGAATCAGGGACAAAATTATCCTTAGTAATCTTTTGAATATGTCTGTAAAAGTTTTTAAAATAATAAAATAAGGTTTTTTTTTCTATTATAAATGATTAATATTTAATAAAATAAGAAAAAGATTACTTTTATATCGAAGTTGAAAAGCAAGTAAGAAAATAATTTTAAACAAAAAACCCCGCAAATTTCAAAATGATTGAAACTTACGGGGGTGTATTTATTAGTGTTTTTTTCGAATATTATCCTAAAAACGGGTATCTGTAATCTTCCGGTGTTACAAATGTTTCTTTGATTGTTCTTGGAGAAGCCCAACGCAATAAGTTCAATGCAGAACCTGCTTTGTCGTTAGTTCCTGAGGCTCTTGCCCCGCCAAAAGGCTGCATTCCTACAACAGCTCCTGTTGGTTTATCATTAATGTAGAAGTTACCTGCAGCGTTTTGTAATTTGGTCGTTGCTACTTCAATAGCATAACGATCCTGGCTAAATACTGCTCCGGTTAAAGCATACTCTGAAGTCGTATCAACCAGTTCTAAAGTTTCTTCCCATTTCGCATCTTCGTATACATAAATGGTAATTACAGGTCCGAATAATTCGGTTTCCATTGTAGTGTATTTAGGATTTGTAGTTACAATAACGGTTGGTTCAATAAAGTAACCTACAGATTTATCGTAATTTCCTCCAACAATAATTTCAGCATCAGCATCTTTTTTAGCCTGATCAATATAACTGGCCAATTTATCAAAAGAACCTTCGTGAATTACTGCGGTAATAAAGTTTCCGAAATCTTCCGGAGAACCCATTTTAAAAGATTTTACATCGGCAATTAGTTTTTCTTTAACAGCTGGCCATAAACTTTGCGGAATATAAGCTCTTGAAGCTGCAGAACATTTTTGCCCCTGATATTCAAATGCACCACGGGTAATTCCGGTAGCTACTTGTTTAACGTTAGCGCTTGGGTGTGCAATGATGAAATCTTTACCGCCAGTTTCCCCAACAATTCTTGGGTATGTTTTGTAGTGGTGAATGTTGGCGCCAATTTTAGCCCAGATATCTTTAAATACATGAGTAGAACCTGTAAAGTGAATTCCTGCAAAATCACGACTTGCCAAAACAGTATCGGTAATCATTAAAGCATCACCAAAAACAACGTTGATAACGCCATCAGGAACACCTGCTTCTTTGAAAACCTCGATAATAATTTTTGTAGAAAATACCTGGCTGTCACTTGGTTTCCAGATTACCACGTTACCCATCATAGCTGCACTGGCAGGAAGGTTTGCAGCAATTGCCGTAAAGTTAAAAGGAGTAATGGCGTAAACAAAACCTTCAAGAGGTCTGTATTCTAAACGATTCCAAACCGTAGAATCTGATTTTGGCTGATCGTTGTAAATTTGTGTCATAAATTCTACGTTGTAACGTAAAAAGTCGATCAATTCGCAAGAGGCATCAATTTCTGCCTGATGAATATTTTTAGACTGACCGATCATAGTCGCTGCATTAATGCGGGCTCTGTACGGACCTGCAATAAGTTCTGCTGCTTTTAAAAAGATAGCAGCACGTTGTTCCCATGCCATGTCTGCCCATGCTTTTTTAGATTCAAGAGCATTAGCTATAGCTTTTTCGATATGTTGTTTTTCAGCTAAATGATACGTTCCTACGATATGTTTATGATCGTGAGGAGCTGTGATTGTTTTCGTATTTCCAGTTTTAATCTCTTCACTGCCGATATAGAGAGGAACATCAATTTTAGAGTTCCACATTGCAGTATAAGCTGCCTGAACAGCTGCTTTTTCCGGTGAATTGGGTGCGTATCCTTTTACAGGCTCGTTTACCGCTTTTGGTACATGAAAGAATCCTTTTAGCATGTTATTTAAAATTAGATAATTAGACAATTTAACGGTTAGAAGATTTGATTTGTTACGAATACTCTAACGCTGCACAAAAGTACAAAGGATAAATTAATAATTTGATAGTTTTATGAATAAGATAACTATAAGGAATATAGTTTTAACTAAGATTTAATTTAAAGCAAACGGAGCACACATTCTGAAGGTAGGAACGATGACTTTGAATGTTTTTGTAGTCGTGAAATTAATCATGTTAAAATAGCCTTTCATAGCCCCATAAGGAGAAGATAATAAACAGCCGGAACTATAAGTGTGGTTTTCGCCAGGTTTCAAAACTGGTTTTTTGCCAATAACACCTTCACCGTCAACAACTTCAATGTCATTTAGGGAATCGAAAATTTCCCAGTGACGAGAGGTCAGCTGAACAGAATCTTTACTGTGATTTTCGATTGTTATAACGTAACTAAAGGCAAAATGAATCTTGTAGTTTTTGAAGTAAGTACCTTCAAAACTAGTTAAAACAGATATTTTTATGCCTCGTGTTATCTGAGAAACCATACTAAAGTAGTATATATGTGTGCGTTATAGTTGCAAACTTACGAAAAAAAATCCTTTGACCGAAATCCTTTAACAATGTTTTTAGTTCGTGATATTGACGGAGTTAGCGGTTCCTTTTCCAATAACTCTTTCATAACGATCCGAACTTTGTTTGTAATAAACCAATATGATGTAGTCGTTTTCGGTCTGGTAGAAGTTTCCGTCAATCGCATTTTCGTAATCAATGACTCCTTTTTTATCGGCAATCTGATATTCGAAATTGGTAAACCCCTGTTTGATCATTACCGCTTTTTCATACACCCCTTTATCGGCATTGTAATCCATTTTGTATTCCGGAGTTAAGCTGTAATTGTTAAACATCCCTGTTATGTAAATGTCTTTATTTAATCGGAACGCAGGGGCAGAAAGCGTAAAATAGACCCAGGCATAATCAGCTTCAATCTGGTTATTGGAACCGTTTATGTTTTTAACCACAAAATTTCCGTTTACATCCTGATTCAGCGTATAAATCTGATTGGCTCTTGCCTGATTGGTATACAAATACGAATTGTAAATATCACTGTTAGAACCTACCTTCCCAACATTATTGCTTGCTGACCGGATGTCTTTATTCTCAAAGTATAGGAACTCATTTCCCGCCCAGAACTGTGTTTCTTTATCATACTTGTAAACCAATTGATTGCCAATTGTGTACTGTGGTACAATGTTTTTAATGCTTGTGTTAAAATCACCATTTTGCAGCAAAAGCACTTTTACATTTTGTATAGGTGTCTGAAAAACAATGTCATTGGAGACTATCGAAAAATCAAGATTTTGTTTGTAGTCGATATTGCTGAGGTTTCTTGTTCTTTTTACCTGGGCGGTTACGGTCGAATGTTCTTCATATAAAATAAATTTTCTCGAAAAAACCACTTCTCTATCTTCATTTAGAATTTTCAACATGTAATTGCCTGAAATTCTCAGCTGACTTGTAAACTGGTTAGGGAAAGCAAGTCTGTAATGTGAATAAATCTGAAGGGTATTAAAGGAATTGGAATAGTCGGTAATTCTTTGGTTATCAAACCCACGGATATAATCTGTTTTCGGAATATCGGTTGGTTTCCAGTTGTAATCGCAATGTGTAATATCAAAATAATAATTGGCTTCACTGCCAAATAAATCATCAAATTGTAATTCAAAAGTGGAACCTAATTCAAATATAGGAACAACATTTCCGCCATTCTGAACAAACGAAACCGTTTTAATATTATAAGGAGGCGGAACTTCGTTTTGTACTTCCTGTGCAGTCACCGAAGCAAAAATGAAAAACAAAAGCAGGTTCCGAAACAAAAATTTTGACATCTTATTAGGTTGTAAGATTGTAAATATAAGAATTTATGCCATGTAATGAGAGGTGAGCTGCAATTTATTAAGAACCCAGAATGTATTCCAGATTAGCTTCGATTTCATCATTAATATAGCTTTCTTCCAAAAGGGAATCGGATAACAGCTTTTTGTTTTCCTGCAGTTTTATTATTTTTTCTTCGACTGTGTTTTTCGAAATAAACCGAACCACATTTACTTTATTTAATTGTCCAATTCGATGTGCTCTTCCAACTCCTTGTTTTTCAGCAAAAGGATTCCACCAGGGATCTAAGAACAAAACATAAGAAGCTTTGGTGATGTTCAGTCCGACACCACCTGCTTTGAGCGATATAAAAAATAATAAACGATCTTCTTTTTCCTGAAACAGATTTACCTGACGTTCTCTTTCACTCGCAGGAGTTACGCCTGTAATTTCACAAAATCCGATCTTATTTTCTTTGCACCAATTCGTGTAAAAAGTCAGATTGGTTACAAATGAACTGAAAATGATCGTTTTTTGCCTCTCTTGTACTAAAGTTTCCAGATAATTGGTAACTGCAAGATATTTTCCCGAATCAATTTCGGAATCCTGATCGACCATTTTGGGATGATTGCTCAGCTGCCTTAACTTCATCAGCGTATTGATAATGCTGATTTTATCAGCACCGGATCCATCTGTTTTCAGTAAAAAATTCCGGGCTTTTGATTTTTCTTCTTCATATAATTTTTCCTGTTCAGGGTCCATATCACAATAATAAACCTGTTCTGACAGTTCGGGTAAGTCTTTTAAAACCTGTTCTTTGGTTCTTCTTAAAATATAAGGCTGAATCAGGTTTTTTAACTCAGACAGACTATTCTCGTCCTGCTTTTTCTCAATCGGAGTTTTAAAATTTTCTGCAAAAAAAGCATAAGTACCCAGAATGTCTGGGTTTATAAATTGCATCTGCGACCATAAATCGTCCAGTGAGTTTTCGATAGGCGTGCCACTCAGCGCCATTTTATGAGCCGTATTTATTTTAGTTATGGCTTTGAAAATTTTGGAATTTTTATTTTTAATGTATTGGCTTTCATCCAGAATTAAATAACGGAAATTGTATTTTTCTAAAATTGAAATGTCACGATGCACAATATTGTAACTGGTGAAAATTAAATCTGAAGTTTCTAATCTGCTCACTAATAATTTTCTGTCGTTACCCACATACTGCATTTTTGAAAAATGCGGTGTAAATTTCAAAGCTTCATTATACCAGTTAAAAACCAGTGATGAAGGCAGGACAATCAGGGCTTTCAAAGGTTCTCTCTCAATAACAGTTTCGTTTTGAAACAAATCAAAATTCGTGGTTTTAGTAGTAAATCCTAACTGTTCCTGCACGGCAACCAGTACGGCTAAAGTCTGTAATGTTTTTCCAAGTCCCATATCATCAGCCAGACAAGCGCCTAAATTCGAGTTAAAATGACCTAAAAGCCATTTTACGCCTTCAATTTGATAAGGTCTCAAAGTTGCTTTTAGCAAATCAGAAGCGGTGTATTCTGCTTCGTGAATTACATCGTTCTTGATTTCCGGAATCATATCCAAAGCAGTAAAATTACTTTTGCGCAAAAGAAGATTTCCATCCTCTGTTTTGGCCAGTTTGGCCAGGGAACTATATTTGCTGAGCCATTCCAAAGGAATGAGGAAATAGCTTCCGTCAGGCAGTAAAAAGAGCCTTTCCCTGCTTTTTATATTGGGAATAATTTCACTGAAGCTGATCGTAAAAGTGCCAATGGTAATGATTATTTTAATGTCAAACCAATCTTCTTTTGTCTCCTCTTTTGAAGCTGAAATAGTGTGATTTTGTGTAGTGATTTCTCTACTTTCCAGTTTTAAATTCCGGATGGTAAACCCTAAATTTTCCAGCTCTTCTTTGTGGTTAATAACGAATTGGATATTAAGGTACGGATCCGGATTTTCCAAATCCAAATTCAATCCAAATAACTCATTTTTGATTTTTACTAAACCAATTTCAAGTAATTTGTCTGTATATAAAACTTCATCAGGACTGCGTTTGAACTGAATTATTTTCGGTTCATTGGCAATACTGAAATCAACAAACGAATGTGTTTTCTTTGTTTTGCCGGCATCAAACAAATAGCCATTATAATCAAAATAAAGGTTGAGGTAATAACAGTTTTTGAAAAAATCATAAACAGGCTGAATCGAGCAGGAAACGATTTGATCACGATGTTCGATATCGAAACCATTGGCTTCGATATCTATTTTTTTTGCTATTTGAGGAATAAAATTTTTAAAATAATCATCCACTAATTTTGAAGGTATCTCGATGGATTCCTTCTTTAGGAAAGGGGAAAGTTTTTTAGTGTTAAGCTCTTTTAACTGTCCTAATTTTTTATCGACAATTAACCAGCCCGGCTCATCCAGCAATATATAGATACTGCTGTTTAGTGGTAAAAAAGTGGTTTCGTTTTCTTTTAAAGATAACGTATAGGTAATTCCTTCAGCGTGTTTGTCAAACTGAATTATGGGTTCAAAACAAAGCGGATTTACAGCAACTCTCGAGCGATAAAAATCCTTTTCAGCTCCCATATTAAGCGATAGCGGAAATTGCTCCTGTACAATTAAGATGTAAAATGAATCTAAATTTATTTTTAAATGCTGGCGAATGGCAAAATCAATTTTGGAATCTTTTTGCAGGTCAGCAATTGTTTTTGCCGATTTGATTTTTACACTGAATTTTTTGAAAATAAACTCAGGCTTTAAAGCTTCACAAACCGTTAGTATTTTTTTTGTATTGGAATCTAAATTTTCAAAAACGATTCCAAAGCTCTCCAGTACATCTGGACTTGCTTTTTTATTGAGATACTTAATTTCACTGGTATTTTCAACAATGTAAGCTGTTGGAATATAAGTATTCAGATTTTTGTCAAAACTGATGTCAAAACAAAACTGAAATGATTTTGTAAGATCCAAGGTCACGGTTTAATTCTGTTGGAATTTGGGATTTCTTTACCATATAAGTCATGTAAGGAATTATAAGTTTTTGCTTCAGGCTTAAATGTACGTACATGACTTATATGGTTTTAATAAAAGTCAGATGGTTTAGTTTTCCGGTTTAAAACAGAGTGGAATAATTTCCCCTTTTGCCAGACAATATTTTTCTACCAGTTCGGGTGCGATTTTATTGGTATAATCTTCTTCGATTACGATAAACCCAATATTTCTTAATTTGTCAAAATAATCGCGGCCGTACACACGAACGTGATCGTATTGCCCGAAAATAGCAGCACGTTCTTTTTGATCTGTGATAGAATCATCAGCAAACGTAGTCGCTCTCGATAAATCCTGTGGAATCTGAAGTATGGCCATTCCGCCCGGTTTTAGCACACGATACAATTCCTGCATGGCTTTGGTATCATCGGGAATGTGTTCCAATACGTGATTGCATAAAATCACATCGTATTCGTTATCCTTAAAAGGTAAATTGCAAATATCTGCTTTTACATCTGCCAACGGCGAAAGTAAATCGGTTGTGGTGTAATCCAGATTTTTCTGCTTGCGGAATCTTTTATAAAAAGCCTGTTCCGGAGCAAAATGGAGCACTTTCTTAGGGGCCGTAAAAAAATCGGTCTGGTCGTTTAAGTACAGCCAGAGCAAACGGTGTCTTTCTAATGAAAGTGTGCTTGGCGAAAGTACATTCGGACGCTGCTTGCCATATCCGTAAGGCAAAAACATCCTGAAACTTTTTCCGTCAATCGGATCAGTGTATTTATTTCCTTTTAAGGAGAGCGCCAAAATCGGACGGGCTACGTAACTCAAACGAATTAATAATGGGCGTGGTATTGTGTTAAGTACTAGTTTAAAAAGTTTCTTCATGGGGCGTTTCACGGAGTTTCACAAAGTTAGCACAGAGCTTCACAAAGTGTTTATAAATCTTTTGATGTTGTTTTTTAAAATTTTTGAGTCAAAATTAATAAGAAGCCCTAACGGATAATTACCAAGCTTTAAATAGGTTAAAATTTGGGCAAAATGTACATCTGTAAATGCTTCAACTGTTTTTAATTCAATAACTATTTTGTTTTCGATCAGTAAATCAATTCGATATCCATGATCTAGTTTTATATCTTTATAAATTATGGGTAATGCTTTTTGTTTTTCAACAATCAAACCGGAATTTACAATTTCATAATACAGGCATTCCTGATAAGCGGATTCTAATAAACCGGGTCCAAGTTGTTTATGCACTTCAATTGCTAAACCAATAATTTTATAGCTAATTGCATCTATTTCTTCACGTGATTCCGTGTTCTCTTCATACATTTTACAGGCTTATAAATATTTTTGTGAATCTTGGCGTATATCTTTGTGAATCTCTGCGTAATAATTATAAAACCAACGGCACTTTTCTAAATTCATCCTCTTCAGTGCTTTCGATTCCTAAAGCTTTGTAGATGTAATAGAAAGTCGATAAAATTTCCGGTTTTCCGTCAATCAGGGCAACGTCGTGTTCGAAATGGGCGCTTGGTTTTCCGTCAGCAGTCAGGATTGTCCAGCCGTCTTTTAGCTGTTTGATGTTTCTTGTTCCCATGTTTATCATCGGTTCAATAGCAACTACCATTCCTTCTACGAAAAGTTTACCGCGACCTCGTTTTCCGTAGTTTGGCATCTCCGGTTCTTCGTGCATTTTCTGTCCTAAACCATGACCTACCAATTCGCGAACAACTCCGTAGCCATGAGATTCCGTATATTTTTGAATCGCATTTCCAACATCTTCTACGCGATTCCCGGCCTTAAATTCCCTGATACCAACGTAAAGAGATTCTTTGGTCACTTGTAAAAGCTTTTTAGTTTCCGGAGCAACGTCTCCAATTTCAAAACTATAGGCATGATCTCCGTGATATCCGTTTTTGTAAGCACCGCAATCTACAGAGATAACATCACCGTTTTTTAAAGGGGTATTGTTAGGGATTCCGTGTACGACCTGTGCATTCGGGCTCATACAAAGTGAATTCGGGAAATCATATAAACCTAAGAAACTAGGTGTTGCACCGTGATCACGAATGAATTCTTCGGCTAATTTGTCAAGATATAGTGTGGTAACGCCTTCTTTGATTTCAGAGGCAATCATTCCTAATGTTTTAGATACGATCAAGGCACTTTCGCGCATTAATTCAATTTCTTCACGTGATTTTACAATAATCATAATTTCGGATTTTCAGTTGGCAAAAGTACAATTTTAATATAAATTTTTCGCCACGATTTTCACGAATTACCATGAATTGAATATTAATATAAAAATTGAATTTCAAGAATTGTATTGTATTCAAAATTCACGAATAAAATAATTAGTGATAATTAGTGAAATCTGTGACAACCCTCTTTAATTCTCATTGGTTTCTTAAAAACTCAAAGTCTTTTTGACCTCATATTTGAAAGAAAAAACGTAAATTGGTAGTAAAAACGGTTACAATCATGAAAAATGCTATAGATCACGATATATCAAAAGTAAAAGCTTTAAAGAGAATGAAGAGAAATGCACTGGCACTTTTAGGTGTTGCAGTTCTTTTATTTATCATCGCTATTTATTTTAAAATTCCAATGTTACAGGCCTTTAGCGAAGCAGCAATGGTGGGCGGAATTGCCGACTGGTTTGCTGTCGTTGCTTTGTTTCGCCATCCGCTAGGGATTCCGATTTGGCATACGGCTATCATTCCAACTAAAAAAAATGAGATCGGGGAGAATCTGGGCAATTTTGTTTCAGAAGAATTCCTGAATCGTGAAAAATTAGAAATTAAACTGGAAGAATTCAACTTTGCCACCAAAGCTTCCGATTGGCTGTCGCAGGAGGAACATGCCAATAAAATTGCCGATTTGGTTGTCGTAAACATAATTCCCGGTATTTTGAAAACAATAAAAGATGAAGATGTAAAAAGATTTATACAGGTGCAGTTTGCTGCAAAACTGGAATCCATAAATTTTGGGAACTGGGTCGCGCTGGCGTTGGAACCCTTGCAGAAAGGAAATGTAAAAGAGCAGCTGCTGACCAATCTTCTGGAAGTGATGAGCGGGGAATTAAGTAATAATAAAGATCTCATTCGTAAAAAAGTAAAAGAGTCAACGCCCTTTCTGAGTTTTGGCCTGGCTGATAAAAGTATTTCAGAAGGGGTTTTTAATGGATTGCAGGAGTTTCTGGATGAAGCTAAAAACCCGGAAAGTGCCATCAGGATTAAAATAGACGAATATGTCTACAATTTTCTGGATAAAGTCAAAAACTCCGAAGAAATGAGAGTGAAAATCAATACCATGATTCTGGATTTTGCCGGAAAAAAAGAAGTTCAGGATTATATCAACGGAATTTGGGATGAGATTAAGTTATCCATAACAGCTGATTTGGAAAAAGGAGAGGAGTCTTCTATTAAAAACAATATTTCCGGTCTGATTCAGAGTTTTGGAAACGGACTTAAAGAAGACCAGGTGATGATTGATAAAATCAATAATTTCATCAAAAACGATTTGTTGTCGGTTCTTCTGAACAACAAAAAAGTTATTGGAGATCTGATATCCTCCACAGTAAAAAGCTGGGACGGAAAAGAGGTGTCTGAAAAATTAGAATTGGAAATAGGGAAAGATCTTCAATATATCAGAATCAACGGAACTTTGGTGGGCGGATTAATAGGTATCGTCATTTATAGCGTCGAATGGATGTATCACTATTTTTTGGTTTAATACCTTTATTTCAAGACACGAATGTCCGGCTGAGCGAAGTCGAAGCCCTTTCTGCGTTAGAAGCCGTCGACTTTCCTCAGGGTTACATAACGGAATCATAGAAACAAAAAAGAGACAAATTCTAAAATCTGTCTCTTTTTTTATGCTTCAAAAAGTGTTTTTTACAATAGCGAATGACAAGTCATGGCAGCCGGCTGCTGAATGCCCATTAATTCTAAAATAGTCGGAGCGATATCTCCTAAAACACCATCGTTGATATTTTTCAGTTGTTTGTCAACCAAGATAATAGGCACCGGATTGGTGGTGTGTGCTGTATTTGGGCTTCCGTCAGGATTAATCATGGTTTCGCAATTTCCGTGATCGGCAATAACGATTGTGGTATAATCATTGGCCAAAGCAGCTTCGATAACTCCTTTTACACAGGCATCAACCGCTTCACAGGCCTTGATAGCAGCGCTCATGATTCCGGTATGGCCCACCATGTCACCGTTAGCAAAATTCAGGCAGACAAAATCAACCTCACCTTTATTTAATTCAGGAACAAGCGCGTCTTTTAATTCGAAAGCACTCATCTCAGGCTGTAAATCGTAAGTGGCTACTTTTGGAGAGTTTCTTAAAATTCTTGATTCGCCTTCAAAAGGAGTTTCTCTTCCTCCCGAAAAGAAAAATGTTACGTGTGGGTATTTTTCTGTTTCAGCAATACGAATCTGTTTTTTACCCGCTTTTTCTAAAACTTCACCCAGTGTTTCGGTGATGTTATCTTTATTGTAAACGACTTTTACGTTTTGATACGTTTCATCGTAGTTGGTAAGCGTAACATAGTACAAGTTTATTTTGTGCATGTTTTGCTCGTGAAAGTCTTGTTGCGATAAAGCTTCGGTAAGTTCGCGTCCTCTGTCTGTTCTGAAATTGAAGAAAATGACAACATCACCTTCAACAATAGTTGCCAGGGGTTGTTCCTGCTCATCAACCATTACGATTGGTTCAATGAATTCGTCTGTTACATGATTGGCATAACTGTTCAAAATGCTTGCAACCGCATTGTGAGACGGAGTTCCTTTTGCATTTACCAGCAAATCATAGGCTAGTTTTACACGTTCCCAACGCTTGTCACGATCCATTGAATAATAACGTCCAATGATCGAAGCAATTTTTACCGGAGTATCTTTAATATAATCTTCTAAATCATGAATGTATTTTGCTCCCGATTTCGGGTCAACATCACGACCATCTGTAAAAGCATGAACAAAAACATTTTGTAAGCCATATTCCTGCGAAGCGTCAATTAAGCCGCGTAGGTGAGATGTGTGGGAGTGAACTCCTCCATCAGAAACTAATCCTAAAAAATGTACTTTTTTATTGTTTTCCTTAGCGTAGGTAAAAGCATCAACAAGAACCTGCTCTTTAGCAAGAGTCTGGTGTGCTACCGCTAAATTTATTTTGGCTAAATCCTGGTATACAATTCTTCCTGCTCCAAGATTCATGTGGCCTACTTCGCTATTTCCCATTTGTCCTTCAGGTAAACCAACGTTTAAGCCATCAGTTCTAAGTTGGGCACTGGGATAATTTCGGTAAAGACTGTTTATAAAAGGAACATTTGCATTGTCTATTGCAGATACTTTAGGGTCAGGAGATTTTCCCCAACCGTCTAAAATCATAAGGATTACTTTCTTGTTCATTATTTTTTTGTTTTCTACAAAGATAAACCATTTATAAAATGCAGCGGTAAGCGCAGGTTACAATTGTGTTTTATAAAATGAACTGTATTTAAAAATACTAATTTAATTATAGAAGTCTTTATTTTTTAAAATTAATTCAGACTAAGCTCTGTTTCTAATCTTATTTTTGACGGCATTATAGTCAATAAAATATTTGACACTTACAGAAAAAATGTGTTTTAACGTATCATTATTCAGTAAATTGGTAACACTGGATTTGAATTCCTTATCAATAACACGTTCAAAATTAGAAGCATTATTTCGATACAGAACCGAAAGCTGGCTTCCCGGAGCAAACCACCAGGAATACGATAAATCGGTATTCCAGGAATAAAAACTGGAATTCTTATTGGTGGTGTATACCGGATAAGGTGTTAAAGTTCCGTCAGACTCCAATTGCAGAATGTCTTTGTTCTCTGCGTATGACCAATATTGGCGAACGGACAGATTAAGAGTCATGGCACTGTTTAAAGCATATTTTCCGCCCAATATGTTCGAATAGGTAATGACATTTCTGTTGGCAAAAACAATATCTTTCGGTGTGTTTTCATTGTCGTCGTTGTCAAAACTGTCAATGTATCCTTTGTTGTTATTTTTTCTGAAGAAGCTAAAGGTATAGGTTAAGAGAAGCTTGTCGCTAAAACGATATCTGGGACCAATATCAAAACCATAATTCATTCGTTCGCTTTCATCAAAAAAGGTGATGGAAGGATTTAAATCGAGTGCAAATTTATGATTGTAATTGGTCGAAATACTTCCCCATGTTTCTATTCTTCCCGGAACAATGACATACCGGTTATCTGCCCTTGGTTCGTAATAATCATTTCCCTCTGTGTAAACGGTTATCCCGGTTCCATAATAATTGTTTTTAACCGTTGTCAGGTTAAGATTGACATTTATATCGCTTTCCTGAACTTTTCCGGACTCTTTATTAAACTCAGCATACATATTATAATTGAGTTTAAAGCTATTGAAAAGCTTTGTAGGGTTTAGGATTCTGTAATTGGCATTTCCGTAAAAGTTATAATAATTAGTATAGAAATTAATTCCAAGATCATTGGGGTCAAAATTTTTCGTAACAAAATCGGTACCTACGCTATAGCGGTATTTTCCGCTGGTTTCGGCGAAGCCAATTGTGGTGTAAAGTCCTTTTGTATCTTCAGTGTCATTGATAGTGCTGTACTTGATGTTTCCGGATAAATTATAAGTGTTTGCTTTTGTGTTTAAGTCCCAGGCCAAACCGGACACATTAGAATCCCTGAAATGAGCATTTCGCGTCACATTCGTATTGATAAAGGTAACTGATGAGTTTTTACGAAAGCGCTGGTCAAGTACCAAAACATTATAGTTCATTAAAGGCTCTACAATCTCTTTTCTGGTTTCTCCGGTGATCGTATCCTTTATTGTGGCAAACGTTTTTTCTGTTACGGCATTTAAAATCCCGACTCCAAGTCCTTTTTTGGTTCGTCCGGAAACTTTTAAAGCATTAATAAGATTTACAGTTTGCGGATTTTCAATTACCTCTTCATTCTTCTTTAAATCCGGTTCAACAGAAGGTTTGCCGCCAATCCTTCTCGAGTAAAACAGCCCTCCCTTGTTAAAGAGGTCGGTTCCCTCCGTAAAAAAGGCTCTGTTTTCGTTGAATTGTTGTTCAAACGGACCCAGATTCAAAATCTGATCATCGTATTTTGCCTGTCCAAAATCAGGAATCAGAATGGCATCAAGCGTAAAGGCATCGTTAATCCCGTATTTGATATCCATTCCGCCTTTCATAGTACCGTACGTTTTCTGGCCATCAGAAGCGTTCAGATAATAAGAAGCATAAGGCATAAGAAACAATCGGGTAGGAGGTTTGATGTTTTCAATTCCTTCCAGATTACCATTTTGTTGTGTAAAAGTGCCAATTTTGGTGTCAATTAAGTTCCAGGTATATTTTTTTCGCTCTCTTTTTATTTCCCTGAAAAAATTAATTCCCCAGGTTTGTTTGTTTTCTTCCGAAAATCGCAAAGCAGCATATGGAATCTTCATTTCTACCGTCCATCCTTTGTCTGTAAGTACTGCTTTACTGATCCAGATGGCATCCCAGGAATAATCTTCACCGTTGGCATCTGTCATGATACAATCCCCCTGCACATCAGCAGCAGATACAAAAAACTCGAAATTTTGCTGACCGTCATTAAAGCCGTTTATAAAAACACCAAAAATATCGGCCGTTCCGAAATTATCTCTTTGTGAAATTTCCTTTAAGATTTTATTGGGCTCATCGTCGTACATAACCGCACCAATATAAAGGGCGTCATTATTGTATAAAACTTTGATTTCTGTTTTTCTTCCCTCAGGAATAGGTTTTCCGTTATCAGGCTCAAACATGACAAAATCGGTAGCTGTAGCTGCATTTATCCATTCCGGCTCCTCTAATTTTCCATCTATGGAAATGCTTTGCAAAATTTGCTGTGCCTGCAAAGTTTTCTTTTGACTGTAAGAATGCAATGAGAAAAGAAAGAGAGTAAGAAATACTAATTTTTTCATGTGGTTTTTAAAACGTAATTTTTAGAATAACTGATTGCCGGACTAATAGACACTCTTTTTTCATAATTGTTACACTTTAATCTAGAGTATTATGAGGAAACAAATTTATACTATTTTCAGAAAATGTTATAGAATTAAAATCCCGATTTTTCATTTTGTAAGTAAATATTTGGTAAAAATAACGTTTTTCCGCTTTTTTGCTAATTTTTTGTTTCAGAATTGTTAAAGTTTAAACAAAACTGCATTGATTAACAGAGTTTTATTTTGTCCCCTGCATTTTTTGTCTATTTTTGTCTTGCCCAAATTTTTTATTAACCTAAAGGAATTCAATGATTTACAAAATTTATCCATTAATGGTGTTTTTACTATTGTCTTTTGGTAAAGATTCAAAAAACACAATCGATTTAAAAAAGGTAACTGCAAAAAGTATTGCGAAGGTTGAAAAACTGACAATTGATACTAAAATTGAGAGTGTGTACAGCACTTTAAAAACCAACAATTATTCGTTACCGGAACTTAGGACTTTCTCTGAAGCTTTAAAAGGTTTTTACTTATTGAAAGAAAGGGGTCTTGTTCAAAAAGATATTTTAACTTTAATTGATTTTAGTTTATCATCAAACATCAAACGTCTTTGGGTGATTGATCTGACTACGAATACAATTTTGTTTCAGTCTCTGGTTGCGCATGGCAGGAATACAGGAGAAGAATATGCATCAACATTTTCGAATTCAAATTCCTCTTTTAAAAGCAGCTTAGGGTTTTATGCCACAGGTGAGATTTACAATGGAAAACACGGAGCATCATTGCGTTTAGATGGTCTGGAACGAGGTGTTAATGACAATGCCCGCGAAAGAGGTGTTGTTGTGCATGGTGCTGATTATGTGTCGGAATCTTTTATCAATAATAATAAAAGATTAGGAAGAAGTCAGGGATGTCCTGCTCTTCCGGTTGAATTGACTGCAAAAATCATTGAAGTGATCAAAAATAAATCGTGTTTGTATATCTACCATCCGTCAAGGAGTTTTGCGATGGAAGAAAAGCTAATTTCTTAGTTTAGCATACAAATCCGAATCTAAATTATAAATATCAGCTCTGAAAATGAGCTGATTTTTTTTGCTCCATGCGGTCCAGTACCATTGATATAAAGCGTATTTTTTTTTGATTTTGAAACTCATTGTTTTTTTAGAAGCGATAATAGTATCAATTCTGTCCTGAGGCCAATTTCCTTCTTCATCCAAAATATGCTGTGCAAGTTCTAACGGATTTTCGACACGCACACAACCGGAACTCATAGAACGATTATTTCTTTCAAAATAATTACGATGATTGGTATCATGCAGGTATACACTGTGATGGTTTGGGAATAATATTTTCATCAATCCTAACGAATTGTTATAACCGGGACTTTGTACATAACGGTATTTGCCGGGATTTTTTTCGTTCCAGGCAGCAGGTTCTACTACATTTCCTGAGCTGTCATAAATAGTAATGTTCTTTTTAGTCAGATAGTTTCTGTTGCGTTTCATGGCCGGTACAACATCTTCTTTCAGGATTGTAGGGGGAACGGTCCAGGTAGGGTTAAAAACGACTGTTTTGAGCTTAGAGGTTATAACGGGCGTTCTTCTCTTACTGGTTCCTACTACTACATTTCGTACCAGAGTAGTGTCTTTATTTTCAACAACATTTAAGCTGTAGTCCGGAATATTGATTATAAAATAGTTTTCGGCAAATTCATTATTATACCATCTCCAGCGTTCCAAATTGGCAATAATCTGTTCTTTTCTTTTGGTTTTGGAAAAGTTTAAAGCACGTATTGTTCCCGCTCCGATCACGCCATCAGCCGCCAGACCGTGTCTTTCCTGAAATTTTTTGATCGCCTCAAAAGTTTTTTGATCGTAAATTTTGGTCAGGCTGTCCCTTCTTCCGGACATATCTTTCCAGAATAAAAGTCTTTTTTTGATATTTACTAAAGCAGGATTGGTGTCATGCAGTGTTATTTTTTCAGTAGATTCTATCTTTGCGATATTGTCATCCGGAAAAGTATTAATGATCTGAAGGGCCTTCAATAATTGTTTGTATGTATCTGATTTAGATTGTAAATTGTCCACAATACTGTCCAGTTTGTTTTTGTTGAACGCTTTTATCAGTGCATTGTTTACATCAAAAGGTTTCTCTGCCAGATCCCAATTGCCATATAACTTCTTCGGGTCTAATTTTCCTTTGTACAAATGGGTCAGGTACAATTCAAAATTATAAGTAAGTAGTATGTCATACGTGGCTAAGTCAGAATCACTCAGGGAACTTAATCTTTTCTCCAGTTTTTGCAGTTTTTCTATTTTGTAATCGCCTGGATTTAAGCCTAATTCGTCTGATTTTTTTAACAAGGAAAGAATGTAGGTTCTTTTTTTAAGATTTCCCCAGACCGTTTTATTGTCAGAAGAATTGTAAAATTGTTTGAGTGTTTCGCTTTTAAAAGCATTAATTTTTGCAGTATCGATTTGAACTGTTCTTTCATCAGTGAGTATGATTGCAGGCTGGTTTTTTTTGAGAACGGGAACGGCTTTTGACTTGTCGTCTTTACAGCCGATCAGAATGCATAATACCAATAAAAAAGAAAGTTTCTTCATATTATAATTTTTTAAACATTAAATAATGTTCGCCAACATCTTTGATATCAAATGCTTCGCCAACGGTTTTGTAATTCATTTTCTGGTAAAATCCAACAGCAGCTGTTCTCGCGTTAAACCAAATCAGATCCATATTTTTTTGCAGGCAATAGTTTTCGCAATGTTTGACCAGAGCTTCGCCAATTCCTTTTTTCTGATGTTGCTCCAAAACTGCCATTCCGCGAATCTGAGCCTGATTTTCCCCGGCAAAGGTAGTGTTGATTTTTGAGTATAACGAAATAATTCCTATTAACTCATTGTCAAAAAACAGGCCAAAATGATGAGTGGTTTCTAAATCATCTCCTTCGAAGGTACAACTTTCCAGAGGTTTTCCTTTTCTTAAAACAGGATGGCGTACAATATAAGTTTCTTTTGATGGTATTTCTTTAATGGTATTCATGATTTGTTGAAATAAAATAAATATATAACTTTTTAATTTTAAATAGGTTATGGAAAATTGTGATTTTTAATTGATTTTTTTTCAAAAAAAGCTTGTTTTGAACTTAACTTATTTTTTATATTTGCACCAGTAATGCGAAAGTAGCTCAGTTGGTAGAGCTCCAGCCTTCCAAGCTGGTTGTCGCGAGTTCGAGCCTCGTCTTTCGCTCTAAAAACCGAAGCTTAATTGTTTCGGTTTTTTTATCAAAGTTAAATAATTATTGATTTTTATTTTTTTAAATGATTTAATTGTTTACATTTGCACCCTGTTAATGCGAAAGTAGCTCAGTTGGTAGAGCTCCAGCCTTCCAAGCTGGTTGTCGCGAGTTCGAGCCTCGTCTTTCGCTCTTCAAAATCCTCAAACAAATTGTTTGGGGATTTTTTTTTTTGCTTTTTTTTTAACCATATAAGTGATGTAAGTTATTATAAGTTTTTTTTGTCAGCCTTACTTAAATGAATTTATATGACTTATATGGTTTGAAATTAGTTTAGATTGCTGAGGTCACTTTCAGTTATTAGTTCCTTCGGATCTTGATTTTTTAAAAATAAACGAGCAGAAAGATCTCCTTTTAAAGTGATCTTGCTCCCTTTTACTTCCAGCCAGCTTCCTTCTCGTAATCCTAATACAGGTATGGAATTGAAGGCGTGGAATTCTTTAATTCTCGTTTCACGTGTTTCTCCCATATGTTTGGATTGTGTTTCGGGATCTAAATAGTGCGGATTTAGATTGAAGGGAATTAATCCCAAAGTCTGAAAACTTGGAGGGTAAACAATAGGCATGTCATTGGTCGTTTGCATCGATAAACCGCAAATATTGCTTCCTGCGCTGGTTCCTAAATAAGGTGTTCCGTTCTTTACCGTTTCAGAAAGAAACTGCATGAGGTTTTGTTGGTACAATTGTGTGACCAGCAGAAAAGTATTTCCGCCTCCTGTAAAAATACCTTCCGCATTTTTTATAGCGTTTTCAGGATTTTCAAATTCATGAATCCCTTTTACGGCAATATTGATTGTTGCAAATGCGATGGCTACCTTTTCAGTGTATTCGTCGTGTGTGATTCCGCCCGGTCTCGCAAATGGAATAAATAAAATGCTTTTGCAGTTGGTAAAATGTTGTTGTAGCGTAGGTAGTAAGTATTCTAAATAGCTGCCTCCATGCAGGGTAGAGGTGCTGGCGATGATAATGCTTTTCATAAAATTTTAACTCATATTGATGCCGCTAAAGATATTAAAATCTCCTTTTTTAAGCTGGTAATTCAAAGTTTAATTAACATATTTTTACCATGACGTTAATATTAAATTTGGAAGACATTACGATATTTTTACACTTTTAAGAATAAATCTAATTTTTTTATTTTGACTGATAAGTTTTTGTGTTTTTTAATTATTGTTTTGGGCCAGACTGTGTGGGGACAAAATCAGGAACGTATCATTATTAACGGAAAGATAACGTCCAACACCTATGATCTGGAAGGAGTTTATGTGGTAAATGCAGAAACAGAAAATATGGTTACGACTAATGCTGACGGGACTTTTTCGATCAAGGCCAGGGCTGGGGATACGCTTGTTTTTTCTTCCATACAATTTAAAGAAAACAGAACGGTACTGACTCAGGAAAATTTTTCGGATCTCAATTTTACTGTAAAGTTAAGCCTGGTCGTGCATCAGCTGCAGGAGGTTATTGTTCGAAATTATAATAATATCAATGCAGTTTCTTTGGGAATTATTCCGCAGGGGCAGAAATCCTATACAGAAGCAGAGAGAAAGTTACATACGGCTACTGCTTTAAATCCTAGCGCAAATGCCGGTACAATGGCCGGAGGATCGATTTCAGCAGATCCTTTATTGAATTTTTTCTCAGGCAGGACGGCAATGCTGAAGAAAGAAGTGGCAGTAGAGAAGAAAGAATTTTTTATGAAGCTTTTAGAAAGTATGTTTAGCCTTGATCATTTTGTGAACAGACTTTCGATTCCTGCTGAATATGTAAAGGGATTCGAGTATTACGCTGTCGATAATGATAAATTTACGGTTGTATTGAACTCTAAAAACAAAACATCAACTGAATTTTTGCTGGGCGAATTAGCGGTGAAATATAAAGAAATACTTGCGATTGAAAACAAATAATATTGTACTGGCCCTGTTTTTAATGATTGCCGAAATTACTTTTGGTCAATCGCCTGCGCCAAAAGAAATCCTGGGACAGATTTTAGCGGAGTCTGTAACAGTTGAAGGAATAAACATTATCAATAATAACAGCCAGGTTTCAACGGTTTCAGATAAAGAAGGCAGATTTTCTATTGTGGCGAAAGAAGGCGATGTTCTGGTTTTTTCCGCGGTTAATTTAGATCCGGTCAAACGTCGCATTACAACAGAAGATTTAAATCAGGCTTTGCTTGTTATTAAAATGGCAGCCAGTGAAGTGGAACTAAAAGAAGTAATTGTAAATGAAAATGCCAATATTACCGCTGAAAATCTGGGGATTATTCCGTACGGACAAAAAAAATATACGCCGGCTGAAAGAAAAGTATATACAGCAACTTCAACCTCGGTAGATAACTTGCTGAATGCTATTTCGGGTCGGACTACTATGTTGAAAAAAGAGGTTAATGTAGAGAAAAAAGAAGCTCTTTTTAGAAAAATAGAATATCTTTTTGAAGAGGATTATTATACGAATCGCTTGAGAATTCCGTTGGCTGATATAAAAGGATTTCAATTATATTGTGTGGATGATGCCGAATTTGCTGTATCTTTGAATACAAAGAACAAAACAATGAGCATGTTTTTGATCACCGAACTAGCCAGGAAATACTTAATAATTCTAGAAAATGAAAAATAAATTAGGAATACTTATTGCGTGCTTATTTTGTCAAATCGTTTTAGGTCAGAGCAATTCAAGAAAATCATTACACGGTCAGGTCACCAATGATTTTCTTGCCATAGAGAGTGGTTATGTAATGAATATCAATGCAAATGTCAGAACGTTTATCGGAGCCGGCGGATTGTTTGATATTATGGCAAAGCCAAAAGATACTTTGTTATTTTCGGGTCTGGCGTTTCAGTCAAAAAAGATCGTCTTAACAGAGAAAGACTGTTCTCAAATACTTTTTTTAGCAAAATTAGATCTGGTAAACAATCAGCTGAAAGAGGTTGTGGTTCATAAAGATTTAAAAGTAAAATCGCTGGATGGCGGGTCCCAGAAATTTGTAGACATGCAATTCGAAGATGACAGGCAGTCTACGGCGAAAAATACGGTAATGTACTCCGATCAGACCATTAAATACGGAACTGATTTTGTTCGTATTTTTAAAGATGTAAAGAAACTGCTTCGTAAAAAAGAGGATGTAGAGGAAGATGTGATTTCTGATATTGCATTTGCGGAATATGCGAAAGATAATTTTACGCCTGAATTTTTCAGCAAAACATTAGACTTAAAACCGGACGAAATTGAGCTTTTTTTAATGTATTGCTCCAACGATGCCGAATCAAAAAAATATTTAAAACCGGATGATAAATTCCAGTTGATGGATTTTATGGTCAATAAAAATAAAGAGTTTAAAAAAGCTACTATTATTCAAAAATGAAAAATAAATTAGTTTATCCTTTAATCGGGATCTTATTTTTATCACTTTCGGCGTTTACTTTTCATAAATTTTACATGGGTGTTTTTCAGGTCAATTATGTGGCCGAGAAAAAAATGATCCAGATTACTTCCCGCATTTTTGTTGATGATCTGAATAACGGAATGGAAAAAAAGTACCACAAAAAAACCTTCGTGGGTACAGAAAGGGAAACTCAGGCAGACGTTGATTTATTAAAAAAATACCTTGCCGATAATTTTTCGGTAAAGACAGACGGTCAGTTAAAAACCATTACTTTCCTGTCTAAAGAAGTAGAAGCAGGTGATGTTTTAGTTTGTTATTCGCGTATAAAAGACATCGATAAGTTCAAAACAATTGAAATTTCGAACTCTGTTTTGGTGGATTGGAATGGTGAGCAGCAAAATATTACACATGTTTCAGCATTTGGAACCAAAAAGAGTATTCTCTTTACGGAATCTTCAAGGAAAGAAGTGTTAAAGTATTAATTGATAGGTAGAATTATCATATTAATTGTTATTTTCACAACCTCAAAAAAAACCAAAAAAGCATTTATGAAGAAGCTTTCTTTATTCTTACTTTTCCCTGCTATGATGATAGCTCAGGAGAAGTCAACACCTGTTGCTCCCAAACAACAAGGTAAATATGATACGAACAAATTTAGCCAGATGTATGATTTACTGGCAACACCTAATATGTTTCGTACCGCTTCCGGGGCACCGGGACCTGCGTATTATCAACAACAGGCAGATTATAAAATTGATATCGAATTGGATGATAAGAATTCAAAACTAACAGGTTCTGAGGTAATTACCTATTCGAATAATTCTCCGGATAGTTTAGAATACTTATGGATTCAGCTGGATCAGAATCAGGCTAAAGCAAACACTCAGACTTCTTTGGCTGAAAGTGAAAAAATAAATCAGGTTTTGGCAATTGACGGTTTTTCCGGTAAATATCTGAAGAAAGATTTGGAGCGTGGATTTAATATCGAACAGGTGAAAGACGCTAAAGGAAATCCAATGTCCTACACGATCAATGAAACCATGATGCGTATTAACCTGACCACTCCTTTGAAGCCGGGTGAGAAAATTTCACTTGCTATAAAATGGTGGTATAACATCAATAATTATAGAAAAGAAGGTGGGCGTTCCGGTTATGAATTATTTGAAAAAGACGGAAATAAATTATACGTAATTGCACAGTTCTACCCAAGAATGGCTGTTTATAACGATGTTGAAGGCTGGCAGAATATGCAATTCTGGGGAAGCGGCGAGTTTGCACTTCCTTTCGGAAATTTTGATGTAAACATTACGGTTCCTGCAGATCACGTTATTGATGCAACGGGAGAGTTAACCAACAGAGCCGAAGTTTTTACAGCGGAACAGGTAAAACGTTACGAACAGGCTCAGAAATCATTTGATAAGCCAGTAGTAATTGTAACGCAGGCTGAAGCTGAAGCTGCTGAAAAAGGGTTTTCTGATAAGAAAAAAACATGGAAATTCAGTGCTAAAAATGTACGTGATTTCGGAATTGCTTCGTCAAGAAAATTCATTTACGATGCAATGGCTGTAAAACTGGGTGGTAAAATTGTTATGGCAGAATCTGTTTATCCTAAAGAAGCAAATCCGCTTTGGGGAGAAACTTCAACCATGACAGTGGCACATACTTTAAAAAGTTATTCCTCACATACTTTCGATTATCCTTATCCAAAAGCGGTTTCTGTTTCTGCCGAAGACCAGGGAATGGAATATCCGATGATTTGCTGGAATTTTGGTCGTCCTGATGAAAATGGAGTGACCAGTAAAGAAGTTAAAAACGGAATGATTGGGGTTGTAATTCACGAAGTGGGCCACACTTTCTTCCCGATGATTGTCAATTCAGATGAGCGTCAGTGGACCTGGATGGACGAAGGTTTAAATTCTTTTTTAGAATATTTGGCAGAACAGGAATTAGATCCGAATTTCCCGTCTAGACGCGGCCCTGCAAAAAATATTGTTCCTTACATGAGTGGTGACCAGAAGTTTTTAGAACCAATTATGTCAAACTCTGAAACCATTGCGCAGTTTGGTAATAACGCTTACGGAAAACCGGCTACAGGACTTAACATGTTAAGAGAAGTGATTATGGGGCGAGAGCTGTTTGATTATGCTTTCAGAACATATGCCAACAGATGGAAATTCAAACATCCGACTCCGGAAGATTTCTTCAGAACTATGGAAGATGCTTCTGCGGTAGATTTAGACTGGTTTTTCAGAGGATGGTTTTATTCAACAGATTTTGTAGATATCGGAATCAAAGAAGTGAAACAGTATTATGTTTCTGAAACGCCAACAGCAGATATTAAAGACGTGAAAGTTAGAAAAGGACGTTTCGGATTCGAAAAAGGACCATTTGTTTACTTAGTATCCGGAGATAATGCCGAAGTAAATACGGATAAGAAAAAAGCATTAAAAGTAGAAGATGTAAAACTATTGGCAGATTACGTAAATCAGACTTTTTCGGCGGAAGAAAAGGCAGGTTTGAAATCACCTAAGTATTTTTACGAAGTAGAGTTTAACAAACCGGGCGGAATGATCATGCCAATTTTGGTAGAGATCACTTACGAAGATGGTTCTGTGCAAAACTTCCAGTATCCGGCACAAATCTGGAGAAAAAATAATGATACGGCTAAGAAAGTATATGCAACCGAAAAAGCGATCAAAAGTATTCAGATTGATCCAAAATTAATGACTGCTGATATTGATGTAACCAATAATTCCTGGCCAAAAGTAGAACAGAAGTCAAAGTTTGACTAAAAATTAAAAAGTTAACTACCGGGTTCACAAAGCTGCTAAGCTAGTACTGGAAAAATTTCCTTTACCTATCTTGTCAGATCTTTGTGAACTTTGTGGTTAAAATAAATAGGTTAAGTTATGCTTTTTAAGTAAATTTTAAAACTCTCAGCTGCAAAATTTAATATCTTTGTGGCACACAAAAATAAAAGATATGTTTGGTATAGGAGGAGGAGAACTAGTTTTTATACTGTTTATAGTACTAATGCTTTTTGGTTCAGACAAAGTGCCGGAAATTGCGCGTACGATGGGTAAGGCCATGGCCCAGTTAAAAAATGCTACAAATGACATTAAAAGTGAAATTCAAAAAGGGGCAGAGGCAAATGGCCTTGATACAAAATCTTTGACAGATATCACCGGAAATATCAATGCACAGATTAACGATGCAAAAACCAACTTGTTAGGCGATACTACAAATTTATCCGGTAATCTATTAGGAGATACCGCTACAGAAATAAATAAAGTAAAAGAAGATATTGATTCTATCTCAGGACCTGTAAAACGCCAACTATAATGCTCGAAAAAATACAAGAATTGGATACCCGTCTTTTTGTGTATCTTAATGGTTTAGGTTCTGAAAATTACGATAAATTATGGCTGATCATTACAAATCAATTGTATTGGACACCTTTTTTTGTATTCCTGTTTTTTATTATTTATAAAAAAATTGGAGGAAAACAAACCTTGTATGTACTGCTTTTTATAGCTGTTTTAATTGCTTTTACAGATCAGACAACCAATTTGTTTAAACATACATTTGAGCGTTTGCGTCCCTGCAATAATCCTGAAATCAAATCTTTTATCCGAATTGTTCAGGTTAGGACGTCCTTTAGCTTTTTCTCAGGTCACGCTGCCAATACAATGGCTGTTGCCACCTTTTTATACTTAGTTTTAAAACGCCATTTTAAATATTTGGGACTCCTGTTCCTGTGGCCTTTAATTTTTGCTTACAGCCGCATATACCTTGGATTGCATTATCCTGGAGACATACTTACGGGATATTTCTTTGGAGCACTTTTCGGGTCTTTGATTTATTTGGTGTATAAAAAATTAAAGCCTCAATATTTTCCGGAAACTTTTGAAAAAAGGTTCTAAGGTCCTAAGATTCTAAGGTTTTTTTTAAGAGCAATTTAAGTTAGATTTGTCATTTCGAGGAACGAGAAATCACATCCAGTGCTTCTACAGCAGGACGTTATTATGTTAAGTCATTTCTCTTTCCGCGAAATGAAACAACTTAATTTTATAAAACTCTACTCACCGTCAAACCATCACGAATTGGCAACAAAACCGTTTCAACTCTCGGATCGTTCTTCAAGAGTAAATTATATTCTAAAAGGACTTTTGTACTCACATCATTCGGATGCACCGGTTCCAGGATTTTACCGCTCCATAAAACATTATCAGAGAGAATAATTCCGCCCTTATTCATTTTCGGAACAATCATTTCCCAATAGTTGAGGTAATTTTCTTTATCGGCATCGATAAAAACCAAATCAAATTTTACATCCAGAGTCGGAATGATATTGATAGCTTCCCCCAAATGTTGAAAAATTTGATTCCCCCATAGAGATGCATCAAAGTACTTTCGTTGAAAATCAACTAATTCTTCTTTAATATCAATGGTGTGTAATTGACCGTTTTCCTGCATTCCTTCACAAAGGCATAAAGCGGCGTAACCGGTATACGTTCCAATTTCCAGGATATTTACGGGGCGGATCAATTTAGAAAGCATGCTTAAAACGCGGCCTTGAAAATGCCCGCTCAGCATTCTCGGTAAGAGTATTTTCTGATACGTTTCCTTGTTTAATTTCGCCAGTAATTCCGGTTCGTTTTCAGAATGTTGTTCGATGTAATCTTCTAATTCCTGGGATATAAAATGCATGGGATTTCTTCTAAATTTAAACCACAAAAATACAAAAAATATCGGCTAACTTTTTGGCATAAAAAAACCATTCGTAATTACGAATGGTTTCCATTTTGAATTCTAAAAAAAAATTATTTTTTCAAAGCCTCATTTACTTCTTTAGCTGTTTTTACAGTTCCGTCTTTGGCTGCTTTGGCTGCAGCTTCAACTTTATCTGCGCCTTTTTTAGTGGCATCTTTTACATCTTCAGCTGCTTTTTTAGTAGCATCTTTTACGTCTTGTGCAGCATTTTCTGAAGCTTCTTTGGCTTTAGCGGCAGCATTTTCTGCTTTAACCACAGCACTGTCTTTTACTTCTTCGATATCATTTGTTAATGTATCTACTTTGTTTCCAAGAGTTAATTCTTCTTCAGGTTTCGTTTCTTTTTTATCTCCGCAGGATTGTGCAGTGAATCCCAATAAAGCAATAAGAGCTAAGCTTAAAATTTGTTTTTTCATGATTAATTAAATTTTTAAAGTTGATAAAATATAAAGGTTATAAAGCTGAAAAAATAAAAGTACAAATTTTAAAATTAGGCGCTCTTTGTAATCGTATTTTTCTTTTAACAGCAAGACAATTCCCGTGCCAAATTTTTAAGTTTTGTAAAGTTGAGATATATTTTTTTGAAGAAGAACGATAATAGTATGGATAAGATGCTTTTGCAGATTCTAATCCTTGTACAAATAAAAATTAATTACAATATCATCTTTCACTTTTATTAATCCAGCCATCTTTATCGGAGGTTCCAGACCAATGTCGGAAAACTTAAGATTCAGTGTTCCCTGAATTTTGTCGTTAGCAGTGTATAGATAAAAGTCTTTGTATTTTAATGTTTTATCCGTAATAAAAAAGCTTAAACTGCATTTGTAATTCTTGCCAAACTGTTTTATATCTGTTATAGCAACGTTACTATTAGGGAATTCGGTTGCTTTAACAGTACCTTGTAAGTCTCTGGTCATTATTTTATTACGACAATCAAAATTAGTCATTTTGATAGCGGTATTAAAAATGTTTTTTTTATTTGAATTCAGGAAAATAGTATCTTTTGTAGCAAAGATACTGGAGCAATTATAATGGCCCACAGTTGATAGTCCGGTAATTTCTATTTTAATTTTATTTATTACCAAAGTGGTATCATCTGCGAAAAAGCTGGGTTTAGCACTTCCTAATAAAAAGAAAGTTGCTAAACCCGTGATTAAAAAGATACATCTTTTGAACATTTTATCAGAATGAAATTACTGCTTCAAACATAAGTCCTTTAAAGTTGCCGCCAAAAAGATCGTTGGGTGTTGCTCCGTTAAACTGAGAGAAGTTCTTGTAGTTTTGATCTACATACTCCAATTTTGCCAGAATGTTTTTAGTCATAAACCACCCTGCTGCACCTTCAAATCTGTTTATCTGAATGGACTGATTACTTGCATTCGAAAGTTTTCCGTCGACTAAGTTGTATTTACCACCCACATAAAATCGTTCATTTTCTCCAAAACGATATACTAAGTCTCCTACATATTGATTTATTTTACGAGAAGCATCAGTTCCTTTGAAATCACCGCCGGAGGTAAATTCTAAAGTTCCAAAAAACTCAAGGCCTTTATATTTGATAAAAGGGTTTACCATGTATGAGGTTGCCCAGTTTCCGTATCCGGGATTAAATCGTCCTGTGTCCTTGTTTGCTGTTGGATCAAAGTTGTTTGCAACAGTACTGATTGTAGCTCCTGTAGCCGGGTTTATAATCGCATATTCAGGATGTGTCATTACACCATAAAAACGACTTCCTGCTCTGTCAGAAGAATATAAATTTCCGCTGGAATTGGCCGTATGATAATAAGATCCGGTTAACCTGATTCTTAAATCCTGATTAATTTGTTTGTCCCAGCCTAATTTTGCCAGAATAGAAGGGCTGATAGTGGTGTTGGAATCTGGTTTTGTGGTTGTTGCCGGTGCTGGAACAATTTCCTGCACATTTTGGTTTAGTTTAGAATTCGTAACTCCAATCATACTCACAAATCCTGATCTGTTATAGTAAACTTCGGCTCCCATTTCTGTACTAAAGGCATCCATGATGTTATTTCCGACGAATGGATTCATAAGTGCATTTCCGTTGTCGGATCTTCTAAAGTGAGCGTCACCATAGTTATTCTCCATCTGACCAATCTTAATTGTGGTATACTGCATAAAATCAGCCAGGAAATCTTTTTTGATAAAGTCCAGTTTATCAATTTGCAAATAACCTCCTTTAACCCAGGTTTCATTATGGTGTCTTGAGGCCAGGTAAACATCTAAGTTAACGCGTACACCATCATATAGTTGGGCACCAATCGTGAAATTGGCATTGGGTAAATTAAAATTGTTTTCCAGATTGTTTAATCTGTAATTTGGTGCAGAAGCCAGGTTCTTTTGATCGTTAAACGAATTTAAAGCCTGAAACTGAAGTGCAAAAGCCGCTCCCATATCGACACTGATTCCTTTGTAAGAAACCGTATCTTTTTTGACATCAAATTGATTAATTCCTTTCTGATTTCTTGGAATTTGATTCTGGATATGCCCAAAACTTACTTGTGCAGTAATGCTAAATGTGCTTACTAATGCTATAAACAGGATATATATGTTTTTCATGGCGTTTATAAATTAAAGTTCAAATTAAATTTTAAGGTTAGATCCTGTCCCGTTTTTATGGTTCCAAGCAGCGCGGTAGGTGATTTCATTCCAAAATCCGTAAAAGTGATTTTATTAGAGCCCTGCAGGTTTACCCCTTCTTTCGTAATAGTTGTTTTTACAGTTGTTTTAAGAATTTTACTAACACCGGCAATAGTATAGGTTCCGGTTAATTCCCAAGTGTTTTCATTTACTTTTTCGGCAGATTTCAGGGTATATGTAATGTTTTTGTTTTTATCTGTTTTTAAAGTCTTATAAGCCACTTTGTCCATGCTTTTTTTGTCGCTTTTTATGCTTTCTGCTAAAAGGGTGACAGACAACGATCCAATATCCGTTAATTTCGAATTGGTAATTGTAAAACCTGCCGTTCCTGTTCCCGAACCTGATTTCATTTCCCAGTCATGTAATGTTGAAGTTCCGGATACAGAAAAAGCTGATTTAGCATTTAAGGTATACGATTTCTGCGCCGATACAAATGAGGTAATTCCTAAGAATGCCACTATAAATGCGAATAGTTTGATTTTTTTAGTTTTCATTTTGTCATGTTTTTGTTTAAAAGAATTGATTTATTTAGAATTAAAGCTTCTATCTTAATCCAATTCAAAGGTCTGCCCATAAAACAATCATTTGTATGATAAAAATCATTGTATAAATTGTATTAAAAATCTTAATTATTAACGACAATGTTTTTTTCTGTCAGGCAGTTCGGATTGCAGAAGAAAATGAGATTCAAAATCCCTGTTTAAAAAAAGCAAGTCTCTGTACCTTTAGTGCAGAGACTTGCTTTTTTAGTTATTCAAAAATTGCGTTAACTTCTTATTTCAGGATTTAAATTCCTATTTGATAACTAGAACATTTTCATTTTTAGCATAGTCGGTTAGAGTGATATTAAACAAGACGGTTAATTCTTTACCTGCTTTAACTACCCCAAGAGCAGCTGTTGGCGGCGTCATTTCAAAGTCAACAAAGGTCATTCGGTTAGAGCCTTGTAATGTAAAGGTGTCATTATCATTGCTTGTTATTCGTATCTGGGTTTTGTAATCTTTACTAACACCCGCTATGGTATAAGTTCCGGTAAGCATCCAGGTGGTTTCGTTGATTTTGTCGGCAGATTTTAAAACATATCTGATATTTCTGTGCGTTTTGGTATCTAAAGATTCATAAGCCACATCGTCCATGCTTGTTTTACTGCTTTTGATGCTTTCTGCTAATAAGGTAATCGTTAAATTTTTAATATCTGTCAGCTTAGAATCCGTAATCGTTAAAATGGCGCTACCTGTTCCTTCAGTAGATCGCATTACCCAATCGTGTATGTTGGAAGTACCTGCGACTTCAAAAGTTGATTTTGCAACGCTATATCTTCTTTGTGCGTTTACCTGTAATGACAATGTGATTACTATTGCCCATAAAATTGATTTGATCGTTTTCATCTGTATGTGGTATTTAGTTAATTCAGCTTGTTTTTGAGATGATATAAACAGCTTCTTTTTTCTTGTAGCAAATTTATTACGATTGAATAGGAAGAGAACTGATAAAAATCATGGTTAGAACTTTATTAAAAACTTATAATAAAAAGGTAAAGAAGTGTTTTTGGAGAGGTGTTTTTTTTCTGAAAAGGTATTTATGTAGCTTAAAGTGTTGATTGTTATAGATGTAATGGTTTTTTTATTTGAATTAAGTTTCCTTTTTAATTTTCAGGAACTTTCAAAGAATAAAAAAATAACAACCTGCAAAAAGAAAGTGAGCAGGCAAAGGTTTTAGATTCAATACAGCAGTAGAAATTTTCAAAAAAATGTTTCCGTCTTCTTGGTTTTAAGTAAGAATGGTTATAAAAATCAGGAAAAAATAACAAAAGTGATTAACTTTGCACCATGCAAATCGAGAAAAAAGACATACGAGCCTTATCAAAAGATCAATTACGGGATTTTTTTGTCGCTAATAACGACAAAGCTTTCCGTGGCAACCAGGTTTATGAATGGTTATGGAGTAAAGGAGCACACAGTTTTGAGGATATGACCAATGTAGCGAAACCTACGAGGGCGATGCTGGAGAACAATTTTGTCATCAACCACATTAAGGTAGATACCATGCAGCGCAGCAGTGACGGAACCGTAAAAAATGCTGTTCGTTTACATGATGGTCTTGTGGTGGAATCGGTTTTGATACCTACCGAAACCAGAACCACAGCCTGTGTTTCGAGTCAGGTGGGTTGCAGTCTGGATTGTAATTTCTGCGCGACAGCAAGATTAAAAAGAATGCGAAACCTGGAACCGGGAGAAATCTACGATCAGGTGCTGGCCATAGACAAAGAAAGCCGACTGTATTACAATCATCCGCTTTCGAATATTGTTTTTATGGGAATGGGGGAGCCTTTGATGAATTATAACAACGTAATCAAAGCGATTGATATGATTACCTCACCGGAAGGTTTAGGAATGTCGCCAAAACGAATTATGGTGTCAACCTCCGGAATTCCAAAGATGATTAAAAAAATGGCCGATGACGATGTCAAATTCAAATTGGCAGTTTCCCTGCACTCTGCGATAGATGAGATTCGTTCCCGAATCATGCCTTTCAGTAAAAACTTTCCTTTGGCAGATTTGCGGGAAGCATTGGAATACTGGTATAGAAAAACCAAAACCAAAATCTCTTACGAGTATGTAGTCTGGAAAGGAATTAACGACGATAAGGCTTCAATTGATGCTCTGGTTAAGTTTTGTAAATATGTGCCCTGTAAGGTCAATTTAATTGAATACAATCCAATCGACGATGGTGAGTTTCAACAAGCTTCAGAAGAATCTATTATGGCTTATATAAAAGCCTTAGAGCATATTGGAGTCGTTTGTAAAGTGCGCAGAAGCCGCGGAAAAGACATTGATGCTGCTTGCGGGCAACTGGCAAATAAAGAAGGATAAATTTTCTAATTTTAAAATAAACAAAAAGCATTAAAAACGAGAGTTATTCTTGTTCTTAATGCTTTTTTTGGGCAAAAAAGGATTCTCATTGTTTCGTTCACTTTGTTTCCGTAATAAAAGCAGAGGCCAGTTTTGGTATTAAATTGAGGATGTATTGACTGCGTTTTCTTAATTATTCTGTAAATTGTTAGTATACTAACCTAAAATAGAAACGTTTTTTTATTTAAAATAGTATATTTGAAATCGAAATGAATATTACTTCTCAAATAAAACAGCCTATCTTTAACGAGATGGAACTTTTCGAAAAAAAGTTCCACGAATCAATGACTTCGAAGGTCGCATTGCTCAATCGTATTACCTATTATATTGTAAACCGCAAAGGAAAACAAATGCGTCCGATGTTTGTTTTTCTAACTTCAAAAATGGTTTCGGGAGGCCTGGTAAACGAAAGAACCTATCGCGGAGCATCCGTAATTGAGTTGATTCATACGGCGACTTTAGTACACGATGATGTGGTGGACGATAGTAACCGCCGCCGCGGATTTTTCTCGATCAATGCGCTTTGGAAAAATAAAATTGCGGTTTTGGTTGGAGATTACCTGCTTTCAAAAGGACTGCTGCTTTCTATCGATAATGGAGATTTTGATTTGCTTCGAATTATCTCTGTTGCGGTTCGCGAAATGAGTGAAGGAGAATTGCTTCAAATCGAAAAAGCCAGAAGGCTTGATATTACAGAGGATGTTTATTACGAAATCATCCGGAAAAAAACCGCGACACTTATCGCGGCCTGCTGTGCACTTGGTGCAAAATCGGTTATTGAAGACGATATTCAGGTAGAGAACATGCGCAAGTTTGGAGAACTCATCGGAATGGCATTTCAAATCAAAGATGACTTATTCGATTATAGCGAAGAAGCCATAGGAAAACCAACCGGAATTGATATTAAAGAGCAAAAAATGACTCTGCCTCTGATTCATGTTTTAAACACCTGCACCCCTCAGGAAAAAAAGTGGCTGATCAACTCCATTAAAAATCACAATAAAGACAAAAAACGCGTCAAAGAAGTGATTGCCTTTGTAAAGGATCATAATGGTCTGGGGTACGCCGAAAACAAAATGGTCGAATTCCAGCAGGAAGCACTTTCTTTACTTCGGAACTTTGAAGATTCCGAATACAAAGACGCTTTGATTTTGATGGTGAATTATGTTATTGAGCGAAAGAAATAAGACGGAGCAATTAAGTGAATTTCTTTTACTTTAAAACTCCTTATACTTTCAATTCCAGTTTCATCATGATGTCCGTCTGTTCATCATTTCCTAATCTGAAAATGTGTTTGTCAAATGCTGTAAAGCCATTTTTCTTGTAGAAACGCAGTGCTCTGTGATTTTCTTCCCAAACACCTAACCATACATAATTTACATTTTTGTTTTTGGCAACCTGAATTGCTTTTTCGTAAAGGGCCTGTCCTACGCTTTGGCCATGATATTCTTTTGGAACATAAATTCTTTCGATTTCCAATGCTTTGCTATCCTTCAATTCGGTTTGGGACTCTCCGAAGTTCAGTTTTAAATATCCGATTACCGTATCGTCCAGAACAGCGAAATAAAATTCAGAGTTGGTGTTGTGGAGTTCAACTGTTAGTTTTTCTTTTGAAAAATGCTCGTCTAAATATTTTTTCATATCCTCTTCAGAATTGTATCCTGAAAAAGTCTCGGAAAAAGTTTGTCTGCCTATTTGCTGTAATTGATCAATATCGTCTAGGGTTACTCTTCGGATGGTAATATTTTTCATTTTATGCTGAAGTGTTTCTTTATGAGATTGTAGCTGTAATTTCGACAGTTTTATTACATTCAAAAATATCAAATTAGGAATCACATTGCAAACGAAAGAAGAACTTTAGATTAACTTTGGTGAGGAGTTGTAATATTTGTCTAAAAATAATTATTTTTTTTAAATTTTTATAAATGCTTTTATTTATTTGATTGTAAGGTTTTTAGTGTTGGTATTTGGAGTTTTTTTTCATATTAATCGGGATTGGAATTTAAATTTTTTCACCTTCATGCAACCATTTTACAACTTCACTCGTCTATGCTAATAGAAGACTATTCCAAAAACAAAACCAGAACGCTTATTAATGAAAATTATTCGTTTACATCAGGAAGAAACCGAAATCATAAAGTTGGCCGTCGAAAATAACCGACAGGCACAACAGCAGATCTATAGTCGGTTTTCGCCAAAAATGCTGAGCGTTTGCCGACAATACATAAAAGACATTCAATTGGCCGAAGATGTAATGATAACTGCCTTTATGAAAGTGTTTACGAACTTAAGCAGGTTTGAACACAAAGGAAGTTTTGAAGGCTGGATCCGCCGAATCATGGTTAACGAATGTATATCGTATTTAAGAGTTCAGAAGAAAGTAAAATTTGCCGAAGATGAGATGTATACAGAAGAGAGTTTTAATGCCATCGACAGTCAGTTTTCAACAGATCAGATTCAGTTTTTAATAGACGCTTTGCCTGATGGTTATAAAATGGTTTTCAATTTATATGCTATCGAAGGTTATAAACACAATGAAATTGCAAAGATGCTGGGAATTAATGAAGGAACATCGAAATCGCAATTATCGCACGCCAGAAAAATGCTGCAAACACAAATTAATATTTTAAAAAAACAAGATAATGGAACCGAATAATTTTGAAAAGGATTTCCGTGAAAAACTAAATCAGCGTAAGATTGAACCGAGCGACAAAGCCTGGGACCGATTAGATGCCATGCTGAGTGTTGCCGAAGAAAAGAAACCAAAAAAGAAAAACAGATGGCTGTATATCGCGGCCAGTATTATTGGATTTTTATTGGCAGGGACTTTCTTTTTGAATCAGGAAAAAAATATGGAGATTCCGAAAACGCAAGTAGTTATCGAAGAAAACATTCAGAAAGATTCTGTTGTAAAAAAAGGTTTTAAAGCGGCGGATTCTACTAAAGATCAAATTGCAGTTTCAGAAAAAGAAGCCCTTCAGAACGCGGAAAATTCAAAAACAGAAGAAAAAATTTCAAATCAAAATCTACCTAAAACAATTAAGAATACAGTAAATCCAATAGCGGAGGTTTCAATCATCAATCAAAATAATCAAAACAATCAGCAACCAGCATCAGGCAACTATCCAATCAATATGTCTGAAAAACCTAAAAACGAAACGCCAGAACAGTTGTTAAACACAGCTCAAAAAAGTGTGATTGCAGAAAATTCTGTCAAACCTAAAGCGAAAATTAAAATTAATGCCAGCGATTTGCTAAATCAGGTCGATGGTGAACTGGAGCTTTCGTTCAGGGAAAAAGTAATTACCAGAGTCAATAAAAACTATCAAACGGTAAAAGTGGCGCTGGCTAACCGAAATCAGCAGGAATAAACCATAAACAATTAATAAACATCATCAATCACAATCAACAATCAATTTTTAAAAAATCAATCAATCATGAAAAATTTTACTATTTATTTCGTAATCCTCGTTTTCTTATTTGTAAGTAAGGTACTGGGGCAGGAAACTTTTGAGTCAAGAGCAAAGCAAATTGCTGCTAAAATAGAGAAAGTAACCAAAGAAGAAAAGCAAGCGTTAAAAGAAGAAGTTGAAGCTGTAAATGTTCAGTTGTCGGAAGGGAAAATTACGCAGGAACAAGCGGATAAGCGCAAAAAAGAACTGGCCGAAGCCAGAGCCGTAATTATTGAAGAAAAAGTTACTCTGGCCCAAAATGAACTTAACGATTTGGTACAGCAAAAAGTAGACGGCAAAATCAAAGAAGGAGATTCAATCAAAAAACATGGTTTGGTGATTTATTGGAAAGACAAAGACTGGAGTGATAACAAAAGAAGCAAAGACTCCGTTCACGGCGAAAAAAGGACCACTTCACAATTTGTTTTCGCAACGGGGCTGAACAATACAATGGTTGACGGAAAACTTCAGGATTCCAGGTACAGTTTTATAGGTTCGCATTTTTACGAATGGGGTTTTACCTACAATTCAAGATTAATGAAAAACGATAATTTACTGCACGCCAAATACGGACTTTCGGTAATGTATAATAATATTCGTCCAACTGATAACCGCAGTTTTGTGGTAGACGGAAATCAGACGAATCTGGAAGTTAATCCGGTACATTTGAATGAATCCCGTTTTAGAAATGTGTATATCGTTTTGCCGCTGCATTTGGAATTTGATTTTACAAGACCAGGAAAAAGTGACGGAAAAACCTATTTCAGAACCCATAAAAGTTTCCGTTTCGGGGTTGGAGGTTACGCAGGAATCAATGTAAAATCAAAGCAAATCCTAAAATTTGAAGACGAAGATTTAAAATATAAAACCACGATAAAAGGCGATTATAACGTAAATAATTTTATTTACGGACTGAGTTCTTATATTGGTTATAAAGACATGAGTTTATACTTAAAATATGATTTGAATCCTTTATTTCAGGATAATTTAATCAGGGAAAATAATATTTCATTAGGGTTACGATTTGATTTGAATTAAGTATGAGTGAGTTTAGTTAGTTAAAAAGTGCTTCGAAAGAGGCGCTTTTTTTTATGTGAAATCGTTACATTTCAGGAAAGATTTTGTTTACTTTTACAGGCTCTCAACTTTAAAAATATTTTACGTTTTGATTTCACAAAGTACAATTGATTCTGTTTTTGAAACTGCTCGCGTAGAGGAGGTTATTGGTGATTTTGTCAATTTAAAGCGGGCCGGAAGTAATTTCAAAGGATTGAGTCCCTTCTCGGATGAACGCTCTCCGTCGTTTATGGTGTCGCCTGCAAAGGGCATCTGGAAAGATTTTAGTACAGGAAAAGGAGGGAACTCTGTTAAATTCCTGATGGAGCACTCCCAGTTTACCTATCCGGAAGCCATTCGGTATCTGGCCAGGAAATACAATATTGAGATTGAGGAAACAGAACAAAGTGATGCCGAAAAAGCCATGACAGATGTTCGCGAAAGCATGTATCTGGTCTCGGAATTTGCGAAAGAATATTTTCATAAAACACTTTTAAATTCAGAAGAAGGAAAAGCAATCGGACTTTCGTATTTTAAGGAGAGAGGTTTTACCAATGAAACCATCAAAAAGTTTTCTTTAGGTTATTCACCGGAAACCTGGGATGCTTTGACCAAAGAAGCTTTAGGTAAAGGCTACAAACTCGAATTTCTGGAAAGTACAGGTTTGACAATAGCCAGAGAAGACCGTCCTTTTGACCGTTTTAAAGGCCGTGTGATGTTTCCTATCGAAAGTATGTCCGGACGTGTTTTAGGTTTTGGAGGACGTATTTTAACGAATGATAAAAAAGCAGCAAAATACTTAAACTCGCCGGAAAGTGATATTTACCATAAAAGTAAAGTCCTTTACGGAATTTTTCAGGCCAAACAAGCGATAGCCAAACAAAACAATTGTTATTTGGTGGAAGGATATACCGATGTAATTCAGTTCCATCAGGCCGGGATCGAGAACGTTGTGGCTTCATCCGGAACGGCTTTAACGCCGGATCAGATCAGACTTGTCAATCGTCTGACCAGAAATATTACCGTACTTTTTGATGGTGACGCTGCAGGACTTCGTGCTTCTATTCGCGGAATCGATTTGATTCTGGAAGAAGGAATGAATGTAAGGGTTTGTGCTTTTCCTGACGGAGAAGATCCGGACAGTTTTGCACGAAAAAATTCTCATGACGATCTGGTTGCTTACTTAGAAGAAAACAGTAAAGATTTTATACAGTTTAAGGCATCGCTCCTCATGAAAGAGGCCAAAAATGATCCCATAAAAAAAGCCGATCTGATTCGGGATATGGTCGTTAGTATTTCGAAAATTCCGGATCGTATTCAGCGTGAAATTTATACGCAGGAATGTGCCCGAATAATGGATATTTCCGAGCAGGTATTGGTGAGTACTTTATCTCAGCTGATTCAGAAAGATATTGCGGAAGCGAATAAAAAGCAAAAGCAGGAACAAAAACCTTTTGAAGTTTTTAGAAACCAAAAACCAAATAATACAGGGTATTCAGGAGGAGATCCTGAAGATCCAAGAAACGGACCGCCTGAGGATTATCCGGGAGAGCCGGGATATACAGCGCCGCAGCAAACGGAAAAGGTGGATATATTATACCGTCTGGAGCGAAAAGTAATTGAAATTTTATTGCTTTACGGAGATAAAACAGAAGAATTTGAAGACGTACTTTTAAAAAGCAATGAAGAAGGAGAGATCGAAATGATTTCTGAAAAGAGGCAATATAAAGTACATCAGCGAATTTACCTGAGTTTGCAGGAAGATGAGGTAGAGCTTTCGAATAATTTGTTTCGTGATATTTTTACAGATATCATGGCTTTCTATCATCAGAATGAAAAATTCAGTCTCGAACAATATCTTATGCGTTTGCAGCCTGAGTTTGCTCAGGAAGTGACCGATATTTTGATGGAAGATGAAAAAGTGTCACTGCACAATTGGGAAGGGCAAAATATTTTTGCCAAAGATAAACAGGCGGGTATTGCACAATATGTGACTGAAACCATTATGTCTATGCGCTGGTATCTGGTTGATAAAATTATAGAAGAATTAAAAAGCTCTATACAACCTGATAATTCAGATAATACAGAGCTTTTGTCGATGGTCGTTGATTACTCAAAATTAGTTAATGCATTTTCGAAAAAACTAGGAAGAGTAATGTCGCGATACCATTAAATAATTTCTAAAGTCTTAGCTTTGTTTACTAAGTCAACTAAATTAGTAACATTTAATTTAGTCAATAATCTTAGTTTGTAAGTACTGATCGTTTTTTCGTTCAGATTTAAGATTTTAGAGATTTCATTGTTTTTCTTACCGTCACTTAAGTAACGTAAAACTTCAATTTCACGATTCGAAAGCTTTCTGTAAAGACGTTCGCTCTTGCTTTGTTTAGCAATAAGGGCCATGTTTTTGCGAACAGTTTCGTTGATAATGATTTTTCCTTCATGTACTTTAATAATAGAATGACCTAATGTTTCAAGTTTTTCTGTTTTGTGTACATACCCGGAAACTCCTGCTTTAATGGCATTCGGAGCATACATTTGTTCAGCCAGGTCGCTGAAAATCACAATTTTTGTCTTTGGGAAATTTTTTAGGATCGATTTAACTTCAAAGATGCTCGAAAGACCTTCTAACTCTAAGTCTAGAATTAGGATATCAATCTCCTTCGTCTGAAGAATATCTCTAACCATTGAAAAATTGCCGACATTGGCAACAATTGAAATTTGATCGTGGTCTTTAAAATAAGACTTAACGCCAAAGTGCGTAACAGGATGATTGTCTGCTAGACATACTTTAATCATAATTTTACCTTTTTAGAATTGTTCATGTTTTTTGGAACGGTAAAATTAATAAATAAATTCTGTAATTAATTACACACAAATGTTAAAAAGTTTTATTTTAACGTTTTTGGTATTAAACAAACCGGAATTGCATCCATTTTATGCTTGTTGCTGGTGTTTAAACGTTTATAAATTTCAAAGACAGATTTTTCTCTCCCGTTGAAGTCAGCTGGCGTCTTTCCTGACTCCGCGGCTATCATCGCCCATTCAAGTTCATCGTAACTGGCTCCTAATTGGTCTTCATCTGTCCTGTTGTCGCCAAATAATCCATCTGTAGGCGCAGCTGTTAAAATTGACTCCGGAATTGCTAAAAATGCTCCCAGAGCATACACATCTGACTTCATTAGGTCTGCAATTGGACTTAAATCGACGCCGCCATCACCATATTTGGTATAAAATCCTACGCCAAAATCCTCTACTTTGTTTCCTGTTCCGGCAACTAAAAGGCCGTTAATTCCCGCTAAATAATATAAGGAAGTCATTCGCAAACGGGCACGTGTATTTGCTAATGATAAACTTACTTTGGCATCGTCGTCTGTTTTCGGTACTGAACTCTTAAAAGCTTCAAAAACAGCCGTCAGGTCAGTTTGGGTACTTGAAACGTTCGGGAAGCGTTTTTTTAATTGCTCAATATGCTCTCTTCCTCTTGAAACCTGATTTTCTGCCTGATGAATTGGCATTTCCACACATAAAACCTGTAATCCTGTCTGGGCACATAAGGTAGAAGTAACCGCAGAATCAACTCCGCCCGAAATTCCGATTACAAATCCGTTTACTTTTGCTTTAACAGCGTAATCTTTTAGCCACTCTACGATGTGCTTATTTACTTTTTCTGTTTGAATGGTACTTTTTTTAGTCATAATAGGTCAAGTTTTAAGATACAGGAATGTATATTTGCAGAATTATTTTTTAAGTATAAATCATACTTGAATTCAAGCAACACAAATCTAATTAAAATAAAATGAAAATTTATCGCTTTATAGTGCTTCTGTGCTTGTTTTTTTTGTCTTGTGATCAAAAAAGCAAAGTCGAAAAAGAAGTTGAAGAAATCCCTGTAGATATTAAAGTGGAACGTTTTGACAAAGTGTTTTTTGAAACCAAACCTGAAGATTTAGCGAAAGTAAAAAGACAATATCCGTTCTTCTTTCCTCCGGGAAATGATGATAATGTCTGGCTTAAAAAAATGCAGGATCCGATCTGGAGAGAAGTGTATACGGAAGTTCAGAAAAAATACTCCAATTTTGAACCGGTAAGAAAAGAATTCAACAGCCTGTTTCAGCACGTAAAATATTACTTTCCTGAAGTCAAAATCCCTAAAGTAATCACAGTAATTTCCGAGATGGATTATAATGCCAAAGCGATTTATGCGGATAGTCTGGTGATTGTTTCACTGGAATTGTATCTGGGAAAAGAACATAAGTTTTATGAGTTTCCCAATTACCTGAAACAAAATTTCGAAGAAAGACAGATCATGCCCGATGTGGTTTCCAGTTTTGCTTTCCGAAAAATTGCAGCGTCAGGAGACAGAAGCCTGCTTTCTCAGATGATTTTTGAAGGAAAACAACTGTACGCAAAAGATTTACTTTTACCCGAATATACAGATGCTGAAAAAATGGGATACACACCGGAACAAATCAAATGGTGTGAAGAAAACGAAAGCTATATGTGGCGTTATTTTATAGAAAATGAAATGCTGTATAGCGATGATCCGAAATTAAATACTCGATTTATAGCGCCTGCGCCATTTTCGAAATTCTTTCTCGAAATCGACAACGATTCTCCCGGAAGGGTCGGAGCGTGGATTGGCTGGCAAATGGTCCGTTCTTATATGAAAAATAACAAAGCAACCCTGTCGGAATTGCTAAAAACGAATGCAAAAGAAATTTTCGAAAAGTCAAAATATAAACCTAAGAAATAATGTCAGATACAATAAACTCAGAAATTAAATTCAATATAGAATTAGACGAAAACCGTGTTCCGGAAAAATTAACCTGGACCGCTCAGGACGGAGGAGTTCAGGCAGAAGAAGCCAAAGCAATCATGTTGTCTATTTGGGACGCTAAAGCCAAGGAAACAATGCGTATTGACTTGTGGACGAAAGATATGCCGGTAGACGAAATGAAAATTTTCTTTCACCAGACGTTAGTAGCCATGTCGGATACTTTCAAACGTGCTACAGACGATGAAAAGATGTCGGACACCATGAAAGATTTCTGTGATTATTTTGCAGAAAAGCTGGAACTGACGAAATAAATCCTTTCAGGAAATTCCAATAAAGAAATTCCAAATTCCAAATTCCAAATTTGGAAAATCAATAAAAAAAATCCAAATTCCAAGCCTTCGACTTCGCTCAGGATGACAGAAAGTTTCAAAAATAAGAAATCCCAAATCCCAATCGTAAAATTGGAATTTGGGATTTTTTTATTGTAATTTTTTAAAATGTCGGAATTTGGAATTTTAAAAATTTGGAATTTAAAACTGACTGTTGTTTTTAAAAACCTCCTGATTTACTTCATCAATATAATTTAAAACCTCGTCTTTTCCGGTTTGTTCCGTGGCTGAGGTTACGAAATAATGAGGCATTTCTTCCCAGTTATTGGCGAACATCTGTTTTTTGTAAGCAGCGATATGTGAGTCCACTTTGGTCTTGCTGATTTTGTCGGCTTTTGTAAAAATGATGCAGAACGGAATTTCGCTTTCACCCATATACGACATAAACTCAATATCGATGGCCTGAGCTTCGTGGCGAATGTCAATCAGTACAAAAGCGCAAACCAGTTGTTCTCTGGTTTCGAAGTAATCCGTAATAAATTGCTGGAAAACCGATTTTGTTTTTTTAGATACTTTAGCGTAACCATAACCGGGCAAATCAACAAGGAACCAATTGTTGTTAATCTTAAAGTGATTAATCAACTGGGTTTTCCCGGGTCTGCCTGAAGTTTTAGCTAAATTTTTATGATTGGTAAGCATATTGATCAACGATGACTTACCTACGTTGGAGCGGCCGATAAAAGCATATTCCGGCAAAAAATCCTGCGGACATTTTGAAACTTCAGAATTACTGATAATAAACTCGGCGGTATTAATTTTCATGTTTTTTGTGTTTAAGACCTCCTTAAAGTCGAAAGTCAGATGCTATAAATTCTTTTTAACGAGCCACTCTTCAAGAATATTATTAAATTCCTGAGGATGTTCCATCATAGCAGCATGCCCACATTTGTCTATCCAGTATAACGTTGAATTAGGCAATAATTTATCAAATTCTTCTGCCACATTTGGAGGCGTTACAGCATCATTTTTACCCCAGATAATACAGGTTTCCACTGTCATTTTTGGTAAATCTTTTGCCATATTATGACGAATGGCGCTTTTGGCGATTGTCAGTGTTTTAATCAGTTTGATACGGTCATTTACAGTAGCATATACTTCATCAATTAACTCCGGAGTAGCTATTTTCGGGTCGTAAAAAACATCTTCAGCTTTCTTTTTGATGTATTCATAATCACCTCTTTTCGGGTAACTGTCTCCCATAGCGCTTTCGTAAAGACCGGAACTTCCTGTTATAACAAGTCCGGCAACTTTCTCAGGATATAATTTTGTGTGATAAAGTGCAATATGGCCGCCTAATGAATTGCCTAATAAAATAACTTTGTCAAAACCTTTGAAAGTGATAAAGTCTTTTACGTATTTCGCAAAACTCTTTACGTTGGTTTTTAAAATGCTCTGAGTGTATATTGGCAAATCGGGGATAATAACTTTGTATCCTTTTGTTGGAAAATATTGCGCTACAGCATCAAAGTTACTGAGGCCTCCCATTAAGCCATGTAAGATAACGATAGGAGTTCCTTCTCCAGCTTCATAATAGCTGTACTTGCCTTCTTTTTTGTAGTGTTTGTCCATTTAATGTAATGCCAATTTCAATTTGGACAAATATAGGGTTAAAAAAATAAAAATGAATTTTTGCCACCCTTTTTTAACTAGATAATTTTTGTCGAATTAGTAAGTGCTTAGAAGTCAGCTTTTAGGGGTGATTTCGGGGTTCGTATTGAATGTTAAAATATTTGCATAATTATTAGTTTTTTAAGAGAAAGGGTATGTATTTTTTGTAATTGTTAAACAATAATGTCTCTAAAATAATTTATATCTAACGTGTTGATTGTCTATGGATTAATCGTTTAGGGGTGAAAGTGGTTAAACTTATCAACAAAGTGGTATAAAGTGGTAGAATGTGGTATTTTTTTTTATATTTTTGCTGTACAACTATAGTAAAACATTTTCTTGAACACAATTGTAGGAACATATGAGTGTAAGGTCGATGCTAAAGGAAGGCTAATGATGCCTGCACCTTTGAAAAAGCAATTGGCTTCTTCTCTTCAAAACGGATTTGTTTTGAAGCGCTCTGTTTTTCAACCGTGTCTCGAGTTGTATCCGATGGAAGAGTGGGATTTGATGATGCAGAAAATCAACAAACTGAATCGTTTTGTAAAAAAGAACAATGATTTCATCAGGAGATTTACGGCAGGAGTGAAAGTGGTAGAAATTGATGCATTGGGAAGATTACTGGTTCCGAAGGATTTAGTAGCTTTTTCAGGTATTGCTAAAGATGTGGTGTTCTCATCTGCGGTTAATATTGTGGAGATTTGGGATAAAGATTTATACGAAAAATCAATAAGCGGCGAAGATATGGATTTTGCAGATCTTGCCGAAGAAGTAATGGGAAATATTAATGACGACGACAATGGAATATCATAATCCGGTTTTACTTCATCCGACAGTTGATGGTTTAAATATTAAACCTGATGGTGTGTATGTAGATGTTACGTTTGGCGGTGGTGGTCACTCGAAAGAAATTTTGAACAGACTTGGTCCAAAAGGAAAATTATTTGCTTTCGATCAGGATGAAGATGCGTTGGCAAATGCATTGCCGGACGAAAGGTTTACCTTAATTAATGAGAACTTCAGATTTATAAAAAGATTTTTGCGTTTTCACGGTGTTAAATCAGTAGATGGAATTCTGGCTGATTTAGGCGTTTCGTCTCATCAGTTTGATGTTCCGGAAAGAGGTTTCTCCACACGTTTTGATGCCGGACTGGACATGAGAATGAGTCAGAAAAATGATTTGAATGCGTATCGTGTAGTCAATGAATATGAAGAACAGGATTTACGTCGTGTTTTTTATGATTACGGAGAATTGAAAAACGCTCCGGTTCTGGCAAGGACAATTGTAGAAGCCAGAGAGCATTACCCAATCAAAACGACAGACGAACTGAAAGAAGTACTGGCAAAATATTTACCGGAAAGAGTCCGAAATAAAATACTGGCGCAGATTTATCAGGCGATTCGAATTGAGGTCAATCAGGAAATGGATGTTTTGAAGGAGTTTATCGAGCAATCGTTAGAAATTCTGAATCCGGGAGGAAGATTGTCGGTGATTTCGTATCATTCGTTAGAGGACAGACTGGTAAAGAGATTTATTAAAAACGGAATGTTTGAAGGAGAACCGGAACGTGATTTTTTTGGAAATTTCTCGGTTCCGTTTAAAACAATCGGAAAGCTCATTGTTCCGGATGATGCAGAAATTAAAATAAATAACAGAGCAAGAAGTGCAAAATTAAGAATTGCTGAAAAGATATAATTAATAGGTAAGATGAAAGGTGGAGTATTTAGCATATTAAAAGCAAGATTTCTGATTAACGATGACGCCGTGAAAAACTGGAGGTTCATTGTTTTTATCATTCTGCTCGCTATTATAATGATTGCCAATACGCAGCGATATGAGCAAAAGGTTTTTGAAATTGCAAAACTCAATAATGATGTAAAAGAATTGCGATCTGAATTTGTAGACCGACGTTCAGAATTAATGAAGTTGAAAATGGAGTCAACGATATCGGATAAGATGCTCGAAAAGCAAATTTTCCCCTCAACGGTGCCTCCGGTAAAGATAGAAGTCAAAAAAGAAGAAGAAAAAAGTTTCCTTAAAAGAATATGGCAGTAGACGATAAACATATATCCTACAGAATTTACCTCGTAGCAGTTTTCATCTTTTTGATGGCAATTGCTATTGTTGTTAAATTGACCAATATTCAATGGGTTGAAGGAGATTATTACAGAAAATTAGCCAAACAACGTACTGTTCGGAATTTTGTAATTCCGGCAAATAAGGGAAATATATATTCGGCAGACGGAAGTTTGCTGGCAACCTCTATTCCGAATTACGAGATTCGATTTGATGCCAAAGCACCAAAAACAGAAACTTTTGAGAAACATGTAAAAGCATTATCAGATTCATTGGCTACTGTTCTGGACAGACCAGGAGGTTTTTACGAAAAAGAACTGAGAAAAGCCCGAGAAAATAAAAACCGATATTATTTGATTGCACGAAATCTGAGTTATACGGATTATGTAAAAATTAAAGGATTTCCATTATTCAATCTAGGTGCTTTCAAAGGTGGAATTATCATCGAACAGGAAACAGTCAGAAAACATCCGATCGGGAAAATTGCAGAAAGAACCATTGGTTACGACCGAATTGATCCTGCCACAGGAGTAGAAGTCGGGAAAGGAATTGAATGGGCTTTTAAAAGTTACCTGAACGGAAAAGACGGTAAAATCCTGAAACAAAAAATTGCCAAAGGACAGTGGAAACCTATTCGGGATGTAAATGAAGTGGACCCAATTGATGGGTATGATGTGATTTCGACAATTGATGTATTTATTCAGGATATTGCGCACCACGCTTTGCTGAAACAGCTTCAGGATTACGAGGCAGATCATGGTTGTGTCGTGGTTATGGAAACAGAAACAGGTCATGTAAAAGCGATTTCAAATTTAGGAAGAGCAGAAGACGGATCTTATTATGAAACTACAAATTACGCTGTTGCAGAATCTCATGAGCCGGGATCGACTTTTAAATTAGTCGATTTAATGGCGATTTTAGAAGATAAAGTTGCAGATACAAGTACGGTTTACGATAGTCACGGTGGGCAGGTAAGATATTATGGACGTCCTGTTAATGATTCACACAGAGGAGGTTATGGGAAGGTTTCATTAGCGCGCGGTTTCGAACTTTCGTCCAATACAGTAATGGTTCAGGCGGTTTATGAAAATTATAAAAACAATCCATCTAGGTTTGTGAATCACATTAAGAGTTATGGATTAGATAAACCATTAGGATTGCATTTTAAAGGAGAAGGAAGGCCTTATATACCACAACCCGGAGACAAGCACTGGTCAGGAATTTCACTTCCGTGGATGGCTTTTGGATATGAAGTTTCAGTTACACCAATGCAAACACTGGCGTTTTACAATTCGGTTGCCAATAATGGCGTGATGGTAAAACCGCAGTTTGTATCTGAAATTAAAGAATGGAACAAAACCATTAAAAAATTCGATACAGAAGTAATTAATCCAAGGATTTGTTCACCGGAAACGATTAAAAAACTAAGAGCTGTTTTGTCGAATGTGGTTAAAAAAGGAACGGCCTCCAAATTGTATTCGAAAGATTTTTCGATGGCAGGAAAAACAGGAACAGCCCAGATGAATTATGGAGGAAAAGAAGGAAAATCAGCTTTGTATTATGCCTCTTCTTTTGTGGGATATTTTCCGGCGGATCATCCTAAATATTCTTGTATTGTAGTCGTTCATAAACCGAATACATCAAAAAATAATTATTACGGAGCAGACGTTGCGGGGCCGGTTTTTAAAAGAATTGCCCAAAAAATATTTACAGATGCGCCTTCCACCAATAAAATCAAACAACTGGATTCCAGGATTCCAAAACAGGAAAACAGTTATAACGAATATTACGCGAAAGCAGAAAAGAAAATAAAACAAATTCCTGATTTAAAAGGAATGCCGGGGATGGATGCCATTGCTTTACTGGAGAATTTAGGTTTAAAAGTAAAAGTAAACGGAGTAGGAAAAGTAAAAAAACAGTCGTTGCAGGCTGGACAGCAGATTAGTAAAAACGAAACCATAGTATTAGAATTATCGTGAAAATACTGAAAGACATATTATACAAAGTAGCTATTGAATCTGTAACGGGTTCAACGGATATCGATATACATAAAATTGAGTTTGATTCCCGAAAAATCGAAGAGAAAGATGTTTTCGTAGCAATCCGCGGATCACTTTCCGATGGTCATGATTTTATCGAAAAAGCAATTCAGTCAGGGGCTGTTGCCATTATTTGCGACGAGCTTCCGGGAACTCTTGAAAAAGGGATAACTTATATAAAAGTTTCAGATACCAATTCGGCTTTGGCTTTTATGTCGGCAAATTATTTCGGAAATCCTTCCGAAAAATTAAAATTAGTAGGGGTAACCGGTACAAACGGAAAAACAACGATTGCTTCTTTATTGTTTCAATTGTTTGAAAAAGCAGGTTTTAAAGTTGGTTTGTTGTCAACCGTAAAAATCATGGTAGATCAAACGGAATATAAAGCAACACATACCACTCCGGATTCAATCACGATCAATCATTATCTGAATGAAATGATTGAAGCAGGTGTAACACATTGTTTTATGGAAGTGAGTTCACACGGAATTCATCAAAAGAGAACAGAAGCTTTGCATTTTGTGGGCGGGATTTTCACGAATCTGTCACACGATCATTTGGATTATCATCCGACTTTCGCAGAATACAGAGATGTGAAGAAGTCATTTTTTGATTCACTACCCAAAACAGCTTTCGCCTTATCCAATAGTGATGATAAAAACGGAGCTGTAATGTTGCAAAACACAGTTGCCAGAAAATTTACCTATGCCTTAAAGTCGTATGCAGATTTTAAAGCACAGATTTTAGAAAGTCAGTTATCAGGTTTGTTGTTAAAAGTAAATGATAATGAAGTTTGGGTAAAACTAATCGGAACTTTTAACGCCTATAATGTGCTGGCCATTTACGGAACCGCCGTAGAGTTAGGAATGGACAGTCTTGAAGCATTACGTTTATTGTCTGATTTAGAGAGTGTTTCCGGGCGTTTTCAGTATATAGTTTCAGAAGGAAACATTACAGCCATAGTAGATTATGCGCATACACCGGACGCTTTGGACAATGTTTTGAAGACCATTAACGATATCCGTACCAAAAACGAACAATTGATCACAGTTGTGGGTTGTGGCGGAAACAGGGATAAAACAAAGAGACCTATTATGGCAAAAATTGCGACAGATCTTAGTGATAAAGCAATTTTAACCTCTGACAATCCAAGAAATGAAGATCCGGAGGTGATTTTAGATGAAATGGAAAAAGGGGTTGAGGCTCATAATTATAAAAAAGTATTACGAATTACCGATCGAAAGCAAGCCATTAAAACCGCTTGTCAATTGGCTCAGCCCAACGATATTATCCTGATTGCAGGAAAAGGTCATGAAACCTATCAGGAAATAAATGGTGTTCGTCATCATTTCGACGATATGGAAACCGTGAAGGAAATTTTAAATCAACTGGGGAAATAACAAAATCAAAATTTCAAATTCCAAAATCCAATTGAAACGTTGGAATTTGGGATTTAAGTTTCAAAATTGAAATTTAAAATAAAAGATATATGCTATACTATTTATTTGAATATTTAGACAAAACATTAGACATACCGGGAACGGGTGTTTTTCAGTACATCACTTTCAGATCAGCGTTGGCATTGATGCTTTCACTGCTTTTGTCTACGATTTACGGAAAAAGAATTATCAACTTTTTGCGCAATCAGCAAGTGGGTGAAACGGTTCGTGAGTTAGGTCTTGCAGGTCAGAATGAAAAAGCAGGAACTCCTACAATGGGAGGACTGATTATCATTTTCGCCACACTGGTGCCTGTTTTGTTATTTGCACGTCTGCATAATATTTACATCGTATTGCTTATTGTAACAACCCTTTGGATGGGGACAATTGGTTTTGTGGATGATTATATTAAAATATTCAAAAAAGACAAACAAGGACTGAAAGGAATTTTTAAAGTTATCGGTCAGGTAGGTTTAGGGATAATTGTAGGTGCGGTATTGTATTTCAATCCGGCTGTTACAGTACGAACAGATACCGGAAGAACAGATATTTATAAAAGTGCAAACACAACGGTAGTTTTACCTGCGCCTGTTGAAGAAAAATCAACGGCAACAACAATTCCTTTTGTTAAAAATAATGAATTCGATTATGCTGAAATTTTAGCTTTTACAGGTGAAGGATATGAAAAATGGGCCTGGCTGATTTTTATTCCGGTCGTTATTTTTATCATCACGGCTGTTTCTAACGGAGCGAATTTAACAGATGGAATTGACGGACTCGCCGCAGGAACCTCGGCCATATCCGTTCTGGCGCTCGGGATTTTTACGTTTGTTTCAGGAAATATAATTTTTTCAAATTATCTCAATATCATGTACATCCCCAATTCGGGAGAAATGACAGTTTTTATATCTGCTTTTGTGGGGGCGCTTATCGGATTTCTTTGGTACAATTCGTATCCGGCCTCTGTTTTTATGGGAGATACAGGAAGTTTAACCATTGGAGGAATCATTGCCGTTTTGGCCGTTGCAGTTCGTAAAGAATTATTGATTCCGCTTTTGTGTGGTATCTTTTTGGTAGAAAATTTCTCAGTGGTTTTACAGGTGAGTTATTTCAAATTTACCAAAAAACGCTTTGGCGAAGGCCGTAGAATTTTCCTGATGTCACCCTTGCACCATCACTATCAGAAAAAGGGATATCATGAAAGTAAAATTGTGACCCGATTCTGGATTGTTGCGATCATGTTAGCCATATTATCAATCGTTACTTTAAAATTAAGATAGATGAGACTGGTAGTATTAGGAGGAGGAGAAAGTGGCGTAGGTACTGCTATTCTCGGTAAGAAAAAAGGATATGATGTTTTTGTATCTGATTTCGGAAAGATAAAGGAAAACTATAAAGAAGTTCTTATCATTAACGGGATTGCCTGGGAAGAAGAGCAGCATACTGAATCCCTGATTCTGAATGCCGATGTGGTCATGAAAAGTCCGGGAATTCCGGAAAAATCACCCATAGTAAAAAAACTGATTGAAGCCGGAGTCAGCGTGATTTCAGAAATCGAGTTTGCAAAACCTTTTACGGAGGCTTTAACCGTTGGGATTACAGGAAGTAACGGGAAAACAACCACAACAATGTTAACGTATCATCTGCTGAAATCAGCAGGATTGAATGTTGGTTTAGGAGGAAACATCGGAAAAAGTTTTGCCTGGCAGGTAGCCGAGAATAAGTTCGATGCATACGTACTGGAGCTAAGTAGTTTTCAACTCGACGGAATTATAGAATACAGACCTGATATCGCCATAATTACGAATATTAGCCCGGATCATTTAGACCGGTACGAATATAAATATCAAAATTATATCAATTCAAAGTTTCGAATAACAATGAATCAGACCGAAAGCGATTACCTTATTTACGATGCAGATGATGAGGCAATTGCAGAATGGTTAAAAAACAATAAAACAAAAGCAAAATTAATTCCTTTCTCATTGTCTAAAAAATTCGATGAAGGGGCTTCTATAAATAACAACAAAATGGAAATAAAGATCAACCAAGAAGAGTTTACAATGGAAACAGAATACATTGCGTTAGAAGGAAAACATAACATGAAAAACGCAATGGCAGCAAGCTCTGTAGCAAAATTGATGCAAATTAGAAATGCAACAATACGCGAAAGTTTATCTAATTTTCAAGGTGTGGAACACCGTTTGGAAAAAGTATTAAAAATTCAGAATGTACAATACATCAATGATTCAAAAGCAACAAATGTAAATGCTACATTCTTTGCTCTGGACAGTATGAACGTTCCGACAGTATGGATTGTAGGCGGAGTTGATAAAGGAAACGATTACAACGAGCTAATGTCATTGGTCCGTGAAAAAGTAAAAGCAATTATCTGTTTGGGAATTGACAACAGAAAAATCATAGAAGCTTTTGGGAATGTTGTCGACATCATGGTCGAAGTAAACAATATGAACGATGCTGTAAAAACAGCACAGCGCCTAACAGAAAAAGGAGATGCCGTTTTATTGTCCCCGGCTTGTGCCAGTTTCGATTTATTCGAAAACTATGAAGATCGTGGAAAACAATTCAAGCAAGCAGTACACAATTTATAATTTTAGATTTTAGATTTTAGATTTTAGATTGTTTTCTAAACTTTTAAATCAAAAAAAGTTCTTGAGATGACGACGGAGGAGATGAAGGTGAGGACAAAAAAGTTCTCTTTGAAGATAATTGATTTAGCTGAAAAATTACCCGCCACATATGTTGTAAAAGTAATTGCAAATCAAATTGTGAGAAGCGGTACATCTGTAGGAGCTAATTATCGAGCGGTTTGCAGAGCAAGAAGTGATAAAGAATTTGTTTCTAAAATGAATATCGTTTTAGAAGAAGCAGATGAAACTTTATTTTGGTTAGAAATTATAAAAGAAAAAAATTGGAGTGATAAATCAGAGTTAGAAACAATCCTGAAAGAAGGAAATGAGTTAACATCGATTTTCGTCAGCAGTTTAAAAACAGTAAACAATAGAATTAATAAAAATATAAAACCGAAGGTTTAAAAACAATCTAAAATCTAAAATCAGAAATCTAAAATTATGAAAGAGCTGGTAAACAAACTAAAAGGAGATAGGGTAATATGGTCATTTGTGGCTCTGTTAGCGCTGTTTTCGTTTATGCCTGTTTTTAGTGCGAGTAGTAATCTGGCCTATATTGGTCACGGGACCGGAAATACACTGGGGTATCTTGTCAAACATCTGGCACATATTTGTATCGGATTTCTTATTATTTATTGGGTTCATAAAGTACCGTACCATTATTTCAGGGCCATTTCAAAGATAGCGTTGCCCGTTGTCTGGATCTTGCTGTTGTATACGTTGCTGAAAGGAACTGTAATCGCAGGGGCAAACGCAAGTCGTTGGATTCAGGTACCGTTTATCGGAATCACGTTTCAGACATCAACGCTGGCTTCTATTGTTCTGTTCATTTATGTTGCCCGTTATTTGTCAAAAACCAAAGAAGAAAATGAACCGTTTCAAACGTCGTTAGTACAGCTTTGGGTTCCGGTTTTTATAACCTTAGCGTTGATTTTACCGGCGAATTTCTCGACGACCGCATTGATTTTTTCCATGGTAATTATGCTGACATTTATCGGTAAATATCCAATAAAATACATTGCATTTATTATAGGATCAGGAGTTGCTATGCTGTTGTTTTTCCTTCTGATCGCAAAAGCATTTCCGGAATCGAGATTTTTCAGCAGGGTAGGAACCTGGGGAAGCCGTATTGAAAACTTTACGACAGATAAACCCGATGAAGATGATTATCAGATTGAAAAAGCAAAAATTGCTATTGCATCCGGAAGATTCGGAGGTTTAGGCCCCGGAAAAAGCGTTCAGAAGAACTTTTTACCACAATCCTCTTCCGATTTTATTTATGCCATTGTTGTAGAAGAATATGGTTTGGTTGGCGGTGTTTCGATATTGCTTCTGTATTTATTATTGTTGTTCCGATTTGTGATCGCATCACATAAAGCCACTACATTATTTGGGAAATTGGTAGTCGTCGGACTCGGTTTTCCGATGATCTTTCAGGCGATGATCAATATGGCGGTTGCAGTAGAATTATTACCGGTAACCGGACAGACCCTTCCGCTGATTAGTAGTGGAGGTAGTTCGATCTGGATGACCTGTTTCTCACTCGGAATTATCATCAGCGTAACGAAGAAAGAAGAAGAAATTGTAGAAGAGCAGCAGGAAAAAGAAAGAAGGAAAGAAGCACTTCAAAGACTGATTGATAAAGAACTGGCCGAAGAAGATTTACCTGTTGATGAAAGACAGGAAATCTATGAAGAAGAGCACATGTATTCCATTTCAGATAATTCCAGAAATCCAATGAATGCAGTTTTAAATAAATAAGATTAAAAAAAATACTTTTTAAAGCGAATAACTTTTAAAAATATGACAAATTATAAATTCATATTAAGTGGCGGAGGAACAGGAGGACATATCTATCCTGCAATCGCTATTGCTAATGAATTAAAAATACAATTTCCTGATGCTGAGTTCCTTTTTGTCGGCGCTCAGGATAAAATGGAAATGCAAAAAGTGCCTCAGGCAGGTTATGAAATAAAAGGACTTTGGATTGCAGGATTACAAAGAAAATTAACCCTGCAAAATTTGATGTTTCCGTTAAAACTGGCAACAAGTTTGCTGGAGTCACGACGAATCATCAAACAATTCAAGCCTAACGTGGTGATAGGTACAGGTGGTTTTGCCAGCGGGCCTTTGTTACAGGCAGCAGGAGGAGCAGGAATTCCAACCGTAATTCAGGAACAAAATTCATTTCCCGGAATTACCAATAAATTACTGAGTAAAAAAGCAAATGCAATTTGTGTGGCCTACGAAAATTTAGAGCGCTTTTTTCCTAAAGAAAAAATTGTTTTAACGGGCAATCCGGTGCGTCAGGATTTAATAGATATTGATAGTAAAAGGGATGAAGCAATTACTTTTTACGGCTTAGATCCCAATAAAAAAACGTTGTTGGTGTTAGGCGGAAGTTTAGGGGCCAGAAGAATCAATCAGTTAATCGAAAAAGAATTGCAAAATATGCTTTCACAAGATGTTCAGGTCATCTGGCAATGCGGAAAATTATATTTTGAAGATTATAAAAAACACAATCAACAGGCTGTAAGGGTCATTGATTTTATTGAAAGAATGGATTTTGTCTACGCTGCGGCAGATGTCATTATTTCACGTGCGGGAGCCTCCTCAGTTTCAGAATTGTGTATTGTTGGGAAACCGGTAATTTTTATTCCGTCACCCAATGTAGCCGAAGACCATCAGACCAAAAATGCCCGGGCCATTGTAGATGCAAAAGGAGCTATTTTACTGAAAGAATCAGAATTGGACAGTCAGTTTAGTATTGTTTTTGAAGCGCTGCTAAAAGATCATGGAAAACAAAAACAGCTCAGTGATAACATCAAAAAGCTGGCGATGCCAAATGCTACAAAAGTTATTGTAGAGGAGATTAAAAAATTGTTATAATGTAATTTTTTATCATAATTATAGAACATCAAACGAATTGAACTGTGCTATTTTAGGCATTTTTGATTCATAAACAAGAGAAAACACAAAGGCTTAAAGACTAGTTTTTTATATAAAAGAAACACCGTTAAGCTTTCAATAAATAATTAAATAAGTTTGGGGCTTAGCTCCTAAAACTTAATGCTTAAAGCAATTGAAATGAATTTAAATCAAATACAAAACGTTTATTTTATTGGTATTGGAGGCATCGGAATGAGTGCCCTGGCCCGTTATTTCAAATACATCGGGAAACAGGTTTCAGGTTACGATAAAACACCCTCAATGCTTACAAATGAGTTGATTGAAAGTGGTATTGATATTCATTTTGAAGATAATATAAGTTTGATCCCGAGTGATTACTATGTAGAGAATACCCTGGTGATTTTTACGCCGGCTGTGCCTAAAACACATTCCGAATGGAATTTTTTCATCGAAAGGCATTACGAAGTTAAAAAACGTGCTGAAGTTTTAGGGATTATTACAAAAGACACTTTTTGTTTTGCTGTTGCCGGAACGCACGGAAAAACAACGACATCAAGCATTTTAGGCCATATTTTGTATGAAAGCGGAGCTGATGTTACGGCTTTTGTGGGTGGGATTGTAGAGAATTACAATTCTAATTTAATCGGAAACGGAAAAACCGTTACTGTGGTGGAAGCAGATGAGTTCGACAGATCGTTTCTGCACCTGCATCCCGATATTGCCTGCATCACATCGATGGATGCGGATCATCTGGATATTTATGGTACCAGTGAGGCTATTGAGGCTTCGTTTGTAGAATTTGCTTCAAAAGTTGAGGATAAAAATAAACTGTTTATCACAAAGGAATTGCCTCTGGAAGGCGTTCAGTGTGCTATAAATGAAGAGGCTGTATACAAAGCCTTCAATGTTCGTATAGAAAATGCTAATTATGTTTTTGACGTGCAGACGCCATCAGAAACGATACAGAATTTGCGTTTTGGATTGCCTGGAAAGCACAATCTGATGAATGCATTGATGGCTATTGCAATGGCTAAAACTTTTGGCACCCCGACCGAAGCCATTGCAAGAGCTATTGGTTCATTCAACGGAATAAGAAGACGTTTTTCCTATCAGATCAAAACAGACCAATTGGTTTATATAGATGATTATGCGCATCATCCGACAGAAATAAATGCAGTACATCAGGCGGTTAGGGAGTTATATCCGAATCGTAAAGTACTGGCAATTTTTCAGCCCCATTTGTTCAGCAGGACAAGAGATTTTGCTGACGGATTTGCCGAAAGCTTATCTGCCTTCGATGAAGTGTTTTTAATGGATATTTACCCGGCACGCGAACTTCCGATGGAAGGGATTACATCAGAATGGCTGTTAGGTAAAATGACAAATTCAAACAAAAGAATTGTTGCAAAAAATGATTTATTAGCGTCCATCGAAGCCAGTGATGCGCCAATAATTGTGACAATAGGAGCTGGTGATATTGGTGAAATGGTTCCGTCAATTAAAAAAATGCTAAATGAAAATATTTAATTGGACAAATATTCGGTTAATTCTCATTTTTGGGCTGGTACTTTTTTTGTATTCGTTTGCCCAGCATCGAAACGGGAATAGAAAACTGAAGAAATCGGCCGTTGTTTTTGTAGGAGAAAATACGCTGTTTGTAAAGCCTGAAACGGTTAATAAATTGTTGATAGAAAATAAAACAGACGCTTCCAGTATCCGAAAAGATGAAGTAGATTTGAATAAGATAGAAAAAAACCTCGATACGCAGGACATGATTGAAAAGTCAGACGTTTTTGTAAGTATCGATGGTGTTCTGAAAGCGGTAGTAAAACAGAAGACTCCGATCGCCCGTGTTTACGATGGCGACCGGTCTTTTTATATTGACTATGAGGGAAATAAAATGCCTTTGTCGGACAATTTTACGGCGCGGGTTCCGCTTGTTTCCGGGGCAATAAATGAAAAAAATAACGAAGATTTAGCTACTCTGTTTCGCACAATTTATGACGATGCGTTTTTGAAAAAAAACATCATTGCAATTCAAATTATGCCTAATGGTAGCTTAAAAATGTTTAACAGAAATTATAATTACTTCATCGATTTTGGCAGAACGATGAATGTTGATAAAAAATTCAGAAACTATAAAGCCTTTTTTCAAAAAGCAGTTTTAGATAGTTCGTTATACAATTACAAAAAAATTGACCTTAGGTTTACGGAACAAGTAGTTTGCACAAAATAATAGAAAATGGAAAAAGATAACATTGCAGTAGGTCTAGATATTGGAACAACAAAGATAGTTGCCATGATCGGCAAAAAGAACGAGTATGGAAAGCTGGAAATTCTGGGTATTGGGAAATCCAAAAGTTTAGGAGTTGCGAGAGGAGTTGTAAACAACATCACGCAAACCATTCAGTCCATTCAGCAGGCAATACTTGAAGCAGAAAACAATTCAGGTTATAAAATAAAAGATGTGGTGGTCGGTATTGCCGGACAGCACATCAGAAGTATACAGCATACCGATTACATCAGCCGTAGTAATCCGGAAGAAGTAATTGGCGAAAATGACATTCAGCTTCTAATTGACCAGGTGAATAAATTAGCCATGTTACCGGGAGAAGAAATTATTCACGTTTTGCCACAGGAATTCAAAATCGACGGACAGTCTGAAATTAAAGAGCCTATCGGAATGTACGGCGGAAGACTGGAATCCAGTTTTCACGTAGTAGTAGGACAAGCCTCTTCTATCAGAAATGTGGGAAGATGTATTCAGAGTTCCGGAATCGAATTGTCAGGACTGACATTAGAACCATTAGCGTCTGCTGATGCAGTGTTAAGCCAGGAAGAAAAAGAAGCCGGTGTAGCACTTATTGATATCGGTGGCGGAACAACGGATCTGGCTATTTTTAAAGATGGCATCATTCGTCATACCGCAGTGATTCCTTTCGGAGGAAATGTAATTACCGAAGATATCAAAGAAGGATGTTCGATCATTGAAAAACAGGCAGAGCTTTTAAAAATAAAATTCGGATCAGCCTGGCCGGGCGAAAACAGAGACAACGAAATTGTTTCTATACCGGGTTTAAGAGGAAGAGAGCCAAAAGAGATTTCGCTTAAAAACTTATCTAAAATTATCCATGCCCGTGTGGTAGAAATTGTAGAGCAGGTTTTTGCTGAAATTAAAGCATACGGACACGAAGATCCGCGTAAAAAATTAATTGCAGGAATTGTGCTTACCGGTGGTGGCGCACAGCTGAAACATATCAAACAGTTAGTAGAGTACATTACAGGAATGGATACCAGAATCGGATATCCAAATGAGCATCTGGCTGGGAATTCAAGCGAAGAAATTTCAAGTCCGTTATTTGCAACAGCAGTTGGTCTTGTCATGAATAGTATCGAAAACAGCACGCAAAGTGCTGTTAGAATGGAACTTGTAAACGAGCAGCCGAAAGTGGTGTACAGAAATGTTAACACTCCGCCGCAACCGCCCGTACAGCAGCGATACGAAGTGGAGGAAAACTACGTTGAAAGAGTAGAAACTTTCGATGATCACAGAGAAGTCAGAAAAAATGTGACACAGGAAGAATCTACCGAAACAAAAATAAGAAGATCATTTTTTGATCGTTATGTCGATAAAATCAAAGATTTTTTAGATAACGCAGAATAAAAGAATAAGAAACGAAAAGGATTACTTTTTGCCCCAAGTCAAGAAGTAAAAAATGTATTTAATAAGAATTTCAAAACCAAAAAGATGATGAGCAACTCAGAATTTGGAAGTATTTCATTTGATTTACCGAAAAACCAATCAAATGTAATCAAAGTAATAGGTGTCGGTGGAGGCGGAAGTAACGCAATCAACCACATGTTCAAGCAAGGTATTAAAGGGGTAGATTTTATCGTTTGTAATACAGACTCACAAGCACTTCAAAACAGTGCTGTACCAAATAAAATTCAGTTAGGGATGAACTTAACAGAGGGACTTGGAGCAGGAGCAAATCCTGACGTAGGCCAGCAATCTGCTATTGAAAGTATCGCCGATATCGAAAAAATGTTAGACCGTGGTACTAAGATGGTATTTATTACCGCTGGTATGGGTGGAGGAACAGGTACAGGTGCAGCTCCGGTAATCGCACAACTGGCAAAAGAAAGAGAGATCCTGACGGTGGGTATCGTAACAATTCCTTTTCAGTTTGAAGGGAAAGTACGTCAGGAACAGGCACTTTTAGGAATCGAAAAATTGCGCAAGCAGGTCGATTCACTAATTGTGATCAATAATAATAAATTAAGAGAAGTATACGGAAATCTTGGTTTTAAAGCAGGATTCTCCAAAGCAGATGAAGTTTTGGCAACAGCCTCAAGAGGTATTGCTGAAGTAATCACGCACCACTATACTCAAAATATCGATTTACGTGATGCTAAAACTGTTTTGTCAAACAGTGGAACAGCGATCATGGGATCTTCTGTTGCTGAAGGTGAGAACAGAGCAAAAGATGCAATTGTTTCAGCATTGGATTCTCCGTTATTAAACGACAACAAAATTACAGGAGCCAAAAACGTATTGTTGCTTATCGTTTCTGGATCAGATGAAATTACATTGGATGAGATCGGAGAAATCAATGATCACATTCAGGCTGAAGCAGGATTTAACGCTAATATTATCATGGGAGTTGGTGAAGACGAAACTCTTGGTGAAGCTATTGCCGTGACTATTATTGCGACAGGTTTTGATGTTGAACAGCAAAATGAAATTGTAAATACAGAGCCTAAAAAAATCATTCACACGTTAGAAGATGAACAAAGAAGTGTTCATAATTTAACAAACAGAACGTTAACTTCTTTTGATTTAAATGCAGAAACTACTAGTGTCTCATCAGAACAAAAGATTGTTTTTGATTTGATGGAAGATACGGTTGCTCCCGTAACACCTGCTCCGGTTGCACCGGTGGCAGTTGCTCCGACAATCAATCAGGAAGAATTAGTGGTAATGTCAGAGTTTATCAAAAACCTTGATGTGACTTTCGAAATCGTTTCGCCAATTACAGATATCGATTTTAAAATCTCTGCGCCGGAAGTTCCCGCTTTCCAGGAAGTAAAACCTGTTCAGCAAAGAGTTTTCGAAAAAGAGGAACAAACCACTTTTTCATTCGATCTGCCTCTTTTCAGAGCAGAACCTGAAGTAAAAAGAGAACCGTCAGTTGTGGAAGACAATAAGATTTTGTTCGAATTAACGAATGATACCCGTAATATAAAAGTGAACGATCCGGTACAGTTTGTTCCGGTAACAGAACTTTCGGATAACGGAATCATCAAATATTCGCTGGAAGAATACATGGAAGTTGAAAACGACCTGATCACTTCAAAACCGGCTGAAAAAGTAATTGAAGATGTAGTTCCTGAAGAACTGAATATTACGTTGAAGCCAAGAGTTGATTTTGCTCAGGAACCGGCTTTTACCACAACAGATCATGTTTCTCCGTTAGAATTGACAATCGAAGAGACTTTGCGTCTGAGAGCGGAAGAAAGAAGAAAGAAACTAAAAGAATTTAATTATAAATTCCATAATAATGTTTCCAGAATTGACGAACTTGAAAAAGAACCTGCTTACAAAAGATTAGGGATCGATCTTTCAAATACACAGTCAAATACAACCAATTCAAGAATCTCTGTAGGTACTGACAGTAATAATGATTTGCAATTACGTTCCAATAATTCATTTTTGCACGATAACGTAGATTAATATTCCAATCATAATTATAGGATAACCCGAAAATTGGATTTAATTTTCGGGTTATTTTTTTTATCTTCGCACAGAATTTAGAAATTTGACTTTAAAAGTATTTATATTTAACAAATATTGTTGCCCTGAGCGAAGTCTAAGGTTAATTACCTAAAACGGCTTTGACTAAGTTTATCCTGAGCGAAGCCGAATGGACTCAGCCGGACAAATAATGTGTTACAGAAGTCATAATTTTAAATAAATAATCAATTTATAAGCCTTGCTGCTTATTTAAATAAAAAAATAAAATGAGTTTACAAATACAAATCATGGACGAGATTAAAACAGCCATGAGAGCAAAAGATACAGTAGCGTTAGAAGCATTAAGAGCGATTAAATCTGAAATGTTACTGGCAGCCACTGCTTCCGGATCTAAAGAAGAATTAACAGAAGACGAGGAAATTAAATTATTGCAGCGATTGGTAAAAACGCGTAAAGAAAGCGCCAGAATTTTTACAGAACAAAACCGTCCTGACTTAGCAGAACCGGAATTGGCTCAGATTGCTGTAATCGAGAAATTCTTACCTGCACAATTAAGCGAAGAAGAAGTAGAAGCTGTAATTGCAAAAATTATTGCAGAAACAGGAGCTTCCGGAATTGCTTCAATGGGTAAAGTAATGGGATTGGCTGCTGCACAATTAGGCGGAACTGCTGAAGGAAAAACAATTTCTACAATTGTAAAAAAATTATTAGTTTAGTAGAAATTTCAAAAAACAGAAATTCCAAATTCCAAGTTTAAAATTGGAATTTGGAATTTAAAAAATTGAAATTTTAAAATATTGACTGCGTAGTTCAACTGGATAGAATATCAGATTTCGACTCTGAGGGTTGCAGGTTCGAACCCTGTCGCGGTCACTAAACAAAAAACCTATTTCATCACGAAATAGGTTTTTTTAGTTTATTTTTTAGCAGTAACTCTTGAATCAGTTAAGAAATTGTTCCAGACAGCCAGAGGAATTGTATATGATGTTTGGTAACTTACGTCAAAAATAAAGGCTTGATTTTTTACTCTTAAAGTATCAACATTGAACCTTTTTAATCTTTTTCTTTGCTTGAATAAATCAATTATGTAATGAGTTTGTGGACAACAGCAATATCCTCCATTTCTTGTTGAATCAAACAATGAATCAAATTCTTTAATTTTTTTTACATCTACAATTCTATCCATTCTAACAAGTTTTGTAGTGTCCTGCGAATCCGTTTCTTTAATTTTATATAGAGAAATTTCTATTCTATCCATTTCTATTCTATCCATTTCTTTTCGCAAATTTTTAAAGTAATTTTCATGATAGTGTAGAACTGAATCTCTTGTATTTGTATTATGCTCTTTCTTTGGCTTTATAACTTCATCTTTTTTATTACAGGAGCTAGATAATATGGCAACCCCAATAATAATTACTTTTTTAAGTTTAATCATATGTACAAATTTGATGAATTTAGGAGCCAATTCCGGCCATCTACTGTGTCTTTTGCGGCGAACCCCGCCACAAAAGGATGCCGTTCCTGTCCGGGCAGGGCATCATCGTATCATTAGACCATTGTCTAAAAAAAATATATCGAATCAATGGAATTATCCTTTTCGGGAAAACAAATTTTCGACCACCCAGGCCGGACCAATCATTAAAAACTGAAGATCTTTCAGAAAAGAAGGTTTTTTACCCTCAATATTATGGCCGTAGAATTGTCCGATCCAGACGATTACAAACACGCCAATAGAGAACTCCCATAAAGGTAAAACCTGCCCAATATAATAATTTACAACCAGACAGATAGCAGAAAGAATTGCAATCTTAATCGCCATCGCAACTGATAACCGAATGTAAAAAACAAGTATAAGAAGCAGTACCACAACAGCCCAGTTTTCTATAACAGGGGCATTCAATTGCAGAGTAGCAGCAATAATACCACTCGGAATACTCATTAATAAACCAACAATCGAAAAGTAAATCGCCGGAACACAGACATAATGAATCGCTTTGTTCTTTGGATTCTGATGACTTACTGCATATTCTTCAAACCATTGCTCTAATGTTCTCATATTTTTGGATTTAGGTATCTAACAAAGCTATTGAATATTTTGCATTTTTAGCATTAGGGTGAATAAAACTATGCAACAGAAATTTCGGGTAGTTTTTTTGACGGCGAGATATTCACCTTTCAAAGATTAAATAGATTTTAAGACAAAGAATCAGCCTGATTTATTTTAATAGGTAAAATCTTTTTTTGTAATTTTATTCCTTCACAGTAAGAATCTGCAAAACAGCGTTCCAACCTTAAAACCCAATAGAATGAAACAAAGTCTGATTGTACTATTAGTACTGTTTTTAACCTCCTGTTCCTCCTCCAAAATTATCGAATTAGGAAGTGCAACAGCCACAAAAGGGATGGATGTCTCACAAAAAGCACAGGGAATTTATACAACGTTATCAGAGCAGTCAGCTATTGATAAGTCGCAGCAGGACAAAGTAAAAGTACTTACCCATCCAAGTCCTTCTACAATGGCATTACCGGATACCAAAGCCCCTGATTTTTCGAAACAATTACAACCACGAATACAGGCGTATCAAAATTTATTTGAGGTTTACAAAGCATTCTCGCTTTTAGCAGACCCAAAGTATTCGGACAAAACAAAAGAGGCGATGGCGGCCCTGCAGGATAGTTATGATGCGATCGAAAAAATGCCCGACTTACCGGCTGATGTCAAAACAAAACTGCCCAATGTTTTGAAAATGGTTGGAGAAGCCGTTCAGGCAAAAGAAGTGAAAAAAAATAATGAAATATTGTATGTCCTTTCCGAAGTATATTTAGAGTTATGGAACGCCGATAAACAAACCTGGAACGAATATATCGATCTGATTTATAATTCGTATGCGGAGGGACTCAATACCGTTGATTCCAAACGTTATGATGTCAACAAAATTTCTCAGAGCAATTCCGAGCCTTACAGTGACACTGCCACCATTATTCTGATGTACCGACTGCGAAACAGGGATGACATCATGAAGCAAAAAAATGATCTGAAAAAGCAACTCGTCACTTTCGGTCAGGCACTTGAAGAACTGACCAAAGCGCATGCTGAAATTGCCAAACAAAGCACAGACATCAGCACTGTTATTTCGTCCTTAAACAAAATCGAAGAACTTCTAAAAGACAAGTAAAATGCAGGAAGAATTAAAAAAATCATTATCAGAAGCGATTACCCAGTTTAATAACAGAAGAACGCAGCTCCTGCAGGATGCCTTTACGGAAGGAGGAGAACCTGCACTGGATAAACTGGTAGAAGAATACGATGCGCTCCGGGATGCGTATTTTGAAATTCTGAAAAGGGAACTGGATCAAAACAATCCCCGTTATACCCAGCTCACCACTGCGACAAAAGAGGAAGCTGATAATTTGGCCAGGAGCCTGAAAAAACTCAATAATGTAAATGAAATCCTTGCTTTAACCACTTCGGTTATTAACCTGGTCGGAAGGGTTTTAATTGTTTTGGCCCTATAGCAAAATGCTTCTGTTTGAAAGATAAGGAGTTACAAAACAAAGAATAATCTATCCTGTAATTCATTCGAAATTGTGAATATCTATTTTGGAATTTGTCGATTTTATGCCCGTTAAAATCTATCTTTGGCAACCTTAAAAAACAGAAGAAATGAGCGCAATTTGGTACGAATGCAAAGTAAAATATAGAAAGACCGATGAGACTGGAGGACAAAAAGTTACTACAGAACCGTATTTGGTAGACGCTGTGTCTTATACAGAAGCAGAAAGCAGAATCAATGAAGAAATGGCTGCCTATGTGAGTGAAGAATTTAAAATTACCAATATAAAAGTGGCTAATTATGCCGAGATACATCCTTTTGAAAATGCCGATCGCTGGTTTAAGTCAAAAGTTACTTTAATGGCTTATGACGAAGAAAGCGGTAAAGAAAGAAAAACCAATATGTATCTTTTGGTACAGGCCAATGATGTAAAAGAAGCTTACGACAATACCATTACGGTAATGAAAAACACCATGGGAGATTATACCATTCCGGCTATTTCAGAATCACCGATTATGGATGTTTTCCCGTATTTCAGTGGTGAAGAAGGAGAATTGGAACAACTGGAAAGATTTAATGCCCTGAAAGCTTCAAAACCTGAACTGGTTGCCGTGGGTGACATGGGAGAAACGGTAGAAGACCTTATTGAGGTTGAAAACTAATAATTCACAAGATTATACAACAAAAAAGAGGATCTAATAGTCCTCTTTTTTGTTTTTATATAAAGCAGTAGTGGCACTAAAGTTTTTTATTAAATGCTTATTTCTGATTGTACTCAAAAACAGTATCCCATAATTCATCGATTTTCACGAGGGCTTTATCCAGGGCAATTACTTCCCATTTTCCGTTTGTTTCTAAGCCAAGACCGATATTTTTTAGTTTATCTAAAGCGTCTTTTACATCAAAATCCAGGTTGGCCTGGAACTTTGTCATAAACCAGGATTCAATTTGATGATCGAGTTCTTCTGCCGTGAGCGGATTTGGACTACGGTCTAAAAAAGCATAAGCCAGTATGGTTTCCTTAAGCACTTCTTCTTCCGAAGAATTTAAGAGTGAATAGAAAGCGCCGCTGTTGTTTCCGAGATTCTTAAAGTAAAGACTGTCGGAAAGCATTTTTCCGTATTTGATTTTCTTATTGATAAAGTTGCTGTACTGGCGGAACAAGTAGGCGCATAAAATTCCCAAAGCAATTAAACCCTGATTTAGCGAAGCTTTACTGTTTAGTAAATCAATCGCTTCTCCGGACTGATACGCCGCGTACATGCCAATTAAAGCCGGAATTACCGTGGTACTCAATAACGAGATGCCACCTCCGATTCCGGGTACCCAAAAGAATAACTTATCTCTGGTGGACATTCTCGGAATGGCATTTGGGAATATCGTTTCAAGATCATTTTTAGGAACCCGTTTAAAAATCTTTAATCCGATAGACCCCGGATCAACAGGCATTTTTCCTAATTTTACTTTTTTCTCTTTTAGATAATCGGCTTCGTTATAATTCAGGTAAATCATCACGCGGTCATAATATTCGACTTCTATTTCCTTCTTCCAGAAAATAAATTTCTTAACCGTTTCTTTCGCTTTATGAGATCCGCGAACGTACAATTCATAATCTTTGAAAGCATTAAAATCGATAGAAAGATTCAGGCCAATCAAATCCGATTCCTTAAAAGCCCGGTCTAAAGTTTCCTGATCGATGCGGGTATAATTTCCGTGTTTTAAAACCGTAAGAAGGGTTTCCTTAAAAACCGAAAAATCACTTTTTCCAATAAACGATTCACGTTCTTTAGGGCTCAGGTCGGGATCGAATAAAGCATAATGCTGCTTCAGGTTTCGGTTCAGGTTAAAAGCCTCGTAATGAAAGTAGTGTTCGACAATATCGAAAAGCTTTTTAAAATCATCAACCTTTTTTTTATCTTCAGAGAACGTGGCTATTTGTTGTTCGAGCAAGAATTCCTTATTGAAGGGAATATAATTTTCTCGTGTCATATTCAGTGGGGGACTTTAATGGATGGGCTGTGGTTTCAAAATAAGAATTACAAATCTGAATTGTCTGCGTTATCTGTTTTTTCTGAAATTTTTGGCAACGGTTCGGTATTGATGATTCTGAAACGTCCGGGATATTTACCCCAGATGTTTTTTTTGTTGCCATAGTAGTCCATGTATTCCTCACAAACAAAAACGGCATGTGCCGTAGACCAGGCCACAACACCACAATATTCACTTCCGGAGAGTCGCTTTAAGGGTACTATTTGTTTGTCTTTTTCGAAACCTAAATATTTATAAATGGTAGGGGTGTATACCTCGCCGTCTTCTAAATCTTCTAAAGCCTTATCAAAAGTCGATTCCCTGTCAATAATTTGCTTGTATTTGGCCATCACGGCATAAGTCAGTACGGCGTAATCCTTTATTCTTTTGCTTTCCTCATTGGTTTTGATAAATACAAAACCGGCAGAAAATTTAGCTTTCTCCAGTTCGTCCTTTTTCAGCTGAAAGGAAGCATTGTTTTTTAATCGGATATAAAAGAGACTATCTGCTGTTTTTTCTGCTGTATAAAGATTATCCAGTCCATAAATATTTAAAGCGGCCTTAATAAAAGCAATCGACGAACAGTTGGTGCGCTCTCCCTGTTTAAAGCTTTCGAATATTTTATCGGAACTCAATTGCGAGTAACAAGTTGAGGAGGAGAATATTAAAAATAAAATGGTTACAAAAACAGCTTTCATTGTCCTAAGATTTTATAATTTTTTTTCCCTTTATAATTTTTCGAAAAGAGATTTTACAAATCTATGAAAACCAACTATTAGTTGGTGTTTTTACTTCTTTATTTTTCAAAGATTAACAATTTGTCAAAAGCTGAAAAAGCACAGGAACAGAAAATCGTTTGACAGTTTTTTCAGGAGAATTCCATTCGAATTTAGGGTGTATCGAATTAATTAACAACAGTTATCAATTGGTTCCCTACACTTATAAATTGGTGTATAAGACTACAGAAAATATTGTTTTACTTTATAAAAAGAACATCTTTTTAAGCCTTAGCTGCAGCAGCTTAACAGGGTGTTTTTTGTTCAGTTAAGATCAAAAAAATAATAACCTAAAAGAATTACAGGATGAAAGAAAATTTTAAGACAGCAGCAGCTGTAATTACGGCTGTGCTGATTGCTGCATTTTTTACAGGATGCCAGCAGGATGACGAAGTGGTCGCTGCGGGGAGCACAACAGTGTCTTCTGCCAAAGAATGGTTTAAAGAGTATGAAGGAAAGGGTGATAATTATGTTTACCTCCAGAATCTTATTTACGATTGGCCTGGTGCGATCGTGAAACAAGCTGAAGACGGTACTGAAACGATTGTGATCCCGATAAAAGAATTAAAAATAAACCAGTCAGAAATCTGGCAACAGCGCTTATACCTGTATAAATTACCCGATGGCAGTTACAAGGCCTCAGTGGTTGAAATCTATCCTGACAAAGCTGCCCCACAAGAAGACCAGTCTATGGAGGGCGGAAATTTCAACGGATATATCAGCGTCTGGGATCTCAAGAAAGGTTTTGTAAAAGCAGCCCAATTTAAGAACAATCACGCTGTGGAAGACGGGATTGTGGAAGTGTTGGACAGGGAAGATAAGGCTACTTACAAGGCGCTGCCAATGCCTTGCGAAGATTGTATGAGTGGAGGTGGAAGTAATACTACCGGTACTGTTTTAGGAGATCGGTTAAGAAGTGTTGTTGTAATAGGAAAATCTGGTAATTCTACGGGTAATTTCTCCAGCTATTATTACAGTCCAAGAAGTCCTGTTGTAAGCAGCGGATTCACGCCAGATTCTTATACGTCTAATCGGGGTGGTAGTGGTGATAGCAGCCCGGGTCTTCCTCCTGCAACGGTGGTAAATCCCTGTGATAAAATGAAAACACTAATGGCTAACCCTAATTTTATTGTTAAACTAGAGGAACTTCTTAAAAAAACTAATTTAAAAGTTGAGAATGGTTATTCGCAAAGTAAAAATGGTCCCTTTACACCCCTTACCGGAACTGCGAGTACGGAAAATTCAGATCAGATAAGATTTGCATCAGATGCGAATACAGTAGGCTATATCCATACCCATCTTGACCCTTATGAAAGAGTAAATGCAGCTGGCGAAACACAATCTGTTAAGCCGATAAAAATGTTTTCTCCCGGAGATGTAAAAGCGTTTGTAATTTTGCTTCTCAATGCCAGTAGGAACAACATTCCTATTGATAATATTTACGGAACAATGGTTTCCAGTTCAGCAACATATCAACTGAGGTTTACAGGAAATATAAATGATGTTATTTTAAAAGGCGGCAGTATTAATTGGAATGGTTTAGATGTTCTCTATACAGAATTAATGAGCAACAATAGTATCGAAAAAGGGTTTTTAAAATTTTTAAATGAGCAAATAGGGATTAACGGTATTGAATTGTATAAAATTGAAGCCTCTGGAAATTCTCGGAAAACATTGAATAATAACGGAAAAGTATCAACTATTAATTGTAATTAAAATAAACATGAAAAAAATATTCATATTAGGATTTATAATATTATCTACAATATCATGCAGAGCGCAAACAATCGTTCCTGTAGAAAAAATGGGAGATTATATTGATGCTGGAGATGGTATACCAGACAACACTTACCTAAAAGATGTAAATAATTTATTAACCAAGTTTGTAGGTACTTGGAAAGGAAATTACCAAGGTAAAGACTATACTTTATATATTAGTAAAACTACTTCTAAGTATGAGACAATAACTCGTGATCGGTTATTAATCCGTTATTTAATCACATCTAGTAATGGCAGTGTTTTAGAAAATACTCAAAGCATTCCCGATAATAGTCCGTATATAATTGCAGGCTCTTATTTCAGCAAGGATTTGGCCGTGTATGCGTTAAATTTTACTAGTAAAAATTCTCTGTGTGGAAATGCAGGAACAGTATTTATTCGTACCAAAAATGCAGCAAATACAATAATTTCATTGGGTTTTGAGCCAAATAAAATCATGATTTCTGAGGAAACCTGTCCCGGTTTTAAATTAGCAGAACTCACATTTCCACGTCAGAACTCAATAATGCTTACTAAACAATAGTTTGTGTCTAAAATCCTCAAATATTCTTGTATAATTGAGGATTTTAAAAAAATAAGACTATGAAAAAAATAATAATAGCATTAAGCATAATTTTAATTACTCTATCATGCAAAGCGCAACAGATAGTGCCTTTAGAGACAAAATTAGATGAAGCCCCAATAGGAACATATTTTAAGGATAGTAATGGTTTACTTACTAAATATATCGGAACATGGAAAGGTACATACGAAAATAAAAATTACACTTTTATAGTAACAAAATACAAAGACGAGTTCAGGGGTGTTTTTAGTGATAGACTATCAATTCGTTATTTAATCACTTCAAATGCAGGAGTAATTTTGCAAGATACCAGAAGTTTATCAGATGAGAATAATTTAGTAATAGCAGGCTTATATTTTGGTGAAAATTTTGGTTATTATGTATTAAGTTATTCTGGTGAGAATGCACAATGTGGTCAATCTGGCGATCTTTTCATTTCTACTTCAAAAGATAATAAACAAATGAAGTTATACTTAGCAACTTCTCATGACATAATAAATGCTAGTAAATGCCCTAAAGTGGCAGAACAAATATTACCAACTAAATCAATGTTTTTAAATAAACAATAGCAGTAAGTAAAAAACAGCTTTCAATATTTTGCAAGCTGTTTTTATTTACTTTAAAGTTATTTTGACTGAAAATCATCAACCACAATTATGAAAAATATTTTTTTAGTACTGATTCTTTCTTTGTTTTCGTACATAAATTATGCTCAGGATAAGCCTTTTATTCTTGAAGATTATGCGATCAAAGTAAGAGCGATAAAATCAGATCATAACAAAGTACTATGTACTGATACAACAAATTCTAAACGGATCGGTTTTGTCGCAGAGTTTGAGGTAATTAACGATGCTGACATCAAAAGGTTTGGTAATAGAATTTATGCCATGGATATTTGTTGTAACTATCACGGAGATGGTGTTTTTGACCCCGATCAAATTTGGGATTTAAAAATATCCGAGCAAAAGTATTATTTGAAAGAAATCAAAATAGTTAATGAAGAATTGCTTTACAAAAATGTTGGGAGCAAAAAATATTGGATTAGAGATTTGTCGCGAAAATATATCTTACATGAGCCACTAGTAAAAAAGGATAGATAAAGCATTGATTTTAACGTAGTCTGTTTTTTATTCCTAACGGCAAAAGTATTCGGCCAGACTCCGGCAACGCAAAGTAAAATAATGTATTTAGACGTTACTAGGCAGAAACAAATAGTAAAAACGACCAAAGACTAATGGTTCCTAGTCGTGCAACAAAAAGTGTAATAAAAGGGAATGCCCCGAAAAAGAAAGGAGGATGCTAAAATGAAAATAAATAAATCTATAGTA
>NZ_WKKE01000009.1 GCF_009674775.1 Flavobacterium sp. LC2016-23 | reverse complement strand
AGATTACTATCCTTTTGGAATGCTGGTACCAAATCGTCATGCCGACACCGAAGAATACCGTTATGGATTTACCGGAATGCCAAAAGACGATGAGTTAAAAGGCGGACAAGGTAATAGTTATGATTATGGAGCGAGAATGTACGACCCAAGAGTTGGAAGATGGTTTGCGCCTGATAAAATGGAACGCAAATTTCCGCAATACTCACCATATAATTATTCTTTGAATAATCCAATACTGGTAACTGATCCAGATGGTAAAGATCCAATTATTTCCGGATTGACTGAAGCAGCAACTGCTTTCATGTTAAGTGTTGGTGTGGATTTTTTAAGTTCATATTTATTAGAAGGAAATAGTGCTGAAGAAGCTTTTCATGATATTGGATGGTTTTCTGCATCTTGGGACGGTGTTAAGGCTTGGGGAGAATCGAGTATTGTTCCTGGTTCAGCAACTGCATCAAGAATAGTTAAACTAAGTAAAACTAAAATTGGAAAGGTTTTAATTGCAATAACAGAAGAGATGGTTAAAGGAACTGTTGACGCATACATGCAAGGTAAATTTAACAATAAACAAACTGGAGAATTTGATTTTGGTGAGTTTTCAACGGCTATGAAGGGAATTGGAATAGAGTCAATTGTACAAGGCTTAATAGATACTGGTTTTAAAGGAGCTGCAGAAAAAGTATTAGAAAAGTATGCAGATAACTTTAAATCTTTAAAAAGACTTGAGCAAAAATTAGAAAGAAAAATTGCAAATGGAGATTCAGCAAAGAGAATTTCTAATTACACAAAAAAAATTACTAAACAACAAGATAAGATTAATAAGATTAAAGAAACCTATAAAAAAGTAAAAATGGCAGAAGAAGTAGGAACAGCCGCAGCAGGGAAAGTTGTCTCAAAAAAAACTAAAGAAGTTCTCAATGTTGAATAATGCACTTAAATTTTTAGGACTAATAATCTTTTCTTTTTTTTCATACTATTTAGCTATTAATATAGTCAACAATGTTGAAATATATAAACGTCTTTTTTTAACATTTTTATTTTTAACCATGTTAGTGATTTTGTTTCAATCTACAATAAAGGATTTTTTGTTTTCTCCTTTTGAAATTGCTCGATTTAAATATGTACAAAACAAATTATTGTTGCTTAAGTTTAAAATGCAATTTTTTATAAATAAGGGGTTGTTTTTATTAGGTCTTTTATTAGTATCTTATCTTTTAATATATACAGTGTTGAATGTTATAATTCTATTAGCATCATACAATTCAGCAGTTGAAATTGAAATTGTAAAAATTAATGATTTAGATGTCTCTAGGAATTCATTCGATTATGAGTTTTATTTTAAAGATGTTTTGATGACTAAAGGAACAAAAATGAATGTTACTAATAGAGAAATTTTAGATAATAATTCTAAGTTAAACAATTATAGAATCGAAATAAAGTATAAAGAATCCTGTTTTAATTCCTATTATATAGTTGAAAAGAATCTTATTAGCTTGGAATCTAGCTCTGCAAAAAGTTTCTCAAAATAACAAATTTATCGTTTGTGTTGTGCAAGTGCCTTCTGATGTCGCACCCTAAATGATGATCCGCAAAAAGCATAGATTAAAACATGAAGCAATAAAAAACTACAACCCTAAAAAAGTTGTAGTTTTTTATTTATGCATATACATAGTTTCACTTTCACCTAAAATTGTATTTTTGGCACAAACCACAAAATCACACCCATGAAAAAAACGAGTCCTATTATTCCTCTTTTCAAACAGTTTATACGAGAAACGGAAACGGGTAAGCGACTCAAAAAAAATGGTGAAAAAATAAAATCCAGTTCGATAGATAATTATAAATATGTCTTACAAAATCTGATTCAGTTTTCGAGTGATACTAAATTTGAACTGCGTATTTGTGACGCTTCAAAACTGGATAAACGGGAACTGACCTCCGAGAAAAGTTACTGGAAAAAATTTTATCAGAAGTTTACGGATTTCCTTTATAAAAAAGGCTGTCACGACAATTATGTGGGGGCCAATATTAAAGTGATCCGGGTGTTTTTTAATTACCTGAAAAACGACAAGGATTTAAATACAGGTGATTTTCAGCGTCTGTTTTATGTAAGAAAAGAAGAAATAGAAATCTTTGTATTATCACCGGAACAACTTAAGTTTTTAATTCACGACAAAGAATTTGAACAGACCCTTATTCCGAGTTACAAACGCATTAAAGACATCTTTGTGTTTGGTTGTACCACTGGTTTACGGTATTCCGATATTTTTTTACTGACCAATAAAAACTTCGAAAAAATGGAAGACGACTGGTACCTGAAGCTCAAATCCAAGAAAACCAAAACCTTTAGTTTTATTAAACTTTCTGCTTATGCCGTGACTATTTTCCAGCGTTATGCCACAACGAACAATAAAACGCCGCTTTTTGGTACTATCAGTTTGTTCAATTTTAATAAAAGCCTCAAACAAATTGGGGAGCTTGCCGGCTTTACAGCCCCAATAGAAGTTTCCCGAGAAAGACAAGGCAAAACACAACGTATTACAAAAAAAACAGATCTGGTTAAAAACAGGTTTTGCGATAAAATGAGTTCGCACATGATGCGGCGAACTGCGATTACCACTTTACTAATTTTGGGTATGCCGGAACATTTGGTTCGAAAAATTAGCGGGCACAGCCATGCCAGTACCTCTTTTAATCGATACGTGCATTATGCACAAGCGTATATGGATAAGGAAATTGAGAAAGTACATAGTAAACTGGAGAGTTATTAATTGGATCTACACTCATACTAAAGAAAATGACGATTAACCGGTAATAAAATCACAATTCGCGCTACTCATTTGCCTGACAATCTGACTGAAAAAGACTAAATGCTCTAAAATTTGCAAACGAAGTTTCCGTATAGGAATGACGGATCGGTGACGGAGAAACGACCTAAAAAAACGCAATGTCAAACTGGCAGATTAAGGTTGAGAATCGGGATCTGTCGTTATTCTTCGATATCACTTTTAGTTTGCTTTTTTCTTTTGAAGAAGGTTTAAGGAGGGATTTATAAAAAGAGTTAAAAAAAGAAAAACCTGGTACCAGAATCATATCTGGTATCAGGTTTTTTTGTTTTAATTTATGCTGTTTGTGGATTATCCGTTACAGTGCGAAGTCTAAATACATCCGCACATAGCATACGATAAATTTGGCATTTGTAAAGAACTGTTCTCAGATCTAGACCAGTTATGCTCCTTCCAAAAAAAATCTATATCTAGAATGTTTTTTCATAACAAGCGATTTATTTAGAGTTCCAAAATTAGATTTAATAAAGACTTTAAAATTTAAATCATCTATATTTAATATTTTTGGGTCTTTAATTTCAAAATATATTATAAACTTTTCTTGCGTTTCATTAACATGATTTTTAATCTCCTTAAACGTATCAAAAGTTACAGTTTCTCCTCCATTAAGCATATAACATTCTTTTGTAATTAAATTAGTTTTCTCCAATCCAATTACCTGCATATTAAAATCCTCTAATTTTAATGATTCATCTAAAAAAATAAAATATAAAGACACAACAAGACTTTTATTCGTCTTTATTGCTGAGACTGAAAGATCCAACATCTCAAAGCCCTCAACTTTAATTCTTTCATTATCTGAATTATTAATATCACTATAATAATCGTTCGTCTTTTGGCATGATACCATTAAAAATAAAACTAAAAAAACGTTTAAATACCTCATCTTTTCTTCTTCTTATCAATTCTACTAACATCCTTTCTTTCAATATTTGTTAATTCATATCCACCTTTATTCAATGCAGAATTTAATTCATCTTTCTGAACTTGACTCATTCCCTCGGTATAGATTCTTTGACCATTTTTAAGACCTTTAAATTTTCCATTTAAAATTTGATGAATAGTTATTGCACTTTCCGTAGCAAAAGCAGCTTGTCTAAATGCTTTACTACCAGGGTTCATGTCATTATCCAAATCATGTTCATTTCCCCATGTACTATAGTATCCCCAACCATTTAACCATACACTTCTAAAAACAGCTCCTTTATGAGCTTGAACATCTTGAAAAGTATGCAATGACATGCCTAAATTTTCAATTGCTACAGTATTAGCCTGCATTGCCTCTATTGAACTTAAATTTGCAGAATCAAAAAGTAAATCCCAAGCATTACTTAAACTTCTATTTATAGCATCTGCAGCAGTAACAGTATTGCTCTCATATAAAGTTCGAGTAGAATGCCACTTTTGAGCAGTTGGATTTTCGGATTGAGATTCTTCCGTTCTATCATAATTAATTCCTTTATTATAAAGTATACCTTTTGCCTCTCTAGAAGATAATGAACCTCCAATGGCTGAGAAAATAGGGTTACTGCCCTGACTATCTTTCGAATTTTTATTAACGATAAGTCTACCAAGTAAATCTCCTTGGTTATTTGATGATCTTGACGCAGGATTATCTGTAAAAGTAGAGCTGTAATGTGCAACTAAACTAGCAACCACTTGTGACATTCCGGCTTTTATTAGTTTATACCTTGTTAGCATATAATGAATAAACAGTGCATATTTCCCGTCTTGATCTATATGAGTAGTTGGTTTATTTTCTGCATAACTATAAGGACTTATATATGCGAACTTATCTTGCATTGGATCCAGACTTAAAAATTTACCAATCCTTGGATCATAAATCCTAGCACCAAAATCATAACTATTCCCTTCACCTTTTAATTCGTTATCAAGTTCCTTACCATTAAACCCGTAACGATACTCTTTTGAGCTTTCATGACGATTTGGTACCAGCATTCCAAAAGGATAGTAATCTAAAAGACCATCAGACCAATAAATACAAGAACTCAAGCACTAATAAAAAATGCATAAAACTGCATTAAAAGGCATTTTTCAGCCTTTCAAAGATAGAAAAATAACTAAAATAAAAACTTGATTTGTGGAGTATCCCAAACACAATTTAAATCAGCTTTTTGTAACATTTCTTTATCATTAAAAAACCTACATTATTTATTTGTAAAAGAATTTTAAAAGTTTATCTTGCCCCAGTTTTATTAAAAAAAATACCACATTGAAAACAAGAGTATTACCCGGCTTTTTATTGTTTTTTTTTAGTTTGTTTCTGATTTCTTTTTCGGATCCTTATGCTATCAAACGTATTTCTGATGCCAACTTCAGATATGAATTTTATACTACCGACAAAAAAATAAAAATAAAAGACCATAAAGTATACTTTTGGTTCAAGGGCGGAGCGATTCACAGCGCTGAAGCCGGAATTGCAGGAACGCTGCTTGACGATAAGTTCGTAAAAATGTACCACAGCAACCAACTGGCGGAACAAGGTCAGTTTAAAGAAGGCCTAAAAGTAGGCTTATGGAAAACCTGGCATACCAACGGAACGATTGAAGCTACCGAGAACTGGAAAAAAGGACTCAGATCCGGAGACTATTTGCGATATGACGATAAGGGTATTCTTGCCGAAACCGGAAAATACAAAAAAGGTGTGAAAATCGGAAAATGGATTAATTTCGAAAAGAAAGATACGCTGGTGTACAAAAAAGGAATTCTTGTTCCAAGAAAACAAAAAATCTCCAAATCCCAGGAATACAAACTAAAAGAAGAACAGACAAAACTTGAAGCGACTAAAAAACAGGCACAGGAACTGGAAAGCACTTCGGACCTGAATACGCTTGCTTCCTATAAAGCTGCTGCAAAAGAAAAAGAAAAAGCAGAAAAAGAACAGAAACAAAAAGAGAGAGAAAAAGAAAAGGCCGCTGAAAAACAAAAAAAGGCCGCTGATAAAGCTTCACAGAAAGACTCTAAAACCAAAACATTCTTCAAAAACATATTTACAAAAAAGCAATAAGCGAATGGTTAAGGCTCATAGTTTATTGTACGCCATTTACATTTGTTTAATCGTATCTATTATATGCGGTGCGCTTTTGTATTTTGCCAATTTGTACAATCAGCTTAATTTATATTACAACCTGCAGGAAGAATTATACATTCAGAACCAGTCGATGGTTAATTTTGCTTTGGGAAATAAAATCCTTCCGCAAGAAATTCAAAAAGACGAAAACTCCGGTATTGAAGGAAATTACAAAACAAGATCGTACGGTTTGCTTACGCTGCTACTGGCAGAATCTTCTGTTGGAAATGACACCGTAACCTCAGCTCATTTTGTCGGCAGTTTCAGCACGGACAAAACCGCTATTTACCTGACCAATATTTCCAAACCGCTTTCGTATTCCGGTACCGTAAAATTAACGGGGGACAGCCAGCTGCCTTCCACTTTTATTGAAACTTCTTATATTACCAGCGGCGCGAACAAAATCACGAATAACGGAAAAGTGAACGTTTCGGATCTTGCACTTCCCGAGATTAATCCCGATTTCAAAAAAATATTCGCGCAGACGCAAGGCCGGAGAACTGCTTTAAAAGATATCGAAAGACCAAAAGACTCGCTGTACTACAATTCTTTTCTCAACGAAACCAAAGAAATTGAGGTGAGTTCGAGACTTTCCAGCGTCATCTTCAAAGGCAATTTCATTCTGAGATCGAAAGACTCGATTCGCATACAAAAAAATGCTGTGTTGGAAGATGTGATTCTTATCGCTCCCAAAATCACCTTCGAAGCCGGTTTTAAGGGAACAGTTCAGGCCTTTGCGACAAAAGGAATTGAACTCGAAGAAAAAGTCGTGCTCAATTATCCGTCCGTGATTTGTGTGTACAATACCAACGAAGCAGAAAGCAAAATAAAAATAAAGAAAGAAAGCATTATCAGCGGTGCCGTCGTATTATTTGGCAATTCGATCGAAGAATTAGACAAAAACAGCATGGAGATAGCCGAAGAAGGATTGATCTTCGGCGATATTTACTGTACCGGAAAATTATTTTTGAGAAGCACCGTTTACGGCTCGGTTTATACCAACCGCTTTTTTATACAAACGGGCGCTACCTCCTACGACAACACCATTGCTGACCTTGAAATCAATTCGGACAAACGGCCGCCTTATTTTATTTCGATCCCATTATTCACCACTCAAAAAACCAGCTATGGTATCCTTAAAAAAGTATTATAGCGTAAAAGCAAATTCCATACTGGAATCGGTTATTGCTCTGACGATCATCTCGATTTGTCTGTATTTTGCTATTTTGATTTTTGCTGCAGTTTTTACACCACGAACCTCGGCTAAATTTTACAGCACCCAAAACAAGGTCAATGAATTGTTCTTTTTATCGCAATTGAAAAATGATTCGTTACAATATGAGAGTCAGGACGAAAACCTGCTAATCGAAGAAGAAGTGATCAACGACCGCCTGAAAAAAATCTCTGTCCAGTACAAAGACAGCTCGCAATTTAAGTTTGAAAAAAGTTTTTATGTCGAAAGCAATCCCTAATCGCAACAATTCGGTTCCGGCGTTTTCGATTATAGAAACGCTGGTTGGAATGGCCATCACCGCCATTATCATGGGAATTTTATTCGCCATATTTTCTATTGTAACCGAAAGAATGATTGATTTCAGAAATCAGAACCAGCTTGTTAACGATTTAAACCGACTGACGTACAGCCTGAACAAGGACATTTTCGAAAAAGAAAAAATGAACCGGACCGACAATGAACTCTCTTTTAAAGGATATGCGGGAGAACAGGTACACTATACTTTTCAGGAAGACTATACAATACGGACGAATGAGACTTTTATTGACACTTTTAAGATTCAGCTCAAACAGATTGTGATTGATACCGTAAAAAGCAAATCACAGCAATTGTTATTTTTAAAACTGAAACTGAACGTAACCATTAATGAAAAAGAATCGTCCCTGAGTTTTTACAAAAGAGTGTATGCGAATGAATTATTACAAAAAACACCCAAACCATGAGTCTTGATCTAAGTACATACAAAGCCCCAAAGGCCGAAAAAACGGATTTTAAGCTGCCGTCAGGTACTGCATCCTTTCAATTCTCAAAAAAACTTTCGGACAAGAAAAAAGAAATTTTCTATCGTGAATTGGGTATGCTGCTCAAATCCGGTGTTGATTTTAAAAAAGCACTCGAAATCCTGAGCAATCAGTCCAGTAATAAATTTGAGAAGGATATCATCCTTCAGATCAAAGACAAGGTTATTGAAGGAAGAAGTATTTACGAGTCCATGCGCGAAACGAATCAGTTTTCGGCTTACGAATATTACAGCATTCAGATTGGGGAGGAAACCCGAAAACTGGAAGAAGTCCTGGCCGAACTGCAGAAATACTTCAACCGTAAAATCCAGATGAAAAGGCAGATTGTTTCTGTATTGACCTATCCGGCGATTGTGATGATCGTAACCGTTCTGGTACTTTATTTTATGCTGAACAAAGTAGTTCCGATGTTTAGTTCCGTGTTCAAACAATTTGGCAGCGAATTACCGAAAAGCACACAGGTGATTATCAAAATATCAAATCATTCGGGAACGATATTCAGCATTGTACTGGCCATCATCATCGGATTAATTATCACGCACGCCTTGCTGAAAGAAAAAGATTTTTACCGGGCACTGACCACAAAGATGATTTTGAAAATACCTTATTTCGGAAACCTCATCCGCAAAATTTATATTTCGCGTTTTTGCCAGGCGATGAATTTACTGATTACGTCTAAGACCACATTGATCAACTCCCTGTCGCTTACAGCCAAAATGATTGGCTTCTACCCGATCGAAATGGCGATTCACGAAATCAAGGACGACATCACACGCGGTGCTTCCTTAAATGAAAGTTTAAAAAAGCACGACGTGTTTGAAAACAAAATGGTTTCGATGGTTGAAGTAGCCGAACAGGTGAACCAGCTGGAGACCATGTTTGAGCGACTTACGGAACAATATAATGAAGAAATAAGCCATCAGACCAAGATGATCGGAGTGATCCTGGAACCCATGATTATCATAGTGATCGGAGTCATTGTTGGCGTCATTATGGTATCGATGTACGCCCCAATGTTTGATTTAAGTAAAATCATAAATAAATAGTAATAGTTTCATTACAATTTGTATTTTTGCCCGCCGAAGTATTAACATATTTTAATAAATAAATGCATACAAATGTTAAAAAGGATTAAAAAATTATTAAAAAATAGTAAAAAAGCTACAATTAAGGCATATTCGTTAACAGAAATTTTAATTGTATTATGCATTATTGGAATCTTATTGTTAATGGTTTTACCCAATCAGACTTCTGTAATTGGTCAGGCCAAAGCCATTGAGGCACAAGCCATGCTCAACCAGGTGTACGGCCTACAGAAAAGTCATTTTTACCGACATTCAAAATACTCCAATAGCTTAGAAGAATTAGGTTTTGAACAAGAGCAGACCGTTGACGAAGGCGGACAGGCGGTGTACAAAATTGAAATCCTCGAGGCTTCCAACGATTCTTTTCTGGCGAGAGCTACTGCCACTTCTGATTTAGATGGTGACGGAAATTTTAATACCTGGGAAATAGACAGCAAGAAAATGTTAACTGAAGTAACAAAAGAATAAATTTGGAAACACCTTTACTCTTTTTGTTAGCGGCTTTATTATTTGTGTTTTTCCAGGACTGGAAATACAGGCGCATTCATGTGGTGTTGCCTTTGGCTATTTTCCTGTTTTCCCTGTACATCATTTACCTCAAGTCGCTTTCGTTTAAAAACATGCTGTTGAACACGGCCTTTTTTCTTGTTACCTTAAGCATACTTGTATTGTATATGAGTATAAAAAGCAAGCAGTTTTTAAATCCGTTTGAACATTATTTTGGCCTGGGCGATTTGCTATTTTATGTGGCGGTCACTCCGCTTTTTATACTTCCGAATTTCATTGTATTTTTTATACTTTCCATGGTTTTTGCCCTGGTTTTACAGTTTGCATTTAAAAAAGTTCTTGCGGAACATACCGTTCCGTTAGCTGGTTTTTCGGCATTGTTTTTAATTATTGTCCTGATAAAAGATTATTGTTCATTCTATCCAAAACTTACACTGATCTAATATGCAGGATATCATCGTTCACTCCGAAAATCAGCATATCGTATCAGGCGATCTTGCCAACCAATACCGAATATTACCCAAATCCGTTTCAGAAAATACGCTGGAATTGTATGTGGATGAATCGTATCATAACGGCGATGCCAAAGAAGAGCTGGAACTTTTCTTAGGCAAAAACATCATCTTCAGTCCGATTGCCTCCTATGAGATTGAAAAAGCACTTTCTATCTATTACAGAAAAGAAAGAGTGACGAGTTCCAATAAATCACTGAATTTCGACAAAGGGGATTTCCTTGAAAGTTTACTGGAAGAAGCCAAATCACTTAAATGCAGTGATATTCATTTTGAAGTGTATGAAAGCTCTGCCCGAATCCGGTTCAGGATCGACGGACAGTTAATTGAACGTTATAAAGTAGAACGTGAGAATTACCTGGAGCTGGTCAACAAAATCAAGATCAGGGCAAAACTGAACATTACCGAAAAAAGATTGCCGCAGGACGGAAGGATCACCAATGATTCTTTTGACATCAGGGTTTCGATTTTACCCACACTTTTTGGCGAGAAAATCGTGATGCGTTTATTAGGTCAGGATGCCTCCAATATCGATTTAAGTACACTGGGCCTTCAGGAAGAAGAACTGGAACACTATCTGGAAGCGGTAAAAAAACCCAACGGAATTATCCTGATCAGCGGACCAACCGGTTCAGGAAAAACAACAACCCTGTACGCGACATTGAGATTGCTTAATGATAGCCGTAGAAATATAGTCACGGTAGAAGACCCGATCGAGTACACCTTAAAAGGAATCAATCAGGTACAGCTCAAAGAAGATATTGGTTTGACTTTCTCTTCTGCGCTGAAATCCTTTTTAAGACAGGATCCCGATGTGATCATGCTGGGGGAAATCAGGGATTCCGAAACGGCCTTAATGGCCATCAGGGCTTCCTTAACCGGGCATTTGGTATTGTCTACGATCCATACCAATTCGGCAGTAGGTACGATTTCGAGATTGATAGATATGGGCGTTCCCTCCTATCTGATCGCCGAAACCTTAAACCTGTCCGTAGCACAACGACTGGTTCGAAAACTTTGCAGCCACTGCAAAAAGGAAGTGCCTTGTACCAAAAAGGATTTCCCGATGAACTATACATTTCCGTACGAAATCGAAACGTATTACAAAGCAGTAGGCTGTAATCAGTGTTTTCATACCGGATACAAAGGAAGAACGGCTATTTATGAAGTACTAACCATTGATTCCGTTATCACCGAAGCCATAAAAAACAATACCGTTACGAAGTTATTCAGTAACGATGAAAATTATAAATCACTATCAGAAAAAGCTTTTGATATTTTGGCCGAAGGAGAAACGGCTTTAGAAGAAATATATTCTATTTTAATTAACTTATAAATAAATGTTTAAAAAATTAGGTTACATAATTATGGTACTATTTTTTACAAATAGTATTATTGCACAACAAGACATCAGCGAACTAAGCAAGAAACTGGACGACCTTTCCATCCAGAAAAAGGGACTTAATGAAGCTATTAAAATAGACGTTTCAGGATTAACATTACACGATTTTATTTCTTCTATAGCCGAAGAACATCAACTGAACATTGATGTTGATACCGAATTAAATCAGCCTGTATCCAATAACTTTTTTGATGTCACCGTAAAAGACGTGTTCATTCACCTGGTACAGAAATACGATCTGGAAGTGACGTTCACGAACAATATCATTATCTTCAAAAAGAGGAAAACAGTCACGATTGTAGAAAAAAAAGCACCTAAAATTATTGATGTCAGCTATAATTCCCAAAACGATTTTCTATCGGTTAAATTAGAAAACGACACCTTATCGGCAGTCGCAAAAGCTATTATTGACAAATCAGGCAAGAATTTAGTTTTAGCACCGGAAGTAAAAAATCTCCGCGTTTCTTCCTATATCCTGAACCGTCCGTTTGATCAGGTTATCGAAATGATGTCTAAATCGAATGATCTGATTGCGACCAAAGACGAAAACGGCTTTTACTTCATCGAAAAAAACAAAGACGGAGCTGTTACCGCAAACGGAGTTTCACAAAAAGCAAAACAGCCAAAATCGAGTGCGGGGGTTCCGGGGTATTATGAAGTAACCGTAAACAAAAACGGCCTCTTGTCTGTCAAAGCTTATATTGCCGATGCTTCCGATTTATTAACCGAAGCGGCAGAGAAACTTCATGTGAATTATTTTCTGTACAACAAACCGGAAAATGAAAAAACAACCCTTTCGGCCGATAACATCACCTTTGACGAATTGTTGTTCCATATTTTCAAAGGAAAAAAATACACCTTTAAAAAACAGGACAATTTATACCTAATCGGAGAAGAAGGAGCAGAAGGATTGCGCGCTACCGAAATCATTCAATTAGAAAACAGATCGATCGAACTGGTACTGGCTTCGCTGCCAAAAGTATTTTCCGAGAAACTCGAAATCAAGGAATTTGTGGAGTTAAACGGTCTGGTGGCTTCGGGATCGAAATCAATCTTGGAAGAATTAAAAATCTACATCAAACAGATTGATAAAGTCGTACCAATGGTACAGATTGAAGTGATCATCGTACAATACAACAAGTCCCATGATGTACAGACCGGAATGAAAGCCGGACTGGATAAAATCAACAAACAGGTCACTGGCGGAACCTTATTTCCTTCGACAGATGTAACGGTAAATTCGACTTCTGTAAACAGTCTGATCGAAGCCTTTAATGGTTTCGGAATCTTCAAACTCGGAAAAGTAACGGAAGCTTTTTACCTGAATCTGAAATTACTGGAAAACAACTCGATTGTAAAAGTAGAATCTACGCCGAAAATCGCGACCATCAGCGGACATGAAGCAAAATTATCTATTGGGGAAACCAGCTATTATTTCGAACAAAGCAACCGGTTAATCAACAGCAACATCGGAAATGATATCCTGAATTCAGGAACCTGGAAATCTACGGATGCGAATTTAAGTCTTTCCATAAAACCTTTTGTTTCGATAGACGAGAATGTAACGCTTACGATTGTAGTCGAAAAAAGTTCTTTCCTTGGAAGAGCCGGAGAAACGGCACCTCCCGGAAAAGCAACACAAAAATTTGAATCTTTGGTTCGTGTCAAAAATGGTGAAATGATCTTATTGGGCGGTCTGGATGAACTAAAAAAAGAAGATGCCGGTTCCGGAACTCCTCTTTTGTCGAGAATTCCAATTATCAAATGGTTTTTCAGCAGCAGGAAAAAGGCAAAAACCAATTCGAAATTGCACATTTTTATTAAACCAACAGTGGTATATTAATGATTACATTTTTATCTAAAATAATAAAGCTAAACAATTTACATGTAATTGGAATCATCCGGAAAGAGGATGAGGAAAGTTACAATGTACTAACTGTGAAGAAAAAAGGAAACAAAATAGATATTGTAAGCAGTTCCTCTTTTGATACTTTTGACAAAGTCGCCCGAAATATTGATCTTAAGATTCCGGTACTTTTGGCTATTGACGGAAAAGGTATTTTAAATAAAGAAATCAATTTCAATACCGAAAGCGACGTCAACTGGTACAAAAACATTGACTTTGAATCTATTTACCACACCAGCATCATTGGTTCGGGCAGTAATTTCATGAGCTTTTGCAGGAAAAACATCGTCAATGAAATCACCGATAAATTGCTGAAAAAAGGTTTTCAGGTAGCCGATATTTACATCGGTTCCTTCTTAGCGGCATTGTTATACGATGCTGTAAAAAAAGATACTATAACATCAAACGATTTACTGTTAGAATTTGACAATGGAAAGCTTGTTCAGTTTACCAAGCAGGCCGAACCGGTAAAAAGAGAAAACTATACGATTGGGAAGGACGTTATTTCAAATAAGTTCCTCCCGCTCTACGGAATTATTGTTCACTTTTTTATTCAGCAGAAAGAAGTTTCCAAAACCACAGACGAAAGTTTAAGTACAGAGGAAATCATCTACAAAAAAGCATTCAACATCCTCGGGATTACCATGCTTGTCGGTTTTTTATCGAGTCTGTTAGTGAGTTATCTGCTAATCCAGTATTACGGTTCCAAAAATGCAGAACTCAACCTTCAGAATGTGTATTCCAGTCAATCCTATCAATTGATCCTTGATCTGGAAAAACAGAAAGAAAACAAGCAACAGCTGCTAAACGAATCGGGATTTTTATCCTCTAAGTTTCTTTCCTTTTACAGTTATGAGATCATCAGGGGAATTCCGGGTGACATTTCTTTAACGAACCTGAATATTATTCCGGTCAGCAAAGAAGTAAAAGCCACTCAGAAAATTAGTTTTGACGCCAAATCAATCGTCATTAAAGGCGAGACTTTTAATGAAACGTCCTTCAACAACTGGATGGAAAAATTAAAAAAAATGAGCTGGCTTAAGAATTTTGAAATCATCAGTTTTAAGAAAGACAAGAAAAATAAATCACAGTTTGAAATAAAAATCACGATAAAAGATGTTTGAGAAATATTCCTATAAAAAGAAATTTACGTCACTGGTCCTGGTTTTTGTGATGCTTTTGGTAACAGCATACAAAAGATCCTTCCATACCTTATTTCAGGTCATAAACGAGTACAGGACTTTAGCTGAAAAAACGAATGAGATCAACAAAAAAGCAAATAACACAGAAAGTTTAACCAAAGAAATCAACTATCTCGATCGTGTCATCGGGAAAGAAGGGATCACCAAAGAGATGGTGCAGCAGGGAATTATAAGCTTTGCTTCTACTGAAAACCCCAAAGTTTCCATCAATGATTTACAGCCAACGCATGTTTTTTCGGATGAAAATTACCGGATTATCAGCAACCAGCTTGACGTAACCGGAAATTGCAACCAGCTGCTGGCCCTAGGCTATGATTTTGAGAAAAAGTTTGATTTTTCAAGAATGGTCAGCATGAATTTTTATACCGTCAAAAAAAACAACACTTCTGAAGTTTTACATTTAAAAATGATTTTTCAAAATTATGAAAACACTAAATAAAATTATACCGTTTCTTTTCGTTTTACTGCTTGTATCCTGCGAAGATGTTTTTGAAGAAGACATTTCTGACGATATCATAAAAGTAGTATCACCAAAAGACAAGACTGTAATCGAAAGCAATGTCGTTAATTTTCAATGGAACGAACTTGACGGAGCCAAAAAATACCGTTTGCAGGTACTGGACATCAACGAAACCATTGTTGTTGATTCGTTAGTAGCCAAAACCAGTTTAAACATTCCTTTACTGACAGGAAGTTATCAATGGAAAGTAAGAGGGGAAAACTTTGCGTACGAATCCAACTATTCGGCTGTTTCTAACTTTTCGATGGTTACAACCGATGACTTAAGCAATCAGCAGGTGGTCTTAACAAGTCCGGACAACAATGTGTATAAAAACAGCACAGACCTAACGATCAAATGGCAAAAACTGGCAGCTGCTACCAGCTATTATGTTGAAGTCATTAACACAAACACCAGCGAATCAGTCTATAAATCCGAAAGCACTACCGAAACATCGGTTACTTTGAACAGCACTAATTTAACCAAAGATGCCAATTATCAATGGAAGGTAAGAGGAATTAACAGCACGAGTCAGACTGCTCAGTTCTCTTCCAGAAATTTCTTTATTGACACCGTTGTACCGGGAGTGCCTGTCAATTCTCTTCCGGCTGCTAACGCTGTTATTACCAATAATGTGTCGACTACTTTTACCTGGGTTTCTCCTACGGATACCGGAACGATCCAGTCTCCTCTTTTGTACACGATTGAATTTTCCAACACTAGTACTTTTACCACCATTCTTTTCCCGACTAATAATGCAAGTACATCCTATCAGCGTATTTTCACCACATTAGGAGATTATTACTGGAGAATTAAAACGACAGATGCTGCCGGAAATGTAAGTGCCTACAGCGTACCCTTTAAGTTCACCGTAATTTAGTACAGAGATGGTCAAGAAAAAGATAAATATTATTTTACTCGTCGTAGTTCTCGGGCTATGGGGCTCTGTTTTTTATAAAACGATCAACCGGTTTTTTACGTCTAAGGAATTAGCCGTAAACAACTCCGCAGGAACCCCTACCATAAAATTCAACCAGATTAACAAAGACACTTTTGCCTTAGAAAACGTAGCAAGAGATCCTTTCTTAAACAAACAGGTTCAGGAAGTGATTTCCCGTCCGCAAAGACAATATGTCCCGAATCCTAACCATTCGGGTGCTGTAGTTAAAAAAGCAGCCCCTGCACCAACAATGAAGCATTTGATCGTATGGCCTGCTATCTCTTATCACGGTTATATCAAAGATTCTCGTGGAGAAATGGTAATCCTGAAAATTGATTCGAAAATGTTTCGTTTACGAAAAAACGATCTTGTTGACGGACTGATGATCAAAAAAATATCCAGTGATTCCCTGGAGGTTGATTTCAACAAGGAAAGAAAAATAATTAAGCGCTTTAAAATTTAATCAGCCTTTCCGTTCTAAAAGATTTTCTAGTTCAGCATGTACGAAAGACGGATCGAACCGTAAAAAGAGCCTGTTATTTCGTGGCTGTCCAGTTCCCTGCCGTGGTAAATAAAAGCATAGGAAAAATTGAAGTTATCGTGACGGTATTTCAGCCCAAACTCGGCATTGAAACGCAGCGGTTGCAGATCAAAAGTAACCGGACTTTCATTATTAAATAAGCTTCCTTCAATTGTAGCATCGTAAAACTGATAATTAACACTGGGTATCGCATAGAAATAAAACTCTCTGACGGTGTATGGCAGTACAGCACTCACGGACGCATCATGCAAATTGGAATCGTAAACCGGAAGCAGTTTTTTAAATCCAATGCGGGTCAGAAAACCTGTGGAAACGCCGGTAAAAATAGTGCCCAGATTTCCTTCCGACTGAAAGTGAAGATCTATAAAATCGTTATGGCGGCTTGGAAATAATTTCTTTGAATACAGCGCATGTACCTGTACGCCCAAAGCATTATGAATCTGATTCTCCCATCCATAGACATTTTTATAACCAATCACGTGATGGAATGCTTCCTGCATTTCTTTCCCTAATGAATTTTGCCCGACAAAACCCAACTGGAAATCTGTTTTTAAAACCGACTCGCTGTTATAAAAAAAACTGCGGCCCGCTTCGGCAAAAAGATATCCCGCAAAAGGGCGATTGTTATTGTCCCGGGCTTCAATGTTAATATATCTCGGGTTGTAAATATACTGACCAACCCGAAACTCGGTGATTTTTTTATTGATTTTGGGATTTTCATTCTTCGATAAAAAACGATAAAACAGCTCTAAGCCATTGGTGTAATACATATCATTTTTAGAAGAGGTATATAAATCATTATCCGTAATAAATCCGATTTCGCTGGTTTTTCCCTGTCCAAAAGTAAATGCTGATGTCAATAACAGAAGCACTAAAAAGGCTTTTTTATTTCCCATCATAATGTATTTTTCCAACGGCGCGCATTTCACGAACAATTCTTTCTTTACGTCTGTTGATATAACTGGACGATCCGGTGGCTTTAAACTTTCTTGGATTAGGCAAAATAGCCGCAATTCCGGCAGCCTGCATCGGGGTTAAACTCGAAGCATCACGTCGGTACCAATGTTCTGTGGCAGCATATGCCCCATAAACGCCATCGCCCATTTCGATACTGTTCAGGTAGACTTCCATGATACGTTCCTTGCCCCAGATCACTTCTATTAAAACGGTAAAATAAGCTTCTAATCCTTTACGGAAATAACTTTTTCCCTGCCATAAAAACACATTTTTAGCCGTTTGCTGTGAAATGGTACTTCCACCGCGAATCCTGCGGCCGCGTTCATTGCTTTTGTATGCTTTCTGAAGTGCCTTAAAATCGAAACCATTGTGTGACAGGAAAGTTCCGTCCTCACTGGCAATAACCGCTTTCTGCAGATTCATCGAAATTTTCTCAATCGGTTCCCAGTCATGGTCAAAGTACACTTCCTTTCCATCTACTTTATTTTCGATGGCACGAATCACCATCAAGGGTGTAAAAGGAACCGGTACATATTTAAAAAAGATGACGGATCCTATCGAGAGGCCGAAGAACCAAAGTAATAATTTGATGAAAAACCATTTCACTTTTTCTCCCAAAGAACGATTCGATTTCTTTGAAGCTGTTTTAGGCTTTGGTTTGCTTGCGGTTGTTTTTTTTGGTGCTGGTTTTTTGACTGCCATTATATTAAATCTGCTAATTCTGTTCCTACTAAACTTCCTATTGCGACGCCCATACCGCCTAAACGCACTCCACAAAACACGTTTTCAGACAGTTGCGTCACCACAGGCGTTTTACTGTTTCCTATTCCCATAATACCGCTCCAACGGTGGGCAATCTGAAATTCCTGATTTGGTAAAATTACATTTTTAAGTAAATCCTCCAATTTATTTTGCACAATTTTGGTCTGACCAAATGCTGTTGTGGTTTCGGTCTCAAAATCAAGGTTACGTCCCCCGCCCAGTAAAATACGATCACCGATATTCCTGAAATAATAATACCCGCGGTCCAAATGAAAAGTTCCCCTGATATCCAGGTTCGGAATGGGCTCCGTAATTAATACCTGGGCCCTTGCCGGCTGTACGGCTCCCTTAGTTAACGTAGTAGCAAACCCATTTGTTGCAAAAAGTATTTTTTTCGAAATAAAACTAAAATCATTCAGTACCACTTCCACTTCATTTCCTTTATCGAGATAAGAAGTAACTGTCTGCTGGTTTAAAATCAGTATGTTGGCTGCAACGGCTTGTTTCAGCAATTCCTGCATCATATTTCCGGTGTCGATCTGAGCTTCAAACGGATTAAAAATCAAATAGTCCTGAATGTTTTCAAAACCAAATCGGTCCACTTCCTTACTAAAAACATCTGCCTTAAAAAGTGGTTTCAGGATATCGTTTATAAAAGGCAATTTAATCAGACAATCATTAAAACCTCTTTCATCTTCCTTTAGAAAAATTTCATATCCCCCATGTGGCTTAAAATCTATGGCAGCATCCCCCAGTCTTTTTCGGAGCAGCTGAAGACCCAGCCAGCGTTTTTCGATAAGCTTTACAACATCTTCTTCTGAGTGCGTTTTCAGATCCTCCATAATTTCAGAAAGGCTTCCGAAACAGGCAAAACCGGCATTTTTTGTACTGGCACCCTGCGGAAGCATTCCTCTTTCCAGAACCAGAATTTTTGCTGTTGGGAATCTTTCGCGTAAACGCAAGCCCGCATGCAAACCCACAATGCCGCTGCCCACGATCGTATAATCTACATTGGTGAACCAATTTTTAAGCTCCCAGTAACTTAATTCCATGCCCTCAATTTTTTATAAAAATACTGATTTTTTGTTTTACCATATAAGTAATGGAAGTTCATTTAAGAGTTTTTTTAAGCGCAGCGATTTTTGATTTTTAATGCATATCAGGCTGAGCATAGTCGAAGCCCTTTTATTTCCAGAAGCCTTCGACTTCGCTCAGGGTGACAAATCGTACAAATCGTAAACAAGCCAGCCTCATCTTAAATGAACTTACATCACTTATATGGTTTTAACGCACGTCAGGCTGAGCGTAGTCGAAGCCCTTTTTCTAGAACCGATCTTCGACTGCGCTCAGGGTGACAGAACAATTAAAAGTTTTAACAATAATTGGAATTTGGAATTTAAAAAATTGGAATTTAAAATTCGTACTTTTAGCTCCTCAAAAATCAGAATATCAATTATGAAAAAAGTATTATTCACAACCTTAATAATGATGAGTTTAAACGCTATCGGACAAAATGTAATGTCACCGGAATTGTTATGGAAACTAGGAAGAGTAACACCGCTTGGCCTTTCAAAAGACGAAAAAAATGTTGTTTTTAAGGTTACGACTCCTTCAGTAGAGGAAAACAAATCACATTCTAAATTGTACACTTTACCTGTAACCGGAGGAAATGCAACGGAAATCAAAGACACTAAAGAAGTACTGAAAGACAAAAATGTTTCGCCCGACGGAAAATTTTTAGTGTACAATGAAGAAGTAAAAATTAATAACGTTCTAGGAAAAGATTTTTATCCCAGCCTGGACAAATCCGATGCTCAAATTTACGATGGTTTGGATTACCGTCACTGGGATACATGGAATGAAGGTAAATTCAACCATGTTTTTTATAAGGAAAACAAAGAGGGCGCTGCCGGAATCGACATCCTAAGAGGAGAAACTTTCGACAGTCCGCAGAAACCGTTTGGCGGCGACGAAGACTATATCTGGTCTCCCGATGGAAAAAGCATCTTGTATGTATGCAAGAAAAAAGCAGGAACTGCCTACGCTATTTCGACCAATACCAACATTTACGAGTACAATTTAGAGACTCAGAAAACAGTCAACAGAACCGAAGACAACTTAGGTTACGATATGGCTCCGCAATTTTCCCCAACGGGAAACCTGACGTGGCTGCAAATGAAACGCGATGGGTATGAAGCCGATAAAAATGACATCATTGTTGAATTCAAAGGAATCAAAATGAACCTGACGGCCAACTGGGACGGAACTGTAGATCATTTTATCTGGAGCAAAGACGGGAAAAATGTATTTTTCGTAGCACCGGTTGACGGGACCAAGCAACTTTTTACCGTTAATTTTCCCGGTTTAACAAGAATTGCCATTACAGTTCGTCAATTGACAACTGGTGATTTTGACGTGAATGATTTAGTTGCTTTTGCCGGCGATGACATCATCGTAACCAAAACAGATATGAATCATGCCGCTGAGATTTTTTCTTATAATTTAAAGAAAAACACCTGGAAACAATTATCAAATGTAAATACTGAAACTTATAAAACACTAAGCTTAAGCAAAACAGAGAAACGTTATGTAACGACTACTGATGGTAAGAAAATGCTGGTTTGGGTCATTTTACCGCCAAATTTTGATGCCACCAAAAAATACCCAACACTATTGTATTGCCAGGGCGGACCACAATCTGCATTGACACAATCGTATTCGTACCGTTGGAATTTCTCCTTAATGGCAGCCAAAGGGTATGTGGTAGTGGCTCCCAACCGTCGCGGAATGCCGGGACACGGAGTAGAATGGAACGAACAAATCAGTAAAGACTGGGGCGGACAGGTGATGGACGATTATTTATCTGCTATTGATGATGTGGCCAAAGAAAGCTATGTTGACAAAAGCCGTTTAGGCTGTGTTGGGGCTAGTTACGGAGGATATTCCGTGTTTTACTTAGCCGGAATTCACAACAACCGTTTCAAGACTTTTATTGCTCACGATGGTGTTTTCAATACACAAAGTATGTTCGGAACAACAGAAGAGGTTTTCTTCAATAACTGGGATTTCGGTGGTGCTTACTGGGAAAAAGATAATGCCGTAGCACAAAAAACCTATACTACTTTCAACCCTGCCAGTTTAGTACAAAACTGGAACACACCTATTTTAATCGTTCAGGGAGGAAAAGATTTCCGTGTACCTATCGGACAGGGACAGGAAGCTTTTCAGGCTGCGCAGTTACGAGGAATCAAAAGTCGTCTGCTGTACTTCCCGGAAGAAAACCACTGGGTTTTAAAACCACAGAACGCACAGGTTTGGCAAGGGGAATTCTTTAAATGGTTAAAAGAAACCTTATAATAAGATTTCAGGTGAAAACGCGAAACTTTAAACGAAGTTAAACCGGAATAGAATTCAGGTGTATTTTCGTCCAAATAGCTGTAGATTTATACAATCTGCAGCTATTTTGTTTTTTATATCTTTTAATTATATAAAATATTAGCCTTCATTATATTTCCAAAAAGGGAAAAATTTAAATAAATTGCGACAATTTCAATTAAAATAAAACATTCCATTTCTATCCTTATCATCTATGGAGAGTAAAAAAAGTTACATGCCGTTTAAAGTACTCTTCAGTTATATTGCATTGCTGGGATTGGTGGTTACGGTCGGATGGTTTTTATATTCTGAAAATGCTGTTTATAATAAACTTGAAGATAAAATCGCCTTAGAAAAAACGAAAATCCTAAGGGTGAGCAAACTTTTTTCGAACGTCTACAAAACAGAAAGTTTAGCCCGAAAAACGATTCAGACCAATTCGGAGAATGATTTTAAAAGTTACCTTATTGAAACAGATTCCTTAAAATCCAGAATTGACACCTTAAAACAAATTGTCACTACAGAATATCAGAAAGTATTATTAGACAGTGTTACCTATTTATTATCTGAAAAAACAGATAACATAAAACAGTTAAAAACCATAAAAAACAAAGCCGAAGATGAAGTCTCGGTAAATACGGCTATTAACGAAATCACTAAAATGGAGTTTAAACTCCGTAAATTAGAACTGCAGGATTTTACCAAAAGCCCCAATGATTTAGGCAGTTACCAACGAAATGTACTCCAGAAATATGTCGATTACCTGAATCAGAATATTCCGGATGACAGCACCAACACGCTGAGCAAACAGGCTTCAGACTCTATTCTGGCCAATTCGAAAAAACTGTTGAGCAACGTAAAACTAAAAGCAGAAAAGAAAAAGGAATCCCTGAATTTCGAAGAAAACAAACTGCTTAAAAATGAAATTGCCATCTCAGAACAACTCCGAAAAGTACTTCGTATTATCGAAAGGGAAATCATTATCAATTCAATCAAGAACAATTCACTAAAAGAAAAATCACTTAAAAAAGTCAATGAGATTGTAACAGTCTCTGCTATTATCGGTTTGTTTTTAACGGTTTTTTTCTCCATTCTTATTGTGAGTGATTACTCTAAATCGCAACTCTATAAAAAACAGTTGGAAATTGCGAACTTCAAAACCAAAAACCTGCTTAAAAGCCGCGAACAGTTAATTTCGACCGTAAGTCATGATTTGAAAACACCATTGAGCACCATTGTTGGCTACACCGAACTTTTGGGCAATTCGGATGTGAATACCAAACAATCCTATTTCGTTAAAAACATTAAAAACTCCTCGGAGTACATTTCGCAATTAGTTCAGGATTTACTGGATTTCTCGCAGATTGAAGCCGGAAAAATCAGCGTGGAAAAAGTACCTTTCCTTTTACCCGAAGTAATTGAGGATGCCGCCAAAAATATCCAGACGGTTTATAAAAACAAAAACATCGATCTTATTATCAATGTTGATGAAAAACTGAACAGCAAAATTGTCGGAGATCCATTTCGTTTGAAACAGATCCTGACCAACATTATAGGAAATGCGTACAAATTCACCGAAGAAGGGTATATCAAAATTAGCTCTTATGTGAGTGAGGATGCTTTTTTTGTCATTACGATCGAAGACACCGGCATTGGAATTGAAAAAGGAAATCAAAAACTGGTGTTTGAGGAATTTGCTCAGGCGAACGAAAATATAGAAAAGAAGTATGGCGGAACCGGTCTTGGCCTTTCAATCTGCCAAAAAATAATCACGATTCTGGGCGGAAAATTAACGCTTGAAAGTACTTTTGGAGAAGGAAGCACCTTTGAAATCAAGCTTCCTTTATTATTTGACAACAGCACTCCTGCTCCTTCAGAAGTCAAAAAACAGTCCGTTTTGACCAAAACAAAAAAGCAGACTTTTATTGTAATTGATGATGATATTAATTTACTGAATTTAACGAGTGGGGTTTTAAGACAGGAAAACCATCATGTCTTATCTTTTGACAGGGCATCAAAAGCCTTAAAAGCCATTTCGAATACGAATTTCGATTTCATTATTACCGATATTCAGATGCCCGAAATGGACGGCTTTATGTTTATTGAAAAATTGAGAAGTTCTAATAATACAACATTCAAAAACCAGCCTGTAATTGCACTTACGGGCAGAACAGATCTTGATTTTTCGGTGTACAGCAAAGCCGGATTTACCACTGTTGTTAAAAAACCCTATTCGCCAAAAGTCCTTCTGGAAACGATTCATCAGATTTTAGAACATAATCCTCTTCCGGCTGATGAAATCAAAGCTGTACAGGAAATTTCTTCGACACAATTGTATTCTTTGGAAACCTTAAAAGAGTTTTTGGGAAATGACAGTGAATCCTTAAAAGATGTGATCAACTCCTTTATCGAGAGTACCGAAGAAAACCTGGTTTTGTTAAGCAAAGCTATTACCGAAGAAAATACGGCTGAAATCGGTTCTATAGCCCACAGAATTGCGCCTATGTTCAAACAGATTCAGTCTAATGAAATTGCCATTATCCTAAAAGGTCTGGAAAAAGATGAGTTTAAAAATGATGCGCTGGAAGGTGTTTTTACAAAACTAAAAACCAAAACTGAAATACTTTTTAACTCTTTAAAACAGGAAATAAAGTAGTTTATCTAAATTTTCAAATAGCTATTTTTAACTAAACAAATACTCCTAATCGTCATATCTCAAAATTACAGACTAATTAAATTTTTGCATATGAAAAAACCTACATATATTTGTAAGATAGGTGATTAAAAAATGACGTTTGACAATATTAGATTTAATGAAAAAGGATATTATTAGTAAGTGGTCAAGTAATCAGTATTTGGAAAGTATTTCAAAATATATTAACTCAATTGTAAATAATGATCCACATATAGTTGGAGCAGATCTATCAGGAATTATAATTGGTCCTGATGCATTTATAGATGAATTAAAAAGTAAAAACTTGTATAAATCTCGGATTATTAATTCCAACTTATCTTATGCCAAGATATCTGGCAGTATGTGTGATAGTTCATTAATCAAAGTAAATTTGACCAAATCCAATCTTGATAGATGTGTTATGCTTGATTGTAGCATTGTTGACTGCGATTTTTCTTATGCTAAATTAGTAGTAATAATGAATGATACGTTATGTGAAAATACTAATTTTTCAGGAGCAAAAATTGGAGCAGGAAGTTTAGGAATAGAATATGGTGGCAGAAGAGTTAAATTTATTAATTGTGATTTTACAAATACTCTTTTTAATAGGGTCGAATTTAGAGCATCAAAATTCATGAATTGTAATTTTAGTGGTTCTAAGTTTATTAATTGTGATCTCCGTGGTATTAAAATAGAGGGAGGTATCAAGCCGCTAGAAACCCAGTTTGAAAAGATGGATGTTCCTATTTGGATTTATCCCTAATCAATATTATACTGCTTTAATTTGTTATAAAGTGTTTTCCTGGTGATTTTAAGCATTTTTGCTGCTTCAGATTTATTGTTCTGTGCTTTGGATAACGCATGAATGATGGTTTCTTTCTCGTTATCGGACAACGAGAAATTTCCGGTAGTATTTTGTTGCTTTTGCGTTTGAAAAAATTCAGCAGGCAAAACATCGCTTTCAATAAAATCTCCGCGTGACAATAAAGTAGCACGTTTCACGCAATTTTGAAGTTCGCGTAAATTTCCGGGCCAGCTGTAGTTCTGAAAAATTTTGACTACTTCCGGCGCAAATCCTATAATTTCTTTATTTAATTGCTGATTGGCTTTCTCCAGAAAATAATCGGCGAAAACCATCAGATCTTCTTCCCTGTCTGTCAGTGAAGGGGACTGAATGGAAAACTCATTAATCCTATGGTATAAATCTTCACGGAAATCACCGTTTTTTACTGCTTCACGCAAATCTTCGTTTGTCGCTGTAATAATTCTGATATCGACGTTTATTTCCTTATTGCTTCCAACCGGTTTAATTTTTCTTTCCTGAAGTGCTCTAAGCAACTGTATCTGATTTTCATATGAAAGATTCCCTATTTCATCCAGAAAAAGAGTTCCTCCGTTAGCGGCCTCAAAATACCCCATTTTATCACTGATGGCTCCGGTAAAAGATCCTTTCAGGTGTCCGAAAAATTCACTTGCGGCCAATTCTTTCGGAATGGCGCCACAATCGACAGCAATAAAATTATTGTTTTTTCGATTACTTTGCTCGTGAATGCTTTTGGCGATAATTTCTTTACCTGTACCGCTTTCTCCAATAATCAGAACCGACATATCGGTAGGGCTGACCAACTGAATGTGGTCCAGTAATTTTTTTGAGGCAACAGAAATCCCTTTTACAAATTCGTTTTCATTGGCCGGAGTTTGTTTTCTGGCCGGTTTCTTTTCCTTTGCAGGAGCGTCATCTGCCTGTGGGGTTTGCTGCAGGGCATTTGTAATCACCAGTAAAACCTCATCGGGATTAAAGGGTTTGGAGATGTAATCAGCAGCGCCATTTTTAATGGCTTTTACCGCCGTATTTACATCTGAATAGCCTGTCATCAATATCACAGGTGTTTCCGGGTTTGAGGCCTTAAATTCGGCCATCAGTCCAATGCCGTCAGAATCAGGCAAACGAAGATCCGTCAAAATCAAATCAAAGGATTGATTTTTAATTGCTAATCGGGCTTCTGCCGCTGAAAAAGCAATAATTACTTCATACTCTTTTTTTATCAGAAACTTCTCTAATAATTTGCAGAATGAAATATCGTCTTCTATTAGTAATATCTTTGGCATTTGTTTTTAGTGACTTTTATGCTAAAATAATACTATTAAACTTGTCTTTTCACAAAATTTTGCAAAAAAAAAGAGATTGTTATTTAAACAATCTCTTTTTCACCAAAAACATAAATCTAATTCACCTAATTATATTTTTAACCAATTGCCATTGACATCTGAGTAAACAGTAGCCTTTTGGTCACCAACTGCTATTTCTAATTTGTATTCTTTTTTATCGTTGACGTAGGCTTTAACCAATTTAGCGCCCGGGTAAGCAGTCTGCAAAGCAGTTTTCACAGCTGCCGGAACAGTATCTGTACTGATTTCTGTATATTCAGTCTGGTAATCTGATTCAATTTTTACTTCCTCAGAATGTACCATTGAGGTGGCGTAAATAGACAAGCTTCCCAAAACGATTGCTGCGGATAAAACGATCTTTTTCATCTTATTTATTTTTTAATGATGTTTCCTGCAGCATCTGTGAATATCGTATACTTCTTTTCTCCATTAGAGATTTCAAGTTTATATTCTTTCTTTTCGTTCGCATATGCTTTTTCAAGTTTTGTGCCCGGAAAAGATTTTTCAACTGTTGATTTTACTGCAGCCGGAACAGCGTCTAAACTAACCTCAGTAAACTCATCCTGAATTGTTACTGATTGATTCTCTGAACTTTTTATTACCGGAACTGTAGCTGCATTAACAGTTAAACTTCCTAAAACGATTGCTGTTGATAATAGTAACTTTTTCATAATGATTGTTTTGTGGGTTATTGATAACTCGTTTATTTTTTAAGAATATTTCCTTTGGCATCCGTGTACACAGTAGATTTCTCTTCTCTTACAATAATCTCAATTTTATATTCTTTTTTGTCATTCACGTAAGCTTTCTCCAGTTTTACTCCCGGATAAGCATTGTCTAAAGCTGTTTTGATAGCTGCCGGAACAGCATCAATTTCTTTATATTCGTCTTGTGTGGTTTCTGACTGGATGGCGACACTCTTAACATAAGTGTTTCCAGCCTGCATTGACAAAGTTCCCAGAACTATTGCCGCAGATAAAATTAATTTTTTCATAATTTATAGTTTTTTAGTTAAGTTGGTTATTTTTTAATCCAGGATCCGTCTGCATTTGCAAAAAGAGAACCTACTTTGTCACCAACTGTAACGTCTAGTTTGTATTGTGAAGCTGCATTTTTATATGCTTTGGAAAGTATAGCATCCGGATAAGCTTTTTTAAGTGCATCAGTAACTGCTGCCGGAACTTCTTCCAATTTGATTTCAGTGTATTCTTCCTGAATCGAGATTGTTCTTACGATTGTATTTGAAATTGGCGAGGTGGAAGCAAATGATGTTAAACCTCCCAAAACGATTGCGGCTGATAAAAATAAATTTTTCATGGTAGTTATATTTTAAAATTGTTAATTTGATCTTAGTATTCTTAATCTGAATTTTCACGGGAACACAAAATTATTTTTTAATCCAGGATCCGTCTGCATTAGCAAAAAGATTACCGGTTTTGTCTCCTACTGTAACATCCAGTTTGTATTCTGATTTTGCATTTTTGTATGCTTTAGAAAGTACGGCATCCGGATAGGCTTTTTTCAAAGCTTCTGTAATGGCAGCTGGTACTTCTTCTAATTTGATTTCAGTATATTCATCCTGAACTGAGATTGTTTTTACGGTTGTAGTAGTTATTGGAGAAGTTGAAGCAAATGAAGTTAAACTTCCCAAAACAATTGCGGCTGATAAAAATAAATTTTTCATAATGTATATATTTAAATTATTTAATAGTTGTTTTACGCTTTAGGTAATGAAATTATTATGCCGCAACTTCAAAACAAACCTACAAACCCTCTAATCCCTTTAAAATAAAGCATTAAGCAAATTGTGCCAAAATTCAGGAATGTAAAAAACTGTATACTATAACGGAATAGTGTGTAAAAAGTATACACTAAATGTGTTTACTTCGGTATTTTAAATCAGAAACCCGACAGGTTTTAAAACCTGTCGGGTTTCTGATTTTACAACTTTCACAAATAAACAACTTAAAAATTTGTCTGGCTGAGCGAAGTCGAAGCCTATGTTGCATTCGAGCCTTCGACTTCGCTCAGGATGACGATAATTTTTCAAGACAAAAAAATCAATATTCTATAAATAATAAACCCGACAGGTTTTTGAAACCTGTCGGGTTTAAAATAGGTAGTAAACAAAAAAAAGGCTGTCAAAATTGACAGCCTTTCTATTTATTCTATTGGATTCATTTTAAAAGTATCCATAAATGCAGTAGTATAATCTCCTGCAATATATCTCGGATCATCCATTAATTGTCTGTGGAAAGGTATTGTCGTTTTCACACCTTCGATTACGAATTCATCCAAAGCTCTTCGCATTTTGCTGATGGCTTCTTCACGGGATTGTGCCGTTGTAATTAACTTGGCAATCATCGAATCGTAATTTGGCGGAATTGTATAACCTGAATAAACGTGCGTATCTAAACGTACTCCGTGACCTCCCGGCATATGAAGCGTTGTGATTTTTCCCGGCGAAGGGCGAAAATCGTTATAAGGATCTTCAGCGTTAATACGGCACTCGATAGCATGTAATTCCGGTAAGTAGTTTTTTCCTGAAATTGGAATTCCGGCTGCTACCATAATCTGCTCACGAATCAGATCATAATCAATAACCTGTTCTGTAATAGGGTGCTCTACCTGAATACGGGTATTCATTTCCATGAAATAGAAATTTCTGTGTTTGTCCACTAAAAATTCTACAGTTCCTGCTCCTTCGTATTTAATGAACTCAGCGGCTTTTACAGCGGCTGCTCCCATTGCGTTACGCAATTCGTCAGTCATGAAAGGTGAAGGTGTTTCTTCGGTAAGTTTTTGGTGACGGCGTTGTACGGAGCAATCTCTTTCAGAAAGGTGACATGCTTTTCCGTAAGAATCCCCGACTACCTGAATTTCGATGTGGCGTGGTTCTTCAATCAGTTTTTCCATGTACATTCCGTCATTTCCGAATGCTGCGGCAGCTTCCTGACGTGCGCTTTCCCAGGCTTTCAACAGCTCTTCTTCTTTCCAGACAGCACGCATTCCTTTTCCACCACCACCGGCAGTAGCTTTAAGCATTACCGGGTAACCGAATTCTTTGGCTAATTTTTGTGTTTGTTCGAAAGATTCCAACAATCCGTCTGAACCTGGTACACAAGGAACTCCTGCTGCTTTCATTGTTGCTTTGGCAGAAGCTTTATCTCCCATTTTATCGATCATTTCAGGAGCGGCTCCAATAAATTTGATTCCGTGTTCCTGACATATTTTTGAGAATTTAGCATTCTCAGAAAGAAATCCATATCCAGGATGAATTGCATCTGCATTGGTAATTTCCGCAGCTGCAATAATATTTGACATTTTCAAATACGATAAGTTACTTGGAGGAGGTCCTATACAAACCGCTTCGTCAGCAAACTTAACATGTAGACTTTCTGCATCGGCTGTAGAGTAAACTGCTACAGTTTTAATTCCCATCTCTTTACATGTACGAATTACACGAAGTGCAATTTCTCCTCTATTCGCAATTAATATTTTTTTAAACATCTTACTTTAATTAGATAATTAGACAATTTGATCATTAGATAATTTTAGATGCCCGACAAACTTAATGCTGCCAAATCAATCTAAAATCTAAAATCTAAAATCTAAATTTATTTATGATGGATCAACTAAAAATAAAGGCTGATCAAATTCTACCGGAGACATATCGTCAACAAGAATTTTTACAATTTTACCTGAAACTTCTGATTCGATTTCGTTGAATAATTTCATTGCTTCAATTACACAAAGAACATCACCTTTGGCAATAGTACTTCCCACTTCAGTGAAAACAGGTTTATCCGGAGAAGGTTTTCTATAAAAAGTTCCGATAATCGGAGATTTTATAGTTATGTATTTAGAATCCTCTGCCGCAGCTGGTGCTTCAGTGTTAACATTTACAACAACCGGAGCTGTCTGCTGAGGAGCAACTGCTTGCTGCAAAGCAGGCTGAGCAGGTAATTGTTGCACATAAGTAGCTTCTGTTACATTTGTTTCCAATGTTGTTCTGATAGTGATTTTTACATCATCCATTTCCAACTTCACTTCTGCAACTCCCGAATTTGCAACAAATTTGATTAGGTTTTGAATTTCTTTTAAATCCATAGTGATTCGATTTTAGTTTAATTTATTTTTTATCGTAAGCCCATTTTAGGTAAATAGATCCCCAAGTGAATCCACCACCAAAAGCGGCGAAAATAATATTATCTCCTTTTTTGAATAAGTGTTCAAAGTCGCTTAACACTAATGGTAATGTAGCTGAAGTTGTATTACCATATCTTTCGATATTCATCAATACTTTAGAATCTTCCAATTCCATTCTGTTAGCAGTGGCATCAATAATACGTTTGTTTGCCTGATGCGGCACTAGCCAATTTACATTTTCATTAGTCAGATTGTTTCTTTTCAGAATCAATTCGCTGGCATCTGCCATATTCGTTACTGCGTATTTAAAAACGGTTTTTCCGTCCTGAATGATATTGTGCTGTTTGTTCTGAACAGTCTCTAATGTAGTTGGCAGTAAAGAACCGCCCGCAGAGATTTTCAAAAAATCACGCCCGACACCATCACTTCGCAAGTATTCATCCTGTAAACCTAAACCTTCATAATTCGGTTCGAATAATACAGCTCCTCCTCCATCACCAAAAATAATGCAGGTTGCTCTGTCTGTATAATCTACGATTGATGACATTTTATCAGCACCAATTAAAAGTACTTTTTTATAACGTCCTGACTGTATATAAGCTGCAGCGGTAGACATACCATATAAAAAACTGGAACATGCAGCCTGTAAATCGTATGCAAATGCATTTGTAGCTCCAATTTCTGTTGCAACAAAAACTCCTGTAGAGGCTACGGGCATATCTGCTGTAGCTGTTGCTAATATTACCATATCAATCTCCAGCGGATCGATGTTAGCTTTTGCTATTAAATCCTGTGCTGCTTTTATAGCAAGAAATGATGTTCCTTTATCAGCATCTTTAAGAATTCTTCTTTCTTTTATTCCGGTACGGGCGGTAATCCACTCGTCATTGGTATCAACCATTGTTTCCAACACTTTGTTTGAAAGTACAAAGTCAGGAACATAAGCTCCAACAGCGGTAATTGCGGCTGTGATTGTATTCATTATATTCTATTATTTCCTTTCAAATACTCCTATTTGAAAAATTTTTAAAAGACTTGAAAATTACAAAAAAAAACAAAGCAAAATTTGTATCTGTTTTCTTAAAAAACGAAAGTTATAAGCAACAAAAAAAACTCTCACTATGTGAGAGTTCCAGTATTATTTACAAAAACGTATTAAGCAACCGCTACAGATTTATCGATAACAACTTGCCCTCTGTAATACATTTTACCTTCATGCCAGTATGCTCTGTGGTATAAATGTGCTTCTCCAGTAATTGGACATGTAGCGATTTGAGCTACAGTAGCTTTATAATGTGTTCTTCTCTTATCTCTTCTTGTTTTCGAGATTTTTCTCTTAGGATGTGCCATTTTACTATATTATTTATCCGTTAATAGTTTTTTTAATTTGTCCCAACGCGGGTCAATATCTTCTTCTTGTTTACTCTCTTCTTTTTGTTCTTTTACTGTTAGTTCCTTCAGCTTTGTTAAGGCTTCGGTTTGCAAACTTCCGTCTTTTACTCCCGGATGAACTCGTTTTAGCGGTACCGAAAGTGCAATCATTTCGTAAATGTATTGTGCGACATCTATTTCATGCTCTCCGTGCGGCAAAATCAGCAACTCTTCATTATCATTATTGAATTCATCTCCGAAGCGAACGATTAGTTTCATTTTCCCTTTAATAGGAAGATCAAAATCTTCACCTGTCAGATCACAAGGCACATTAACTGTTCCTTTGTGTTTGAAATCCAACTCCATCATGTTGCTTTTCTTATCTAAAACCAGACTTACTTTGATGTCCGAACTTTGAAATTCGTCGTAATCAAAGTTCTCAAAGAACACATTACTTATTTGATACTCAAAATGGTGTTTTCCTAGTTTTAACCCTACGAAAGGAATTAAAAATTCTTTTGTTTTGCTCATTTCAACATCAATTTGACCAATCGCTATCTAAAACCCAGATACCTGAATTGGGGTGCAAAGATATAAAATTATTATAAAACTAATAATCTTATTCACCTTTTTTTGTTTATAACTGTTTTTCTTTTATTTTAAGAGGTTTTTGACTAATCTCCTCATACAGATTACGAGAGCGAAAAATATCAATTGCCAGATAAACGGCCTCTTTAAAGGAATTATAATCCGCGATGTCTTTCCCTGCAATATCATAGGCTGTGCCGTGGTCCGGCGAAGTTCTGACTCTGTTTAGACCTGCTGTATAATTTACTCCTTTTCCAAAGGATAATGTTTTAAAAGGAATAAGTCCCTGATCATGATAAGCTGCCACGATTGCGTCATATTTTTCGTATTGGCCGCTTCCAAAAAAGCCATCTGCCGGAAATGGTCCAAAAACCATAGTTCCTTTTTCAAATATTTTTTTCAGAACAGGCTTTAGAATCAAATCATCTTCTTTACCAATCACACCTCCATCTCCTGCATGTGGATTTAATCCCAAAACAGCGATTTTTGGTTTTACAATACTAAAATCCTCTATCAGGGATTTTCTTACTGTTTCTATTTTTCTTGTAATTAATTCTTCTGTCAAATGTGATGAAACTTCATTGAGCGGCACATGATCCGTCAGGAGTCCCACCCTGAGATTATCCTGAACCATCATCATAAGCGCATTTCCTTCCAGCTGCTGATCTAAATAGTCGGTATGTCCCGGAAATTTGAATTCTTCCGACTGGATATTATACTTATTTATGGGAGCCGTAACCAGAACATCAATCTGCCCCTCTTTTAAAGCTTTGGTTGCCGCCACAAAAGATTTTATGGCATATTCTCCAATTTTCGGATCATTAACCCCAAAATTAATATCAACACCTTCTTTCCAAAGATTAAAGACATTGACTTTTCCCGGCAAAACCTGATCTAATTTATCCACTCCGTGAAACTGAATGGCAGAGGTAACACTTTTTTTAACGAACGAAAGTATTTTGGCATTTGCAAAAATAACCGGAGTACATAATTCTAACATGCGTGAATCTTCGAATGTTTTCAGTATAACTTCGCTTCCAATACCGTTTAAATCTCCTATTGAAATTCCAACAATTATATTTTCTGCTTTTTTATTCATGTGCTCAGTTTATTTATTACTAATTTTGATGTGCAAATTTAGTAAAATAAAACAACAATGTTCACAGGAATTATAGAAACCCTAGGAAGGATTCACGAAATACAAAAAGATCAAAACAACCTTCATGTAACCGTTGAATCTTCTTTCACCAATGAATTAAAGATTGACCAAAGCGTATCACATAATGGAATCTGCCTGACTGTTGTCGCTATAAAAGACAACTTTTATACGGTAACGGCAATTGAAGAAACGATTCTAAAGACCAATATCGGGGATTGGGAAGTAAACGATATTGTAAATCTGGAAAGAGGAATGAAACTCGGAGATCGTCTTGACGGACATATTGTACAAGGCCACGTAGACCAGACAGGAACCTGCAGCAATATTCAGGAAGCCAACGGAAGCTGGAATTACACTTTCGAATACGACAAAAACTTAAATAACATCACTATAGAAAAAGGCTCTATAACAGTAAACGGAGTAAGTCTTACGGTCGTAAATTCGAAAACAAATGAATTTAGCGTATCCATAATTCCTTACACTTTTGAAAATACCAACTTCAAAAATTTTAAAATCGGAACTAAGATTAATTTAGAATTTGATGTCGTAGGAAAATACATTTCCAGACTCTATTCCATAAACAAATAGTTACAAAATTTTATTAAAAAGAAAAGCTTCAGTTTAAACTGAAGCTTTTCTTTTTAAATTATATTGGTATAAAGTATACGTGCCGAATAATAATGCCGCCATTACCAGAAGCAGTAAACTCTGGTCAATAGGAACATCGGGTGGTTTTGGTGCTGCCGCTTTAGCCATTGGCTTAGGAGGGGTATTAGTACCAGCAATAACACTTGAAACGCTAATCAAGGTTACAAAAAACACAAAAAAAACAGTTTTTGATATCTTCATAATTTTCAATCTGCTGAAAAACAGCATAATATATTATTAAAATCATTTTCCTTATTACAATTCTCACAAAAACAACGCTTTATGCTCAAATTCTTGACAAATGTATAAGATTTTCATTCAAATGCAAGTTTTAAAACAAAAAAATGTGAAGTTTTACAACAAAACAATTAACGAAATCGTATTAGTCAAACATACGGCAATTTTGCTTATTTGGTTTCAGAAAAAAGCAACATTTCGGCAAATTTAATGAAAATTTAATCTGGTTGAAAAGCGTCAACTGAAAGAAATGAAATCAGAAGAATTTAAAAACAACCTGACCCCAAAATTTTTGCCCTGAAAATAAAAAAGCCTTTACATCACTGTAAAGGCTTGATTTTAAAAGTGGTCCCACCTGGGCTCGAACCAGGGACCACCTGATTATGAGTCAGGTGCTCTAACCAGCTGAGCTATAGGACCGGTTTGAGGATGCAATATTACTACTATTTTTTATTCACTGCAAATATTTTACGGTATGATTTCTATTTAATTTTAAATCGTCCCGCGTATTCTCAGAAACCCAATTGATTTTCAACACCTTATTAAATGTGAGAAAAAGCTTTTTTTTTATTTAATTTCCTGACAAAGCTCTACCAAAACTCCATTTGTATTCCTGGGATGTAAAAAAACAACCAGTTTGTTATCGGCACCCTTTTTAGGAACTTCGTTTATCAATACAAAACCTTCGTTTTTCAGGCGCGTGATTTCCGCCTCAATATCTTCGACATCGAAAGCGATGTGGTGAATTCCTTCGCCTTTTTTCTCTAAGAATTTTGCAATCGGACTTTCAGGATGAGTGGCCATCAAAAGCTCGATTTTATTGGTTCCAGTCTGAAAGAAAGAAGTCAGCACTCCTTCGCTTTCCACCGATTCCATTTTGTACGACGGAACGCCTAATAATTTTTCGAACAGCACATTGGCGTCGTCCATGTTTTTCACTGCAATTCCGATATGTTCTATTTTATTTACCATTTCTTTAAATTCAATTATCGTTATTGACTAATATAAGTATTGAAATAACCACATTCCGCAATTATATCCTGATAGTATTTGGTATCGGAATAGTCTTTTTTCAGGGTTTTAAAACCGTTCCAGGCAATAAAATTAATTTTATCATCGTCTGCTTCCCACCAGTTTTTCAAACTGTTATATTTATTGTTGTAATATTCATTCCGTTCACATTTTGCTATCATATAGATACATTTCGCCTTTTGTTCTTTTGTTGTTGCAGCCTCCAGTGCTTTTTGATAGTACATTTTAGGAATATCGCAATTGGTAATCATTTTTTTCATGGAGTCCCTAAACGTATACGGACTGGAACCAGAACCTACAATACTTGTTTCGTAAAAAGTCCTGCCGTTCCCGAAATGGGTGATATTATAAAAGGCATTACCCAGCAGTAAACTATTGGTATAAACATCTTCTTTCTGAGCCAGTTTATCCTGCATGGACTTTATGGTATTCAAAAAGTCAATTTGAGAATATTTCTTTTTCTGATACGCCACATGATCACAATCGTGACAATCTTTTATGCTTCCGTTAAACGGATTTCCCAGAAACTGACTGTACTGAACAGAATCTGTCTGTTGCATAAAAGCGATTGCTTCCGGGATTTTATTTTTAAAAGTCGCCTGAACGGCCTGAAAATTATTAATGTCTTTTAATTTCAGACTATATACCCCTGACCCGATCTTCTCTATTTCCGATTTATTGGGTTTGGCTAAAAAGGCTTTCATATCCAGCAAAACCTTTTCATTGTCATAAAAGGCATTTCCGTCGTTCCAATAGCTATAACGTGATTCGCCGAATATCTCTGCCATGACCGGATTTCCTTTTTCCCTGTAAAGGGTCGACAGGCAGCTTCTGCTCCACGATACTGCATTTTGATAACGGAATTCCTGTCCTTTATACGTTTTCGGAAGTTCGTAATACAGCCAGTTCAAATCGGCCAGAACAGTCTTTTCGTTTTTATCGGTGAGTTTATCAATTTTGCTCAGGTTATTCACAAAGCGAAGCAATCTTAACTGATATCCTGCCAATTCTGTTTTAGGCAATATTTTTTCGGCTTTGTCAAAATTCTTGTCGGCGCTTGTATAATCCCCTTTTAAAGTCTGTAAATACCCTAAAACTAAATCCCATACGTAAGGTCGCTCTGTATTTCCTGCAGCCGAAATTTTCGAAATTAAATCAAAAGCACTTTTATTCAGTTTCGCCTGGTTCTCGGATTTATTCTCTGCAATGGTCTGTTGTTTCATTGGAACATTTTCTTCGGCTTTCTGCTGAAAAGAATTATTGATCTCCTGCTCTTGTTTGTTTACCAATCGTGTGACCAGATAATTCAGATGTTCGCTTTTTGGATCCAGGTCATAAATTTTTTCTATAGCTTGTTTCTCATCCTTATAATAGCCGTGAATGGCCCAGAGTGCGGCTTTTTCTTTATTGTTTTTCGCCATTGCCAGCGATTTATTCCAGTCGGCATCATTTTGCGGATGAAAACTATAGGCCGTCACGACTCTCATTTCAGGGCATTTATCAAACACCTGCGCATATAAGTAGTTTGAAACTGCATATTTTTTTTGCTTGTAATTGATTCCGGCCACATACGAAAGTGCCCTGTAATACAAGGTGTTTTTAGGAACTGAAGCTTCGGTTTTATTAAAAAACAAAACTGCTTTTTGCTTGTCGTTGCTATAAAAACGTGCTTTTACCGTAAGAAACCAATACCTGTTTTTCAGGAAGGCATCTGAGGTGGTGTTGTAAACATTTTCAATTGACTGAATCATCTTCTGGTCATCGAATGTTTTTGCGACAACAGGATCATAGCTCCAGTAATCACCACCGATAGAAACCGTTTCTATCTTTTGCGCGAGGTATAGAAATTCAATGAAATTTTTAATTTTCTCGTCTTTCAGGCTAATTTTTTTACCCCACTTCAGCGAAGCCTTATTCTCTTTTTTGGTTTTATAAAAAACATGAAGCTGTTCTATTTCGGGTTTGTTTTCCAGAGGTTTGTCCCTGTCTTCGTAGGAGCTTGGTTTATCAGGGCCAATCAGAAAATAACTTATCGTTGCCGGATTTGCTTTTCCTTTCAGATAGGTTTCCCAGTCTGCTTGTATATCATTATTAAAACGCGAATTATGTTCGGTGTCATAACCAATCCCGTAAAATATTCCGCCTGATAAGAATAGCGGCGTATACGATTTATCGGCAAATGTTTCCGGAGTAAAATTCGAATTATAACCAAAGTAATCCCAATCGTCTCCGCCTCCACAAGCATAAATTATTCCGTATACAAAAAGTAAAGAGGCACTAGAAACAAGAAATAACCTGTTCAAAAATATTCTTTTCATAGTTTTTTAAATTGAATTCGTCTAAATCGTAAAATATAATTTCTTTTGGCTGCTGCGCTATGTTTTCATGCAACTCTTCGCCCATTTGTTTTAAATCTTCTGCCACAATTGCTTCCATTTTCAGCAGGTCGTTTTCTTCGTAAAAGATCCCGTTTTTATAATTAGAATGTTTCACCTGAAAAAACACAGCGCTGGTTTGTTCAAAATTCTTATCTGCCTTAAGCGCCTCAATATTGATTTTGGAACGCAGTCCAATCACCTTCTGATTTCTGATATGCACTCCCCACGAATATACTGGCAAAGCAAAATCAAGCGGCAACGGATAGTTTTTCAGGCTCTTCAAATATCGTGCTGCGATTTTGGGATCGTAGACCGAATTGAGCGAATCCGGAGCAATAGATCCCATGTTGTAATACATCAAAACTCCGGAATCGACATTTGGAATTTTTGTCTTTTTAAAATATTTGACCTGATGCAGCCGAATTGTAGCCGAAAGTTTCTTTTGGGAACGTTTTTTAAATTTCTCTATAAATTTCAGATAATTGTCTTTGCTCGAAAGTGTCCAGTCGCAATCAATCTGGATTTCCTGACCATCAATTTTGTTTTTTTTATTCATTTCGGCAATCAGGCGAAATGTTTTTTCAACCAGATCATCAATATCAAGATTCGGTTGCAACATGACTTTGTTTTTGATAAAAACTACCGGAACGACCGTAAAACGGGTCATATTTTCCTGAAAACGAATGGGGGAAATCGGAATGGGTTCCTGGGTCTGCGGATGCAAACCAATATCGAAATAACGAATATAAAGTTTGCGGACATTGTTGTCTTCTAAAACTTCTTTTTCTGTTTGGGATAATCTAAAAATGGTTTTCCAATAATAAAAAGATACCACCGGCGCTTCTTTTTTACTGCAGGACAGCAGTAAAAAAAACACAAAACCCATTAAAATATTCTTTTTCAAAACCAGTTAAATTAAAAACGAAATCAAAAGTAAGAAATTATAACGCATTTCCGGATCTGTATGCCAAGAAACAATCAAAGATAAAAACCGCAAATACTAATAAAGGCATAAAAAATTTCTATTAAAGCAAATATAATTGTTATTTTGTGGAATAAAATTCAAAACCTGTTATGTTGAAAAACACACTGAAATATATTTCCTTTTTATTGGTATTATCAATGATAAGCTGTGCTAAGAGAGGCAGTATTACCGGCGGATTAAAAGATACTCTTGCTCCGGTTCTGATATCCAGCTCCCCTAAAAATCTTAGTACTGACTTTAAAGGAAATGAAATCACTCTGACATTTGATGAATATATAAAGCTTAAAAACATAAACAAACAGCTGATTATTTCACCTCCAATGAAATATGAACCGCTGATTACACCAACCAATGTCAGCCGATTTATTACGATCAGGCTTAGAGACACTTTACAGCCGAACACCACCTACAGCCTGAACTTTGGACAGGGTATTACAGACAATAATGAAGGAAACGCCTACAACCAGTTCAAATATGTTTTTTCGACCGGTTCTTATATCGATTCCCTTACCCTTAACGGAAAAATCAAAGATGCTTACGAAAAAAACGTAGACAATTTTGTATCGGTAATGCTTTATGAAGTGAATGATAAATTTAAGGATTCGGTTATTTACAAAGAAAACCCGAGGTACATTACGAATACCTTAGACAGTATGAGAACTTTTAAATTTGAAAATTTAAAAGCCGGAAAATACCTTTTAGTCGCCTTAAAGGACAAAGGAAGCAATAATAAATTTAATCCGAAGGATGATAAAATCGGATTTTTTAAAAGTTACATTACAGTACCAAACGACACGGTATATGAAGTAGAATTATTTAAAGAAACACTTCCGTTAAAAACATTCAAGCCTGTACAGGTCTCCGGAAACCGATTATTGCTTCCGTATGAAGGCAAGCAAAACTTTAAGAATTCGAAACCCAAAATTGTCCTCAGGAACAACACCGAAGTGCTGGAAACTATCGTAACCCAATTCCCGAAGAAAGATTCTTTGCAGATATGGTACAAACCGCTGAAGGCAGACTCGTTATCTTTAGACGTAGAGAAAGAAAAATACAAGAAGACGTTTACTTTTAAAATCAAAGACCAGAAAAAAGACACCTTAAACATAAAGGCGGTACAAAACGGAATAATTAACTTCAGGGACCGGTTTACTTTGGAAACCGAAACCCCTTTAGTAAAATTCGATAAGTCTAAAATCAGATTAGTAAACAAAGATTCGACAGCCGTAGACTTTACAACGGAGTATGATGAATTTGATCAGAAACTGTATATTGATTTCAAGAAAGAGCCTCTGGAAAAATATCATTTTACCTTTTTCCCGGGTGCTTTAACGGATTTTTACCAAAAAGCAAACGATACGTTATCGTATAAGCTGGCCACAAAAGAACTCGCCGATTACGGAAATATAATCCTGAACCTAAAAAATGTCAAGCGTTTTCCTATAATCGTACAACTGACCAATAAAAAAGGAGATATAATATTGGCAGATGCTTATTCCGAAGGCGAGACCAAAATCGAATTCAATCTGGTAGAGCCTAATGCGTTTACCATTCGTATCATTTACGATGACAACAAAAATAAAATGTATGACCCCGGAAGTTATCTGGAAAAAAGACTTGCCGAGGAAGTCTACTACTATCAGCAGGAATTTGATGTCCGCGCCAACTGGGACCGAAATGAAACGGTTGATTTAAGTATTCCTTTCAGCCCGGAAGTCGAGAAAAAAATGGATGAAAAAAAGAAAAAAGAGGAAGCGAAAAAGAGAAAAGCTTTTTAAATCCTAATTTCGAACTGATCCCTGTCACTTAAAAAGTCAAGCTTGTTACGCGTTTCCAGCATTGGTTTTTTATCCACCTCAACTATAAAAACACCTTCCTTTTCCCGGGGATTCAAAACCGGATTCCCAAGGAAATCTATTACCTGCGAATGACCGATATGCTCATACTCATTAGCATCAAGTCCCACCCTGTTTACCGCGACTACATAACTCATGTTTTCAATCGCACGCGCTTTCAGCAAAGCGTCCCAGGCATTGGTGCGGACTTTTGGCCAGTTGGCCACGTATAAAAGCAAGTCATAATTCTCTGTATTTCGTGCAAAAACAGGAAATCTCAAATCATAACAAATCTGGAGACAGATTTTCCAATCCAAATATTCCACGATTACCTTTTCAGTTCCTGCGGTATACGATTTATCTTCTCCGGCCAATGTAAACAAATGACGTTTGTCATAATGCCGTATTGCTCCATTTGGAAAAACAAACAGCATGCGGTTGTAATACTTTGCTTCTTCTGCAATAATCAAACTTCCTACTATAGCAACCTGCTTCTGTTTTGCCAAAGACTGCATCCACAGAACGGTTTCGCCCTGCATGGTTTCAGCTACTTCGCTGGCATTCATAGTAAAACCAGTGGAAAACATTTCCGGAAGGACTATCAAATTCACCTTTAAATCGATTTGATTTATTTTCGATTCGAAGTTTTTTCTGTTTGCGGAAGCGTCTTCCCAATACAGATCGGATTGAATAAGTGCAATTTTCATAGTTCAAAAATACGAATTTTCAGCCAAAATTTATTTTTGCAATTATAAAACACTTTGTGCAAAAAATTCTCAAAACACCTTCAAAAACAACACTTCTTTTGGAATTTAAAAATACTTCGGGAAAAAATATTGCAAAAAAAATGCATTTTATGCAAAAAAAATGCAAGTGTGAAAAATAAATATTTATATTTGATTGCCAATAAAAACCAAAAAAACATGAAAACCACAGAATTATGAAAACAAAGCTCATTTCATTAGTGCTTATGGGAGGGATCATCCTCTCCGCAAGCGCAAAAGAGACTGCAATTAAAAAGCATCTTTTTGAACAAACAAGTAATCAGGTCGAAATTTCAGGTCAGGTATTAGGCCAGGATGACGGAATGCCAATTGCCGGAGCAACTATTTATGCAGAAAGCAACACTAAAATAGCCACGATATCTGACGAAAACGGAAAATTTAAACTAAATGTTCCCGAAAACGAAGTCCACATTATTGTAACCTATATGGGTTACGAAACGCTGTCATTCGCTTTACTTAAAACCACAAGTTTAGTGATCAGATTAAAACCGGCAGAAAATGTGCTCGATCAGGTTGTCGTAACAGCACTTGGTGTTAAAAAAAGCAGCAAATCCATTGCATACGCTGTAACAGAGCTTAAAGGAACAGAATTTACAAAGGCGAAAGAAACCAATATCGCCAATGCTCTTGTTGGAAAAATTGCTGGTGTAAACGTGAGCAGCACGGCAACCGGACCAAACGGATCCAGCAGAGTGATCATTCGCGGAAATGGCTCCTTAAACGGAAACAACCAGCCCATGTATGTAGTCAATGATTTGCCTATTGATAATACGCAGTTAAATTTACCGGGAATCGGAAACGGAGCCGGATCCACCAGAATAAATGTGGACCGCGGTGACGGAACTTCTGTGATCAACCCTGACGATATTAAAACCATTACGGTTCTTAAAGGAGGAACAGCAGCCGCGCTTTATGGGGCAAGTGCCGCCAATGGAGTTATCCTGATCCAGACTAAAAGAGGCGCCGCCCAAAAAGGTATTGGCGTAGACTACAATTCTTCCTTCACTTTCGAAACTCCGTCTATCACACCCGACTGGCAGTACGAATACGGCTCGGGATCACTCGGCAAAAAACCAACCACACAAGCCGAAGCTATAGCCGCCGGGCGCTGGTCCTGGGGAGCCAAAATGGACGGATCAAATGTGATTCAGTTTGACGGCGTGGCAAGACCTTACTCGCCTCAAAAAAACAATATTAAAAACTTTTACCAAACCGGAACGACTTATATCAACTCTATTGCTTTATCGGGCGGAACAGAAAAAGCAACGGGACGTCTTTCTTTCATGAACATGGACAATGAAGGCGTAGTACCTAATTCTGATTTTAATCGTAAAAGTGTCAACATTGCCACCAATGTCAACCTAACCAACTGGCTTAAATTTGATGTTGTGGCGCAGTACAATATTGATAAATCAAACAACAGGGTAACCGTTTCAGATGCGGAAGCCAATCCGAACTGGGGAACGTATATGATTGGGAATACCGTCGATATCCGAAATCTGGCTCCGGGTTATGATGCAAACGGCATTGAACAGGCCTGGAATCCTGTTGCAGTGGCTACGAACCCCTACTATGTGATCAATAAAATAAAAAACAGCGATACCAAAAACCGCTTCATCGGAATGCTGAACGTAAAAATGAACTTTACGCCGGACTTATTCCTTCAGGGACGAATCGGACAGGATTATACGAATTATGACTTCTTTGGATATATTCCGAAAACAACTTTAAACAATCCGGTTGGATACGCACAAGGTTCAAAAGTAAAATTACAAAACCTGAATTCGGAAGCGATCCTGAATTATAGCAAGAAAAACATTTTCGGGGATTTCTCTTTAAACGCTTTGGCGGGAGTGAATTCGCGTACGACTTTAAGGGACGAAACCAAAGTGGAAGGCTCTAATTTTGTGTTAGATGATTTTTATGCCTTAAGCAATTTATCAACTTTGACGTACACGTATCCATACGGAAAAACCAAAACAAACTCTGTTTACGGTGCAGTAGATTTAGACTATAAAAGCATTGTTTTCCTAAACGTAACAGGCCGTCAGGATTGGTTTTCTACTTTATCTAAAGAAAACAACACGGTATTTTATCCTTCGATCGGAACCAGTATCATCCTTTCGGAAATTATAAAAATGCCGGAATGGGTTTCGTTTACCAAACTAAGAACTTCATGGGCTGAAGTAGGTGGAGCCACTCCGGATCCGTATGCTTTGAATCCTTCTTATTCGATGATACAGGGCGGACATAACGGACAACAATTACAAGGACCAACAAGTTCAAGAGTGCCAAATGCTACTTTAAGTCCGTTAACTTCTACTACATTCGAAATTGGTACCGATTTAGGTTTTTTCAACAACCGTCTGAATCTTGATGTGGCATGGTACAACCGCGCTACCACCAATGACATTGTTGAAACGACGATTTCCAATGCTTCAGGAGCAAGTACCGCTTTATTGAATCTTGGAAAAATGAGAAACAAAGGAATTGAACTTTTGCTTAGCGGAAAAATAATTAACCATGAAAATTTCTCCTGGGAAGCCAGCTTCAACGGAGCCTATAATGAAAATACGGTTGAAGCGCTTACCGATCAGCTAAAATCCATTACAATGGCCACTTCTGTAAACGGTTACGTTACGATTACCAGTGATGTCGGCCGTCCGTACAGCATTATAAAAGGATACAAACCCCGTAAAGATGCCAATGGCAATACGGTTTACAACGTGAGCGGCGGATCAGCCACTATTGCACAAGGTCCTCTTGAGGAATTAGGTCAGGGCGTTCACCCGTGGTCGGCGGGTATCAGCAATGAATTTAAATACAAAGCTTTATCCTTCAGCTTTCTGATCGATGGTAAGTTTGGCGGAAGCTTATATTCCGGAACCGATTTATACGGAACCCGTATGGGATTAACCAAACTGACTTTGGAAGGCCGTGAAAACGGATTACCAATTTCCGGTGTCGATACGAACGGAAATCCGGTGAATATGGTTATTGCTCCGGAAAACCTGAGAACCTATTATGACGGATTAAGAAATATCTCTTCAACCTTTGTATACGATGCGAGTTTTGTAAAATTAAGACAGGTGATTTTTGGTTACCAGTTGCCAATTGAAAAAATAAGAGGGTTGTCTAAACTTCAGGGAGCTTCTGTTTCATTTGTGGCAAGAAACTTATTCATTCTTTACAAGAAAACACCAAACGTAGATCCGGAATCTGTATTTAGTGCCGGAAATGCTCAGGGTGTAGAACAATTCGGAGTACCAAAAACAAGAAGTTTTGGTTTAAGTTTAAACGTTAAATTTTAAATTAAAAGACATGAAAAAGAGAACCATACTATATATCACAGGAATACTTTTAGCAAGTATGACAGCCTGTACCAAAGATTTCGAAGAAATAAACACGAATCCGAATGTTGTGGAGAAACCCACTCCGAATTTCATTTTCAGCAAATCACAATTAGACGGTTTAAACAATAATTATTTTGCGACCAATATTCTGGAATGCGGCGGAATGCTGCAGCATTATGCGACCTACAAAGAAGCTTCAGGTGCCGGTGACAAATACCTGAGCAATGAAGTGTATTATTCCGCTTATTTTAACCAGGCCTATCCAACCGGTGTGAATGAAGTTGAAATTGTAATTGATGCCCTCAAAAACAGTCCGAATGAAAGCAACAAACTTAATATTGCAAGAATCTGGAAAGCATACTTGTACCACCGAATTACTGATTTGTACGGTGACGTTCCTTATTTCGAAGCTGCAAAAGCAAACAGTACCCAGATTTTTCTTCCGAAATACGATTCCCAGGAAGCGATTTATAAAGACCTGTTAAAAGAACTGGATGAAGCGGCAACAGCTCTTGACCCTTCTAAGCCAAGTTTTGGCAAAGCCGATTTTATTTATGACGGGGATGTAACCAAATGGAAAAAATTCTCGTATTCGTTAATGCTTCGCCTTGGATTAAGATTAACAAAAGTAGACCCTGCGCTTTCCAAAACATGGGTAACCAAAGCGATTGCCGGAGGCGTAATCCTAAACGGAGCCGATAATGCGATCATGAAATATACAGACGGCCCGAATGATTTTAACAGAAACCCGGTTGGACTTGATTCCAGAAGACAAGACTTTACCCAGGGATCATACGGTCAGAAAAATGTGGAAGGCGGAAAACTGGCCAAAACCTTCATCGATTTATTACAAGCCACTGCAGATCCAAGAATTAGTGTGTATGCGGGAGTTTGGCAGGGGACGGTGCAAAATACCACACTGGCCGTACAAAAAGGTTTTCCAAACGGACTTAAAACAGCGCCTACTCCAACAGAGCAAGCTACTTATTCCGAGCCCAACCAAAGTACCGTTTTTAAATACGATGCGCCGCTGGTACTGATCAGCAACGCAGAAACAAACCTATACCTGGCGGAAGCTGCAGCCAGAGGATGGTACACAACGGAAACCGATAAAGATTTATACGAAAGAGGCGTAAAAGCATCCTTCCTGAATATGGGAATTTACGGTGCCGGTTATACCATTGCCGATGCCACACCTTATTTAACGGCAAATCCGTTTAATGCGGCGGGATCATTAGACCAAAAAATGAATCAGATACACACGCAGATCTGGGTTGCCTTATTTGTAGACGAGCAGGAAGTGTATGCCAACTGGAGAAGAACAGGCTATCCGGTTTTGGTTCCTGTAAACTTTCCGGGGAACGTTACAAACGGCACAATTCCAAGACGTTTCAAATATCCGACCAGCGAATATTCCGTGAATTCCGCTAACTTAGCTGAAGCGATCAAACGCCAGGGCGAAGATACTTTTACCACAAAAATCTGGTGGGATAAATAATATACAAGAGATAAATGAGCATTTTAATTCTTACTGCATGCATTGCTTTTTTAATCCTGCAAATAGCCTGGTTTAAAATCAATCCTTTTATTGCATTCATCATAACAGCTTTATTAGCAGGCCTTTTTTTAGGCCTGCCGATAAACACTTTGTCACAAACCGTGCAAAAAGGGTTGGGTGAAATGCTGGGTTCGATTACTTTGATTATTGTTTTCGGAACCTGTATCGGTAAACTTACCGTTTCGTCCGGAGCAGCCAATGTTATTGCCAAAACGGTTATGGGATGGACGGGCAAAAAATACGTTCGCTTAGGCCTCATGATCACCGGGTTTATTGTTGGGATACCGCTGTTTTATAGTGTTGGCTTTGTTTTGTTAGTACCGTTGATCTTTTCAGTAGCCCATCAATTTAAATTATCGAAAGTCTATTTGGGAATTCCTATGCTGGCATCGCTTTCTGTGGCACACGGTTTTTTGCCCCCGCATCCGTCTCCAATGGCACTGAGCAGTATTTTAAATGCTGATATCGGACTGGTTCTCGTTTACGGGATTATAATCGCCATACCGACTATTTTTATTGCGGGTTTATTATTTTCAAATTTGCTTAAAAATATCAAAACAGAATCCAGTCATGAAATTTTAAATGTAGAAGAAATCGCTAATCCGGGCACACTTCCGAGTTTTTCGATTAGTTTATTCTCTGCCTTATTTCCTGTTTTTGGTTTGACCTTAACATCGGTATTGCCCCTGATTTCAACAAATGAAACGTTACTAAACCTCTGTAAAACAGTTGGTGAACCCAGTATGATTATGCTCATTTCGTTGCTTATTTGCACCTACACTTTAGGCCTGCGAATGAATAGAACTCTGAATTCTGTTATGGATGATTATGCCATCGCGATCAAAGATGTGGCACTGATTGTTTTGATTGTCGGAGGAGCCGGAAGCCTGAAAGAAGTCATGATTGTCAGCGGTGTAAACGAGACTATCGTATCGGCTTTAACACAAACCAGCATTCATCCGTATTTACTGGCCTGGATAATGGCCGCGATCATTCGGGTTTGTGTGGGTTCTGCAACGGCTGCCGGATTAATGACTGCCAGCGTTTTATTACCTTTACTACAAACTAACGGACTCGACCCCAATCTGTTAGTTTTAGCCGTCGGAGCAGGAAGTCTGATGTGCTCCCACGTAAACGATCCAAGTTTCTGGATGTTTAAGGAATATTTTAATATCAGCCTGAAAGATACTTTTAGATCATGGACCGTCATGGAATCTTTAGTATCTGTTTTAGGAATCATTTTCGTTTTTATTTTAAACTCAATTATACATTAATATCATGAATTTATTACCACAGGAAAAATTTGAAACATTAGGTTTATCATTACCACCGGCACCCCAGCCGCTTGGTATTTACAAACCTTATTTAGTAGATGGTAACTATTTATACCTTTCCGGACACGGTCCTGTTCGGGATGACAAATCCCTAATCATCGGAAGAATCGGCGATGATATGGACATTGAAGAAGGAAAATTAGCCGCAAGACAAGTAGGACTGACTATGCTTTCTACGATTGTAACCAATTTTGGAAGCCTGGACAAAGTAAAACGTGTTATAAAAGTTTTAGGAATGGTGAATTGCAACGGTGATTTTTTAAGACATCCGTATGTAATCAACGGCTGCAGTGAATTGTTTGCCGAAGTATGGGGGCAGGAAAACGGAATCGGTGTACGAAGTGCTGTTGGAATGGGATCCCTACCGGACAATATTCCTGTTGAAGTAGAAGCTGTTTTCGAATTATATTAAAAAAACAGGCCACAGATTACAGGATTAAAAAGATTAAAAAAATTTAGCCACGAATTACACAAATTTTCACGAATTAATTTTTCACGTACTGATTTGTGAAAATTCGTGTAATTCGTGGCAAGCCCAAAAAAATCCTTTCTAATCTTATAATCAGTGGCAAAAAAACACAACAATGAATACAACAACCCCACAAACAAGAATTGCAACATTCGGCGAATTATTACTCCGGATGAGTGTGACCGATGGAAACCGGTTTACGCAGGCCAACGAAATAAAAATAAACGTTGGAGGTGCTGAAGCCAATGTTTGTGTTTTACTTTCCCAACTTGGGATTCCAACTGATTACATTACCCGATTACCGGAAAATGATCTGGCGCAATTGGCGTTAAACGAGCTTCAGAAATACAAAGTAAGCACCTCCAAATGTGTGTATGGCGGAGAACGTCTGGGCTTGTATTTTGTCGAATCCGGAAATCAGATCAGGCAGTCGCAGGTAATTTACGACCGAAGCAATTCTTCGTTCGCAACCATTCAGAAAGATCAGATTAACTGGGATGTGGCTTTAGCCGATGTTACACATTTTCATTGGTCGGGAATTAGTCCGGGCGTTTCTAATGAAGCAGGTTTGGCTTGTAAAGAAGCCATCCTTTCGGCACACAAAAAAGGAATTCCGATTTCATCTGATTTTAACTTTCGATCCAAATTATGGCAATACGGAAAACATCCGTCTGAAATCATGCCTGATCTGCTTCAGTACAGTACCATAACAGTGGCTGATTTAGATGCCGTAGAAATTTATTTCGGAATAAAAACCGATAAAAATGAATCCGATGCAAATCGTTTTCAGCAAACATTCGAATTATTAAAAACAAAAATGCCTTTTCTGAAAACACTGGCCATGAGCTTTAGAAAATCAGACGGACCGGCACATTTATACAAAGGATTGCTTTTGCATGAAGGCCATTTTTATGAAACGAAAGAACAGAAAATACATCTGGTAACAGATCAGATTGGTTCCGGAGATGCCTTTACCGCAGGTTTACTTTACGGAATTACCCATAACTTTTCCGGTCAGGAATGTATTGACTGGGCTACGGCCTGCGGTGTGATCAAACAGAGTGTTCACGGAGATTTTGCCATTAGCAATCCAACAGAAATAAGTCATTTTATTAAAAATGGCTCCAGTAACAGAATTAACAGATAAATTTCCCCAACTATGTACAGCATTTTAAAAACACAAGGCGTACTTCCGTTAGTAACTCAAATCAATATTGAAACAGCCCAAATTGTATTACAATCGGCTGCTGATGCTGGCATAAAAATTATCGAGTTTGCTGCCCGTGCAGACAATGCTAAAGAAGTTTTCACTCAAATGATCGCCTTTAAAAAAGCAAATAATTTAGAGGTAAAAATAGCCGTTGGCTCTATTTTAAGTGTTGAAGATGCCGAAACGTTTCATCAACTAGGGGCAGATTGTATTGTTTGTCCTCATACCGATTTAGAGATCGGCAATTATTGCTTCAAAAATAATATTTACTGGATTCCAGGCGCTGCAACGCTGAATGAAATACTGCACGCCAACAAATTAGGGGCCGAAATTGTAAAACTTTTCCCGGCCGATAAAATTGGCGGGCCCGGATATGTAAAAGCGATAAGGGCACCCTTTCCTAATTTGAAAATAATGCCCACCGGAGGCGTAACCCTTGAAGAAAGCAATTTGAAATCATGGTTCAAATCCGGAGTGGTTTGTGTTGGAATTGGATCCAATTTATTTTCTAAAGAAATGCTTTTGAACTTAAATTACGAGCAATCCCTTGACGCTTTCCGAAATTTAATTGAAGTTGTAGAAAAAACAAGAAATTAAAGTTATGCAAAAAGATTGGTGGAAAATTAATTCCGAAACCCGCATTGACACTCCTTTCCTGGCTGTTTACGAAGATCGCATCCAGTCGAATATCGAGCGTCTGATTGAAGCTGTAAATGGTGAAACTCAAAAATTAAGGCCCCACATCAAAACGCATAAAATTGGTGAGATCCTGGATTTATTTAAAACCTACAACATCCATAAAATAAAATGCGCCACCATTGCCGAAGCCGAACTTGCGGCCCTGCACGAAATCCCGGATGTGCTTCTCGCCTATCAGCCGGTAGGAGTTAAAAAAGAAAGATGGATTGCATTAGTGAAAAAATATCCGAATACCGCTTTTTCGACTATAGTTGACAATATCGAATCGGCGAAAGCGCTAAATGAAAGTGCAGAGAAAAATGATTTAAAATTAACGGTTTACCTGGATCTGAATACCGGAATGAACCGAACCGGAATTTCGGTTTCTAAAAACTGGAGTACCTTAGTTGACGAAATTGTTGCATTGAAAAATATTCATTTTGCCGGAATTCATATTTACGACGGGCATTTAAAAGGCGATTTAGAACAACGTGTTGCTGCCGCTTCCAACTTGTTTTTTAGTATTAATGAAGAAATAGAAGCCCTTCAGGAAAAGCTGGGTTACGAACTCAAAATTGTTGCCGGAGGATCCAATACCTTTCCATTTTACGCCACTCAGAAAAATGTAGAATGCAGTCCGGGGACTTTTGTGTTTTGGGATTCGAATTATCAGATTCATTTACCGGAACAAAATTTCGAGCCCGCTTTGGTCATTGTGGGAACCATTATTTCAAAACCAACGAGTTCCACATTTTGCATCGATATCGGATACAAAGCTGTAGCTTCCGAAAACACAATCGACAGGAGATTAGTAATTTTAAATGATGAAAATCTAATCCCGACGGCACATTCTGAAGAACATTTAATTATAGAAAACAGAGGAAAAAACGAGTATGCTATTGGCGATACCATTTATGCCCAGCCCTATCATGTCTGTCCCACCTGTGCGCTTTACGATTCGGTTCAGGTGGTAAATGCAGCACATGAAATCTGCGATCAATGGCAGGTTGCAGCCCGCGGCAGAAAAATTAATATTTAGCAGCAGAAAAAGGAGAATAAAGAAAAGAGAATAGAAAATAGAGCCAGGAAGAAAGAGTGAAGATGAAAGAGAATAGAGCCTTTGGAGCTTGTGCCTTAAAAAAAATACTATGTTTATAATAGACGCCCATCTAGACCTGAGCATGAATGCGATGGAATGGAACAGAGATTTAAGAAATGATGTAAAAACATTACGCCACTTAGAAAAAGGAATGACTGACAAACCCGATCGCGAGCGTGCCACGGTTTCGTTTCCGGATCTGCGAAGAGGTAATATTGGTATTGTGGTAGCGACACAGATCGCGCGTTTCGTAAAACCGGGCAGCATCATTCCGGGCTGGAATTCCCCCGAACAGGCCTGGGCACAAACACAAGGACAACTGACCTGGTACAAAACCATGGAAGAAGCGGGAGAAATGGTGGCAATTACCGATAAAAAATCGCTTCAGCAACAAATTGATTTATGGAATGACGGAAGCTCAAACGATAAAAAGCCAATTGGTTATATTTTAAGTTTAGAAGGTGCGGATTCCATTGTTGATATTTCTTATCTGGAAAAAGCTCATAACTACGGTTTACGAGCAATCGGACCTGCGCATTACGGTCCGGGACGTTACGCCAACGGAACAGACGCTACCGGAAAAATGAATCAGAATGGTCTTGATTTACTGAAAGAGATGGAACACCTGAATATTATTCTGGATGCCACCCATTTATGCGACGATGCTTTCTGGCAGGCCTTAGACCATTACAACGGACCCGTTTGGGCGAGCCATAACAATTGCCGAAGTCTTGTCAATCATAACAGGCAGTACAGTGACGAAATGATTAAGGCCTTAATTTCGAGAGGAGCCGTAATTGGCGGAGCTTTAGATGCCTGGATGCTGGTTCCAAACTGGGAAAGAGGCGTTTCGACACCTTTGGGAACACAATGCAATCTGGAAACGGTTTTTAAACATATGGATCACATTTGCCAGCTGGCCGGAAATGCCAGTCATATTGGTATCGGTTCCGATCTTGACGGTGCTTTTGGTACAGAACAAGGTCCGTATGATCTAGATACGATTGCCGATTTACAGAAATTGGTGCTGATTTTTAAAAACAACGGGTATTCTGATGAAGATTTAAAAAATATCTTTCATCAGAACTGGATTAATTTTTTAATGAAAAACTGGGATTAGATAAACACTAAACCTGGAACTGCCTTTTTATACGATTGTAATTTTTCGTGATCCGGACTAACTTCGGTCACCACATAATCTACCTCGGATAAATTGGCAATTTTCATTTTTAAAACGGTATCGAGTTTTTCGGAAATAGTCAGGATGGCCGTTTTTTCGGCAGCCTGAATCATTGCTTTTTTTACCTGAACGGTTTCCCAATCAGAATCCGAGAAACCACCTTCGATATCTAAAGCATTGGTTCCCAGGATGAGCAGGTCAACTTTAATGTTCGCCAACTGATTGTAAACATCACCGCTCACGCACATTTGGCTGTAAGATGAAATACTGCCGCCAATCATGATGATTTTGACATTCGGTTTATCGAGAAGTTCCACGGCAGAAAGAACAGTAACCGTAAAAATAGTAAGATTTAAATCATTTGGAATCAGGCGTATGAACTCTCTAATGGTTGTTCCGCCGCCAATTAACAAAACCATACCATCATGAAGTAAACCTAATGTTTTTTGCGCAATCACCTGTTTTGATTCACCTGCATAGGTTTGATTGGAAGAAGAATGGTGATACGCTTTTGTCATTGCACCGCCTTTTACCTTAATCAATAACGATTCTGATTCGAGTTCATTAATATCACGTCTGACCGTATCTTCTGAAACAAATAATTTCGCAGAGAGCGTTTCAAAACTGACACGGGTGTGAAGGTTGATCTCTTTTAAAATAAGATTTTTACGTTCTTCCTTAGTGTAATTAACCACTTCATTATCGTTACTCATGCAAATTAAATTTTGTTAGGAGCAAATGTAAACAATAAATGCAATATTATTGCGAAACAAATTATAACTCAAAGTAATAAAAAAGTTAATTCATCTATTTTAAAGACATTTAAACACAAAACTCTTTTGCAAAAAAAATGCAAAACATTTTACAAAACCTAAATTTGTTTAACAAACCAAAAAAAAACCATGCAAAAAAGTCTATTCCTCTTTTTAATATTTTGTTTTTCTTTCGGAAATGCCCAAACTTCTTTTGAAAACAATGCTATAATTCCCGCTCCAAATTCCTATAAAGATACAGGCGACAGCATTCGTCTCAACGGAAAGATAAAAGTTGTTTTTGAGAATAATCAATTTAGTGCAGCCGAACTCAGAACAGCACAAATTTTTGAGGGTGCCGTTAATGGAAATCTACCTTCAAAAAAAGCTGCTGTCGAAGTGCTGTTTATTGCTAAAAATCCTTCCGCGTCATCAAACAAAGAAGCGTATAAAATAAATATTACTTCCAAAAAAATCACCGTAACAGGTACTGAAGAAGGATTATTTTATGCTGTGCAAAGTTTGCTTCAGCTGTTGCCGAATAAAGCAGAAAATCAGGAAATAAAATTGCCTTGCATAACCGTCGAAGACGCGCCACGATACGCCTACCGAGGATTACACCTGGACGTTTGCCGACACTTTTTTACTATCGGTGTTATAAAAAATTTTATCGCACAAATGTCCAGCTATAAATTAAATAATTTCCATTGGCATTTAACAGACGATCAGGGCTGGAGAATCGAGATCAAAAAGTATCCCAAATTAACCGAAGTCGGATCTAAAAGAGCGCAGACTTTGGTTGGAAATAAATTCGAAAGATTCCCTTATTTTTTTGACGGAAATCCATACGGTGGTTATTATACTCAGGAAGAAATTAAGGAGGTCGTGAAATTTGCCGAAGCACATTATGTAAACATCATTCCTGAAATCGAAATGCCGGGTCATGCGACCGCAGCCGTTACCGCTTATCCCAATTTATCCTGTTTTCCCGATCGTCCGTATAAGGTGGTTGAATCCTGGGGTGTTTTTGAGGATATTTTTTGCGCCGGAAAAGAAGAGACTTTTACTTTCCTGGAAGATGTTTTAACGGAGGTTATTGCTTTATTTCCAAGCAAATATATTCATATAGGAGGTGACGAATGCCCAAAAACAAGATGGAAAGCTTGTCCGAATTGCCAGAAAAGAATCAAAGAATTAGGATTAAAAAACGAGCATGAATTGCAAAGCTACTTAACAACCCGAATAGAAAAATTCCTCAATGCCAACGGAAGACAAATTCTGGGTTGGGACGAAATGCTTGAGGGCGGACTGGCACCAAACGCCGCAGTAATGTCCTGGCGTGGGGAAGCCGGAGGAATTAGTGCCGCGAAACAGAAACATTTTGTAATCATGAATCCGGAACAGGTTTTATACCTCGATTACAATCAGGGCTATTCTCCCAATGAACCTTTAACTGTTGGACGATTAATTACAGTGGATAAAATATACAACTACAACCCGACTCCGGTTGACAGTTTAACCATTGACGAACAAAAATATATTATGGGTGTTCAATCGAATCTTTGGTCGGAATATTTGACAAGTCCGGCTAAATTGAATTATCAGCTTTATCCAAGAGTATTTGCCCTGGCAGAAATTGCCTGGACGCAGCCTCAAAACAAAAATTACAATAATTTTATACTGAACCGAATGCCATATCATCTGGAAAAACTGGAAGCCCAAAAAATATTGTATAAAGTTCCAACCCCTTTTGGAGCGAATGAAACGGCTGTAATTGCCTCAAAATATGTACTGGATCTGAAACCAACTCTCAAAAACGGACAGATTTTCTATACCATAGACGGCTACAATCCGGATGAAACCGCTGAACTGTACACGCAGCCCGTTACTATAAACATTCCGAAAGGAGAATACCGAATCATCAAAACCGTTCAGATTAGCGCAGGCGGAAGAAGAAGTTCTATCAATAAAATACTGGTTAGAAATCCGGATGTAAAAGCAGCTTTAGCCGTAAAACCAACGAAACAAGGTTTAAAATACGAGTATTATACCGGAACTTTTTTCCAGCAGGTACAGGATTTAGAAGAGACAAAACCCATTAATTCGGGAATTTTTGAAGGGGCTGTAAGCAGTGAAAAATGGAAATCGAAAACAGAGCGTTATATCGGCTTAAAATTCGACGGATACCTCTATATTCCGGAAACGGCAAACTACACAATCTCGACACTTTCAGACGATGGCTCGAAGCTTTTTATCGATAATGAATTAATCGTCAATAATGACGGAATTCATTGGCTCAATGAAGCGTATGGAGTCGTAAAACTTGAAAAAGGTTTTCATAAATTCAACATTAGTTATTTCGATCAGATTGGAGGGACTACTTTAAGTTGTTTTATACAACAGGAAGGAAAAGAAAAAAAAGAAATAAGTGCTTCGCAACTGTATTATGAGTAAAACATAAAATAAAGAGCACATCTATGACATTGAACCTCGTGAGAATTGGCAGTGCTTGTATAGTATAGTTTGTGGCAAATCTGATTTTCATATTTTTTTGCCACAAAAAGCGTGGCATTTTTTTTTAAAATTTTATTTTGCCACAAAAAGTGTGGCAAATTTAATTTAATTTCAATTTTGCCACAACACACAATTACAACATTTACTATTAAAAGAAAAACTGAAATCTTTACAATTTTATCTTTCCTTATATCTAATTTGTATGAAAAATTGTATTTTTGACACATTTCTAAATTCGTCACTAAAAAATAGCTCCCAACAATTAAATATGTATCTTATATAAACATCACTTTTTTTATTTCTAATTATTATCTTTGAACTATGAGCACACTTACAAAATCAAATCACATAGGGCGAAAAATAAGCCGTATCCGTGAAATGAAAGACATGAAACAGGAAGCCTTAGCACAGGCCTTAGGAACTAATCAGCAAGCGATTTCACTAATGGAAAACAGCGAAACCATAGAAGAAGGAAAATTAATTGAAGTAGCAAAAGCTCTTGGCGTGAGTGTGGAAGCAATTAAAAATTTCTCGGAAGAAGCGGTTTTAAATATTATTGCAAGTACAGTGAATAATCACGATAATGCTGCATCAGTTAATTATGGCTGTACATTTAATCCAATAGACAAATTAATTGAAGTTTATCAGGAAAAAGAAAAACTTTACGAACGTTTACTGCAAGCAGAAAAAGATAAAGTTGAGTATTTAGAAAATCAGCAAAAAAATAAATAGATACTATTCGTACTTAGATACAAATACCAAACCAAGACGTTGCCAACGGTTTCAACCGTTGGAGTGCAATAGATTAAAATTATTATAGCCCACGGTTGAAACCGTGGGCTATAATAATTTTAAAGGCTCAGGAATATGCAAAAAAAACACGAATACTAATACGTATTTTTTTATGACTATACAGCTTTTGGATTGATTGCTAAAAGGCAGTATCTGGAAAATATATAAACAAAAAAATGGGGTTTTTAGAACCCCATTTTTCTATTTAAAGCTATTCTTAAAATTATCCTTTTAAGCTTGCCGACAAATACTCACGGTTCATACGTGCGATATTTTCAAGAGAAATTCCTTTAGGACATTCTACCTCACAAGCTCCTGTGTTGGTACAGTTACCAAAACCTTCCGCGTCCATTTGGTGCACCATGTTCAAAACACGATCAACCGCTTCTATTTTACCCTGAGGTAATAATGCGTATTGCGATACTTTTGCAGCAACGAACAACATGGCTGAAGAGTTTTTACAAGTTGCCACACAAGCTCCACAACCAATACAGGCAGCAGCATCAAATGATTTATCTGCATCGTGTTTGTTAATTGGAATTGTATTGGCATCAATTGTATTTCCTGAAGTATTTACAGAGATAAATCCACCTGCGTGCTGAATTCTGTCAAATGAACTTCTGTCAACCACTAAATCTTTAATTACCGGGAAAGCTTTTGCTCTGAATGGCTCGATAAAAATCGTATCACCATCTTTAAACATACGCATGTGCAACTGACAAGTGGTAACTCCTCTGTCTGGTCCGTGTGCTTCTCCATTAATGAATAAAGAACACATTCCGCAGATTCCTTCACGACAATCGTGATCAAATGCTACCGGCTCTTCTCCTTTATTAATCAATTGTTCGTTAAGAACGTCAAGCATTTCAAGGAAAGACATATCTGGTTCGATTCCGTCAATTGGGTAATCAACGATTCCTCCTTTATCCTGGGCGTTTTTCTGACGCCATATTTTTAATGTAAGTTTCATAATTCTGTTATGGGTTATAAGTTAAGAGTTAAAAGTTATAGGGAATTCCTATTCCATTTTCGTCCTAGCTAAATAATTTATGTATCCATTTAATATTGCTTTAGTTCTTTCGAACTTCTCTCTAAATTGTTGCAACAAATTATCTTCAATATATCTCTCATCTATAGCTGTAATTACCTGATTTAATGATTCACTCAATGAACCTCTTGCAATTCTACAAAATTGAATATTTTCTTGATAATGATATCTACCAAATCCTTCGGCTATATTATCACTAACAGATCTCGAAGATCTTTTAAGCTGACTTGTTAAGGCATATTTTTCGTCAATTGGAAATTTCGGAAGAATATTTTGAGAAACAAAGATTCTTAATTCGCGTGCCGCTTTCCAACACTCTAAATCTTCGAACGACTTTAATGAACTCATAACCCTTAACTCTTAACTTTTTACTTGTAGCTTCTTTGAACTAATTTAATGTTTTCGTAAACCAGAGGTTCTTTGTGTAATACGGCATCACTTGGTTTTCCTTTGTATTCCCAGGCTGCAACGTATGCAAAGTTTTCATCATCACGAAGTGCTTCTCCTTCTTCTGTCTGGTATTCTTCACGGAAGTGACCTCCACAAGACTCATTACGGTGTAATGCATCTTTCGCGAACAATTCTCCTAACTCTAAGAAATCGGCAACACGTGTCGCTTTCTCTAATTCCTGATTAAATTCGTTAGCGCTTCCAGGCACTTTTACATCTTTATAAAACTCCTCACGTAAAGCGGCAATTTCTTCGATAGCTTCTGTCAAACCTTTAGCATTACGGGCCATACCTACTTTATCCCACATGATTTTTCCTAATTTCTTATGGAAATAATCTACAGAATGAGTTCCTTTATTATTGATAAATCTGTCGATTTGATCTTTTACATTTTTCTCCGCTTCCACGAATTCCGGTAAATCTGTAGAAATCGGTCCCATTTTAATATCCGGAGCTAAATAATCCCCGATAGTATAAGGCAATACGAAGTATCCATCAGCTAAACCTTGCATCAAGGCAGAAGCTCCAAGTCTGTTTGCTCCGTGATCAGAGAAGTTAGATTCTCCAATGGAGAAACAACCAGGAATGGTAGTCATTAAGTTATAATCCACCCATGTTCCTCCCATTGTGTAGTGAACCGCAGGGTAAATCATCATTGGTGTTGTGTAAGGATCTTCGTCAACGATTTTGTAATACATCTGGAATAAGTTTCCGTATTTACTTTTCACGATTTCAGCTCCTAATTTCGTTACCAAAGCAGCATCATTAGCATCTAAACCTCTTACGAAAGCCTCTTCAGTTCCGTAACGTTTAATAGCGGCAGCAAAATCTAAGTAAACAGCTTCACCCGTTTTATTAACTCCAAAACCGGCATCACATCTTTCTTTTGCAGCACGGGATGCTACGTCACGAGGCACTAAGTTACCAAAAGCAGGATATCTTCTTTCTAAGAAATAATCTCTGTCCGCTTCCGATAAATCTGTTGCTTTTTTCTTTCCTTCACGAATTGCCTGAGCATCTTCTAATTTTGCAGGAACCCAGATACGACCGTCATTACGTAATGATTCAGACATCAAAGTCAGTTTTGACTGGTGATCTCCCGAAACCGGAATACAGGTTGGGTGAATTTGTGTATAACAAGGATTTGCAAAAAATGCTCCTTTTTTATGAATTTTCCAGGCTGCTGTTGCGTTACTTCCCATAGCATTTGTAGAAAGGAAAAATACGTTTCCGTATCCTCCTGAACCAATAACTACAGCATGAGCAGAGTGTCTTTCGATTTCTCCTGTAACTAAGTTACGGGCGATAATACCTCTTGCTTTTCCGTTCACGATAACAAGGTCTAACATTTCGTGACGGTTGTACATTTTTATTTTTCCACGACCAATCTGACGGTTCATTGCAGAATAAGCTCCTAACAATAATTGTTGTCCGGTTTGTCCTTGTGCGTAAAATGTACGGGAAACCAAAGTTCCTCCAAAAGAACGGTTATCTAATAATCCGCCATATTCACGAGCCAATGGTACTCCCTGAGCCACACACTGGTCAATAATATTAGTAGAAACTTCAGCCAAACGGTGAACGTTTGCCTCACGTGCACGGTAGTCACCACCTTTTACAGTATCGTAGAACAATCTGTAAACGGAGTCACCGTCACCTTTATAATTTTTTGCTGCATTGATTCCCCCTTGTGCTGCAATAGAGTGCGCACGTCTTGGTGAATCCTGAAAGCAGAAAGCTTTTACGTTATATCCCTGCTCAGCCAAAGTAGCCGCAGCTGAACCTCCAGCCAAACCTGTACCAACAATAATAATATCTAAATTACGCTTGTTTGCAGGGTTTACTAAATTAATATGATCTTTATAATCTGTCCATTTGTCCGATATTGGGCCGTGTGGAATTTTTGAATCTAATGCCATTATAATTTATATTAATTATTGAAATGATGAACTAAAGCGATTATGATGAAAAGTGCCGGTACTACCACCGCAAATCCATAACCGATTTTACTTAAGAATCGAGAATATTTATTGTGCATCCCAACTGATTGTAGAGAAGATGCGAATCCGTGCCAAAGGTGAAATCCTAACAACACAAAAGATATACAATATAATCCTGTACGAATTGGGTCATGAAATTTATGAACTAACTCTCCATAATATCTTGTAGCATCTGGCGCGGTACCTGCAATATATTTATAGGTAACTTCAGGAAACCAAAAATCGTAGAAATGCAATCCTAAGAAAGCCAAAATAACCAACCCGGAAATAATCATATTTCTGGAACTCCACGAAGCATTAGCCGCTCCATTGTATTTTGCGTATGCAATTGGTCTTGCAGCGCTATTTTGAGCAGTCAGTACAAATCCCATTACGAAATGGAAAATTACCCCGATTGCCAAAACTGGTTGCATTACATATTGAATTAGCGGATTGTAACCCATAAAGTGAGAAGCTTCGTTAAAAACATCTTCACTAATAATAGAAATGAAATTTAAGGAAACATGCAGCGCTAAAAACGTGATTAAGAATATTCCCGAAAGAGCCATAGCCACTTTCTTTAAGATGGAAGCATTCAACTGTGCAGATTGTGCCATAAGTGTTTAAGTAGTTTGTTTTAAAAATTAGACAAAAATAAAGCAATTAGACATGAACTACAACCATTTCGTTGTTATTTATAATCATTTTAAAGAGCTTTCCAAGACTTTATTACAAATTATTTAAAAACAAGAAAATAGACCTTTTTCTAAAGCCATTTTAACGTAATCCTGACTTTTATATAATTACCAAATTGTTATTTTTTATCACTTTTTAAATTGTTTTCCTCAAAAGTGACAGCATTCTTAATTTTATTGACCAAAAACAAGGGAATTTTAGCAGCATAATTTTACCTTTATGGGCTTCAAAAAAAATCAGAATGAAAACAGGAATTGACGCTATTTCTTTTGACGTAGCCAACATACATTTACCCATAAAAACTTTGGCAACTGCCAGAAACATAGAACCCGAAAAACTAGAAAAAGGCCTTGGATTAATTAAGATGACTTTACCCGATGTTCATCAGGATGCGGTCGTTTTTGGAGCTAATGCTTTAACGAAACTAATTACTGAGAATCAAATAAACCTAAACGAAATCAGCCGGATTTATGTCGGAACCGAAAGCGGCATCGACAGTTCAAAACCTATTAGCTCTTTCTTAATCAGTTTAATGGAACAAAAATTTGGAGAAGATACTTTGGCCGAATGTGACGTTGTCGATTTTACGTTTGCCTGCATTGGCGGAGTAGACGCTTTGCAAAACTGTATTGATTTTGTAAAACTGAATCCATCTAAAAAAGCAATTGTGGTGACAACCGATTTCGCGAAATACGACTTAAACTCCACCGGAGAATACACGCAGGGCGCCGGAGCTTTGGCAATGTTAGTAACTTCGAACCCTCGAATTATTGCTTTTGATGAAAATTGGGCTACAAGCACCAAAGGTGTTTTCGATTTTTTCAAACCCTACAGGACTATCGCAAAGGAAGCGATAACACAAAACGAAAACAACGATCCGTGGTTTGATAACTTAGAAGCCGAAATCGAAATCCACAAAGACCAGCCGGTTTTCGACGGTCAGTATTCGAATCAGTGTTATATGGATCGTACGAGATCTGCTTACTTTTCTTTCAAGAAACTAAAAAACACTATCGAAACCTTATACAATTCCTGGAACAGTATTATCATGCACCTTCCCTACTCGTTTCAGGGACGCCGAATGTTGTCTGAAATTTATGCTTTAGACCATGCCGATAAAATTATTTCAGAAAATATTGAACCGGCAGATTATCAGACTAAAATCAAGGAAGTTGGTAAATCTGATGCATACCGAAAATTCGTAACCGAAAAATTGCAGCCTGCAGAACTGGCTTCGTCTTTAATTGGAAATCTTTATACAGGTTCTATTTTCATGGGATTATTATCGACTTTGGCGCATTATTACGATACAAAAACAGAAGTTGCCGGAACTAAATTCGGATTCCTGGCTTACGGAAGCGGATCGAAATCGAAAGTTTTTGAAGGAACTATTCAACCCGAATGGCAATCGGCTTTAGCCAAAACCAAACTTTTTGAAAATCTGGAAGAAAGCGTTGAAATTGATTTTAAAACTTACGAAAGCCTCCACAAAAAAGAACAAAAACAAAGCATCCGAACGCCTAAAAAGGAATGGATCTTAGACCGAATCGAAAAAGAAATCCCTAATTTGATGGGGGCGAGATATTATAAATGGATTGATTAAGAAATTCCAAATTTTTTAATTTCCAAATTCCAATAAAAAAAATCCAAATTCCAATAAAAAGAAAACCGAAGCAAATGCTTCGGTTTTCTTTTTATTAATCTATACCGTTTGTCATTTCGACCGAAGGGAGAAATCGCACTAGTAATTCTACAAAGATTGGCTTTTTGCATATGGATCTACTTGTGTGATTTCTCCCTTCGGTCGAAATGACAAAACCAGCCTTTATTTCAAAATCACCTATAAATCGTAAACTTATTATGGCTTAAAGTAAAACCAAGATTTTCATAAATCAGGACATTTTCTACTCTTCTTCTATTGGTGGTTACTTCTATGCTTTTCAAATTATTCTGCTCTGCAAAATTTTTTATTTCATTAATTAGTAAACGTCCAACGCCCTGACCCCGGTATTTTTGATGAATAAAAAACTCCTGAATTTCACCAACCAAACCGCAGTGATGCAAAAGATGCTGCGTATGAAAACTAATAAAACCTGCACCTTCTTTTTCGTTTTCAGCCATCAGATAAACATTCTTCGGGTTAGCAATATTTTCATTGAATATTGCCGCAAAAACTTCAAAATCTAATTCTTCATTTTCAAGTTCACAAATTGACTTATACACAAAATCTAAATCTTGTTTTTCGACTTTTCTGATTTTTATTTTTGATTGCATTCGATTGATATATTTACAAGAATTCCTTAAAGCACGACGCTAAAAATTAATTAGTATATTTTAAAAATAGTAAGAAAAATTGTATGTTTGTAAAATTAATAAAACAATTTACAAAATCTCCCCAACAAACAAAAATCCGTTTTTAAGCAAAACCAAAAAACATAAAAGAATTTTAAATATCTTTGAACTATGAGCACAGCACCAAAACCAAGACACATCGGGCGAAACATAAGCCGAATCAGAGAGCTTCGCGACATGAAGCAGGAAGCACTTGCTATTGCGATTGGCGTTAGCCAGCAAACTGTTTCAAGCATTGAAGGAAGTGAAAATGTTGATGATGAAAAACTAAAAGCAATAGCAGAGGCTTTAGGAGTAACATCTGACGTAATAAAAAACTTTTCTGAAGATGCCGTTTTTAATATTATTGGGAACACTTTCGACATTGACAACAACAATGGTTCTTCTGTTATTAGTTATGGCTGTACTTTTAATCCGTTTGATAAAATGCTTGAAGCTTACGAAGAGAACAAAAAACTTTATGAACGATTGGTTGAAGCTGAAAAAGAGAAAGTCGCTTTTTTGGAGAAGTTGTTAAGTGAGAAAAAATAAATTATACGAAAGATATATTTATAGAAAGACCGAAGTTTTAGAGCTTCGGTTTTTTTATGGATTTATTTATTGTTGCGAGAAAAGATTTTAAACCCGACAGGTTTTAATGGAGATTCCCTGACCTTTCAAAATAAAAAATCTGCGTGAAACAAAATTATCACTCTTTGTCGAGTTACTTGCAGAGATTCCTCATTCCTCAGAATGACAATGATTACGGTTGTAAGATTTAGGCATCTTTACAGATCTTATGCTTTCTGTTTTCAACTATAGCCCAAGGTTTCAACCTTGGGTTTCATATTGCGACAAATCTATTACCCTCCAATGGTTGAAACCATTGGCTACGGCTTTTAATTAATCTTTGCCTGCGATTTGTAGTTAAATCAGCAACCTAAAATTAGCCTCAAAACAAATAAGAAAACTTTAATAAACCAAGTATACGACACTTCTTCAAAAATCACTAATTTTGAAATTCGAAGTTCAAAAACGAAATTATTATGAAATATCATCAAATAAACAGCGCTCTTTTTGTAAAAAACCGCAGAAAATTCACGGCAGAAATGAAACCTAACAGTGTTGCCGTTTTCAATTCCAATGACATTTACCCCGTTAGTGCCGACAGTACTTTGCCGTTTGCACAACACAGAGATATATTTTACCTGAGCGGTGTAGATCAGGAAGAAAGCATCTTGCTTTTGTTTCCGGATGCGCCTTATGAAAACCAAAAAGAGATTCTTTTCCTGAAAGAAACCAACGATCATATTGCCGTTTGGGAAGGCGAAAAGCTAAGTAAAGAACGCGCTTTTCAGGTTTCGGGAATCAGAACAGTGTATTGGTTACAGGATTTTCATAAAATTTTGAACGAAATGATGACGTACGCCGACACGATGTACATCAACACCAACGAACATTACCGTGCGACTGTTGAAACAGAAACCCGTGAAGCCCGTTTCGTAAAATGGTGGAAAGAACGTTATCCGGCACACAACGTAGCGAAAAGCAACCCGATTTTACAACGCATTCGTTCTGTAAAAGAAAGCGAAGAAATCGATTTGATTCAACAGGCGTGTGATATTACCGAAAAAGGGTTTCGCAGATTATTGTCGTTTGTAAAACCAAACGTTACCGAATACGAAATCGAAGCCGAACTGATTCACGAATTCATCCGTAACCGTTCGAAAGGCTTCGCTTACACCCCAATTATTGCTTCGGGAAACAATGCCAACGTTTTGCATTATATCGAAAACAACCAGCAATGTAAAGCCGATGATTTAATTTTACTGGATGTCGCTGCTGAATATGCGAATTATTCGAGCGATATGACCAGAACAATTCCGGTTTCAGGAAGATATTCCGAAAGACAAAAAGCCGTTTACAATGCGGTTTTAAGAGTAAAAAACGAAGCCACCAAAATGCTGACTCCGGGAACACTTTGGAAGCAATACCATATTGAAGTGGGTAAAATCATGACTTCAGAATTACTGGGTCTGGGTTTAATTGACAAAGCCGATGTTCAGAACGAAAATCCGGACTGGCCAGCGTACAAAAAATATTTCATGCACGGAACTTCCCACCACATGGGGCTGGACACGCACGATTACGGATTGCTTCACGAACCCATGAAAGCCAATATGGTTTTTACGGTTGAACCTGGCATCTACATTCCGGCAGAAGGATTCGGAATCCGTCTGGAGGACAACGTTGTGGTGCAGGAAAAAGGAGAACCTTTCAACCTGATGCGCAACATTCCGATTGAAGTAGATGAAATCGAAAGTCTTATGAATTCATAATTATGGTTATGAAAAAGCTTTTTATACTTACTTTTTTGATTTTCGCCGGCAAGACTTTCGCTCAGACGGAAGGTTACGCTAAGAACAATGATTCGAGCCTGACATATTACAAAACATTCGGAAAAGGAGAACCGCTTTTAATTATTAACGGCGGTCCGGGAATGAACAGTAATGGTTTTGAAAACATGGCCAAAACGCTGTCTGAAAATCAGCAAACCATAATTTACGACCAAAGGGGAACGGGAAAATCAAAATTGGCAAATTTAAACGCGAAGACTGTTTCGATGAAATTAATGGCCGATGATATCGAATCATTGAGAAAACATCTTAAAATCAAGAAATGGAATATCCTCGGGCATTCATTTGGAGGAATGCTGGCTTCTTATTATGCGACTGTATATCCCGAAAGTATCGATAAATTAATTTTATCTTCTTCCGGAGGCGTTGATCTGACTTTGCTGAAAAGCCCAAATCTTATCGAATCTGGATTGAATCAATCGCAAAAAGATTCATTGACTTACTGGAATACCAAAATCGAAAAAGGCGACACTTCGTACACCGCAAGAATCGGAAGAGGAAAAGCAATGGCTCCTGCTTATGTTTACGATCAGCAATATGCCCCAATAATCGCAGAAAGATTAACACAAGGCAATTCGACTATAAACGGCTTATTATGGAGCGATATGCAGAAAATGAATTTTGACTGCAAAGCAAAATTGAAACAATTCAAAAATCCGGTGCTGATCATTCAGGGAAAAGAAGACATTATCAGTAACGAAATTGGAGAACTGGCACATCAGACACTTCCGAATTCAAAACTGATTTTCCTGGAACATTCCAAACATTATGGATGGCTGGATGCACGGGAAAAGTTTTTCTCTGAAATAAATTCCTTTTTAAAATCATAAAAAACAAACGGCTTTCAGAAATGCGAGCCGTTTTTAATTTTAATCCAATTTTAAAAATAATACCTTAAATTTATATTTAAATCAAACGTCTTGAAAACGCTATTATACAAAAACACGAAAATATCCTATACTGATTCCGGACAAGGAACTGCAATTGTATTGCTACACGGCTTTTTGGAAAACAAAAAAATGTGGCAGGAATATGTGGCTCTTTTCTCTAAAGAGTATCGCGTGGTCACAATCGATTTACTGGGCCATGGCGAATCGGATTCTTTGGGCTACGTCCATTCAATGGAAGATAATGCCAATGCCGTAAATGAAGTTTTAGAACATTTAAAAATCGAAAAAGCGATTGTCGCTGGTCATTCTATGGGAGGCTATGTTGCTTTGGCCCTGGCTGAATTGCATCCGGAGCGTATTAAGAAATTAGTTTTATTAAATTCGACTGCCAAAGAAGACAGTGCCGAGAAAAAACTAAACAGAACCCGTGCCATCAAAGCGGTGAAACAAAACTATGTAACCTTTGTAAGCCTTGCGGTAGCCAATTTGTTTAGCGAAGACAACCGAACAAGATTAGCAGAAGAAATTGAGAAAACTAAAGCTCAGGCACTTAAGACTCCTTTGCAGGGAATTGTCGCTTCTTTAGAAGGAATGAAAATCAGAAAAGACAGGGAAGCGCTTTTACGTGAAAACCTTTTTCCGGTTTTATTGGTTTTAGGCAAAAAAGATCCGGTTCTCAACTACGAAGAAACCGCAACACAAATAGAAGATACCACCGCAGTACTTGTTTCTTTTGACGATGGACATATGAGTCACATTGAAAACAAAGAAGAGCTGAAAGTGGTACTGGCTGATTTCTTTAAATAAATGAAAACCTGCAAAAAGCAAAAAAGGCTGTTCAAAAAATTTTGAAACAGCCTTTTCTCATTATTGGGGGCAAAAATTATATTATAATTTCGAGATAATATCTTTTTTGAATTTCGCCAAAGTTGCTCTTGTCATTCCAAGATTCGCTTTTGTTGCATCAACCGCCAAATAAATAAAATAGCTTCCATCCTCAGAAACATCAATAATATGAATCTGATCTGTTAGTGTAATTAGGATATCATTGATTTTTTGATCGAGCCCTAAAGCTTTGATAGCGTTTATTTTTGCTTTTACAACTTCTAAATTATAAGCGGATGCTAATTCCGGGTCAAAAGCCGGATTTAAAGAAAGTGAGCAATAAGACATTCCTGTTTCGACCTGAGTTACTGAAACGGCAATAAACCCGTTAATATTCTCTTTTAAATCGTTTTGAAAATTCTGTAAAAAATCTGACATGTTTTAATTGTATTTAATTAATTGTTGAAAACGGTATCCATTCTGCGTAACAGAAGTCCCATTTTACTAATATCTTTAGAAAGCAGCGCAACACAATTATCGTCCGAATTCTTATTTGCTACCACGATACCATCGTTGTTCTTAATCATTACCTGTTTCAAATCTCCATTATTAACATCTTCCGACATTTCCAAACACATCTTTAATATCATCCCTATCATTGCAGCCACATTCCCGTCGTATTCCAGATTAACTGATTCTACCAAAATTCCATCTATATTAAAAACCAATCCGGATTCAGCTCCGGTTTCCGCTACCAGTGTATTTAAATCAATCATATTGCTGTTATAAAAATTTTAAGAATCTTCAAAGATATTTTCAATAAACAGAATTGTACGCTAAACACTTGTTAAAAAAAACAGGATACCTAATTACCTGAATTACTTTTATTTATACTTTAATTTTTGGCTGTTTTTAAAATAAATTCTGCAAAAAAAATTAATAGAAAACAGTGATTTATTGAAAAACCGGACAATCTGTTCAATAAAACTCAAATGATTCGATAAACGTAAAGGAGAAGCAGGTTTACGGGAAGTTTTCCCTAAATTTGCGAAAAATTTATTCAAATGAAAACGGTAGACGAATTACGCTTTGACCTAAATGTAAAACTGATGAAGTTTAGAAGATTTCGTTTTGAGAACGGAAGTATAAACGCTAATGCAACTGAGGAAGAAAAGAAAAAGGGCTTCTTCAAAAAAATATTCAGCTAAAAACGACTTACAAAAAAAGCGGAACTTGTTAGAGAACAATTTCCGCTTTTTTACTTACAGGATGCAACTTACCGTTTTTGCATAGAATGAACCAGGTTGAAATCATGATTACATTTTCACAATTAGGATCCGTAATAATCAGGCCCTGAAATTTTGATTTTTTTACGATCTGTTCATTCACCGATTCAATCATCACGGGCGATAATCGGCTTTACGGTATCTCTGAAAAAACGTTTTTTGAAGATTTAAAAAAAACGTTTTTAATTTAAAAACAGCACCATTCCCTAACGGACAGCCGCTTGATTTTTTTATTTAAAACAGATTAAAGGCATCCGTTTTTCTAAAAAGTGTTTATCCTTTACTTTTTAAACGATAATAAAATCGTCTTTTTACAGCTCAGTGATCTAATTTATTTTTTCCTCGAATGGAATAGCGGGATCAAAAATTTCCTTTAGCAGCAAAGCCACTTGTTCTAAATAACTGCTCAGAATTTCTTTGCTTACTATAAGATCCATTTCTTTCTCTTCCTTAAATCCAAACGGGAGAAATCCTGATTTTAAATTTTTGAAGGAGATAATTCCAACTTCCATAGGAATATCCGTCGCTTCTTCCTCAAACATAAACGCATAGGCCAGGACCTGGATAATTTTATCATTTTTAAGCTCCTGAGTCAATCCATTCCATGATTTCAATACTACATTGGTCTTCTCTACTTTTCCGGTCTTATAATCGATAATTCTTACTTTTCCGTTTCGCAGTTCGATTCTGTCCACATTTCCTTTAATCAAAACCGGAAATGGCAAATCAGGATGACTAAAGTGACGCTCAAATGTTTTTTCTAAAGCAATGATTTTAATGGCATCTCCGTTTACAATCGAATCCAGCTCCATTTTCAGGAAATTCGAAACATTTCGTTTGGCTACTTCAAAAGCCAGAAGATTTCGTCCTTTTTTAATTTCTCCTTCTTTATAAACCAGTTTGAATTGCCTTAACACTTCGTCATCCAACAGTTTAAAACAATTTTTTATATCCGCTTCAGAAATAAATCTGTCCACAAAAGGATCGTACAATGCCTTTAAAGTTTCATGTATAATGGTTCCCAACGTATTTAAGGCAATGTTTTCTTCGACTTCTTCGACTTCACGGATCCGCAGGATTTTCTGAAAATAAAATTCAATCGGATTCCGGATATAACTTGTCAAGGCAGACGGAGAAAAACCAGTCTCTGCAATTTCCTTTAATCGTTCCATAACCGCTTCAGATTTCGGAATCACCATTGGCTTGTATGCCGTTGTTGGCAAAACAGGATTATAAATATCAAAAGTAAGGTTGTGCTTTACTTGCTTTTCGACTTCGAGCTGCGTTATAAAACGACTGCGTTCACCGGCATCTAAACCATCATTTTCGGTATTATAAATCAGATAAATATTCTTTGCCCTTTGCAGCAAATGATAAAAGTGATACGTATAAATAGCATCCTTCTCTTTAAAAGTTGGCAGACCCAGTTCTTTTTTTACATCGTAGGGGATAAATGAATTTTGGGATTTTCCGGCAGGAAATTTCCCCTCGTTCATTGAAGTTACGATTACAGTATCAAAATCCAGCACACGGCTTTCAAGAACTCCCATAATCTGCAATCCTTTTAAAGGTTCTCCTTCAAAAGAAACTTCAGCTACATCAATTACCTGTTTGTAAATCGCATAAAGCGTATCAATATTATCGATATGTTTATGTCTGGAATAGTAATTAATCAGCTTGTTAATTACTTTAAAAATAGCAAAAACAAAAGCTTTGGCTATTTTTTCTTCTTCATTGTCATTACTAAAATTCCCTTTTATAACCAATAGAAGTGTTGAAATATTTTCGAGAACTGCCACCGATCCGTTCTCCCATTTTTGAAAAAGCAATTTAAAAAGATCCGACACATTCGAATTCAGTTCAAACAATCTGTTGTGGGTAATAAAAGTATAATTATTCTCTTTTATAATCTTAACCAGATTCCCGGCATTTGCATAAGGTTCCACTAACGGATGCGTCAAAATATCCAATACATCTTTATAATAAAAAACATAGCTTTCCCCTTTTCTGGAGAGTGCATTCGTATGCATTTTAAATAATTTCGCAATCAGAATCTGCGATGGGTTATTTTTACCTGAATATCCCATAGTAATATTCAAAGCTCCTACCGAAGAAGGCAAAGCGTATAAAACAGGTATCAGTAAATTCTCTTCACCCAAAACAATAGCTACTTTGTCGAGGGAGGTTAAGGGATTTTCAGCTACTATTTTTTCGATAATACTTCCTGCTAATTTAGCCTGGCCAATCGTTTTTGGGGTACCGATAACCTGAATGTTTTTTGATTGTGAAAAGTCATCTACAATCCACTCAAAAGGATTTGATTTATAGTGTTTCCAGTTTTCTTTAAAACGACGTACAAAAAGTCCTGCGTCATGATAGGGGTCGTTGAGAAAAGTCTGATCGACATCCCAATAAATTTTAGCCTGATCTAAGGCTAAAAGATGCTGCACGATTTTTTCTTCGGCTGCGTTTAAGGCATTGAAACCTGCAAAAACAAAATGACGTTCGGAAATTGTATTCGAAAAATGATTTAAATTATTGACCGCTTCCCGATAAATCAATCCCTGATATCCGATACCTTTATGAAGCAAATGATTGTATAAAGACTCATAATAGAGCGGAAGAAGTTTCCAGAAATCAATATAATTCTCTAAAAGTTTCGTTTTATTTTCAACTTCTATACCCCATTTTTTAATGTCTTCAATATCTTTCAGGTAAGACAAAACGTGAGAAGGTTCCAATAAATAGCGATCAATTTCATTAAAGTCCTGCAGAAGTGTTTTTGCCCAATTGGCAAATAACTCAAATGATTGCTGATTTTGTTTTTCTGTAATTGAAAGATACACTTCGTAAAACTCAAATAAAAGTTCAATAGAATCAACAGCCCGAATGGAAGCGACATCCTGTACAAAATCCTCTATACTAATGATATCAGGAGAAAGAATTGTATGCGTAGTTTCTCTTTTCAGAGCTTCAATTAAAAAAACCTTAGCTCTTTTATTGGGCAGGATAATAGTTGTTTCAGCAAGTTTACCTGAATAATCCTGAATTATAACAGTTGCTATTTTTCCGAGAAAAGAAGTATTTATCATTTTATAAAAATAAAAAAAGCCATTCAATTAAGAATGGCTTTTAGAATTTATTTAGAAAGTAAATTACAATTTACCTTCGTATTTAGAACCAATGTGTTTGATTTCAGTTCTTCTGTTTTGTGCTTTACCTGCAGGAGTTTTGTTACTCGCAACTGGTTGAGACTCACCAAAACCTTTAGATACTAAGTTATCAACATTTACTCCTCTTTCGATCAAAGCGTTCATTACAGCAGCAGCTCTGTCTTCAGAAAGTTTTTGGTTCAATTTGTCAGAACCATCGCTATCTGTGTGACCTTCAATGCTGAATTTCGCGTTTGGATAGTTTTTAAGGATTTCTTTAATAGCATCTAATCTAGCTGGAGTTTCTTTGTCTCCTGTTTTGAAAGTAGCTTTACCTGAGTTGAAGTAGATTGCTCTAGCTTGAACTTTAAGGTCTTCTAAAGCCTCAGAAGTAACTTCTGGACAACCTCTGTTACTAGCAGGACCAGCAACTGTAGGACAATCATCATCTTTATCTAGAACACCATCTTTATCAGCGTCTAAGAAAGGACAACCACCGTTTTCTTTTGGACCAGCAACTGTAGGACATTTGTCATCTTTATCAGCAATTCCGTCACCGTCAGCATCTGGACAACCTTTTAAAGCAGCTAAACCAGCAACATCTGGACAAGCATCATCTTTATCAGCAATTCCGTCTCCGTCAGTATCAGGACATCCGTTTAATGCAGCTAAACCAAAAACATCTGGACAAGCGTCAGAAGCATCAACGATTCCGTCTCCGTCAGTATCAGGACATCCGTTGAATTGTTTTAAACCTGCAACGTCCGGACAAGCATCATCTTTATCGTAGATACCATCACCGTCTGTATCTTTACCTCCAAATTTGAAGATAAGACCTGCAGTGTGTTGGAAGTGAGATGGAGCGTCTGGAACACCAGCAGCATCTACTCTGTCTCCAGAAACAGACCATTTGTATTTAGTAGCAAGCTCTAAACCAATAGCGTCAGTAAACCAAAAAGTTAAACCAGCACCTGGGTTAACAGTTCCGTAGCTGCTGTCTCCGAAGAAAACATAACCACCACCAACAGTTAAGGAAGGATCGATTACTTTAGATTTGATTAATTCCTGGAAGCTATATTTGATAGTAGCGTCAACTCCGTAATACATCAAATCACCAGGATTAGTAACAACATTTCCTCTTGCATCATGCCCTGGAGCAGATGGAGCGAAAGTTACAAATTTATCAATTTTGTTCACAGACCCTTGTAAACCTACAGAGAATCCACTTCCAACGTATCTAGACACACCAATGTAAGACAAAGAAGGAAGAATATTCCAGTTGTCTTTCACAGCGAATGCCTGAGAAAAATGTTGATCAAAGAAACCACTTCCTGCATTAGAGCTAGTTCTAGTGTCAACGGCATTAACTCCAAAAGAGATAGCCCATGGATTGTTACTGTCTTGCGCGTGAGAAGCTAGCCCCATCACCATCATTACAGCAACTAAAAGTTTGTTAAGATGTTTCATACTTAATTTTTTTAATTACAATTTAGTTAATTACAAGCAAAAGTAACACCAAAATTTTTAAATACAAAATGAAATGTTAAAAAAAACCTACAAAAATTCAATAAAATGGGAATTATATAACTTTTAACATTTTACCAACTGATACAAAAGCACTTATAGCTTTGTCTAAATGTTCTTTCGTATGTGCTGCAGATAGCTGCACGCGAATTCTGGCCTTCTCTTTCGGAACAACAGGAAAAAAGAAACCGATCACATAAATACCTTGTTTCAAAAGTTCATTTGCCATTGTTTGTGATAATTTTGCGTCGTATAACATCACCGGAACAATTGCCGAATCCCCATCAATAATATCAAATCCGGCATTTTTCATACCTTCTTTAAAGTAGTTTGTATTCCATTCTAATTTATCTCTTAGCGAAGTATCTTTTTCCAGTAATTCAAAAACCTTGATGGAAGCCCCAACAATTGCAGGTGCCAGAGAGTTCGAAAATAAATAAGGTCTTGATCTTTGACGCAGTAATTCAATAATTTCTTTCTTAGCTGTTGTGTAACCTCCCATTGCTCCACCCAGCGCTTTACCAAGTGTACCTGTTATAATATCAACTCTTCCCATAACACCTTTTGCCTCAAGGGTACCCTTACCGGTGGCACCAATAAATCCTGCTGCATGACATTCATCCACCATCACCAAAGCGTCGTATTTATCTGCCAGATCACAGATTTTATCTAACGGAGCTACAACACCATCCATAGAAAAAACACCATCGGTAACAATTAATTTAAAACGTGCACCTGCTTCATTAGCCTTAATTAACTGCTGCTCCAGATCTTCCATATTACTGTTCTCATAGCGATAACGGGCTGCTTTACACAAACGAACGCCATCAATAATAGAAGCATGATTTAAACTATCTGAAATAATAGCATCATTTTCTCCCAGTAATGGTTCAAAAACACCACCATTAGCATCAAAAGCGGCTGCATATAAAATAGTATCCTCTGTACCATAAAAATCAGCAATCTTTTTCTCTAGGGTCTTATGAATATCCTGTGTACCACAAATGAAACGAACAGACGACATTCCAAAACCATGCGTGTCCATAGCATCTTTAGCAGCCTGAACCACTTCAGGATGCGAAGAAAGTCCTAAATAATTATTGGCACAGAAATTTAAAACTTTCTCTCCGGTTGAAATCGTAATTTCAGCATCTTGTGCCGAAGTTATAATACGTTCTTTTTTAAAAATTCCGTTTTCTTCAATAGTCTGCAACTCACTTTGCAAATGATCTTTAATTTTACCGTACATTTTTATTTATTTAATATGTTAAAAATTAACAACTTACGCCAATTAACACTTTAACATCTGATTAATTTCATCACAAATTTACCACATCAACATCTGTTCCTATATACACCAAAGCTCTTTTTAACACTTTGTATCCTAAATCTTCAATAGCATCCTGATATTCCTGAATTTGTCTCGTGTATTTTGCATTACTCACACCAGTTTTATAATCCAAAAGATATGCTTCTTTGTTTTTTTTCAAAACAATACGATCCGGTTTTAAAACTTTACCTTCTTTCTGAACAATCGTCTGCTCATTCAGGATTTTATCATTTCCGTCAAAACACACACTTAATTCCGGATGATTTACAATTTCGCGAAGTGTTGTCAATACCTTTTCGGTCTGATCAAAAGTAATCAGCCCATTTTCGAGTGCTTTTGTAACCGCTAAATCCACCTCTGATTTATCTTTAACAAACGCCAGAATTTCATGAATTACATTTCCGTACGAAATCGCTTCCTGCTGATGCGTGCCCCACATTAAAGCTTCCCGCTGTGCAATTTTTATATTTTTCGGATTTAAAACTTCTGCCACCATTGGAATTACCTTAACCAGATCTGCCATTTTCGTCGGCGGAGAGAGTTTTGTTTTACGTCCAAAATCATATTCTGTTTTTTCCGAATCATAAATGCCTTTATGCATCAAATATTTAATAAAAAAAGAAGCCATGTTATTCGGAAATTCTCCGTCCTTTCGCTCTTTTAAAGATTGCGAAATAACATACAACTGCTCTTCAGCACGTGTCAGGGCCACATATAAAACATTAATATTGTCCAGTAATTCTTCCTGTTTTTTCAAATTAAAAACTGCCGAAGCACTTTCACCAAAACCTTCGACAGCACTACTGTTATCGATCAAAGCTTTTGGCACGCCCAAATCAGCTTCTTCTGTATCCAGCCAAAGCTTATCTTTTGGTTTCCTGTTGTAATCTTCTTCAGCAAAAGGCATGATGACGACAGGAAACTCGAGGCCTTTCGATTTATGAATGGTCATAATGCGGACTGCATTATTTCCTTCCGGGGAAGGAATACTGAATTTCTCCGCATTTTTATCCCAATACCCCAGAAAATCGGCAATACCTGCCTGATTTCTGATGTCGCGCTCCAAAACGATATCCAGAAAAAACTGCACATAGGCATTTCCCTCCGACGGAAGAATGAATTTTGAAATTATAATTTCAACAGCTTCGTACAAAGACTTCTTCCTGATATCTTCAAAAGAAAGTGAAACATCAAACGCTAAAAGCCACTTCTCAAAATCACTTTCGACTCTCTGAGCCATTCCGTTTGCGATAAAATCATGAATCGGAATTTCAATTTCGAGAGTCGTTGCTAAAAAATGCAAAAAATTAGCTTTTGACTCCAAATCAGCACTGTTGTTCAGATATTTCAGCAAATGAACAATCAGTCGGACTTCCGTAGCATTCTGAATCATCAGGGTTTCCGAAGAAAGAAGCGGAATATTCTGTTCTGTCAAATAATTGGCAATGGCAATTCCCTGGTCCCTTTTGCGGGTCAGAACTACGATGTCCTTATATTCAAAACCTTCCTTAACCACTTTTAAAATTGTATTTAAAGTGGCCAGCACATACAAATCGGATTTCTCAACACCCTCTTCTTCATCCGCAAAATCACTTTTTTCTATTATGGGCAGAAATGAAATATTGACATAGCCGCCTTTTTTAGAATTTGGATTCTGAAAGCTATGGTTTTCATATAAATCCTTATAATCTTCATTTGTAAATTCCGTGGAAATTAGTTTAAAGAAAGCATTATTAAAATCAATTACTTCGCTGTAGCTTCTATAATTCGTATTTAAATGTTCCAGTTTTTTATCCGGATTTGCAAAAGGATTTGCTTCTTTACTTAATTCAATAAACTGCTCTGCCTTTCCTCCCCTCCAACGATAAATGGATTGTTTGGGGTCACCAACAATCATAAGCGTTCCTTTATTCCCAAAATCATCCTGACCGGAAAGTGCATTGTCAATTAGCGGGATCAGATTCTGCCATTGCATTTCTGAGGTATCCTGAAATTCATCAATAAAAAAATGACGGTACCGTTCTCCCAAACGCTCATAAATAAATGGTGCCGGCTGATTTTGAATTTCACGATGAATAATGGCGTTGAATTCTGAAATCGACAAAATATTTTGTTCCGACTGGATTTTTGCCAGTTCATTACTGACCGTATTCAGTAAAGAAAGCGGTGTTATGTTTTTGAGAAAGGCTTTGTAAAAATCTCGTTTTTCGAAGTTTTTATAAATCTTATCTAAAGTCAGCAGTAATTCAGGAATAAGATTTTCAATCAGAGCCCGGTCACTTGCTGTTTTATTGATTGCGATATCCTCAAATTCATGAAAAGTTTTATTTCTTGGATTAAATTTTCCATCACGAATACTTTCAAGATGATTTGGAAAAGTTCCTCTTGAAAACGACTTTAAATCAATTCCGTTTTTATCGATTAACTCCAGAACCTGTGTCGCAGACTCCGCATTTTCTTTTTCCAGATCGGAACACAGAACCGACATTTTCTTCTTTATAGCAACAAATTCCTCAATGGATTTGTCCTGAAAATGAGAGATTTCATTCCTGTTGTTTTCATTCAGTACCAATCTTCCGGTTTCAAGAATTTCACGCGAAACATCCCAACTTTTATCGTCGTCGGTTTTTTCCATCGTGAAATCAATCAGCAATTTGGTGAGCGTTTCATCCTGTCCAGCTTGGGCAATAATAGCGTCAACGGCTTCTACCAGTAAATTTTCGGTATCCAGTGTAACCTCAAAAGTCATGGGTAAATTCAGATCATGTGCAAAAGCACGAATTACCTTATGGGTAAATTTATCAATAGTAGAAATATCAAAAGCAGCATAATTATGAATAAGGTGCTTGATAATATTCTGGGATTTTGTTTTGATTTTTATAATCGAAAGACCTGTTTCACGGGACAAATCCTCCATCAAATCCATCGCTTTTGCAGAAGGTTCATCTTTGGTAAATTCAGATAAACTACCGACAATACGGCTTTTCATTTCGTGAACAGCTTTATTCGTAAAAGTTATTGCCAGAATATTACGATAGGCATCATTTTTAGGAGAAGAGAGGATAATTTTAAGATATTCCTTAACGAGAGTATAGGTCTTTCCCGAACCCGCAGATGCATCATAAATAGAAAAAGACGGACTTTGCATAGGTTTGATTTTTGTATCGTAAAAATAGCACAATAAATATTAAATCCCAATAATGTAAAATTCCAAATTCCAATACTTGAAGCGTTCATTGCAGGCAAATATTGGAATTTGGAATTTCAAAAATTTGAAATTTAAAACAACTAGCTGTGTTTCGGAAATGCTCTTTTATTAAATACCAGCAGGATACCAACACCGGTGGAAATTGCCATATCGGCAACATTGAAAATAGCGTTGAAAAACATAAAATGCTTACCTCCAAAGAAAGGCAGCCAGGCTGGCAGATTACCCTCCCAAATCGGAAAATAAAACATATCTACTACGAGACCATGAAACCATGATCCGTATGGAGTTGGAGAAAAAAGTGTTGCCAGATTATGGGTACTGTCGTCAAAAATTACTCCGTAAAAAACAGAATCCAGTATATTTCCGGCTGCACCGGCAAAAATTAAGGCAATAGAAACGATCAGATAAGTAGAATGGCGCTTTTTAATCGCATCAGCCAGCCAGTATCCGATTCCGAATACGGCAAAAATCCTGAAAACGGTCAAAATTAATTTTCCATATTCCCCTGGAATTTTGGTTCCCCAGGCCATTCCTTCATTTTCTATAAAATGAATCCTAAACCAGTCCGCAATAACCACTTCCTCACCTAAGACAAAGTTTGTTTTTACATAAATTTTAGAAAGCTGATCGATTAATAAAACTAAGAATATAAGGAAATACGATTTTCGTAATGACATTTTATGATTTTTTGATGGGCAAAAATAGTAATTTAATCAAAAAGAACGCCCCTTAAGGAGCGTTAATTGTTTTATAATAAAATAAACCGGTCTACGATAACTTGCGACCAGCTTAATAAAGCCTATTTTTTAACACTTGTATTTGCCGGCGTTTTAGGAGCATCGGTAAAAAATTCGGAAATCGATTTAAACAAACCTTTTCCCTCTTTTCCTGCAGCGGATTTTTTAGCTGTATCCTTTGCAATCTGGGATTTCAATTTAACCCTCATTTTCTCGAATTCTTTCATTCTATTTTCAACATCCGAGTTAACATCTTTGAATTTCAACACTTTAGCCATAATGTAAGGTTTTTATAGTAAAAAAATTAAATTATTATTGATCCGGTAATACAATGATACATAAAATATTTTATATTTGTTAGTAAAATTAACAGTTGTTTAGTCAGAATACATCCCAAACTTTAAATAGTTTATCAATATCAACCTATTTTAACAACTCCTTAAATCCTTCCCAAATGAATGAAATCACTACCATCCTGAATGATTTTCTGATTAACACAAAATCTTCATCAGCACTAATTTTAAACGGAAAAGGAAAACTAATCACATCACTGCACCTGGATTACGGGGACAGTGTCGCCGCAATGAGTGCTGCTATTTTATCTATGACTGAAAAATTTCTTTCTGATCTGGATAAAGGTTCCCTAAAACAGTTGTTCTTAAAAACAGCAGAGGGAGTTGTAATTGGAAACAAGATCAGTGGCTCAAACTTTGTAGTGGCCTTTTCAAAAGACGGGAGCAATCTCGGATTATTGATGCGTACAACAGATGAACTTTCGAACGAATTAAGCAAAAATTCCCTATTGAAATAACATAATCTATTAACCACAAACACCACAACATTATGAGTAACGACTTTTTAAACGTTTTTTTAAATGAAATGAAAACCAACGTAAACGGCTTTATTGCTATTGCCGTAACCGAAATTGAATCCGGATTAAGCTTTGGTAATTTAAGTGTAGACCCTTCTTTTGATCCTGAGCTGGCAGCTGCTTACAATCTTGAAGTTGTAAAGGCAAAATTAAATGCCGTGAAAGCCCTTAATTTAAATCAGAATATTGAAGATATCTTAATTACGCTTTCTACACAAATTCACATTATAGACATCTCACCAAATAAAAAATTTATGATTTACCTGGCTGCAGATTCCACTAAGGCCAATTTAGGAATGACAAGAGCTATCCTGAGAAAACATAAATTAGAACTCGAAAAGAATTTAGCCTAATGCCATTTATTATTGCTTAATTAGAACTGACCTCAATCGAGACAGTCCTAATTAAGCAATAGTTTTTCCAGCCGGATAATTACACAAACCCTAAAACAAGGCTTAAGATTTTACATCACCTGACATTTTTATATAAAAAACGCCCCAAAAGGAGCGTTTTATAATTTAGTATATTATCGTTGCAGATTTTTTGCTTCGATACTCATTGTAGCATGAGGTACAATTTTCAGTCTTTCTTTACCTATTAATTTACCTGTTACTTTGCAGATACCATACGTTTTATTTTCTACACGGAATAATGCATTCTTCAGATCACGAATAAACTTTTCCTGTCTGATAGCCAACTGTGAATTCGCTTCTTTTGACATTGTTTCGCTTCCTTCTTCAAAAGCTTTGAAAGTTGGAGAAGTATCATCTGTTCCGTTATTCAAATCATTCATGTAAGCACTTTTTATTAAATCCAGATCGGCTTGTGCTTTTTGTATTTTATTTTGGATTATTTCTTTGAACTCCGCCAAATCGGCGTCAGAGTATCTTGTAATTTCATCTACCATTTTTATATTATTTTGAAATTAATATCATTGTTTTAATATCGTCAAACTCAATTTCTGTGCCGCTTTCCAGCGCATCAGTAAAAATCAAATTATCTGTTAATGTCTCCGACTTTATATAGTCTTCATTTTTTAAAATAGCTTCCTCTAAAAGACCGCTTCTTTTAATTTGTACTTTAATCTTATCAGTAACCTCAAATCCTGAATCTTTACGGATATTCTGAATTCTGTTTACCAATTCTCTCGCAATACCTTCTTTTTTCAAATCTTCGGTGATTGTTATATCAAGCGCAACAGTAATTCCGTTTGAATTTGCAACCAGCCATCCTTCGATATCCTGAGATGTTATTTCGACATCTTCCAGAGATAAAGTTACATTATTTCCAGCAATAACAATATCTAGCGTACCCTGCTTGTCCAGCTCATTGATCTGATCGGAAGAAAAACTTTGTATTTCCTTAGAAATCAAGCCCATATCTTTCCCGAAACGTGGTCCTAAAGTTTTAAAATTAGGTTTAATCTGCTTTACTAAAATACCTGAAGCATCATCTAAAAGCATGATTTCTTTCACGTTTACTTCGGCTTTTATAAGCTCTGAAATCGCTTCGATTTCAACTCTCTGATTCTCGTCAAGCACCGGAATCATTACCTTTTGCAAAGGCTGACGTACTTTGATCATTTCCTTTTTACGGAGTGATAAAACCAAAGATGAGATGGTTTGCGCCTTCTGCATTTTGCTTTCTAACGTTTTATTAACAAAGTTTTCGACAAATTTTGGAAACTCAGCCAAGTGAACACTGGCATAATTCTCAGATCCTGTAGAAATTGTCAAATCGCGGTACAATTTATCCATGAAAAAAGGAGCGATTGGAGCGCTTAATTTACTGATCGTTAGCAGACAGGTATATAATGTCTGGTAAGCCGCAATCTTATCCTGAGCATATTCGCCTTTCCAGAAACGACGACGGCACAAACGAACATACCAGTTACTCAGATTTTCCTGAACGAAGTCAGAAATAGCCCTTGCTGCTTTTGTCGGCTCATAATCTTCATAGCATTCATCAACAAATTTTATTAACGTGTGTAATTCAGACATAATCCACTGATCGATTTCCGGTCTTTCGTTTAACGGGATCTCTGCTTCAGCATATTTAAATCCATCGATATTGGCATATAACGAAAAGAACGAATAGGTGTTGTATAATGTTCCGAAGAATTTACGACGCACCTCAGCAATTCCCTCTAAATCAAATTTCAGGTTGTCCCAGGGATTTGCATTCATGATCATGTACCAGCGGGTGGCATCAGGACCATACTCTTCAATGGTTTTAAAAGGGTCTATCGTATTCCCTTTACTTTTAGACATTTTTATTCCGTCTTTATCCAGAACCAAACCATTGGAAACCACATTTTTATAGGCCACTTTATCAAAAACCAAAGTTCCGATAGCGTGTAAGGTATAAAACCATCCACGGGTCTGATCTACACCTTCTGCGATGAAATTCGCAGGAAAATCTTTATTCTCGTCGATTTTATCTTTATTTTCAAAAGGATAATGCCATTGTGCATAAGGCATTGCACCAGAATCGAACCAGACATCAATCAAATCGCTTTCGCGTTTCATTGGCTGGCCTGAAGCTGAAACTAAAGTAATTCCATCCACTACATTTTTGTGCAAATCAATTAAATCATAATTGGATTCAGACATGTTTCCGATTTCAAAACCTTTAAACGGATTTTCTTTCTGAAAACCGGCTTCGATAGATTTTTCAATCGCATTGTACAATTCTTCAACAGAACCAATAAGAACTTCTTCTTTTTTATCTTCAGTTCTCCAAATTGGCAACGGAATACCCCAATATCTAGAACGAGATAAGTTCCAGTCGTTGGCATTTTTCAGCCAGTTTCCAAAACGTCCCTCACCAGTAGACTTAGGCTTCCAATTGATAGTTTCGTTCAGGTCGAACATTCTATCTTTTACATCGGTTACTTTAATAAACCATGAATCTAGCGGATAATATAATAACGGCTCATCAGTTCTCCAGCTGTGTGGATAACTATGTACGTATTTTTCAACCTTAAAGGCTTTATTTTCTTCTTTTAATCGAATAGCGATTTCCACATCAACAGAACGTTCCGGAGCCTGTCCTTCATCGTAATATTCGTTTTTAACATATTTACCGGCAAGATCTCCTAAATGAGAGGTAAACTTTCCTTGTAAATCTACCAGCGGCACTGCTGTTCCGCTTTCGTCTAAAACCAGCATTGGCGGAATTTCGGGTTTCGCTTCTTTTGCCACTTTAGCATCATCGGCACCGAAAGTCGGAGCAGTATGTACAATTCCTGTTCCGTCTTCTGTCGTAACAAAATCTCCGGCAATTACCCTAAAAGCATTTTCAGCATTTTGATAAGGCAATACATAAGGCAATAATTGCTCATAACGTATTTCAACTAAATCTATACCTTTCGCTTCCGCTAAAATTTTGTACGGAAGCTGTTTGTCGCCGTTTTTCACTTTTGCAAAATCAGCATCGTCTTCACTTGCGAAAAATCCTTTCCCGAATTGTTTTCCCACTAAATTTTTAGCCAAAACAACATTTACAGGTTCGAATGTATACTGATTGAATGTTTTTACTAATACGTAGTCAATTTTTGGACCAACGGTCAAAGCGGTATTCGATGGTAATGTCCATGGTGTTGTCGTCCAGGCCAAAATGTGAATATCTCCAAAACCCTGTAAAAATAAGGGCAATGTTTCCGGTAAAGTTTTGAATTGCGCAACAATCGTAGTATCTGTAACATCTCTGTACGCTCCTGGCTGATTTACTTCGTGAGAAGACAATCCTGTTCCCGCTTTTGGAGAATATGGCTGAATCGTGTATCCTTTGTACAACAAACCTTTATCGTAGATTTGTTTCAAAAGCCACCAAACCGATTCCATATATTTAGGTTTGTACGTCACATACGGATCTTCCATATCAACCCAATACCCCATTTTTTCGGTCAAATCATTCCATACATCAGTATAACGCATAACGGTTTTTTTACACGCTTCGTTATATTCTTCGATAGAAATGGTTTTGCCAATATCTTCTTTTGTGATTCCAAGTTCTTTTTCGGTACCTAATTCTACAGGCAATCCGTGCGTGTCCCAACCGGCTTTTCTTTTTACCTGAAAACCTTTTTGAGTTCTGTATCTGCAAAAAATATCTTTAATTGCACGTGCCATCACGTGGTGAATTCCCGGTAATCCGTTTGCTGAAGGCGGACCTTCAAAAAATACGTAAGGCTCAGCACCTTCGCGAGTTGTTACGCTCTTTTCAAATATATTTTCTTTCTTCCAAAAATCAAGTACTTCTGACGCTACTGTTGGCAAGTCAAGTCCTTTGTATTCAGTAAATTTTGTGCTCATTTTATCCTTTTCTTAATCGAGGTGCGAAAGTAAGGAATTTTGAGTAAAATAGATAAAAGATGACAGAAAAAAGACTGGTATGGCGAAATTTATACTATAATATTCAAGAAATAGTAACGTTTTGCTTGATTTAAGAGAAAACTTCTTTTAAAACTTCCAAAGATTTTGGTTTTTTGAATCCGTCTAAGTGAAAGCTGTAGTAGTCAATCAATATTTTAAGTAGTATTTGCCTTTCAATGACATGAAAAACTTTCTGGTCGTTATCAAATTTTAAATCAATCAGCTTTTTAAACAAAGTGCTTTCATGTTCCGTCAGCGAACCTACACCATGAAAAAGGGTAAAAATCCCGTCATACATTTCAAAAAACGGCAGTTCTATTTCGGAAACATCCGGATAAAACCCTAAATACTTGGTGGTTTCGAGAAGCAGGATTAAATGGAAATTGGAAATCTCATCATGATGATCCAGCCAGGTCAAAGCGGTCTCTAAAAACGTAAAAAGCGATTCGTTTTTTTCTTCTTCCTGAATGGAATAATGAAGCATTTCAGACAGAAACATGACCATAGTGCTTTTTACAATATCGGTATGAATACTTTGAAAGGGAACGGCTGTTTTTATTTCCTTGAAATTTTCCAAAGTTCCCTTGTTTTTATGTACCGCTTCAATTTCGAGAATAGACAACGGCTGGAAATAGGCAATTTTCTGACTGGCTTTCCGGCTCGAAAAAGCATCGCGGACGAAATAAGATTTCAGGCCGTTTGAAAGCGTAAAACATTTTACGATCAGGCTTTTTTCCTGAAATTTTAAGGATGAGATTACGATGGCTTTGGTTTTGACTAACATACAGCCGGAATTTGCTTTTGATTATTCTTTTTAAAACGGTCCAAAAATCTGCGTTCGATTAAAAACCAGGATAAGACAGCAAAGAACAAAGTAATCAAAATTACTGCAATTGCCATTGCAAACGCGTTGTATCTTTCGAATAAATTGTATTGTCGAAACAATTGGATTATCGGAAAATGATAAATATACAGTCCGTAGGTAAAATCGCCATACTTCCCAAAGTGGTTCAGAAACGGAAGATTGTAGGCCATAATGATCACAATACAGCCAAATGCGGCAGGGTAAAATACATCGGTTTGGAGATTTGAAAAATAATAACTCAGTAACATCAAAACCGAAAACATCAAAATTGATTTTTTGAATTTCATAATGAACTCAAAATTGAGAAAAAGTAAAATCCCGGTAACAAAATAAGACAAATACCCTGGCAATTGTTTCGCTAATAAGGGTTTATTAAAATAAGAATCCATTATAAACCAATAGAGTAATGACAGAAAATAAAGACTTACAAGTATCAAAATGGGTCTTTTTGTCTTCTTGATCGCGTAAAAAATCAAAGGCAGAACAATATAAAATCCTTCTTCTACTTTTAAGGTCCACAAAGCGCCATTTACCGCACAAAGAAGATTGCCCTCAAAAAGTCCCGGCAAACAAGGCTGCATGAAATTTAGAAAAACTAAATTCCATCCCAGATATTTATAGGTATTTATATCTGAAAAATAGTCCGCAAAATCATGGCTGCTGAAGAAGGCAAAAATTAAAACTGAAAGAACCACCACCACAACATAGGCCGGTAAAATTCTTTTAGCCCGTTTGAGGAAATACTCTTTTAATGAAGGCGTATTCACAAAACTTTTAGCCACCAGAAAACCACTTATTACAAAGAACCCTTTTATAGCAATTATCGCATTAGAAAAATGGGACAAAAAAGCCAGGTTATTGCTTTGAGAAAGTTCGCAGAGATGTGCCAACAGAATATTTGCGGCAAAGAAAAACCGTAAAAAGTCAAAACAATTTTTAGTATTCATCGCATCAAACTACCTGATAATCATTACTTTTTTGACTTTAGTTTCAACTCCGTCCTGAGCCGATATAAAAATCATATACACTCCGGAAGCCACTTTATACCGGCCAAAAGCAGTGGTATCCCACTCTATTGTTCCGCCTTGCGAAGTCGTTTCGTAAACAAGATTACCTTCAATATCTGTAATTTTTATATTGGCTTTATCCAGCAAACCTGCTACTTTTACCGTTCCTCCATAATTAGGACGCACCGGATTTGGATAGACATAGACCTCATTCAAATTATCATTTGCGGCAGTTGATACTCCTTTAAAAGAAATAAGTCCTTTGTCTGTTGCTATAAAAACTTCTCCCGTGGCACTATTGATATCAATATCATTTATAGTATTACTGGGCAAAGGCGAATTATTTATGGTAAAATGGTATTTGGTTTCCTGACCGTTCGGAGAAACCAGGAAAACACCGGAATCAGCAGTCGCAATCCATTTATTGTTAGATCCGTCGACTACAATATCTGTAATAAATTGCTCGTACAATAATTCCTGTGCTAAGCCATCTTCCAGAATAATGATTGCTTTTGTCGTTAACTGAGGATCTGTCAGGAAACTATTTACATTAGACAGAACCCTTAGTCCCTTTGCGGTTCCAATCCAAAGCTGATTGTTATTATCCGGAGTAGCTACACGTGCATCAATAAAAGGAAGATTTCCGGCATCACTGCCCATTGTAATTTTCTTGAAAACATTTCCTTTTTCATTAAATCCGATAATTCCATTATTATAGGTTGCCATCCATTTTGTTCCGTTTTTATCAATTGACATTCGGCCAAAAGGACAACTTGAAACATTCGTAATGATTGATTTTGTCGAATAAACCTGCCAGTCTCCGTTTGGCTTAAGCATTTTGATTCCGTTATCAACCAGACTGTTATTCATCCATAAATTTCCGATTTTATCAAACACGGTTCCGTTAATCCAGACATCCGGCGTACCCGGAATAGCCTCTAACGAACTATTTCCGGTTCCGTAAAGATAAGAGGGCACCTCTTTCTCAATCTTTAATAAACCGGCATCATAAGACCCTACATATACTTTATTTTCATTATTTGGATCTACCGCTATCCTTACTAACGATTTAGCACCCAGAACTTCCTCATAAGGAATATCCAGCCATTGATCCTGACTGAATTTACTTATCCCATAACTGTCTTTCGGATATGGATTATAGACTCCTGAATAATCTCCAAAAACAGTCCACAACGAATTTGGTGTCGCCTGAAGCGCAAAAATACTATTCCGTAAAGGGCCTTTTGGTGTACTGTTCTCAAAAGCAGAAGCTCCTGAAAGTGTTGACGAGAATAATCCATTCTCAGCCGTGCCAATGTAAATTAAATCTCCAACCGTTGTGGCACAACTAAAAGTCACTTTATCATTCAGCACCTGCGTGTTGCTAATCTGACGGCTCAGGGTCATTTGGTTATTATAAACATAAACCGTATTGGCTGTCGTAATAAATAAATTATGATTTTTAGCCCGCATGTCTACAGCCGTCTGCGGCAGCTGAAAAAATCCGACAAATGTGTTGGAATTATACCTGTGAATGTATCCCGAAGCATTAATTGCAAGAAGCTGCGTATCGAATGTTTCAACACTGGACCAGTCTCCTGAATTCACTACACTCCACTGATTGAAATCAATTAAATTTGCATTTGCAATATCCGCTCTTCTAATTCCGTTTGAAGTTGCCGCATAAATAAACCCGTTAAAAAAAGAAGTTTGTTTTACGCTTATTTCAGCACCATTATCCCCAATAAAATAAGTATCCCCAAATTGCAATGTTTTCAGGTTAAACTGCACAATTCCAAAATCACAAGAGACATACACGATAGCGTTATACTCCATGAAATGATTGATTTTTTTCAGATTAGGGGGTAATTGTTTATTGATAATATCCACTTTTTTTGCAATGCTCCCATCGTTTTCATTGACTACAGTCAGTAAACCGTTTTGATATCCAATTAAAGTTTTTTTAGAAGTCTCACTATAATACAGAGCAGAAATGGTTTGCCCTGAAAGTCCTTCAACAGTAGTAGTTGTTTTAATACTGTTGTTCGTCTGGTTTTTAGAAAAGACGGCATTTTCTGATGCAGCAAAAACAGTTGTTGTACTTTCTGAAATATCTTTTATTTCATTGAATGAAAAATAGCCCTGCCAGGACAATGTGTTTTGTGCAACAGCGAATTGCATGAGCAATAAAAACAAAATATACAAAAAACTTCTCTTCATTATCAAATATGTTCGGATAGACAAATATACTACAAACGTAAGTATTTGAATTTTGTTCCTTTCATAAATAATTCACGTTATTAGGGATCACGAATTTTATTATTTATAAAACATAAAAAAAAATGCCTTCATTCCTCTGAGACGAATGAAGGCATTTATAAAATTGTACTTAAAATTACACTACACCCTGGGCAAGCATAGCATCTGCAACTTTAACGAATCCGGCAATATTAGCTCCTTTTACGTAATTTACGTAACCATCTTCACCAACGCCATATTTTTTACATTGGTTGTGAATTCCAACCATGATATCTTTCAGTCTCAAATCTACTTCTTCACTGGTCCAGTTCAGACGAATTGAATTTTGAGTCATTTCTAATCCGGAGGCAGCAACTCCACCGGCATTTGCAGCTTTACCCGGCGCGAATAATACTTTATTATCTAAAAATAATTTGATAGCATCTAAAGTTGAAGGCATATTTGCAGCTTCCGTCACACACAATACACCATTATCAATTAGTTTTCTTGCATCTTCACCGTTTAGTTCGTTTTGAGTAGCGCAAGGAATAGCAATATCTACTTTTACTTCCCAAGGGCTTTTCCCTTTGTGGAAAACTGCATTTGGATATTTTTTAGTATACACTTCAGCTCTGTTATCACCCGTTGCTCTCATTTCTACCATGTGCTCGATTTTCTCTCCGGAAATTCCTTCTTCATCATAGATATAACCATCAGGTCCGGAAATCGTAACTACTTTCCCTCCCAATTCATTTATTTTTAGCGCTACACCCCACGCAACATTTCCGAAACCTGAAATAGCAACTCTTTTTCCTTTAATTTCATGTCCGATAGTACGCAACATCTGATCCGTGAAATACACAACACCATATCCGGTAGCCTCAGGACGTATCAATGAACCTCCGTAAGCAATTCCTTTTCCGGTTAAAACACCTGTAAATTCATTTCTGATTCTTTTGTACTGACCAAACAGGTATCCGATTTCTCTTGCACCCACACCAATATCTCCGGCGGGAACATCTAAATCAGGACCAATATGACGGCATAATTCCGTCATGAAAGACTGGCAAAAACGCATGATTTCGCCATCCGATTTTCCTTCCGGATCAAAATCAGAACCTCCTTTTCCACCTCCCATAGGAAGTGTTGTAAGACTATTTTTAAAAACTTGTTCAAAAGCAAGAAATTTTAATACAGACAGATTTACCGTATGGTGAAATCTTATTCCGCCTTTATAAGGTCCGATGGCTGAATTCATCTGAATCCTGAAACCTCTGTTAACGATGATTTCTCCATTATCATCTACCCATGGAACCCTGAAAATTATAGAGCGTTCCGGTTCAGCAATCCTAAGAAGTAAGTTTTTTCCATCATACTTTTTTCGCTCTGCAATAAATGGAATTACCGTTTCTGCAAATTCTCTAACGGCTTGAAGAAATTCTGGCTCGTTTGGATTTTTAGACTCTACAAGAGCCATAAATTCATTTATTTTTTGTTCCATTTCTAAATAAATTATTCTAGTAAATTATTTTATTTCTGACTCTTTTAAACTTAGAAAACACGTTTAAGAAAACGTTTTCGTTTTGACACACAAAGATATAGTAAAATGACAATTCAATGTTATTTTTTTTTGTTTCAGTTAACGAATTGTAAATTTTTCAAACAATCCCAAAAATAGCATTTTACAGTTCTAAATTTACATCAAAACAACCGAATTAAAGTTAGCAAATTAAGTATTTTGCTACTTATTTTCTAATAGCACAATATAATATTTTGAATCGTACATGTTTTTTATATATTTGCCAAGATTTGAAAGCCCAAACTCATGCTTAAACCTATAGTACTCACATTATTTGCCTTATTCGGAATCTCCTCAACTACTGCAAATGCTCAATCTATTGCACAAGAAGTAGGAATTATATTCGGCCCCGTATCTTTTCAGTCTGATTATGGACAAAGACACAATTTTGAAACCAATGTCGGAAATACCGGATTTGGTGTAGGAATAGTTCACTTTATCAATTTTTCGGCCAATAATAACCGGGAACATTTCTTTTCTGAACACTTCAAAGTAAGATCGGAATTATCATTCAACAAAACCGATTTAAAACATTTCGGGGAAGCGGTTGACCGAAATCCCCCTAAAGTAACAACAGAACAACTTAAAGCCATGACCGGGAGTTCTACGTTATTAAATCTTGGGACGCAACTGGAATTTTCTCCATTTATGAAAATACATGATTTCGAAAATACCGTTGGCAGCTTTAGTCCTTATGTAAGTTTAGGAGTTCAGGTTAGTTATTATTCGACAAAAGCCGAATCATCATTAGGACCTTTAGGAACTACGCAAGCCACTTATCCAAAATACTTAACTCCGTCAGATGGTCGTGCCTTTGGATTTTCTACGGAAAACGGTGTCGTTCTATCGATTGTAACCGGTGTAGGTGTTCACTATAAATTAGCTGAAATGAGCGATTTAATGTTCGATATCCGTTATCAGGGTTTTAGCTCTGACTGGGTTGACGGATTAAATCCGAACAAAGACAAGTACAAAGAAAACAAGTCTAACGATTCACAAGTATGGTTTAACGTAGGTTATATCTATTATCTGGAGTTCTAGAATTGAGAAAATAATTTATAAAACAAACCCCAACTCTTTCGAATTGGGGTTTTGTTTTTTATGCCAGTGCCTGTTCTAAATCGGCTATTAAATCTTCGGCATCTTCAATTCCAACGCTCAGTCGGACTAAATCATCAGTGATACCCACCTCAGCTCTTTTATCCGCAGGAATAGAAGCGTGTGTCATTAAAGCAGGATGATTTGCCAATGATTCTACCCCACCCAATGATTCTGCCAGGGTAAAAACTTTAAGTTTTTCCAAAAACGAAATTGAATCTTCTTTTTTGCCTGAAGTAAAAGTAAAAGAAACCATTCCTCCAAAAGCTTTCATTTGTTTTTTGGCAATCTCATGAAAAGGATGGCTTGGTAGTCCGGGATAGTAAACCGTTTTAATTTTTGGATGTTTCGTTAAATACTCGACTACTTTTTCTCCATTTTCGCAATGTCTTTGTACTCTCAAAGAAAGCGTCTTGATTCCTCTCAAAACCAAAAAACTATCCATTGGTCCAAGTGTCGCACCGGTTGCAAATTGCTGAAAGTGCAATTGTTCCCCTAAAGCTTCATCTTTTACGATCAAAGCTCCGGCAATAACGTCAGAGTGTCCGCCAAGGTATTTTGTAGCAGAATGCATCACGATATCGGCACCCAGATCAAGAGGCTTTTGCAAATAAGGTGTTGCAAAAGTATTATCGACAGCCAACCAGATTTTATGCGCTTTGGTAATTTTTGAAATTTCCTCAATATCTGCCAGTTTCATTAACGGATTTGTTGGGGTTTCCACCCAGATCAATTTTGTATTTTCATTGATTAAGGACTTCAGTTTTTCAATATCAGTCATATCAACAAAGTGAAACTTGATCCCTGAATCTTTATAAATTCTGGAAAACATTCTATATGTTCCGCCATATAAATCATCCATAGCGATTACTTCGTCTCCGGCTTTAAATCCTCTTAAAATACAATCTGTCGCTGCCAGACCAGAGGAGAAAGCCAATCCGCGGGTACCATTCTCAATACTCGCCAAAGCATTTTCCAATGCTGTACGGGTAGGATTTGCCGCCCTGCTATATTCATAGTCGCCCAATGGCTGACCCGGACTCGTTTGAATATAAGTTGAAGTTTGATAAACAGGAGGCATAACAGCGCCTGTACTTGGATCATGATGCTGACCACCATGTATTACTTTTGTATTGAATTTCATATAGTTACGTTTTTTAAACCTAATTTAACAGTACAAATTTACCGTTTAATTTATTTTAATCCAGCCACAACTTCTTACCTTTGTATATAATTAACATTTTTAGACATGAAACAGTATGCTTTTTTAGTCTTTTTGTTTCTAATATGTATTAGTTGTAACAAAGAGCTTTCATTTGATAATGAAACATTTAAAAAAAAAACCTCCCTTCCCTGCAATAAAGATTGTCCTTATATACTAATCGATATTCCAATTGCAAAAAATAGCGGGATCGTTGCCGACAGCATCAATAAAAAAGTATATTCTGTAGTAAAGGAAATTGTTTATTTTGAAGAAAAACCATTAAAATCATCCGACTATACAACATTAGCTTCGTCATTTATTGCTTCTTATGAAGAAATGCATAAAAAATTCCCGAGTGAAACCTATGGCTGGGAAGCCAAAATTGTTGGTAATATTGAATTTCAGTCGGAACAGATCCTGAATATAAAAATCGATCATTATACTTTTACCGGAGGGGCTCACGGTTATCAGGGCTTCCGCTCTTTATTGTTTGATCCTAAAACCGGAAAAACAATTTTTAACGATCAGATTTTCAAAAACCAAAAACAGTTTAAGGCTTTTGCCGAAAAAGAATTCCGCCTCAAATACAACATACCGGAGAAAGCCAATATTAACGCTACGGGACTAATGTTCGAAAACGACCAGTTTCAGCTGCCGCAGAATATTTTTTATACAGAAGAAGGATTGCTCTTATATTACAACTCCTATGAAGCGGCTTCTTATGCAGAAGGAGCGAAGGAAATCCTGTTTCCCTACGACAAAGTCAGACCCTATTTACGCTACCAATAAAATTTCCTGCTTCGGGTTTCGGTAATTTTGAACCTTATTACTGGACATCGTATTTCATTTTCCTTAAAATTCGTAAGGCTTCTTTAAAGGATAAATAGACCTGTCCAAAAGGTTTTAAAAGAGCTTTCGAATCGATCAATTTTTGTTTAGCATCTTCAAAACCATTCAGATAGCAGATCATAAAAGTAGAAGGAAGGTTTTCTAAATCAGACATTTCGCGTTCCGAAAGTGTAAATCCTTTTTGCAATTTCTGAAGCAGTGTCACATTCGAATTATAAATATGATACAACATTCGCCTGTTGAATTCCGGTGGCTGAAAAAGCATTTTGCGGTCAATCTTATAATAGCCGTTATCAAAAAAACGGATGGTCTGTTCCTCCAGAGGATAATAACTCGTTTTATCATTCAGTCCTAAAGGAACATATTCGGTAATGGTAAAACTATCGTCGTCAAAAACAATGGTAACCACATCCAGAGCCGAATAAAAAAGCTTAATCTGTTCATTGATCAGTTCGATATCGACGCGCGATAAAAAGGTTTTATCCCTTGATTTTTTAGGAACTCCCGCCCAGCAGATCACAAACAATTCTTTAAAAACATTGTATTTAGGCGACATGTCTTTGTGCCTGAAATTCATAAAATCGATAACACCGTCCAGTGTATATTGAATACTGTTTCGGGAACTGTTTTCGATTCCAATAACGGTTTCCGTGTTTTGATAATTCTTTTCGATCTCCCCTTCGACAGGAACCGAATTACTGCCACGTCTGACAAAAACACTATTGGCGACAATGGTATGTATTCCTTTTTTAAAATAAGATGTTTTATTTTTGGGTTTAATAGTCACCAGCCCGATTACTTTATCTTTTGGAAGATTTGGAAAAGGAACATTTTCGTATTGAATTTTAGGCGGATTTTCTAAAAAAGCATTCACCAGATTCTGAATCCGGCTGTCATCAAAGAAATCATCCCCGACAATTTCATTATCCTGATCTTCAACACCCACAACAATATAGGAATTGTTGGTAGGATTTGAATTGGACAAGGCACAAATGTGTTTCAGAAACTTCCCCTTTCCTTCGCGGGTATGCAGATTCAATTGTCTTTTTTTGTCATAAAAACTGCTCTCGTCGTTATGGGCAAGTAAATTTTTTATTAAAAGACGTTTGTTGATCATTTAATCAGACTTCTTAGATGTTAGATTTTTAGACTTCTTAGACGTTGGACTTCTTAAATTTTTAGATTTAACAATTTTAAATCTCGCTGTCTAAGCTAGTCTAAAATCTAAGAAGTCCAACGTCAAATAATCTAAATATTCTTCTTGACAATTGTTGCCGAGGCTTGCGCCGTCGGATATACAATTAAATCCGCAATGTTTACATGGTATTTTCTCGAAACTACAAAATGAATAATATCCGCAATATCTTCCGCTTGTAAAGCGTCCAAGCCTTTATAAACATTCGACGCTCTATCTGCATCGCCTTTAAAACGAACTTCACTAAATTCGGTTTCAACCATTCCCGGATGAATTGCTCCTACTCTAATTCCGTATGGATTCAAGTCCATTCGCATTCCGTTATTAATAGCATCAACAGCATGTTTTGAGGCGCAATAAACATTCCCATTCGGATAAACTTCTTTACCCGCAATAGAACCAATATTGATAATATGTCCCGCTTTTCTTTCGATCATTTGCGGAATAATAGCCTTTGAAACATACAAAAGTCCTTTCACATTAATATCGATCATAGCATCCCAATCGTCAGTATTTCCATTTTGAATTGGATCCAGACCATGAGCATTTCCGGCATTATTAATTAAAACATCAATTTGCGAAAATTCTGTTGGCAATGAGTTTATAGTTGAAAAAACTGTCTCTTTATCACGAACATCAAAAGAAAGCGAATGGACTTCTGTAAAAGCCGAAAGTTCTTTTTCAAGTTCTGCCAAACGTTCTTTACGTCTTCCGCAAAGGATAATTTTATAGTTATTTTTTGCCATTATTTGCGCGGTTGCTTTTCCAATCCCGCTGGTGGCCCCAGTAATTAAAACTGTTTTTTTCATGCTGATTTTTTTATTTTTTTCACACCAATAGAAGCTGAATACTGAATACTGCCACTGAAAACTACGCTACATCGTCCCCCATACTTTCAGTCCAGATCGCAAACCAGTCTTCTTTATCCATTTCAAGTTCGACTGCTTTCATCAGGGATTGAATTCTGGCAATATTTACTGTTCCGGCGATCGGAATCACTTTTGCCGGATGTTTCAGAATCCAGGAAAGCAAAAGGGTATCTGAACCAAAATGGTATTTTTCTACTAAGGCCGAAAGCAATTTTTTCAGACGACGTGTTTTCTTGGTATCTTCCCTAAACACAGTTCCAAGCGGATTCCATGACAATGGTCTTATTCCGTGCGTTTGCATATAATCCAGACTTCCGTCCGTCATGGGTTCGAAATGTGTTGCCGAAAACTGAACCTGATTGTAATTAACTTCTGTTTTCTGGCGAATTAATTCCGTTTGGGAATTCGTAAAATTAGAAAGTCCAAAATCGATAATCTTACCTTCAGACTTTAATTTTTCAACTGCTTCAGCAATTTCATCAGCCTGCATCAATGGGCTTGGCCTATGGAGTAAAAAAACATCTACGTAGTCTGTTTTTAATTTTTTAAGTGATTCTTCAACGGACCAGACAATATAGTCTTTCGAATAGTCATAATGTTTGATTTTGTTCTCCGGACGATTTTCAGCAATCATCCGGATTCCGCATTTGGTGATTAGCTGTAATTTCTCACGTGCAATTTTACTGGCGTGAAAAGCTTTTCCAAAGTCGGCTTCTGTGGTATAGGATCCGTAAATGTCGGCGTGATCAAAAGTGGTGATTTTGTTTTCGATACAGATTTGTATCAGGTTTTCCATTTCTTTTGGTGTAAGGTTTTTATCCCATACTCCCCAATTCATAGTGCCTGAAATTATAGGCGATAATGTTGTTTTGCTCATGGTACTATTGCGTTATTTTTGGTATTAAATATGCTTTTGTAAAGCATAATCACCAAAGTTCTTAAAAATATAAAAATAGATTCACAATTCGTCCTTAAAATTAGGTCATTGGTCGAAGTTTTAACCATTCTTTAACATCTTACTTCTCAAAAAATATTCAATTTGCACTCTCAAAAGTTAGGCACATAAATCAACGTCTTAAAAAGGTTTTAAAAATATTTATATGGAAGAAAATACAACGACTTTAGACATTAGAGCGATAAATGAAAAAATTGAAAGAGAAAGTGCTTTTATAGACCTTCTTACAATGGAAATGAACAAAGTTATTGTGGGCCAGAAACATATGGTCGAGCGTTTATTAATTGGTCTTTTGGGACAGGGGCACATTTTACTGGAAGGTGTTCCGGGACTGGCCAAAACTTTAGCCATTAATACTTTGTCACAAGCTGTTCAGGGTTCTTTCAGCCGTATTCAGTTTACACCTGACTTATTACCTGCCGATGTAGTCGGAACAATGATTTACAACATTAAAGCAAACGAATTTTCTATTAAAAAAGGGCCAATTTTTGCCAACTTCGTACTAGCCGATGAGATTAACCGTGCTCCCGCCAAAGTACAATCAGCACTTTTGGAAGCGATGCAGGAAAAACAAGTTACCATCGGAGACACTACTTTCAAACTAGACCGTCCGTTTTTAGTACTTGCCACTCAAAATCCTGTAGAGCAGGAAGGAACCTACCAGCTTCCTGAAGCCCAGGTCGATCGTTTTATGTTGAAAACAGTAATTGACTACCCAAAAATTGACGAAGAGCGTTTTGTAATTCGTCAAAACTTAAAAGGAAGTTACGAAAAAGTAAATCCGGTTGTTTCAGTAGAACAAATTCTGCGTGCACAGGAAGCTGTTCGTGAAGTTTACATGGACGAAAAAATCGAAAAATATATCCTGGATATCATCTTTGCAACCCGCTATCCGGAAAAGTACAAACTTGCGGATTTAAAACCTCTTATCAGTTTTGGAGCATCACCACGTGGAAGTATCAATTTAGCTAATGCAGCAAAATGTTACGCTTTCATCAAACGTCGTGGTTATGTAATTCCTGAAGATGTTCGTGCCGTTGTACATGATGTTTTACGTCACAGAGTAGGGATCACCTACGAAGCTGAAGCCGAAAACATTACTTCTGTAGACATTATCAATAAAATCGTAAACGAGATTGAAGTACCTTAAAAATAGTTTTCAGTGTTTAGTCGCAGTATACAGTCATAAAGACATTGATACACTGCGACTAAACACTGCGACTGAAAACTAAAAAAATGGATACAAAAGAGCTTTTAAAAAAAGTACGAAAAATAGAGATCAAAACCAAAAGGCTGAGTAATCATATCTTTTCGGGAGAATACCACTCTTCTTTTAAAGGGCGTGGAATGACTTTTAGCGAAGTGCGTCAATACCAGTACGGCGATGATATCCGTAACATCGACTGGAATGTGACTGCGCGTTATAACGAAGCTCACGTAAAAGTTTTTGAAGAAGAACGAGAACTGACCATGGTTTTAATGGTTGACATTTCGGGTTCTGAAGGTTTTGGATCAAAGAGTCAGTTTAAAAAAGACATCGTAACCGAAATAGCGGCAACGATGGCTTTTTCGGCTACCCAAAATAATGACAAGATTGGTTTAATCCTTTTTTCAGATAACGTTGAATTGTATATTCCTCCCAAAAAAGGTCGTTCCCATGTTTTGAGGATCATTCGCGAATTAATCGAATTTGAACCTAAAAGCCAGAAAACAGATGTGGGAGCTGCCCTAAAATTTTTATCCGGAACTCAGAAAAAGAAAGCAATTGTTTTTGTAATTTCTGATTTCATGTCTGAAAATTACGAGCAGACTTTAAAAATTGCTTCTAAAAAACACGACATTACAGGTGTTCGTGTTTACGATATCCGCGAAGAAAAAATCCCGAATTTAGGAATGGTCAGCATGCTTGACGCAGAAACCGGAAAAATTCAACTGGTGGACACCGGATCAAAATCGGTGCGAATGAATTACGAAAAACATTATCACGAAAGGGTAAATTATTTCAAAGATATTTTTAGCAAATCCGGAGCTGGTGTCGTAAACACAAGAGTTGATGAAAATTATGTGACTAAATTGCTGGGGTATTTCAAATCAAGATGATTTAGATTATCAGACTTATTAGATTGTTAGAATATTAGATTTTAAAATATAAATATCCAAAATAAAATCCGCTTCAATCTGTGTCATCCGCGTACCATTTTTAAGCAATCATTTTAGAATAAAATCTGAAATCAAAAAAATCAAATGAAATTAAAGTTTTACATATTCTTATTTTTACTTTCCTCTGCTATTTTTGCCCAGCAAAAACAAGTGGAAACGAGCATTGATACCACAAAAAATAAAATTGGGGCCGAATTTAAGCTGACGCTTAAAACGGTGGTGAGTTCGAAATCGAAAGTCGTTTTCCCAAAACTAAAAAACATTGGTCCGCTTGAGGTAATTCAGTCGTACCCCATTGATACGGTTAAGAAAAATGACACTTACGAACTGATCAAAAAATACGGTTTAACACAGTTTGATTCCGGAAAATATACCATTCCAAGTGTTCAGATTCTTATTGACAAAAAACCTTTTTTATCTGATTCTATCCGTGTTGAAGTGGCTAACGTAAAAGTGGATACTTTACAGCAAAAAATGTACGACATCAAAGACATTACCGCTTCGGACAGCGGCATTAGCGATTGGTGGCTTTATCTTTTGATTGTAGTTGTACTTATCGGAATTGGAGTTTTTGTCTACTGGTTTGTCAAAAAACGCCAACAAAAGAAAATTGAAGAAGAAGTTTATAAAACACCTATCGAAAAGGCGACCAGCTTATTGAACAATCTGGAACAGAAAGAACTGGTTCAGAAGGGTGAAATTAAAGAATATTACAGTGAACTGACTGATATTGCCCGTAACTATATTGAAGAAGCAATTCATATTCCGGCTATGGAAAGCACCACTTCTGAATTGATCCAGGCCATCAGAACGGCTTCTACCAAAAAGAAAATGGCTTTAACACCGGAAACTGTTGAAAATTTAGAGCGTGTTTTACGTCAGGCCGATTTAGTAAAATTTGCAAAATCCAAACCTTTGGATTTTGAAATCACCGAGGATCGAAATAAAATCCAAAAAGTAATCTTAACGCTTGATAACGCGATTCCAACAGAAGTTCCGAACGAAGAAGACGAGTTATTGAATGAGGCGCAAAGACAAAAACAAATCAAAATTCAGTTACGAAAAAAACGCAACAAGCGCATTGCCATTGCCATAGGATCTGTTTTTCTTTTATTGGCTCTTACAACGGCGGCTTTCATTGCAAACAAAGGTTTCACTTATGTGAAAGATACTATTTTAATGAACCCGACTAAACGACTTTTAGAAGGAGAATGGGTAAAAAGCGAATACGGAAACCCTGGTGTTTTAATTGAAACTCCAAAAGTCTTAAAACGTATGGATGCTCAAAAAGTGCTGCCGAAAGAGACAATGGCGTTAATTAAGGAAATGCAGCTTTTTACATACGGAAGCATGACAGACAATTTCTTTATTACGGTTTCTACCAGTAAATTCAAAAAACCTGTCGAGCTGGATTTAGCCAAAACTTTAGAAGGTTCTTTAAAAGTAATTGAAGCTCAGGGCGGACAAAATATAATTGTAAAACAAGAAGATTTCCAAACCAACGAAGGTGTACAGGGATTAAAAGGGTACGGAACAATGACCATCTTAAACCCTCTTGACAAAACAAGTGCAAAAGCATATTATGAAATCTTGCTTTTCAAACAAGATCAGGGCTTACAGCAGATTATGATTTTACATGAAGAAGGTGACAAATATGCAAATGATATCACAACAAGGATTTTAAATTCTGTTGAACTTAGAAAAGCAGGTAACTAATATGAGTAAGATAACTTTTTTAAATCCGGAATTTTTTTGGTTGTTTTTATTAATTCCAATTGTGATCATTTGGTTTTTACTGAAACGCAACAAACAATCGGCAACCCTAAAAATGAGTTCAACGCAGGGTTTTAAAAATAGTGAATCGCTATTGACAAAACTAAAACCATGCTTGTATGTATTCAGAACTATAGCATTATCTTCCTTAATTATTGCATTGGCAAGACCAAGGACAGTAGACATTAGCAATCAGACAAAAACAACCAAGGGAATTGATATTGTTATTGCAATTGACGTTTCCGGAAGTATGCTGGCCAAAGATTTAAAGCCAAACCGTATGGAAGCTTTAAAAAGAGTCGCGGCAGATTTCGTTGAAGAGAGACCAAATGACAGAGTCGGACTGGTCCTGTATGCTTCAGAAGCGTATACAAAAACGCCCGTTACAAGTGACAAAGCTATTATCTTAGAAGCCATTAAAGGAATTAAATACGATACGGTTTTACAGGACGGAACCGGAATTGGAATGGGACTGGCCACTGCTGTAAACCGCCTCAAAGACAGTAAAGCAAAAAGCCGCGTTATTATCCTGATGACAGATGGTGTAAACAACGCCGGTTTTATTGAACCGGAAACAGCTGCTGATATTGCAAAACAATACGGAATAAAAGTATATACGATTGGCCTTGGAACTAACGGAATGGCGGAATCACCATACGCTTACGCACCAAACGGAGGATTTTTATTTAAAATGCAAAAAGTAGAGATCGATGAGCAATTGATGAAAAACATTGCCCGAAAAACTGACGGAACTTACTTTAGAGCAACAAGCAATGACAGGTTAGCACAAATTTACAGTGCGATAAATAAACTGGAAACAACAGAAATTCAGGAATTGAAGTTCTATGATTATGACGAAAAATACAGAGGTTTTGTTTTACTCGCAGCCTTTTTACTATTGCTGGAAATTGGTTTAAGAAATACCGTTTACAGAAGCTTCATTTGATTTTTCAAATCAAAAAAATTCAATTTTAAAATTCCAGATTCCAATTTGAATTGGATTTAAAAATTGAAGATAAAGGCAAAAAGTTTGGAATTTGGAATTTATCCCCTCAACGATGAGGATTGGAATTTTAAAAATTATATGGAATTAGACGAAAAAAAATATTTATACCTTTTATTCTTACTGCCGATTGTGGTGTGTATTTTTCTTTTCAATATGTATTGGAAAAGAAAAAAGCAACGCGAATTTGGTGATATAGAAATAGTGAAAAAACTGAGCCCTGAAAGTTCTGTTTTCAAACCTGTATTAAAAATATCGGTACTGCTTTTGGCACTTGCGTGTTTAATTATCGGATTAGTGAATCCGAAGATTGGAACCAAAATGGAAACCGTAAAACGTGAAGGTATCGACATTGTTTTTGCGGTTGACGTCTCAAAAAGTATGCTTGCCGAAGATGTGGCACCAAGCCGTTTAGAAAAAAGCAAACAATTGGTTTCTCAGATTATCAACAACCTGGGAAGTGACAGGATTGGAATCGTCGCTTATGCGGGAAGTGCTTTCCCGGTTTTGCCAATTACGTCTGATTACAGCGTGGCCAAAATGTTCCTGCAAAGTATGACTCCTGATATGGTTTCGTCTCAGGGAACTTCGCTTGACGAAGCGATCCGCTTATCTTCTACTTATTTTGATGAAAAAAGCAAAACCAGTAAATTACTGATCCTGATTTCTGACGGTGAAGATCACTCTGAAGGCGCTTCTGCCGCTGCCGAAGAAGCCAATAAACTGGGAATGAAAATCATCACGATTGGTGTTGGAACTGAAAAGGGAGCGACAATTCCGCTGAAGGAAAATGGCGTTGTCAGAAGTTACCAAAAAGATCAAAACGGAACAACTGTTATCACCAGACTAAACCAGGAAGGATTGAAAACCATTGCAAAAGCTACAAAAGGAGGCTATGTGTATGGCGGAAATACGAAGGAAGTTTTAGAATATGTAAAAAATGCGCTGAACAACATCCAGAAAACGGAATTTGAAGCGACGCAAATGGCCGATTTTCAGTCGCAATTTCAATGGTTTATCGGGTTTGCATTCCTGTTATTGTTTTTGGATATTTTCCTTTTAGAAAGAAAAACAAGCTGGATAAAAGAGTTGAATTTATTTAACGAAAAGAAACATTAAAATCAGTAGCACGTGAAACGAATTTTCACAAAAAGGAAGCCTTTTAATTTTCTCTTTCTGAAATTCAAAAAAAACAATCTGATTAGTGATAATTGGTGTCATTCGTGACAAATAAAAAATAAAAAATTAGAATGAAAAATTTACTTCTTTATATTTTACTAACGTTTTCTTTAGCCGTTTCGGCTCAGGAGAAAGACAAGACATTGCCTGATGCCAATGAAGAATATAAGCAGAATAAATTTGTTGACGCTGAAGCAAATTACAGGATTTCGGAATCTAAATTCCCAAAACGCGGTGTTGCTTCTTATAACTTAGGGAATACCATTTACAGACAAAACCAGGCTTCTGAAGCTAAACTGGCGTATGCAAAAGCCATAAAAAATGCTAAAACCAGACCTGACAAACATAAAGCCTATCACAATCTAGGAAATGTTTTTATGAAAGAAAAAGATTATACGCAAGCGGTTGAAGCTTACAAACAAGCGTTGCGTAATGACCCAAACGATGAGGAAACCCGTTACAATTATGCTTACGCCAAACAAAAATTAAAAGAAAATCCTCCGAAAAACGATAAAAACAAAGACAAGAATAAGGATAAGGACAAAAACAAAGATAAAAATAAAGACAAGGACAAGGATAAAGATAAAAACAAAGACAAGGATAAAGATAAAAAAGACGATAAGGGCGATAAGGACAAGGATAAAAAAGACGGTAAAAACGATCCGAAGAAAGATGATAAATCAGACAATAAAGGAGAGCCAAAACCAATGCCCGGAGGAATTTCAAAAGAACGCGTTCAGAATTTATTAGATGCTGTTAACAACGAGGAAAAGAAAATTCAGGATAAAGTTAACGCGCAAAAAGTAAAAGGAAGTCCTAAGAAAACTGAAAAAGACTGGTAGTTCTTTTTGGTTTAATCCTTTAACCGTTCATTTGTATAATCGAATACCATCCATTAGACAAAAGGCCAATAAACGATTAAACAGTTAAACAAAACAACGATTAAACAACAAAATGAAAAGATATTTAATTTTATTACTATTCACTTTTCAAGGGCTTATGGCTCAGGTTCAATTTGAAGCCAAAGTAACCAAAACTACGCTTGGAGTAAATGAAAGACTTCGAATTGACTTTATCATGAATGTTGATGGAGATAATTTTGAACAGCCTGCATTTGAGGGATTCAGAGTTGTGGCAGGACCAAGTCAGCAGGTAAGTCAGTCCTGGATAAACGGACGCAGTTCTTTTCAGAAAGCATACTCTTATATTTTACAACCCGTACAAAAAGGAACGGTTACCATCAGACAGGCCTCTATAGAATTTAATGGTCAGGTATACAAAACAGCTCCCATAAAAATAGTGGTTACCAATGCTGTTGCCCAGGAAAGAGATCCTAACGACAGACCACAGGGTGCCGGAAGCGAGACACTGGATCTTGTGGCAGAAATTTCGAAAACGAATCCGTATCTGAATGAACCTATTACAGTCGTTTACAAATTATATTTTAATAACATCGGTGTTACCGGTTTTAAGGAACTGGCAAAACCAAAATACAATGATTTCTGGAACCAAAATATAGAGATCCAACGACTGACAACAGAAGAAGGGACTCATAATGGACAAAGATGCTATTTCGTAATCCTGAAAAAGACAATTCTATATCCGCAGAAATCTGGAAAACTTACTATTGAACCACTTTCATTAGATATTGGGGTACAATTACCAACCAATCGTCGCGACATGTTTGGTCAGATGATATTATCTGAAGATAACAAAATTGTCTCGGCCGGAGCTAAAACAATCAATGTAAAACCACTTCCTGAAGCAAGCAAACCGGAAGGTTTCAGCGGGGCTGTTGGTAAATTCAACTTTACCGTTACGCCTTCTAAAACGACACTGAAAAACGGAGAAAGCCTGGACTTATTTGTAAGTGCGACAGGATCCGGAAACATGAAATTATTTACGTTGCCAAAACCGGTAGTGCCTAATGCATTAGAAATGTATGATCCGGTACATGACGAAAAAGTAACAACTTCATTGTCCGGAATGTCGGGAAGAATTTCAGATAAGTATACTATTATCCCGCAGTATAAAGGAAAATATGCCATAAAGCCAATGCAGTTTTCTTATTTTGATCTGAGTACAGGTTCTTATAAAACTATTACTTCTCAGGAAATTATGGTTGATGTTTTAGATGGTCCAATGCAGGCTGAGGCGAATACTGCTGCAAATGCCTCAAAAAATGTTATAGCGAAAACCGAACAATTCAAATATATAAGAACCAAAACGACATTACTTTCGATCGCTAAAAACGATTTTTACGGATCGAATCTGTATTACGGATTGTTGTTACTGCCTTTTATAATTATTCCAATTATTATTTTAGCTAAGAAGAAAAAAGAAGCCATTGACAGTGATGTGACCGGAAACAGAATTAGAATGAACAATAAACTGGCTAAAAAATATTTATCCGAAGCTAAAAAACAGCTAAATAATAAAGAGCCATTTTACATTGCACTGGAAAAAGCGATGCATAATTTCCTGAAAGCCAAATTACATATTGAAACTTCCGAAATGAGTAAAGACAATATCCGGGAAGTGTTATTATCGAGAAGTGCGAATCCGGAAACCGTTCAGAGTTTTATTGATTTAACTGAAAACTGTGAATTTGCCCGTTATGCTCCGGCATCAAGTGCATCGATTCAGCAGGACTACGACAAAGCTGTTTTGATTATTTCAGAATTAGAAAAGCAGATCGTTTAAATTTAAATCCTAAAATCAAACCTGACAGGTTTTCAAAACCTGTCAGGTTTAAAGAAAATAAAATGAAAAATATACTATATCTCTTTTTATTAATCTCTCAGGTTTTCTTTGCTCAAAGCAGCTTTGAAAAGGGGAATGATTTATACCAAAATGGAAAATATCAGCAGGCCATTGCGGAATATGAAAATATTATTAAAGAAGACAAACAGCAATCGGCTGAATTGTATTACAATCTGGGAAATTGTTATTATAAACTCAATAAGGTTGCGCCTTCCATTTACAATTACGAGAAGGCTTTGGTTTTAAAACCTCATGATCCTCAAACCTTAAATAATTTAAAATTCGCCAAAAAACTTACGATTGATGAAATAAAAGAAGTACCAAAAGTTGGTTTTGCCAAGCTGATCCAGAACTTCACAGGGATTTTTGACTACAATACCTGGGCAAAGATTTCTGTTGCCATTTCTTTTGTTTTTTTACTGAGCTTTATCGGATACTATTTCTCACAGCTCACCCTTTCAAAAAGAATCTACTTCATCGGAATGTTTATTCTTTTGGTGGTATTACTTTTAAGTGTTGCTGCCGGAATGTCTGAAAAAGATCATTTTGATAACGATCGCCCGGCAATTGTTTTTGCCGAAATCAGCGAAGTGAGAAGTGAACCGCAAAAGGCAGGTTCGGCTATTATTTTACTACACGAAGGTGCAAAAGTTTACGTTACAGAAACTCTGGGACAATGGAAAAAAATTGAATTGACAGACGGCACTGAAGGCTGGATCGATGGTTCGACTATCAAAGAAGTAAAACAATAGGATTCTTTTAAAATTCCAAAAGCTAAATTCCAAATTCCAATCTTAGATTTTGGAATTTGGAATTTTTTTTTTGATTTCTTACTCGGGATTTCTTGCTTGGGTTTTAATCAAAACGCATACGTTTTCTCAGGCGTTACACAATAATCCAATTTTATATCTAACTCAAAAACATCCTCAATTTCGTTTTGAGCTTCAAAAAAAGAAAGTCCGATTTTCATGGTTTCCGGTTTGCATTCTGCTAAGAATTTATCGTAGAATCCTTTTCCGTAACCCACACGATTTCCTAAAAGATCAAAAGCCAAAAGCGGCACAAAAACCACTTCAATCATTTCCGAAGCAACAGGTAATCCGTTTACAGGTTCGGGAATGTTATATTCATTTTTCTTTATTTTGGTATTGTCCGTTAATAAGAAGTGAGACATACCGCGGGTTTCAAAATCACTTTTAGATATCACAATTTCCTTATCCTTTCCCGAAAGCAAGTGCAGTATATATTCGGTATTGATTTCTTTTTGCTCCTCAATAGGAAGAAAAACATGATAATACGTTTTATTCCAAATCGGCAGCTGTAGTAAATTATTGGCTATCATCAGGCTTTTTTCTTCGATGTCATCAGCCGAAAGCTGTTTCCTGAGATGCTTATAGTGGAGTCGTAATTCTTTTTTATTCGTCGGCATTTTCAGTAGCGTTTTTAGAAATGTGATAAATCGCATCGCCTTCGTAAACGATTGGCGAATGGTTGGCATTAATAACAAAGCCATCATGAGGTGCTTTTACTTTCTGTTCGAATTTACCAAACGGATCTGTAATTATGGCCAGAATAGTTCCTTTTGTTACAAATCGGCCAATCATATTAAAATCATGCAATAAACCGGAACACTTGGCCCTTAACCAAACCGAATTTTTGATATAGATGGACGGATCCTCGGCTTCTTCCACAACTTGTTTGGGATCCAGCATGTTCAAATAATGCAACAAACGCTTTACTCCCATTACGGCTTCATTGGCAATATCATTATTGATATCCAATGATTTTCCTCCTTCAAAAAGCAGCATTTTTACATTTGCTTTTTCGGATGTATTTCTAAAAGAGCCATTAATATTTTTAGAATATAAAGTAAACGGGGCATTAAATACATCCGCCAAAAGTTTCAGTTCAGGATTATTTTCGGTGATTCTGATCTGAGGGGCATTAAAACGGCTCGCTCCACCGGCATGAAAATCGACCGCATAATCTATAATAGGCAAAATTTCCGCAACAATATGAAAAGCAAAACGGCTTGCCAGCGACCCTTTTTTACTTCCGGGAAAAACACGATTTAAATCTCTTCCGTCCGGAAACTCCCGGGATTTATTTACAAAACCATAAATATTAATAATCGGAATACAAATAATAGTTCCTCTCGTGGGCCTGTTGATCTTTTTGCTAATGAGCTGACGCACAATCTCGATTCCGTTTATTTCGTCTCCGTGAATTCCGGCCGAGAATAAAACTACCGGGCCTTCTACTTTCGAACGACGAACAATAACGGGAATATTGAGCTTCGTAGTGGTATGCAATCTAGCAATTTCGACGTTTATGGTTCTATTTTCTCCCGGCAAAATCGACTCGCCAAAAATAAGCATGGTTTTGTTATTTTTCATATAGAATTATAAAATCTAAATATAGAAATTATTCTTTTGATTTCGTAAATTTGAAACTAAATCACTGTTAAGCTTATTATCAAAATCAGAATCGTTTTTGAAAAAGCTTTTTCAGTCTCTTCAGAAACAAAACAGAATGTCAAAACCGTCTTTAGAACTCCAAATTCAAACCTTGCCCGACAATCCCGGGGTGTATCAATATTATGATAAAGACGATAAAATATTGTATGTCGGAAAGGCAAAAAACTTAAAAAAAAGGGTTTCTTCTTATTTTAATAAAATTCATGATACAGCAAAAACCAACGTACTGGTTAAGAAAATCGTAACGATAAAACACATTGTCGTTCCTACTGAAAGCGATGCCCTTTTATTAGAAAATAACTTAATCAAAACGTTGCAGCCGCGCTATAATGTATTATTGCGTGACGACAAAAGTTATCCCTGGATCTGTATTAAAAGAGAACCTTTTTCAAGAATATTTTCGACACGAAGAATGGTCAAAGACGGCTCGGAATACTTCGGTCCTTATACCAGTTTTAAAACCGTGCATACTATTCTGGATTTAATTAAAGAATTGTATCCGCTTCGTACCTGCAATTACGACTTAAGCCAATCCAATATCAATTCAGGAAAATTTAAAGTTTGCCTTGAATATCATATCGGGAATTGCAAAGGGCCGTGCGAAGGTTTGGAATCCCTGGAAGAGTATCAGAAACAAGTCGATGCTATCCGCGAAATCCTGAAAGGAAACTTCAGGGAAAGCATGAAAGACTTCAAACGTTTAATGAATAAATATGCTCAGGATTTACATTTTGAAGAGGCCCAGAAAATAAAAGAAAAGATTGAAGTCCTCGAAAATTATCAGTCGAGATCCACTATTGTAAATCCAAAAATTACCAATATTGACGTCTTTTCGATTGTATCGGATGAAAGCGCGGCCTATGTCAACTTTCTACAGATTTCACACGGATCGATTATTCGTTCACACACTTTAGAAATAAAGAAAAAACTGGACGAAAGTGACGAGGAATTACTGGAACTTGCGATAATAGAACTTCGCGAACGCTTTCATCTATTGTCAAAAGAAATTATTGTTCCTTTTGAAATTGATCTGGGAGAAAATATCAAAACAACGGTTCCGCAGCTTGGGGACAAAAAACAGATATTGGACTTATCCATTCGAAACGCAAAATTTTACCGAATAGAACAACTCAAACAATTGCAGATCGTAGATCCCGATCGCCATACCAATCGTATTATGGCGCAAATGCAAAAAGATTTGCGATTGCCGGTTGAGCCGCGTCATATAGAATGTTTTGATAACTCTAACATTCAGGGAACCAATCCTGTGGCAGCCTGTGTTGTTTTTAAAGACGGAAAAGCCAGCAAAAAAGATTACCGCCATTTTAATGTGAAAACAGTGGAAGGCCCTGACGATTTTGCTTCGATGACCGAAATCGTTTATCGCCGCTACAAACGGTTATTAGACGAAAAGGAACCTTTACCGCAGCTTATCATTATTGACGGTGGAAAAGGACAATTATCTGCTGCCTTAAAAAGTATCGACGAACTGGGATTGCGTGGCAAAATTGCCATCATCGGAATTGCAAAACGTCTGGAAGAGTTATTTTACCCCGGAGATTCGATTCCGTTATATCTCGATAAAAAATCGGAAACCTTAAAAGTAATCCAGCAGTTGCGAAATGAAGCGCACCGATTTGGTATTACTTTTCATCGCGACAAACGCAGCAAAGCAGCGCTCAACTCTTCTGTGGAAGGCATTCCCGGAATTGGCGAAAAAACGATGCTTACCTTAATACAACATTTCAAAAGTGTGAAGCGATTAAAGTTAGCCTCAGAAAAAGAAATAGCAGATGTTGTAGGCCCATCCAAAGCAAAAAAAATTATGTCCTTTTACAATAATAATCAATCCTGATCCGATGAGAATATTCTGTATAAGCCTTATAACATTCTTTTCCTGTCATTGTTACAGTCAGAAGAACATTGCATTTCAGCAGAAAGACAATATCCAAATCAAAATTAATGCGGTCCATGCTTTTGAAAAATTAGAAATCACTAATTCTAAAAATAATAAAACGCAAAGTATAGATGCTATCGAAACATCCATCACCGATAAAGAGATGCATTTGGTAACAGAAGATTACAATTTTGATGGTTATACCGATTTTGCTGTCTATAGAACAGATGACGGAATGGGCGTTTACACGATATATCAAATATTTATTTACAACCCTTTAAATAAACAATTCAAAAAATTAAAAATCCCTTTGAACTCCAATCCGGAATGCGATGAATTTTGTGATGTACGAGTAAATAAAAAAAGAAAAACATTTCAATCCAGCTGTCGGGGCGGAGCAAAATGGCACACCGATAACTGGAAATTCGACAAAAACCAAAATCTGATATTAACGAAGAAATAATGTTATTAAAAAACAAAATTGACCTGAAAAGTTCAATAATATTTCCGACTTTTACAGAACAAACCAGCTAATTCTATGAGCCTTATCCAGCTGTCCTTTAAAGATATACAATCAAAAGGATTTTTTCTCTCCAAGTTTTCTATTTCCACCTGGGGCGTAAACGCATACGTTGTACTATTTGCTATACTATTCTCCCTAAATTCTTTTTCCCAAGATAAAAAACAAGACAGTGTAAGAAGGCCAAAAATTGGTTTGGTTCTAAGTGGCGGAGGCGCCAAAGGATTTGCTCATATTGGGGTTCTGAAAGTTTTGGAAGAAGCCGGAATCAAAATTGACTATATCGGCGGAACCAGCATGGGATCTGTTATCGGCGGACTTTACGCTTCCGGTTACAATGCTTCACAGATTGATTCTATTTTTAAAAAAACCAATTTTGACGAATTAATAAACGATTACATTCCGCGTTCCTCGAAAAACTTTTATGGCAAAAAAAATGATGAGTTATATGCTATCGTTTTGCCTTTCAGTAATTTCAGAGTTGGGATTCCGGAAGCCCTTTCAAAAGGAATGTACAATTACAATTTATTGAGCAGCCTGACCCGAAATGTGCGTCATGTTCGTGATTTTAATAAATTACCAACTCCGTTTTTATGTATCGGAACCAATATAGAAACAGGCGAAGAAGTTTTACTGAACAAAGGTAATCTCGTTCAGGCCATGATGGCAAGTGCCGCTTTTCCGTCGTTGTTTACTCCGGTAGAAATTGACGGAAAATTACTGGTCGACGGAGGGGTTGTAAACAATTATCCGATAAAAGAAGTCAGAAATCTGGGTGCCGATATTATAATTGGTGTCGATGTACAGGACGATTTATTAAATCGAAAGGGACTTAAAAATGCTACCCGAATACTGGTACAGATCACCAATATGCAGTCGATTGACAAAATGAAAAGCAAGATAAAAGATACTGATGTTTATATAAAACCGGACATTCGGGATTATGGCGTCATTTCATTTGACAAAGGGGAAGAAATAATCCGAAAAGGAGAAGAAGCTGCTTTTGCTGTTTATGAAAAAATCAAATCATTGACAGATGAAGAGCATTTTTATAAAAAACCAAAGCTAAAAGTAAGCACGGATACCATTGAGATTAAAAAAATCAACAGCGATCCCTTAGATAATTATACCCGTGAATATATTCGTGGTAAACTTCGTTTTAAACCCGGAAGCACCATAACTTATGAGGATCTCAAAACCGGAATAAACAATCTGAATGCTACGCAAAACTTTAGCACGATATCCTATTGCCTGCAGCCTGATGGTAATCAGGATAACTTAGACCTTGTGTTACAGGAAAATCCGACACAGACTTTTTTAAAACTCGGATTGCATTATGACGGGCTTTACAAAAGCGGAATTTTATTAAACCTTACCCACAAAAAAACTTTCTTAAAAAATGACATTACCTCTCTTGACATCATTTTAGGAGATAATTTCAGATACGATTTCAATTATTATATAGAAAATGGTTTCAATATCAGCTTCGGGTTTCAGTCCAAATTAAGTCAGTTTAACCGCAATGTTACGACCAACATCAGTAATTTCGATACTGAAAATGTAAACATGATTAATGTTGACTTTTTGGATTTGACTAATCAGGCCTATTTCCAGACCATTTTTGTACAAAAGTTTCTTATGGGCGGCGGTCTGGAATACAAATTCTTAAAAATAGATTCTCCAACTCTTTCCGATGCAGAGAACATTATTGAAAGAAGCAGTTATCTGAGCGTTTTTGGTTATTTAAAATACGATTCCTTCGACAGCAAAAGTTTCCCCCGTTCAGGATTGTATTTTTCATCCAGTTTACAAACCTATCTGGCTTCGTCGGATTACACGAAACAATTTAAGCCTTTCTCAGTCGCAAAGGCAGAAATTGCATTTGCAAACAAACTTTTTAGAAGAGCAACATTCAAAATTGGAGCCGATGCCGGATTTAATATTGGCAGCGACAGCGTTCCGTTTTTTAATTTTATACTTGGAGGTTATGGTTACAGCAAAATAAACAACTTTAATTATTTTTACGGATACGACTTTTTAAGTATTGCCGGAAACAGCTACATTAAATCCGACGTTACGCTGGATTACGAAATTTTTAAAAAAAATCACGTCAATATATCGGCCAATTATGCCAATCTGGGTGAAGACATTTTTACCACGGTAGACTGGATCTCAATGCCTAAATATTCGGGATATGCCGTAGGTTACGGACTGGAAACCATTATTGGCCCAATTGAGGTAAAACATTCCTGGTCTCCGGAAATGTCAAAAAGTTTTACCTGGTTTAGTATCGGATTTTTATTTTAATTTGTAATTTAAATCAATAAAAATTACGACATTTGTTATAATGAAAACAAAATGGACAGGTTTATTGGAGTATCTTCAATTTCTCATGAAGAGAAACCCGGAGTAATGCTATCGAATTGAATAATTAGCCAACTTAGAAAATGAGCTGATTATCTGTTCACAATTTACATTTTCTAATTATCTAATTTATAAATTATCTAATTGAAAAGCCATGCCATTATATCATAAACTTGGAGATTTTCCTCAAAAAAGACACACTCAGTTCGAAAAACCAAACGGAGGTTTTTACTACGAACAATTATTTGGAACCGAAGGTTTTCACGGACATTCTTCATTGTCCTATCATGTTCACAGACCTACGCAGGTTAAGGAAATTATAAACTCCTATTCGGTTGAACCTAAAATCGCAATCGGAAAAAACATAAAATCATTATTATTCAAAGGTTTTGAACTAAAACCGGAGAATGACTTTTTAGACAGCCGGAAAGCAATGATGGTCAACAAAGACTGTATTATTGGTTTAGCCGCACCTAAAGAATCGCTTCGGAATTATTTCTACAAAAATGCCGATGCTGATGAAATGCTTTTCATTCATAAAGGAAAAGGAAAATTACGCACCATGCTGGGCAACATTCCTTTTGAATATGGTGATTACCTGATTATTCCGAGAGGAATTATCTACCAGATCGAATTTGAAACAGCAGAAAACAGACTCTTCTATGTTGAATCGTATTCTCCTTTTTACACGCCGAAACGTTACAAAAACCAATCGGGCCAGCATTTAGAACATTCGCCCTTTTGCGAACGCGATTTTATTCTGCCAAACGAATTGGAAACACATGACGAAAAAGGTGATTTTTTAATTAAAATCAAAAAAGAAGGAATGATTCACGAAGTCGTTTACGCCACACATCCTTTTGATGTTGTGGGCTGGGACGGCTACAATTTCCCGTACGGATTCTCGATTCATAACTTCGAACCTATAACCGGACGCGTACACCAACCGCCGCCGGTACACCAGACTTTTGAAACGGCAACTTTTGTCGTTTGTTCATTCTGCCCAAGACTTTACGATTATCATCCAAAAGCGATTCCGGCGCCTTATAATCACAGCAACATTGATTCAGACGAAGTGCTGTATTATGTTGATGGTGATTTTATGAGCCGTAACAATATCGAACAGGGACATATTACCTTACACCCAAAAGGAATTCCGCATGGTCCTGCACCCGGTGCCATGGAACGCAGTATTGGTCATAAAGAAACTCAGGAATTAGCCGTTATGGTGGATACTTTCAGGCCACTTATGGTTACGGAAGAGGCCATGGGGTTAGATGATGGACAGTATTACAAATCCTGGACGGAGGAGTAAAGAATTAGTCAATGTGCCAATTTGATAATTAGATAATTTATCAGTTAGAAAATGTGGTAATCGATAATTAGACAATTTCTAACGAGATTAAAAAGTAGTCCTTAGACTACAAATTATTATCTTTGACAGGTATAATAAATTATCTCATTAACACATTTTCTAATTATCAAATTAAAACATGACTTTCAACGAAAAATACAAAGACAATGCTCTTTTAATAAAAACGTTCAACTTTGCATTAAATATAATTGACTACACAAGTAATCTACAAGAACAAAAAAAGTTTGTAATTGCAAATCAATTATTAAAAAGCGGAACGTCAATTGGTGCAAATTCAAAAGAATCCCAAAACGCAGAAAGTAAAGCCGATTTTATTCATAAATTAAAAATTGCAATTAAAGAAGCAGACGAAACAGAATATTGGTTGTTTCTATGCGACGCTCACAAAAGCTATCCAGCCTGCAAAGATTTATTACATGAATTATCAGAAATTTTAAAAATTTTAAATAAAATAATATCAACATCTAAAATGAGGAATTAGAAAATTAGAAAATGTGTCAATTAGAAAATTGATCCAATTAAAACATTTCAAAATTATCTCATTTTCTCATTGTCAAATTATCTAATTATGAAACAAGTAAAATCAGTAGAATACGGATTAGAAAAAATCTTTGAAGGAGCACAGGATTTCCTTCCATTATTAGGAACAGACTATGTAGAATTCTATGTAGGAAATGCAAAACAATCGGCACATTATTACAAAACCGCTTTCGGATATCAGTCATTAGCTTATGCAGGTTTAGAAACCGGGGTAAAAGACAAAGCCTCTTATGTATTGAAGCAGGACAAAATCAGAATTGTTTTGACCACACCGTTAACACAGGATTCCCCAATTCACGAGCATCTTAAAAAACACGGTGACGGCGTAAAAGTGGCAGCACTTTGGGTGGAAGATGCCAGAAGCGCTTATGAAGAAACCATGAAACGTGGTGCCCGTTCTTTTATGGAACCAACTGTAGAATCAGATGAATTTGGAGAAGTTGTTCGTTCCGGAATTTACACCTACGGAGAAACGGTTCATATTTTTGTCGAAAGAAAAAACTACAACGGTGTTTTCCTGCCGGGTTACAAAGAATGGAAATCGGATTACAATCCGGAACCAACAGGATTGAAATATATCGATCACATGGTTGGAAACGTGGGCTGGAACGAAATGAACACCTGGGTAAAATTCTACGAAGACGTGATGGGTTTTGTGAATTTCCTTTCTTTTGATGACAAACAAATCAACACCGAATATTCAGCTTTGATGAGTAAGGTAATGTCTAATGGTAACGGAAGAATCAAATTTCCAATTAATGAACCGGCAGAAGGCAAGAAAAAATCACAAATTGAAGAATATTTGGATTTCTATGGCGGACCCGGAATTCAGCACATTGCCATTGCAACTGATGATATCATCAAAACCGTTTCAGATCTAAAAGCAAGAGGTGTCGAATTTTTATCCGCTCCGCCTCACACCTACTATCAGGCAATTCCTGAAAGATTAGGCGTTCATATGGAGATGATGAAAGAAGATTTAAATGAAATTGAAAAATTAGCGATCATGGTCGATGCTGACGAAGATGGTTACTTATTACAAATATTTACAAAGCCGGTTCAGGACAGACCAACATTATTCTTCGAAATTATTCAAAGAATGGGTGCAAAAGGGTTCGGTGCGGGTAACTTTAAAGCTCTTTTTGAGTCAATTGAGAGAGAACAAGAATTGAGAGGAACTCTATAAAAATGCATTATTTTTACATTATGTAGAAAAATTCTCTGTAAAACGATGCTTTTTATGCAAATGATATGTTAAACTCACTTTTTGCTATTTATTTTCTGAACTTTGTATCTATCTTTGCACTCGCAAATCAGGAAGGGGTGGTTTCCTTCCGAATTGATATAAATTTCATAATTTATAGTTTTTTGGTTAGTTAATAGCATAAAAACTCAGTCATTCCTTGACTGAGTTTTTTTGTTTTGGTACATTTGGAATAGAATTTGCTTTTATCGTTATAACATAACTGTCAAAATAGTCCTATGAAAAAAATAATTCTCACTATACTAATCCTCACTACATTTAGCTTTGATTCTTTTAAAGAAGACGCGTTTGACGTAGGGGAATATTTTAAATTCCGCATTCATTACGGAATTGTAAATGCCGGTTACGCTACTCTTGAAGTAAAGGATGCCACAATAAACAATAAGAAAGTTTTTCACGCTGTGGGTAAAGGCTACACAACCGGAATGTCAAAATTTTTCTTCAAAGTGGAAGATATATACGAAAGTTACTTTGACAAGGAGAACGGAAATCCGTATCGCTACATTAGAAAAATCGACGAAGGAGGTTATACCAAAAATCAGGAAGGTATTTTTAACCCGTCCGAAAACAGGGTTTTAGTCAAAGATTACAAACGTAAAACAGAGAAAACAATTATTCTTACAGACAATGTGCAAGATATTGTTTCATCTTTTTATTATTTGAGAAACCATCCTAATATTGACAAACTAAAATCAGGAGAATCGATCACGATTGATATGTTTTTTGATGAAGAAATCACAAAATTTAAGTTAAAATATATAGGCCTTCAGGATATTACAACTAAATTTGGAACCGTTTCTACAATGGTCTTCAAACCATTGGTACAAACAGGAAGAGTTTTTAAAGAAAAAGAAAGCTTAACCATCTGGATAACAGACGACGACAACAAAGTTCCGGTTCGAATAAAAGCAGATCTTGCCGTAGGATCCCTAAAAGCAGATCTAGATGAATACAAAGGATTAAAAAATCCATTTAAAGTAAAAAAATAATGAACACCACAGATAATTCTGAATCAATCCTAAAAGAAATTGATCTTAAATTTCAAGCCATAAATCAAAAAACTGATGTACAGCTTGAAGGCTTACTCTGGTCAAAACCAATTACCTATTGGGATTATATTCAGACTGATGCTCTTTTAAACCTGCAAATACAGCGTACTACGCTTCCTGACGAAATGGTATTTATTATGTACCATCAGGTGAATGAATTGATTTTTAAAATGATCCTTTGGGAAATTGATCAGATTTCCGATACCGAAAACATTCAGGTTGATTTTTTCAGTGAAAGATTATCCAGAATTACCCGCTATTTTGATATGCTGACCAATTCTTTCAGCATTATGGAAAACGGAATGGAAGTCGATCAGTACATGAAATTCAGAAACACCCTGACTCCAGCCAGTGGTTTTCAGAGTGCCCAATACCGACTGATTGAATTTGCTTCTACTGATGTTATTAATCTGACAGACCGCAGATACAAAGCAGATTTTGACGAGAATACACCTTTAGAAACCAGTTTCGAACATTTGTACTGGCAGGCCGCGGGGAAAGATTATCACACCGGAAAAAAATCATACTTACTTCAGGAGTTTGAGAACAAATATAAAGAGCAGTTTTTACGTCAGATCAGCGCATTCAAGACAAAAAATATCTGGCAGAAATTTACACAGCTGCCCGAAAAAGATCAATTGAATGAAGAATTGATTAAAGCCATGCGTCATTATGACCATACCGTTAATATTACCTGGGTAATGCAACACCTCAATACTGCAAGAAAATACATCTTAGAAAGCGGAAAAGGAAATGGTGAAGCCACCGGAGGAAGTGACTGGCAAAAATATATGCATCCAAAATACCAAAGACGCATCTTTTTTCCTAAATTGTGGACCGAAGAAGAATTGTCCAATTGGGGAAACGAAACCACCGTTTAATTTCTCAACAAAAATTTTAAGAGTTTGAAAAAAGCAGTTGTAATTATTATAATATTGTTTTCAGTATTTTCATGTAAAAAAACAGAAGAAAAAGTCGAAACCAAAATTACAAAACCAAAAACTAAGAAAGTAGAATTTGGTTTTAATTACGCAGATTTTAATGTTTTACAGGACACCATACAAAAAGGCGATTCTTTTGGATCCATCTTTCAAAGCCAGAATATTGGCGATAAAAAGGTGTATGATATTGTAGAACAGGTAAAAGATTCTTTTGATGTAAGGTCTATTCGCTACAACAAACCTTATACACTGCTTCGATCAAAAAACAAAACAAACAAACTTCAGGTTTTTATTTATCAGCCCGACGCCTTAACCTATTATGTAGTCGATTTCAGGGATAGTATCGCTAAGGCTTACAAAAAAGTAAAACCCGTTACCTTTAAACGTAAAATTATTGGCGGTGTTTTGAAAAGCTCATTATCTGAAACTCTAGGAAACGAAAGTGTAGAAACCGCACTTGCCAACAGAATCACCAAAGTATTTTCGTGGTCTATTGACTTTTTTAAACTTAAGAAAGGCGACCGGTACGGACTAATTTTCACAGAACGTTTTATAAACAATAAAGTATATGACGGAGTGGAAGATCTTGAAGCGGCATTTTTTGAATATAAAGGAAAAATCATTTATGCCTTCCCGTTTGAAAAAGATTCCCTTTCCGGAAAAATAGAATATTACGATGATCAGGGAAGAACGCTGAAAAACTTTTTCTTAAAAACGCCGATCAAATTCAGCCGAATCACTTCTCGCTTTACGATGAACCGATTTCACCCGGTACAGCATACCTGGAAAGCACATAAAGGAACAGATTATGCTGCACCAACCGGAACACCAATTTCAACAACCGCATCAGGAGTTGTAGAAGCGACCGGATATACTGCAGGAAACGGAAATTTTGTAAAAGTAAAACACAACGGCACCTACTCTACTCAATATTTACATATGTCCAGAATTTTAGTACGACGCGGACAACGTGTGACACAAGGACAAAAGATAGGACTGGTAGGAAGCACCGGACTGGCATCTGGCCCTCACGTTTGTTACCGTTTCTGGAAAAACGGAGTACAGGTAGATGCCCTCAGACTTAATCTGCCAACCGGAGAATCTTTAGGAGGAAATGACAGAACGCGTTTCTTAAAGCAAATTGAACCTTTGAAAAGAGAACTGGACAGTATTGGGAATTTATAAAGATTTTATTTCAACGAAAAATTCAGCATGCTTTTATTTGCAAAACTTTTTCCTAAACTCGGAAGGATTCATGCCTTTATGTTTTCTGAAAACCTTATTCAAATGACTTTCATCTGAAAAATGAAGTTCATCTGCAATTTCATTAATACGCATGTCACTATTCAGAAGTCTGGCCTCGATTAATCTTAATTTGTAATTTGAGATATATTCCTGCAGGGTTTCACCAGTTTGTTTCTTAAAATATTTCCCCAAATAATGGAGTGAAATATTAAAATGCACGCTTATTTTATCTGACTTTAATTCTTTTGGATTAAAAATATTCTCCTGAATGTAATGCAATATCTCCAGAACCATTTCGCCAGTACTTTCCTTAATATTCTTTGGTAATTTCAAAGCGATATTCCGCGCAACAACAGTAATAATTGTATTTACAATCTGCTCTGTTATCTTCTGACGATAAATTTGCTGATTCAGCTGTTCGCTTATTATGCTTTCAATAAGCAATGCTATCAAGGGTTTGTCTCTTTTATTTTTCAGGATACAACCGGGGCGATGACTTGCATTTTGCAGAATATATTCCATTCGCAAAATGGTTTCCTCATGTCCATTCTTAGAATTTGTTTTAATATAATATTCGTTAAAACGAAGAAAAAAGAATTTCGTCGGAGTCAAAATTTCAAACGAATGAACATCCTGCGGCGTAACGAGAAACAGATTTCCTTTTTGGTATTGAAATTTATTATTGTTAATAATCTGAATTCCCGTTCCATCAACAACGTATATCAATTCAAAGAAATTGTTCTTCCGGTCTATTTTCGGAAACTGTTCGAATTCTTTAAAATCTACTTCAAAAGGAAGATATAAATTTTTATCGTTCATCCTGCTAAAATACAATTTTACTGCCGAAAAGTACAATTTTCAATCAAGGTTAACCGGCTAATTTTGTCTCAGATAACAAATTAAAAATCATAAAATGAAAATACTTTTAATTGGGGCAAATGGCGAAATCGGCCAGATTATAAAACCCGCATTTGCAAAAAACCACGAAATTATTTCCGCAGGAAGAAACAGTGGTGATTTTAGAATCGATTTATCTGACACCGATTCTATTGAGAAATTGTTCACCCAAATTAAAGGTCTTGACGCGTGCATTTGCGTCGCGGGTGATTGTTATACAGGAGATTTACTTTCGCTTGACGAAGAAAAATTAAACATTGGCATTAAAAATAAACTTTTAGGACAAGTTAATCTGGTTTTAGTCGGGCAAAAATATTTAAACGACAACGGATCGTTCACATTGACTTCAGGAAAAATGGCTGACAAACCGGTGAAAAACAATATCAGCAAAGCAATTGTAAATGGCGGAATAAACAGTTTTGTACTCGCAACGTCACTGGAACTGGGAAGAGGCATTCGAATAAATGCAATAAGTCCCGGAAAAGTTTCAGATATTCCTGTGAGTGATTTAGTAGCTGCTTATTTAAAAAGTACCGAGACTCTTATAAATGGAGAAATCCTTAAAGTAAACTACTAAATTTATAAAAATGAAAAAGTTACAAACAGTACTTATGGTATTACTCATTACAAATTCGGCACTTTCGCAAAAAAATAAAAAAGAAGTGCGCTCAGAAATTTTGGGTTCGTGGGCATTGGTATCCGTTGAAAATATCAATCCGGATGGCACAAAGACTTTTCCGTATGGAAGAGATCCCAGAGGACTATTGTTTTTTGATGAAAAAGGAAATTACGCCATTCAGATTTATAAAAATGAAAGACCTAAAATAATATCCGGAGACAAGAACAAATGTACCCCTGAAGAAAATGCTTCGATTGTACAGGGAAGCAATTCACATTTTGGTAAATTCGAAATTGATGCGGCCAACAAAACGATTACTTTTAAAATAAAAACAGCCTCATTTCCGAATTGGGAAAATGAAGAACAAAAAAGATCTTTCACACATAACAGCAATAAATTAAAATATGTTGTAACCAATACCACACAAGGCGGAAAATCAGTTACTGCAGAAGTGGTCTGGAAAAAACTACAGTAAAATTAAAGCTTTACAACCTAATACAACACAAAAACGTTTTCGCAACTATTTGTTATATAATCGTGAAGCAATACCCTATTAAAACTAATTTCAGTATTTTTGCGTTATAACCACTTTTATAATTAAATAACAAAATGGCTTTAAACACAACAAACCCAACCGGGACTGAAGCGTGGAAAAATCTGCAAAATCACTATAACGCAATTCACGAAACTACGATACAGGAATTATTTCAACAGGATAACGCACGTGTTGAAAAATTCAATTTACAATGGAACGACTTTTTAGTAGACTATTCTAAAAACAACATTAGCCAGGAGACTATTTCTCTTTTATTGGAATTGGCCAACTCAATTGGATTAAAAAATGCAATTGCGGATTATTTTAACGGAGAGATCATTAACAAAACGGAGAACAGAGCCGTTTTACATACCGCTTTGCGTGCGCCGGAATCGGCAAACATTAAAGTAGACGGAGAAAATGTGATTCCGGAAGTTTATGAAGTAAAAAACAAAATCAAAAACTTCACTCAGGAAGTAATTTCAGGACAAAGAAAAGGTTTCACCGGAAAAGCATTTACCGATATCGTAAATATTGGAATTGGAGGTTCTGACCTTGGCCCGGTTATGGCAGTTGAAGCTTTACAATTCTACAAAAATCATTTAACTACACATTTCGTTTCCAATGTTGACGGAGATCACGTAAATGAAATCATTAAAAAATTAGATCCTGAAACAACCCTTTTTGTGATTGTTTCCAAAACATTTACCACACAGGAAACTTTAACTAACTCTGAAACGATTAAAGAATGGTTTTTAAAATCGGCAACTCAGGAAGACATTGCAAAACACTTTGTAGCGGTTTCGACCAATATTCAGAAAGTAACCGAATTCGGAATTAATCCGGACAACGTTTTCCCAATGTGGGATTGGGTTGGAGGAAGATTTTCATTATGGAGTGCCGTTGGTTTAAGTATTGCACTAGCCGTTGGTTTTGACAATTACAATGAATTACTGAAAGGCGCCAGTGAAATGGATGAGCATTTCAAATCGACAGAATTTGACGAAAACATTCCGGTAATTTTAGCCTTACTAAGCGTTTGGTATAATAATTTCTTTGGAGCCGAAAGCGAAGCTTTGATTCCCTATACACAATATTTACAAAAATTAGCGCCGTACCTGCAACAGGCCTTTATGGAAAGTAACGGAAAAAGTGTTGGCCGAGACGGAAAACCAGTAAACTACCAAACGGGAACCATTATCTGGGGAGAGCCGGGAACCAATTCACAACATGCTTTTTTCCAACTGATTCACCAGGGAACAAAACTAATCCCGACAGATTTTATCGGATTTGTAAAACCTTTGTATGGAAATGAAGATCACCACGACAAATTAATGTCCAACTTTTTTGCGCAAACCGAAGCTTTACTGCATGGAAAAACAGCTGCACAGGTTCAGGCAGAATTCGATAAACAAGGACTTGCAACAGAACAGGCATCTTATTTACTGCCGTTTAAAGTTTTCACCGGAAACAAACCAACTAATACGATTTTGATTCAAAAACTGACTCCAAAAAGTTTAGGTTCATTAATTGCCTTATACGAACATAAGATTTTTGTTCAGGGAATTATCTGGAATATTTTCAGTTTTGACCAATGGGGTGTCGAATTAGGAAAACAACTGGCCAATTCTATTTTGGAAGAAATTAATACCAAAACAGTAAAAAATCATGATAGCTCAACCTCGTTTTTACTGAATCATTTTTTGAAAAACAAATAATTTAATTTTTTCACAACATACTGAAACGTCTTAATTTAACACTAATTAAGGCGTTTTTTCGCATAAAGCACCTAATAAACCGGTAACACCTATCTTATTTGAACGTTTAGAGCTACAATATCATTCCGATTATTATGTTTTTAACAAAAAACATAACTGTAAATTCAACAAAACACCATTTTATTTAGTATAAAAAAGAAAAATCATTTTAATGCGCAATGAATTAGGCAAAACTAGTTTTTCTTAACATTTTGATAACATTATCTGATTTTATTGTTATAATTTTGCCAAAAACAATAAACTAAATAAACAAATGAAGACAATGAAAAATTGGTTACTAACTGGACTATTGTTCATGGTAGTTTCAACCGTATTTTCTCAAGGAAAAGTTACCGGTACTATTACCGATGCCTCAGGTGCAACTTTACCTGGTGCGAACGTAGCTGTTAAAGGTTCACAAACTGGAACTTCAACAGATTTCGATGGTAAATTTACCATCGATCCTAAAACTAGTACTGGAGAATTGGTTATTACTTACCTAGGATACGATTCCAAAACTTTACAATTTTCAGTTTCAAATGGTGGAACAACAAATTTAGGCGAAATCGTTTTGTCTGCTAATTCAAACGAATTAAGCGAAATTGTTGTAAAAAGTACTACAGTAGATATCGCAAAAGACAGAAAAACTCCTGTTGCAGTTTCTACTATTAGAGCAGCTGAAATTCAGGAAAAATTAGGAAACTTGGAGCTTCCTGAGATTTTAAAAAGCACACCTTCAGTATATGTTAGTAAATCAGGTGGTGGTTACGGAGATTCAAGAATTACTATTCGTGGATTTAGCCAAAATAACATTGCTGTAATGGTTAATGGTATGCCGGTTAACGATATGGAAAATGGATCTGTTTATTGGAGTAACTGGTCTGGTTTATCAGATGTTACATCTGCAATTCAGGTACAAAGAGGTTTAGGGTCTTCAAAATTAGCAATTGCTTCTGTAGGAGGAACTATGAACTATGTAACTAAAGCGTCAGACTTAAAACAAGGTGGTACAGTAGGTACATCTGTCGGAAATGACAATTTCTTCAAAACAAACGTTGCTTACAACACAGGAAAATTAGATAGCGGATTCTCAGCATCTGTTTTGTACAGCCACACTCAGGGTGACGGTTACGTAGACGCAACAAAATTTAACGGAGACAATTACTATATTGGTCTTGGTTACGCAACAAAAGACAACAAACACGATTTCCAATTTACTGTAACTGGTGCTCCACAATGGCATGATCAAAGATCAACGTTTATTACTATTGCACAGTACCAACAATATGGTTCAGTTAATGACCCAAACATTAAATATAATGCTGACTGGGGATATAAAAATGGACAATCATTTAATATGGTAAGAAATTACTACCACAAACCTGTCGTTTCATTAAACTGGGATTACAAGATCAATGAAACTTCAAAATTATCAACCGTAGCTTACGTATCTTTTGGACGTGGAGGAGGTTCGAGAGGAGCAGGTGGTATTAGAGGTTTTAACTACACAAATAATGCATTTAGAACTGCTGATGGTTTAATTGATTATGACAAAATAGTTGCCTACAATTCTGGACAAACCGTAAGCATCAACGGAACCAGCTATACACGTACAACTAACGGAGCAAGCGGACAATTTCAAAACAGTTCAGCTACAGGATCACTTACCAACTCAACAAGTGGTATTTCTCAAATTTCATCAGTTAATTCACATAACTGGTATGGTGCGATTGTAAACTTTAACAAAAAGTTCACAGATCACTTGACTTGGGATCTTGGTATTGATGTTAGAGGTTACAAAGGAATTCACTATCAAAATTTAAACAATCTTTTGGGAGCAAATTCTTACACTGATAATTTTGATGTAAATAATCCTAATAGAGTATTATCAGAGACATATTCAACATATCCGGCTTGGAATGTTTTCAAAAGCACAGATGATGAGAAAAAAATCAACTTTTATAATGATGGAGATGTAAGATGGTATGGAGGTTTTACTCAATTAGAATACTCTAACGACAACTTAACAGTTTTTGTACAAGGTGCTCTTTCTCAACAAGGATTTAAAAGAGTTGATTATTTCAAATATTTATCTTCAAATGAATTATCAAGCACAAGTTTTGAAAACATTCTTGGTGGTAACGTAAAAGGTGGGGCTAACTATAACATTAATGAAAACCACAATGTTTACTTTAATACAGGTTACTATTCAAAACAACCATTCTTTAATGCTGTTTATCCAAACAACGCTTCATTAGTAAATGGTAATTTAACTAACGAGAAAATCTTTGGCCTAGAAGCCGGTTACGGTTTCCGTTCTCGAATCTTCACTGCTAACGTAAATATTTACCGTACATCATGGAAAGACAGATACCAAAGACAAAACGATAATGACACATCAAACCCAGGTGGTTACTATGATTTCTCTGGAATTACAGAAATCCATTCAGGTATAGAGTTTGATGGTAGAGCTAAAGTTACAGATAAACTTAACATTACTGGTATGTTCTCACTTGGAGACTGGAAATATGATGGAACAAGTACAAGTAATCGTTACGATTCAGCAAACAACCCAATTGGTGGAGGAACAACTACTATTCTTTTCCTTGATGGTGTAAAAGTTGGTGATGCAGCTCAATTAACCGCTGCTTTAGGAGCAAATTATGAAATCTTGCCTCGTTTTACTGTAGATGCAAATTACAACTATACAGACAAATTATATGCTGCAATCTCTCCAGGAAACTTCACAAAGGAAGATAATAAAGGATCTTTAGAATTACCATCTTTCGGCTTAGTTGATGCTGGTTTATCTTACAAATGGTTAGTTGGAAAAACTAAAAGTAATTCAGTTGGTTTTAGATTAAACGTAAATAACGTTTTTGATACAGTATACATTGCTGAAGCAAAAACAAATTATTTTGCGGCTGACTATCCAACTCAACCTACATATAAAGGAATCGCTACTAACAACCAGGTATTCTTTGGTTTCGGAAGAACTTGGAACTTTAGTTTACGTTACGATTTCTAATATTTAGAATCTGAATAAATACCAAAAACGGCATTGACTTTTAGTCCAATGCCGTTTTTTTATAGCCTTTTTTGTTATATTTGTTTTAATAAAAAAACAACCTTATGTACTCTTTTTTACAAAAATTCCACTCTGGCTGGGCTTATTTAGCCTTACTCCTTTTATTAATTGCAGTTGTAAACGCCATCATTGGTCTTACTTCTAAAAAAGACTTTACAGCTAAAGATCGCAAAATTGCATTGTTTGCCTTAATTGGAACTCATACGCAACTATTGATTGGCATCATTCTTTATTTTGTATCTCCACTGGGAAAAGCAGCATTCGGACAAATGTCTAATGCAGAATTAAGATTAACTTCATTAGAACACCCTTTAATTAACCTTATCGCTATCGCACTGATTACTATCGGATGGTCAAAACATAAAAAATTAATCAATAGCGACGCTAAATTCAAAACTTTTGCTATTTATTACGGATTAGGATTATTGCTTATTTTAAGCAGAATTCCATGGAACCTATGGTTCTAAAAACCAATTAAAGCCCTAAATCAATAGGGCTTTTTTTATCTCGGCATATTATTTGTACAAACTCCCCAAGTCTGAAAAAAAATAAACCTATGAGAAGTAAAAAAAACATTATACTTACTACAGTTACCATCACATTTTTAAGTTGCTTTACTTATGTCATAAGCCAGACAAAGCCAACAACAGAACAACCTAAGATTACACAGGATACTGTAAAAACGGCAAGACCTGACTTACTCGCCATACCAACCGATTCTATATTTACCGATAAAGGTTTAAAATTAAAATTATACAAAAAAACGGCGCATGCCTCGTACTATGCAGACCGTTTTAACGGAAAGAAAACAGCTGACGGAAGCAGATTCAATAACAGCAAATACACCGCAGCCCACAAAAAACTTCCGTTTGGAACAAGGGTAAAAGTCACCAATGAGGCCAACGGCAAATTCGTAATCGTAAAAATTACCGATCGCGGACCGTTTGTAAAAACCCGCGAAATAGACCTCTCGAAAAGAGCTTTTATGGAAATCACCAAAAGCAAGGGTGCAGGAGCCATGAAAGTTACAATTGAAGTCATAATGAATTAATAAAAAATCCCGCAATCGCGGGATTTTTTATTTAAACCAACTTCCTAATACCCATAATAATTCCGGTATGAATACCTTCATGATAATTAACAAAGTCTAATGCATCCTGAACATTCGTAAGATCAAAGCCCATACTTGTTGTATAAGGTGTATAATGAGTAAAAACGTTATTAGCATAATCTTTTTCGGTCTGATCAAAAGTGGTAAAAAGTAATGCCTTAATTTCATCAGCTTCTGCCTGCGAAACATCACCTTCCGGCTTCGTTCCTTTTTTATATTTATCGATAAATTCATCTGAAACCTGTGTTGGCAAACCGGATAGTTTATAGACTAAAACCTGCTGCGAGGATATGCAATGCGCCACATTCCAAATCAGATTATTTTTAAATCCATCCGGAATTTTATTCAATTGTTCTAACGAATGACCTTCCAAAACTTTCAGAAGAATTTCCCTAATCGTTTTTTGCACTTTAAAAACTGAACTCATAGTTGTATTTTTTTTATAAAATTAAGCATTTTTATATTTCAAATGGATTTTCTTTGTAGTCAAATAAATTCAAAGATCATGAAAAAATATACTACCTCGCTTCCTGCGATACTTGCCGTAAAATCATCAAAAGTTTACCGAAAGACAATAATCTGGTTTTTCATGACATCAAGCAAAATCCTATAACGGAAGCAGAATTAGAAGAAATGTATAAACTTTCGGGAAGTTATGAAGCTTTGTTCAGCAAAAAAGCACAGCTGTACAAATCAATGGACCTGAAAAACAAAGCATTGACAGAAGCGGATTTTAAAAAATACATTTTAGAACATTATACTTTTTTAAGCCGTCCGGTTTTTATTATTGATGATAAAATTTACATTGGCAACACGCAGCCTGTGACATTGCAGGTCATGAAAGCTTTGAGCTAAAAAAGTCAGCCACGAATTTCACAAATTTTCACGAATGGCAAACGGTCCGATTTTCTAAATTTACATCAAATTTTTAATTCGTAAAATTCGATTTTAAGAGCTACGGGATTTGTGAGAATTTGTGAAATTCGTGGCAAAAAACCTTAAAAAGTCTTACGCTTAACACTTTAGCATTTTACAGCCAAACACAGCAAACTTTTATTTATCTTTGCGCCTTTATACTCAATTATATGATACAATCTATGACAGGGTTTGGCAAAGCTTCTTTGCAATTGCCTACAAAAAAAATTACCGTCGAAGTAAAATCCTTAAACAGTAAAGGTTTAGATTTAAACGTAAGAATGCCGTCGCTTTATCGCGAAATGGAATTAGGTTTACGAACTTTCATTTCGACAAAACTCGAAAGAGGAAAAATTGATTTTGCGATTTACATTGAAAGCACTGCTGAACAAACTTCGACTAAAGTAAATGTCCCTGTTGTAAAAAACTACATTGCACAGCTTAAAGAGGTTAATCCTGATGCGGATGAAACGGAATTAATGAAGATGGCCGTTCGTATGCCGGATACCTTAAAAACGGAGCGTGAGGAAATTGATGAAAATGACTGGGAACAGATTCAGGTTATCATTGAGGAAGCACTTCAGAACATCTTAAACTTCAGAAGAGACGAAGGCGAATCGCTCGAAAAAGAATTCAATCTGAGAATCGGAAATATCCGCCAATATATGACTGATGCGCTGGCTCTTGATCCGGAACGCGTTCAGGCTATCAAAGATCGCTTGCAAACTGCTATTTCTGAATTGAAAGTAAATGTTGATGAAAACCGTTTTGAGCAGGAATTAATCTATTATCTTGAAAAATTAGACATCACAGAAGAAAAAGTACGTCTGACGAATCATTTGGATTACTTTTTAGAAACGATTAAAGGCACGGAAGCCAATGGTCGTAAATTAGGTTTTATTACACAGGAAATGGGCCGTGAAATCAACACCATGGGTTCGAAGTCAAATCACGCCCAAATGCAAAAACTGGTTGTGATGATGAAAGATGAATTGGAGAAAATTAAGGAACAGGTTTTAAATGTGTTGTAACTGCTATAAGCAATAAGCTTTAAGCTATAAGCAAAATATAGACATCAAATAAAAGCTTAAGGCTATTGCCTAAAGCCTAAAGCATACCATAATGAACAAAGGAAAATTAATTGTTTTCTCTGCACCTTCGGGATCGGGAAAAACAACTATAGTAAGACATTTGCTGGGGAAAGAAGATTTAAATTTAGAATTTTCGATCTCAGCAGCTTCCCGCGACCCACGTGGAGAAGAAGAACACGGAAAAGATTATTATTTTATTTCGCTGGAAGAATTCAAAAAACACATTAAAGCCGAAGATTTTCTGGAATGGGAAGAAGTATACCGCGATAACTTTTACGGTACTTTAAAATCAGAAATCGAGCGTATCTGGGCTTTGGGTAAAAATGTGATTTTTGACATTGATGTTGCCGGCGGATTGCGTATCAAACACAAATTTCCGGAGCAGACTTTAGCTGTTTTTGTAAAACCTCCAAGTGTAGATGAACTGAAACGCCGATTAAAGGAACGTTCTACAGAAAGTGACGACAAAATCAATATGCGAATTGCAAAAGCTTCGGTTGAATTGGCAACCGCACCACAATTTGATACGATTATAAAAAACTACGACTTAGATACGGCAAAAGAAGAAGCGTATCAATTGGTGAAAGCTTTTGTGAATGCTTAAATTATAACACAAAGACGCACAAAGGAGAAAACACAAAACCACACAAAGAAAAATAAATAACTTTGTGAATCTCTGTGAAAACTCGGTGAATCTCCGTGAAACAAAACAACTATGAAAATAGGTCTTTATTTCGGAACGTATAACCCCATTCATGTCGGTCATCTGATCATTGCCAATCATATGGCTGAGTTTGCCGGCTTAGATCAGGTTTGGATGGTTGTCACGCCACATAATCCGCTGAAGAAAAAAGCAACATTATTAGACGATCACCAGCGGTTACAAATGGTTTTTCTGGCCACAGAAGATTATTTAAAAATTAAACCTTCTGATATTGAGTTTAAGCTACCACAGCCGAATTATACGGTAAATACGCTGGTTCACCTGCAGGAAAAATATCCGACTCATGACTTTTCACTGATTATGGGAGAAGACAATCTGAAAACACTTCATAAGTGGAAAAACTACGAGGTGATTCTAGATCATTACGATATTTATGTTTATCCCCGCATTTCAGAAGAAGCCGAAAATATTGAATTAAAAGCGCATCCCAAAGTTCATATTATTGATGCTCCGATAGTGGAGATTTCTTCAACTTTTATCCGAAACAGCATTAAGGAAGGAAAAAATATACAACCGTTATTGCCGCCAAAAGTCTGGGAATATATCGATCATAATAATTTTTATAAGAAGTAAAAAAAGTTGATTCTTTACACTGCAAGTTAACCCGACAGTTTTTTAAAACCTGTCGGGTTTAAAATGACAAACTGATATAAAAAAGCCTGAAGTTAAAATTCAGGCTTTTGATTTTTATAATGTCACACTTATTTGACTTTTAACACGTGATCTGATAGCGCTTAGCGACTGATCTACTAAAAGTTTCCCATCTCTGAAAACTTCCTTAAGTTCCCCTTTTTGTTCTTCTTCCCAGGAAACATTATCCGTTAAATGATATACGCCATCGATTAAATCGATTTTCATTAAACCTTTGGCCGATTTTTTAGTTCCGTCATCGGTAATCGGATCTTTGAAGATAGCTCTGCCTTCTCCGTTTACTTCACCGTAAGTCGCTTTCATGGCAAAACCAAAAGTATCTCTTGTATTGTATTGGTAGGTAAACGAACCAATTCCTAAAACAACGTTTGTAGACGCAAATCCTTTTTCTTTTAATCTTTCTGCAATTTGAGTTGCTCTCGGAACCGTAATACTATCCCCGTAAATGGCACCAATTTGAGGAATAAGCTCTTTGTATCCTTTTGTATTGGTTGTTCCTCCAAAAACATCCCAAAGCAGCTCAATTACGCCTTTCTTTTCCTGTTCAGTTTTTCCGTTTGGATTTCCACATATAATATCAACCGGATCACCACTGTCGGGACGAATAACTACTTTACCTTCTCTTGCAACAATATCTTCTTTTAAACGTGGTAAATAATCGGTTAGCACTTTCCACAAATCCCAGGTATCCGAAACAATAGAAACGATTCCTTTTGGATAAACTTCAGTTATTAATCTTTTAAACGTTTCACATTCTCCTTCTGTTGTTCCCATACACATTACAGAATGTTCTGTAGCGGCCACTGAACCTGCGATTAATTCATTATCAGAATTCGCGTTGTAATATTCTTCAAAAAAATCAATTGCCGGAATGGTATCCGATCCTGTAAAACTCAATAAATGTCCGGCTGCAGAAGTTACCGAAGCTTCGATTCCACCCATTCCTCTCATCGAGAAATCATGCGCCTGCCAGTCTACAAATTCCGGAACGGATGATGTTTCCTCGGCATATTTATCCAGTACTTTTCGGTATTCTTTTGCGATTGTAGCGGAATTACATGGAAGCCACACGACAGCAGAAAGCAACGTTTCAAAGTAATTGGTCAGCCAGAAAAACTCCGGAAGTGTATTGAACATGGTAAACATTGGCACGCGAATCGGCACACTGATACCTTCCGGCAATGCTTTAAAAACCATAGGAATATAGCCTAAGTCATGTAAATCTTCGATATGTTTCGTTCCAACGAGGTTTTCACCCAGGTAATTATTGATTCTTCTGGCATATTTTTTTACCACTTCTTCTTTGGGCTGTTTGAAGAAATAAGCTTCAAAATCATGGATGATATATTTTTTGATAAAATATTGCAATCCGAAAAACACCACTTCGTCTACCCCTTCAATTCTTGATTTTCTTGGTGTCCAGTTCGAATATACTAGTGTTGTGCCTGTTGGATATTGTCTTCTGTGGTCTACTTTGTAACCGTCTGTTAATAATAGTGGGTTCATAGGTTTAAATTTATATTTTTTGATAATCTTTCTGCTAAATCTTTTATATCGTTGGTTCTAACCAAATTTTTAATCCATTTTTTTGGAATTTTTTCGATTCCGTAATAAATTCCTGCTAAACCTCCCGCAATTGCAGCAGTAGTGTCTGTATCCTCCCCTAGATTAACAGCTTTTAAAACTGTTTCTTCATAAGAATTTGAATTTAAAAAGCACCACAAACTGGCTTGTAAACTATCAAGAACGTATCCCGACGAATGAATATTTACTTCCGGGTATTTTGATATATCATTTATTAGGACTCTATCAAACAATTGAATTTCAGCAGGATTATATTTTTTATCTTCCAGGAATTTCGAAAGTGTTATCTGCATTTCACTGTAAGCTTCGAATTTATCTTTCTCTTTTAGAATCTCCAAGCAATATACAACATAAACAAAACAAGCAAATACGGATCGAAAATGAGCGTGAGTAATGGATGAAACTGCTTTAACCTTTTCATAAATTACTTCAATATCCTTTTCCTCTTTAAGATAAAATACTAATGGCAGGATTCGCATCAAAGAGCCATTTCCGTTGTCTTTTTCTTCAAAACCTCCGCAAAATTCCGGTTGATGCCCTTTTCCAATATTATGAATTGCATTCCTTGTTGCGATTCCAATATCAAAAACTTGTCCATGCGGCGTCCATAATTCTGTACTATACCATTTTACAAAATTTCTGGCTATATCAAATAAATCAAAACCATTACATAAGCTCTCGGCTAAACAAAAAGCTAAAGAACTATCATCGCTCCATGTTCCTAAAGGCTGATAATGGGTTCCATAACCGATCATGTCAGAAACAGGATTTTCTTTTAGGGAAAACCTGGAATAAAATTCTACCGGAACTCCCAAAGCATCACCAATAGCTAATCCGAATAATCCTGATTCTATTTTATTACTCATCAATCCTTTTATTAAGATTTAAATTCAATATATCTAACAGGAACTTCATCAGTTAGCCAAACATTATTTTCAGATAAGTAGAATCTAAATCCGTCTTTGAACATTTCTCCGCTTTTGATTGTTAGGATCTGAGGAACTCCTCTTCTACTTCCAACCTTTGTCGCCGTTTCTCTATCTTTGGAAAGATGAACATGTTGACGGCTCATTTTCTGCAAACCATCTTTTTTAATGCTTTCTATAAATTTTACAACCGTTCCGTGAAATAAAAATTCCGAAGGCTCTACTTCAGTCAGGTTTAATTCAACCGAAATTGAATGTCCCTGACTGGCCCTTATTTTGGTTTTATCTTCATTAAAAGCGAAACGTTTTTTATCATTGTTTTCTACCACATAATCCAGAAGTTCCGTAGTTAATGGATTTAATGAATTTCCGTTTTTGGAACATTTTTCAATCAATTCTGCTACATCTGCCCAGCCATTTTCGTCCAGTTTTAATCCGATGGTTTCCGGCGAATGCCGAAGTACAAGACTCAGGAACTTGCTTACGCTTTTTGCTGTTTTTTCATTCATGATTTTAGTTTTTAAAGTAGCTCTCTTTCTAATAAACCAGTATAAATTTCGTAACTCTCCTCATCAAAACAAACAAATATTACTTTATCTATTTCTGAAATTTTATAGAAGTCTTTAACTGATTTTATGGCAATTTCAGCCGCTTTATCTTTTGGAAACCTATAAATTCCTGTGCTAATACCAGAAAAGGCAATAGTTTGAATGTCATTCTGAACAGCTAATTCTAAACTATTTTGATAGCAGTCTGACAGCAATTTTGATTTTTCTTCTTTATCGCCATTCCAAACTGGGCCAACAGTATGAATAACATATTTTGCAGGTAGATTGCCTGCTGTTGTGATGACTGCTTCTCCAACTTTACAGCCCCCTTGTTTATTTCGAATCTGAATGCATTCTTCTAAAATAGCTTTTCCGCCTTTTCTGTGAATAGCGCCATCGACGCCACCACCACCAAGAAGAGAAGTATTTGCTGCATTAACAATAGCATCAACCTGTATTTCTGTTAAGTCTCCTTTTACGACCTCAATTTTCATGTTATTACTTTTTCAATTCATCCCTAACCTCCATCAAAGCAAAACCTAAAAGATTTAATCCCTTCCATTTTTCGGGATTGTGAGCATCTTTATGGTCAGCCGCCATTCCGATTCCCCAAATGGGATCAACGGGACTGGCTTCTACCAGAATTCTTTCGTTGGTTTGGATAAGAAATTCTTTTAAAGCCGAATTCTGACTGAACTTATGAAAATTCCCTTGTCGGACAATCTCATACCTGTTTTCCAGCCAAACGGCATCTACATAGTTTTTAACTTCGCGGCCTAGTTTTTTAGCTTCAGCCGGAGAATTGGCGTGGATTATTTTTTCGAGAATTGCTTTGTCACCAAACAATTCCGCTTTTTTTGCCATCATCCAGTGTTCAGCTGTTTTATACGTTACCTTGTCAACTACAAAAGAACTCAACCACCATTGACTGAAACAGGTTTTAGAAATACTTCCGTCTTTGTTCGGCTGGTGTCCCCAGAAAAAGAGGTATTTATTCCCCGGACTTTCAGAGCTTAATGTCTCTATACTATATTTCATATCAATTCACTTAGTTTCACAACCTCCACCTTTTTGTCGTCAAAATCTTTAAAAGAATTGGTTGTGAATATTTTTTCGAAGCAATCTAAAACTTCGAAACCTTTGTTGAAAATTCCGTGACTTACTGCCAGATATAATTTTCCTGCATTTTTGTTTTTTAATTCTTCCGCTAAACCAACAAATGTTCCTCCTCCGTCACAAATATCGTCTACAATCAGACAATCCATGCCTTGCAAATCGTCTTCATAGACTTTAAAACCAGATAGTTTTCCGGTTTTTACATCACGGCTTTTGCTGCATTCCACAACATCAACACCTCCTAAAAATTCAGAAACTTTGTAGATTTTTTTCAAAGCGCCACCGTCCGGAGAAATTAATTTTACATCGTTTCCAATTGTTTTTATAACCGTCTGAATAAAAGTATGATTTGGAATCACTTCGCAATTGTTGACCAATGCCGGTGTAACTTCAGAATGCGCATCAAAAACAAAAACTTTTTCCAGCTGCATGGCATTTATGATATCAGCATAAACTTTTACAGATAAAGGCTCTCCTTTGATCATTACCCTGTCCTGACGGGCCGCCGGAAAATACGGAATGAAAAGGCTAATAATTTTCACATCCATTCGTCTTAAAGCATCAACAGTCAGGCACAACAATCCTAAATCATTGAATGAATTTAAACGGTGTGTGATTGTTACGGCCTCCTTACTATCGAAATCAGGATTAATTTTAATGTGTGGTTCTCCTCCTGAAAAAGTAAAATTTTTAAATTCTATTTCTTTCTGACCAGTAAATGGTTTGAAATTGGGGTCTAAGTTAAGTATCATAGTTTTTTAGTTTGCGTTAATTATACGCAAATATACATTTAATATTTTATGAAGCAATTTATTTTGTGTAAAAATTACGCAAACATTTATTTTTTATTCTTTAAAGTACTCTTTTGCGACCTTTTGAGCAATTAGTTTTCGCTTTTCTTTCAAGGCTTGTTCCTCACTTTCAAAGGCTTTTACCATTTTTTGGCCTTTGGTTCCTACCCGTCCGTACTGGACAATTATATTTTTGCCTTCAGCAGTAATTTCCCAAAATTTATTACTTCCGTTTGAGGTGTTAAGGTATCTTTCGAAATTACCATTTCGGTCCGATTCTGCCTCAACAGTATTATTTGGAATACTATCTTCAATTTCAATAGGACTGTCCTCAATTAGTACGTCATCAAAAAACGATTCATTTTTTAGTGCTGCAGCTATCATTTTTAAAACTCTTGGTTTGTTTTCGATCCAGTCTTTCGAATAAATTTGACAAACCGTCCAGCCATTTGCAATCAGAATCTGAGGCCTTAAAAGATATTGCTCTAAAATATCATCATTGGCATAATGCAAATCATCGTCGATCATAATTCCAAGCACAAATTCTTCGTCGTCGGCAGCTTTCTTGATTCCCAAGTGGCATTTAAATTTACTTTGCCCAATATTTTTTGTAGCAAAATAACCGATTTTCTCTATTTCTTCCTGGATTTGATCTGCAATTAAACTTGATGTCTCTACTTTATTTTTACTGTTGATCGCATTCAAAACATTGTTTGCGGCCTCTAGTTGTCCAAGGCTAATCAACTCCGCATACTGAAGGTATTTCCTGAAATAATTTGCCCCTTCGTTGTATTCATTTTTAATATCTGTATATTTTATGGAACTCACCACACACATACTTCTCTTGGCTCTGGAGAAAATTACATTCAGTCGTTTCTCACCGCCACGTTTATTGATTGGCCCAAAATTCATCAACATTTTCCCTGTCGGATTATAACCATAACACGTACTCATAATGATAATATCGCGCTCGTCTCCCTGTACATTTTCGAGGTTTTTCACAAAAAGACCGACAAACTGGTTATTTTCAATCCGCTTGTACTCTTCTTCGATCAGGTTTTCAAAAACTTTATCTTCGATGCAAATATTTTCAATTGCCGTTTCAATTTCATTTTGCTGTTCCATTGAGAACGCTACGATTCCGACACTTTGGCCTTTGTTTTGTATTAAAAGTTCACGCACCATATTGGCTATGTATTGTGCCTCCATGCTATTAGAACGCGCATTATAAACACCTTTATGAATGTAATGATAGGATATTGGTTTAGAGAACAGATGATCAAGATTGTTTTTTGCCTCTCTTACATCGTCAACAATGATCGCTTCACCCACTTTGCTGTGATCTTTTAAATCGGGAATCGTCAGCAATTTACTATCATAAAAGGAAGCATTCGAGAACCCAATTAAAGCTTCGTGTTTGCTTCTGTAATGCCAGCCCAGCATAATCGAGGGGAATTTACGGGCGCCCTGCGTCAGGAAACTATCGGCATCTAAAGAAAAATAATCATCTTCATCTGCCGTTGCGTCGTTCCATAAATCGTCCTGGTTTCCGGATGAGCTTCCAAAGAAATTACTCGGCGGCATTTGCATCTCGTCGCCCACAATTATCGTTTGTTTAGCTCTGTAAATCGGCATAAGTCCTTCTTCGAGCGTAATCTGACTCGCTTCATCAAAAATTACTACGTCAAAATAGTTTTCATCAACCGGTAAAGTGTCCGAAACGCTTAACGGACTCATTAGCCAAACGGGTTTTATTTCACGAACGATTTGCCCGGAATCTGCAGAAGCCAATTCACGAATCGATTTAAAACGTATACTCTTGCTGAATTCATTTTCCAGAATTTTTCTGCCTTCGGTAATCGATCTTTTGCTTTCTTTTTGTGCTGCTGTCATTCCCGAAACGGACATTTCAGAAGTTAAAATCAACTCTTTCAGATTGCTGACTTGTTTTGCAATGATGTATTTTCCGTTTACTTCTAATAAATCGGCATACATTCTTTTTACCTTTTCAATGGAGGTATGCAGCAAATCCATGTTGAATTTTTTATGCGTATAATGAATCGCATAATATTTCTCTAAAGATCTTTCTGCCAAAGTAACCTGCAAATGTTCGAGCGGGATTTTCTTCGATTTTAACAATTGGATTACGGATGGATTTACATCCTGAATTTCTTCAAAGAAAGAGGCGTACAAATCAAAATACATCTTCTTTGTATTAATCGCTGCGATTGAATTTTCTATCGCGGATAAACTTAGATTCTCGTAATTTTCAATACTGTCACATAAAGAAGAACTTAGTTTTAAAAAGAGGTTTTTAATTTCAGTAACCTCTTTTCGTTCTGCCGGATTCAGGTTTCTGGCAAAATCTAAAATGGTCTCGTCTAATTCTTTTTTGATCGTTTCGGTATGATATTTTAATTCGAATAAATCACCGAGCCTGTATTTGCTTTCAAAATCACTTTTTAAAGCATTGAATTTTTCTTCCTGCTCAAATTGAGCCACGTAATTTTCCAAAACGACAACTAAACCTGGTTTTACTGTATGTTTATTGATATCGTAAACGGCAAGAATCTCGCTTCGTGTTTTTTTATAATCGGAATTGATGAAATTAAAAAAACTGTTTTCGTTTTTTCTGATGATTTCCAGAGCCGTTTTCGCATCCGTTTCTGATATCGCCCTGGTCCAGTACGGATACTGTTGGGCCGATTTTTCAATATCAGATCTCAGTTTCAATAATGTCTGAACATCTTTTTCAAGCAATCTGAAAAGCGCGCTGTCGGGTTCTAATAACTCAGATACATTAGTATCAAAATAGATAAAAGTAGCTATTGCTTTGCGCAGCAATTTATGGATCTCAAAAAACGTATCGACTTTTGGCGGAATAGAAACAAAATCCAGTCGTTCTGAAATGTTTTCCAGTATCTCCTGGCTGTTTTCAAGATCTTTCCTTAAATCAGAGATATGTTTGTATTTTCGAAAGGCATCCATTTTTAAAAAACGTAACGGATGCACAGCAAAGAACTCCGATTGGTTGGTTTCCTGATTTATGGCAAATAATTTTTCGAATAATTCGTGATGTTTGCTCCAGTCCTGAAGTCCGGCATTATCATCCAGCATATTCAGATTATCAAGTAAAGCTTTATGAGGATTAGAAACCAAAACATCAAAAAGTGATTTGATCGTCAGGTCTGTTTCATCATCGATTCGGGCATTCATAAAATCATGAAAAATCGCCACTTTATGGATTTCAGCATCAATCTTCTGAACTAACTTTTCTCTATTATTTGCTACAGCCTGAAAATTATTTTTAGATGCCGTAAAATCGTTAAAAGTCTGTTTCAGGTCTAAAATAAATTCTTTTTTATCGGCCTGCGAATCGTGAATTAAACAACATAAATCATCCAGTCCCTGATTTTTAAGGCGGTAAAAAACCACGTCTAAGGCAGCGCGTTTCTCACAGACAAACAAAACCTTTTTATCATTTGCCACATAATTGGCAATTAAATTGGCAATGGTTTGTGACTTTCCTGTTCCCGGTGGCCCTTGTATAATATAACTTTCACCCGATTCGGAATATTTTACGGCATTGTTTTGCGTAGGATCGCTCGCTACAACATTAAAGGTTTTGGTAAAACTATTCCCGGATTCCAGTTCATTTTTAAACTCTTTTTGTGCCAGTGAATTGAACAAATTCCCGAAAACATTACTTTCAACATTATTTTCGATAACCTGATTGTAATCGCGAACCAAAGACATTTTTTTATAATTAAAATTGCCTAAGATTAAATTGCAGGTATCAAATTCCCAACGGAAAGGATTTACATCACCTTCATCAAGCTGGTAAAATTCTCTTCCTATGGTTTTGGTTTCATTGAAAAAATGCGGGTTCTGTTTTATATCGCTGTTGATCAGGTATTCTAAAGAGGAAGCCTTCGTAAAAACATAATTTCGGAACAATTCTAAACCATACGGCTGAAAATTTTCGGGCTTATAAGAATAACTCAGATTTTTTTGATCCTGAATGGCTTCCTTCTTTTTGGAGCGTTTATTAAACTGTGTCAGGATTTGCCTGGCCTGCGAATGAATCAGTTTTATTTTGGGTTTGTCGATATAATCCAAAACAATTCCGGAACTGTTTTTCTCCACTTGTATGCGCAATAATTCATAAACTTCTTCGATTTTGGTTTCCGAAAGCTGTATGCGTTCCGGTAATCGAATGTCATATAAATCTTTTAGCATATTGGCCAAAACAGGGTTTATTTCCACTTCAGAATCGAGAAATTCTAAGGAATAATCATCTTTCACCCCTTTTTTCTTCGTCAGCGTAACGGATGCCAGAAGCAAAGGTGAAACTATTTTTTCTGTACTTTCTTCTTTGGTATTAAACCAGTTCAGGTTACACAAAACGAGTTTTAACTGGCTAAAGCCGTATTCGTTAATGTCCTTATTCGCTTCTAAACGAATTTTATCAAGCGTAGGAACGATATAGGTATTGTCCTGAAATTCTAAATATTTATTGAGTGAAATCGTACTGGTATTGCTGATTTTCTTTGAAATCTCCGCATTCCAGTAAAAAATAGCATCCGGATTTATATTTTCATAATTCAATGCCTGCGGAACCGAAGAAACGGTCAGGTTCAGGAATTTTAAATTCGGCTGAAAGTATAAAAGCCGGTTTCGCTTACTATTATCAAATAATCGGTTTCGGAGTTTTTCGTGAATGAATTGATTTTTATTCTGAACTTTCGCATCAATTAAACTTGATAAATCATACTCCGTTTCAGGATTGTAATCTCTGTAATTCTGCAGTTTTTCTACGATTTCATTTAAATCTTTCCAGCGATTCTCGCGATTCAGTTCTGTCATTCCCAAAATAATATTGGCAATTGCAGGATTTATTTTGCTGTTCAGGAAATACATTTTCCTGCGATATTCCACAAAACGCTTCACGTCTTCGATATTGGTAAAATCAAATTGCAATGCGATACTGGCCAGGATCATTCCCAGAACAAAAATATCTGTCACCGGATCGTGATGACCGAATTCAAATTCGAAAGAGCCGTAATCTTTTATGTAAGCAGGTTTCCTAACATTTTCACCATCCTCTTCAGAAACACTTTTATCGCCATATTCTCTTTTTACGCCTTCCCCGATTTCGGTGGTTGTAAAATGTTCGCCCGAAATTTCAAACGCTTTACTTTTACTTTTAAAAAACGCCGCAATTGCTTTCGAATTATCTTTTATTTCGAAAGCATTGTCCGTAATATGAAAATGCTGATTTTCGATATAAATAGTCGAAATATCCTGCAGTGACGCCACTTTTCCCTGATTATGAATAGCGGCAACCGTTTTCAGCAAAGGTAATATTATGGCAATAATATCATCGTTGGCAAAAGTTCCCCGCTGGAAATTTTCGGTGATAAATTGATAAAAAGCGGATTCCTTAATGGGTGTAATCATCTTAATAAGTATTTTCCTGATCTGATTCTAAAATAGTATTTAAAGTCTTCGTGCAGTTTTCAGCGAATGATTTATAGTTTTTCTCCGTCAGGTTCAATTCCTTTTTCAGAATCCATTTCATTTCTTCCTGCAGACTTAATTGCTCCGCAATATCCAGAATATGCCCGATAAATGCTTCTTTCAAATCAGGATCACATAAGGCAAAGTCGAGCATGACATAAGCGTAATATTCCTTTAAGTTTTTCCTGCTGTTTTCTATTTTGAGTTTGAAAACAGCATCAATAAAAGCGTCGGTTCTTATAGCTGAATTCGCAAAATATTGTTTGTAAAGTGCATGGCAATATTCAGATTGGGCCCATTTTGGTTTAAGAATAATCGAGATTAATTCTTTTGTAGTATCAAAAACCAGTTTTTTATTAAATAAGTTCAGTTGATGCAAATCGGTTTTTCCCGAAATAATTTTTTCTGTTTTCGAATAGTAACCGGAATTGTCTTTTTCGAAAATTTCCAAAGCTTTCGCGCGAATAAAATTCTCAGGATGCGTTTCTCCATTAGATCCTTTTTCTATTCGTTCCAGAATTTCGTTGGCTTGTTTAAGATAACTTTCTGCCGAGACTTTTTCTAATCCGGTATTTAATTTTACCAAGGTCTGAATCGTAGTTTCCAGACTTCCGCTGACTTTCAGAGCACCCAAATCACAAAATAATTCGGTATAAAGCTGGTACAATCTTGCCGTTTCATAATAAAACAATTCACTGCTGCTGTCGCTGGCAATGGTATTGATAATTCTGTTGGTAATTTCAAAATCGCCATTTTCCAAACTAAACAAGACAATATGCGACAGTTCATGTCCGAACAAAACCAGTAATTCGTCTTCGTTAAGCAGTTTTAAAATCGTTCCTGATAAAATAATATGCGCTTCGTTATCAAAAAAAACAACTCCGGCATTATTGCCATCCATGCTTTGCGATTGATAGATGGTAATCGGAACAATGATTCCCAATTTATCTTTTGCAACATTCAGGATTTCATACACTTTTGGTTCCGTATCGGGATCTATTCTGTAGGAATTTTTTAATAAATCCGTTTTAAAGGCTTCTTGCTGTTCTGCTTTAATCTTTTCTTCAGAAAACCAGGACCAGGTTTTGTCCTGCTTTTTAAAATAATCCCTTAAATCGGAATGGAATGGAAATGGTTTAATCATTATACTGTAGTTTAAGCAAATTTTATTTCGAAATGAAAACCTCTTTCTATTAAATCATTATATTTTAATTTATTAAACTTAAATAATTTTGCCGGTCTTCCGGTTTTTACTGCTGAAAAAATTTCCGTTTCTTCTATAAAACCATAACTGAGAATCTTTTTCCTGAAATTTCTTCTGTCAATTTCCTTTTCCAAAATGGTACAATACAAATTTTCAAGTTCAGAAAACAGAAATTCTTTTGGCAGTAAATCAAAACCAATGGGTTCGTAAGTAAGTTTAGCTTTTAATCGTTCGACTGCTTTTTTTAAGATCAAATTATGATCAAAAGCCAAAGAAGGAACTTCATCTATTTTAAACCATTGCACTTTTTCGGCATCTGTATCTGCTTTAATTTCCAGATTTGAGGCATCAACTAGCGCATAATACGCTACCGAAATCACACGATTTCTGGAATCTCTTTTAATATCATCTCCGAAAGTGTAAAGCTGCTCCATGAAAGTCAGCTGTACATTGGTTTCTTCACGCAATTCTCTTATTACAGCATCGCTTAAAGATTCCTCCGGTTTCACCAAACCTCCCGGTAAAGCCCAGTATTTTTCGGCCGAGCCAAATTTCTGTTCGATTAAAAGCACATACAAATTGTTGTTTTTATATCCAAAAACAATGGCGTCAACAGCAATTCGAATATTTTGAAAATTTTCCATAATTAAAAAATCATATCTCACAAATATAACGAATGAGAGTCAATTTCATTATTTATGCCTATGCAATAAATCACGAAATTGACTCTCTTGTATATTTTATTTTCTGTCTGCTTCTAGTCCACCGTCACCGTTCTCTTCAGACCGGAAGTACATTCTGAACTCTCTTTCCTAATCGTAACCTCGGACTTAGCCTCATAGGTTCCTGCCTTAGTATACAAGTGGGTAACGAGCGTACCCGCTCCGGTGGTTCCATCACCAAAGTTCCATTTTACTTCAACTAAAGTTCCGGTCCCGGTGTATTCAACGGAGTAATTCATGAGCTTTGGAAAATTGGGATCCGTCGAATTATGCAATTTAATATAAATTGATGCGGCCAGACAATCAAATATTGCCTCATCCTCATGTTTACTACAGGAATTAATCACAAAAAATACCAGCATACTCATTAAAATCATTGTAAGCTTTTTCATCATTGGGAAGTTCAGTTTGTTTATCAAAATTATCCTTTTTAAACGATACACTCAAAAGAAAAAGAAGAATTTTCACCTGTTTTAAATTACAGCCTATTACCAAAAAACAACTTCAATTCTTTCGAAATACTATCAAAAAAGGAATTCACATTGTTATTCTTAGCAGTGAGCACATACACAAATTCCTCCGGCACATGGAAGCTATTCCATAACAGCTGCAGTTTATTTTCCTTAATATATCTTCTTGCATTACAATTCCAGGTGATCGCCACTCCGGAGTTTCTGGACAACATTTCGAGCATTTCAGATTCGGACGGAATAATATAATTAGGAACCATTGAGGGCCTTTTTTTATTAAACGCATGTAGCCAGAATAATTTTATATGCGAAATTCTCGCGTCGTGACAATACCATTTTTGCTCATTAAGCCATTGTTCCGTTTCTGTATAATTATCTGTTTTTAAAATCTGACGGAATTTTTCCGCATCTAAATTTATCGGCGCCACCATGACCAACTTAATTTTTCCCACGATTTCATAAATCGTATCAAAGGTTTCAAATTGCTTCGTTACAATTGCGAAATCCAGTTTTTTAGCGTCTACCAGAGAAAAAAGAGCATCATCATCTCCAAACGTAAAATCTATAAAGTCAAATTTTGAAATTAAAGTGCTTCCGACGCTATTGAATAAATCTTTTGAAACTCCGACAGAAATCAACCGAACGGAATCCTGTGCTTTTGCCCTAAAAGTGGTTTCGACATTTTCCAGACGATCAAGTGCATCAATAATTAAATTATTGAGTAACTTTCCGTACTCGGTAGCTTCTACCCCTTTTGACTTCCGATTAAATAATTTATTACCCACGTGAGCTTCCAGCATAGAAATCTGCTGACTTACAGCAGGCTGACTCATAAACAATTCTTTAGCGGCAATAGAAAAATTGCCGTTTTTATAAACCGACTTAAAGGTTCTGTACCATTCGAGATTTACCATGATATAAATATATTTATAACAAACATAGTTTATTTTATTTTTACCAATATCACTATTGCCGTAAATTTGTACTAAAATTACATATTATGAAAAAAATAGCATTACTCGCAATTATAGCACTCACAGCCGTTAGCTTTTCTGCTACCGCTCAAAAATTAAATAAAAAAGGTATGAAAAAAGTATTATTTGTTGTCACCAGTAACGATAAACTGGGCAACACAGGAGAAAAAACAGGGTTTTGGTCAGAAGAATTTGCTGCACCTTATTATGAATTACTAGACAAGGGAATCGAAATCACGATTGCTTCCCCACTTGGAGGTCAGCCTCCAATTGATCCTAAAAGTGCGGATCCTTCTTCTGCAACGGAAGACACCAAACGTTTTGATGCCGACCAAGTATTACAGGAAAAACTAAAAAACACACATAAGCTTTCAACTATCAACCAGAAAGATTATGATGCTGTGTTCTATCCGGGAGGTCACGGACCACTTTGGGATTTAGTAGAAGATAAAAATTCAATTGCTTTAATCGAATCTTTTTATACGCACAACAAACCGGTTGCTTTTGTATGTCACGCTCCGGCAGTGTTGAAAAATGTAAAAGTAAAAGGGGATTATTTAGTAAAAGGCAAAAAAGTAACCGGTTTTACAAATGAAGAAGAAGAAGCAGTTGGTTTAACAAAAGTGGTTCCTTTTTTATTGGAAGACGCTTTAACTCAAAATGGGGCAAAATTCTCTAAAATAGGAAACTGGCAGCCTTACGCTGTTGAAGACGGACTTCTAATTACAGGACAAAATCCCGCTTCATCAAAATTAGTGGCAGGTAAATTATTGGAGCAATTAAATAAATAAGGGACTAAGGTTCTGAGGTTCTAAGTTGCTAAGATTTGGTATTTTTTCAAAGCTTAGAGACTCAATGCCTCAGAACCTTAGAATCTAAAAAGAAAACATGATACTGAGATTCTTAGACTTAAGTTTGAAAAAAAAACTTAGTACCTCAGAACCTTAGCATCTTAGAAACTATAAAAAATTATGCTAAACTTTGAATTATACAATCCGACGAATTTGATCTTCGGAAAAGGACAAATCGAAAAACTTTCAACTTTAGTTCCAAAAGATGCCAAAATATTATTGGCTTATGGTGGTGGAAGTATCTTTAAAAACGGAATTCACGAACAGGTAATCCATAACTTAAAAGGTTTTGAAATCGTAGAATTTGGAGGAATTGAACCAAATCCACATTTTGAAACTTTGATGAAAGCTGTTGAAATTATAAAAGCCGAAAAAATAGACTTTATCCTGGCTGTTGGCGGTGGATCTGTTATTGATGGCGTGAAATTTATTTCGGCCGCGGTTAATTTTGATGGAAACCCAATTGATATTTTACAAAAACGTTTGCTGATTAAAGAAAATGCAGTGCCATTTGGAACTATTTTGACATTGCCTGCAACGGGAAGCGAAATGAATTCCGGATATGTCGTAACAATTAAAGCAACTCAGGAAAAATTAGCTTCCGGCGGAAGTGCTTTATTTCCAAAATTCTCTATTTGTGATCCAACGGTTATTGAATCTTTGCCAAAAAGACAAATCCAAAACGGTGTTGTTGACGCTTATACACACGTTATGGAGCAATACTTAACGTATCCGCACGAAGGTTATCTGCAAGACAGAATCGCCGAAGGAATTTTACAAACGTTAATTGAAGTTGGTCCAAAGGTCGTTGAAAACCCAACAGATTACGCTTTGGCTTCGAACTTTATGTGGAGTTGTACAATGGCGTTAAACGGATTGATTCAAAAAGGAGTTCCTTCGGACTGGGCCACCCATATGATTGGTCACGAATTAACCGCTTTATACGGTATCGATCATGCAAGAACACTGGCAATTATAGGCCCAAGCTTATACAATGTAATGTTCGACACCAAAAAAGAAAAATTAGCACAATACGGAAGACGTATCTTCAACTTAACCGGTTCTGATGACGAAGTGGCGAAAGAAGCGATTAATAAAACCGTAGAATTTTTCCACACTATGGGAATGGACACTAAATTATCGCAATACACCGACAACTATAATAAAACCGCTGATTTCATTGTAAACCGTTTTGACGAAAGAGGATGGAAAGGTCTGGGAGAAAAACAACTGATTACTTTAGATAAGGTAAAAGCTATTGTGGAAATGAGCTATTAATTAGTATTCAGTCTCAGTGTTCAGTCTCAGTTGAAAACCGCACTGAAAACTGTAACTGTATACTGCGACTGTAAACTGAGTAGTGCGACTTAAAGATAAAGTACAAAAAAGGCGTTCTTAATTTATTTAGGAACGCCTTTTAAAATACTAAAACAAAACTAACTAACTCAATTTTTGCTAAACTCATTAAAATTCTAATTTGTAATTACTTACAACGCAGGGATTACAAAATTATTGTGTACTTGTTAAAATATTTTCCCATTATTCCAAAGTCCCTGAAAACCATTGTAATTACAGCACGTATTTAAATTTCTTAAATCAGATTTTGTATTATTACTACATTATTAAGTACTTTTGTTTTAAATTATTAAAATAATGAGCGAAAATTTAAAATTTGCAGTAATTGGAGGAGGAAGCTGGGCTACGGCAATTGCAAAAATGCTTTGTGTAAATCTTTCCGAAATTGCGTGGTACATGCGCAATGATGCTGCCATCGAGCACATTGAAAAATACAAACACAATCCAAATTATTTGAGTTCGGTGGAATTTGACACTAAAAAACTTAAATTAACCAATAATATAAATGAAGCCGTTGAATATGCAGATTACGTAATTTTTGCTATTCCTTCTGCTTTCCTGGATGCAGAACTTAAAAACTTAACCGTTTCCTTAGCCGATAAAATTATTTTCTCTGCTATTAAAGGTATTGTCCCGGAAACCAGTTTAATTGTTGGAGAACATTTCCATATTCAATACGACATACCTTACTATAACATTGGCGTAATTACAGGTCCTTGTCACGCTGAAGAAGTGGCATTGGAAAGACTTTCTTATCTGACCATTGCCTGTGGCGATCCGGACAAAGCCAGTATTGTTGCAAAATCTCTTTCCGGAAACTACATTAAAGCCAAAATTTCAGATGATATTATCGGTACCGAATATGCTGCCATGCTTAAAAACATTTACGCTATTGCTGCCGGAATTGCACATGGTTTAGGCTATGGAGATAATTTTCAGTCGGTTATGATGAGTAACGGAATTCGTGAAATGAAAAAATTCATCAGAAAAGTTCATAAAATGAAACGTAACATTAATGATTCTGCTTATTTAGGTGATTTATTGGTTACGGGATATTCTGTGTTTTCAAGAAACAGAATGTTCGGAAATATGATCGGAAAAGGATACACGGTAAAAAGTGCGATGATGGAAATGAGCATGGTTGCCGAAGGGTACTACGCCACGAAAAGTGCCTATAAACTAAATCAGGGTTATGGTGCCAAAACGCCAATTATCGACGCCGTTTACAGTATTTTATATGAAGGTAAAGACGCTAAATCGGTTTTTAAGAAGTTGACGGAGTCATTGGATTAAATTTTTAAGAATATAGAACATAGAGTATAGAATAAAGATTCTTATCTCTGAACATAAAAAAAGAGTCAGGACTTATTAATTTCGTCTTGACTCTTTCTTCTTTTATATATTTTCTAAAGTCTATTTTCTTTATTCTATACTCTATTTTCTCTACTTCACCATCACCCCCTCAACAAACAAAATCGGCACTTCTTCCGTATTTTTTTCGTTGATTAAGTTAGATTTGAAAATGAATTTCTTGTCATATAACGTATTTCCGATAAAGAACGTTACCATGAATTCGTTGTTTAGCACCAACAGGCTTTTTTCAATCATTTCGATTTTCACTACAGAAACCGCAGGAACTTCAACAAAAGCGTGGCGTAAAACAGACGTTTTTTTCATTTCGCCGTCTATTGTACCAAATGCTTTCGAAACCACCATGACGCTGTCTAAATTAAAGTCGCTGTCGTTTACAAGATAAGCGTACCATACCTTCTCCATAAAATCGTCGCTCCACTCCTGAACGGCAGCAAGAAAAACGTTTTCTACTTCCGGGATTGTTATGTCTTTTTTCATTTTTGTTAAAAGCTTTAAAACCTTTGTCAAAGTCTAAACTTCAACAAAGGTTTATTGTATTGTAATTAATAAGGATTAACAATTTTAGATCCTGCCAGCATAATCTGAAATCTAAAATCTTCAATCTAAAATTATATATTCGATTTAAACTGCTCTAAGAAACGAACGTCATTTTCGTAAAACATACGGATATCACCAATCTGATACAACAACATCGCGATACGCTCCACTCCCATTCCGAAAGCAAAACCGTTGTATTCATCAGGATTGATGTCACAGTTTTTAAGAACGTTAGGATCTACCATTCCGCAACCTCCAATTTCCAGCCAGCCTGTTCCTTTTGTGATACGATAATCGGTTTCGGTTTTCAGACCCCAGTAAATATCAATTTCAGCACTTGGTTCTGTAAACGGAAAATAAGACGGACGTAAGCGGATTTTTGATTTTCCGAACATTTCTTTGGTGAAATAAAGCAATGTCTGCTTTAAATCTGCAAACGAAACGTCTTTATCAATATACAATCCTTCTACCTGATGGAAAATACAGTGTGAACGTGACGAAATCGCTTCATTACGAAAAACACGTCCCGGAGAAATGGTACGGATTGGCGGTTTGTGGTTTTCCATATAACGCACCTGAACAGAAGATGTATGCGTACGCAACAACACGTCAGGATTGGTCTGAATGAAAAATGTATCCTGCATATCACGTGCCGGATGGTATTCCGGTAAGTTCAAAGCGGTAAAGTTGTGCCAGTCATCTTCAATTTCCGGTCCTTCGGAAACGTTGAATCCAATGTTCGCAAAAATATCGATAATCTGGTTTTTAACGATCGAAATAGGATGACGTGAACCAATAATTACCGGTTCTGCCGCACGTGTTAAATCACCAAAAACCCCTTTAGATTCTTCTTTACTTTCTAATGCTTCAACAATTACTTTAACTTTATCTTCAGCAGTTGTTTTTAATGCATTTATAACTTGTCCGAATTCTTTTTTCTGATCGTTTGGTACATTTTTGAATTCGGCAAAAAAGTCATTCAAAACCCCTTTTTTTCCTAAGAATTTAATACGGAATGCTTCCAGCTCTGCAGGATTTTCTGTTGAAAAAGCTTCTGCCTCGCCAATATACTCTTTTATCTTATCTATCATTTCCATTCTATAATTGAGGGAACAAATTTAGTGATTTTAGTTGAAATTCTTTAGTCGCAATAACAGTTTTCAGCTTACTGTTACCCAAATTCCAAAACTTATACTGCGACTTCGTCTAAAACCTATTCAATAACTTCTCTTTCTAAAAAATAATTTACAATGGCTTCTTTCATTAAAACCGACTGCTCACCTGCTTTTAGCGGCGGTAATTCTTCTTTTACCCTGTAATGTGGCCAGCCGTCTTCATCGAAATATTCGAATTCATAAAAACCATATGGCTCCAGTAACCGGCAAATGGCAATGTGCATCAGATTAAGTTTTTCATCTTTTTTGAATTCACGATGCACTTTTCCGAGTTCCTGAACTCCGATCAGGTAAATGATGGCATCTAAATCAAGGTCTTCGCCTTGTGAAAATTGATTTGAAAGTATATCGACGAGCTTTTCCCATCGCTCTTTAAGTTGTGTATCTCTGGACATTTTATTTGTGATTTTAGATTTTAGATTTTAGACCGAGCAATGATTTAATGATTATTTAAATTTAAAATCAACAATCTGAACTCTAAAATTTTTAGTGCAAAGATAGCAACTTCAATGCAAAGACCTAGAATTAACTGTTTGTACTATTGTATTGAATAAATTACCTACCGATTTAGCGGGTTTAACGGATTAACACCGGTTATTTTTGGTTTATGTATTCTTTTAAATAAAAGGCATACAAAATCAAACCTATGAACCTTTGTCCCTTAAAACTGGATAATTCTTTTATATTTGCGCCACAGTAAAACAAAGGGAAATATGAGTTTTTTAGATATTATTTTAGGAGCACTTCTGGCTTTTAGCTTGTACAAAGGGATTAAAAACGGACTTTTTGTCGAAATTGCTTCTTTTGTTTCTTTGCTGTTGGGCATTTATTTAGCGATAAAATTTTCTTCTTTTATGAAGGACCTGATTGCAAAACATGTCAGCTGGAATCCAACTAACATTCAGATTACGGCTTTTATCCTGACTTTTATCCTGGTCGTGATTGCGGTCTATTTACTGGCCAAATTCCTAACCGGAATTGCTGATTTTGCGATGCTGGGCTGGTTAAATAAATTGGGGGGCGGTTTTTTCAGGGTTCTGAGAACCATCCTGATTCTGAGTATCGTAATTGCTCTTTTTGAAAAAATAAACTTCAACAATACGTTCGCCAAAAAGGAAACACTCGATAAATCTGTTTTCTACAATCCGATTAAGAAAGTAGCGGCTTTCGTTTATCCTTCTATTGAAAAATGGTACGAGGCTTTTAAAGAAAGTCAAAAGAAAAACGATACAGAAAAAGAAACTGAAGCTTCTGCGAAAGAATAATATCCTTAAAAAATATACCCGACAGGTTTTAAAAACCTGTCGGGTATATTTTTTTGTCCGGCTGAGCGAAGTCAAAGCCCTTCCTAATAATAAAGCCTTCGACTTCGCTCAGGTTGACAGTCCTTTTCAAAAGAGAGTATCTACCAGTTTATTTCTGTAGTCTGTCCTTTTTCCAAAGTGATTTCGCGTTTCTTATCGCCGTTGATTAAAACGGTTTTTCCTCCTTTTTTAGAAAACACCACCAGTTTATTTAAGGTTTTGTTGCTCCATTCCATTTCAATTTCGAATCCGCCACGGGCACAGATGCCTTTTACAGCGCCACTCTCCCAGGCATCGGGTAAGGCCGGCAATAATCTGATTTCATTTTCATCTGATTGCACCAGCATTTCTGCCACGGCAGCTGCACCTCCAAAATTCCCATCGATCTGAAAAGGCGGGTGTGCATCAAATAAATTGGGATAGGTACCTCCTCCTCTTCTCGGTGTTTTCGTTTTTTTACCGTCCGGATCTACGTATCGCAACAATTCCCTGAACATTTTGTAGGCGCGATTGCCGTCCCAAAGCCTTGCCCAAAGGTTAATACGCCAGCCTTTCGACCAGCCTGTTGTTTCATCTCCTTTTATTTCGAGTGTTTCTTTGGCAGCTTTTGCCAGATCCGGAGTTTTTAAAGGCGTAATATGATTGCCCGGAAAAAGTCCGAACAACTGCGACTGATGACGGTGTTTTGGGTCTTCGTCATTCCAGTCGAAATACCATTCCTGGAGATTTCCTTTTTTACCAACCTGGTACGGATGTAATTTCGAAAGTGCCGCCTCTAGTTTTGCCCTGAAATCGGAATCTGTATTTAAAACCTTTGCTGCTTTAATGGTTTTATCAAAACATTCACGAATCATGGCCAGATCGGCTGTTCCGCCATACATCGTTGCCCCGATAAAACCATCGGGCGTGATGTATTTATTCTCGGGAGAGGTGGATGGCGATGTGATTAATTTACCGTTTTTATCGGTAATCATCCATTCCAGAAAGAATTCCGAGGCACCTTTCATAATCGGATAGCCTTCTTTTTTCAGGTATTCTTTGTCCTGGGTAAAAACATAATGTTCCCAGATATGTGTACTCAACCAGGCTCCTGATAATGGCCAGCAGGCCCAGCTTGGATCTTCTTTTCCGAATTGCCCAACCGGATTTGACATTGCCCAGATATCGGAATTATGAGCTGCTGCCCAGCCTTTGTTCACGCCATAAAAAGTCTTTGCAGTCACTTTTCCGGTTACGGACAGGTTTTTTATAAAACTTAAAAGTGGCAAATGCATTTCTGAAAGGTTGGTGTTTTCAGCCAGCCAGTAATTTTCCTCCAGATTGATATTCATGGTATAATTACTGCTCCAGGGCGGATTAAGATACGGATTCCAGATGCCTTGTAAATTGGCCGGAACACCCATTGTCCGTGAACTGCTGATCAGGAGATAACGTCCGTACTGAAAATACAGGATTTCTAAGTTTTTATCTTCTTTTCCGTCAGCGTAGCGCAATAAACGTTCATCAGTCGGAAGATCCGGTGCTGTTGTTTTTCCTAAATCCAGATTTACTCGGTTATAAAACTTCTGATAATCTGCAATATGATTTTCTTTTACTTTATCGAATGGTTTAGTAAAGGTTTTATTCAGGTTTTGCAATGCAATCGCAATATCGTCTACCCCTTCGGTGGCCGGATTTTTGTCAAAACCATTAAAACTCGTTGCCACAGAAACATAAATAATAGCTTCGGTTGCTTCTTTCAGGGATAATGATTCTCTCGAATTTGTAATTTTCCCGTCTGTTTTTTTAATTTGGATTAAAGTGGTAAATCGTGTCCCTCTTTCTTTTACTTCCTTATATTTTGGAAGAACGGTATATCCTTCATTTTCATGAATGGGTGCAAAACCAGTCATGACCAGTATATTATTTCTGACCTCAACAGTTGATTTCAGTAAACTCTTTAAATTAATATCAAAATTTAAAGCTCCTTTCTGATCACTTGTCAATTTGATGACCATAGTCTGATCGGGAGCTGAGACAAAATATTCACGGGTATATTTTATGCCGGCCATTTCGTAACTTACTTTGGATATGGCATTCGAAATATCCAGTTCCCGGTGATAATTGACGGCTTTTCCTTTCTCGGAATTGTTGATTTCCAACGTTCCCAAAGGCGCAAACGACTCGGAGTTTTTACCCTGAATTTTTTTATTTAATTCTTCGGCCAGTTTGTAGTTTTCATTTTTTAATGCTTCGCGAATCGCCGGAATATTTTTATAGGCCTCAGGATTCATATTCGCGTTTACAGGCTCTCCGGACCAAAGTGTGGCATCGTTCAGATAGATTTTATCGGAATTGGCGCCTCCAAAAACGGTTGCCCCCAATTTTCCGTTTCCTAAAACCAGACTTTCTTCGAAGAATTCAGCCGGCTGATTGTACCACAAAACATGACTGGACTGGGCTATTGCTTTGATACAGAAAGAAGTGAGCAGTAAAATGAAAAATGTTTTTTTTATGATGGTTAACTTCATAAGCGGGTATTTTTTTGCTTTTTGATATTTTTTTGCTTCTGGTATTGCTACAATTTATCGATTTACGATTGTGATTTACTTCGTCTGTTCGCTATTGTCCGGGTTTCCTTCGTCGAAGGACAAAAAACAAATTTTCCTATTTGTCCGCGTGAGGGATAGGAGCTAACTACCGAAGTAGTGCGGATAGCCCGACCGCATCCCGATAAGAGGGCGCATGTACACCCTGTATGTTTGCCCTCTTATCGGGATGCGGTCACGCCCAAATATCTTATTTACTGACTTTATATTTCTCGTTTGCTGTTATCATTTCCCAGTTATCGGTTCTGAACGGTGATGCCGGAAATTTTTCTTTATTGAAAAGATTGATTTCGGTATCGTCGTCTGCCCAGCCATAATGAACGGCAACTGGATTTGGAACTTCAGGAGCGGAAACGATTATTTTGTTGTTTTGTATAATGGCTTTCGCCGGATGAAATATTTTGTCGGCACCTGCGATTTCGAAACCTTTTAATTCAGTATTATCAGGAGTTGCTAATCCGCTGCCGATATGGTTAAAATTTAAAATAATTTGATTTCCTTTTATTTCGTGAGATTGATAAACCGGACCGCTGAAAACCTGTTTTTTACCATACACATTATTCATGGCAATCGCTGCCAAACGCAAACCAACGTCCTGTTTGTTGGTTGGATGAATGTCTTTTGCATTTCCGATATCGGTTGTTACGGCCATTCCCGTGTTGGGTAGTTTTAACGTTTCGGTTTGTGCTTCGCGAAGTTCGGCCCAACGGCTTCCTTTCTGACTGTTGCCTCCAAACTCGTTGAAAGTAGACAGCTGTACGAAATAGAAGGGGAAATTACCCTGATTCCATTTTGTTCTCCAGTCCGTAATCATCAGCGGAAATGCTTTTTTGTACTGACTTGCTCTCGTTACATTGGCTTCGCCCTGATACCATAAAACACCTTCGAATGCATATGGAACAAGGGGATTTATCATCGCATTGTACAATAAGGATGGATAGCTGTTTGGAGACAAAGCCGTCTTTACGACGATTACCCTGAATTTCCATTTTCCGTCAAGCGGAATTATTCTGGAACCGACTGTTAATTTTAAATCTTCTTTTTCTCCGTAAATTCCGCCGCCACCGCTGTTGTCCACAATTCTTATGGCTATTACATTGGTTCCTTCTTTTAAAACATTTGCCGGAATTTCGTATACTCTTCTGGCATCCCAGGCTTTATTGGTTCCCACTTCTATTCCGTTTACATAGGTGATGTCTTCATCGTCGATTTTGGCCAGGCTTAGAATGGCCTTGTTTTTAATATCTTCTGCTGAAAGTGTAATAGCCTTACGCATCCAGACTACACCGTCTAAGTCTCCCAATGGCTGATTTTCCCATAAATCCGGTGTGTTTAATGTTCCCCAGGACTGATCATTAAAGGCTGGTTCCCTGAATGTATTTTCGTTTGCGGCAGTTACTTCGGTTCCCTGAATTCTTTCTACTCTTTCCTTCATTTTTCCGGCATACAATTTCGAAATTGAATCTATATTCAAAACCGGAACATCGGCAATAATCGCTTTGAATTCATCACTTTGCTGAAAGGCTTCGCGGCTTGTCCAGGTTTCTATATTGGTTCCGCCCCAGGAGGTATTGATGATTCCGATCGGGATTTTTAATTCGGCGTATAATTTTTTAGCAAAATAATACCCGACGGCCGTAAAGTTCCCTACTGTTTCTTTGCTGCTGACTTCCCATTTTCCTGCTTTTAAATCGCTTTTTGGGGAACCGCTTAAATCCTGCGCCACTCCAAAATGACGAATCATCGGATAATTGGAGTCTTCTATTTCTTTTTGGGCATTCGTTGTTTTAACCACCTGAAATTCCATGTTGGATTGTCCGCTGCAGATCCAGACTTCACCAACCAAAACATTTTTGATGGTGATTTTATTTTTTCCTGTAATGTTTAATTCAAAAGGTCCACCCGCTTTTTCCGGGCTTAGAGTAACTATCCACTTACCTTTTTTGTCAGCCTGAACGGTTTTGGTCTGTTTGTTAAAATGAATTTCTACTTTTTCACCGGGATCGGCCCAGCCCCAAACCGGAATTGGTTTATTGCGCTGCAGCACCATTCCGTCAGAAAACAACAAGGGCATCCTTACATTGGCGTTGGCGATTATGCAGAAAACCAGAAAGAGAAAGGTGATATTTTTCTTCACTTTTTTTTTTATTTAAAATTAAGCATAAAAAAATTACCGCAAAGTTGCAAAGTACCGCAAAGTTGGGTATAGTCTGCGTTCCTTGCGATAATCCCTGTAACTTTGGGGTACACTATTTTTTATTGCAATCCTTCAATCAATGCGTTTAAAGCTTTTGTATCGAAAACCGTATTATTGGATCTGTTGAAGATTCCAAAACCCTTGTCTCCGGTGCTTCCTTCATCCCAGTAAAAAGGCAATAATCCATTTGCCTTTGCTTGTTTTACTACTGTTTTTAAGTAATAAGCTCTTGCATTCAAATGTAAGGTCAAAGCATCTCCTGTTAAAGAAGTTCTGCGGATTGCTCCAAACTCTCCCAGTAAAACAGGAATTCCTTTATCTACAAACTGCGTTTTCATCAATTTGAAATTCTTCGCTACATCCGTTTCTTCACCCCATGTAGCATTGCGCTCTGTGTCTGTTGTGGAATGAAATCCTGTTCCCCAGTAATAGAACATTTTTCCCCAGCTTTCATCTTTGGTTAAACCAGCAAAATTCCACGGAGAATAATAATGCACCTCAACCATCATTCGGTTAGGGATCTTATCTACAGGCAGGTTAAGCATCAGTTTATTTGTTTTTTCAATATCCGTTGCCGGTCCCTGAACGACTAAGGTACGATAGGCATTTTTACCTCCGGTGGCACGAACGGCATCGATAAAAGTCTGGTGATAGGAGGTTAAAACGGCCATTTGTGTGGCATCTTCAACATTCGGTTCATTGGCACTGGCAAAAAGCAAATGCTCATCGAATCCTCTGAAGTGTGTTGCTATCTGTTCCCAAAATGCCTTTTGTTTGGCATTGTTTTCTGCTTTTTTGGCTTCAGTGATATTATTTTCGAGCCATCCGCCGTCCCAGTGAATGTTAATGACCACATACATATCGTTATCCACACAATACTGCACCACTTCTTTGACCCTGTTTAACCAGTCCGTTTTTATTTGTGCTGTGGCGGTATTGGCTACATACTGATTCCAGGAACACGGAATTCTGATGGCGTTGAATCCATTTGCCTTAACTGCATCAATTAATGCTTTTGTCACTTTTGGATTCCCCCATGCTGTTTCTCCGTTGGTGGCTTCCATGGTATTTCCGATATTCCAGCCCAGTTTTATTTTTGCTGCAAGTTGTACTGCGGTACTGCTCATACCTGAAGCATCTGCTGCGATCGGATTGGTATTGTAACTTGGATATAGTCCCTGCTCGATTGTAACAGCACCAGCCTGAGAAACCGAAACCTGTAAAGGTGCCGCTTCTGCTGAACTGATTTTGATTGTAGCTGTTCTGGTGTCTTTTGTTTTGTTTTCTAAAGCTGTAATGGTTACCAGACTGGTTCCCTTACTTCCGGACGTCTTGCTCAGCTGAATCCACGTGGCATCTGAAGCACTGATGGTCCATGAGGTAACTTCTGCCGCAATGACAACATTGGCGGCACTTTCTTTGGCTTCGAAATCTATTTTGTTTGTATTTACCGTAAGCGTTTTTCCAACGGTGTTTTCCGGTACGTCTTTTTCTGAACTACAGGCAAAAACGCCGCTAACAACAATACAAAGCAGGGCCGTAATAAGGTAATTTTTTATACTCTTTTCCATTTTATAAATCAAAAATTAGTTAAGGAGCTCCTGACCCTCAGGTAACCCATTCTATTTCATTTCTTAAAAATCATTTTTTGAGTGGTGGTGCTGACTAACCATATAAGTAATGTAAGGAAATATAAGTTTGGCTTAAATGAAATACTTATATTTCCTAAAATGACTTATAGGATTTAAAAACGCCTGCCATATTTTTACTTAATGGTCACCGTAATTTCTTTTTTGATGTCTCTCGAAGAATTTCCTACTTTCAAAATATATTTCCCCGGTTCAACGGTCCATTTTTTTGCCGTTACATCATAATACGCCAGTTCTTTCACCGGAACTTTGATGGTTACAGTATTGGAACTTCCTGCTTTCACGGCTGTTTTTTGGAAACCTTTTAATTCCTGTGCGGCACGTGTAATTTTTGAATCTGTTTTAGAAGCATATACTTGTACGACTTCTTTACCGTCGACTTTTCCGGTATTTTTTACCTCAACCGAAACGGTAATGGTTTCGTTCAACGCATATTCTGACTTATCTGATTTTGCATTATCGAAAGCAAAAGTGGTGTAAGACAATCCGAATCCGAAAGGATATAACGGTGCGATATTTTTAGTATCAAACCAACGGTATCCTATTAAAATTCCTTCTGCATAAGTAACTGTTTTTCCTCCCGGGAAACTGTTGGTTGCGTGTGCAGGAGAATCCATGATTTTTTTAGGCATTGTCCACGGTAATTTTCCTGACGGGTTTACTTTTCCAAGTAATACATCTGCCAACGCATTTCCACCTTCAGAACCGTTAAACCAGCTCCACACCAAAGCGGATGTTTTTTTGCTTACCGCATCAATATCGAAAGGCGCTCCGGCCACCATCACGACAATAGTCTTTGGGTTTACGGCCAATACTTTTTGAATTAATTCTTCCTGTCCGAATGGTAAGTTTAAGTTTCTGCGGTCAGAAGCTTCGGTTTCGTAATCACGGTTGGAACCTGCAAAAATGATGGCAACATCCGAATTTTTAGCGGCTTCAATGGCTTCCTGCAATTTAGCCGGATCTAACTGGTCTATCGTAACCGGTCCATTGGAAGTAATGTTTCCTAAATTTCCTTTGTTTTTTTCATCGTAACGCTCAAGATATCCTTCTGCATAATTGATTTTGATGGATGAAGGCAGTCTGTTTTTCAGTCCTTCCAAAGGAGTAATTTCTCTTTTGGTTTTTACACCGGCTCCGAATCCGCCCAAAGCATTTTTCTTCGTGGCATTGTTTCCGATTACTGCGATTGATTTTACACCATCGAGTTTTAAGGGAAGTGCATTGTTTTCATTTTTAAGCAATACGATATCTTCTGCTGCGATTTTGTAGGCATCCTGGTAATGTGCTTCTGTTGCAATGCTTCCTTTAGCACGTTCGCCGCCACCCATTGCTTTTACCTGAAACAACATTCTTAAAATACGTTTTACATGCAGGTTAATTTCAGCTTCGGAAACTTCTCCGGACTTCACGGCAGCAATTAATTTGTCTGCCAGGAAAAATTCATTGAAAGGTTTTGGCGTTCCCATTTCAATGTCCAGACCATTTTTCAATGATTTTGCTGTTGAATGTACCGCAGCCCAGTCTGAAACTACAATTCCTTTAAATCCCCACTCGTCACGAAGAATTTTATTCAGCATATAATCATTTTCACATAAATATTCGCCTCTGAACTTGTTGTAAGCTCCCATGATACCATATGATTTTCCTTCTTTTACAGCTGCTTCAAAGGCCGGTAAATAAATTTCACGAAGCGCACGTTCGTCAATTTGTACATCGACGAAATCACGGTTCGTTTCCTGATTGTTTGCTGCGAAATGTTTCACGCAGGCCATCACATCTTTTTCCTGTAAACCAACGATTAACGGCACGGCGATTTTTTTATTCAAAAACGGATCTTCGGACATGTATTCGTAGGTTCTTCCCCCAAGTGGGGTTCTTACCATATTGATGGCTGGCGAAAGCAGCATATCTTTATCTCTGGCGCGTAATTCTTCTCCTAAACTGCTTCCGAAAGTATGGGCCATTTCCGTATTCCAGGTGGCAGCCAAACCTCCTCCGGCAGGATAATAGGTTGCAAAATCGTTCGTTAAACCTGCAGGTGCCCAATTGTCACGCGAAATTTCTTCACGAACTCCCAAAGGTCCGTCGGCCATTTTTAATTCCGGAATTCCCAGACGTTTTACGCCACCGGTACTAAACATACTGTTACCGTGCAGCATTCCGATTTTTTCTTCGATTGTCATTTGAGCAATCAGCTTATCTATTTCGGCGTCATGTGTGGTATCTATTTCTTTTCCTTTATATTCTTCTGTCTGAGCTGAATCAGAACCTGAACTTTGTGCCTCGTTTTTACAGGAAGTAAATGCTGTAAAGGCCAAAGCTGCTGACAGGAATATTATTTTATTTTTCATGGTTCGTAAATTTATTATGTTTTTTGTGTTCGTTAGTGAAGCGTTTATTGTTTTACAAGATTCACCAGAAAAACATCATTTTCATTTATGGTGAAATCCTTAGTATAAGTTCCTTTTGAATCAATTACTACTTTTTCTGATGCCAGTAAAGCGCCACTGTTTTTCTCTTTGATTTTATTTACCTGCGCCACTGTTAATTGTTTGGGTCTTCCCATGGAGAGATAATCTGCGTAAGCGTCGTTTACTTTATAACCTACTTTATAGATCTCTAAAAGGTATTTTCCTTTCTGTAGTCCGTCAACTTCAATTTTTACCTTTCCTTTTTCTTTAGCTGGTAAATCCTGAATGTAATAGGTTTGATTCAGCACCGTATCTCCGGGATGCGTATTGGTGAAATCCCAAAATAAAAGCTGAACATCTCCTTTTGAATTTTTGCAAGCCCATGATGAAGTATCTTTATTTTGAAGTTCTGTTTCCCCTAGCTTATTCAGAAAAGAATAGGAGAAATAAGCCGGTTTTTTAATTCCCTGAAGATTCAGCAATCCGAAACCACCATGAAAAGGTGTATATCTCGGGCCTGACTCTTCGAAGATATCGGTAAAAACCCAATACGACATCGAGTTTGCGGCATTTCCAACTTGTTTTAGTTTCTGCAGAATATAAGCTGCCGAGTGATAACTATCGTGAATGGGATCTGCCGGTGTGTAGGAGGAACTCCATTCTGTATAATGCAATTCAAGATTTGGCTTAGCCGAATTTGCAATCTGCTGACGTGAATTCAGAACATCACCACTTACACTGGTCTCGTCTTTATTTAAGATGGTTCCCGAAGTTCCAAATTCATCTAAATAGCCACTTTTTACGCCGTAGGAATGGGTCGAAATAAAATCGATTGGCACCTTATTTTTAGCACAAAAATCAATTGTTTCCGGAACCCATGCTGCTCCTGCTGTTGCGGGGCCTCCGACTTTGTACGCTGTATTTACGCTTTTTATGCCGCGGGCCGCATATTCGTATAATTTAAAATAATCTTTCTGGGTTCCTGTCCAGAATCCCGGTGAAAGGTTAGGTTCATTCCAGACTTCAAAATACCAGGTCTTCACTTCTTCCGCTCCGTAACGCTGGGTGAAATGCGCTGTTAAGTTTTGCATAAAGTCTTCCCATTTTTTATAATCTTTTGGAGGTGTAACATTTCCTTTCCACCAAAAAATAGTCTGCTTTCCGCTGGCTAAACCTGAAGGCATAAAACCTAATTCAACAAAAGGTTTCATTTTGATACTCACAATAAAATCGAACAAAGCATCTACATACTGATAATTGTATTGTGAATTTCCTTTTTCATCTTCATAATAAACCGCCATATCATCTGATAATAAACCGTGCATTCTGATGTATTTAAAATCACAATCTTTTTTCAGCATTGCGAGTTGCTGCTGCCAGTCTGCGCGTAATCCTTCATTTGCTCTTCCGGCTCCGACGCATTCTTTAAACATGGTATTAAAAGCTCCTGCCGATTTAGTATAATCGACTTTTATAATCCGGTCTTCAGCAGCTTTCTGAGCAGCTGAATTTTGTCCGAACAATGGGCTATTGATCAGACTTATGAAAATAAAGAGCAGTATTACATTTCTTTTCATAGGTTTTTATTCTGCCGTGATTACAATTGTTGCCGGTTTCAATCCGTTTGCCTTGGCGGTTAGTTCTAATCTTCCGGTTTCATTACCGGACTGAATTACGACCAGGCATTTTCCGTTCAGTGCCGTATGCTTTGTTCCTTTATACGATTCATGACTTACCGGATCTCCGCTGCAGACACCCACAATTTTTCCGTTTCCTTTTAGGGAGAAATTGATTTCGTTGTTTGCATTTGGTGCCAAAACTCCTTTTTCGTCCAAAATATCTACGGTTACAAATGACAAATCATTTCCGTCGGCATTAATGGTACTTCGGTCTGCCGTTAATTTTAAGTTGGCTGGATTTCCGGCTGTTTTGATTTCCGTTTCTAAAACAATTTTCCCGTTTTTACGCGAAACTGCTTTTAGTGTTCCGGGCTGAAACGGAATTCTCCACATCACATGCAAATCTTCTCCTTTTTTACTTCTGATTCCGACTGATTTTCCGTTTAGGAAAAGTTCAACCTCATCTGCTTTATTGTAGTATGCCCAGACATCCACATTTTGTCCTGCTTTCCAGTTCCAGTGTGGCAGGATATGCAGCACGGTTTTGTCTGTCCATTCGCTTTGGTACATATAATACACATCTTTTGGGAACCCTGCTAAATCTACAATTCCGAAATACGAACTGACAGATGGCCATTCGTACGGCGTTGGCTCTCCGATATAATCAAATCCGGTCCAGATGTACATGCCCGAAAGGAAATCGTATTTTTTGATGACTTTCCAGGTGGCTTCGTGTGTAGAACCCCAGGGTGCCTGTACCTGATCATAAGCCGAAACGGTATTTCCCGGATTTCCGCCCGTAAATTTAAGATCCCATCTTACCGGCCATTTTTTAATAGTGTCTGAAACAGCGTCATAATAGCCACGGGTTTGCAAACCTGAAGTGGTTTCTGTCGCAATAAAAGGAATTCCAGGAAAATTCTTTTTATGATATTCATAGGTTTGATGGGCATAATTGTAGCCGATAATATCCAGCGCTCCTGAAGCTGCAATTTTATTGTATTGAACCGCTGCTTTTTCAAACTGCAGATTCACCCCGTCAAGGTTCATATTAACCGGCGGATTCATGGCTGCTGTAATCGGACGCGTTTTATCGTATTGACGTGTTATGGCGGCTAACTCTTTTGCAATTGCCACTCCGTTTTCATTCCATTGTTCGGGAATTTCATTTCCGATACTCCATATAAAAATACTCGGATGGTTGCGATCACGGAGTAATTGATCTGTCAGATCTTTTTTGTGCCATTTGTCCCAGTCATTGCCATAGTCGTATTTGGTTTTGTTTTGTTTCCACATATCAAAAGCTTCATCCATGACAATGAAACCCATTTTATCACAAAGATCCAAAAGCTCCGGTGCGGGAGGGTTGTGCGAAGTTCTGATTCCGTTTACACCCATTTCTTTCAGGATTTCCAACTGCCGCTCGATCGCTCTGGTATTGATTGCCGAACCTAATGGTCCTAAATCATGGTGCATGCAAACGCCTTTGATTTTTAACTGTTTCCCGTTCAGTATAAAACCTTTATCGGTATCAAATTTAAAATTCCTGATTCCAAAATTGGTTTTATACGAATCGATCACGGCACCGTCAAGCGAAATTTCCGTAACTGCCGTATACAATTCCGGTTTCTCTACAGACCATAGAACTGGTGTTTCAACTTGCGCGTCCTGTTGAATCGTTTGATTGGCATTTGCTGCAATTGTTATATTTTGAGTAACTGAAGTTACTTTAGTGTCTTCTTTAAAAATAGTAATGGTTACAGTTGCTTTTTTTGATTCTGAATATTGATTCTGAATCGTAGTTTCAACTTGTACCGAAGCTTTTTCGGCCGTAACTTTTGGAGTGGTGATGTACGTTCCCCATTGTCCCACGTGCAGTTTGTCGGTCGTTTCGATCCAGACATTTCTGAAAATTCCGGAACCTGAATACCAGCGTGAATTGGGTTGTTTTGAATTGTCAACCTTAACAATTATTTCGTTGTTTTTGTCTCCGTACTTCAGATAGGGCGACATCTCATACTGAAAACCAATATACCCGTTTGGGCGTTTTCCTAAATAATGTCCGTTTATCCAGACTTCGCTGTTTTTATAAACCCCGTCAAAAATGATGGATATTACTTTGCTGCTGTCAGCCGCCGCAACTCTGAATGTTTTTTTATACCAGCCTAACCCTCCGGTTAGTGATCCGCCTCCGTATCCGGCAGGACTTTTTTCGTCAAATTTTCCTTCAATACTCCAATCGTGCGGGACATTTAAAGTCCGCCAATTTGTTGTAGTTCCGATGGTATCTTTATCTGTACTACTATCATTCAAATGAAAGCTCCAATCTGAATTAAAGGAAACTTTTCGGTCCTTAAACTTTTGATCACCCGATGTATGGCATGCCGTCAGTACAAGAAAACATCCAAAAAGCAATCCTATTTTTTTATATAAAGCGAGTTGAAGCATAGTATTGTAAATTTTAAAATAACCTGAAAACGTTGAAACTTTCAGGTTATTGTTAAACTAAAAACTGTAATTTTTTAAGGGATAATATAATGGAAAACAAACCATTCATCCTTAGTCGCATCGTAAGATGTTCCTAACCAAATTCCTTTTTGAAGGAATCCTGTATTATAGGCTTTCACTACTTTAATAACATTAGTAGTAGGATTCATCCAGCTGGTTGCATTTTGAAGCAATGTATTTGTTCCAAGATTAATTTCGTTGGTTGTGGCATTTATGGTAAATAGACCTGTAGTAACTACTCCGTTTTGGCTGCGGGTATAGTTCAGCTTACCTTCCCACTGATCAAAACGTATCCAGGAATTACCGGCGATTGCTGCCCAGTCATCATTCCATCCCCAGTTGTAAGAACTGCCTGGTCCTGTTGTCCATCCTATTCCTTTTCCAACCCAGTCCACCGGATTACCTGCTGCATCTAATTTCCATACTCTTCCTGCACCAGCTCCTCCTGTTAACATGGTCAACAATTCTCCAGGGGCAAAAGTTGGATTGAAACCTTCGTCAAGAACAGGGTCCGTAACTACAGGAACATAATTGTCTGCATATTCTTTAGAAACGAAATTCCAGATATACCACCATGGTCCTTCGCTGTTGGTTCTCTTAATAGCAATTCGCAACTGATTATCCGTAAGTGTTAATACTTTAATATCCGTGTTCCAGTTACTTGCGTTTGCAATGTAATTGTCCGGTCTTAAAATAGTTGCTCCTGTTGTAGTTATCGTATGAGCATTAATATCAAGGAAATAAGATCCGCTTTCGATACTTGTTCCATTTGCTTCATGAACGGTCATAAAAGGTCCTCCGTCAAGACTGAATGTCATGTATCTTCCCCAGTGCATATCTGCATCTGTACTTGAATTGGCATTTCCTGCAGGTTCCCAGTTTGGAGAAAATTTACCCCATTCTACTACTGTGTTCGGATCTGCAAAAGACATCGCACCCGGAGCTAAACCATACTTACCATTATCAGCGATCCATGATTTTTTATGACCTACTCCACCAGATAATGCAGTCCATAAAGGATCATTAACGTAATTTAAGTTATCTGTACTAACTGTAATGGTTACCGGATCTAATTCAACGATACCGCCATCGGTTACTGCTGAAATCTTAATCGTATAATTCCCTTTAAAGGCATATTTTACGGTCTCTACTGCTTTACTGGATTTTCCGGTACCGTAATCCCAGTTCAGAACCACTCCGGGAGTGGTATTTTTCATGATCACCGTATTTCCGCCCGGATCTGCTGTAAGATCCTGGGTAATTTCAAAATGTATATCCGATTTAGCCATTGGCTCTTCGAGAGAATACGTGTCCGGAGAACAAGAGGATATCAGCAATGCTGCTAACAACACAAATGATGTCATTAATACTTTAATATTTTTCATTTCTTTTCCTTTTAAGTTAAAATTACCAACCCGCATTTTGCTTCAAAACCCCACCTGATAATGTGATCTGAGTATTTGGAATTTGTATCAGTCCTTTTGTTTCCTGAATTTTACCTGCAGAAATTGTTTTTGTTGCCGGTACTCCGCCATTTAGCAAAGTTGTTGTTTCTGCAATAGTTGTTGAAGCTTTTCCAACACCCTGACGTAATAAATCATAGTATCTTATTCCTTCAAGAGCAAACTCCAGGCGTCTTTCATTCAAAATGTTTTCGGGAGTTACCGGTAATGCCACAAAGTTTTCTTTGTACGCTCTTTCTCTAACTTCATCAAAGTAAAGCTGAGCACTTCCGCTTCCCAATTCTGCAGCCATTAGTAAAACGTCTGAATATCTTAGCACTACATAATCCTGAAATTGACTGATGTCCCAAAACTGGCTTCCCATAGCAATCGGAAGATCTACTCCGTCTTTATTCACCATTGGAGAATATTTTTTGTTGTAGTAACCTGTGTATTCTCTCTGGCTGTTCTTTTTATCAAATTTGATCTTTTCTTCGTCAACTCCGATGATACTTGCTGTACGTCTGGTATCTGTTGCACTGTACGCATTCCATAATTTTGAATTTACGGTAACACCCCAACCACGACCATACGGATAAGAGGAGAATTCTCTCATTCCAAACATGACCATCCATTGGTTACTGTCTGTATTTCCGCTATAATCACTTGTATAGGTGTATTTAATAGAAAAAACAAATTCTTTATTGGCTTCACCTGCATACTTTTCTACTGAAGCTGCAGGCCACAAAGTAGAAAAATCAGCTACTAAACCATGACCACTGGAAGCGATAACATCTTCTAAATGTGCTAAGGCCTGAGTTTTGGTTACGACACCGGCTAAATCCGTTTTTCCGTAATATCCGGTGTAATATAAATAAACGCGTCCCAATAAAGATTTTGCTGCCCATTTTGTAATGCGTCCGTTTGGTTTCGCATTATAGGCTTCTGTAGGCAAATTGTTTGAGGCAAATACTAAATCTTCTGCAATTACTTTATAAATTTCTTCCGGAGTTGCCTGTGGTACGTTCTCGGAAGAAGGTGCTGTTAACAAAGGCACACTGCCCCACAAACGGGCCATTTCAAAATACAGATAGGCTCTTATAAATTTAGTTTCAGATTCGTATGTATTTCTTAAGGCAGTATCCCCGTCCCATTGAATCTGATCCATTTTGGACAATAACATATTACAACGGTAAATTCCTTTGTAATAAGCAATCCAGTTGGTGTTCAGTAAATCAACATCTGCAGGAGATCGTGTAATATCAAACTCATCTATGGCTGCATAATTGTAACCATCTGAATTTCCGGTACCTCCAAAACAATCATCAGACATTACTTCACTTAATACCGGAACTCCCATTCCTGCACCACCTGTTGCCACCTGCATTCCGTCATAACAACCTACTAATGCTACATAAGCATCCTCTTTTGTTTTGTAAAAACTTGTATCTATTGGTGTCATCGGCTCTGTTTCTAAACTACAAGAACCCAGAGATAATAAACTCAAACAGAAAATATATAAATATGTATTTTTCATCTTTTTATTATTAAAGTTTAACATTTAATCCCATCATGAATGTTCTTGGTCGTGGATAATATCCAACATCTACACCAGATGAAAATTTTTGGTCATCGTTTGAAGAACCAAATCCAATTTCAGGATCCATACCGTTATACTTTGTAAAAGTGTACAGATTTAATACTGAAAAGTAAAGTCTGAACTGACTTGCAAAAAACGGTTTTGATTGTTTCATTTTCGCCAAATCAAATCCTAATGTTACCGTACTGATTCTTAAGAAATCTCCATCCTGAACATACAAATCTGAAAACTGTGTAAAGTTTCTGTTGTCTTCTGTTACTCTTGGTGTTGTGTTCGAAGAACCTTCTCCATGCCAACGATCTAATATGGCAGAAGTATAATTTCCGTATGCACCCGATTGGTTTCTGTAGGATTGTACAATTTGGTTTCCTGCCACTCCATTCGCCAAAACCGAAAAGTCAAATGCTTTGTAGCTACCTGATAAAGAGAATCCATAAGTAAAGTCAGGATTAGGATTTCCGATACTGGTTTTATCAGTAGCGTCAATTTTATCATCTCCGTTTGTGTTTACATAAATAAGGTCCCCGGGAGCTGCATTAGGCTGTAATACTACGCCGTTTGCTGATTTGTAATTATTAATTTCCGCCTGGTTTTGAAAAACACCTCCGGTTTTATATCCCCAGAAATATCCTAACGGATATCCGTTTTGTGCTCTGTAGAATTCACTTGAATTGTCATAAAGTTCATTCGGCAATCCATGAATAATTCCGTCTGCTGTAGGTATTGCACCTACTGTATTTTTGTTGTAAGCACCATTTGCACTAATATTGTATTTAAAATCTCCAATATGGTTTTGGTAATTTAAACTCACCTCAACCCCTTTATTTACTACGTCTCCTCCGTTAATAAATGGTGCGTCAGCTCCTCCGGTTGCCAAAACAGGCGCTAATATCAACCAGTCTTTGTTGGTTTTCTGATAAAAATCAACCGTAAGATTTAAGGCATTGTCTAAAAATCTGGCATCCAGACCAAGGTCAACCTGCTCTGAAGTTTCCCATTTCAAATCCAGATTTGACAATCTGTTTGGGTAGGCTCCGGGAGTAAGAGCACCTTCTTCTCCAAAATTATAATTGGTATTATTTACTTTTATGGGTGATAAGTATTGAAAAGCCCTTGCGTTCTGATTTCCTACTTGTCCCCAGGATGCTCTCAATTTAAGGAAGTTGATCACTTTCGAATCTTTTAAAAATTCTTCGTTTGACGCAATCCAGCCTCCGGAAACGGATGGGAAATAACCCCACTCATTCTGCTTCGCAAAAATGGAAGATCCGTCAACTCTGAAAGTGGCATTTAACAAATACGTTTCCTTAAAGCTGTAATTTAATCTTCCGAAATAAGACATTCTTTTGGTCTGTTGCTTGATACCATTTAATGCTATTTTGGCGCCGTCTTTATTGGTCGTATTGTCTAACCAGGCATGCTCTAAGTCACTAAAAAACGAATCTGCATTTGAAGCCTGTATCGTAGTTCCGTCAAAATTTATAGAGGATGTTCCGACCATGGTCTCAAAACGGTGCGTTTCGGCAACATTAAACTTATACGTCAATAAATTATCCCAGGTAAGTGTTTTACCTTTGTTCATGTTTTGAGTTACTTTATCAAAAGCGCTGTTGGCATAGATCGATAATTGATATTTAGGGAAGTACGAATGTCCTTCACCGGCATAATAATCAAGGCCTAAAGTAGTTTTGAACGTCAAGTTTTTTATTGGCTCTATCTGTAAGTAAACATTTCCAAGCAATTTTTGGTTATTGCTTTCATTCTGATTGTTATACACCATTAAGGCATAAGGATTTGCCTGACCTGCCAACCACGGCTCACTGTTTTTGGTACTGTCGTAATAATTACCATTGGCATCGTACATTGGTAATAATGGGGATACCTGAAAAGCACTTCTTAAAGAATTGCTGTACTGATTTCCAACTCCGATTCCGTTTTTATTGATGTAAGCAAAACTTAAGTTCTGACCGAAAGTCACTACATCTTTGTATAATTTATGTTCTGAATTGAATCTGAAATTATAACGCTCATAGTTCGATAAATCTTTACCTCCTACAACTCCTTCCTGCCCTAAATAAGACAAGGATGCAGAATAAACCGAATTATCCGAACCACCGGAAGCACCAAATGAGAAGTTTTTAGTAGCGGCATTATCCGTTAACATATGATCCATCCAGTTGGTTCCTTTTCCCAATCCGGCAATTTGTGCATTCGTAAAGTATGGATTTTTACCAGAATTTACGGCAGCTTCATTTAAGATCGTGGCATATTCTTTAGCATCCAGTAAATCTACCTTTCTGGCTACCGATTGAACACCGTAATACTGATCGAAAGTCATTTGTCCTGCAGCCCCTTTCTTACCCTTTTTGGTGGTAACCAAAACAACTCCATTAGAGGCCTGCGAACCATAAATAGCAGCAGACGCAGCATCTTTTAATACAGAAATAGATTCTATATCTGAATTGCTCAAATAGGAAATATCACTTGTAAGGATTCCGTCTACCACATATAGCGGACTGCTTCCTGCTGTTGAACCCACACCTCTGATCACCACATTTAATCCCTCTCCCGGTTGCCCTGAAGTAGACGTAATCTGGATTCCCGCAGCCTGACCCTGAAGAGCTTGTAGTGCATTTGTAGTATTTGTTCTGGCAAGATTTTCTCCACTAACCTGAGTAACAGCATTTGTTACCAGTGTTTTTTTCTGTGAACCATACCCAATTACGACAACCTCCTTAAGGTCTGCCGCTTCTGTTTGCAAAGTAACCGTAATTGTTTTCTGGGTTCCAACAGTGATACGTTGCGTTTTAAATCCCATAAAACTGATGACAAGTACGTTACCCGTTTTTGCTTCCAGTTTAAAGTTCCCGTCAAAATCTGTCGAGGTTGCCGTTTTGGTTCCCTCAATTCCAACCGTAGCACCCGGAACGCCCATACCGTCTTCTGCCGATTTTACATTTCCACTTACGACCTGCGATTGCTCCTGTGCAAAACCAGATTGTAATGTAAAGACACTTAGCAGCAGTGCCATACAAAACGGAAGCATTGTTGTTTTTATACAATATTTGCTTTTCATAATAATTAAGAATTGGTTAAATTTATAGTTAGTTACCTTATAATTTAATTTAGTATGCATTCGAAATAATCTGTTCGAATAATTCCTGTCTGCCGCTCAAGGGCTGAGGTTCCCCATTTGCACGGGCAATTTTGCTCAGATCTTCCAGAGATAATTCTCCGTTTTCGAACTTCGCTCCGTTACCACTGTCAAACGAACTGTAACGCTGCGTGCGTAATTTTCTGTAATCTGTATTTTGTAAAATATGATCGGCACAGATTAATCCTCTTGCAAAAACATCCATTCCTGAAATGTGTGCGATGAATTTATCTTCTAAATCGATCGAATTTCTTCTCACTTTGGCATCAAAGTTTACGCCGCCACCCTGAATTCCGCCACCTTCAAGGATAACCAGCATCGCCTGGGTAACTTCCTGAAGATTAATAGGGAACTGATCGGTGTCCCAGCCATTTTGATAATCCCCCCTGTTGGCATCAATGCTTCCTAACATTCCGGCATCAACGGCAACCTGCAATTCATGCTCGAAAGAATGTCCAGCAAGTGTGGCATGGTTGACTTCAAGATTTAATTTGAAATCGTTTTGAAGTCCGTATTTAGTAATGAATCCCAATGAAGTCGCTGCATCAAAATCATATTGATGCTTGGTCGGTTCCATTGGTTTTGGTTCGATTAAAAAGTTTCCCTTGAAACCTTCTTTGCGGGCATAATCTTTACACGTATTTAAAAACCTCCCCAAGTGGTCCAGTTCTCTTTTCATGTCTGTATTCAAAAGGCTCATATATCCTTCACGGCCTCCCCAGAAAACATAATTTTCACCGCCTAAGGCAATAGTAGCATCGATTGCAATTTTTGCCTGGGCACCTGCATAAGCCAAAACATCAAAGTTCGGATTCGTTGCGGCACCATTCATGTAGCGGGGATTGCTGAATAAGTTTGAAGTTCCCCACAACAATTTAATTCCGGATTCCTGTTGCTTCTGTTTCGCATATTCAACCATAGTCTGAATACGGGTTTCAAATTCTGCCAGAGTCGGCGCATCATCCACCACATCAACATCATGAAAACAATAATAAGGCAAACCCAGCTTGGTCATAAATTCAAAAGCCGCATCCATTTTATCTTTCGCTCTTAGAATTGCATTTTCATTTTTATCCCATGAAAAAGTTTCCGTCGAAGCACCGAACGGATCGCCTCCCGTATTACATAGCGTATGCCAGTAAGCCATTGAAAAACGCAAATGTTCTTTTAAGGTTTTACCTGCAACGACACGATTTTCATCGTACCATTTAAACGCTAACGGGTTATCACTTTCTCTTCCTTCGAATTTAATCGTGTCTATGTTTTTGAAATAAGTTTGTTTTGTTGTGCTCATTACTATTGTTCGATTTTAATATGATTTTTCCATTCCTGATATAAATCCTGATATTGAGTAGTCAGGATTTTATTGGGTTCAATTCGATCCAGACATTGCAATCCCTGAAAAGCTTCTTCCAGTGAACTGTAATATCCGTAACCGTAAGCAGCGCCTCTCGCGGCACCTTCAGCTCCCGAAGTATTGTATAATTCTAAAGTAGTTTGTGTGGTATTGGTAAAGATTTCCCTGAAAACCGGACTTAAAAACAGGTTTGAATTTCCGGCTCTTACCACAGTTCCGGAAACGCCTACTTCTTTCATGACATCAAAACCGTAGTTCATGGCAAACACGATTCCTTCGCAGGCCGCGCGCACTAAATGAGAGGGCTGATGGATATTGAAGTTTAAATTCTGAATTCCCGAAGTTGCATTTTTATTATTAAAAATACGTTCCACCCCATTTCCGAAAGGGTAAAAACGAAGTCCGTTGCTTCCGGCTTCTACCTTTGCGGCCTCGGCATTTAATGTTTCGTAAGCAATCAGTTCGGCCTTGTCTACCGACATGATTTTTCGCAACCACTGGTATAAAATTCCGGAACCGTTAATACACAACATTACACCGTTGCGTTTTTCGGCTTCTGTATTATTGACGTGTAAAAAAGTATTGATTCTGTTTTGTTTGTCGTAAGTATCCTGATCACTCACGGCATAAACTACTGCCGAAGTTCCGGCTGTGGTGGCAATTTCACCGGGTTTCAAAACATTCAGTGATAATGCATTGTTGGGCTGGTCTCCCGCGCGATACGTTATTTGTACCGCTGAATTTAATCCCAATTCCTGAGCAATTTCAGTGTAAACAGTCGCCTGAATGCCGAAATTAGAAACAATTTCAGGAACAATGGCTTCCGATAATCCCATCTGAGACAGAATTTCTGTAGCTAATTTTCCTTCCGAGAAGTTCCATAAAGCCGCTTCGGACAATCCTGAAGTACTGATTTGTGCCGTTTTTGATAATTTCGCAGCAATAAAATCGCCTGGAAGCATCATGTATTTTGCTTTTTCAAAAACCTTTGGCTCATTATCTTTTACCCATTTCAATTTGGAAGCAGTAAAATTTCCCGGACTCCCTAAAATTTGTCGCTGACAATTCTCAGCACCGATTTTAGCGTAAATTTCATCCCCGATAATTGCCGCACGGCTATCGCACCAGATAATCGAAGAACGAACCGGATTTAAATTCTCATCGGTCAAAACCAATCCGTGCATTTGATACGCAATACCGATTCCGGCAATCTTTTTTAAATCAATATTTGATTTTGAGCCTAATTGCCTGATTCCGTCTTTTACGTACTTCCACCAGGATTCCGGATCTTGTTCCGCCCACCCAAATTCCGGAGCAATAATTGGCATTTCAAAATCAGGAACGCTAACTGCACCAATGGTTGCTCCTTTTTCCGGATCAAAAACAGAGAGTTTTACAGAGGAGCTTCCTAAATCAATTCCTAAAAATAACATCAGCTATATTTTATTTAATTAAAGAATTATTGTTGTCCTAAGAACTAATAGTCAAATTGAACTTATCTTATGGTAAATTTGACTACAAGTGTAAAACATTTTTTCTGTATTAACAAAATATTAGATATTTTTTTTGGCTATTCCGATTAATGCGTAGTGATTTTTATTAATACATTAAAAATGAAAGCCAAACAGAAATAAAAATTATCGAAAAAACATCGAATTAGCAATTTGACAATCAGACATTTAAGAATTAATAAATTAAACAAAAAAAAAGACGGTAAAACAACCCGCTGAGTATCAGAAAATTGTTGTGTTAAAAAAAATATAAAAGATTTATGATATCAATTATTCATTTTATTTATTTAATTTGTCAAAATTTAAAGTAGGATATGGTTAAAAATGAAGATGAGGATTCACTTTTAAAGAGCGAACAGACTGCAATGAACGCAATCACAATTGACTGTGTCATTTTTGGTTTTGACAAAGGAAGTCTGGAAGTACTTTTGGTACAGCACGGGGAAGGAATCAGTAAAGGAAAATGGGGACTTCCGGGAGGCTGGATTTATAAAAAAGAGAGCACCGATTCTGCTGCCCACCGTTTACTGAACGAACTTACGGGCCTTGACAATATTTACTTAGAGCAATTGAAAGCATTCGGGGATCCGGATCGTTTCCCGCTTCGACGTGTCATTACTATTGGATATTATGCTTTGGTAAAACGTGAAGATTATAATATTAAAGCCGGTTTTACAGCTTCTGATGCCAAATGGTACAAAATAAACAGCATCCCGGATTTAATTTACGATCACAACGAAATTTTAGCATACAGTCTCAAACATCTTCGCAACAGGGTTCGCCAGGCACCTTTGGGATTTAATCTTCTTCCTGAGAAATTTACTTTATTGCAACTGATGCATCTTTACGAGGAAATTCTGGGCGTAGAAATGGATAAATCAAATTTCAGACGTAAGATTCTGCACATGAAGTTACTGGTAGCGCTTGATGAAAAACAAAAGGATGTTTCACACCGAGCCGCAAAATTGTATAAATTTGACCCGGACATTTACAAAAAACTTACCGAAAAAGGATTCAATTTTGAGTTTTAAACCGCAGTCTTTACCCAAAAATGGAATCTCTCTCTTCTAAAATCGATCTTAGGGCAACTTCAGAAATAGCTGAAGAAATCGATACCGCTATTATTGACGGAATTACAATCGACTGCGTGATTTTTGGATTTAATAAACAAAATCTCGAAGTCCTTTTAGTACAGCATGCAGAAGGAGAAAGCATAGGACGATGGGGGCTTCTCGGCGGTTGTATTAATACAAAAGAAAGTATTGATCATGCTGCACACCGAATTGTATACGAACTAACCAATCTGGAACACCTTTACCTGGAGCAGTTAAAAGCTTTTACGGATCCCGGGCGTGTGAGTTTCAAAAGAGTAATCACTATTGGCTATTATACCTTACTAAATCGGGAAGACTATAACATCAAATCCGGTTTAAGAGTAATTGAAGCGAAATGGTATAAAATTAAGGAGGTTCCGGATCTGATTTTTGATCACAATGAAATTTTAAGATTCAGTCTGATGCAATTGCGCAACAGAGTTCGTCAGGCTCCGATTGGTTTCAATCTTTTACCCGAAAAATTTACCTTGTTACAATTGATGCACCTTTACGAAGAAATATTAGGAATCGAACTGGACAAGCCCAACTTTCGCAGAAAAATTCTGCACATGAAGTTACTGCTCGAACTCGAAGAAAAACAAAAAGCGGTTTCCCACAGAGCTGCCAAATTATATAAATTTGATCCCGAAGTTTACAAAAAACTGACCGAGAAGGGATTCAATTTTGAATTTTAATTCCCCCGAAAAAATGCCCAAAGAAAAATCTTCAGCATTGCGCATGGATTTTTCACAAATAAACCCGTACAAGAAAACATTCCGTAAATTTCTAAGGGTAAATCAGCTACTGATTTTAAATGAATTAAGGCTTTTCAGCGCTTTTAAAACCTTGTTTATGTCCTCTAAATTCAAAATCGGACAACTACATTCCAGAATCCAAAACTTTCCGCTATCTTTGCGCCTTAATAACACGCTCTGCAGCAATTGCTACGGCGTAAATTTATACCCGAAAAAATACTTAAAACTCGTATAGAGAATTGAAATAGAAAATGAAGAAGATACGTAACTTTTGCATTATTGCACACATTGACCACGGTAAAAGTACACTGGCAGACCGTTTATTAGGTGCCACACAAACCGTTACAGCCCGTGAAGAAAAAGCACAATTGCTGGACAACATGGACCTGGAGCGCGAGCGTGGAATCACGATAAAAAGTCACGCCATTCAGATGGAATATACTTATAAAGGAGAAGAATACATCTTAAATTTAATTGATACTCCCGGTCACGTTGACTTTTCATACGAAGTTTCAAGATCTATTGCTGCCTGTGAAGGAGCTCTTTTGATTGTTGATGCCGCACAAAGTATTCAGGCACAAACGATTTCTAACTTATATCTGGCTTTAGAAAATGACCTCGAAATTATTCCGGTTTTGAATAAAGTAGATTTACCAAGTGCCAATCCGGAAGAAGTGAGCGATGATATTATTGATTTACTGGGATGTAAATTGGAAGATATTATTCACGCTTCGGGAAAAACAGGTTTTGGTGTCGAAAATATTCTGGCTGCTATTATTGAAAAAATTCCGCCGCCAAAAGGAAATGTGGACGAACCGTTACAAGCACTGATTTTTGATTCACATTACAATCCGTTTCGTGGAATTGAAGTAATCTTCAGAGTCGTAAACGGGGAAATCAGAAAAGGACAAAAAATTAAATTCATGGCCACCGGCAATGAGTATTTTGCCGATGAAGTTGGAACTTTAAAACTGAACCAGGTTCCTAAAAATGTTATTTCTACAGGTGATGTTGGTTATTTGATCTCCGGAATTAAAGAAGCCAAAGAGGTAAAAGTAGGTGATACACTAACCGATGCCAAAACGCCTACCACGAATATGATTACCGGTTTTGAAGATGTAAAACCAATGGTTTTCGCCGGAATTTATCCAGTTGATACCGAAGATTACGAAGATTTGCGTTCTTCTATGGAAAAACTGCAGCTGAATGATGCTTCACTGGTATTTACTCCCGAAAGCTCTGCTGCGTTAGGTTTTGGTTTCCGTTGCGGATTCTTAGGAATGCTTCACATGGAAATTATCCAGGAACGATTAGAGCGTGAGTTCGACATGACGGTAATTACTACAGTACCTAACGTTTCGTATCTGGCATATACCAAAAAAGATCCTGAAACTTCTTTTGTTGTAAACAATCCGTCCGATTTACCGGAACCATCAAAACTGGACCGTGTTGAAGAACCGTTTATTAAAGCCACCATTATTACAAAAGCGGATTTCGTTGGAAACGTAATGAGTTTATGTATCGAAAAGCGTGGTCAGATTACCAATCAGACGTATTTGACAACAGAACGTGTGGAACTTAATTTTGATATGCCGCTGGCGGAAATTGTATTTGATTTTTACGATCGTCTGAAAACGGTATCTAAAGGGTATGCTTCTTTTGACTACTCTCCAATCGGAATGAGAACGTCGAAATTAGTAAAACTGGATGTTCTTCTGAACGCACAGACTGTGGATGCGCTTTCTGCCTTGATTCACGAAGACAACGCCTACAACATCGGTAAAAAAATGACCGAGAAATTACGTGAGTTAATCCCGAGACAACAATTTGACATTCCTATTCAGGCGGCAATTGGTGCTAAAATCATTGCCCGTGAAACGATTAAAGCACTTCGTAAAGACGTTACCGCAAAATGTTACGGTGGGGATATCTCCCGTAAACGTAAACTTTTGGAAAAACAGAAAAAAGGTAAAAAACGTATGAGACAGGTAGGAAATGTTGAAATTCCTCAGGAAGCTTTTATGGCTGTTTTGAAATTGAACGACTAGTTCTTGTTAGAAAACAGAATAAAGAGCAAAGAATATAGATTGAACCCGATGACGAAAGTTGTTGGGTTTTTTGTTTTTAAAACCTTTTCATAACAAACATAATATTACATTCTCAAGGTATATTGTAGAGGCGCACAGCAGTGCGTCTTCCGAAAAGAATTTCGGCAATTACATAAATCATAGTCTTTTAATCAAACGGATATAGATTGCGCAGACGCACTGCTATGCGCCTCTGCGACAAATACAAATTTCAGATAATTTTTCAACCCATAAATCTGTCCTAATTTGGAACCAATTTTTTACTTCTCTAAACGCTGAACCTTTGTATCTTTGAACCTTTGCACCTTTGCACCTCAAAAGAAAATAAAAAATGGACGAAACCCCAAAACGATTTGACCGGATTGTCGCTATCCTGATTCAATTACAATCTAAGAAAATTGTAAAAGCACAGGAATTGGCCGATCGTTTTGACGTGAGTTTACGAACTATTTATCGCGATATCCGAACTTTGGAGGCTTCAGGAGTTCCTATTTACAGTGAGGCCGGAGTGGGTTATGCTTTGATGGAAGGCTATCGGCTGCCTCCCGTTATGTTTACGCGTGAAGAAATAAGCAGTTTTATTGCTGCCGAAAAACTGATGCAGAAATTCACCGATCCGTCTCTTGGATCATATTATGCATCAGCGATGTACAAATTAAAGTCGGTTTTGCGAAGTACCGATAAAGACTGGCTCTCGAACATTGAATCAAGAGTGGTTATGCAAACCGCTGAACCGCTTTTTCATGATAAATCACCCAATACGCTGGCCCTTTTGTTTGAGAGTATTGCAGAGAAAAAACAAATAATTCTGTATTATAAAGCGGTAGAAGCAGAAGAACCAACGAACAGAAATATTGAACCTGTCGGCGTTTTTCATGATCATAACAACTGGTATTTTCTGGGGTATTGCCATTTGCGAAAAGATTATCGCCAATTTAGAACCGACAGGATTCAGAGCATTAAAAAAACCGAATGTGATTTTACAATAGAACACGATTCCCTGGAGACTTATTTAAATAAAAATGAAACCATTCCGACGATCAAAGTCAGAATCCTGATTGAAAAAAAAATTGCCCGATACCTCGAATTCGAAAAAAAATATCACGGTTTTGTCTCTGAAAAAGAAATCGACGGACAAATAGAAATGACCTTTATGTGCCGTGATATCGAGAGTGGTTTTCCGCGTTGGTTTTTAATGTTTGGGGATTATGCTACCATTCTGGAACCGGAGAGTCTTAAAGTCCGGACTTTAGAATTACTGGAAATCAACAGAAAAAGACTTTTATAAAAAAAACTCCTTAAAGCGAATGTTACATTCATCTTCAGGAGTTTTTTTTTATCTGGCCAATCTTCAGGAATGCTATCTTTCCCAGAAAAAAGGAGGATCAATCCCCAATGCTCTTAAATAAACATAACCTTGTCCGCGGTGGTGTATTTCGTTATCAATAAAATACAAGATATTCTGAATAACCGGAAATTCATATTGTCCGAAAAGATTAAAGGTTTCATTAAAATCTTCAATCGATAATTTTTCCCAATACTGATTGATTTCTGAAGTCGCTTCGTCCCATTTTTCAAGATATTGGGCTTTAAAAATCAATTTATCTGATTCTTCGGCGAATCCTTTCACTTCTTTATTTACAATTCCTTTTAAGCCCGGAACCGCAATCGCTAAAAGTTCATCGGTTAATTTGGCAAATGTTCTCATGCCGCCTATCGAAAATTCAAAGAAATCTTTTTCAGGAAAAAGTTCAATTACGCGACGGGTCAGTGCGCGGTGTCCTTGCCAGTGTTTCAACAAATCTTCGGGAGTAATTACTTGTGCAGCTAATGTTTTCATGGTTTTAAAGTTTTAATTGTTTTAATACTTCAAAATTATTGAGGGTCGGTGACAACAGTTTGTCAGCAGGAAAAAAAATATTTATTTTCCCTCCTTAAGTAGTAAAAACTTCTAACCAAAAATTACTTTTCCTTCAACCATTCAAACAAACGATTGGCATCTTCAGGCTTAAACAATTGTGTCCCTTCGTTCATTGTTGCGGCAGAACCACAGGCCACTCCCCACCGAACGACTTCTTTCAAACTTTTATTTTGAGACAATGCCCAAACCATTCCTCCGACCATGCTGTCTCCTGCTCCAACGGTACTTTTTTTGGCAACGTTTGGCGCCGGAACATATTCATAAGCATCTTTTGTAACCAAAACTGCTCCCTGAGGGCCGAGAGAAACGACTACAATTTCGGCCCCTCCTTTGGCTATGATTTTTTTGGCGGCTTCATTGACTTCTTCCATTTCCAGACGTTCGGCTCCGACTAATTTTGCCAGTTCGCCTACATTTGGCTTGATCAGGTAGCATCCGGTTTCCAGTACTTTCTTTAAAGCTTCCCCGGAGGTATCTACTATTAATTTCGAATTTGATTTCCTCGCAATTTCAGCCACTTTTTGATAAAAGTCTGTTGCCAAACCTTCATTTAAACTTCCGCTTACTACCAGAAACCCCGGTTTTAAATTCGAAATCGTTTCAAGGATTTTTTTAACCTCAGAATCAGATAAAATATTACCGGAAAATCCAAAACGATATTGCGAATTCGTAGTATCATCAACTGCAATAAAGTTTTCCCTCGTTGGTGTTACGGTCTGAATGGCTTCAAAAATGACTCCTTCTTTTTTGACTAAATCTTTGAGCATTTCACCGACTGGTCCGCCTGATGTAAAAACGGCTAACGAACTTCCGCCTAAACGTACAATAGCTTTAGAAACATTTATTCCGCCTCCGCCAGCATCAAATTTCGGGTTTTCGCATCTTATTTTATGTTCAGCAATCAGGCCTGAAAAACGAGTGCTTTTATCTACGGAAGGATTTACGGTGAGTGTAACGATAGCAAATGTTTTCATTTTGTGATTTTTTTATTCTATTAAAGATGCGAAAAAAATATCATTTAAAAAAAGACGCGATTTACAAGTGTTTCCGACAGACACCAAAGACACACTGGTCTTTGTCTGCTGTATTAAGCGATTAAAATTTGTACCTTTGCACCTTAAAAATTTTGTACCTTAAAGAAAATGATCGAAGATAAAAATCCACAACGTACCAGTATAGCGCAATTAGGCGAATTTGGCCTGATTGAACATTTAACCAAAAACTTTGATGTTACTCAGGAATCTACTTTAAAAAGTATTGGAGATGATGCAGCGGTTCTTGATTTTAAAGACAAAAAAGTAGTGGTTTCCACCGATTTACTGATTGAAGGCGTACATTTTGACCTGGCTTATATGCCGCTTAAACATTTAGGATATAAGTCTGTTGTTGTAAACCTGTCTGACATTTGCGCCATGAATGCCCGACCAACGCAAATAACGGTCTCTGTAGCCGTTTCTAATCGTTTTCCACTGGAAGCCTTAGAAGAATTATTTGAAGGAATTACGCACGCTGCAAAAGAATATAAAGTAGATGTTATTGGCGGAGACACTACCTCATCACAAAAAGGACTGATTATTAGCATTACGGCAATCGGTGAAGCTGATGCTGCCGAAATCGTTTACAGAAATGGTGCCAAACAAACCGATTTGCTTGTTGTTACCGGAGATATTGGCGCCGCTTATATGGGATTACAGGTTTTGGAACGTGAAAAACAGGTTTTTCAGGTCAACCCAAACAGCCAGCCGGACTTAGATATGTACAGTTATCTGATCGAGCGTCAGCTGAAACCTGAAGCGCGAAAAGATGTCCGTACTTTATTGCACGCCCTTGAAATCAAGCCCACGGCAATGATTGACATTTCGGACGGATTATCCTCTGAAATTATTCATTTGTGCAAACAGTCAAAAGTGGGTTGTAATTTATACGAAGACAAACTTCCGTTAGATCCGCAATTTATCTCGACTTGTGAAGAATTCAATATTGACAGTACGACGGTTGCGATTAATGGAGGTGAAGATTATGAATTGTTATTTACCATTGACATTAATGATTTCGATAAAATAAAAGGAAATCCGAATTTCTCGGTTATTGGTCATATGGCAGATGAAAGTGAAGGCATTCATTTAGTAACACGTGCCAATACCAAAATTGCCTTAAAAGCCCGTGGATGGGATGCTTTAAGCGAATAAACTTTAAAAAATATCAAATAAAAAATTCCAAATCCCAATGACTCGCGTTATTGGGATTTGGAATTTTTTGTTTTTGGAATTTCAGGTTAGAAAAGCGATTTACTTTTAGCTTCCTTTACCAGATCCTCATCAGATCCGGATTTTATTTTCAGAAGTTCTTTTAAATTGGTCCTTCTCTTTTCTATGGCATTTAAAGAAATTGGAATATACTGCGGCATATCGGCCACAGAGGTTCCTTTTGACAAATGAAATAAAATCTGCTTGTCAAATTCATCCACTTCTATCGAATTATAAGGCGCCTGGCTCAGCATTTTCTGCACCGACTGGCTGTAATATTTTTCATTTTTCATTACTCTGTCGAATGCAAAAAGCAGTTCATCAAAAGTCAGGTCATTTTTAATAATCAAACCGTTCGGACTTATGGTCCTGATTATTGTTTTAATTTTCAGTAATTCCGTGTACATCGTCAATAAAACGATTTTGCAGCGAGGCATTTTTTTGGATATTAATTTGGCGAGATCTTCTCCTGAAAAAATATCCTTTTCTTCATAGGAAGGCATACTAATATCTAAAAAAGCAACGTCAAAATCCGGTGTTGCTTCATCCTGTATCAAATCATATCCTGATCTGCAATCGTAAGCCTGCGAAATCACAAATTCGTATTGTTTCGTATTATAACGTGTGATCGCATTTTTGTATCCTTCAATAATAAAAGGATGATCATCTACAATTAATATATTTTGCTTTATTAATTGCGAAACTAAAGTGTTGGGGTCAACTGTCATTTCTTCTGTAGGTTAATTTTTTGATCTATGGGTATTTTTACTAAAAGAAGGGTTCCTTCTCCTTTGGCAGATTTTATGGTAACGGTGCCCTTACATTCTGCAGCTCTGTATTCGATATTATGCAATCCTATCCCGTTTTTGGTTCTGTGGGGATTAAATCCAACTCCATCATCAAAGACAGCTAAAATCAAATAATTTATTTCACTTTTAAATTCGACTGTAATCGTCTTTGCCCTGGCATACTTATTACAATTTTGTAACGCTTCCTGAACAATCCGGTATAAATTAATCTTGACTGCATTGCTAACCAGTTCCCATTTAATCTGAGAATCAAAAGCAGTAATCAGTTTGGAAGGATAAGTGTTTTGTTGATTATCAAACAATTTGTTCAGAATCAAAACAAAATTATTAATTAATTCTGATTTTTCCCTATTTAGATCATGTGAAATTTCACGTATATCTTCCTCTATGTTTTTAAGTTCCGTTAAATATTTTTTTCTTTTTAGGGCGGCTTCCGCTTCATCGATCTTATCTAAACTGTCCAGACTGATCCGCACTCCAAACATTCTTCCCAAAACACCGTCATGCAGCTCCTGAGCCACTTTTTTCTTTTCTCTGATGCGGGTCATTTCGATATCATTCTGCTGGGAGATCATCAAATTATAAATATCTTCATTGGCAATTTGCTGCTGTTGCTTAAAAAGTAACTCCCTGTTTTTGGCTTGTTGGGTTTTGTACACGTAAAAAAACAAACCGACCAGAGTACAAATACTAAAAACATACACCAGGGTTTTATTCTTTTCCTGCAGATTCGAGTTTTGGTCTTTTATTTCATTCGTTTCATATTCAATGCGGGAGAATTTTTCGCCCATTTTACGCTCCGATTTGAGCATGCGGTCATTAAGACGAATATATTCCCTTGTATAAACCGAAGCATTTTTAGGATCCACTGTTTCAATTTGTTTCAGTGCTTCCAGTATGTCCCTTATTTTGTTTAGACTGCGTGATAAAACTAATGCCTGTTTCGAATACTGAATGGCTTTGAAAGTATCTTTCCTGGAGAAATAATATTCTGATAAATGTATTTTACTCAATACAACACCTGATTTTATACTCAGGCTGTCCCTGATTTTTAAAGCTCTGTAAAACTGATCCGGAAGCCCTCCTGATTCTTTTAGTTTAAACTTTGAATAGGCCAGATTGTCTAATAAAATAGCATACAGGAAGGTATTCTCCTTATATAAATTTTTTTCATCGAGACCTCTCCTGAAATACATTTTTGCTTTACTGTAATTCCGCATCCTTAAATTGACAAAACCGATATTATTCAAAGAGGTTGCCTTTAATTGAAAGTCGGCAGGAATTGATTTATCAGTGAGCGTGCTCAGGGCATTATGATGAAATTCAAGAGCTTTGTCAAATTCCTCGCGTTCGCTATACAAAATTCCCAATAGGTTATAGCAATCGTAAAGCTGATCGTTAACGTTTTTTCGTTGCTTTAAAATCCGGAGTGCTTTAAAAATACTGATTTCACTTTCAAAATAATCCCCTTCATTATACTGAAGACCCGCTTTACTTAAAAAAGTTTTGGCCAGGTTATAATGGTCGTTTATCTTCAGATATAATTTTTCTGCCTTAAAATAATTCATAAAAGCACTGTCCGCAATAGATTTCACTTTGTAATAATCGCCTAAATAGCCATAGGCTTTCGCCATATTGACAGAATCCCTGGAGTTTTTGGATCGTTCCAATACCAGCTTTGTGGTTTGAAGATAGGAGTTCCAGTCGCTCATATTATAATAGCGATTGGCAATTCTAAAAAGATTGACTCTGTTGAGAGAGTCATCTTTCTGATTTATAATAATGTCAAATGCCTTTTTATTATAATCTTGTTTGTACTTAAAAGGAAGGTTAATATCATTGGCTAATGATAAATAAGTGGCGAGGCTATCTTCCGATAATTTTATATTTTTCTTCTCCCGGTCTTTTGTGGTACAACCAAAAAAAACGACAGACAGCAGGAATAATATTAAATAATTATTTTTCAATAGCATTTTGAATTTCATCAAAAATACTAAAAACTATAGCCGAAAAAGAAAAGGCTGCCAAAAAATTGACAGCCTTATCCTATATTTTATTTTTTATTTCTTAATCCAGTTTCACGCTCATACGTGTTGACTGGCTGTCAGTAGTAAAACTACCGGATTGTTTTGTACTTAAATCCAATTGATTTTGTTTTCCGGCAAAATCGCTCTTGCGTCTGCCCATTGAAGTACCGTTATCGATAGGGTTAATAATATTTAAATCTTTATTCCCTGCGTTTTTTACTTCTTCCGGTGATGTAAATGAAGTTGCTACCATTACTAAAGAAAATAGTCCGAATGTTAAAGCTGCTTTTTTCATGATTTTGAGGTTTTTGTTTGTGATTTATTTGGGGGTATATGATTACTTTATTGCAATCATGGGGACAAATCTACGTGGAGAATCCAAAAATATTGTACGAAAAAATCAGTTTGTGGTAGAACATGCCCAATTGATAGTCAATGAGCGTCAAATGTATGTAATTACTTAACTTTTAGACTTCTAAGTAATTACCTTCAGAAAAATTAGTAATAATTAAGTCTACATTTGATTTGTAGGTTTTTGAGAAAGGAATTTTTTTCGAAGAGTTTTTTATGTAACAGACTGAGTTTCCGTTATGAATACGTGCCACATAATTTCGGTTAATGATGTAACTGTTATGAATTCGGAAAAAAGGATAGGAAAGTACATTCTCAAAATACTTGAGAGTTTTAAAAGCTGTGACCATTTCACCGGAATTAAGGTAAATATCCGTTGAATTGTTATCGGCCTGAAAATAACTGATATCAGACGCATTCAGATAGCGATAATCACCGTAAGACTTAATACAGATAATCAGTGGTTTTTCGCTATTCGGAGTACTTTTAACGAAGGGAATCACAGCAGCATTACAATCTCCTCTTTTAATAAATTGCGCATCCAGGGTTATCTTATCTAATTTTAAAATAGTCTTTAGCAAATCTGTTTCCTGAACAGGTTTCAATATATAATCAAAAACGCCATACTGAATCGCATCGTAAGCCAATTCTTTTTTTAAGGTAGTAACAATTATTTTAGGCAAAATTGACAAATACCGATACAGTTCACTAATGAAAGAAAGCGATAAATCGCATGTTACATCTTTAGGATCAATTTCTAAAAACACAAGCGAGGGCCGGTGCTTTAAAATCAAAGTTAATCCTTGTTGAAAATCTGCAGCTGATCCGACAAAAGTTAATTCTGAAAAACCTTCTGCAACAGTTTTGGTTTTCAGACTGCTTTCGGCGTCATCATCAATAATAATATACGAATACTTTTTCAATATTGGAAGGTCTTGATTTTATCTATCCCTAAAATTACGAATAACAACGATTTAAAAATTTAATTGTTGATACATTTCCGGTAAATGTTAACATAAAAAATAAAGCATGAAATACCGCACTGAATAGATGGCCTAAATTAAAAAAATCCCAAACTCCTAAGACGGAATTTGGGATTTTATGAGTTTTATTTTTAAAAAATTACATTTTCATCAACCAGTTTTTCATCGAAACTTCATCTTCGATAATGGCTCTTAATTCGGTAATTTTTACACGATCCTGTTTCATGGTATCTCTGTGACGAATTGTTACCGTTTCATCTTCGATGGTCTGATGATCTACCGTAATACAAAACGGGGTTCCCAAAGCATCCTGTCTTCTGTAACGACGGCCTACTGCATCTTTTTCATCATAAGCCACATTGAAATCCCATTTTAAATCATCTATGATTTTCTTGGAAATTTCAGGCAATCCGTCTCTTTTAATTAATGGAAGAACGGCTGCTTTTGTTGGTGCTAAAACCGAAGGTAATTTCAGAACCGTTCTCGTTGATCCGTCTTCAAGAGTTTCTTCCTGTAATGAAGTAGCGAAAACAGCCAGGAACATACGGTCTAAACCAACTGAAGTTTCCACTACATATGGCACATAGTTTTCATTTAATTCAGGGTCAAAATATTGTAGTTTTCTACCTGAAAATTTTTCGTGTGCTTTTAAGTCGAAATCTGTACGGGAGTGAATTCCTTCTAATTCTTTGAAACCAAACGGAAAATTAAACTCGATATCTGCCGCTGCATTTGCATAGTGGGCTAATTTTTCGTGATCGTGAAAACGGTAATTTTGTTTTCCTAATCCCAAAGACAAATGCCATTTTAAACGTGTTTCTTTCCAGTATTCATAAGCTTGCATTTCTTCGCCCGGACGTACAAAAAATTGCATTTCCATTTGTTCGAATTCACGCATACGGAAAATAAATTGCCTTGCAACGATTTCGTTTCTGAAGGCTTTACCTGTCTGGGCAATTCCAAACGGAATCTTCATACGCCCTGATTTTTGTACGTTCAGAAAATTCACAAAAATACCCTGAGCGGTTTCCGGACGTAAATATAAATCCATTGCAGAGTCTGCAGAAGCTCCAAGTTTAGTACCAAACATTAAGTTGAATTGCTTAACGTCTGTCCAGTTTCTTGAACCCGTTTCAGGATCAGCAATTTCCAGTTCTTCGATTAGCGCTTTTACATCCTGAAGATCTTCGCTCATCCCTTTTGCAAGTCTTTCCAGAATTTCTCTCTCTTTAGCCAAATATTCAACTACACGGGCATTTGTCGTAATAAATTCCTGTTCGTTGAAAGCATCACCAAAGCGGGCTTTTGCTTTTTCGATTTCTTTTTTAGCTTTCAGATTTAACTTTTCAGCATAATCTTCGACTAAAACGTCAGCTCTGTATCTTTTTTTCGAATCTTTATTGTCAATTAACGGATCATTGAAGGCATCAACGTGGCCTGAAGCTTTCCAGGTAGTCGGATGCATTAATATTGCAGCGTCAAGGCCGACAATATTTTCATTCATCTGAACCATTGATTTCCACCAATATTCACGGATATTCTTTTTTAACTCGACGCCATTTTGTGCATAATCATACACTGCACTCAATCCATCGTATACTTCGCTTGACGGAAAAATAAATCCGTACTCTTTTGCGTGCGAAACCACATTCTTAAATATATCTTCTTGTTTTGCCATAGTGATGCAAAAATATAAAAAGTACGTTTAAAAAAAAGAAAAATAATAAAGATTGAAGCGCTGATTTCGTTATTTTTGTAACTAAATTCTTTCTATTTGTGTTTAATTATATTATTGACCTGTTTTTTCCTAAAGTTTGTGCCGGATGCCATACTATTTTAATGACTTATGAAAGTGTATTGTGCAGTAGATGTCGGCACGAAATGCCTTTGACCCAATATCATCTGGATCCTAAAAATGAAGCCGTCAAAAAGTTTTATGGGAAAATTGACATTGAGCATGCATCTGCTTTCTTATATTTTAATAAAAAAGGGATTGTACAGGAACTCATTCATAACCTAAAATACAAAGGACGGGAAGAAATCGGAACTCTTTTAGGCAACTGGTATGCAGAAGATTTGAAAAAACTAACATTAGTATCTCCGTTTGATGTTGTTATCCCGGTACCGCTGCACAAAAGAAAATTTAAGGAAAGAGGTTATAATCAGGTCAGTACTTTTGGAAAAGCCATAGCCGAAAATCTGAACATTCCTTATAATGACGCTGTTTTATATCGAAAAATATATTCGAAAACACAATCAAAAAAGAATCTTTTGGGAAGATCAGAAAATATAGAAAACATATTTGATGTCCTTTTATCAGAAGAAATCCATCATAAACATTTTTTAATTGTCGATGATGTCCTGACTACCGGAGCCACACTCGAAGCCTGTTCCCGTGCGCTGTTAAAAATTCCGGGAGCTAAGATCAGCATTGTCTGTATGGCAATGGCGCACTAAAAATATAAATTTGAGTGAAATGTCTTTATTCTTTTAGAAATCAATGTTATCCTGAGCGGAGTCGAAGGGCATCGTGAGCGAAGTGGAAGGCTTTTTCACATGAAAGGGGCTTCGACTCCGCTCAGCCTGACACTAATTTTCAATTGCAACTAACGAGTTACAAATTAATTAATTACTATTTTCTTAACCGTTTTTCGGTTACCATCAATAACACTTACCAGATAAATTCCTGAAGAAACATTGGAAAGCTGAATATTTTCATTAAAATTAGAAGACGGTGCAAAAGATTTTGAATAAACCGTTCGTCCTAAAATATCAGACACCAAAACTTTAACCCCTGACGGAGATTCCGGTGAAAACTGAATCGTAAAACTTCCTTTATTTGGATTGGGAAAAAGGGCAAAATCAATAGCCGTTACCACCTCATCGGTTCCTAAGGTAAATTTTTGAGCCTGAATGGTAATCGATGCCGAGTTTATTGTACCTGTTTTTCCGGCATCAATATCACGAACCATTAAGGTCCAGTCACCATAAGGATTTTCATTATTAAACGCACTTAATTTACCTGCCGGAGAAACCGTTTGCAGCGTTGTCATTCCGCAGGAGATCGCACTTCCTGCATCATCATATTTTAAATCCAAAGTATTTGAGGCACTTCCACAACTTCCGTCAAACAAATTAACAATAGTGCCCGAAGGACTCATAATACTAATCTGAACGTCTGATAAATAAGTATGTGTAAAATTAATATTCAAATCGACATCACTAATAGCAGTTCCATCCGGAGCAGCTGTATTTTTTGCGGTTTGCTGAGTATTGCCCATACCTGCCGTAATGGTATTTTTTGCTGTACTGAAGGGAGCAGTCACCGTAATTATTCTTGTGGTATAGGTTAAATTCCCATCCGGAATAACAATTGGAGTATTGAAAGTATAGGTTTTTGAATCTGTTGAAACCGTGTAACCAATAGCAAACTGATTGCTGTTTACAGCATAATAAATATTAGCCGTTGGCTCAATCAGCAATCTGCAGGTTGTCGCTTTAATATCAGTTGGAACCGTAATAATTTCCGAACCGTCATTTGGCGTATTGGATACTAATGTAGTTGGAAACGTTAAGCCGCCATCTGTAGAAAGTTTAATATTTACGTTAGCAGAACCAGCTATAGTAGTAGTGTTATTCACACTCCATGAAATAGTCTGCTGACTTCCGTTTGCCCAGCCAATATTATCTGTGTTTTGAGAAGTAACGGCAAAAGGTCCTGCATTTGCATTTACCACAACAGCCATAGCGTCTGTTCTGGTTTGCGCTGTGCCCTGAGTTGCGTTGTCGCGTCCTGTTAAAGTAAAATTCAAAGTTCTGGCAATATTGGAAACAGACTCCCAGGTAGATGATAATTTATTTTGCAGCACAGCATCCAGTTGTGGCATATATCGAACAGGTGAGCTAACCGGCAGAAAAGAACGGAATAAAGCTCCGTCAGGTTTTGTTGCGTATGCTTTACTCGTTTCCCCCGATGTACTTGTTGCATTATCGTTTTCCTCCCAGCAATAGGTTATTGTATCTCCTTCCGGATCAGAACCTGTTCCTTTTAAAACGAAGGCAGTTCCTTTGGGTATTGTATAATCAGAGCCGGCACTTATGGTTGGCGGATTATTGGTCAAAGCTGTACTTACAGGACAACTAACACCCGAAAGTGTATTTTGAATTTGCAGAATACTCACATAGGCAAAATAATCGTCAGAGTTATTTTGCACATCGTACCCCTCAGAAATTCCGGCGTATCCCATAATGGTAGAACCACTTCCCGGCTCGACATTTACATTTGTTCTCTCACTACCATCGTACGAAAAAGTATGATTGGCCCCTAACTGATGCCCAAATTCGTGAATTACAAAATCAATATCAAAAGTATCTCCTTCCGGTTTTGCATTAGAAGGTGACGTATAACCACTTCCTTTTCCTGCAGGTTCAGAAGTTGTCGGATCCACGCAAATACAACCGATACATCCTGCATTTCCTCCTCCGCCTGAAGCACCGAAAAGATGTCCTATATCATATGCACCATTTCCGATTACATTTGTCAAAGTAGTCTGAACTTCCTGATTCCAGGCACCATCCGTTCCGGCAGAAGCATTAGAATACGGATCAGTAGATGCATTGGTATAAATAATCGCATCATTATTCGCAATCAAAACCAATTTCACAGCAAGATCCCGGTTAAAAATTCCATTTACCCGCGTTAGTGTGGCATTCATTCCCGCCAATGCTCCCGCTTTTGTTCCTCCAAAATAAGTCGCATATTCTCCAGTACAAGAGAGTGCCAGTTTCAAAGTTTTAAAAACCTTATTGTTTGCCGTTTCTTTTGAGGCAAGCGCATTTTTTGCTGTTTTCTGATTATTGGAACCTTCTTTTGTAGAACAATTTAATTTGGCCTTCCCAAGCGTACTTTTCGAAGCAAAAACTACATATTGCGTTTTATCATCCGGATTGTTTTCTATAAATTCCGGGCTTTTATCGGTACGAAGTACCATAGATTGCAAGCCGGCCGGCGAAAGACTGAAATGGATTTTTGCCGATTTATCATCAATACCCACTCCTTCATACGCTCTGATATCCGGATATTTTGCCTGCAATTCCGGATCAAAATTAGAAGATTCCCAAATCGTAAAACGTTCTAAAATTCCATTTTGATTTGGAAAAGTAATTTGTGAAGTATTACTTTTTGATTGTTTATCTGTTGCTGCTGCCAGTTTTTGTTTCAGGAAATCTGCATTTAATTTAAAATACAACTTCTCTGAATCTTCAGAATTTACCTTTCTGTTAAAAACAGAAGTTGCATTTACTTTCTGCCACAAACCATCGTTTTGAGCATTCGTATGGGTATAACAGAAAACAATTGATATAAAAAGTAATAGTTTTTTCATAAATCGAGTGGTATTTAAACTATCAAAAATAAACCAATTAAATTAAATTATTATATATATTAGACATTTAATTGTTTTTCATCGACGACTAACCGCTTTTTAACAAAAAGAAACTAAATTTCATTAAAAAATCAATTCCGCTGAGCATCGATTTTAAAATAGATAGTATAAATTTGCACCATCTTAAATAATTTGCTTTGAAGCTTTTTCATTCTATAAACGATTTTCGGTCCACCAAGAAAACTATTTTAACTCTTGGCACCTTTGATGGTGTACATATTGGTCATAAAAAAATTCTGGAGCGAATTACGCAAAACACTGAAAACGGCAAATACGAAAGTCTGGTTCTTACTTTTTTCCCGCACCCCAGAATGGTCCTTCAGGAAAAATCAGAAATTAAACTTTTAAATACGATTTCCGAAAAAACAAAACTCCTCGAACAAACCGGAATTGAAAACCTTGTCATTCATCCGTTTAACGAAAGTTTTTCAAGATTAACGGCCGAAGAATTTGTGCATTCTATTTTGGTGGATCAGTTTCATATTCAGAAAATAATTATTGGTCATGATCATCGTTTTGGCAGAAACAGAACGGCTGATATTAATGATTTAATTGCTTTTGGAAAAGAATACGGATTTGAGGTGGAGCAAATTTCAGCTGAAGAGATTCAGGATGTTTCTGTAAGTTCCACTAAAATCAGAAAAGCCTTAGATGAGGGAAACATTTCTTTGGCAAATAATTATCTGGGATATGCTTATTTCCTGAACGGTGAAGTGGTAAAAGGAAAACAACTCGGCAGAACTATAGGTTTTCCGACAGCCAACATTCATATTGAAGAAGACTATAAAAAAATTCCAAAAAAGGGCGTTTACGTTGTTCAGACCCTGATTAACGGAACAAAAGTTTTCGGCATGATGAATATTGGTTACAATCCAACTGTAAACGGAGAAAAGCAAACCATAGAAGTACATCTTTTTGATTTTGATGCTGATATTTACGGGCAGAAAATTGAAATTTCTTTACTGAACTATCTTCGTGAAGAGCAAAAATTCGGATCCGTAGAACTGCTGAAAGCACAATTAAATCAGGATAAAAAAACGGCGCTGGCATTTATTGGCCAGCTTTAGAAAACTCCACAGCGTACTTTTTGGTATTTTTAAATCATCGTAGTTATTTTTTTAGTAAATTTGATATACAGCACTGTTTGTCAATCGTTTACTATTAACTTCTTTAAAAATAACCATTATGAAACTACCTAAAGAAATCACCAACGGTTTTTTAATATTCCTTGGAATTGGCATTTATTTTTTACTGATGAATGTATTGGGGCTTGCCGATTTATTTTATCTGCGTACCCTTAATGTATTTTTTATATTTTATGGCGTAAATAAAACCATGCGAATGAACCTTCATGAAGGCGAAACCAATTTTGTTTCCAATGCCGTTTCTGCAATGGCCACTTCTGTAGTAGGTGTGGCACTGAGTGTTTTCGGATTACTGGTTTACAGTTATGCCAGAGGTGGTGATGCGTATGTAAAAACACTATCGTCGACTTTTATGTTTGGAGGAGATCCTTCTGTGCCAACCTATTGCATCTGCCTGCTGTTTGAAGGAATAGCTTCATCGGTAATTGTCACTTTGATGATGATGTTGTATTGGAATAATAAATATGTCGCAGATTAATTTTTCAAAATAAAATTAAAGAATTTAGCACTCTAAAATCATAAAAAAATGTAATTCTATGATTTTAGAGTGTTTCTTTTTTGAAAAAACGTGCTAAATATTCATTTACAGAATACATCATTGGTGGATTAGAACAATTTAACTACTTTTGAAGCATCAAAAAAATGTATTAATGAGCATTACAAAACACAACTGGACAAAAGACGAAATAATCGCCATATATAATAAACCTATGATGGACCTGCTTTATGAAGCAGCAACGATTCACAGAGAAAAACACGATCCGAACGTAGTACAGGTTTCTACGCTGTTATCGATAAAAACAGGAGGATGTCCTGAAGATTGCGGCTATTGTCCACAAGCTGCACGATACAACACAGGTGTTGAAGGAAATGATTTAATGAGTGTAAGTCAGGTAAAAGCGCAGGCTTTGCGTGCTAAATCAAGCGGATCCTCACGCGTTTGTATGGGAGCTGCGTGGAGAAACGTAAAAGACGGAGAAGAATTCGATCAGGTTTTAGAGATGGTGCGTACCATCAATAAACTGGACATGGAAGTTTGCTGTACTTTGGGAATGATTACCGAAAACCAGGCACAGCGTTTGGCAGAAGCGGGCTTATATGCATACAATCACAATTTAGATACTTCTGAAGATTATTATAAAGATGTCATTTCGACACGTGCTTTCGAAGACCGTTTAGAAACAATTGAAAACGTTCGTAAAACCAATGTTACGGTTTGCAGCGGAGGAATTATCGGAATGGGAGAAAGTATCGAAGACAGGGCAGGAATGCTTGTGGCACTTTCGACCTTAAATCCTCAACCGGAATCAGTGCCTATTAATGCATTGGTTGCCGTTGAAGGAACTCCTATGGAAGATGAAAAACCGGTTGAAATCTGGGAAATGATCCGTATGGTCGCTACGACAAGAATTGTGATGCCGGAAACACAGGTTCGTTTATCTGCCGGAAGAACCAATATGAGCCGCGAAGGACAGGCCATGTGCTTTTTTGCAGGAGCCAATTCTATTTTTGCAGGAGACAAATTACTTACTACTCCTAACCCGGATGTACAGGAAGACATGAAAATGTTTGAGTTGTTAGGATTGAATCCGCAGAAACCATTTACTAAGGTTTCACAGCCCAAAACGGTTGAAGCAGCAGATTCTCAATTCGCTCCGTTAGGTGAAAAACCAAAATGGTCAAGACCCGGACATTCGATTGAAAGAAATCTTGAAGCTTCGATCAAAGCAAAAAATTAATCAAAAGAGTTAATAAATCTCAATAAATATTTTTAAATTGCTTATAACACAGCGTTATAAGCAATTTTTTTATTTAAAGAGATGAAGTTAAAACAAATCGAAAGGGTAAAAAAAATCTCCAAAACTGATTTTATTTCCCAATATGTCAAAAAGCAAATTCCAGTTGTTATTGAAGAGCTGACCGAAGACTGGCCGGCTTATCATAAATGGAAATTATCCTATATAAAAGAAATCGCAGGTAATACAATCGTTCCCTTATACGATAACAGACCCGTAAATCATAAGGATGGCTTTAATGAGGCTCATACCAAAATGAAAATGAGCGATTACATTGATCTTCTGGAACAAAGACCAACCAATTACCGTATTTTTCTTTATAATTTAATGAAGCAGGTTCCTACCTTGAATGAGGACTTTTTATGGCCGGATATCGGCTTAAAATTAGTCCGCCAAATGCCCATGTTGTTTTTTGGAGGACAGGATTCGAAAGTCTTTATGCATTATGATATTGATTATTCCAATATTTTGCATTTTCATTTTCATGGAGAGAAACAATGTATGTTGTTTGCACCGGAACAGTCAAAGTATATGTACAAAGTCCCCCATGCTTTGATCTCGAGGGAAGACATTGATTTTGACAATCCTGATTACGAAAAATGGCCGGCACTTAAAAATGCAGAAGGGTATATTACCAATCTCAAGCATGGTGAAATGTTATACATGCCGGAAGGGTATTGGCATTACATGAAATATCTGACACCCGGATTTTCGATGAGCCTGCGTTCTTTTCCAAAAAACATCTCCAATTTATCAAAAGCATTTTACAATGTTTTCATTATGCGCCATTTCGATATTGTGATGCGGAAATTCAAAGGTCAGAAATGGATTGATTATAAAAATGAAAAAGCAATCCGGAATACACATGAGAATTTGCAAAAGACTTTTTAAATAAAAGGCAGTTATACCTCATGGTAAACTGCCTTTTTTATTAGACTATTTTTAAAATCTAAAAGATAACTTTCTGAGTGGATGTAATGTTATCTGTTAATTTAACCTTCACCAACAGCACCTGATGCTGCGATCTTAAATTTACAATTTGAAAGGCCGGATCATTAAGCTCTGTCTTTCTGTAAATAAGGTTCCCGGTTAGATCATAAATCAGAATCTCGTTAATTGTTTTCTCACGGGCGTAAATGCTGATTACTTTATCTTTCGTACTGATAACAATTTCTTTTCCGGAGTTTTCAAATTCATCTATTCCTAAAGAAGTATTGGTGTATCGTAATATAAAGCGATTATCAAAAGTTCCTATTCCGCTAGAAAACGTATAATTACTATCCCTTAAATTATGTACCAGTCCCGTTACTTTATCTTCGATGTAGACAGCCTGATTTTCCAAATCCCCGTCTGAATCATCTATCCCAATAGTAAAATCACTTACAATAGCAGAACGATATCCTAAAGGAACTACATCTTTATCTGAAAAAGGTAATGCGCGTCCCTGAATAACATATTTGTAAGTACCGTTTATACTATAAAAATCAAGAAACGGATTGGCATCAAGGGTTATTCCGTCGAATCTGTTGTCGTTACCATTTGTAGCTTCTTCTATATAACCTACCAGCAATTGCTTAAATGCCCCTCCTTCGTTTGTCATATTAAGCCATAAACGATGTCTTTCCAAATCTGCTTTCTTTGCAGTGTTTGTTGTTTTAAAGAATTGACTATTATCAGCACCTCCTAATCTCATCGTATTCTTAAAAGTTGGCGTACCTGAACTAATAGTTTTTGCAAAAAAAGATTGTCCTGAAGCAATTTCACCAGTTGGTTTTACCCCCGCATCTGTTGCCGGATTATCCGTATGTCCCGGAGAGCTTTTTGCAGATGTCCCTATACCTCCGGTTGTATTATAACTGGCATAATCATTGTCGCTATATTGATATTGGGCCGCTGTTCCCACAGGAGTGTTGTGATTCCATAAAAAGATGGTTCCGTCTAAAAATAAGTTTTCATTCAAAAACAAATCTGCATCCAAAGCAGAAGGATATGGATTCCCGATTAAATATAACTTATCAGCATCCATATTTTCACCAGACAACGTCCCATTGTTCGGAACACCTGTAAAAGAAGCCGTGTAATCTTGTCCTACTGAATTTGAATACGTTTGTGGTCCGCGAATAATATAACCTTTCCCCACAACCATCGTGGTATTTCCCGGAGTCGTAACCCAATTTGTTCCATTATAACCAAAATATTTATCAAACAAAGTTAAAGGTGATACGTCAACTAATTTTTGCGGGCTTACCGGTGTCGACCAATATACATAATCCCCCCAAAGAATTTGTTTTGCTGTTCGTTTATAGGTGATCGTACCGGAATTTATACCCGGATTATTATTGATCTGAATTAAGCTTGCATTATTTTCAAATATTAATTCGGTTCCCACGGCAGGATCAACAATTAAAGCATTGTTTATCGTCAAAGTATTTAGGGCCGCGACTGTTATTTTTATTCCCGGATTCACGATACAGGTACAACTGTTTAAATCTCCCGTAATAGTATAATTATCTGCAAAAACAACGTTTTGATTTATTGTTGGTGTTCCGTTTGACCATCCTCCAAGGGTAGTGTAAGTATTAGTTATAAGCGGATTTATAGTAATATTAGATAAAGGTGGTGAAACACAACTACCCGCATACTGAACGGTAAAGTTATAGGTTCCGGCAGCAAGGCCTGTAATAACATAAGTTGTTGGATCAGGACCACTGCCTCCCATATAAGTGTTTGGAAAAGTACCTGTTTGTGTGATCGTATAATTGTTTATATTAGGTAATCCTGTTAAAACTATTGTACCCGTTTGTACCGCACACGTCGGCTGAGTAACTCCGGAATTAATCGGAGCAGTCGGTATTGGATTAATCGAAATTGTTGCTGAACCACCAGTAAACGCAGCACTTCGCACACAACTATTTGCTCCTGTAACTGAAACTAAACTATAGGTTGTTGAAGCAATGACCGGAGTTGTAAAAGTTGCAAAAGGAGTACCGCTTGTGACATTTGTTGCCGTACGGTCGGTTCCGCCGTTTTCTTTGTAGACTATGACATAAGGACCTGTACCAGCAGTTGCCGTAAAGGTCAGTTGTCCTGCTCCTGTGGCACAAAATGGCCCGTTCGCAGTCAGGCTTCCCTGCGGTAACGGATTTACCGTTATCGTGGCAGAACCTCCGGTAAACGCAGCACTTCGGACACAACTATTTGCTCCAGTAACTGAAACTAAAGTATAAGTTGTTGAAGCAATTACCGGAGTTGTAAAAGTTGCAAAAGGAGTACCGCTTGTGACATTTGTTGCCGTTTGGTCAGCTCCGCCATTTTCTTTGTACACTATGGTGTAAGGGCCTGTTCCGGCTGTCGCTGTAAAAGTCAGTTGTCCTGCTCCTGTAGCACAAAATGGCCCGTTCGCCGTCAGGCTTCCCTGCGGTAGCGGATTTACCGTTATCGTTACAGCGGAAGAATGTGCGGAAGAACATGGCCCATTTTGAACTACAGCTCTGAACCGAGTTGTAACAGTTAAAGGGCCAGAAGTATAAGTTGCAGCTGTGTTAGGAATATTTGTCCAGGTTGAAAATGGACTAACTGATGATTCCCAATTTAAGATTGTTCCAGTATAATCACTTAAGGTCAACAAACCGCTCGTTGCCCCGGAACAAATGGGTGAGGTACCTGTTACAGATCCCCCATCTGTCGTTTCAAAAACAGTCAAATTAGCGACATTGTTTGACCCTATTGTCGAGGTACATTCCCCTGACGCCAGATTTGTAACCGTAATAGTACGTGATCCTGCAGAAGTTAAGCCTACTGCTGTAAAAGTACCTGTTCCGGCCACAGCAACGTTTAAAGTTGCCGTAAGCCCAGTGCCAGCCGGACTACTGCGGTTATACGTTACGGTATAAGTCCCTACGGGTAAAGAAGCAGCACTTCCTGTTAGTGTAACCAAAGAGGTTCCGGCTGAAGTACAAGCATTTGCTGCTGAAACTCCGGTAATACTGTAAGTCGGACACGTATAGTCAATTTTAACCTGTCCGGGAGCACCCGCACCTCCGGCCAGTGGTCCCGTTGTACCTGCGGTCATAGCACCACCGCCACCGCCACCGGGGCCGGTTCCATTATTACCTACACTATTTACACCTAAAACTACACTAGCAATAGCAGCTCCTCCCGCTCCACCTCCAGGTGCACCACCAGTTCCACCTTTACCGGATGAGAACAAAAGACTCAGCAGTGAAGTTCCTCCAGGATCACCGTTACCTCCCGAAGTCTTTGTACCGGGATTACCAAATGATGCAGAAGCCTGACCTCCCGTACCGCCAGCTGGTGTGCCTCCTGCAGTATTTGCTGTACCACCTGATCCTCCAACTGCTAAAATTACAGATTCAAAACCGGTAATTGTTGAGTTGCCTCCATTTGCACCGTTACCAGTTGTACCGGCTGTTTGTGCCCCTACGACTACATTTATATTGGTATTGGTTAGAGCCGAAACTGATATCGCAGCTGTTGCGTATGCACCACCGCCACCACCGGCTCCTCCTCTTCCAAAACCAGATCCGGGAACACTTGAACCTCCTCCGGCACCTCCGGCGCCCCATGCCTCAACAGTCATCGTACTTAAACCCGGAGGTACGAATACCGAAGTATTAGTTGTATAGGTATGTGATATGGTCTGCGCTACTGAAGAGGCAAAAACAAATAAAAAAAGAAAAGAAAGTTTTGTCTTAAAAAACGGAATTTCTAAATAATGCAAATTAGCTTCAGAAGAACAATGCATTGAAAACGGAAACAGAAAAGATGGTAATTTTTTTTTCATCAGACTAGTTTTTAAGTTAAAAGAAAAATAAAAACCAAACACTGGGGGAAGTCTGGTAACATTAAATTTTAAATACCATAAAAAATAAGAGGACTAAAAAATGCATCTTATCATAAAAATACTAAAATGCCGGTTTTCTTTAGTGGTATTTAAAATAGCAATCTACATTTTGGCAGATAAAAAGAGAAACAAAATGTACCTCCTGGCTTATAATTGTGTGAGTTGGACAAGCATTACAACAAGGTACGATTTTATTTACAGGCAAATTAAATGTTTCCAATTAAAATGTAAGATTTTAACACTAATACATTTTATGTACACCTGAAAAAGAGCCGTTTAGCCCATAAAGCTTACGTTTATCGACGAAATGCATTTTGAAGTGGATTAAAATTTTAATCCTAAAAACACGATATTTTTCAATTTCAAACATAAAAACAATGATATTTTAACATTTAGAAAGAAGTTAAAAACCATCTCCTTTACAGAAAATGAGTGTTTTTGGATAGGAAAGACAGTACTCTTACTTATGGCAAAACAATTTTTCGGGTTGCCTTATAATTATTTTCTAAAGTGATTTTCAACAGCAAAATTTGTTTGCTCACTTGTAAGTTTGGTAACTGAAATTCTAAATCACTAATTGTTTTTTTAGTGTAAATCAACTTACCGGAAATATCGAAAACATCAATTTCCTGAATTTTTTCTTTTGTTGAATGCACTTGTACTGACCGGCCTTTTTCTGTAATCAAAATGCTGTCTTCAGGTTTTAACAAACTTCTGCTTTCTAAACTCTTATCCTCATATCGTATTATAAAACGTTCGTTAAAAGTGCCTTTGGAAGTTTTAAATAAGTAGGGACTATCCTTTAAATTATGGATTACTTTCAGTGTTTTATCTTCGATATAAACATTCAAATTTTTATATAGTCCGTCAAGGTGATCTATTCTAATAGTAAAATCTCCTTCCAGATTTGTATTATAGCCCAATGAAACAGAATCTGATATCGCAAAAGGCATATCTGAGCCTTGAATTACAAGATTTCTCTTTTCAAGAATACTATAAAAATCAACATACTTATTCCCGTTAAGTGATTCAGCATTATAACCATCAGCATCCGCTGTCAAATCAGAAGATCTCCGGATATAGCCCATCAAAATTTGTTTAAAAGCACCTTTCGTATTCTCAAGATTTAACCAAATACGATGTTTTTCGATTTCTGATTTTTGCGTGTTTTTATTGTTTGTATCCGACTTAAAAAAAATTGAGTTCCTGCCAGTAATGCGCATACTATTATGAAAGGCAACGGTTCCGGTATTTTTACTAACGGCAAAAAATGCCTGCCCGGAAGCAATTGTTCCGTCTGGTATTGTTTCATTTATTCCCGAAGATAATGCGGCTCTTGTCCCGACACCTCCCAGCAAATTGTAAACCGCATAGTCATCTGAAGCATATTGATAGTTCGCAATTGGAGTATTGTGTGTCCAGAAATAAAGAGTTCCCCTAATGCTTTCGGTATTTTTTTCTAAAAATAAATCTGCATTAATAGCGGATGGATAGGGATTTCCAATTAAATTAAAAGTATCCGTATCTCCCAAACCTAAACTAATTTTTCCATTATTGGGAATCCCTTTAAACAGGGCATCAAACCTGGAAGCGTATATTGGAGAGAAATGCTGCGGACCACGAATAATATACGCTTTACCCAAAATCATAGGGTTTGACGGATTTTCTAAATTCCAATCTTTCAACTGATAATTATAGGAGAAAAATTTATCTTTCAATGTATTTGGAGAAACATCGATCAACTTTTGATTTGTTACCGGAGAAGACCAATAAGTATAATCAAATTGTAAAACAGGAGATGATTTTCTTATTACCTGTACGATTCCATCATTTACAATTTCATCATCCTCCTGATACAAACTAGCAGTATCATCTAAAATCAAAGTTCCGGAACCGGTATAATCGAATTCAATTTTTAAAGTATTTCCACTTAGAAGTGTGACTGTTTTTCCTTCAGTAATGGCACAAGTACAGCTATTAGCCGTTGTTAAATTTGAATAGTCTTCTGTAAAAGTAACTTCTTTTGTTCCCGACGGAAAGCCATTAGACCATGAAATACCATCCCAAACTGTCTTTTCAAGGCAAATCTTTAAGCGTGCAATTCTATGTTTGGACAATCCGGAAACAGAATTGAAATCTCCTCCAATCATCAGTTTGTGATCAGATGTAAAAGTCATCGTGTGCAATTTATTGTTTAAAGCAGCCTGAAAACTGCTATCCCATTCTCCTGTTTTTAACAGCCTAATAAGCCTTGGGGAGGATTTCGTTTTATATGTCCCCGAAAAAGTCCCGCCTAACAAAATACGATCATCGGGCTGTACGAGAATAGCCAAAACATCCCCTTTACTAAAGCCTGCCCCGGAATCAAAAGTAGTATCTAACTCTCCATCTGGATTCAATCTGAGAATTCGTTTTTGAGGAATACCATTGTATGTCAGAAAAGATCCTCCAACGATTATTTTCTGATCTGATTGTAAAGCCATTACGTATACATTTTTATCAAAACCTGTTCCCGTGTTGAAACTGGAATCTATACTTCCATCACTATTGAGACGCACTAAACCGGGAGACAGAGTACCATTAAAAGAAGTAAATCGGCCTCCAACCAGAATTTTTCCATCGTGTTGAATGAGGATTGCGTCAATAATCGCATTCGCGCCAAAACCAACATTAAAACTGGCATCTGGCAAACCATCTGGCAGCAATCTGACTATTTTGTTCGCTGGTATACTATTATACAAACTGAAGTTACCGGCCACGATAATCTTTTGATCCGTCTGAATTGCCATCGCATATACCTGATTATTAAATCCTGAACCGAAATTGAATGTTGTATCAACTGCACCATCGGGTAAAATTCGTGCAATTCTGTTACAAGTCAATTCGTTGTATTTTGTAAAATTTCCGGCAAAAACAATTTTACCATCGCTTTGCAGAACAGCTGTTTTTATAACATTATTTGCACCTGAATGCTCCAAATTAAAAGTCTCATCCAATGTACCATTTTCCAAAAGCCTTGCTATTCTTGAACTAGTTTTTCCATTGAATTTATTGAAATTTCCAAATACCATTGTCTTTTTATTTTCTAATGCCAGAACTTTTAAAACAGAATTATTAAAACCAATCCCTGCTGCTAAATAAGCGGTATCATATTCTCCATCAGCAGTAATTTTAGCCAGTCTACCCTGATTTACTCCATCAAAAACAGAGAAAGAACCTCCAATATACCAAGATCCTTCCGCATTATTTTCTAAAGCCAAAACAGAAGAAGAGGCAGGTCCTGATCCTGTATAAAAATCACTTTTCAGAGTTCCGTCGTGATTTAAAAAAAACAATCTATTGACTTCAGTATTGTCATAAAAACCATTAAAGGATCCACCAACTGCAATCGTACCGGAAGCATCAATTTTAATAACCTGAACAGCATCTTTACTTAAACCTGAACCTGAAAGAAAATTGGCATCAGGGCTTCCGTCCTGATTTAACCGAATAATTCTATTGGCCATAACCTCGTTATAAGCCGTAAATTTTCCACCCACGATAATTTTGCCATCAGGCTGTACTGCTATTGCGTTTACATCATCATTAAAAGCTGCTCCGATATTAAAACTCTCATCAACTCCCCCATCAGGATACAGGCGGACAATTCTGTTTGTTGCCATCCCATTAAAAGCAGTAAAATTTCCAGCCAGAAGAATTTTATCATCATCTAATATTTCAGCATTTGTAATAGTCACAGAAGAACCCGTTCCTGTGCTAAAAGAAGTATCCAGTGCTCCGTTCGGTAAAATACGTGCAATTCTGTTTACGGTAACATTATTGTATTTTGTAAAGCTGCCCACAAGAATAATTTTTCCGTCAGTCTGCGGACAGATTTTATAAATGATTCCGTTTGTTGCTCCAATTGCCGTATTGAATGATGGATCATGTGAACCATCAGTATTCAAACGAATTAGTCTTCCTGAACTTATGCCGTTATAAGCTGTAAAACTTCCTCCAATTATAATTTTCCTGTCCGGCTGAACATAACAAGTGTAAACCTTTCCGTTTAAACCTGTTCCTGTATCAAAACTCTCATCAATTGAACCGTCTGTATTGAGACGTGTCAAATAAGGCGATGGCATTCCGTTTAAAGTCAGATAATCCCCTCCAACAAGGAGCTTTTTATCCCATTGTAAAAATAAGGTTCTTACCATATTATCAAATCCATCACCAATTACGCCATCGTCGGTGGTATTAAATGTACGGTCTGCTTTTCCCTGTTGTCCGTATAATTCTGTTCTATTGAGGAAACAGATTACCATTATTAAAAAGAATATTTTTGTTCTCAAAGTCAAATATGTTTAATTAATAATTATAAGATTTTTACTGCAATTTAATAGTCTTATTTACATCTTGCAATACCAACTTCAGGGGATATTTACTATCATTAAAGGAGAAGAAAAAGCATAAAAAAAACCATTCGCCGCGGCAAATGGTTTTTTTATGGAGTAAACAAATTGTTTCTGTTTTATTGAAATATAACTTTCTTAGTAGCCGTATGATCATTGTCTAAAGTAACTTTTACCAGTAAGACCTGATTGGATGACTGCAGATTTGCTATTTGCAACTCTGT
>NZ_WKKE01000008.1 GCF_009674775.1 Flavobacterium sp. LC2016-23 | reverse complement strand
TACACTCCTAATTTCTTAGCAATCTCAGCAGGAACTCCGCCTTTGTTTACTAATAGAGCAGTTGTTTTGTATTTTACGAAATTTTTGGTTACAAACAAGAACCCTTTATAGTCGTTTGTTTCTCCCCAGGAATTTTTTACGATGTAATATTCTCTTCCGGTCTGATCTTTGGCAAGACCAATAATGTGCATTCCGTGATCGTCTGTAGTGGTGTAATTGTCAAACGCAGCCTGACGCATTTCAGGTGTGATTTCCGGTTCCGGTTTTGGTCCGTTAAACATGTCTGCTTTTTCTTCGGCAGTCATATCATCGAATTTTTTGGTCGGCACATACGCCACACCATTTTTCCAGCTAAAGCTTTTTTCACTTACGTCAGTTGCCCAGGCTACGGTGTATCCTTTTTTCAAAGCATTGTCGATAACGTCTGTCATGTCGTTTACTTTTACATTGTACACCTGATCAAAAGACCAGTTGTCCGGCACCATCATGGTTGTTTTTTGGTAATACGGCGCTGTTGTAAACGATGACATTTCGATATAATCATCCGGATTGATTCCTACTACTTCTTTCGCAAAAGATTGTGGCGTGTAATTTTTTCCTTTGTATGTAAAATTATCCGGCACTTTTCCTAAATACGAATCAATAACCGCTGCATACGCTTTTTGCCAGTTGGGTGTTAATTCTCCGTTTGGATTTTTTACCACAGCGGCCAAAACACCTTCGATAAGTGCCGCCATTTCTCCAAATTTATTTTTATCGGTTCCGTAGTTTAATCCCGTGTAGACTTCTCTCGGAACGGTTCCGTATTTTCTGTACATATTAATTACATCGTGCAAGGCACCACCGTCACCCAAAGTAACTGCTCCGTGCATACGAACATAATTGATTCCTTTTTCAACATAAACATTTCTTGCCGAATAAATCTGAGACAATTCAACCGGCTGTTTTCCTAAACGAATCATTTCTGACTCTAAAAAAGAGTTAGTAGAATAACTCCAGCAGGTTCCTGACGACCCTTGTGTTTTTACAGAGGTGGTTCCTAAATTGATTTGTTCTGTGAATTTAAAGTTCTCTTTACTTTTATCACTCGCATTTAGTTTTAAGGAGTTTACCAAAACGTCCTGTGCAAAACAAGTGGTTGCTCCAACAAAAAATACCGAAGCGGCAAGTAACGATTTGAATGAAAATGTATTCATAAATTAATGTTTAAGGTTTGAATAAATTAGTCTGTGATGTTTCTAATTTGTTACAAAACAATTAAATTTTATGTAATTTATTGCCCTTCTGCGGTTAATTTTTTCATAATCTTTTTATTAAGGAGTAAAATAGTACAAAATATGTAAAACCAATCAACGTTTTTAGAATCGGGAAAAAATAACGTCTTATTGTTTCTAAAATAGTGGTAATTTGGTTGCTGTAATTCCCAACAATAATGTACGAACTCGAAAAAGAGAAATACTTAGGCAATACCAAAAACATTTACAACAACAGTCAGGGAATTGCAGTTGTAGAAACCGAGTATCAGCAGAAAGTTTTTGAAGGCTGGCACTCGCACAACAACGCGCACATTACGCTTTTCCTGAGAGGAGGCACTTCGGAAAAACGAAAAAATTCCAGTCTTGATGTTGGTCCCGGCTCGCTGTTGTTTTACCATAGCGATGAATTGCACCTGAACCATAATACGCTTTTCCCTTCTAAAAACATTAATCTCGAAATTGAAGAAAACCTACTCAGAGAACTTCAGATCAACGAAGCCATTATCGAAAAATCGGTGCGGAATACCACGCTTACTAAATTTTTAATTCTTAAGATTTTTAAGGAATCGCTGGTGGCCGATACTTTTTCGGGCGATACGATCAACATGCTGTTTGCGCAATTGTCGAACCCGAACGCCCATTTGGACCAATTCGAAAAAAGTCCGTTTTGGGTCAAAAGCCTAAAGGAATTGCTCAACGATTGCTGGAACGAAAATCCAAATCTGCAGGATCTGGCACAGGTTTTAAATCTAAATCCCATTACCATTTCAAAACATTTCCCCAAATATTTTGGCTGTACGCTTGGCGAATACATGCGCCGGATTAAAATAAACCGTTCGCTTTCGCTGATCGATTCGAAAGAAAACAATCTGACCGAAATTAGTTTTCAATGCGGCTTTGCCGATCAGAGCCATTTTATCCGGACGTTTAAAAACCAGACCGGATTTCTTCCGAAACAATTTCAAAAATTATAAGGGAGGCAAATTTCGTTCTATTTTTTGGTTTTAATGCAGTCTACATTTGTCTTATGTTAATCATTAAATCAAACTCAGATGGAAACGCTTACTGCCAAACAAAAAATATTTAATTTTCCCGTTACCAAAATCATTCTGGCCTTACTTACCTTTATGGCTTTCGTTATTATCGGACAGCAAATTGCCGCCAAATTACTTGGCATGACTGCCCTGGATAAAGACTTCAGAAATCTTTTTAAAGGAATTTTTGTTTCGGCCTTAGCCGTTACGAGTTATATTCTTTTCTTTACCTATTATGAAAAAAGAGCCGTAACCGAATTATCGTCAAAAAGACTGGCTCAAAATCTGATTATAGGAACTTTAATCGGTTTTGGACTTCAGGCCTTAACGATTCTGGTGATTTATATCAGCGGAGGATTTAATGTAGTTGCCGTAAATCCGGTTTCGTTTATTCTGATTCCGCTTACGGTGGCTTTTACAATTGCCATTATTGAAGAAATATTGGTTCGCGGTATTGTGTTCAGGATTATTGAGGAAAAACTGGGGACTTATATTGCCCTCAGTATTTCGGCTGTTTTATTTGGAGCACTGCACATGGCCAATCCAAACAGCACTTTGCTTTCGGGATTGTGTATCACGTTTGCCGGATTCTTATTGGGTGCCGCTTTTGTTTATAGCCGAAATTTATGGTTTCCGATTGCGCTGCATTTTGCGTGGAATTTTACCCAATCGGGTATTTTTGGCGCGATCACTTCCGGAAACGAAAAAACTAAAAGTTTACTGGAAAGCAAAATACAGGGATCAATCCTGTTAACCGGAGGAGAATTTGGGCCGGAAGGCAGTATTCAGGCCACCTTGTTTTGTCTTATCGCAGCAATAGTCTTATTGGCGCTAAGCCATAAAGAAAATAAAATCATGGCGCCTTACTGGAAAAAATAAACTACACCAATCACCAATAAAAAAGGGTTTATGAAATTTTCATAAACCCTTTTTTGATAGGTTGTTATCGTAAAACGAGAGGACTATTCTATTTCAGAAACTCTCATCGTATTTACCATTCCTTTATCTTTAATTGGCATTGCCGCAAGGTTGATTAAGTAATCTCCTTTTACAGCGTATCCTTTTTCAACTGCTATTCTGTTAACGTCAGTTACGGTATCATCTGTACTCTCGTCTTTATCATAGAAGTATGATTTTACTCCCCATAATAAATTCAATTGTGTTAAGATTCTTCTGTTTGAAGTAAATACCAAAATGTGCGCTGAAGAAGGTCTCCACGCAGAAATCTGGAAAGCGGTATACCCACTGTTTGTTAACGTACAAATTGCTTTTGCATTAATTTCATTCGCCAATAAAGCAGCCTGGTGACAAACTGTTTTAGTAATAAAACGTTTTGTTTTGATTTGTGGCGTATTTTGAGGGACATTGATAAGCGGAGAGTTTTCAACTGCTTCACAAATCTGAGTCATTTTCTGAATTACCTGTACCGGATAATTTCCTGTAGCAGTTTCTCCTGACAACATTACGGCATCAGCACCATCCATTACCGAGTTGGCAACGTCATTTACTTCTGCTCTTGTTGGTGTTAAACTTGTAATCATGGTTTCCATCATCTGAGTCGCAACAATAACCGGGATTCTTGCTGTTTTTGCTCTTCTGATCAAATCTTTTTGTACCAATGGTACTTCGTGTGCAGGAAGTTCAACTCCTAAATCTCCACGGGCGACCATTAAGGCGTCACAATAGGCTACAATTTTATCCATGTTCTCAAGAGCTTCCGGCATTTCAATTTTAGCAACAATTGGAATTTTAACATCTGAATGTTTCGCAATCAATTCCTGTAAATCCTGTAAGTCACGAGGTGTTTTTACGAATGAAAGTGCAATCCAGTCTACTTTTTGCTCGATAGCAAAAATAGCATCTGCAATATCTTTTTCAGTTAATGCCGGTAAAGAAATTTTAGTGTTTGGAAGATTAACCCCTTTTTTGGATTTTAATTCTCCACCCTGAATTACTTTGGCAACAACTTCTGTTTTTTTATCTGTTGAAATAATTTCAAAAATCAGTTTACCGTCATCAAGCAAAATACGCTCACCCGGGTTCACATCATTTGGGAAATTCTGATATTTCATGAATACTTTTGAAGCGGTTCCGATTACATCTTCAGCAGTAGTAAAAGTAATAATGTCACCATCATTTACTACGGTTCCTTCTTCCATTACCCCAACTCTAAGTTTTGGTCCCTGCAAATCTCCAAGGATCGCAGTAGTGTAACCAAATTCTTCGTTCAGGCTTCTGATAATTCCAATTTTTTCTTTTACTCCTTCGTAATCAGCATGCGAAAAGTTAACTCTAAACACATTTACACCTGCGTCGATCATATCCTTGATAATCTCTCTAGTTCCACATGCAGGTCCAAGTGTGGCTACAATTTTGGTTTTTTTGTTTGTAAGCATTTTTTTTAAAAAATTAAATTGTTTTTTGACTTTATTTTGTTTGTATCCACAACATATATAGCTGCGATACTCTCTATTGCATTTAACTGTTGTTGGATTTCTGAATAATCAACAGCCTCATCGCTGATATCGATTTTCAGGAAAAAATCTACTTTTTTGAATTCAGGAAGTAAATGAATTGTTGTAGAAACCTCACTCGTTTCATTGGAAAACAAATTCTGGAAATCATTTTTACTCACAGAAATGATTTCATTTTTATTCTGAATCAGATTCCACGAAACGGCCTTTTCAGAATCATAATAGTAAAATCTGGAAAAATTTGCTTCACCTTCCTTAGTCTGAGCGTGGATCTCGTTCTTGCTCTTACTTAATTTTATCGGAAGTTTTTTATTGATAAAATAGGCCAGTCGGTAATCTTCTAATGAAGTATGAATTGCCATTAAATAATAATCAATTTCGTCAAATTCGTCCAAATCCAATCTATGAATTGCCATATCATGAAAAATCAAGTTGTAAATATACTATTTCTAACGGACCATCAATAGTTAAGATTAGCTTGTTTTTGTTAATTTATAAACGAAAACGTTGTAGCTTTAACAAAGCCATGCTATTTATGTAGTTATTTCTTATCTATTTTTTCCTGAAATGCAAAATAAGCCCTTTGCGATGCTTTTTCTTCTGCCTTCTTTTTTGAAGTGGCTCTTGCTCTTGCAATTACTTTATCGTCTATACTTAATTTTACGCCAAACAAACGTTGTCCGTCAATTCCGTTATCTTCAAAAATATCATAATGAAAGATTCTCTTTTCTTTCTGACACCATTCGATCACCAGACTTTTATAACTGATCACTTTCCCTTCAAGGCGGGCGATATCAACGTAAGGTATAATGACTCTTTTTTGAATAAACTTTTCACAAAAAGAATATCCTCTGTCCAGATAAATAGCGCCAATAAGGGATTCAAAGATATTTCCATGGATATTTTCTCCAAAATGATGAATGGGCACTTTGCTTTCTACAAAGCGAACTAAGTTTAAGTCTTTCCCCAGTTCATTCAGGTGTTCACGGCTTACAATCTTCGAGCGCATCTTGGTGAGATACCCTTCATCTCCATTAGGGGCTTTGTTAAACAAGTGTGCTGCAATGACAGCACTTAACATCGCATCTCCTAAAAATTCCAAACGTTCATAATTAATTGGGTGCCCGGATTCATCCAGCTTATTAGAAGACCTGTGCGTAAAAGCTTTCTTATAAAAATCTATTGAAGCGGGCTGAAAACCAAGTATTTTCTGAATAGTGTCAAAAAAAATCCCGTCTTCTTGAGAACGGGATTTTGAAAATATTTTTTTGATAATATTCATAGACAAAACTAGTCAGCTAATTTTTTAAACAATACACAAGCATTGTGTCCACCAAAACCAAAAGTGTTACTCATGGCAACATTTACCTCTCTTTTTTGAGGTTTGTTTAAAGTAAGATTTAGTGCAGGATCAATGTTTTCGTCTACAACCGTATGGTTAATCGTTGGAGGAACAATTCCGTGTTTCATTGCCAGGATAGAAGCAATTGCTTCAATAGCTCCGGCAGCACCCAGTAAATGTCCTGTCATAGATTTTGTGGAGTTAATATTGATATTTTTTGCATGACTTCCGAAAACAGCACTAATGGCTTTTAGTTCGGCTACATCTCCTAATGGAGTAGAAGTTCCGTGCGTGTTGATATGATCTACATCTTCAGGGTTCATTCCGGCATCTCTCAATGTATTTTTCATTACCGCAATCACTCCAATTCCTTCCGGATGTGGTGCTGTTAGGTGGTAAGCATCAGACGACATTCCGCCACCGCCAACTTCGCAGTAAATTTTTGCGCCTCTGGCTTTTGCATGTTCGTATTCTTCAAGAACCAAAGCTCCTGCTCCTTCTCCTAAAACGAAACCATCTCTGGTGGCATCAAAAGGTCTTGAAGCTGTTTCAGGGCTTTCATTTCTGGTAGATAAAGCGTGCATAGAGTTAAAACCTCCCATACCTGCAATAGTAATCGCAGCTTCTGAACCACCTGATACAATAACATCACACATTCCTAAACGAATGTAGTTGAAAGCATCTATTAATGCATTTGCAGAAGAGGCACATGCAGAAACCGTAGTATAATTTGGCCCCATATACCCATTACGCATTGAAATGTGCGCAGGAGCAATATCAGCAATCATTTTTGGAATAAAAAACGGATTGAATTTTGGAGTTCCGTCACCTTTGGCGTAATAAATTACTTCTTCCTGGAACGTTTCCAAACCACCAATTCCTGCTCCCCAGATCACACCTACTCTTGTTTTGTCGATATTATCATTCGTAAGTCCGGCATCTTTAATGGCTTCATCACTGGCAGCAACAGCATATTGCGCAAATTTATCTAATCTTCGGGATTCCTTGCGATCCATGTAATCTTCAATATTGAAGTTTTTTACTTCGCAGGCAAATTTCGTTTTATGCTTTTCTGTATCATAATACGTGATAGGAGCGGCTCCGCTAACTCCATTCAAAAGTGCCTCCCAATAATCCTGGATATTATTCCCGATAGGAGTAAGAGCACCTAATCCTGTTACAACAACTCGCTTTAACGTCATAAATATGTATTTTGTACTTTAAACAAATAAAACCCATGCTTTCTTAACTGTAGTGTTACTTTAAGAGCTATGGGTATTACAATATAAATATATCTTTTTGATTGAAAACCAATCGAATTTTAAATTTTAAAAAAATAATAACACCCGATTTTTAACAAATTTCAAATTTCAAAAGTCAAATTCCAAAATTGGAGTTTGGAATTTCAAAAATTGGGATTTTTTAGAAATCGGGTGTGGTATTATTATTTTTTAGCTTCCTCGATATAAGAAATAGCTTGACCAACAGTAGCAATGTTTTCTGCTTGATCGTCTGGAATTTGGATATCAAATTCTTTTTCGAATTCCATAATAAGCTCAACAGTGTCTAATGAGTCAGCCCCTAAATCATTAGTGAAGCTTGCTTCTGTTACAACTTCGTTTTCGTCAACGCCTAATTTGTCTACGATAATCGCTTTTACTCTTGATGCAATGTCTGACATAATCTTTAATTTTAGAATTTAATTTGTTGGCAAAAATAAAAAACTTTATTTTAAAACAACTATTTAGTTTATAAATGTGACACTAATTTATAAAATTAATTTCAAGAAAGCCCTTTTAATACTATTTATTTTCGTTTTTTATTCCGTTTTTTGCATTCTCAAAATAAATTGGATTATGAAAAAAATTATTGTTTTTGCCTCAGGATCAGGAAGTAATGCCGAAAATATTATAAAACATTTTGCAAAAACCAAAATCGCAAAAGTCGTTTCGGTTTTTACCAATAATGCTTCGGCAAAAGTTATCGAAAGAGCCAAAAATCATCATATTCCTGTCGAAATCTTCTCTAAAAATGAACTTTTAGAAAGAAATTTACTGCAAAAAATACAGGAAATCGACCCGGATCTGATTGTCCTTGCCGGTTTCCTTTTGAAATTTCCGGATCACATAATTGAACAGTATCCGCATAAAATTATCAACATTCATCCTGCCCTTTTACCAAATTACGGCGGAAAAGGAATGTATGGAATGCACATTCACAGGGCAATAGTAAATAATAAGGAAAAAGAAACCGGAATCTCCATTCATTATGTAAATGAACATTATGACGAAGGCGGTATCATCTTTCAGAAAAATGTGTTGCTAACCGAAGAAGATACACCGGAAACTGTAGCCGAAAAGATTCATGAATTGGAACAAAAGTATTTTCCGGAAATTATTTCCAGATTGTTAGAAGATTAGACTTCTTAGAATGTTGGACTTCTTAGATTGTTGGATCTTTAGATTGTTAGATTATTGGATTATTTACATTAGTTAGACATTGGAAGTATTTAAGCATTTCTAATAAAAATCCAGGACGTCTAAAATCCTACATTCTAATCCGTCTAAAGATCCAGCAATCCAAAAATCCAAATTCTAACGATCCAAAAATCTAAGAAGTCTAAATATCTAACGATCTAAGAAGTCTAAAAAAAAAAATGAATCACGAAGTACATATATATACTGATGGCGCTGCGAAAGGAAATCCGGGAAACGGGGGTTATGGCGTAGTCATGGAATTGGTTGGAACACCGCATAAAAAGGAATTTTACGAAGGCTTTCGTCTTACCACAAACAACAGAATGGAACTTTTGGCGGTAATCGTTGGTTTAGAGAAATTAAAAAACCCGAATATGAAAGTTTTGGTGATTTCTGATTCTAAATACGTCGTGGATTCCGTTGAGAAAAAATGGGTTTTAGGCTGGGAAAAAAAGAAATTTGCCGGCAGAAAAAATCCGGATTTATGGAAACGTTTTTTAGTGGTCTACCGCAAACATCAGGTCGATTTCAAATGGATCAAAGGCCACAACAATCATCCGCAAAACGAACGATGCGACCAATTGGCAGTTATGGCATCCATGCAGCCCAAACTTTCTGTAGATGTTTATTACGAAACCATCGGATCTAAAGAATAAAAAAATGCATCCGCGGCGGATGCATTTTTTGTACTAACTTAAATTCTTAACTTATTCTTTGTCCAGGTCTTTTGCGGTTTTAAATCCGGTCAAAAGTCCGATTCCTGCCATGATAAAGATAATGGATGGATAAACAGCACCATCTTCTAAAGAGGTGTAAGTTGTAATCAGCAAGGCAAGAAAAATCCCAACGCCGCTGCCAATTAATAAAAAAGCCAAATTAACAACTAAGATTTTCCAGGCCGAAACCCCTTTTTCCCTGCCTTGTAAAAAAATACTGGCATCGACACCTTTTTCTATAAGTGCCAGTCGTTCGCGGTTTCTGGTGGAATAAATAAGATAAACAATCCCGAAGATCATTAGAAAAAAACTAAGTGGTATTAAAATTCCTGGTAACATAATATTTTATTTTTAATTGATTGATATACCCATAGGACGAGGGGTGTTTCATTTAGGTTACAGGTTTTGGTGAAAATTTCAATTTTTTAAAATCCAAATTCCAACGAAATTACCCTTAACTTTGAGTTTATTGTATAGCGCTATAATCTTAGTCCTGATTTTCATGTGTACTAATTGGAATTTGGAATTTCAATATTGGGATTTGGATTTTTAAAAATATTGATTTTTTTTTCACATTCACTGTAACCTAATCAAACAAACGGTCGTCCTATATAATATGAGTACATTAGATGATCAACATTATATCGATTTAATTCTGCAAGGCGACCACAATGCGTTTGCCGTGCTAGTGAATCGTTATAAGGATATGATCTTTAGTCTGGCACTCAAAATGGTTAAAAACCGCGAAGAAGCCGAGGAAGTGGCACAGGATACTTTTATTAAGATTTACAATTCTTTGGGCAAGTTTAAAGGCGATTCGAAATTCTCAACCTGGAGTTATAAAATCGCTTACAATACCTGCTTAGATCGTCTGAAGAAAAGCAAAAAAGAAGAAAACAATATTTCGATCGATGAGTTTTCGGCACATTTGATAAAAACAATGGACAATGCGCTGAGTGCTTTAGAAGACAAAGAACGAAAGCAGACCATTCAGAATTGTTTAAATTTGCTGCCCGGAGAAGACAATATTATACTTACCTTGTTTTATTTTGACGATCAGAGCTTAGAAGAAATTGGAAAAATCATGAATGTTTCAGCCAACAATGCCAAGGTAAAATTATTCAGAAGCAGACAAAAATTAGCTGTTATCCTTAAAAAGCAATTAGAACCCGAAATACTGGAGTATTATGAAAGAGAGCGATAAAAATATAGAGAATCTTATTGATAAAATGATGGCCGAAAGTACTTTGGAATCACCATCTATTGACTTCACTTCAAAAATAATGGATCAGATTTTAGCGGCTGAAAAAAGCAAAACCAAAGTTTACAAACCTTTGATTTCTAAAACAACCTGGATTCTTATAGGTGCAGGCTTAACCGCTTTGATTGTTTATTGTCTTTATGCAAATAACAACATTTCTACTTTAGAGACACCACAATTGTATTTAAATCTGGACAAACCGGCTAGATTGTTTTCCGGAATTCATTTTTCTAAAAACATATTGTATGCGGTTTTAATAGTACCCATTATGATTTTAATTCAGATTGGGGTTTTGAAGAATTATTTTGATAAGAAGTATGAGTTGTAGATAAGGTATACTATGAGTAAAAAAACGCAATTTTTTCAAAAATAAAACTTGCGATTTAAATCCGGAAATCCTATTTTAAGCATTCCGTTGATTCCAATATAATTTACTCATTTACAATAGTTTTAGACCCGAAAACGATATTGTTTTTTTATGAAAATTTTGAGAGTGTAAACCGTTGCAATATTGCAACTTATGAAGTATCTTTGCACCCTAATTCGAAATTCATAAAATGAATAAATTATTGATTGTTGGAACAGTTGCTTTCGACGCGATTGAAACTCCTTTCGGAAAAACAGATAAAATTTTAGGTGGTGCTGCAACGTACATTGGTTTATCAGCATCTTTTTTCAACCTGCAATCGGCCATTGTTTCTGTAGTTGGTGACGATTTTCCTCAAGAACATTTAGATTTACTGACTTCAAAAAATATTGATATCTCCGGTATCGAAATTGTAAAAGGCGGAAAGACCTTTTTCTGGAGCGGTTTATACCACAACGATTTAAACTCAAGAGACACTCTGGTAACAGAACTAAACGTTTTAGCTGATTTTCAGCCAAAAGTTCCTCAAAACTATAAAGATGCTGATGTTGTGATGTTAGGAAACTTACATCCGTTAGTACAAAGCAGTGTTTTGGACCAAATGGAGAAAAAACCAAAATTAGTAGTTTTAGACACTATGAATTTCTGGATGGACTGTGCTTTACCGGAATTGCTTGAGGTAATTAAACGTGTAGACGTTATCACAATCAACGATGAAGAAGCCAGACAGCTTTCAGGAGAATATTCACTAGTAAAAGCAGCGAACAAAATCCAGGAATTGGGACCAAAATATGTGGTGATCAAAAAAGGAGAACACGGCGCACTTTTATTCCACAACAGAGAAGTATTTTTTGCACCGGCATTGCCTTTAGAAGATGTTTTTGATCCGACAGGAGCAGGAGACACTTTCGCAGGAGGTTTTTCAGGGTTTATTGCGCAAAGCGAAAACATCTCGTTCGGGAACATGAAAAACGCAATTATTTATGGTTCAAATCTGGCGTCGTTCTGCGTAGAGAAATTTGGAACCGAAAGGATGCAAACATTAAGCAAAGCTGAAGTAGCGATTCGATTACAGCAATTTAAATCGTTAACTCAGTTTGACATAGAAATATAATGCCTGAGAGCCTCGATAAAACGGGGCTTTTTTTATTACGTTAATACACACAACTTACAACAACAACACAAATACAAAAAAAATGAGCGACGCGTTAAAACACGAATGTGGTATAGCCTTAGTCAGACTTCTTAAACCGCTTGAATATTACAAAGAAAAATACGGGACGGCTTTTTACGGGATACAAAAAATGTACCTGATGATGGAAAAGCAGCACAACCGTGGTCAGGATGGTGCCGGTTTTGCCAGCATCAAACTTGATGTCGAACCAGGGCAGCGTTACATCAGCAGGGTTCGATCGAATCATTCGCAACCTATCCAGGATGTTTTTGCACAGATCAATGACCGTATCAACGAGGAAATGACTGCGCATCCTGAATATGCAAATGATGTTGAAAAACAAAAAGCAAACATACCTTATATAGGAGAGTTATTTTTAGGTCACGTTCGTTACGGAACCTTCGGTAAAAACAGTATCGAAAGCGTTCATCCTTTTTTACGTCAGAGTAACTGGATGCACCGCAATCTTATTTTGGCAGGTAACTTTAACATGACAAATGTTAAAGAACTTTTCGAAAACTTAGTCGAGCTTGGACAACATCCGAAAGAAATGGCCGATACCGTTACTGTAATGGAAAAGATAGGTCATTTCCTTGACAAAGAGGTAATGCAGTTGTATCAGGACTGCAAACAAGAAGGCTATTCTAAAAGAGAAGCCTCTCCTGTTATTGCAGAACGCCTGGATATCGCAAAAATATTAGCCCGTTCGGCTAAAAATTTAGATGGAGGTTATGCAATGGCCGGTTTATTAGGTCATGGTGATGCTTTCGTTTTTAGGGATCCTGCAGGAATCCGTCCGGCGTACTTTTATCAGGATGATGAAGTTGTGGTAGTCGCTTCTGAACGACCAGTTATTCAAACTGTATTTAATGTACCTTTTGAAAGTGTTCAGGAAATTGAACCGGGAAATGCTTTAATTATCAAAAAAAGCGGAAAAGTTTCGATGGAACAAATTCTGGAACCAACTGTTAAAAAAGCCTGTTCTTTTGAACGAATTTATTTTTCAAGAGGCAGCGATGCTGAAATTTATCAGGAACGTAAAAACTTAGGTAAATTAATTTTGCCTGCTGTTCTTGAATCTATTGACAGCGATACCGATAATACTGTTTTTTCATACATTCCGAATACCGCTGAAACTTCTTTTTACGGTTTAGTTGAAGCTGCCCAGGATTTCCTGAATCAGCGTAAAAACAATTATATCTTAGAAAACAGAAATACGCTTACTGCCGAAACCTTACAGGAATTATTAGCGGTAAAAATCCGTACAGAGAAAGTAGCGATTAAAGATGCCAAACTAAGAACTTTTATAACCGAAGACAGCAGCCGTGATGATTTGGTAGCACACGTTTATGATGTGACCTACGGCGTAATCAAGCCGACAGACAATCTGGTTATTATTGATGATAGTATTGTTCGCGGTACGACTCTTAAAATGAGTATCATTAAAATGATGGATCGTCTAAAACCAAAACGTATCGTAATTGTTTCTTCAGCTCCGCAAATCCGTTATCCGGACTGTTACGGAATTGATATGGCGAAACTGGAAGGTCTTGTTGCTTTCAGAGCAGCACTGGCTTTATTAAAAGAAAGAAACTTATACCATATAGTAGACGAAGTTTACGCCAAATGTAAAGCACAGGAAAACTTTGCTGATACAGATGTTATTAATTATGTAACGGCTATTTATGATCAGTTTACACCGGAAGAGATTTCAGATAAAATTGCCGAAATGCTAAGTTCTCCGGAAATCAATGCTGAAGTAAAAATCATTTTCCAAAAAGTAGAAGATTTGCATATCGCATGTCCGAAGAATTTGGGAGATTGGTATTTCACGGGAGATTATCCTACACCGGGTGGAAATCGCGTAGTAAACAGAGCTTTCATGAATTTTTATGAGGGAAAAGATGCCCGCGCGTATTAGAAAATTATTAACAAAAGGTTAATTTGTGCATTTCATCGGTTTTTTTTGCCGTTAATCCTAAATGTTTGGCAAAATAGAAAAGCTACAATACTTTTGGGAAACCATAACATTAGTAGGTTAAGTTTATGGTAGATTTGGGGCAAAAAGGGTGGAAGCAATTCCACCTTTTTTATTGGAATAAAGTCAAGAAATTATTCAAAGTAAGAAATTACGTATTTCATCGGGTTTATTTGCATTTCGTCTAAAATATTTGGCATTACAGTATAGCTATTCTACATTTACTACACCATAACATTAGTAGGTTAAGTATATGGTAGATTTGGGGCAAAAAAGGTGGAAGAAATTCCGCCTTTTTTATTGGTGTAAAGTCTGGTCTTTTACCGCAAGGAGCGCAAAGTTTTACGCAAGGTTCGCTAAACTTAATAATCTTCTTGCGAACACTGCCTAAACCTTTGCGCCCTTTACAGTTAATCTTTCCAAAATAAGCATAAAAAAAAATAGACGGATAACCTTCAGGTCATCCGTCTATTTTCTTTATTCTATACTCTGTTCTCTACTATTTATCTAAAGCAAATCTTCTTGCTACTTCTGTCCAGTTGATCACACTGAAGAAAGCTTCAATATAATCCGGTCTTCTGTTTTGGTAGTTTAAGTAGTAAGCGTGCTCCCAAACATCCATTCCTAAAATCGGAGTTCCGCCATTACCTACTTCCGGCATTAATGGATTATCCTGATTCGGAGTTCCTGAAACTTCTAATTTTCCTCCTTTGTGTACTGTTAACCAAGCCCATCCTGAACCGAATTGTGTCGCACCGGCTTTAGCAAATTTTGCTTTAAACTCTTCAAAAGTTCCAAAAGAAGACTCAATTGCAGCTAACAAATCACCTGTTGGTAATCCGCCACCGTCCGGGCTCATTACAGTCCAGAATAAATTGTGATTGTAAAAACCTCCACCATTGTTACGAACTGCAGCGTTTGATTTATCTAGATTGATTAAGATGTTTTCGATTGTTTTTCCCTCTAAATCTGTTCCTGCAATTGCAGCATTAAGATTTGTTGTGTATGCATTATGATGTTTTGAATGGTGAATTTCCATTGTACGGGCATCAATATGTGGTTCTAATGCATCATATGCATAAGGTAATTGTGGTAATTCAAAAGCCATGATATTATGATTTTATGGTTTATAATAATTTATCCCAAATTTAAACATTTAACTTTGGAATAGAAAATACTATTTCGTTATAATTTGATTTAATTAATTGATAATCTGATTTTTTAAGCCTTAAATAGCTGTAAATCTTTATTTTCCATTAAAAGTGGTCATTGTGTTTTCTAATCCGGCAGTTCCGAATGACCTGATAATTTCTGAAGCAACTTCTAAACGTTCCGGAAGTTTTGCTTTTTCTTCTTCGTCCCAATCTCCCAAAACATAATCGACCTGTTGTCCTTTTTTAAACTGATCGCTGATCCCAAATCTGAAACGGGTGTAATTTTGAGTATTCAGAACCAGATTTATATTTTTCAATCCGTTATGACCTCCGTCACTGCCTTTTGGCCGGATTCGGATGCTTCCGAAAGACAGGTTTAAATCGTCTGTAATGACCAGAATATTCTCTAATGGAATGTTTTCCTTATCCATCCAGTATTTAACGGCTTTACCGCTTAAATTCATGTAGGTGTTTGGTTTAAGCAGGAAAAAGGTTCTTCCTTTAAATTTATATTCAGCCAAAGCACCCAATTTTACGGTTTCGAAAGAAAGACTTTCTTTTCTGGCTAAAAAATCCAGGACTTTAAATCCTATGTTATGTCGTGTATTTACGTATTCGGCTCCAATATTACCAAGGCCTACTATTAAATATTTCTTCATATTGTCTGTGTTCTCTTCTTTTGGTGTTGATGAAAACAGTTTTGCTATCCATTTTATCATGTCTGCAAAAGTAAGATTAATTAGAGAATGTGGCAATTGGTTAATTAGATAATTTATTTTATGAAGGCTTTCCGTAAAGGTCGTTTAAAAAAGTTTTCCCGCAGATCTGGCTGATGGAGCCGATTTTTTATCCCTCAATTTTTTTCAGACTGAGCGGTCGAAGTCGCACAGTTGACCCGACAATCTAAAGTGAAACATTTTGCGGGGCTTCGACTTCGCTCAGCCTGACATATTGTAGACTTATCTTAAACTCATAAATCCTGGGGCTTTAAACATTTTGACGTTTCTGCTTAAAAAAATGTCAATTAGAAAATGTGTGAATTAGAAAATTTGTGTCATTAACCGCGAAGAGCGCAAAGGTTTACGCAAGGCTCGCAAAGAAAAAAGGTTTTCCGCAGATTTGGCTGATGGAGCAGATTTTTTATCGCTCCATTTTTGCTTAAGTCGGAAACACTGCAAACTTATCATCTTTTGTCCCTTTGAACCTCTTTAACTTATAAAAACTAAACTTCTCGCTAGCCCTGACAGAAGCGGTATCCTTTTTCCTGCTTCTTTAGCAGGGAAAAGATATAGCGGATGGCAGGAAAGTCTCGTCTTGAAAAAACGACAGTTTCTGCTTCTGAAAAATTTGACAATTAAAAATGTTTCATATAATTTGTTTGCCCCTGAAAGATTGATTAAAATCTTCTCGCAGATTTGGCTAATGGAGCAGATTTTTATTTCGCATTTTTGTCAAACTTAGCGTAGTCGAAGTCTACGCTACTAAATATTCCCTTTAGATTGCAGAGTTACTTACGGGGCTTCGACTTCGCTCAGCCTGACATACTGTAAACTTATCCTCCTTTGAACCTTTGCAACTTTGAACCTTTGGAACAAAAAAAAAGCACCAATCTTTCGATTGATGCTTTTTGTATGATTTGAAAAAAATTATTTTTTCTTTCCTTTTGCAGGAGCTTTTGCAGCTTTTGCAGCCTCCTGAGCAGCTTTCATAGCAGCACGAGAGATTCTTACCTGAGCTACAACTGTGTTGTCCGGGTGCATTACTTTGTATTCCGGAGCACCAACTTTAGTAACGTATAATTTGTTACCCATTTCAAGTGGAGTAATGTCAGCTTCAACAAAATCAGGAAGATTTTTAGGTAAAGCTTTTACTTTTAATTTACGAGTGTTCAAACGTAAAACACCACCTGCAAGAACACCTTTAGATGTACCAACCACTTTTACAGGAACTTCCATAGTGATTTCTTTGTCATCAAATAACTGAAAGAAGTCAATGTGTAAAATTCTGTCAGATACAGGGTGAACCTGGATATCTTGTAAAATTGCATTGAATGATTTTCCTTTTCCAAGCTCAATCACAACTGTGTGTGCATTTGGAGTGTAAACCAAGTTTTTGAACGCTGCAGCGTCTGCTGAGAAGTGTACTGCCTGATTTCCTCCGTATAACACGCAAGGAACCGCTCCAGCATTACGTAAGGCTTTAGTTGACACTTTGCCCACGCTTTCTCTTTCTGATCCTTTAATTGTAATCGATTTCATTGTAAAAAAATATAGTTATTAATAAATATTCTTGTTGCTTTAAGCTTTAGGCGATACGCTTTAGGCTTTCTTTCGTAATAAATTTATTGACATTTTTTAATGCTTAAAGCTTAAAGCCTATAGCATATTGCCATTTATTACATTATAAATTTTCCACTTATGGAATTGTTGTGGTGCACCATGTGCATAACTTCAGCAAAAAGAGGTGCACAACTCACTACTCTTATTTTTTTTGACTCTCTCTTTAATGGAATTGAATCGGTAACGATTAACTCGCTTAATTTCGAATTTTCAATTTTATCGTAGGCATCACCGGATAAAATAGCGTGTGTACAAATTGCTCTGACACTTAATGCTCCTTTTTCGATCATTAAGTCGGCTGCTTTCGCTAATGTTCCTCCCGTATCAATCATGTCGTCTACCAATATTACGTTACGGCCTTTTACTTCACCTATAAGCTCCATAGTGTCGATAACGTTGGCTGCTTTTCTTTGTTTGTAACAGATTACTACATCTGATTCAAGGAACTTAGAATAAGCATATGCTCTTTTTGAACCTCCCATATCCGGAGATGCAATTGTCAGATTTTCTAATCCTAAACTTTCTACATATGGTAAAAAGATTGTAGAGGCAAATAAATGATCTACCGGTTTTTCGAAAAACCCCTGAATCTGATCTGCGTGCAAATCCATTGTCATTACTCTTGTCGCTCCGGCAGCATCTAATAAATTAGCTACTAATTTTGCTCCAATCGGAACTCTGGGTTTGTCTTTTCTGTCCTGTCTTGCCCAACCGAAGTATGGCATAACAGCTGTAATATGTCTTGCTGATGCGCGTTTTGCAGCATCAATCATTAATAACAATTCCATCAAATTATCGGCTGTTGGAAATGTGGAGCACACGATAAAAACACGTAATCCTCTGATTGACTCTTCGTAAGACGGCTGAAATTCACCATCACTGTACGTTGACATCGTTACTTTTCCTAACGGAATCCCGTATTGTTCTGCAATTTTTTCTGCAAGATAAACACTTTGTGAACAAGCAAAAATTTTAGCTTCTGGTTCTAGGTGCGACATTATAATTTGTTGTTTTTGCTCCGCTGCGCTCCGTACAATTTGGCTTTACCATTTTGGGTAAAACAAAATAAATATAAATGCCTCGGGTGTAGTTAGTTGTGTGTGCGTCGTTTTAACGAGGTGCAAATTTATAAAATTTATTGGACACTGAAAGGAAAATTTTAAGTATTTTTAGTAGCACATTTAATTTTATTTTTTACATTTGCACCGTGTTAAAGGAATGACGCCATTTATGACTTCATTCTATTGCGTTAAAATGATCAATTTTGATTGTTTTTTCGTCTGCTAAGCCCGGATGGCGGAATTGGTAGACGCGCTGGTCTCAAACACCTGTGGGAAACCGTGCCGGTTCGACTCCGGCTCCGGGTACAAAAAACCTCTTCTTAACGGAAGAGGTTTTTTTGGTTTTATGCTATTCCGCTATAGCCCAAGGTTTCAACCTTGGGGTTCAGATTGTGCAAATTTGAAATGTAGATATTATTCCTGACATTGCTTCCAACGGTTGAAACCGTTGGCTATGTCTATAAACCTCGCTTTTTAGCAAAAACATGTTTCAGACCTCACAACACGCCTCATGCAAAACAGGAAAATTACACGAGTTAGCAATAAAACATAATTGATTTGCTTTTTCATGTAAACTTAAAGCCAGCTGAATTTGCTCCGGATTTGAAATTTTTACTACAGGCTTAAGTCTAACTTCAACAAAACGTCCGCTGCCATCTTCAGAAACTTCGAGCGTCGCTTCGGCGTGGTCTGCATATTCGAGAACTTCTATTCCGTTTTGGGAGCAGACATATAAATACGACATCATATGACAGGAAACCAAACTGCTCAAAAGCAAATCTTCGGGATTGTATAATTCCGGATCGCCTTTGAAGGTTTTTGCTGCTGAGACATTTAAAACAGGTTTTCGTTCTATTTTAATTTGATGGCTTTTGCTGTAAAATCGCTTTGCCGAATCTTCCTGATTTTGTTTTGAAGTCCATTCTAATTCTGCTTTAAATAGGTGTTGCATTTTGTTTTCGTTTACTATTGCTAAGTTACTATTTTTATATGGCTTCAATAAATTAATCGCGCAATCCCGATAGCTATCGGGAGCAGAGTCGCAAAGTTTTCTGCCACGAATTTCACTAATTAAAATTAATCGTCCTGATTTGTGCTAATTCGTGAAATTCGTGGCAACTTTTTTATCACTTTAATTTCTATAAAAAAACCTCGAAAGCATAACTTTCAAGGTTTCTTAGAGAATTACTAAACTAATAAACAAATTCTAAAACTATTTTTTCACTGAGAATTTAAAAGTAGTTTTAGTTTTATAATTTTCCCCGGGATTTAAAACTGTAGTCGGGAAATCTTTCTGGTTTGGAGAATCCGGATAATGTTCTGTTTCTAAACAAAGTCCGGTTCTGTGTGCGTATGTACCGCCGGTTCTTGTTGGTAAAGTTCCGTCAAGGAAATTTCCGGAGTAAAACTGAATTCCAGGTTCGTCGGTAGTGACTTCCAGAATTCTTCCGCTTGGGGCATGATATACTTTTGCGATAATGGTTTTGCCTTTTTCAGGATTGTTCAATACCCAGCAGTGATCGTAACCTTTTCCTCTTTCCAGCTGTTCATTTTTAACTTCGATATCTTTTCCAATTAATTTTGGCGTTCTGAAATCGAAAGGTGTATGGGAAACATCTTCTAGTTTTCCTGTCGGAATCAAAGTGGCATCAACCGGAACTATTTTATCTGCATTTAACGTTAATTCGTGATCCAGAATCGTTTTGGAAAAGTCTGCAGATAAATTGAAATACGTATGTTGTGTAAGGTTTACAACCGTTTTTTTATCGGTTGTTGCTTCGTAAAGGACTTCCAGCTGATTATCATTTGTTAGTGTATACGTTACATAAACCTGTAAGTTTCCGGGATAACCTTCTTCCATATCTTTGCTTAAATAGGATAATTTCAAAGATGCCGTGTCTCCGGATTTAACCTCATCTGCTTTCCAGACTACTTTAAAAAAACCTTTAGGCCCTCCGTGCAAAGCATTTGGCGTATTATTGATTGCCAATTGATACTCTTTTCCATCTAAAGTAAATTTTCCTTTTGCAATTCGGTTTCCGAATCTGCCGATTAAAGCACCGAAAAATGGATTTTCTTTCTCGTATTGCTGTAAAGAAGTAAATCCGGTCACTACATTTTCAGAAACCCCTTCTTTGTTGGGTACTTTCAAATCGGTAATAATTCCGCCAAAAGTGATGATATCTACTTCCATCCCATTTTGGTTTTTTAGCTTATAACTATCTATTTTTTCCCCTTTTGAAGTAGTTCCATAAGAAGATTTTTCAATTGTAACTGTTGCTTTTTTATCTGAAGAAATTGTGGTTTTATCCATTTTTTTATCGTTTTTGCATTGAACAGAAATTGCAGCCAGACTAAACAGGCTAATTCCATAAATACAACGTTTTAATACATTCATAAATATTGTTTTTTAAGTATTGTAAAAAGTGAGCTGTTAGATGTATAAAGTTAAAAGTAACAAATTCTAAATCAAAATAAAAAACCTCTGAACCAATGTCACTCTGAACCCTTATGCCTCAAATCACAATCCGTGCTGAAACAAATGATAATATGCTTCGTTGGCATTGATTTTATCTTTAAATTCCCTTACGGTCGTTTTTTCGTCAATAACTAATAATTCGATTCCGGCTATATCTGCAAAATCTTCCATGTATTCTGTGGTGATTGCCTGGCTGTAAACAGTATGATGTGCTCCCCCCGCCAGGATCCAGGCTGTTGCTGCAATGTCCAGGTTTGGTTTACAATCCCACAAAACTCTGGCAACCGGTAATTTTGGCAATTCCGCCATTGGTTTTACGGCTGTCACTTCATTTACAATCAGACGGAAACGATTTCCCATATCTACTAATGAAACATTGATAGCTTCCCCGGCAGGTGAATTAAACACCAGACGAGCCGGATCTTCTTTTCCTCCAATCCCTAACGGGTGTACTTCGCAAGAAGGTTTTGCCTCTGCAATTGACGGACATATTTCCAACATATGAGATCCTAAAACATATGATTTTTGTGGTGTAAAATGATAGGTATAATCTTCCATGAAAGAAGTTCCGCCTTCAAGACCCACATTCATCACTTTCAAAGCTCTCACCATCGCAGCGGTTTTCCAGTCGCCTTCGCCACCAAAACCGTAGCCGTCTGCCATTAATCTTTGTGTTGCAATTCCGGGTAATTGTTTCCAGGCGCCCAGATTTTCAAATGTATCTGTAAAGGCTCCAAAACCTCCTTCTTCAAGGAAAGCCCTTAAACCTAATTCTATTCTTGCTGCTTCAGCCAGAGAACTTCTTTGTGCTCCGCCTTGTTTTAAAGAATCTGTTAAAGTGTATGAAGATTCATAAACTGCTAATAAATCGTTTAATTGCTGATCCGTAACTTTCTCAATATGTTTCGTCACATCTGAAGAATCATATCCGTTAACCGACAGACCGAAACGAATCTGAGCTTCAACTTTATCCCCTTCCGTAACGGCAACTTCACGCATATTGTCTCCAATACGGGCTACTTTCAGGTTTTGAAGTTCATCCCATCCTAAAGCTACTCTTGTCCACACCCCTAATTTGTTTAAAACGCGGTTATCTTCCCAATGTCCCACAACTACTTTGCGCTTTTTACGCATTCTGGACATGATAAAACCAAATTCACGATCTCCGTGTGCCGATTGGTTCAGGTTCATAAAATCCATGTCGATACTTCCCCACGGAATTTCAGCGTTGTATTGTGTGTGTAAATGGCACAATGGTTTTTTAAGGATATTCAACCCGCCGATCCACATTTTGGCCGGAGAGAAAGTGTGCATCCAGGCAATAATTCCGATACAGTTTTTAGTCGAATTGGCCTCTAAACATAAATCTAAAATTTGAGCGGGAGATTTTACAACTTCTTTATAAACCACTTTTACGGGAATATGAGAAGATCCGTCTAATCCTTTTGCGATTATCTGCGAATGCTCTGCTACTTTTCTTAGTGTTTCTTCACCGTATAATTCCTGGCTTCCTACTACAAACCAGACTTCTTTTTCAGAAATATCAATCATATTCTTTTGTTTATTTTGTTTCAGGTTTTCTTTGTTTCAGGTTTTGAAACCGTCGAAAATCTCTATTCTTTACTCTATTTTCTTTTATCTAATTTACTGTCCGTAATACGAATCTTTTCCGTGTTTACGGTTGTAATGTTTTTTTATCAGTGAATCTTTCAGTCTGGGTGCATTTGGATTGATCTGTAAAGTGAGGTACGCCATTTCGGCAACTACTTCTAAAACCTTGCTGTTGTACACTGCTTTTGCAGCATTTTTACCCCAGGCAAACGGACCATGATTTCCGATCAGAATCATTTCTACTTCTTCGTAGGAAAGATTTTTTTCTTTGAAACAGTCCAGAATCTGAATCCCGGTATTGTGTTCGTAATTTCCTTCAATAAGTGAATCTGACATTGGCGGTGCACATGGAATATCTGAAGTTAAATGATCGGCATGTGTGGTTCCGAAAATCGGAATATCACGTTGCGATTGTGCCCAGGCTACCGAATAGGTTGCATGGGTATGAGCCACGCCACCAATATTTGGCCAGTTTTTGTATAAATATGCATGGGTTTTGGTGTCTGATGACGGACGCATCGTTCCTTCAATAATGTTATTGTCAAAATCGACAATCACAATATCTTCCGGTTTTAAATCTTCGTAAGGAACACCGCTCGGTTTAATCGCAAAAACGCCATTTTCCCTATCCACCGCACTAACATTTCCGAAGGTATATACTACCAGATTCAATGCATTTAACTGCATGTTGGCTTCGTAACATTCCTGTTTTAAATCTTTATATCGAGAACTCATGTTGGGACAATTTTATCGTTGGATCTTCAAAAGCGCTTAATTGGTCGTAACCAATCAGCAATTTGTGGTAGGCTGCTACCTGGTCTAACTGAGGGAAATATTCCCCGTCAAAATCACTTCCGATTTTTTGACTGGCTTCAATTACGTTTGGATAAATTCCGGCTGCCACTGCTGCATAAATCGCAGCGCCTAAAGCCGGAGTCTGGTCGGATGCTGCAATTTTGATTGGTTTATTTAAAACATTGGCCAAAGTCTGCATGATAAAAGGAGATTTTCGCGCAACACCGCCAATTCCGATAACGCTGTCGATTTTTACGCCTTCTTCTTCAAAACGATCGACGATTTTTTTCGCTCCGAAACAAATGGCGTTTACTAAGGCTTTAAAAATATGCGGCGCTTTTGTTCCTAATGACAAATTTGAAATGGCGCTTTTCAGTTCCTGATTAGCATCTGGTGTTCTTCTTCCGTTGATCCAGTCTAAGGCAATGGGAAGACTCTCTGAGACCGGAACTTTCTCCGCCTCTTTGGTCAGTTCCACAATCAATTTATCACTGAATTCTTCTCTTAATTGTTCTTTTTGTCCGTCATTTAAAACTGTTGAAGCCATCAGTAAATGATCTGTTGGCCAAAGCAATAATTCTTTGTACCAGGCCAGTAAATCGCCAAAAGCAGATTGTCCTGCTTCTAAACCAATAAACCCGGGAATTACAGATCCGTCAACCTGACCGCAGATTCCGCGAACGGTTTTAGTTCCTACTTCATCATAAGAGCCAACCAAAATATCACAGGTTGAAGTTCCCATAACACGAACTAAAGTGTTTTCTCCGATTTTTGCACCAACTGCTCCGGAGTGCGCATCGAATGTTCCCACAGCGACAACTGTTTCTGTCGAAAGCCCTAAACGATCTGCCCATTCTTTGCTTAATTTACCGGCAACTAAATCAGAAGTATATGTCTCATCATATAAATTGCCCCGAAGTGTTGACAGGTACGGATGTAATTTTTCTAAAAATTCTACCGGAGGCAAGCCATTCCAGTCGGTGTGCCACATGGCTTTATGACCTGCCGCACAACGGCTTCTTCTGAATGATTTTAAATCTTTATCCTCAATTAATAAGTAGGTCATTAAATCACAGTGCTCCATCCAGGTGTATGCAGCATTTCTAACGGCTTCATCTTTTCTGGCGATGTGCAGGATTTTTGCCCAAAACCACTCCGATGAATAAATTCCTCCCACATATTTGGTAACGTCTTCTCCTTCCCAGCTTACGGCAAGTTCGTTGATTTCGTTGGCTTCATTTATTGCGGTATGATCTTTCCATAGTACCATCATCGCATTAGGGTTTTCCTCAAAACCCTTTGTCAGGGCTAACGGAATTCCTTCTTTGGTAACCGGTACAGGAGAAGATCCTGTTGTATCAATACAGATACCCCGTACTAACAAAGGATCTACTTTGCTTTCTTTTACAACAGTTTGAATAGTACTTTCCAGCCCTTCAATATGATCCAGAGGATGCTGACGAAACTGATTAATAGCGGCGTCACAATATTGTTTGTTTTTCCATCTTTTATAATGAGAAACATTCGATGCCAGCTCCTGTCCATTTTCAGTGTCTATGAGCACCGCCCGAACAGAATCTGTTCCGTAGTCCAATCCTATTACGTAATTTTTCATTCTGAATTTATTTTAAAGATTGACAAATATAAAAATAATTAATTTATAAGTGTATTAAAAACACTTAATAAAAACCAGCCTCTTACTTTTTTACAAATAATGCATCAAAACAGGGATTTAGGCTCTAAACAAAAAATAAAAATTAGTTTTACATTTGTTGTGTTGCCATTATTTCATCTTTATTTTCCTTCCAGAACTATTACAGAAAAAGGCGGAATTGTAATTTCGAGTTTGCCTTTTTTATTTTCAAAGTCTTTAAAGGCAATGGGTATAATTTTATCCGGCTGTTCAAATGAATTATGGTCCTGTAATTTTTTAGCCGTTATAATCTTTCCTGAAAAGTTTTTAACCCCCAGGTCTTTTGTGTCAATTTCAACTTTATTGCTGTTTTTTGAATCGATATTTACCAGTGAAATATGAACCAGCCCGTTTTTATCTTTGGAGGCTGAAACTGAAATAGCAGGAAGTGTTTCTCCGTTATAGGCATACAAAGGCGAATTGAAACTGATCGGTAATAATGTCGCATCCTGATGCACGCTGTAGAGTTGCATTACATGATAGGTTGGTGTTAAGATCATTTTGGCTTTATCGGTTAGAATTACAGCCTGCAGTACATTGACACATTGTGCTAAGTTAGCCATACGTACCCTGTCAGCATGATTGTTAAAAATATTTAGTGTTGCACCGGCCAGAACGGCATCTCTTAAGGTGTTTTGCTGATATAAAAAGCCCGGGTTTGTTCCTTTTTCAACATCGTACCAGCCTCCCCATTCATCTACAATCATCGCCACTTTTTTCTTCGGATCGTATTTATCCATTATGGCAGCATGTTTGGTGACCAGTTCTTCCATTTTCAAAGCTTCTTTCATCGTTTTGAAATATTGTTCCTCGGTATAATCTACAGCATCACCTTTTTTATCCCAGTTGATTACAGAGTAATGATGCACTCCAATTCCGCCCAGAAGATTCAGGGGAATGCTTTTCATTAAAGTTTCTGTCCAGTTGTAATCTGCACTATTCGATCCTGACGCAATGCGTATCAGCCCTTCTTTATTGCCCCAATCAGACATAAAAGTGGCATATTTGCGGTATTCTCCGGCATAGTAATCGGCTGTCATATTTCCTCCGCAGCCCCAGGCTTCATTTCCAATTCCCCAATAGGTAACTTTCCACGGCTCTGTTCTTCCGTTTTTTTTACGCAAATCACTCATCGGACTTTTACCTGCAAAATTGGTATACTGGATCCAGTCTGACAATTCCTGAACAGTTCCGCTTCCCACATTTCCCGACAAATACGGTTCGGCTCCCAGTAATTCGCACATGTTTAAAAAATCATGGGTCCCAAAGCTATTGTCTTCTGTTACTCCGCCCCACCACTGGTTGACAATTGTCGGTCTTTGCTCTTTTGGACCAATCCCGTCTTTCCAGTGATACGTATCGGCAAAACAGCCTCCGGGCCATCGCAAATTTGGGATCTTCAGATCTTTTAAGGCTTTAATAATATCATTTCTAACTCCTTTTGTATTTGGGATTTTCGACGTATCCCCCACAAAAAATCCGCCGTAAACAGAACGTCCCAGATGCTCTGCAAAATGACCGTAAATGTTTTTATTTATAGTTGGCGCATCCGAAATGGTTTTTATCGAAATTACCGTAGTTTCTTTTTGCGCAAAAGTAATCTGACTGCAAAAAGTAAAAATGCATGAGATTAAAAAAGACTTTTTCATATTGATTATTTTAAAATAAGGTTTTTTGTATCTTCTAACTTGACGATTATATGCTCTGAAAAAAAGGAATTTATATTGAATTGTTTAAACCTGAAAAATCATTGAAAAACATTTAAGTGTTGATTTGACATTTGTAAATATAGTTAAAAAAATAACTAATGGTCAGTTTAACTATTAATAAAAACATATTTCATAAAATATTGGCTGAAAATATTTAAAAATGGTTTTTGCTTAAATCTTATTCAAATAGATAACTTTGCACTAAATTTGAAGGCGATCAGCGAAGATTGCTGTCTGATTTTGATCCTAAATAATTAAAAAATAAAGGCATTATTTTTTACCTTAATTCCGTTAAGTGTAAAATCAACATTAATAGATTATAAAACATATGCGGAAGTTTATATATTTACCAATAAATAACAGAATATGCTAAACACTTATAGCTCTGCCGATAAAGCTTTATTAGCAGTAGATTGTATCATTTTTGGATTCGACCATGAGGGGTTGAAAATACTTTTAATCAAAAGAGACTTTGAGCCTGAGAAGGGGAAATGGTCTCTTATTGGCGGTTTTTTAAAGCGCGATGAGATACTGGACAATGCTGCTATCCGAATATTAAATACCTACACCGGTCTTAATGATATTTATATGGAACAGCTTTATGCCTACAGCGAGATTGACCGCGATCCTGTGGAGCGAACTATTTCTGTTTCTTATTATGCACTGATTAATATTGAAAACCATAATGCGGAACTGATTCAGAATTATCATGCGAAATGGTTTAGCATAAATGATATGCCAAAGTTAATTTTTGACCACGACGAAATGGTGCAGCATGCCATAAGCAGACTGCGATACAGAACCTCCATAAAACCAATTGGTTTTGAGTTACTGCCTGAAAAGTTTACCATGCGTCAGTTATTGGAACTTTATGAAGCCATCCTAAGCAAAGAACTGGATAAAAGAAACTTTATCAGCAAAATTAATTCTCTTGAAATCTTAAATAAATTAGATGAAAAAGATATGGGCTCTTCCCGTAAAGGTTCTTATTTGTATACTTTCAATAAAGAAAAATATGAAGAAAAACTATTGAATGACTTTGTGCTGAATTTGTAAATTCTAAACATAAAAGCCAAAAACAAATCCTGAAAGTTCCGCTCTCAGGATTTTTTTTTATCAACGAACAAAAGACAGCTTCAAGAGCTACAACGAATTCCGCATAATCAAAGAGGATTTATTCTCGATTTGTTCTTTGTTTCCTTTCAGAACCATTTCGGCCAAAATTTTTCCCATGGCTTCAAAATGGGTTGAAATTGTAGTAATTCCATTTGCGACAATTTTTTTCAGCGGTGTTTCATTATAAGAAATAATACCAAAATCGCTGCCTAATTTTAAACTTTGCTTTCCGGCACTTTCGATCACTTTTACCAGATCCCGGTCATTCGGAATGATGTAAAGATCTCCTGTTGTGATTTCTCTTCCGGTAAATTCAGTGATGATTTCGTATTCAAAATGATAGGCGGCACAAAAATCCTCAAAACCCAGTTTCATTCCAAGCGGTTCCCTGAATCCCGGGAAAATCAAAATGAGTTTTTTGTATTTATTCAATCTTGCTTTTGCTTTAAACAATCCTTCAAAAATATCTTTTTGATGATTTTGATAAATGGCCGGATATACTTTTAAATTCTGATTGGTCTGATCCAGTATGATTACTTCATTTACTGGTAGGGTTTTTACAGAATCTACTATATCGTTTAAGTTCGTTGGCATAATAATGTATTTGGTGTAATTTCCGTTGCTGTCATTTATTAGCTTTTGAAATACTTTGACATTAAAATGATGAAAAAAAATATCGACCTGAACATTCTTTCCAATGTTTTTCAGGAACGAATTGTAAATGTCTTCCTTGAAAATATTCAATTCGTCAAAAAGTAAAAAAATCCTGTGTTTTAGCGTAGTTTCAACGCTTTTCACATAGTAACCTTTGCCCGGAATGGCGTAAATAATCCCTCTTTTTTTAAGTTCGTCGTACGCTTGTAAAACCGTATCCCGAGACAATGAAAAGGCCAGACAAACTTTATTGACGGAGGGCAGGCGGTCTCCTTTTTTTAATTTTTCTTCTTCAATAGCCTTCTCAATTGAAAGAATTATCTGCTTATATTTCGGAAGACCTAAATTGTTTTGTACAGAAATTACATTCATAAAAAATAGTTTTTGAGTGCAAGATACAAAAACTGGTAGGTACTGGTATGTGTATTTTTGAAATGTTTCTATTTTTGGATTTCATTTTTGGTAAAAATTACATGAAAATAAAACAGATATCTCATTTTAACAATCTATCCGATTACAAATTGTTTGGTTTAATGCCTGACAGCGAAGAAATCTATTCTTTTGAATTGACAAATAAAAACGGAATGAAAGCGCAGCTTATCAATTATGGAGCAACGGTAACTTCTTTGCAGGTTCCGCTTTCAAATGGTACGCTGAAAGATGTTGTTTTAGGTTTTGACAATCTGGAGTCTTATCTGGAATCCTATAATTTACCAAGTGCGCCTTATTTCGGAACTACTGTGGGCCGTTATGCAGGAAGAATCAAAAATGCTTCTTTCGTGATCAATGGTACTGCTTTTCAACTGCCGGCCAATAATAATGGCAATACGCTGCATGGCGGTAATTTTGGTTTTGGAAGAAAAGTCTGGAATGTAACCAATATGACTTCCGGCGAAAATCCTGCGATTACCTTTGGTCTTTTAAGTGAAGACGCTGACGAAAATTTCCCCGGAGAAATGCATGTCTACATCACGTATACATTAACAGAAGAAAACGAATTAAAATTAGAATTTAAAGCGACCTCAACCGAAGATACGGTTATTAACCTGACACATCACAGTTATTTCAACCTCAACGGTCATGATAAGAGCGTTTTAGATCAGGAAATATTTATCAAATCGGTTAAAATGCTGGAAACAGATGAAAACAATATTCCGACAGGAAATTTAACGGATCTCACAGGCCATGCATTTGACTTCAGAACACCCAAAAAATGTCCTTTCCCGATTGATCATTCTTTTGTCGTGAATTCTAAAATAGAAGTTATTGCAAAATTAATCAGCTCCGAAAACAATTTACAAATGAGTGTTTATACCGATCAGCCGAGTGTTCATATTTATGTGGGCGGAAATTGTTTTGGCCAACTAAAAGGAAAGCAGGATGCCGCTTATCATTCGTCAAGTGGAATTTGTTTTGAAACACAAAATTTTCCGGACGCACCCAATCACAAAAATTTTCCCAATTCGATCCTGAAAAAAGGAGAAGAATACACGCATAAAACGGTTTACCGATTTGAAAATATAAACTAGGATTTTTAGCCTATAACTACCAGACAACACTTACAATTTCGAAACAATGAATGACATTTTAATACAGGATACAACGGCATTTTTTGAGCAATCATTTGGTTCTTCTCCTCAAAAAACCGTGCTTTCTCCAGGCAGAATAAACATTATCGGAGAACATATTGATTACAATGACGGCTATGTTTTACCGGCAGCAATTGATAAAGTAATCTGCTTTGCTTTTGAGAAAAACAACAGTAAAAAGTCTAAAATAATCGCCATTGACTTAAAGGAAGAATTCGAGGTTGATCTCACGCAGGAAATCAAGTTAAGTGATGTGGTCTGGACGAATTATATTCTTGGCGTGATCAAACAGCTGCAGGATAATGGATTTTCTTTTGAAGGTTTCAACTGTGTTTTCAGCAGTAATATTCCGGTTGGTTCGGGATTGTCCTCGTCTGCCGCTTTAGAATGCGGGATGCTTTTTGGTATTGCGGCCCTTTTTGATCTTACGATTGCAAAAGCTGACATTGCCTTAATGGGACAAAAAGCGGAACACTGGGTGGGTATCAATTGTGGCATTATGGATCAGTTTTCAAGCGTGCACGGAATTGAAGACAAAGTGATTAAACTGGATTGCAATACGTTAGAATTTGAATACCACGATGCTAATTTCAAAGATTATTCGTTAATCTTAATGGACAGTAATGTAAAACATTCGCTTTTCACCTCAGAATACAACACTAGAAGACTGGAATGTGAAGAAGGTTTATTAATCCTAAAAAATTATTTTCCGGAAATAAAAAGTTTTAGAAATTGTACCGAAGAACAGCTTTTAAGAATTGAGGATAAAATGAATCCGACTGTTTTTAAAAGAGTTCATTTTGTTATAAAAGAAATTAATCGTGTCATAAAAGCTTGTGAGGCTTTAGACAACGGAAATATTGAGCTTTTGGGAGCATTGCTTTTTGAAACTCACTACGGGTTATCACAGGAATATGCAGTAAGTTGTGCCGAGCTGGATATGCTTGTAGATACTGCAAAATCTGATGATTCAATTGTTGGTTCGCGATTGATGGGTGGTGGTTTTGGCGGGTGTACCATCAATTTGATTAAAAAAGGTCACGAAAATGAGGTAAAAAGTAAGTTTTCAAATCTTTATTTAGATACATTTGGGATTGAATTAAAATTTTATGATGTAAAAATCTCAAACGGAACAACACTACTTTAATACCACAAGAATTACAATGAAAAATTTTGACATTACCGAAGATCCGCACAGACGTTTCAACCCGCTAATCAACGAATGGGTTTTAGTATCCCCTCATCGTGCAAAACGTCCATGGCAAGGACAAAACGAAACTATTTCAACCGAAGCTTTGCCCAATTATGATTCCACTTGCTACCTCTGTCCGGGGAATGTTCGTGCCAATGGGGTCAGCAATCCGAAATACGAAAGCAGTTTTGTGTTTGAAAATGATTTCGCTGCCATGAAGCAGGATGAAATTATGTTTGAAGAAGATATCAAACATACTTTTTTTAAAGCACAACCCGAACGCGGCATCTCGCGAGTGGTTTGTTTTTCTCCAAGACATGATCTCACCTTACCGGAAATGAATATTGACGGCATTGAAACTATCATTAAAACCTGGCAAAAAGAATACACTGATTTAGGCAACATCAAATACATCAATCACGTTCAGATTTTCGAAAACAAAGGAAGTGTAATGGGCTGCAGCAACCCACATCCTCACGGGCAAATCTGGGCACAATCATCCTTACCGACCCAGGTAGAAAAAACACAAAAAAACCTGAAGACTTATTTTGACAAAAACGGCAGGACGATGCTGGCAGATTATCTTCAGGCCGAGCTAAGATCGGGGGAACGCATTGTAATCGAAAACGATCATTTTGTGGCATTGGTTCCGTTTTGGGCAACGTGGCCGTATGAAACAATGATTATCAGCAAAAGAACTTTTGGGAAAATTACCGATTTTACGGGTGATGAAACGACTTCTTTTGCCACAATACTAAAACAGCTTACATCAAAGTACGATAACTTATTCAACACTTCTTTTCCTTATTCATCGGGAATTCACCAGTCTCCAACAGATGGTCTTGAACATGCGGAATGGCATTTTCACATGCACTTTTACCCTCCTTTATTGCGATCTGCAACGGTTAAGAAGTTCATGGTGGGCTACGAAATGTTAGGAGAATCCCAAAGAGATATTACTCCTGAAAAAAGTGCAGAAGTTTTAAGACAATTGTCAGATGTTCACTATAAAACGAAATTAAAAGCGGACTAAAATTGCATTTAATGTAATAATGCAGTTATAAATGTTAAAAATACATTTGTTTTTGATGTTGAAATGGATTTTTATCCTATTTTTGGCTTTGGATCATTTTTTCACAAAAAAATAACGGAATAAAAACACATAATTTATTTTAAACCGTATTAAACGATAAAACAAACAATCACCTTTACTAATTTTAAACTATTACTAACAATGAACCAGAACCTTGCTTTCGCAGATTATGCGGTTTTTATTATCTATTTTATCGTAGTGGCATCCTACGGTTTTACTATTTACCACAAACGTAAAAAAGACGAACAAGATGCAAAAGCTTACTTTTTGGCTGAAGGGAATTTAACCTGGTGGGCGATTGGAGCGTCTTTAATTGCTTCTAATATTTCTGCTGAGCAATTCATCGGAATGAGTGGTGAAGGTTTCTTTTTAGGAATTGCCGTTGCTGCTTACGAATGGTTAGCTGCTGTTGCTTTAATTATTGTAGCGGTTTGGTTTATTCCGGTATATCTTAAAAATAAGATTTACACGATGCCACAATTCTTAAAAACCCGTTATAACGAATCGACTGCATTGATCATGGCCGTTTTCTGGTTGTTTTTATATGTTTTTGTAAACTTGACTTCTATTTTATATTTAGGAGCAGTTGCTATTAACGGACTTGCAGGCGGAGAATATCTGCATGTAATCATGGTTGGTCTGGCGGTATTTGCTTTATTCATCTCTTTGGGAGGTATGAAAGTGGTAGCCTATACAGACGTTATTCAGGTAGCCGTTTTAATTATTGGTGGTTTAGTAACCTCTTATATTGCATTAACAACCGTTGGACAATATTTTGGCGTTGGCGAAAATGCTATTGCCGGTTTTAAAGTTTTAATGAGAGAAGCCCCGGAGCATTTCAAAATGATTATTCCAAAACCAACAGCAACTTCTTCTCAACTTGATATTGATAAATATTTGACGTTCCCGGGTCTGATGTCTTACCTTGCCGGTATCTGGATTATCAACTTAAACTATTGGGGATGTAATCAATACATTACACAACGAGCTTTGGGTGCTGATTTACAAACGGCCCGTACCGGTATTTTATTTGCCGGAATGTTAAAATTATTAATGCCTTTAATCGTAATGCTGCCTGGTATTGCTGCTTATGTTTTATATCAAAACGGACATTTACCACAATTAGTAGGAGGAAAAGACGGTGCTTATTCTGCTGTATTAACTTTCCTTCCAACAGGATTAAAAGGACTTTCGGTAGCGGCGCTGACTGCTGCAATTGTAGCATCATTAGCCGGAAAAGTAAACAGTATCTCGACAATCTATACTTTAGATATTCATAAAAAATACATTCAGAAAGAAGCTGGCGAAAAACAACAGGTAAATATTGGTAGAATTGCCGTTTTTGCTGCCATGCTATTGGCTGTTTTATTTACATGGAATGACATCTTAGGAATTGGCGGAGTGGGCGGTTTTACCTACATCCAAAAATATACCGGATTTATTAGCCCGGGAGTTTTTGCCATGTTCTTCCTTGGTATGTTCTGGAAAAGAACTACCGGAACTGCAGCCATTGTGGGTGTAATTTTAGGCTTTGTATTGTCTGTATTATTCAACGAATATGCGCCAATGCTGTTTGGAAACGAAACATTATTATACACTGCTTATCCTAACGGAAAAGGGGCTTTCGAAATCCCTTTCCATATCTGTATGGGATTATCATTCTTCTTTACGATGTTAGCTATGATTGGAATCAGTTTTGCAGGACCAAAAGTAAATCCTAAAGCGTTTGAAATAGACTCTGAAATGTTTAAAGTGAAACCACAAACTACGGTTTTAATCGTAATTACATTATTGGTTATCGTGGCTTTATACGTTAAATTCTGGTAGTATAATTTTTTACTATTATTATTTTTGAAGAAAAAAAAGGATATCATTTTTTGATATCCTTTTTTTATTTACAATGATTTTACTTAGATTTAAACCCTTAATAATTAACCAGTAAAAATGAAAAAATTAATCATTACATGCTTCTTTATTTCAGGAGTTATTTTTGCGCAAGACATGAAAGTTGTTCAGGGAAACTTTGATTTTTTAAAAGATCAAAAGGAAATCAACACCGAATTTGATTATAGTAATTTTACTATGATGAAAGAAAAAAAATCAGAAGCGCAATATGTTGAAGAACACAAAGCCGATTTAGATCAAAAAGCAAAAGGAAACGGAAATCTTTGGGAAAAAAGATGGGTTGCAGCAAAACAACAAATCTGGACTCCAAAATTTCTGGAAATCGGAAACATTGTTTTATCTAAAGCAGGTAAAGATCTTAATTTTCAGGAAGGATTAAATACGCCTTACACTTTAATTGTTCAAACCGTATGGCTTTACCCGGGTTGGGATGCCGGAATTATGAAACAGCCGGCAAAAGTTACTACAAATTTAAAGTTTGTTGAAACAGCAAATAAATCAAAGATCTTACTGGAAATAACAAGCGAAGAGGCTCCTGGAGATCAATGGGGAAATAATTACAGTAATGAATCCAGAATTGGAGAAGGTTATGCAAAAACGGCCAAATCACTTTCGAAAATGATCATTAAAAAAGCATACAAATAAGAATCAAAAAACCCTAGCTTACACTAGGGTTTTCCTTTTCTTGCTTTTGCATATTAAGCATATAGGCCATATTTTTAATCACATTATCGTGTTTCTTTACAAAAGGATTTTCTTCATCCCAAACATAACCTGCCAAAACCGAACATATTTTTTGTTTCACGTCCGGGTTTTCCGGCTGGTGAAAAAATAGCGTTTGCAGGTTTCCGGTGTACCATTCTTTCACGTAAGTGGTAAAAACGGCAATCCCGCGTTTCATGTAGGCGGTAAACTCCGCTTCCCAGTCTACTGCAATCCCTTTTGATTCTTTCAGGTATAATTTTGCTGCCAGCATTCCGGATTCGGTTGCAAAAGCAACTCCCGATGAAAAAACGGGATCTAAAAATTCAGAACTGTTTCCTGTCAGTGCAAAACCATCCCCATACATTCTTTTTACAGCTCTGGAATAATTTTCCAGCTTCACCGGCTCAAATAAAAACTCGGTTCCCTTAAATCTCTTGATATAATAATCTGATTTCTGAATGGCATTTTTCAAAGCCTCGGCATTGTCTTTATTTTCTGAAAGCGAATTGATAAAGTCGGTCGGACCCACAACGCCCAAACTCGTATTTCCGTTAGAAAACGGAATGACCCACAACCAGACTTCAGTTTCCAGAATATCAAACGAAATCTGGGTTCCTTCCTCGCCTTCCGGTCTGTTTATATCTTTTACGTGTGTAAATATCGAAGAATGGGGATCCAGCTGCGATGGTGTATCAAGATCCAGAAGTCTTGGCAAAACACGGCCATATCCACTCGAATCGACAATAAATTTAGCATGAATTTCTTTTAGATTTCCGTCTTTGTCTTTTACAACCGTTTTAGAATTTTTGCCTTCAAAAGAAACTTCAAGTACTTCCGATTCAAATTCGAGATCAATTCCTTTTCTTACTACTTCCTGCGCCATGGTGTGGTCAAAATCAGCTCTTGGCACCTGCCAGGTCCAATCCCAGCCTTCACCGAATTTTTTACTGAAATCAAAAACACAAATCTCTTCTCCTCTTATAAAACGGGCTCCTAATTTCTTTTCAAAATTCATGGCATCAAGACTCTCAAAAAGCCCGGCCTCCGCAAAATGATCCATAACTCTTGGTATAAGGCTTTCACCGACAACAAGTCTTGGAAATTTTGTTTTTTCTACAACTTTTACCTTAACATCGTTTTTATGAAGATAAGACGCTGACACACATCCCGAAGGTCCTGCACCAATCACTAAAACATCAACAAACTCCTTTATCATATTAAAAATATTATCAATTATTAGCCTACATTTGCCATCATCAAAATAACTACATTTATTTTGATAAATAAAATTAAATTAGCACAACCAAAAACAATTTAATGAATACAATTAATGAATATTTAAGTTTAACAGAATTCGAGTCTATTATCTTTGGAAATAACAAAGTTACCATAAGCGATGCTGTTTTAAACCGGGTAAACGAAAGCTTTAATTTCCTGAAAGAATTTTCCGGAAACAAAGTAATATACGGTGTAAATACGGGCTTTGGCCCAATGGCCCAATACCGGATTAAAGAATCTGACCAGATTCAGCTGCAATATAATTTAATCAGAAGTCACTCTTCCGGAACCGGAAAACCTTTGAGCCCTGTGTGTGCCAAAGCAGCCATCCTGGCACGACTAAACACGCTTTCTTTGGGAAATTCGGGCGTTCACCCGTCAGTCATTCACTTAATGGCCGAACTGATCAACAGAGACATTACCCCTTTAATTTTTGAACACGGTGGTGTTGGTGCCAGCGGAGACTTAGTACAATTGTCACATCTTGCCCTGGTTTTAATCGGAGAAGGTGAAGTTTTTTATAAAGGAGACCGAAGACCAACTCCTGAAGTTTTTGAAATCGAAGGCTTAAAACCCATTCAGGTAGAAATCAGAGAAGGCCTGGCCCTGATCAACGGAACTTCGGTAATGACCGGAATTGGAGTTGTAAATGTGCATCATGCCAATAAATTATTAGACTGGTCGTTAAAATGTTCCTGCGCCATAAACGAATTGGTTCAGGCGTATGACGATCACTTTTCGGAAGAATTAAACCAAACCAAACGTCATAAAGGACAACAGGAAGTGGCCGAAAGAATGAGACAAAATCTTTCGGACAGTACTTTGATCCGTAAAAGAGAAGATCACTTGTATTCCGGAGAAAATACAGAAGAAATTTTTAAGGAAAAAGTACAGGAATATTATTCCCTTCGTTGCGTACCTCAGATTTTAGGTCCGGTTTTAGAAACCATCAATAACGTCGCTTCTATTCTGGAGGATGAATTTAACTCCGCAAACGACAATCCGATTATCGACGTCAAAAACAAACATGTGTATCACGGAGGTAATTTCCATGGCGATTATATTTCGCTTGAAATGGATAAATTAAAAATCGTTATTACGAAATTAACGATGCTGGCAGAACGCCAATTGAATTATTTACTGAATTCAAAAATCAACGAAATCCTTCCTCCATTTGTAAATTTGGGAACATTAGGATTTAATTTCGGAATGCAGGGCGTTCAGTTTACCGCTACCTCAACCACTGCCGAAAGCCAGATGTTGTCCAACCCAATGTATGTACACAGTATTCCAAACAACAATGACAATCAGGATATTGTAAGCATGGGAACAAATGCCGCCGTGATTACCTCAAAAGTTATCGAAAACTCTTTTGAAGTATTGGCAATCGAAATGATTACAATTGTTCAGGCCATTGATTATTTAGGTCAGAAAGATAAAATTTCATCCGTAACCAAAAAATGGTACGATGATGTTCGAAATATAATTCCAACCTTTACAGAAGACCAGGTGATGTATCCTTTTGTTCAAAATGTAAAAGACTACCTTATAAACAGTTAAACCATACATAATTATTAATCTTGAATCTTAAACCCATGAAAAAATGTTTTCTTTTTTTATTGTTAGTATTTATTCAGTTTGTTAATAGTCAGGAATTGGCTTTGGTCAAAAAAAATGCTAAAATTGGATATCTTTCCAAAGACGGGAGCTTTAAAATCGAGCCTCAGTACAAAGCTGCCAAAAGTTTTTCTGAAGGTTTGGCTGCTGTGGAAGACAATGAAAAATGGGGTTTTATTGATGCAAAAGGAAGCTGGGTAATTCCTGCAACTTTTGATGATGCAAAAGATTTTAACAGCGGAATTGCAATTGTAAAAAAAGGTAAGGATTGGGTATATATCAATACAAAAGGTGAAATTCAAAAAGCACCTGCAACAGAAAAACTATTTGATTTTAATAATGGGATTGCTTTTATAAGACAAGGCGATAAAGTGGGGTTAATCAACTCCAAAATGACTGTTGTTTTAGAACCCAAATACAATCAGATCAAACCTTTTGAAAATGGTTTTGCCAGAGTCGAAAGCAACAAAAAATGGGGAATTATAAGTTCCAATGGTAAAGAAGTTGTAGAACCTGTTTATGATGAAATAGGCAATTATTTTAAAAATACCACCTGGGCCCGAAAAGATAAAACTTTTGGAATTGTAAGTGGCGGAAATTTTATTCCGGTAGACGGCGCTGAGAAAATCTGGGATTTTGAAACACAGGATTTAACGTATGCGAAAAAGAACGGAAAAATCGGATTCATTGACTTAAAAGGAAATTGGGCAATTCTGCCTATTTATGATAAAGCAAGAGCATTCTCCAAAAACTTAGCTCCAGTTTGTGTGGGATCAAAGTGGGGCTACATTAACCCGAAAGCAGAATTCATTATTCCGCCAACGTATAGTGATGCAGAAGTTTTCAGTTCAAACGGACTGGCTCCTGTAAAAGAAAAAAACTGGGGATTTATCAATGAAACCGGAAAATTAGTAATCCCAACCCAATACGGCATCACTTCAAACGGGTTCATTATCGCTTTATTTGTACAACAGGACAAAGGATTTATCGATGGTCTAGCACGAGTAAAAAATGAAGGAAAATGGGGGTTTCTTAAACCGGACGGAACCGTATTAGGCAATCAATGGTTTGAAAATGCTGAACTATTTTCAAAAACAACAGAAAAAATCAACACCAGTGAAGTTGCTGCCGAGAAGCCAAAAGCAGAAACAAAAGCCGCGACAAAACCAGTAACCAAAAAGAAAAAATAAAATCTACATAAATGAAATCGCCACTAAAAAAATTGCGTAAGCAAAACCAATAAAAAGCGATACCATTTATGACCTATAAAAAATAAAATCTACATAAATGAAATGTGTATTAGTAACAGGCGGTTCGAGAGGAATTGGGAGTGCAGTTTGTAAAAAACTGGCCGTTGAAGCCAATTACCATATTTTGATTAATTATCATTCTAACAAAACTGCTGCCGAAGAAACACTTCAGGAAATACAAAAATTAGGAGCAACCGGAGAAATCTTAGGTTTCGACGTTTCTAATTTTGAAGAAGTACAAAACACTTTAACCAAATGGCAGGAGGCAAATCCTGAAGCCATCGTAGAAGCCATTGTCAACAATGCCGGAATTACAAAAGACGGTCTTTTTATGTGGATGACTCCCGAAGACTGGAACGGAGTGGTCAATACCAGCCTAAACGGATTTTTTAATGTAACGCAGTTCTTCATTCAGAAAATGCTGCGCAACAAATATGGCCGAATCGTCAATATGGTTTCTGTTTCCGGAGTAAAAGGAACAGCAGGACAAACCAATTATTCGGCTGCAAAAGGAGCAATTGTAGCAGCTACCAAAGCACTGGCCCAGGAAGTTGCCAAAAGAAACATTACTGTAAATGCAGTAGCACCCGGTTTTATCAGAACCGATATGACCAGTGCCTTAGATGAAAAAGAGTTACTAAAACTAATTCCGGTAAATCGTTTCGGTGAAGCCGAAGAAGTGGCCGATTTGGTAAGTTTCCTGATTTCAAAAAAAGCAAGCTACATTACAGGAGAAATTATCAATATAAACGGAGGAATATATTCATAACAATACCTATGTTTGCGAGGTCGTTTTTTAAGTTTTTTCTAATGTTGAAAATTGCACGCAAAGTCGCAAAGTCTTATTAAAAAAACCTGACTACTTTGCATCTTTACGAGATTAAAAAAACAAGGAATACACGATTTTGGTTGTATCTTAAAAATTACACGTAACGGATAAAAAATTATTTTGAAAGACGATGAATAAGAGAGTTGTAATTACTGGAATGGGAATTTATTCCTGTATCGGAACTTCTTTAGACGAAGTAAAGGAGTCCTTATACAACGGAAAATCCGGTATTCAGTTTGACCCTGAAAGAAAAGAATTTGGCTTTCAGTCTGCCTTAACAGGTATGGTTCCTAAAACGGATCTGAAAAATTTACTGTCCCGCAGACAACGTATGAGCATTGGTGAAGAAACCGAATATGCGTATATGGCCACTGTAGAAGCCCTGAAAAATGCCAATATCGACGATGCCTTTTTTGACACCCGCGAAGTAGGTATTATGTACGGAAATGATAGTGTCTCTAAAGCGATTATTGACGCTACAGACATTGTTCGCGAGAAAAAAGACACCGCCCTGATTGGCTCCGGAGCCATTTTTAAATCGATGAATTCTACGGTAACCATGAATTTATCCACGATTTTCAAACTTAGAGGAATCAATCTTACGATAAGTGCAGCCTGTGCCAGTGGTTCACACTCGATTGGACTGGCTTATTTTTTAATCAAAAGCGGTTTTCAGGATATTATTATTTGTGGTGGCGCTCAGGAAATCAACAAATATGCAATGAGCAGTTTTGATGGTTTAGGTGTTTTTTCTTCAAGGGAAAATGAACCTGAAAAAGCGTCAAGACCTTTTGATTCGGACCGCGACGGATTAATTCCGAGTGGCGGAGGTGCAACTTTAATTTTAGAAAGTTACGAATCTGCGATAGCCCGCGGCGCAACCATTATTGCAGAAGTAGCGGGTTACGGATTTTCTTCCAACGGAGGTCATATTTCAACTCCAAATGTAGAAGGACCGGCAACAGCGATGCAGCGAGCACTTGACGATGCTAAATTGAAAGCGTCAGATATTGACTACATAAACGCGCATGCGACTTCCACTCCCGTTGGAGATGGTAATGAAGCCAAAGCCATCTTTGAAGTTTTTGGTGAGAAAAATCCTTACGTAAGTTCTACAAAATCAATGACAGGCCACGAATGCTGGATGGCCGGAGCAAGTGAAGTAATCTACTCTATAATAATGATGCAGCACGATTTTATTGCGCCAAACATCAATTTGGAAAATCCGGATGAAGATGCTTCAAAATTAAATTTAGTTAAAACTACGTTAAACAAAAAATTTGACATATTTTTGTCCAATTCCTTCGGGTTTGGAGGAACCAACTCGGCGTTGGTAGTTAAAAAGTTTAATTGAGTGATGAATAAAGAAGAAATAATAGAAAGAATTAATAGTTTTTTGGTTGAAGAATTTGAAGTTGACGGAGAAGATATTGAACCAAACGCTAATTTAAAAGACACATTAGGTTTAGATAGTTTAGATTATGTAGACTTAGTCGTTTCTATTGAATCGAACTTTGGAGTAAAACTGGTAGAAGTTGATTTCGTTGGAATTGCTTCTTTCCAGAATTTTTATGACCTGATTGAAACGAAACTAAAAGCCAAAGCTGTTTAATGAGCAAATGGGATGGTAAATCAAAAGGAACCGTTTTAGGATATAGAATATTTGTTTTTTTAATACAAAAAATAGGTATTCGTTCTGCTTACGGCCTTTTATACTTTGTAGCATCTTATTATTTCCTTTTCCTGAAAAAAAGCAATCGTGCTATCTTCTACTATTTTAACGAAAGATTAAAATATTCCCGGTTTAAATCGAGAAAAATGGTTTTCAGAAGTTATTATACTTTTGGACAGACCATCATTGATAAAATTTCTATTTCGGCAGGAATGCGAAATAAATTCACTTACGAATTTGATGGTATCGATGTACTTAAAAAACTTTTAGCAGAGAAAAAAGGAGGCGTTTTGATTAGTGCCCATGTTGGGAATTTTGAAATTGCCGAGCATTTCCTGGGCGATATTAATATTGATTTCAGTATTAATCTTGTTACTACAGATTTAGAACATTCTGCCATTAAAAATTACCTTGAAAGTCTTGCTCAGAAACCTAGCGTAAAATTTATTATCATCAAAGACGATTTGTCTCATATTTTTGAGATCAACGCTGCCTTAACAAATAATGAATTGGTTTGTTTTACGGGCGATCGTTATTTTGAAGGAACAAAATCCCTTTCCGAAAAAATGCTGGGTCAGGAAGCCCATTTCCCGGCAGGTCCTTTTTTAATCGCTTCCCGGTTAAAAGTCCCTGTTGTTTTCGTTTATGTCATGAAAGAGCCCAACTTACATTATCATTTATACGCAAGGGAAGCTACTGTAAAACATCGCGACGAAAAGGGTCTGTTGAAAGAATATGTACAAAGTGTTGAAAGCATTCTGCAGAAATACCCATTGCAATGGTTCAATTATTTTGATTTTTGGAATCAGCTGAAAAAATAAAAATAAAATAAAACATCGTGCTGTTTTTGATAAGCATTCTTTTATACTTTTAGAAAATCTTAAAACAAGGCATGAAAGAATACGACACGATTATCATTGGTTCCGGAGTTGGAGGTTTAGCAACAGGTATTTGTCTCGCAAGAGCAGGACAAAAAGTTTTAATCCTGGAGAAGCATTATGTTCCCGGAGGCTGGAGTCACAGTTTTACCCTAAACGGACAGCGTTTTAGCCCCGGCGTACACTATGTAGGACTTCTTGAAGAAGGTTCCTCTACCAATCAGCTTTATCGTGGTTTAGGAATTGCCAATGATCTGGTTTTTTTCCGAATGAATAAAAAAGCCTACGAACATTGCTTAATTGGCGATCAGGCTTTTGACCTGCCCGCCGGAATTGATAACCTTAAAGAAACACTCTCCGCTCATTTCCCTGCTGAAGAAAAAAACATTCACGAATATCTTTCCTTAGTCGAAAAAGTAAGTTATGAACTTCAGCTAATTCCAAAATTAAAAGGCTGGTGGCAAAAAATAACAGTGCCGTTCCGAACCAAACATTTTGGAAAATTTGCCTTGTTCCCCTTAAAAAAAGTCGTAGGATGGCATGTTAAGGATCCGATGCTGAAAGCCGTTCTTAATATTCAGTGCGGTGACCACGGACTCCCGCCCAGCAGAGCCTGCTTCCCGGTACATTGTTCGGTAATGAGTCATTATTTTGATGGCGGTTATTATCCGATGGGTGGCGGCGGCGGTATCGTAAAAGCGATGACCAACGGAATAAAAAGACATGGAGGCGAAGTTCGCGTGCAGCAAAACGTGCATAAAATTATCATCGAAAATAAAAAAGCCGTTGGTATCGAATTTGAAAATGGCGAAAAAATATGGGCCAAAAATATTGTTTCCAATGCCGATCCTTCCATTACGTATTTAAACCTTATTGGAAAAGAACACCTTAGCATCTCCCTGATTAAGAAACTTCAAAAAACAAAATACTCGGTTACTTCATTGATTTTATTTCTGACCTTAGACATCGATGTTACCCAATTTAAAATTGATTCCGGAAACATCTGGATGATGAAAGATGAAAATGACGATGACAATTTTGAAGATTTAATGACTAATAATATTGCGGAAGGCGATTCTTTTCCCGCTGTCTTTATAAGCTGCACCACACTTAAAGACCCTGCCAGTTTTAATGGAAGATACCATAATTTCGAAATTGTCACCTATGTCAATTATGAGCATTTGGATGATTTTAACGGTTTAGACGATTACCACAATGACGCGTACAAAAGCTTCAAGGAAAAAGTCACGAACAAACTGATGAATAATGTCGAAAAAATAATCCCGAATGCGAAACAACATATTATTCAGGCCGAATTGGGAACGCCAAAAACCAACGAATTTTATATTAATTCGACCAAAGGAAATGTATATGGAACCGAAAAAACACTGAATCAGGTAGGTCCTTTTGCTTATAAAAACAAAACCGAGATCGATAACTTATTTCTTTGCGGGGCCTGTACACTTTCACACGGTGTAACCGGAGCCACATATTCCGGTATTGCTGCGGCAGCATTAATTTTAGACTGTAGCCCGGATGATTTGTTGATTGAAGATGCCGATCAGAAAATACGAATTTATGATGCCGAAGATGCTTCGACATGGCCGCAATGGGTGCGTACCAAACGGTCGGACAAAATCCGAAAATTCATTCCAAAAAAATAACTACTTTTGCGATAACCAAAGCCAAATACCGAAATGAAAAATGTTCTTGTCATTTATTATACCCAATCCGGACAACTGGAATCGATTGCGCAGAATATTGCAAAACCCTTCCTGAATTCAGAAGAAATCAAGGTAACTTTTCATGAAATACAATTGGAAAAACCATTTCCTTTTCCATGGGATAAAACGTCTTTTTTTGATGCTTTCCCGGAAACTTTTCTTCAGATACCAGCCGAATTAAAACCGGTTCCGGAAGAAATTTTAAATACAAAATATGATTTAATACTGTTTCATTATCAGGTTTGGTACCTGTCCCCTTCTATTCCAATCAATTCATTTCTGAAAAGTGATTCCGCCAAAAAAATTCTGAATAATACGCCGGTCATCACCATTAGTGGTTCCCGAAACATGTGGATTATGGCACAGGAAAAAATCAAGGTTTTGCTGCAGGAAGCCAATGCTAAATTAGTTGGAAATGTAGCCCTGGTAGACCGAGTTGGAAATCTAATAAGTGTGATTACTATTGTAGAATGGATGTTCTCGGGAGTAAAGAAAAAATATTTGGGTATTTTTCCGTTACCGGGAGTTTCAGACAAAGATATTCAGGAATCAGATAAGTTTGGAGAAGTGATACTTTCTTATTTTAATCAGGATACGCTAGACGAATTACAGCCAAAATTAGTCGCCATTGGAGGAGTAAAAATTAGCCCTTATCTGGTAACAGTAGATAAAACGGCCAACAAAATTTTCAATAAATGGTCAAACCTGATTTATAAAAATCAAAAAAACAGAAAAAAGCTGTTGAAACTATTTTATGTTTATTTATTCCTCGCGATATGGTTAATCTCACCAATAGTATATATATTGCACCTTATTACCTATCCCATTAAGTTAAAAAAAATAAAAAAAGAAACTCAATATTATCAGGGAGTTCAGTAGACGAAATTAGATTATGTTTGAAGTATATATTACCAAAGCTGCAAAATATTTGCCAAATGAAGCTGTTTCTAATGAAGAAATGGAAGATTATTTAGGGCTCATCAATGATGCCGCTTCAAAAGCAAGACGCATTATTTTGCGCAATAATAAAATTACAAGTCGTTATTACGCCATAGATAAAACGGGAAAAAGTACACATAACAATGCCGAGTTAACCCGAAATGCTGTTGTGCAATTGTTTGATGAAAACTTTACTGCACAAGATCTTGAAGTACTTTCCTGCGGAACCTCAACACCTGATGTTTTCCTGCCTTCACATGCTGCTATGGTTCATGGATTATTAAAAAATAAATCGGTAGAATTAAATTCATCCACCGGTGTTTGCTGTGCCGGAATGAACTCCTTAAAATTCGGTTTCCTTTCCGTACGATCAGGAAATTCCAAAAATGCAATTTGTACAGGATCCGAAAGAGTTTCAACCTGGCTGAATGCCCAAATGTACAATCATGAAGCCGCTAATTTAAAAAGCCTGGAAGAACAGCCTATTATTGCGTTCAAAAAAGACTTTTTACGCTGGATGTTATCTGACGGAGCCGGCGCTTTTTTACTTGAAAACAAGCCAAAAGGACCTGTTTCCCTAAAAATCGAATGGATGGAAGCTTTTTCGTATGCGTACGAATTAGAAACCTGCATGTATGCCGGAGGTGATAAATTAGAAAATGGTGAAATCAAAGCATGGAGCGATTATGCCCCGGAAGAATGGCTGAACGAATCTGTTTTTGCCATCAAACAGGATGTGAAATTACTGGACGAATTCATTCTTTCCAAAGGTGCCGAAAGCATGAAGGATGCGATGGTTAAAAACAATATTACAGCCGATCAGGTAGATTATTTTATCCCTCACGTTTCTTCTAACTTTTTTGTGGAAGGATTAAAAAAAGGACTGATGGAGAAAGGAATCGGAATGGCTGACGAAAAATGGTTCATGAATCTTTCGAGAGTTGGAAATGTAGGTTCTGCCTCTATTTATTTAGCTTTGGAAGAATTAATGAATTCCGGCAATCTGAAAAAAGGAGATCGTATTCTTCTATCCGTTCCGGAAAGCGGAAGATTTTCTTTTGCCTATGCGTATTTAACCGTTTGCTAATGGAAACTACTTTACTTTTAGAAAAAGAAGCTGTAGAGAATTTACTGCCACAAAAGTTTCCTTTTGTAATGGTAGATAAAATGTATTCGTTTACCGAAAACTCACTGGTTTCCGGACTGAAGATTAAGGAGGATAATATATTTGCTGACCATAATTTTTTTCTGGAAGCAGGCTTAATTGAACACATGGCCCAGTCTGTAGCCTTACATACCGGATATGACTTCTTTCTGAAAAATGAAAAAGCACCAACAGGTTACATTGGATCTATAAAAGAAATTCAAATTAAGAAGCTGCCTAAAATCAACGATACGATTCAGTCTACGGTAACCATTATACAGGAATTTGCCGGAATCACTTTGGTCGATATCGTAACGACTCTGAACAATGAAGAAATTGCTAACGGACAGATGAAAACCGTTTTAGCCAAATAATGTTTGTATGAGAACTGCTGTTGACATCCAGAATTATTTACCGCACCGGGCACCTATGCTCATGGTCGATTTAATCCTGAATGTGGATGCCAGCTACGTAGAAACCATATTTTTGATAAAAGAAGACAATATTTTTGTCGAAAACAATACTTTTACCGAAGCCGGTTTAATCGAAAATACGGCACAGACCTGTTCTGCTATAGTCGGGAAAAAATATTTTTTTGACGAGAACGGTTCCGAAAATGAAAATATACATGTTATTGGTTTTATCAGTGCCATAAAAAACCTGAAAATACATGTGCTGCCAAAAACCGGCGAGACCATTGTAACCAAAGCAAACCTGGTTTCAAAATTTGAAGGCGACGATTATACTTTATGTACCATGAGCTGCGAAAGCCTGGTAGAAGACAAAATACTTTTAGAATGCGAAATTAATTTGTTCATTCAAAAGACAATTGCACCTGTAGCATCCTAATTTCAATCGTAAATAAAACTGTCATGGAAAAAGAAAAAGTACCACAAGACACAAGCAACTTAACTAAAAACAACGTTAAAGAGCTCTTGTATGCTACCGATGAAAACGGCGATTATACCACAACATTAAGTACCGGTTGGGAACCAAAGACAATCGCACTTTCCAATTCTATTGATGATATTAATGAACGGATTGCCGAAGCAAAAAGGCAGGTTGAAACCGGAGAAGCAAGTCCGATTTGTTATTACATGGAACGCAATAAAATGGATCTGACCATTTTGGCCAGTTATGTCGGAATGTGGAAATGGCGTGTAAAAAGACATTTTAAACCCGCCGTTTTTGCCAAATTAAATACTACTATTTTACAGAAATATGCCGACGCTTTTGAAATATCAATAGCCGAACTAAAAAATATTAAAAAAGACTAATGCAAACTAATTTTACGCATCATCAATCTGCCCATTGTGAGAATGGAGTAGCTTCGAATTTGTTGAAGAACAATGGACTGAACATCAGTGAACCGATGGTTTTTGGAATTGGCTCCGGACTTCTTTTTGTGTATCTGCCTTTTATAAAAGTAAATCATGCCCCTGCAATTAGTTACAGAACGCTTCCCGGACAGATTTTTAACAAACTGGCCAGCCGTTTAAATTTAAAAATAAAAAGACAAAAATTCTCTTCTGTAGCTAACGCAAATGCGGCATTAGATGCGAATTTAAAAAACAATATTCCAACCGGATTACAAGTTGGTGTGTATCATCTGAGTTATTTTCCTGATGAATACCGCTTTCATTTTAACGCTCACAATTTAGTCGTTTATGGCAAAACCGATACCGATTATTTAGTAAGCGATCCTGTAATGGAAAATGTTACGACTTTAACACATGACGAACTGGAGAAAGTACGTTTTGCCAAAGGTGCCTTTGCGCCACGCGGACAAATGTATTATCCGGTTCAGATTCCAAAAGAGGTAGATTTGAAGAGTGCCATCATCAAAGGCATCAAAAATACATGCCGCGATATGCTGGCTCCAATACCAATTGTGGGCGTACGCGGAATTAAATTTGTATCGAAACAAATCAGAAAATGGCCTGTAAAGCACGGCACTAAAAAAGCCAATCATTACCTGGCGCAAATGGTACGAATGCAGGAAGAAATTGGAACCGGAGGCGGTGGTTTCCGTTTTATTTATGCTGCTTTTTTACAGGAAGCTTCGGTTATTCTGAACAATGAAGAACTGAAAGTGCTTTCTAAGGAAATGACCCAAATTGGCGATTCATGGCGCGATTTTGCCGTAGAAGCTTCCCGTATTTATAAAAACAGAAGTGCCAAAGAAGATGCCTACAATGCTATTGCCGATGAACTTCTGGACATTGCCAACAGAGAAGAACTCTTTTTCAAAAAACTTAAAAAAGCAATCAGCTAAATATATTTTGCATCCGATTATAAAAATAGAATCCCTCTCGAAAAAGTACAAAGATGCAGAACTGTATTCTTTGAACGACTTTTCGCTGAACATATACGAAGGTCAGATCTTCGGGTTATTAGGCCCGAACGGTGCCGGAAAAACTACTTTGATTTCCATGCTTTGCGGATTGGTAAAACCAACCTCAGGGCATTTTTCCATTAATGAGCTGAACTACACCAATCATGCTTCAAAAATTAAAAAAATAATAGGTGTTGTACCACAGGAATATGCTTTATATCCAACCTTAACCGCCAGGGAAAACCTGCATTATTTTGGAAGCATGTACGGATTGAAAGGCTCGTATCTGAAAGATAAAGTTGTCGAAACTCTTGATCTTCTAGGGCTTTTGAAATTCGCGGACAAACGTATTGAAACCTTTTCGGGCGGAATGAAACGAAGAGTCAATCTGATTGCCGGAATTCTGCACAATCCGAAAGTTTTGTTTCTGGATGAACCAACGGTAGGGGTTGATGTTCATTCGAAAAATGCGATTATAGATTATTTGAAATTATTAAACCAAAACGGCACTACTATTATATATACTTCGCACCATTTGGCCGAAGCCGAAGATTTCTGTACCAACATTGCCATTCTCGATCAGGGCAGTATTTATGCGCAGGGCACACCTTCGGGCCTGATTGCTTCTACTGCTGAAGCCAGAAATCTCGAAGACGTTTTTATTTCATTAACCGGTAAAAACTTGAGAGATGATATATAAAATCTGGATGTCGGTTGTAAAAGAATTTTTACTGCTTAAACGCGATTTAGGCGGTTTGATTATTTTGTTTATCATGCCGCTGATACTTGTAATCACGGTAACTTTAATACAGGACAGTACTTTTAAAACCATTAGCGATACTAAAATTCCGATTTTACTCGTCGATAATGATAAAGGTTCCGTTTCTAAAACTGTTTTTGATAATCTGGAAAAAAGCAATTTGTTTCGCGTAGTTACTCAGATTGACAATAAACCCATTACAGAAGAAGTTGCCAAAGAAGCGGTTTACAAAGGAAAATTTCAATTGGCAATTGTAATTCCGAAAAACCTGAGTGTCGATTTACAGACCAAAATTGATCAGAACGTCGCCAAAATTGTCAGCAGTATGGGTTTAACTGACAGCACGGCAACGGCAGCGCCTTCGAAAATAATCAAAGAAAAAGAAGTGAAATTGTATTTTGATCCGGCGGTTCAGATGAGTTTCAAAAATGCGGTCATGAGTTCTATTGACAAAATGATTTCGCAAATCGAAACCAAATCAATTTATACCACTTTTCAGAATCAGTTGGGAGAAGGTACAACCTCATTCGAACAAAAGAGTTTTATTACGTTCAAAGAAATCATTCCGAGAATAAACAACAAAGAAATTCGTCCCAATTCGGTACAGCATAACGTTCCGGCCTGGACGCTTTTTGCCATATTTTTTATTGTAATTCCGTTGTCTATCAATATCGTAAAAGAAAAATCACAAGGAACATTTGTACGGTTGTTAACCAATCCGGTCTCTAATCTGATTGTTATCATCGGCAAAACCATTACGTATTCTGCGATTTGTATGATTCAGTTTTATATGATGGTGGCGGTTGCGATTTTTCTGTTTCCGCATATTGGCCTGCCTCCTTTAAATATCGAAGGACATTTGTTTTTAATGAGTGTCGTGGCGCTGTTTTCAGGATTTGCCGCAATCGGATTCGGAATTTTATTAGGAACTGTCGCCAGCACGCAGGAACAATCTGCGCCGTTTGGTGCCACGAGTGTGCTCATTTTAGCGGCAATTGGCGGGGTTTGGGTTCCGGTTTTTGCCATGCCGAAAATCATGCAGGTTATAGCCAAATCGTCACCCATGAACTGGGGACTCGAAGCGTTTTACGATGTGCTGTTGCGCAACGTCACATTATTAGAAATCATTCCAAAAATAAGTTTATTGTTTTTGTTTTTTATCATCACAACCTCCATCGCATTATTTTATGACAAAAAGAAAAGAACAGTTTGACGAAGCCACTGACCTGACGGTAAAGCACGAAATCAGAATTCGTTTTAACGAAACTGATCCGCTTGGGATTGTCTGGCATGGAAATTACATTACCTATTTTGAGGATGGACGGGAAGCCTTTGGCCGACAACACGGACTTACCTATCTGGATATTGGCAACACGGGTTACACAACTCCGATTGTAAAATCAAAATGCGAACATAAATTATCACTCCGTTACGGCGATGTGGTCACGATAGAAACGACAGTAGTAGATACTCCTGCAGCCAAAATGATATACCGTTTTAAAATCATAGATGCAAAAGGCGAAGTAGCCTGTACCGGCGAAACCGTGCAGGTATTTTTAGACGGCGACGGAAATTTAATGCTCACCAATCCTCCTTTTTACGAAGAGTGGAAAAGAAAAGTAGGATTATTGAAGTAAAACACGAATTTCACGAATTAGCACCAATTAAAAAAATAAAATAATCGGTGTAAATCCGCTTAATCTGCAAAATCCGTCTGCAGTTTTACATTACAAAAATTAGAAATGAAAGAAGTATTTATCACCGAAACCAATTGCATAACACCTCTAGGATTTGATGTTCAATCGAATGTCGAGGCAATTCTTAGTGGTGATTCCGGTATTCAGCTGCATGAAGAGGCGTCTTTGATGCCGGTGCCGTTTTATGCTTCCGTTATAAACAATGAAAAACTAAACAGTGCTTTTGAGAAAATCAGTACTGAGACAACCCATTCCCGTCTGGAGAAAATGATGATCCTGGCTTTAGAACCGATTATCAAAAATTCAGGAATTGAATTAAATTCCAAAACAGCATTTCTGCTTTCCACCACAAAAGGAAATGTTACGGCCCTGAAAACGGATTCGGAAGAGAGTTTTCAAAATGCTCATTTAGATGTTCTGGCAAAGAATATTGCCGATTTCTTCGGATTTCAAACGCAGCCCATCGTGGTTTCTAATGCCTGTGTTTCCGGAATTTTAGCGGTTTCCGTAGCCAAAAGATTAATTCAGTCGGAGTTGTATGACAATGTTTTTATCATTGCCGGCGATGAAGTTTCGGAGTTTGTTTTATCCGGATTTAATGCCTTTCAGGCCATGAGTGATCTGCCCTGCAAACCGTATTCTAAAAACAGAACCGGTGTAAGTTTGGGCGAAGCAACGGCCGCAGTTTTAGTTTCAAATAATCCGAAAAATGCCAGAGTAAAAGTTATCGGAGACAGTTCGATAAACGATGCCAATCATATTTCAGGACCGTCAAGAACCGGTGAAGGTTTGTACCGAAGCATTCAGAATGCGTTGAAAGAAGCCCAAATTGAAGCCGACAAATTAGATTATATTTCAGCACACGGAACCGCCACTCCGTTTAACGACGAAATGGAAGCCATTGCCCTAAATCGTTTAGGTTTACAAAATGTACCGATAAATAGTTTAAAAGGATTTTATGGCCATACCTTAGGGGCTTCAGGATTATTAGAAACCATAATCGCCATTGAATCTGCCAACCAGAATGTGCTTTTTGAATCGAAAGGCTTTGATGAAATCGGTTTAAGTGAAACTATAAATGTGATTGAGAAGAATGAAGAAAGAAATATAGATTATTTCCTAAAAACAGCTTCGGGATTTGGGGGCTGTAATACGGCTGTTATTTTTGAGAAGATAAAATGAGAAGTTTAAAAAACTTAAATATTAAAAAAAGTATTGAACTGAATAAATTAGTTTATTCAGAAAATTGGTTTGATAAATTCGATACTGTTACTATATATCTGTTTTTTAGCTCGGGATTTATAATACCTTTTTTAGTTTATTTCGATCCTTATCGTGATTATTCAAAAACCGGAATTGAGTTTTATCTTCTTTTTATTTTTAGTTTATTTTGTGCATTCACAATTTATAGAAAAGCAACTGAAAAACGACTAACTAAAATTGTCAGTAAATACAATGCAGAGGAAAATAAATTACTTATTAATCAATATTGCGAAAAAAAAGGTTTTGAAAAACAAAGAAATTCTGGAAATGTAATAATTTATAATAGTCTTAATTATCTGGCTATTAATCCAATTTTTCAAACAAGTCGGATATTTATTTTATACAAAAATGAAATTTACCTTACAATGATTAAGGAAAATCAAAAAATGAATATCCCTGTACTTTTTTCGCAAATAAGTTTAAGAAAAGATATTAAAAAATTATGCCAACAAAGTTGATGAAATTATCAAGATTCATATTTATAATTCTTCTTCTGCTTTGTTTTTTTGAATGTAAAAAGAAGGTAGTTGACAAACTACAATTTGAAAAAGAGGTGATCAATAATGTCTTTGTTGAAATTGTGGATTCTATATATATGGACAGAAGAACTATTCTTCCTCCTCCAATGCCTGGAATTGACTTTAATACAAATAAAAAAGATACTATTGGTTATAACGATGAATTGAAAAAATACAATCGTGAACAAGACAGTATTAAAAAAGATAAAACTAAAATACTGCTTGGTGTAGATGATTTAGTTGAAAAAATAGGTGGCTTTGATAAAGAACAATTCATCGAAAATTGTCAAAAATTTGAATGCATTTATGATAAGTCAAAAGAAGTAGAAAATTTTAAACTTGACCTAGCTTTTTTTAAAAAAAATAAAAAGTTTAATTTTCAATATCTCTCAAAATTCCCTGCTGTAAATCTCTGGGATTTAGATGACAAAAAAAGTTCTATGCCAGTTGGGGCAATTTGGATTTCAAGAATTCAGTTTAATAAAATAAAAACTCGAGGGATTTTATCAGCGACTGCCGCTTGTGGAGGCGGAAAATGTGGAAGAGGATTTTTAATTATGATTGAAAACAAATCTGGAAAATGGAAAATTAAGAAAATCATTCATACCTGGGTTTCATAAACATAAACCAATTACACTAATTTTCACAGATGATAGTAGTGTAATTTAAAATCATAAAACCAATATGTGCTAATTAGTGGAATTAGTGTTAAACAAAAACAATGACTCAAAAAACCAACATACAATCCTATATCACCATCCAAAACAACGAAATTGTTTTGAACGGCACTTCGGTATTCAAAATTGAACCCACCGATTTTGCGGATTTCTCGAAGCAAGCCTATCGTAATTTTGACCTGCAATACACGAAGTTTTTCAAAATGGATGCTTTGAGCAAACTGGCATTTCTTGGATCTGAATTGCTTTTGAGTCCCATAACTTCTGGGGAACAGGAAAACAATATTGCTTTGGTTTTAGCCAATAAATCCTCCAGTTTAGATACCGATGTAAAGTACCAGGAATCTATTTCAGACAAAGAAAACTACTTTCCGAGTCCGGCGGTTTTCGTTTACACGCTGCCAAATATTTGTCTGGGCGAAATAAGTATCCGCCATCAGCTGAAAAGTGAAAATTCTTTCTTTATATTTGATGCCTTTAACACTGAATTTATGTCGAATTATTCCAATATTCTTCTGAATACGAATAAAGCAGACGTGGTTCTTTGTGGCTGGGTAGAATTTTTTAATGACGATTACAAAGCGTTTCTTTGCACCATCAGTAAAGAAGAAAACACAAAATATACAAACGAAACTATCAATACATTATACAATCAATAATCATGGAAGCATTAAAACTGGAATTAAAAAATAAAATCATTACAACGTTAAACCTTGAAGATATCGCTGTTGAAGATATTGCAGATACTGACGCTTTATTTGGAGATGGTTTAGGTTTGGACTCGATTGATGCCCTTGAATTAATCGTGATTTTAGATAAAGATTACGGAATTAAACTGGTAGATCCGAAAGAAGGGAAAACCATTTTCCAGTCGATCGAATCTATGGCGGCTTACATTAGCGCTAACAGAACAAAATAGATTTTCAGATCGTTAGACTTCTTAGATTTTTAGATTTCTTAGATAAGCATATCCAAAAATCTAATTTTAAAATAGTTTTTTTAAACTTTGGCGAAATAAAAAGAATAGTCTAAAAATCGGGCAATCTAAGAAGTCTTATAATCTAAATTAGCGCTAACAGAACAAAATAGATTTTCAGATCGTTGGACTTATTAGATTTTTAGATTTCTTAGATAAGAATATTCAAAAATCTAATTTTAAAATAGTTTTTTTAAACTTTAGCGAAACAGAAAGAATAATCTAAAAATCCAAAAATCTAAGAAGTCTAAAATTCTAACAATCTAAGAAGTCTAATAATGAAAGGTGTTGCAATAACAGGAATGGGAATTATCTCTTCGATTGGAAATTCAGTTGAGGAAAATTTAGATTCATTATTACATGAAAATCCTGCCATTACCCGTGTCGAGAATATTACAACGATTCATGCCGACATTAATAAGGTAGGCGAAATCAAAAAAACCAATACGGAACTAATTGCGGAATTGAATCTTCCCAGCGATAATAATTTCTCGAGAACGGCTATGATTGGTACTTTTGCAGCCAGACAGGCTGTTGAAAATGCCGGAATTACAGCCATAAACGAATTCAGAACCGGACTTATTTCGGCTACAAGTGTTGGCGGAATGGACATTACTGAAAAATATTATTACGATTATTTCGAAAAACCGGAACTTGTAAAATATATTAGCTGTCATGACGGCGGTGATGTTGCAGATAAAATCGCTGCAGAGTTAGGATTAAAAGGAATGGTAACCACAATTAGTACCGCCTGTTCATCGGCGGCGAACTCCATTATGCTGGGAGCGCGACTGATTAAAAACGGAAAACTGGACCGTGTTATTGTGGGCGGAACCGATGCTTTGGCAAAATTTACCATCAACGGATTTAAGACTTTAATGATTTTATCAGACGATTATAACAAACCTTTTGATAACAACCGTAAAGGTTTGAATCTGGGAGAAGCCGCAGCTTATCTGGTTTTGGAATCCGATGAAGTTGTAAAAAAACAAAACAAAAAAGTCCTTGCCCGGGTTTCCGGTTACGGGAATGCAAACGATGCTTTTCATCAGACTGCTTCTTCGGAAAACGGGGACGGTGCGTACTTAGCGATGAAAAAAGCATTTGAAGTTTCGGGTTTGAAACCTTCTGAAATAGATTACATCAACGTACACGGCACGGCGACTCCCAATAACGATTTGTCTGAAGGCAGGGCGATTCTACGCATTTACGGAGATGAAAAAGTCCCTGATTTTAGTTCGACAAAACCTTTTACAGGGCACACACTGGCAGCAGCAGCAGCAATTGAAGCGGTTTACAGTGTTCTCGCCATTCAGAATAATGTCGTGTATCCAAATATGAATTTCGAAACTCCGATGGAAGAATTTGATTTGCATCCACAAACTGTTGCAAAAAATGCAACTATCAATCACGTTTTATCCAATTCTTTCGGATTCGGAGGAAACTGTTCTACCCTTATATTTTCAAAAAGCGAATGAAAAAAACATATATAAATGGAGTAGGCTGTATTTCGACTCAAAAAACATTTGATACTGTTTTTTTAGAAGAGGCCGTATACAATCAAAATAACAACATTCTTAGCATTGTTTCACCTGTTTACAAAGATTTTATTTCCCCCGCAGCTGCCAGAAGAATGGCAAAAGGGGTCAAAAACGGAATCGTAGCTTCGGCACTGGCCCTGAAAGATGCGCATGCTGAAACTGTAGACGCTATTATTACCGGAACAGGATTAGGCTGTATTGAGGATTCTGAAAAATTCCTGAGAAACATTCTTGACAATAATGAAGAGTTTTTAACACCAACCGCATTTATTCAATCCACCCATAATACTGTTGGCGCTCAGATTGCGCTGACCATGCAGTGTAAAGGGTATAATTTTACCTATGTTAATGGTGCGGTTTCTTTTGAGTCTGCCCTTCTGGATGCTAAAATGCAACTGGAAGAAAACGAAGCCAATTCGATTTTAGTGGGTGGCGTAGATGAGAATGGTGATTATACCATGGAACTTTTTAAATTGGCCGGACGCGTTAAACAGGAAAATGAACAGCCGTTTATGCTTTTAAGTCCAAAAACAATTGGATCCGTTCATGGTGAAGGCGCCGCTTTTTTTGTTTTGGAAAATGAAAAAAAAGACACTACTTACGCCGAAATTATGGATATTGAAATCATAAACACTTTAGAAGAAAACGAAATTGAAACGCACATCACTGCTTTCCTAAAATCTAATAACCTTGAAGTTTCAGACATTGATGCCATCGTTTTAGGTTTTAACGGCGATGTAAAATTCGATTCTTATTACAGAACACTGACCGAAAATGCTTTTTCAGATACCCCTCAGTTGTATTACAAACATTTGTGCGGCGAGTACGATACGGCTTCTGCTTTTGGATTATGGATGGCGTCAAAAGTTATAAAACTGCAGGAAATTCCGGAAATTGTAAAAGTAAATTCAGTTCAAAGACCCGCTTACAAGACGGTCTTATTATACAATCAGCTGAGCGGAAAAAATCATAGTTTTACGTTACTGTCAAAATGATAACGCATAAAAACATTTCGATATTTTTTATCTTTTTATTGCTATCACTGGTTCTTGTGAACTTTTATACTGCAATTGACGGGGCATGGTTTATCGCAATTGTTTTGATCTGGCTGGGAATTAATGCTTTTGGTTCTTCTCGAATTTCATCAGGTTATCATGTAAAGGCATTCTGCAATAATCCATCTGAAAAGGAAAAAAAAATAGCTTTAACTTTTGATGACGGACCTGGTCCTTTTACTTTGGAAGTTTTAGAACTGCTAAAAAAATACAATGCAAAAGCTACTTTTTTCTGTATCGGGAAAAACATTGAAAACCATCCTGAAATCGTAAAACAAATTATAGCCGAAGGTCATTTGGTTGGAAATCATTCTTACAGCCACTCGCCTTTTTTTGATTTCTACAATGCTGCAGCAATTGCCGAAGAACTTCAAAAAACAGATTCTCTTTTAGAAAAATTTACTCCCGGAAAAATAAATTTCTTTCGCCCTCCTTATGGTGTCACTACACCTTCCATCCGAAGGGCCTTAAAAATTACCGGGCATCAGGTTATTGGCTGGAATATCAGATCACTTGATGGCGGAACAAAAGATCAGAATTTAATTTTCAATCGTATTATAAAACGTATTTCTCCCGGGGGAATCGTACTTTTGCATGATACGGCGGCACACTCTGTTTTGGTACTGGAACGGTTTTTGCAATTTTTACAGCAAAACAATTACAAAGTAATTTCAACAGAAGAACTTTTGAATCTTAAAGCGTATGAAATCGACATAAATCCTATTGATCAAAAATAAGGCAGAATGCCGATTCCTTGTTCTTTTACAAATATAAACACACATGAAAACTAAAATATATCTCTTTCTTTTATTATTGAACATTGGCAACTTCGCCTTTGCCCAGGAACAAAAAATGTCTGATGCCGAAATTGCCGCTTTTAAACAAGACGTAAATGTAGTATCCAAAAAAATTAAAACCCTGAGTACCGATTTTGTACAATACAAACATTTGGATTTTTTATCGAAGGACATTGAAACTTCCGGAAAAATGATTTTTAAGGAACCGAATATGCTGCAGTGGCAATACAAAAAGCCCTACAATTACAGTATTGTTTTTAAAAACGGAAAAATCCTGATTAACGACGAAGGAAAGAAAAGTGCCGTAGATGTTGGAAACAGCAAAATTTTTGGCCGCATCAATAAATTAATTGTAGGGAGCGTAAGCGGCAATATGTTTGATGATAAAGAGTTTACGATTTCTTATTTCAAATCAAAAGGACAAAACCTTGCCAAATTCATTCCGAAAGATGCCACGCTGAAAAAATACATCAAACAGATTGAACTGACTTTCGATAAAGAAGAAGCAACGGTAGTGCAGGTAAAACTATTGGAATCCTCTGAAGACTATACCCGAATTGTACTTAAAAACAAAGTGATCAATGCAAAAATCGACGATTCAGTATTTACTAATTAATTGCGTACTCGGAATTGTTTTAATTTCCTGTGGCTCGGTCACAAAAAATTATTCCAAAAAAAAATTAGACAAAACGTCTTACGAAGCTCCGTATTTTTCAAATCCCAAAACAGATTATGTGTATAAAACCAATATCACGGTTTACGGAAATGAAATCAGCGGCATTTTCATTGCCAAAAAAATAAATGATACGGTACACCGAATCGTTTTTACTACTGAATTTGGCAACAAATTGTTAGACTTTGAAATTTCCGAAAAGAGTTTTAAAGTTAATTCGATTGTTTCAGAATTAGACCGTAAAATCCTGATTAATACTTTGAGAGAAGACTTTCGATTGTTGCTGAAAAAGGAATATTTAATTCAGGAACAATTTGAAAACGAATCAGATAACATCTATAAATCGGCTGATGGCAAGAGCGATAATTATCTGTTTCTTTCCAAAAAAGACCAGAAATTAGAGAAAGTGGTTCATGCCTCCCAAACAAAAGAAAAAATAACCCTCACATTTAGTTCAGAAAACAATATTTTTGCCGAGAAAATTGAGATTATTCATCATAACATTAAATTAAAGATTGTATTAAATTATTTTAAGTCAGAATAGAAAATTTAAACGAATCATAAACTTTAAATCAAACCAAAATGAAAAAATTAACCGTAATTGCTTTTATTTTATTTACAGGTCTTGTAACATCAAATGCGCAGGTAACTGTAAGCCCGGGACTTCGCGGAGGTTTAAACCTTTCAAACTTATCCAATATTGATGATAATGGTTTTAAATCCGATTTTTATGTTGGTGGTTTAGTCGATATAAAATTCAATAAGTTTTTTAGCCTTCAGCCTGAATTGACTTATTCAAGACAAGGTTCTGAAGGAAGATATTTTGATAATCAAAACCCGGATTTTGGGACACCTGCAAAATATGAATTAAATTATCTTACGGCCGGTGCTGTTGCAAAATTTCACTTCGGCGGAAAAGGCTTTCACATTTTGGCGGGACCATCAGCTGATTTTAAAATAAGTGATAATTTTGGCCAATACGGTTTTGACCCGATTGATTTTGATTTTTCTGTAGTTGCCGGATTAGGGTATACCTTACCAAACGGATTAACTTTTGAAGCCCGATTTAAACAAGGATTAATTGATATTTATGGGTATGATGGTCTTAATTACGATAATAACGGAGATTATTATTATAATGATGTCATCTTAAATCAGGTATTCCAGATTGGTATTAGTTATACGTTTAAAGTAAAATAAAATATTTTGAGTCTAAAAAAAATATGCATCGCCATAGTTGCTTTTTTTGCAATACAGCAAACACAAGCTCAAATTACTTTTAAACCAGGTTTGAGAGGAGGCTTTACGTTTTCTACTATTTCAGAAACGCATGCTGATTATAAAACCGATTTTTATATTGGTGGATTTGGAGAAATAAATATAAAAAAACATTATGCCCTGCAACCTGAAATCACCTATTCCAGACAAGGATCTAATAATGTAACAAGAAATTATACTGACGATAATACAGGGATAGAAAGAACAGAACGCCGTGATTTACAACTCCACTATTTGTCATTTGCGCTTATTAATAAATTTACATTCGGACCCGGAATTCAAATACAATTCGGACCCGCTGTGGATGTCTTAGTAAATGATAATTTAGCCCGCAGAAAAACAAATAATGATTTAGCCTTTATTACCGGTGTTGCTTATAAATTGTCTTCAGATTTTACCATTGAAGCCAGAGTTAAAAAAGGAGTGCTTGACGTATTAGACAGTAATTATTACCATAATGACCGTAATGATTATTATTTTTTTGGAGATTACAACACCAATGTCAATTTTCAGTTAGGAATTTCCTATTCTTTTGGAGAAAAAAAATAAAAATAAGTGCCGCATATACATTCGGAAAAAAATAAAATTATGGTTTTAAAAGACTTCTATAAAGTTCTTTCAGAAGAAAAAACAGGAGATACTAGATATAATATTCGTATATTGGTTAATGCCAGTCATGATGTTTTCAAAGGTCATTTTCCCGGAAACCCAATTATGCCGGGTGTTTGCATGATTCAGATTATTAAAGAACTGACAGAATCAATTACTAAAAGTACTCTGATGATTCAAACACTGACAAATGTAAAATTCATGGCATTGATCAATCCTGAAACGAATCCGGAATTACTTTTAGAACTGGATATCACAACCACAGATGATGATTTGGTAAAGGTGAAAAACACCACCTGTTTTAACGATACGGTTGCTTTAAAATTGAGCAATGTGTATAAAAAAATATAATTATGAAATTATTACTGTCATTACTGCTATGGATAAATTTTACGGGGACCCCGGATTTGGCAAGCATTCGTAAAATGTATACTACTGCTCCGAAATCAGAGGCTTCTGCCAAAGATTTTGCAGCAAAACTTTCGGACATTTCTGCCTCTGATGAAAAAATATTAGTCGCCTACAAAGCAGCTTCGATTTTACTGGATTCTAAATTCGAGAAGAAATTAAGCCAAAAAATGGAGCGTTTTAAAGAAGGTGCAAAATTATTGGAATCGACTATTGCAAGTGAACCAAACAATATCGAAATCAGAATGATCCGCCTGAGTATTCAGGAAAATGTACCCGGAATTACCGGTTACAGGAAAAACATCAAGGAAGACATAAAATACATCACAGCACATTATAGCGAGCAGAATGCTGCTTTAAAAGGATATCTAAAAGACTTTGTCCTGCAATCTAAAAGTTTCTCTAAAAAAGAGAAGCAATTTGTGCAGTAGACGAAGAAACCAACTGCAATGAAACCTGTAATACCACAACAAGAACTCCTTCCAACCATTAATTTTTGTGTAATTGTACCGACGTACAATAATCACAAAACATTAAAAAAAGTGCTGGATTCTATTTTAGATTTTACATCAAATGTCATTATAGTCAATGATGGCTCGACTGATGAAACAAGCGAAATTTTAAAACAATACGCGCAGTTGACTCAAATTCATCACGCCAAAAATTCCGGAAAAGGAATGGCGTTGCGGAATGGTTTCAAAAAAGCAATTCAAATGAATTTTGAATATGCCATTACAATCGATTCAGACGGACAGCATTTTGCCTCCGATATTCCGGGTTTTATTACTGAAATTCAAACTCAGCCGAATTCTTTATTGATCGGAAGCCGAAACATGACACAGGAAAATGTGCCTAAAAAAAGCAGTTTTGGTAATAAATTTTCGAATTTCTGGTTTTGGTTTGAAACGGGAATTAGACTTGACGACACACAATCGGGTTTCCGGTTGTATCCGTTGCAGCTGATCCCGAAAAAATACTATACCAATAAATTTGAATTTGAAATTGAGGTTATTGTCCGTTCCGCCTGGAAAGGAATTGTGGTAAAAAATATTCCGATTCAGATTTTATATGATCCTGTAGAAAGGGTTTCACATTTTCGTCCGTTCAAGGATTTTACGCGAATCAGTATTCTGAATACTGTTTTGGTAATCAATACACTGCTGTACATTAAACCCAGGGATTTTTTCAGAAAAGCAAAAAAAAAAGGCTTTAAGAAATTTTTTCTCGAAGATATTTTAGAAAGCAGTGATTCTGATTTCAAAAAAGCCGCTGCAATTGCATTGGGAATTTTTATTGGAATGTCTCCTTTTTGGGGCTTCCAGACGATATTGCTTTTATCTTTTGCTACTTTATTCAGGCTCAATAAAGTCATTGCTTACTTGTCATCCAATGTAAGCTTTCCTCCTTTTATTCCCTTCATTATTTACGGTTCCCTCAAGATGGGAAGCTATTTTGTATCGGGTGAAACTTCTTTGGTGTTAGACAGTTCACTTACACTGGACGATATTCAGAAAAATGCAACGCAATATATCGTAGGAAGTCTTATTTTAGCATCCGTTTCTGCGTTGATTGCAGGACTTTTAAGTTATTTGCTTTTAACCTTTTTTAGTTCCAGAAAAAACAAAAAATAAACATGCATCATTATTTCTACGCTATTCATTTATTTGTAAATCGAAGAAAATCGCTGTCGGTTCTGTTGGCAGTGGCGATGCTTTTCTTATTTGGCTTTTTTGCTTCCCGGATAAAATTTGAAGAAGACATTACCAAACTTATTCCAACAAACGACAAATCTGATGTAACAGCAAAAGTGCTGAAACAGCTTAATTTTGCGGATAAGATTACTGTTATTTTCAAACTGGATAAAAACGGAACGGAAGAAGATTTAAAAGAAATGGCCACTGCTTTTTCAGACAGTGTTGCTGTATCGTGCAAACCTTATATAACAGGAATTCAGGGAAAAATAGACGAAGAAAACATTCAGGAAACGATTGATTTTGTTTACGGCAACCTACCGTTGTTTCTCGAAAATAAAGATTATGCCGCTATTCAGGATAAACTGCAAAAAGACAGTATTGCGGCAACGGTTCAGGGAAATTACAAATCGATTATTTCGCCGTCGGGATTTGTAACCAAAGATTTTATCCTGCAGGATCCTCTGGGGATTTCTTTTATTGCTTTAAAAAAATTACAACAGCTCAATGTTGGTGATGATTTTACGCTCGATAATGGTTTTGTAATGACCAAAGACAAAAAGAAATTATTGCTTTTTATTACATCGAATCTTCCGTCAAGCGAAACGGAAAAAAATAGTCTTTTTGCGGCTAAGCTTCAGTCAATTCAGGAGAATCTGAATCAGAAATTCAAAACCAAAACGTCCATCAGTTATTTTGGTTCCGCCCTGATTGCGGTTGCCAACGCGAATCAGATTAAAAGCGATATTATCTTAACAACATCCATCGCAATGTTTACGCTGATGCTGATTTTGATTTTATTCTACAGAAAAGTATTAATCCCGTTAATCATTTTTCTGCCAACCGTTTTTGGTGCTTTGTTTGCCGTGGCTTTTTTATACTTTGTAAAAGAACAAATCTCTGCTATTTCTCTCGGAATCGGGTCTATTTTATTGGGAATTACGATTGATTATTCCATTCATATCCTGACGCATTACAAACACAACAGCGATGTAAAAACGTTGTACAAAGACATTACCATGCCGGTGATCATGAGCAGTTCTACGACCGCTGTTGCCTTTTTATGCCTGCTTTTTGTAAAATCGGATGCACTAAACGACTTAGGGATTTTTGCAGCCGTAATCGTTATGGCTTCTGCTTTTTTCTCCCTTTTGATTGTGCCTCATTTATACAAACCAAAAGAAAATAATTTCGACCACAAGAAAAACGTGATCGATAAACTGGCGCATTTTTCTTTCCATAACAATAAAATCCTGATCGGGTTTTGTGTGCTAATCACGATTGTTTGTTGTTTTACCTATAATAAGGTCGGCTTCAACAATGATTTGTCACAACTGAATTTTGTTCCGAAAGAAATAAAAGCTGCCGAAAAAGATCTTGAAGAGAGTACAAGCTTAACGTCCAAAACAATTTATGTGGCTTCGTACGGAAAAACGATGGAAGAAGTGCTGCAGAACAACAGCCGCCTTTTTGCTGATTTGTCTAAAGAAAAACAACAACACAAAATATTAAATTTCAGCTCCGTTGGCGGAATCATGCTTTCGCAAAAAGAACAACAGCAGAAAATTGACCAGTGGAATTCCTTTTGGGATTCGAATAAAAAACAGCTTTTAAAATCCCAACTGATTTCTGAAGGCCTGAAATTAGGTTTCAAACCCACGACTTATTCCAGCTTTTTTGATCATTTGGATGCAGATTTCAAACCTATTTCAGCCAATGAATATCTAAAAGTCCGGGCTTTGCAATTGCATGAATTCGTCACTGAAAAAAAAGGTTTTTTTACGATTTCAACATTAGTAAAAGTAGCACCCGGACAACGTGATGCTTTTGTAAAATCGGCTGAAACCAAAAAAAATCTGATTGCCATTGACCGTCAGCAGATGAATGAAACTTTTTTCAGCACTTTAAAAACAGATTTTAATTCGCTTGTCAATTACTCTTTTGTGGCTGTCATCCTGATTTTGTTTTTCTTTTTCAGAAGAATCGAACTCGTCATTGTAAGCTGTATTCCGATTGCTTTAACGGGAATTGTAACGGCAGGAATTATGGGCATTTTTGGCATTCAGATGAATATTTTCAGCATGATTGTCTGCACGCTTATTTTTGGCCACGGTGTCGATTTCAGTATTTTTATGACAAGCGCCCTTCAGAAAGAATATACCAACGGAAAAAACGAAATTGCAATTTACAGAACGTCTATTATTCTGGCCGTAATTACCACTATTTTAGGAATTGGTGCCATGATTTTTGCACAGCATCCTGCGTTAAGATCTATTTCTTCGGTTTCATTAATCGGGGTTTTTGCAGCGCTCATCATTACATTTATTTTCTATCCGATTCTATTCAAATTATTTATATCAAACCGTTCCAAAAAAGGGAATGCCCCTTTTGAATTGCGAAGTTTGCTTCATGGAATAGTATCATTTGCCTATTATGGACTTGGCGGCATTGTAATGTCTGTTTTCAGCATGACTATTATGCCGATTCTTCCGGTTAGGGAAAAACCAAAAATGAAAGCATTTCGATATGCGATTTCAAAATTCATGAAATCGGTCTTGTATTCTAGTCCGTTTTTACACAAGAAGATCATTAACCAGTATAATGAAAATTTCGAAAAACCGGCCATTATTATCGCCAACCATTCGTCCTTTATCGACATTCTGGCGATGGGAATGCTGAGTCCGAAGATTATATTTTTAGTCAATGACTGGGTATACAACTCTCCTATTTTTGGCGGCACCGTTAGAAAAGCAGGTTTTTATCCGGTTTCAGAAGGACTTGAAGGCGGCGTTGAACATTTGCGCCAAAAAGTAAACGAAGGGTATTCCTTAATGATTTTCCCGGAAGGAACGCGTTCGGAAAGCAACCAGATCAAGCGTTTTCATAAAGGTGCGTTTTATCTGGCCGAAGCATTTAATTTAGACATTCTTCCCGTACTGATTCATGGTGCTTCAGAGGCCATTCCGAAAGGCGATTTTGTCATTCATCACAGTTATCTTACGGTTTCCATTTTAGAAAGAATTACGCCCGAAAATCTTTCTTTTGGAAAAAATTATGCCGAAAGAACGAAACAAATAGGGGCTTTTTTCAGGGATCAGTTTAGTCTCCTCCGTCAGGAATTAGAAGGTCCTGAATATTGGAAGAAAATGCTTCTTCACAGTTATGATTATAAAGAAATTGAAATCATAAACAGTGTCAAAAGCAATCTGAAAGCTCGTTTTGAAACGTATCATCAACTCAACAGGCATCTTTCGGCGAAAGCCGGAATATTACATTTGTCGGGTGATTACGGGCAATTGGATGCTTTATTGGCTTTGCAGGAACCACAACGAAAAATAGATTCTTTTCATTATGATGAAGAAAAATCAGCGGTGGCCAAAACCAATTATATCGTTACAAAAAGAAAGATTTCTTATCTGGAAAATATAGCAACCGCATTCGAAAATCAGTATGATGCTGTTTTAATTTCTGATGAAAATTATAAAAATGAAGCAGACAAAATTATTGCCCTTACTTCAACGGTAATTTTAATTGATAGTTCCCGTTTAAAAGACACTTTCACTAACTTTGGTTTTCATGCTGTTTTGGATGAAGGTGCTCTAATTATATTAAAGAAAAACTAGAATGAAAGAACATTACGATGTAGTGATAGTTGGTAGCGGTTTAGGCGGATTAGTGTCGTCTATAATTCTGGCTAAAGAAGGCTATAGCGTTTGTGTGCTTGAAAAAAACAATCAATATGGCGGAAACCTGCAGACTTTTGTACGCGACAAAACCATTTTTGATACCGGAATTCATTACATCGGAGGATTGAATGAAGGACAAAACCTGTACAAATATTTCAAATATCTCGGAATAATCGATCATTTGAATTTAAAAAGATTAGATGAAAATGGGTTCGATATCATCTCTTTTGAAGATGATAAAACCGAATATCCCCATGCACAGGGGTATGATAATTTTGTCAAACAACTGCAAAATTATTTCCCTGAAGAAAAATCAAATCTTGAAGCGTACTGCCGGAAAATAAGAACCATCTGCGACTCGTTTCCACTGTATAATTTAGAATGGGAAGGCAAATATGACAATGCCATTTTAGAATTAAATGCCAAGGCCACTATTGACGAATTTACAGAAAACAAAAAACTAAGGGCGGTTCTTGGCGGCTCCAATTTTTTGTATGCCGGAATTGCAGACAAATCTCCTTTTTATGTTCATGCGCTTTCTGTCAACTCCTATATTCAGAGTTCATGGCGTTGTATCAATGGTGGAAGTCAGATTACCAAGCAACTCCTGAAACAACTCAAAAAACACGGAGGGGAATTTTACAAACGTAAAGAAGTAACGCACTTTCCATCTGAAAACAACAAAGTAACTGCTGTAAAAATGAAAGACGGAACCGAGGTTTCCGGCACTTACTTTATTTCGAATATCGAACCGAAAACGACCTTAAGAATGGTTGGCGAAGAAAATTTCAGGAAATCATTCTATAGCCGGATCCAGAGTCTGGAAGGCGTAATTTCTGCTTTTAGCCTTTATATTGTTTTCAAACCTAAAACCTTCAGATACATCAACCATAATTATTATCATTTTAAAAAGAGTACGGAAGTCTGGACCTCTCATGAATATGATGAAGAGACCTGGCCAAAAGCCTATATGGCGTCGATGAATGCTTCTAAAAAAGAGGAAGAATGGGCAGAAGGAATGACTTTTATTACCTACATGAAGTTCGACGATGTTCTGACGTGGAGTGAAACTTACAATACGGCGGCTGAAAAAAACGACAGGGGAGAAAGTTACGAGGAATTTAAGTCCCGAAAAGCAGCTAAGTTTTTAGATGAAATTGAAATAAAATTCCCGGGAATCAGAAATTGTATCCGATCAATACATACTTCAACACCGCTTTCTTACAGAGATTATATTGGTGGCGACAAAGGTAATATGTATGGCTATGTAAAAGATTCCAACAATCCGATGAAAACCCTGATTGCCTCCAAAACCAAATTAGATAACCTTTACCTTACCGGACAGAGTATCAATATGCATGGCGTTTTGGGCGTAACCATCGGAGCTGTGGTAACCTGCTCCGAAATTATTGGAAAAGAATATCTTGTCAACAAAATCAATCAGGCATCTGAATAATTAGCACCATGAAGACCCGGATCCATCTACTTTTCTTTATTGGTTTATTAGGAGTATTCGTTTCCTGTGGTATCTCGAAATCAAAAACACATTTGCCCGATATTGCGCATTACGAAGCGGCAAACCCAATTGTTACTAAACTGTCCGACAGCATTTTTCTTTCCGGTAAAAATTCACTTTTAAAAAACAAACAAGGTCTTTGGGAATTATATGTTGAAGGGAATCCGCTCGAAATTGGTCTTGTAACCGGGGCTCTTTCCGATTCGCTTTTAAAAAAGCAGGAACAGATTTTTTTCTCCCGAATTGAAGATTTTGTACCTTCGAAATTCCAGCAAAGGCTGCTTCGCAATTTCCTAAAATGGTACAACAGAAAATTATATCAGAATGTGCCCGATGAATATCAAACAGAGATTTATGGCGTTTCGCAATATGCATCACATGATTTCGACAATTTAGCCCCACAATACCAGCGCAACTTATATTTGCATGCCGCACACGATATTGGTCATGCTTTACAGGATCTGGCTTTGGTAGGCTGCTCCTCATTTGCTGCCTGGGGTGAAAAATCGGAAGATGGGAATTTAATTCTGGGCCGTAATTTTGATTTTTATGTGAATGATGCTTTCGCGGAAAATAAAATCGTGGCTTTCATAAATCCGAAAGAAGGCCATCCTTTTATGATGGTAACCTGGGCAGGTATGATCGGTGCTGTTTCCGGAATGAATAAAGAAGGCCTTACCGTGACCATAAATGCCGGGAAATCCAAAATTCCAATGACAGCCAAAACACCAATCTCTATCCTGACAAGGGAGATTTTACAGCATGCCCAAAATATTGATGAAGCGATTGCGATTGCAAAAAAAAGAAAAGTATTTGTTTCAGAATCTATAATGATAGGGAGTGCCCAGGACAATAAAGCGGTTTTGATTGAAGTATCACCAAAAAAAATGGATGTGTATGATGTTCCCAACACCAATCAGTTAATTTGTTCGAACCATTTTCAGAGTGATGCTTTTAAAAATGACGAAAGAAACCAATTGCAAATTGCAAATAGTCATTCGAAATATCGCTTTGACAGAATGCAGGAACTTTTTGCGGAAAGCCCAAAAATTAATCCCGAAATAGCATCACAAATTCTGAGAAATAAAGAGGGTTTACAAAATATGGCTTTGGGTTACGGCAATGAAAAAGCACTAAATCAACTGATGGCGCATCACGGAATTATATTTAAACCCAAAGAAAAAATGGTCTGGGTTTCTGCAAATCCGTATCAGATGGGCGAATTTGTCTGTTACAATCTGGACTCCGTTTTTAACGAAAGAAAAGGCGGAACTATTCTTTCATTTGAAGAAGAAAACCGGAACATTGCCAAAGATCCTTTTTTGAAAACCGCCGCTTTTAAAAACTATCAGAAATTCAGAATTGAAGATCATAAAATAGATTCTTACCTGAGAAATAAAACAGAAGTCTCCTTTGATTTTATCCGAAACTACCAATCTTTAAACCCTGATTATTGGGTTGTATATTATAAAGCAGGATTGTATTTTTACCAAAAGAAATACTTTCAGCTGGCTCAGCATAATTTTGAAAAAGCACTAACCAAAGAAATCACAACTGTTCCTGATAAAGAAGCAATTGAAAAATATTTAAAAAAAATCAAAAGAAAATGAAAATGATTCCAGCAATAGAGAAGGATTCTTTAGAACAGATTAAAAATTTTCAGGAGCAGAAATTAGCAGAACTTTTGGCCTATATCAGTCAGAATTCCCCTTTTTACAAAAGACTTTTCGCAGGACAGAATATTGATATTTCAAAAATAAAAACTTTGGAAGATTTACAGCATTTACCTGTCACAACAAAAGAAGACTTACAACAGTACAATGATGATTTTTTATGCGTTCCGCAGCATAAAATTATTGATTATGCCTCTACTTCAGGGACTTTGGGAGATCCTGTTACTTTCGGTTTAACCGATGCAGACTTAGACCGACTGGCTTATAATGAAGCTATTTCGTTTGCCTGCGCCGGAATCGAAGAAGGTGATGTGGTGCAGTTAATGACCACAATTGACCGAAAATTTATGGCGGGACTGGCTTATTTTTTAGGTCTGCGAAAATTAAAAGTGGGTGTGATCCGCGTTGGGGCCGGAATTCCGGAATTGCAATGGGACTCAATTTTGAAATACAAACCTTCCTATTTAATTACGGTTCCTTCCTTTTTACTGAAGTTAATCGAATATGCCGAAGCACATGGAATTGACTATAATAATTCAAGTATAAAAGGGGCCATCTGCATTGGGGAATCGTTGAGAAATCAGGATTTTTCGATGAATATTTTATCTAATAAAATCATTGAAAAATGGAATATTAAGTTGTTTTCGACCTATGCTTCTACAGAAATGAGTACCGCTTTTACCGAGTGCGAACATGGCGTTGGCGGTCATCATCATCCGGAATTGATTATTGTTGAAGTGCTGGATGAAAATAATGTTCCTGTAAAAGAGGGAGAAATTGGTGAATTGACTTTTACTACTTTAGGTATTGAAGCCATGCCTTTACTGCGTTTTAAAACCGGTGATATTGTGCAATTACATAACAGCCCTTGTGCCTGCGGAAGAAATACGCTGCGTGTTGGTCCGGTTGTCGGGCGCAAAAAGCAAATGATTAAATACAAAGGCACGACGCTTTATCCGCCTGCCATGAACGATGTTTTAAGTGATTTCGACAATATTGAAAATCATATTATTGAAATTTCAACCAATGACTTAGGAACGGATGAAATTGTTATAAAAATTGCCGTGAAAAATCAAAGCCCTGAATTTTTACAGGAAATCAAAGATCACTTCAGAGCCAAATTACGAGTAACGCCAAAGATAGAATTCGCTTCAAAAGAAACATTAAATCCTTTGGTTTTTAATCCAATGAGTCGAAAACCAATTCGGTTTTTTGATTATAGAGTTCAATAGAAGGGGCAAAGTTACAAAGGTTCAGAGGGACAAAGGTCTTTTACCAATTCGAATAAAAAAAGCCTGGTTTTCACGAGGCTTTTTCGTTATATGTTTTTAAAGATCAATGAGTTCTAATGGCCCTGTTGACTGAATTAACTGTGGAGCCGTTATAAAAATCTGGTTATTGGCATCGACAACTCTGAAATACAAGTCAAAATAAGTAGGTTTTGAAGATGTCGTGGTATATAAATGTATTGGATTTCCTGTAGCGATCTGCGTATAAAACGAATTTGGATCCTGGTGACGCTTAATCCACCAGCTGAAATGCTGATAAGGAAGAGCTCCTCCGGAAATTGTCGCAGTCCAGGATCCCACTGAAGATTGAGTTACATAATTTGAACCCGTAAAACTGGCTGTAAGAGCAACTGGCAATGGAGTAGGATCTCCTTGTAAATTAATTGTGACGCTTTTGGATAACTCTTTCGGAACTGAAATTCCGTTATAAATTCTTCCTCTTTGATGTTTTGCTTTTAAAGTAATGGTATAATTTTTTTTCGGTGCAAATTCACTAAATTTTAAAGTACAGCTGCCGCCACTGCCGGCAATCTGCAAATAATTAGCATCAGCTGCCGCAATTTCCCAACTGTATGATGCCTCCAAAAGAGCTGATGCATCATGTGCAACAGAAAGGGTAAATGGAACGGTTCTTACTGGACTAGTGTACGGATTTAACTCCAGATTTAAAGCATATTTTCTATAAAAATGGTTAGGCGGAGGTGGTGTATTTGTCGTTTTATCTTCCCATAAATAATAATATTCGATACAGTTTTTATATAATCCTATTGAACCTTCTTTGGAATAAACCGTACTTCCTGCACCATCAGTAAGAATTGCTGCATGAGTAATCCCCTGTACTCTTTTAGCAATAAAATCTGGTTCATTATTCCAATATAAAACTTTTGATGCATTACTACTGTTATCCTCTACAAAAATACCGGTAGTTATAAACTGATCATAAATTTCGTAATTCTCCAATTTTTTTTTGTCCTCTGTCTCACTTAATGAAAATGCAAGTCCAAAACAGTTGTAGAGATTATCCTCTGATACTAGCAATGCTTTGGTTGAACAATCTTCTCCTGCTGGTTTTTTTGTACTTCCTGTACTTTTAATGACTGAGGTTTCATCATTTTGCCTGATGGTTTCTTCAGAGCACGAAAGCACTGCTAAAGCAATAAATGACATGAAAATAAATTTTACGTTTTTCATAGATTTTGATTCGTATTTGGATTTATAATTTAGTAAATCAAATATATGTGTTTTTAAGAGAAATACTACAGTATTCGTTTTATGGAATAATAAAACTTTGTTCTTTTGATTTTTTCCCACTTAGCTAAACCTTTGTCGCTTTGTCACTCTGAACCTTTGAACCTCAATTTGGTACAAATTGAACTAAAAAGTTGTAATTTTGCACAAAATATTGAAGATGGTCAAGATTGGCAACATAGAATTACCCGAATTTCCTTTACTACTCGCACCGATGGAAGATGTGAGCGATCCGCCGTTTCGCAGGTTATGCAAAACACATGGTGCTGACATGATGTATTCTGAATTTATTTCGTCGGAAGGATTGATTCGTGATGCGATCAAAAGCAGAATGAAGCTGGATATTTTTGATTACGAACGCCCGGTTGGAATCCAGATTTTTGGCGGTGATGAAGAAGCGATGGCACTTTCGTCTAAAATTGTGACAACCGTAAAACCTGATTTAGTAGATATCAATTTTGGATGTCCGGTAAAAAAAGTGGTTTGTAAAGGTGCCGGTGCAGGAGTTTTGAAAGATGTAGATTTGATGGTTCGTTTAACAAAAGCGGTGATCAGAAGTACTGATTTACCGGTTACGGTAAAAACACGCCTCGGCTGGGATGATAATTCTATTAATATTGATGAAGTTGCCGAAAGGTTACAGGATATTGGTGTTCAGGCTTTAACGATTCATGCCAGAACGCGCGCTCAGATGTACAAAGGCCACGCCGATTGGTCGCACATTGCAAGAGTAAAAAACAACCCAAGAATTACAATGCCTATTTTTGGAAATGGCGATATCGACAGCCCTGAAAAAGCATTAAAATATAAAAACGAATACGGTATCGACGGAATCATGATTGGACGTGCTGCCATTGGGTATCCTTGGATTTTTAACGAAATTAAACACTATTTTAAGACTGGCGAGCATTTAGCTGCTCCGACAGTTGGTGATCGTGTTGAAGCCTCCAGAAATCATCTGCAATGGTCTATGGACTGGAAAGGCGAACGCTTGGGAATTGTGGAAATGCGCCGTCATTACACCAACTATTTCAAAGGAATTCATTCTTTTAAAGAATACAAACAAAAATTGGTAACGACTGATGAGCCTGAAATTTTATTCGCGATTATGGATGAAATAAAAGAGGTTTACGCCGGATATGAGTTTGTGTAAAAAATAATTTTAAACGCAAGGGACGCTAAATTTTTTCCTTGCGCTATATGAAAAAATTGCAAAGTTCGCAAGGCTATATCAATTATAGCTTTGCGAACTTTGCGCTTATATAGAATCCGATAAATAAAAAACCTTTGCGTTCCTTGCGGTTAAATTCTAAAATATTTCTGCCATTTACTTTACACCTGAGTGCGTTTCCATTTCCCTCTTTTGTAAAAGAAAATACCCGCTAATGTTATGGCCGTTTCAGCAACCGGAATCGCGATAAAAACACCTGTGGGTCCCATCTGAAAATGTTTGGCCAATATAAAAGCCAAAGGAATCTGAAACAACCAAAAGCCGAAGAAATTAATTCCCGTTGGTGTCCAGGTATCTCCTGCCCCGTTGAAAGTATTAATCAGTACCATTCCGATTCCGTAGAAAATAAAACCGATGCTCATAATCTGTAAGGCTTCAACAGCAATGGTTTTCACCATTTCATCATTGGTGAAAAAGGAAATAATATACTTTCCAAAACATAAGGTGATGACCATAATGGCAGCCATAAAAATCACATTGTATCTGGCTGTGGTATAAACTGATTTTTCGGCACGATCGATTCTTTTCGCACCTAAATTTTGTCCTACTAAAGTTGCGGCTGCATTGCTTAATCCCCAGGCCGGAAGTATAAAAAACATCATAATTCGTAGTGCCGTCTGGTATCCGGCAGATCCATGATCACCTCCGGTTGTTGCCACCAGTTGTGCCAGAAAAATCCAGCTGCAGGATGCGATTACAAATTGTAACACTCCAGGAGCAGCAATTTTTATCAGTGCTTTTATTTGTTTAAAATCAGGAATAAAATACGATGCAATAATCTTTAAAACACCTTTCCCAAAAAACAAATGGTACAATTGGTACAGAACCCCAATGCTTCGTCCTAAGGTAGTCGCAATCGCAGCACCCGTCAGTCCGAAAGCCGGGACAGGACCAAAACCGTTAATTAATACCGGACATAAAATAATATTGCAAATATTGGCTAACCACAGACTTTTCATGGCAATGGCAGCATTTCCGGCGCCACGAAAAATTCCGTTAATCAGAAATAAAAGCATGATACACAAACTTCCGCCAATCATAATTTGTGTAAATCGGTAACCGTGTTCTGCGGCATCAGCAGATGCGCCCATGAGTATCAGAATATCCTTGGCATAAATAAACCCCAGTATACTCATTGCGCTATTGACTACAACAGCTATAATGATGGCCTGCATGCCTGCTTTTGCGGCGGCAATCGGATCTTTCTCCCCGATTCGCCTTGCTACAACGGCTGTTGCTGCCATACTAATACCAATAGCAACTGAATAGACGATTGTAATTACAGATTCTGTTAAGCCCACTGTCTGTATTGCAAAACTGCTATGCTCTAAGTGCCCGACAAAATATAAATCGACAAGTGCAAACACCGATTCCATCATCATTTCCAAAACCATAGGAATGGCTAAAAGAATGACTGCTTTTTTAATGCTTCCGGCCGTATAATCAAAAGATTCGTCTCCTTTGATCGCTGATTTTAAAGTGGTAAAAATTTTAGAAAATAAACTCTTTTGTATTGTTGTTTCTGTCATGATATAATAGGATAAATGATAAAATTAGCCCGGATGTAATACATCTGAACTGAAGAAAAAAAACGTAAGTATCCTAATTATTCTAAAAATAAAATAGGATTAGGCAGAAACAATCATAGACATGAATTTTTAAGAGGATAAATATAGCTAATTATTTTATATGGACGAGTACTAATCCAGCAGCTTTTTACTCACACGGCTGCTGGCAATTAAAGAAGCCACAAAGCCAAGCGAAACAATAGTTCCCATCACAATAAGTACATTTTCTAACGTAAAAACTACAGGATATGCCAAAGTCGGCGTAATCATAATGAGCTCGTATTGCTGCTGTAGCAGTACTAAAATAATCCCCAGAACAAGACCAATACTACCTCCGAAAACACTTAGCAGAGTTCCCTGAAGCAAAAAGATCTTTCTCAGATTATTGATTTCGGTTCCCAAGTTAAAAAGGGTTTTGAGATTTGCTTTTTTATCTAAAATCATCATGATCAAAGCACCGATCAGATTAAAAAGCGCGACAATAATGACTAAGGTAAAAATCAGATAAACGGCAATATTTTCAGTGTTGAGCATTTTATACAAAGACTCGTTGAGTTGTGCCCTGTTTTTTAAAGTGATTTTATTTTGAAAAATCTTTTCTAATTTAGAATTGACCACAGCTTCATCTGCATTGTCTTTCAAATTAAATTCAATTCCGGAAATCTGATTGGGTTTGTAGAGCAATAATTCCTGTGCCAGTCGCAAATCGGTAAATACGTATTTTGAATCCAGGTCTTCACTGATCGAATAAATTCCGACCGGTAAAACATCCGTTTTATTAAATGCTTCTTCGGGATTTTCAAAGGCTCCCTTTCCGGGTTTAGGAGCAAGGACCTGCAATGGGTTTTCGAAATCGAGCAATCCCATGGAAAAATCCCTGGCGATTCCATAACCAACAACAACCTGATAACTGTCCGGTTTCAGCCATTGTCCGTTAAACAGTTTTTTTTTGATGTCGTTTACCACTACATAATTACTGTCAACCCCTTTGATATAAGTTACCTGTTGCTTGTCTTTAAAAATAAACAAAACACGTTCCTCGATAATTTTAGTATATGAAGCTACACCGTTAATTTTCTTAATCTGGCTTTCCTGACCGGGCGTCAGTAAAAATGATTTTCCGTACGTACTGGTCATTTTTAAATCCGGATCGATTTCATTTGTAAACGAAAGGCTAAACACTTTTAGTCCGCTAAAAACAGACAATACCACAAACAAAGCCATTGTACCAACAATAATTCCCATGCTGGCAATACGATTGATAATATTTATAGCATTGTTTTTACTTCTGCTAAAAATGTAACGTTTGGCTATGTAAAGCGGAAAATTCAATTTATGACTTTCTTCTTTTGTCTAAAAGATCACGATTTTCGATTGGGTTTTCTCTGTTGGATAATGCATTATCAATTTTCTCGATATAATCTAAAGAGTCATCGATAAAGAATACCAGATTTGGTACACGACGCAATTGCAAACGTACGCGCTGAGACAAATCGTGTTTGATTAAAGTGGTATTCGATTTAATTCCTTCTAAAGTTTCTTTGGCTTTCTCCTGAGGAAAGATGCTTAAATATACGGTTGCTACTGATAAATCTGAAGTAACACTAACTTTGGATACTGAAATTACTAAATTATTAATTCCGTTTTTTCGCACTTCACCTTGCAAAATATCAACCAAATCTTTTTGGATGACACCGCCTATTTTTTTCTGTCTATTTGTTTCCATACTGCAAAAATACTATTTTAAATTTCAATCAATACAATTTCAAATAAACAATAGAATGATTTTTACATTCTTCTCTATTTTTAGTTTCATTTTTTGCTCTTTTTGATTAGGTTCTCCTGAAAGCAGTATTAGTCATCGGGCTGTTTTTTATAAAAGATGAATTCCAAATTGCCGGGATAAGGAAATACAAAATAGCATTTTTACGACAAAATATTTGATACGATATTTAAAATATTGACAAAAAAAAGGAGCTTCACTGAGCTCCTTTTCTTTATCTGTTTTGTAACCATCCTTCCGGATTATTATTGGATGTATTTTGAAGAATCAAAAACTTGATAATCGTTTTACCCGTATCTCCACTGGTTCTTACTTTTCCGATACTTTGTTTAATATTTACTTTATCTCCTTTATTTACAAATACCTGACTCAGGTTTTGATATACTGTAAAATAATCTCCATGCTGTATCATAACTGCCCTGTTTATTGGAGATAAAACCATAATACTGGAAACCTCTCCTTCAAATACAGCACGGGCATTTGCACCTTGTTCGGTCGTGATCTCTACTCCCGAATTATGAACCGTTAGTGAAGGATAAAGCGGGTGAGGCTGATCTCCGTAACCCAGCGAAATAAATCCTTTTTCTACCGGCCATGGTAATTTTCCACGGTTTGCTTTAAAATCTGCTGCTAAAATTTTTCCTTCCGGCGTTAACGCAATTTTAGAAGAGGAAACAGGCGCATTTGAAGGTGCAGATCCCGGATTGTCTTTTGCTCTTTCAAGAGCTGCTTTTCTATTGGCTTCAGCAATGGCCTCACGAATTAAACGATCAATTTGTCTGTCAATTCTTTTCGCTTCCTGCTGTTTGCTTCTTGTATCTGCAATAATCTTATTTTTATCTTTTTTAATGGCGTTCACCAGTTTTTGCTGTTCTCTTTTCTCAGCTTCCAAAGCCAGTCTCTCTTTCTGATTTTCAGCAATAATTTTCTTCTTATCTTGTCTCTGACCATTCAGCTTTGCATTGAAATCGACTAACTGTGCCGTTTTAGACTGAATTTCCAATCCCTGGTTTTTTCTGAAATTCGTATATTGTTTTAAATATTGTGCTCTTTTATAGGCCTGCAAAAAACTTTCCGATGATAAAATAAACATAGCCCTGCTTTGCTCGGAACGGCTTTTATAAGATTTAAGGATCATTTTAGCATAATCTTCTTTTAAAACCGTCAGTTCTTTTTTTAACTTATTAACCTTAACCTGATTAATATACATGTCATTGCTCAGCAGTCTTTCCTGCTTTGCTGTTGTATTGATCAGTTTTTCTTTCAGCTTGATTTTATTTGCCTGAATTAAAAATACATTTACCGCTGATTTTTCTTTTTTCTTTACGGATTGCAACATTTTTTCGTTGTCTCTAATTTCCTGCTGAATCTGAGCTTTTCGCTGTTCAAGTTTTTCTTGTTGCGAATCTTGTGCCCACATGAATGTAGTGGCGCATATAAAAATTAGGCTTAGGAGAAATTTTGGCATGTTTCTGTTTTCTTTTTGCAAATTTACTTAATTATAACCTTTTTATAGCCACTTGGTACACTATAAGGAAAAGAAAGTTCTTCGTTGAATGTAATATTGTTGTAATTTAAATTAATGTCTGTTTTTCCTTTCGGCTGAACCGCATTAATTTCGATTGCGGTTGGAATTGTTCCCTGGTCAAAAGTTTTAGTATCAGAATATCTAATCTCTAGCATTCTGTTTTCCGAAGGCTGCGAAATTTGTTCTTTTTGCAGCAAATATTTTTCAGGTTCCAAAAAGAACGTTTTTTTAATATTTGTTTCTTTCTCATCATCCAGGCGGAAAAGATTCTCTACAATTTCCTGTGTATATTTCCCCTTTCTCAGATCGTCTAAAGCTTCTCCAATCAGTAAATTTTGCACTTTGCTGTAATCTAATTCAGTTCCCAGCCATTTGCTCAGGCTTGTAAAATCACCTTCGTAATACGTACTGTTTATTTTTTCATAATAACTTACAGTGGTTGGTGTAATCAACGCTTTTGCCATTGTAATGCCAAGAAAACGGACACTTACCAAAATCTGCTTGTCTTTTTCAATTTTAATTTCGGCAGAAACATTTTGACTTTGTTTCTCATCAACATATCTCGCACTCGATTTTATGTATAATGTCTTAAAATCTAATTTGTTGTCATAATGCTTTTCAATTGCTTTTTTGTCTGTTTTTGTCTCAGCAACTTCGGCAGTCTTGTTCTGTACGGCAACCGCTTTAGATTTACAGGAAACCAGAAAAACGGATACCAGTAGTATCGCTATATATTTTTTCATCTACTCTTCGTCTTTTATTTTTTTTTCTTTAATACTTCATTTGCCTTCAAAAAGTATTCCTCTTTTTTCTTAGCATCTCCCAGCCCATTATAAGCCTCTCCTAACTGAATATTAAAATTTGCTTCCAGCTTTATATCGTCAACGACATAATCCAGTCCCATTTCTAAAACGGTTTTTGCATTCTTAAATTGTTTCAACTGATTGTTACCTAAACCGGCATAGTAATAAAACTGAGGCTGACTCGGATAAACTTCAATCATGTACATCGCTCTTTTTGTTAAAGGTTCAAATTGTTTTGCCTGCGTGTACGCTTCAAGCAAAAGTAAATTGGTCTCCCGATCTGTATCTGAATTTGATTTCAGCTCTTTCTCGTAATACTTAATCGCGTTTTCAAATTGATTTTTACTGTGATAAAATTTACCGATTTCTCTTGCAACGTCGATTTCTTTATCGTTGTCAAAATAAGAAATGGCTTTTTCCAGATCCGGAGCGTACTGCGGATTTTTATTCACATAAATCAAAAACTCATTTAAGGTACGATGTTTTATTTTCGAATCTATTTTGGAGCTTGATAAAATTACATTCATCGCCTTAATTGCTTTATCGGCCTGATTAGCATCTAAATATCCTTTGAACAAACTTACCTGTGCCCATTCAGAAGTTGGAATTTCTTTGGCCAGCTGCTTCGCAACGTCTAAAGCTTTATCGGTTTCTTCTCCTTTTGAATATAGAAAAATCAGGTTTACATAATTTGATTCTTCTTTTGGATTTTTCTTAATCTCACTGATCAGATTGCCAATTTCGGCATTCTGATATTTCCCCTGAGATAAAATCTGGTTTTTATAAATTTCACGATCTGATGATTTTCCAAACTTATCATTCATTTCGTTGATAGCAACCAGCGCTTTGTCGTATTGGTTGGTGATCATGTATAACGAAATCAAATCGTCTTTGTACTCTTCATCAAAAAGAATAATTCTCTGAATGGTTTCAATGGCCAGAGGATAGTTTTTGGTTTCAAAACTTACGTCATAAATTCCCAACCAGAACCATTTGTTTTTGGGGTCCAGCTGAGTGGCTTTTTCGAAGGAATCCTGTGCGTTTCTGTACTGTTTTAAAGCCAGATAATTTTTGCCCAATTCGAAATAAGCAACAGCATCATTCGGTTTTAGTTTAATGCACTTCTCCAATGAAACAATGGCTTTATCGTAATTTTCAATTCCTTTTTGCTTTAAGGATTCATAAAAAGAATCCTGATACTGATCGGTAGCCATAGCAATATCTTCCGGTTCAATCTGAGCCAGAACTGAAGCTGTGTTACCAAACAAAGCCAAAAATAAAATTACCAAAAACCCTTTTTTCATCCTTTTTTATAATCCTATTTCTAATTAAAAAAATCCCTGAACTATTCCAAAACAGAATAATCACCAATGCTAATACTGGTAAACTTACCATCATAAATCACGTGATTTCCTATCATCGCATTGTCTAAGTTAGCGTTTTTAATTTGGGAATAGGTCTGTACTAAGCTATTTTTAACAGTACTGTCAATAACATGACATCCTTTGCCTAAAGAAACATTTGGGCCTACGGTTGCATTTTTCAACACTACATTTTCCCCGATATAACAAGGCGGAATAATTGTAGCGTTTTCTAATACTACATTATAATCTACTAAATGCTCGCCATCATTATGTAAAAAGCCCAGCATTCTTGTATTGGTTTCAACGGTTACATCTTTGTTTCCACAGTCCATCCACTCATCAACACTTCCGGTTTTAAAAACTTTTCCGTTGGCCATCATGGCCTTAATTCCGTCATTAATCTGATACTCCCCTCCATTCTGGATGTTATTGTCCAAAACATTCTGAAGTTCTTTTTTCAAATCACCAACTTCTTTAAAATAGTAAATACCAATAACTGCTAAATCGCTTACAAACTCTTTTGGTTTTTCAACCAACTCTATAATCTCATTATTTGTATTCAGTTTTACAACTCCAAAAGCTTCCGGCTGTTCTACTTGTTTTACCCAAATTACAGCATCTGCCTGCGGGTCTAATTCAAAATCTGCCCTGATTAAAGTATCTGCATATGCAATTACGGCCGGTCCTGACAGCGATTCTTTGGCACACATAATAGCGTGTCCGGTTCCTAAAGGTAAATCCTGACGGTAGATAGATGCTTTTGCTCCTAAGCTTCCGGCTAGTTCTTCTAAACTGGCAACAAGATCATCTCCGAAAAAAGCAGGATCTCCAAGTATGAATGCAACTTCTTCAATTGGTTCTTTTAATATTTCAGCAATATCTTCCACCAAACGATGTACAATTGATTTTCCCGCAACCGGAATTAATGGTTTGGGAACAGTTAAAGTATGTGGTCTAAGCCGCGATCCGCGGCCCGCCATTGGAACGATTATTTTCATTTGTCTTTTTATTTTTTAGGTGAAGATTTAAAAATCTTCAATTGGTTTGGTCTGTTGTAAAGTTTGTGACTGAAAGCTTAGACTGTAAACTATTTTACCCCTGTACTTCCAAAACCGCCTTCGCCTCTCGAAGTTACTGAAAGTTCTTCCACTTCAATCCACTCCGCTCTTTCATGTCTGGCTATAATCAATTGTGCAATTCTTTCTCCGTTTTCAATTACGAAAACTTCATTTGACAAATTTACTAAAATTACACCTATCTCGCCTCTGTAATCAGCATCTACTGTTCCGGGTGAATTTAAAACCGTAATCCCTTTTTTGGCCGCAAGACCGCTTCTTGGTCTCACCTGTGCTTCATATCCTATAGGTAATTCAATAAAAAGTCCCGTTTTTACAATGGTTCTTTCTAATGGTTTTAAGGTTATTGATTCACTCAGATTAGCACGCAAATCCATTCCTGCCGAAGCAATAGTTTCGTAGTTCGGAAGATCGTGCTGTGATTTATTGATTATTTGTATTTTCATTTTTATTTAAAATCTTAAAAACAAAATTGGCTTTTAAACCCATCTTATTTCCTATTCATAATTCCTTTGATGGTGTCTTTTTCGTTGTGATACACAAAGTAAATAAAGACTAAAAGCAGCGGGATGCCAACATAATATTTTTCCCTGAATCCGTAAAAAGAAATGGCGGAGAATAAAATGGAAATCCCTAAATAGGCTCCTATCTTTTTCATATCATACGGTATTGGATAATACTTGTTTCCTAAAACATAGGATATCAGCATCATGGAACCGTAGGCAGAAATAGTCGCAATTGCAGATCCGTAATAACTGTATTTTGGAATCAGGAAGTAATTCAAAACCAAGGTCACGATTGCTCCGACGATAGATATGTAAGCGCCGATTTTAGTCTGGTCTGTAAGTTTATACCAGACTGATAAGTTGTTGTAAATTCCCAAAAAGAAATTGGCCAGTATGATTAGGGGAACCACTTTCATAGCCTCCCAGTACGATTTATTATCAAGTAAAAGAAATTTTAAAAAGTCAGCAAATACAATAACTCCCAATAAAATCAGGGAACCAAAAATGACAAAGTATTTCGTGATAACAGCATAGGTCTGAGGTGCGTTTGCATTTTTCGCGTGACTAAAAAAGAAAGGTTCAATACCCAGCCTAAAAGCCGTTGCAAACAAAACCATAAACAAACCTAATTTATAACAGGCCGAATAAGCCCCAACTTCTGATTTAGCTAAGTTTTCCGGCAACAAATAACCCAGTAAAATTTTATCAAAATGTTCGTTCACGGCAAAGGCTAGTCCTGCGACAAGAATCGGCAAACCGTATTTCATCATTTTTTTCCAAAGCACAGGATCGAATTTTCGTCCAAGCGAAAGATAATTTGGCGATAAAACCACGAAAGTGGCTAAACTGGCCAACAAATTAGCAATGAAAATATAAGCAATCTGAAAGTTCTCGACATATAAGTTATCCCAAACAGAATTAGGATGCGAGGCTGCAAGTTTTGGCAGGTATATTAAAAAGAAGAAATTCAGTACCATATTAATTACCACATTTCCAATTTTTATGGCCGCATAAACCATTGGTCGCTGATTCGCCCTTAACTTAGAAAATGGCACTAAAACCAATGCATCCAAAACTAAAATCCACACAGAGTAGGTGATATATTGGGTATCTACTTCGGCCCAGTTGGCGAGCGTATTTCTAAAAATTAAAGCTGCAAACAAAAATACTATTGAAGACCAGAAGATTGAGATCGTAGAAGTGGCGATGACATTTTTCTTATCCTCTTCAGCACTGTAAAACCTAAAAAAAGCAGTTTCCATTCCATAAGAAAGTACCACGTTAAAAAATACCATCCAGGACAAAACGATGGAAACTTCCCCGTATTCTGATGTTGGTAAAATACCGGTGTACAATCTCACTAATAAAAAACTTAGCATTCGCGGCAAAACCGTTGCTAGCCCGTAAATAGCAGTTTGTTTGAATAGATTCTTATATAATCCCAAAATATGTTTGTAATAAAGTTCGTGAAACAAAAATAACCATTTCTTTGGTTAATTATTGCTTTTGTTGATTCAATAAAAAAACTTCAATATAAATTTTACATTGTTAATTTTTTTTCATCTAAGATTTTGACAAAATGAAATCCTTTTGGACCATATCCCTGGTTGTAATAAAATCGATGTGCCCCAAAATTTCCTGTAAAAGCATCTAAAACAATGCTGCTGCATTCTAAAGCTATTGCTTTTTGTTCTATAAAATCGGTTAACAGTTTTCCTATCCCCTTAGAGCGATGACTTGGATTTACAACAAAATTATCAATTTCGAGATATTTACCGGTCCATAATTTAGTAGCCGACCAGCAACCTGTTATTCCTACACAGATTTCACCTTCAAAAACTCCAATCTGCATATAATTATGCGGTACCATCTCAGAAAGATAGGCTTCGTATTTTTCAACAGAAAGGTTAGGATAAAGAAATCTCATCGTTTCAATCTGGAGCAGCATTTCAGGAATAGTAACTAATTCTTGTATTTGTAAGTTCATGATTTTAAAAATAAATAGTCAAAAATACTTAATTTTTTCCGTTGCCCCTTATATAACTCATAACTGAATATGTGAAATATATAAATTAGTCTCAAAAATTATATAAGTACTTTTGATTGTTTCTGCCTTAAATTTGCTAAACAGGGATTGAGAAGAGCTGATTTGTAACCCTTAAAAAAACAAAGCACTGGGACTAATAAAGCTTGTTTGTTCCCATAAAAGACAAAGCACAAGGGATTGATTCTGCTGAAATGTAACCCTAAAAAAAACAGAGCATTGGGACTAATAAAGCTAGTTTGTTCCCATAAAAGACAAAGCACAAGGGATTGATTCTGCTGAAATGTAACCCTAAAAAAACAGAGCATTGGGATTGATAAAGCTAGTTTGTTCCCATGAAAGACAAAGCGTTGCAGATGTCTATAGTCTGCCCATAAGTTTTAAAATGGTATTGATTCTCGGTTTGTGATTGAATCGGGAATTACCATTTTGAAAATCTAAAAAATCTAAAAAACTATTATACGTAAAAAAGGGTCAACGATTGTTGACCCTTTTTTTATGCTTTTGAAATAAATTATCCGTTCAAAGCTTCTGCTCCACCAACAATCTCTAAGATTTCGTTAGTAATAGCTGCCTGACGTGCTTTATTGTAAGTCAATTTTAATTGGTTTCTTAATTCAGTTGCATTGTCAGTTGCCTTATGCATTGCTGTCATACGCGCTCCGTGTTCTGAAGCAAATGAATCGCGAATTCCTTTATATAATTGTGTTTTCAATGATTTAGGAATCAAAGTCAATACAATTTCTTCTTTTGAAGGCTCAAAAATATAATCGGCTGCAGCAACCGGAACTTCCGTTTTAATTGGAGCCAATGGCAAAAACTGCTCTACCTGAACGATTTGAGTAGCAGCATTTTTAAACTGATTATAAATCAATTCAATTCTATCATACTCTCCGGAAAGGAATTTTTCAGTTAATTTTTCTGCAATTGAAGCTACATTATCAAAAGTCAAATGATCAAAAATTGCATTATGATGACCGTGAACTGTATGTGTTTTCGCCAGAACGTCGTTTCCTTTTTTACCTATTGGAAAAATATCAACTTGCTTTCCTGCGTAAAACTGCGTACGAACTTTAGCTTCTTTAATAATATTAGTATTAAATGCTCCGCATAAACCTCTGTTTGAAGTTATAGCAACAAGTAATACCTTTTTTACTTCACGCTGAGTGGTATAATCTCCTCCTACTTCACCATCAAGTGTAGCAGAAAGATTTTGTAACAACTCTGTTAATTTCTCGGCATAAGGGCGCATTGCAGTGATTGCATCTTGTGCTTTCTTAAGCTTTGCAGCAGAAACCATTTTCATAGCCGATGTAATCTGCATCGTCGATGAAACGGAAGTAATTCTATTACGGATTTCCTTTAAATTTGCCATTTGTTAATTAAAAAATGTGACAATTTGAAAATTAGATGATTAGAAAGTCTCTTAAGATATTTTCTAATCATCTAATTAACGAATTATCTAATTAGATATATTTTGCTGAAATTTCTTTTGCTGCTTTTTCAATAACATCAGTAATGTTGTCATCTAACTTACCAGCTTTCAACGCGTTAAGTGTATCTTTATGTTTGCTGTTTAAGTAAGCTAAGAAATCAGCTTCGAATTCTTTTACTTTATTTACCGGAACGTTTCTTAATAAGTTTTTAGAACCTGCGTAAATAATAGCTACCTGATTTTCTACTGTGTAAGGGTCATTCAAACCTTGCTTTAAGATTTCAACGTTTCTTTTACCTTTTTCAATTACGTTTAAAGTAACTGAATCCAGGTCAGAACCAAATTTAGCGAAAGCTTCCAATTCACGGAATTGAGCCTGGTCTAATTTTAAAGTTCCGGAAACTTTTTTCATTGATTTAATCTGAGCATTACCTCCAACACGAGATACAGAGATACCTACGTTAATCGCAGGACGAACTCCGGAGTTGAACAAATCTCCATCAAGGAAAATCTGACCATCTGTAATCGAAATTACGTTTGTTGGGATATAGGCAGAAACGTCACCAGCCTGAGTTTCGATAATTGGCAAAGCAGTTAATGAACCGCCACCTTTTACGATAGACTTGATAGAATCTGGCAAATCGTTCATATTTTTAGCAATTCCGTCATCAGCAATTACTTTACAGGCACGCTCTAATAAACGAGAGTGTAAGTAGAAAACGTCTCCAGGATACGCCTCACGTCCCGGTGGTCTTCTTAATAAAAGAGAAACCTCACGGTAAGCAACAGCTTGTTTAGATAAATCATCATACACGATAAGTGCAGGACGACCTGAATCTCTAAAGTATTCTCCAATTGCAGCACCTGCGAAAGGAGCGTAAACTTGCATTGGAGCCGGATCAGAAGCATTAGCCGCAACAATAACCGTATAAGCCATTGCACCTTTTTCTTCTAACATTTTAGCGATTCCTGCTACAGTTGAAGCTTTTTGTCCAATTGCAACATATATACAGAATACAGGTTTTCCTGCATCGTAAAATTCTTTTTGATTTAAGATAGTATCAAGACAAACCGTTGATTTACCTGTCTGACGGTCACCAATTACAAGCTCACGTTGTCCACGACCAACCGGAATCATAGCATCAACTGCTTTTACTCCTGTTTGTAATGGCTCAGTAACTGGCTGACGGAAGATAACTCCAGGAGCTTTTCTTTCTAAAGGCATTTCGTATAAGTCTCCGCCAATTGGTCCTTTTCCGTCAATTGGAAAACCAAGAGTGTTTACTACACGTCCTACCATTTGCTCACCTACTTTAAGAGAAGCAATACGTTGTGTTCTTTTTGCTGTTGATCCTTCTTTGATTCCTGTTGATGGTCCTAAAAGTACCACACCAACATTGTCTTCTTCAAGGTTCAATACAATAGCTTCAAGTCCGTTATCAAATTCAACTAACTCACCATATTGTACATTCGATAGCCCGTAAATACGAGCAATACCATCTCCAACTTGAAGTACTGTTCCTACTTCCTCCAGCGTAGCACCAGATTCAAAACCTTCTACTTGCTTTCTTAATATTGCTGAAATTTCAGCAGGTTTGATTTCCGCCATCTTAATTTATAATTTAGACACTTTTATGTGTGATAAAACTAATTACTTAACTCTCTTTTTAATACTTGTAATCTGTTTGCAACAGAAGCATTGTATTGCTGATCCCCTATTCTTAAAATAAATCCTCCAATAATTGCAGGATCAACTATATTTTCTATTGTTATTTTCTTATCTGATAATGTAGCTACTTTTGCTAAAACTTTAGCTTCCAAAGTGGCATCCATAGGAATAGCGGTCGTAACTGTTGCTACTTCAACACCATTACTTTCATCAAATAATTTTTTGTATTCTAAAGCAATTGCTTCCAGAATTTCGAATCTTTTGTTTTCAAACAATAAATGAAACAACCCCTTGGTTACACCATTTACATCTGCAAAAACTTCTAAAAGAGCACTTTCTTTCACTTCAACTTTTGTAGTTGGATTTTGAATAAAGGTACTCAATTCTATATTGGTATCAATTGCAGACGCAATTGATTTCATGTCGTTATTGACAGCTTCGGCAACACCTTTAGAGTTTGCTAAGTCTAGAATTGCTTTTGCATAACGAATTGCTGCTCTTGTACTTGCCATAATCTTAGTTTAACTTTACGTCACCTAACATTTTCTCAATTAATTTAGTTTGAGATTCTTTGTTAGATAATTCTTCTTTCAACAATTTTTCAGCAATGCTTAATGATAACGTTGAAACTTGTAATTTCAATTCAGCCATTGCAGCATTTTTTTCACTTTCGATAGCCGCTTTAGCCTGTTCGATCATTTTTAGACCTTGCTCTTGTGCTTCGTTTTTAGAATCAGCTATCATTTTCTCTTTCATTTCACGAGCTTCTTTTAGCATCGCGTCACGTTCAGCACGAGCTTCATTCAAAATTCTTTGATTGTCAGCTTGCAAGTTTTCCATATCTCTTTTTGCATTTTCAGCAGAAAGTAATGCATCCTTAATACCTTGCTCTCTAGCTGTGATAGATTCCATAATTGGTTTCCATGCAAATTTTACTAAAAGTAAAATTAAAACCAACAAGATTAAAGCTTGCCAAAAGAATAAACCGAATGAAAAATCGTTAATTAACTTATCCATTTTATAACTATATTAAATATTTAATTTCTTTTAAAAGGTAACAACACCTTTAACCAACCGTTAAAGATGTTGTTATTTTCTTCTTTATTATTTTCCTAAGATCAAAGCAGCAAATGCTAAACCTTCTAATAAAGCCGCGATAATAATCATCGCAGTTTGAATTTTACCAGCAGCTTCTGGCTGACGAGCAATAGCGTCCATAGCAGATCCACCGATTTTACCTAAACCTAAACCTGCTCCGATTACTACTAATCCAGCACCTACTAAAGTTGGAATTGTTCCCATAACTATTTATATATATAAAATTAAACTTCTAAATTAAATGATAACATTTTCTTCATGCCCATGATCGTGATCATGATCCTGAACTGCCATACCAATAAACAATGATGATAACATTGTGAAAATGAAAGCCTGCAAAAATGCAACTAAAACTTCAATAACCGAAATAAATAATGTTAATCCCATAGAGATTGGCAAATCTGCAGCTAAATTTTTACCAACAAAGATCATTGCAATCAAACTCATAATTACTACGTGACCAGCAGTAATGTTTGCATACAAACGAATTAATAATGCAAATGGTTTTGTTAATGTTCCTAAGATTTCAATTGGAGCTAAAATAATTTTCATCGGAACAGGAACTCCTGGCATCCAGAAAATGTGTCCCCAATATTCTTTATTAGCACTAAATTGTGTAATGATAAAAGTGAAAGCTGCTAAACAAACTGTTATTGCAATATTTCCTGTAACGTTAATTCCTAGTGGAGTCATACCTAATAAGTTTAACAACCACACAAAGAAAAATACCGTTAACAAGTAACCCATATATTTTCTGTATTTTTTCTCTCCAATATTTGGTACGGCGATTTCGTCTCTGATAAAAATAATTAGCGGCTCTAAAACTCTACCAAATCCAGTTGGGATTGGTCCTTTTTTATAAGATTTAGCTAATCCGGTAAACATTAAAAATAATAGAACTGAAACAAAAAGCATTGACACTACATTTTTTGTAATAGAAAAATCTAATGGCTTTTCATTTTCAGGATGCCCGTGCTCATTAAAAGTAATTGTTCCGGCTGCATCTGTTTTGTAAATTTTACCGTGAACTAATTTGTAGAAGTTTCCATCAACTTCTGCAACTTCTTCGCCGTGGTGTAATTTTGAGGATGAGAAAATTTTCAAACCTCCATCAATAAGAATAACTGGTAATGGGAAACCATAATGTTTGTTTTCTTTTTCATCTGAAAAGAAAACAAAGTCATGAGAATCTTGTAAGTGATGGTCAATAAAGGCATCCACTTTTGCTTTTGGATCCAGAGCTACATGCTCAGCTTCCACGGGAGCATTGTGTGAAATTACTTTCTCTTCATGAGCGGTCTCAGTCTGTACATGCGTAGAATCATTCTCTGAATTTGCAAAACTCATTACTGGAGAAAAAGCTACTAAAGCTGCAAGAATAAATTTGAGCGGTTTGTTGGAAATCACCATATCTGTTAAAAATCTTATTTTTTTACGTTTCTAAAATTTGGTGCAAAGGTACATTTTTTATTAATATTCAAAAGGATATGAAAAATTATTTTTGAACCTTGTTTTACAGAATCCTTATTTTAATGCTTTTCATTTAATAATCGGATAGTTAAAAGCGTCTCAAATAACAAAAACAAAATAAATGTTATAAAAAAATTGCTTTTTTCAACTATAGCTACTTCCGTTTTGTTTTCTAAAACTGGTCTTAAAATTAAATATCCTATTAACATTTGTGTAAATGTACCAAATAAAAAAGCCATTCCAATAATTTGAAAATTCTTCTTTTTTACTACTAATAATATAAGGTATAATAAGGCAGATATTCCAAAAAAAATCAGATACAAAAATTCTATACTATAATAGAAATTTTGAAAATTTACTTTGAGGATTAAAAAAGCAAGTTTATGTAAAACATAAACAAATAAGGCAAATAAGAATAATTGTAAAATTGGTTTGTAATTTTTTAAAAGCATTTGAAATAATTTTTACGCAAAGATGCAACATTTATTTAAAGCTCTTTTAAAAGATAAATTACTTTGTTTTGTTAATATCATTAACCTGACGAATTACATTATATAAAGCTAGACCCACACCAGCCATAACAAAAATGGTATTATAATAGACTTTAGGACTTGGGTGATTTTCATCTAACCAGGTACCAAAGTAGGCAAACAAAAAAATAATAAGTCCCATTTGAACTGGAATATTAATAAGCGGTAACCACTTATTCCTTCTGTTTTTGTTTGGCTCATTTTCCATCTTTTACGGTAACTTCTTTAGTATTTGTTAGCATGGTACAAGTAGCTGTAAAATCGGCTCCTGGTTCAATAGATAATTTTCCAACAGCCACCTCTCCATGAATATGTGCTGTCGCTTTTATATTAAGGACTTCCAAAACTTTTATTTTCCCCTGAAAAACACCTTCAATGTCAGCATTATTACAAACGATCTCGCCTTTTATAACGCCCGACATTCCAATAACCAGTTTTCCCTGCGACGTAAAATTTCCTATCAGTTCCCCGTCTAATCTAAAATCGGCTTTTGAAACTATATCGCCAATAATCGATGTGCCTTCTACAATTCTATTGGTTTTTCCTAAAAGTTCGGTTCCGTTTTTTTTGGCTTTATCAAACATTGTATTATGGATTTTTCGGAGCTAAATAAGCTTCAAGATTCTTTTTAATTTGAATTATTTTGTAATTGTCACTTGAAATAATAATGGCCGGAGTTGCGATTTTGTACTTTTTATCATCTTTAAACACACCTGCAAGATCATTAGCGTAAGCTTCCGACTTCATACCATGAATAACTACAAATTTTTGAGTTTTATTGTATTTGTCCACAGAAGTGGTAAGTCTCTCATAATTTTCAACTAACAAAAATACCTTTAGTGCTTCCTGAATTTTTTCAAGCGATTTGGCATCATTATTCGAAATTAGATATATAATTTTCCAATTTTTACCATCAACTGCTGTAAAATCAAGTTTTTCTAAACCTGGAATCTGTTTCTCTAAAATTTCACGCGCATTTTTGCCTTCAACACTGTTCGGATAATTATCTGCCACTGTTTCCAAAGCTTTTTTATAGACTGCCAAACCATTTACTTTTCCTAGAGCACTTGCTTTCAATAATTCAAATTTAGAAACAATTTCATCTCCGGAATATTGATTGATTAAATTATCGATATTATCCAGCACGACATCAAATTGTTCTTCCTGATAGAGTTTATACCATTTCTTATATTCTTTTTCTGGTGATGCTAAATCTTCCCCATTTGTATTGTTTAAAATTTGGGCGTATCTCGAATTCGGATAGGTAGCTGTAATATTTGCTTTTATGGCCTGCGCTTTTGCCGGATCTGTAATTTCATAGATCTTATACAGATTATACATCGCCGGTAAAATTAATTTTTCTTCAGGATTGTTTTTTAATAATTGCTCCAGCTTGTCGCTCGCTAATTTATTTTCTTTAAATTTTTCTTTATAAATAAGTCCTAACTGATAGTAGGCAAAATTGCGTTCCTTGCCAATACTGTCCATTGCAGGTTGTGTGGTTGGAAGTTGTTTTTCATAAAATGCTGTTGTATATTTTTCTATGACTATAGAGTCTTTCACCGCATTTACAGAATCATTATTCATCTCTGCGGCTTCTTTTAACAGTGCATCATCATTTGCCGCTTTTGCCGAAGCCATTCTCCAATAACCTCCTAAAATTCTGTTTCCCCACGTTTTTTTAAATTGCAGTTTACCGTAGGCCACTGTTGTTGGGTTATAAAAATAAAAGGTACTGCTTGCCGTCTCGTTTCCTGATGGCGGGTTAAAAGCTCCGACTCCGGGTGGCGTAACCCCGGGTTGGGATTGAGGGTTTACAGCCACCGGACCACTATCTGCTTTGGTATTTCGTTCGATATTGGCCAGCTTTTCTTTTTCCTTTTCTTCGAGAATGCGTTTGGCTTCGTCTTTTTTCTTAAGCTCTGCAATATAATTTTCGAAATAAATTTTTCTGTCGGGTGCAGACAAACCATACACCATTATAATACTGTCATTGCGTTTTGCAATTCCTTCGTATTTAATAACATCGTCCAGGTTTTTTCTGTTTTTTTCTATAAAGGTAAACTCCCTGCTTTTCGGATCTAATTTTACCAATGTGCTGTCGTAGTATTTGGCAGCCATCGTGTAGTCTGTATTTTTAAAATACATGTTTCCAATATTTCGATAAGCGGAAGCTACTAAATAGGAATCTTTAGATTTTCTCGCTAAGGATTTATTATAGAATTTAAGGGCATTTTCCTTTTCTTTCTTTTTATCATAAAAAACACCCATTTCATAAAACAGGACATCATAATACGGTCTGTTCTCACGGTCTGCTGTGAGTTTGTTGTAGATTTTCAGGAATATGGTGTCATTGCCATTTTCATAATCATACAACTGGGCTTTTTTCGCGTAAGCATGCATCATGTATTTACGATCTGCTTTTCGATTCATATCAATAACGCCGTCGTAATAGTAAATGGCACTGTCTTTTTTTCCTTCTTCCTGATACATTTGCCCCAAAATGAAACGGTAACGGGCTTTGTCTTCGTTTATCCGGCTAAATTCTTCCGCGATTTTAAGTTTGGTAACAGCACTGTCCTTTTCTTCTAAATTCAGGAAAGCTTCCGCCAGCAAAGCATTCGCATCTGAAAAAGTCTGCTTGTCTAAGTCTGTGTTTTTTAATAATAACTTGATGTTTTTAATTACAATTCCATCATTTCCCAGACGCATATTGGTTTTCTCCCGCCAGATTTTTGCGGTGTAAATATTACTGCTGTTTGGATATTTGTATAAAATATAATTGAAAGCTTCCAAAGCCGGAATAAAGCGCTGATCATAGTATCTGGCTTTTCCCAGCATCAGATAAGCTTCGTCTATTTGTGAATTTTTCTCTCTTCCTCCAATGTTCATGGAATGTTTCTGAATGGCTTTTGTGGCTTTTGTTTCCGCTTTTTCAAAATCGGCATTTTTTGCTTTGTTTTCATCCGAAAAATTCTCATCAACCTGCATTTTTTCAATCGGCAGCATTTTCCAGAAATTATCCTGATTATTGCCCTGAATAGATTTTAAACCCTTGTCGAGACCAATGCCTCCATTGTACAAAATGTTATATTTTGTACTTAAAGCATGTGAATTCCGCGATAAAAAAGTGTTTTTTTTGGTAGAACACGCTATCAAAAAGAAGAAAAACACCAGGTAAAAACTATATGTAAGAGTATTCTTTTTCAATAGAAAAGAGTTTAAATCATTTAACTTCTAAAAACGATTTTTAGTATAATGACTTGTAAAAATACGCTTCTTTTTGTAATATGGAAACTTATACTGCAAAAAACAATTCCAGTTCCTGTAAGGTTTCTTTTGAGGTTTGAATATCTTTTACAATTTCTCCTTTATTCAGTGCTACAATTCGGTCACAAACTTCTACAGTATGCTGTAAATCATGACTTGAAACCAAAACGGTTACGTTTGGATCTTCTGCCAGTTCTTTGATGATTTTTTTTAATCTGCTTACGGTTGTCGGGTCTAAATTAGCAAAAGGTTCGTCGAGAATAATTACTTCAGGATGACCAATAAGAGTTGCAATTATACCGACTTTCTTTTGATTTCCTTTTGACAAATCACGCAGGTATTTTTTGTTTTTCAGGATTTCTCCATTAAAAAACTCTTCGTGTCTGGTCAATAAGGCATCAACGTCTGCTTTGTTCTGATGACGTAAATCACCAATGAAATAGAAATATTCTTCGGGCGTTAAATAGCCAATCAGGAAACTTTCATCTAAAAAAGAACCTGTAAAAGATTTCCAGTTTTCATTTGTATTGACCTGAATGTAATTGCTTTTAATATGTCCTGTTGAAGGCTGGATCAGGTCTAATAATAAACTGAAAAAAGTTGTTTTCCCGGCTCCGTTATTCCCTACTAATCCGAAACTTTGTCCTTTTGGGATTTCAAGATGATCAATATTTAAGACTGTTGTTCCGTTATATTTTTTTGAAAGTTGACTTACTTGTATCATGGTAATTTTAGATTTTAGATTGTTGATTTTAGATTAAAAAATCTGTTGTTTGTTCTGTTTTTGGTAAAAAATTATCTCATTATCAAATTGGCAAATTCTCTAATTTTAACTTTTTTGTTTGTAGGCACTTATCGTACTGTATTTCTCCATTTTGTATCTTTTCTCGATTAATGAAAAGACCTTGTTCCTTAAAATAAAACCTAAGAATCCGGCTCCGGCCACTAACAACAATCCGAGTGTTTTATCTCCCAGATAAAGTCCTAAACCATACAATGCCACAGGTAGTAATAATTTTGGTAAAGTCAGTAACATGGCATTAACGTTAAAGGCTTTTTTATCACCAAACGCTCCTCCTGCATTACTTAAATCAATCGGTGTTTTGGTAAATGCTCCTCCTAAAAGTACCAGATGCGAGTTAACTCCAATATTGTAAATCGCTCCTACAACAATAGTTAAGTATATTTCCCATCCGTAAAAAAGATAAAAGGAGGCTAAAATTGTCGAAATAAAAGTAGCGATAACAACCAGCCACCATTTTGAAGTAATGTACCCGCGATACGGTATGTTCTGAGTCATCATCAATTGATAATACGAACTGTCCCAGCTTGGTACAAATTGTCCGAAAACAAACAGAAATCCACCTGATACAAATATTCCGGCAAAAATATGCATCACTTCAGGCTGATGTGAGTTTCCGAAAAAGATAAGACCATAAAACAAAAACAGAACACTCATTAGAATGGTTGTTTTCGATCTTTTGTTTCTTTTAATCAGTTTAATGTCATTTTTAAGAAAGGTTCCTAGAGTTCCGAATTGGTTAAGCCACGAAAGGTTTTCAGTTGTCGCGATATCTTCTTTTTTAGAAAGCCCGGCATCTAAATATAAATTGTTTTTAAAATATTTAAAAGTAAAGGCATACAATCCGATTAAGACTAAAACAGGTATAAGAACAAGCCATTTGGTGTTGTAAAATCCTTGAAAGAAGGGCGTTGTAAAAGTGGTTATGTCAAATATCTTATAATATTGTGCTGCTCCCAAAGCCAGAATGATTGCGACAAAAACAACAAATAACTTATCGATGTTACTCAAAATAATGTTTAGAAAATTATTGATGTAAACCAATGATAAAATAGCTAAGTGCCAGACAATAATTCCCACAATATCATATCCTTCAATAGCTAATACGATCGAGAAAGGGAGAAAGAAAAAAGCATGCACCCAATTGAAAAAAGATAAGGCTGTTTTGCCTAGTGAAAAATGTACAATTGTTGGTTTTTTGAAGGGCAGAACCAATAACGGTTTTATGTTAAGTACCGGAATAGCCTGCATCAATAAGCGTATGACCAGATCGAACAGAAAATAATAAATCAGAAATTTATTGACCGTTAGTAACGGTTCAAGGTTCATTTTTTTCAGGATATAAAATGCTCCCACACCCATTCCGATAAAAATAATAGAAAAATAAATCATCAAAAACCCTATCAGAATTTTCATTGCCAGATTTGTGCCAAACGAGGCAGATCTGGTAAAGGCTTTCCATTCGAGGTAAATAAATTTTTTAATCATGGTTCTTTGGTTTTCAGTTTTATAGTAAGAGATCAAATGTAAGTAAACGTTACAAAAAAATTAAAAAAAATAATTAAGTAACCGTCAATTAGCTGTTCTTTGCTACTTTTGCAGAAAATATAACATCATGCCTTCATTCTTAAAACTCATCATTAAAGAGGTTAAACGTGAAACTGCCGATGCGGTTTCTGTACTTTTTAATGTTCCCGAAGAACTAAAAACGGATTATAAATTTATTGCCGGACAGTATATAAACTTAAAACTAACTCTTGACAATCAGGAAATTAGACGCGCTTACTCTATTTGTTCCGCACCTGAAAGCGGCGAATTAAGAATTGCGGTAAAGGCCGTTAAAAATGGCTTGTTCTCGCAATTTGCAAACACCAAATTAAAAGCCGGAGATGTTCTTGAAGTGGGTCATCCTGAAGGAAAATTTACCTTCGAACCAGATGCTGAAAGACAAAAAAACTATGCTGCTTTTGTAGCAGGAAGCGGAATTACTCCTGTTCTTTCTATAATAAAATCAGTTTTGAAAAGTGAACCAAAAAGTTCATTCGTATTGGTTTATGGAAACAGAACTCCGGAAGAAACGATTTTTCATCAGGAATTACACGATCTGCAATTGCAATACGTAGGGCGTTTATTTGTACATTATGTCTTCAGTCAGGCGAAAGCCGAAAATGCTTTGTTTGGCAGAATCGATAAATCGGCTGTAAATTTTGTATTGAATAACAAACACAAAGAATTACAGTTTGACAAATTCTTCTTATGTGGTCCGGAAGAAATGATTGATACCGTGTCCGGAATTCTTAAAGAAAAAAACATAAAAGAATCAGCTATTAAATTTGAACTTTTTACGTCTTCTTCTCAGGAAAATAAAATCAGCACGTCGTTAGAAGGCCATACAAAAATTACCGTTTTAGTGGATGATGATGAAGTTACTTTCGAGATGTCTCAAAAACAAACGATTCTTGACGCTGCCTTAAAACAAGGAATTGATGCTCCGTATTCCTGCCAGGGCGGAATTTGCAGCAGCTGTCTGGCCCGCATCACAACAGGAACTGCTGAAATGAGCAAAAATTCCATCTTAACCGATAAAGAAATTGCTTCGGGATTAGTTTTAACCTGCCAGGCGCATCCGACATCGGATACTATTTATGTAGACTTTGATGATGTTTAATTGTTGAAATTCCAAAATAAAAAAAATCCAAATTCCAACTTAGATTGGGATTTGGATTTTTTTTATTGGAATTTAAAGTAAATTTTGAATCTTCTTTACTATTTTCTTAGGAGAAATCGTTCTCATTGCTTCTTCATAACCTTCCACTATTTTATTTCCATAAACAGAGGTTGGTAGTTTTGGATACACACTTCTATCTGAAACCAAAGCATTTTCAGGACTTTGATTAAAGGGTAAAAATCCGGCGTAAGGATGCGTGGCACCCCAAAGTGTAATTACTTTAACACCCAACATTGCAGCAATGTGCGCATTTCCGGAATCCATGGAAAGCATGACATCGAGATTGCTGATCAATTTTAATTCCTGTTGGAATTTAATTTTCCCTGCCACATTTATTACATTTTTAAAAGGCTCCGAAAGCGAATCCAGAATTTCAATTTCTTTTTTCCCTCCTCCGAAAAGCAAAATAGTCTGATCTTTATTTTCGGCTAATTTTGCAATTACTTCCTGCATTAAATCTAAAGGATAGACTTTGGAATCATATTGTGCAAAGGGTGCAATTCCGATTAGTTTTTGATAGTTTTCTCCAACTACATCCGTTATTTCTGCACTTAAAACTGCCTTTTTTGGAAATTCAGGCTGGGATAGATTTACAGGAAAACCAATTTCTTCAAACACTCTTGCATGTCTTTCGAACATGGTTGGCAATTGTCTGAAAATTTTATTTTCCGGACGCGTTAATTCTTTTTTTCCTTCACGGCCTTTATCAACTGTGGCCCGTTTTTTTCCGTTTAAGGCGAAAAGCAAACTCACTACCTTAGATCTCAGCACATTGTGTAAATCCGCAAAAGCATCAACTTTGAGTTTTTTTATGTCTTTAAATAATCTCAAAAGTCCGGCAAAGCCTTTGTGACGCCCTTTTTCATCAAAAGCAAAAAATTCGAGATTTGGTATTCCTTCAAAAAAAGGTTTAAAAAAGGGACGCGAAATTACGGTAAGTTTTACCGTTGGATATTGTTTTACAAAAGCGCGTAAAACAGGAACCGTCATGGCGACATCTCCCATTGCGGAAAGTCTCATGACGGATATATGTTGAATCGTCTTAGGCAATTTTGCTGTCAAACTATTTTTTGTTTTGGTATAAAACAGGATTTAATTCATCGTCATTGTACATTTTCATTTGTTTGTACACTTTCATGAATTTATCTCCATTTTCAATGTCGGCAAGTAAGTCATCAATTGCGGTAGACAAATCGCTTCTTTGCTCTAAAAGGATGTTTAATTTTTCCTGACATTTATCTCTATGTTCTTGTGAAGCCTCTGCACGAGTAGCTTCTTCGTGCATATGATAAATTTTTAATGCCAGAATAGACAATCTGTCAAAAGCCCAGGCCGGACTCTCGGAATTGATTTTTGCACCATCTTTTACTTTTACATCACTGTATTTTTGCAGAAAGTAACTGTCAATATATTCTACCATATCGGTACGTTCCTGATTAGAAGCATCAATTCTTCTTTTAAGTGTTAAAGCGGCTACCGGATCAATCTGCGGATCACGGATAATATCTTCAAAATGCCATTGAACAGTGTCAATCCAGTTTTTTAAATACAATAAATGTTCAAATTTATCTTTTGGAAAAGGATTGTTTATAGGTTGATCAACATTATCAAACTGGTGATAATCTTTGATGCTTTGTTCGAAAACCGAATATGCTAATTTTGAAAACATGTCTTTATTTTTTAGAGATACAAAGATACTTTTTATACTTTTATAGTGCGAAAAAAACGTTTAATTTTTCGTTATTAATAAAGATTACTCCCTAACAATTGTAAAAATTCAATATGAAAATTCATTATATCTCTGAAGACAACAGTGTGCTGAACCATTTTTTAGGTCAGATTCGAAATATAAATGTTCAGAACGACAGTATGCGTTTCCGAAAAAATATAGAGCGGATCGGCGAAATAATGGCGTATGAACTGAGCAAAACTTTGTCATATAAAGATGTTGCCATTCAGACGCCGCTGGGTATCAAGAAAACAACCGAAATAAGTGAAGATTTGGTTTTATGTTCTATTCTGCGCGCTGGCTTACCGCTGCACAATGGGTTTTTAAATTATTTTGATCATGCTGAAAACAGCTTTGTTTCGGCCTGCAGGCATCATCCGAATAATGATGACGCTTTTGAAATTTTAGTGGAATATCAGGCGCTTTCGAACCTGAACAATAAAACGGTTTTACTTCTGGATCCCATGCTGGCAACGGGTCAGTCTATTGTTGCTGTTCACGAAAAACTGATTGAGAATGCAACGCCAAATGAAATTCACATTGTGGTCGTTATTGCGGCACCGGAAGGAGTTGCGTACCTCGAGAAGAACCTTCCCGAAAATTGTCATTTATGGGTTGCTTCTTTAGACGAAAAGCTTAATGAAAAAAATTATATAGTTCCCGGACTTGGAGATGCAGGCGATCTTGCTTACGGAAGTAAATTATAGCTGTGAAAAAAAGGTAAACAAACTACATGCAATGAGTACATAAAATACAATTTCGTTGTTTAGTTTTTGCTGCATATATTCAACATGACTTGATGCCATCATGGTTAATGGTGCAATACTAAACAACAATAAATCATTGCTTTTATTAGGGGAAACTATAAAAACAATAACCGCTATAAAAAAACAGGCAATGATTTTTTTGTAGGATGAATGTACAATTTGCGGCCTGTTTGAAAAGGTGCTTAAGATTGAAAACACGAAAAACAAAGCTACTGCCGTGTATATGGAAAGGGCCCCGTTTTCGTAATTGTTCTTAAAATAATCCAGCCTAAAATCCACTACTGCACGTTTTTCAAAAAATTCAATGGCATCAATATGGAAAATTAAGGATATCAGTAAAAAAATCACAGCAACAGCCAAAAGAGCGATAAACGGTAATACCCAGTTCCTGTAATCACGGGAAACGTGAAAAATAATGGATATAAAAACCAATATCAGGAAAAGAATACACCAAAATTGAAATAAAGAAGCTACTAAAATCCAAAAAGAAGCGTCGAATATTTTTTCTTTTGAGGCTTTCAGAGACTGTAAAGAAATCAGTCTTCTAAGGGCCAGTAAAAGAAAAAAGTTCGCATATATTACATTCGGATCATTGAATATGGTAGGGAAAAACAATAAAAACAATAAGTAGAAAAAGATCGAATAACCATTGTCTTTACTGAGCCCGTTCTTTTTTACAATGAAATTAATCAGGAAAAAAGAAGCGAAAACAAAACACAAAAGACTCATTTTCTGAAACGCCAAAAATGAAGAACTCATCCATGATGGTTCCTGAATTTGAAAGAGAAAAAAGAAAACCAGTATTAAAATTACGACCAGGGAATAATTTAATGGTGTAGATTTTCTAAAAACACTTGTTATCATAAGGATATTTTATACTTTTGTGATTGTAAATATAATACTTGTTTAAAAAGTAAAACCAACAAGTTGAAAAAAGATTCTATTAAATGGATTTTGTCTTCAAGGCGTTACAAAACAATAAATAACATATAATTTTATAAATTATGACAGCTTTTTTTGAAGGAATACAATACTTATTCGTTAACATTTTATTTGCTCCACTTGACTTTTTACGTCGTTTAGAACCGGTTACCTGGTTTGGTGCAAACACAATTAACTGGATTTTCATGATTATTTGTTCTGCAGCAATCGTATATTGGATTAAGCAATTACGCATTTTTGATGCTGCAGGAACAGAAAACCAAGATACTACGGCTCACTCTTTTTTAAAGTAAGTCGAAGCCAATATCTTTTCTAAAATACATCTTATCAAAATTTAGTTTATCTATATTTTGGTAAGATTTTTTTATGGCTTGTTGAAAGTCGTCTCCATACGATGTTATGGTTAATACACGGCCTCCGTTACTTAAAACATTTCCGTCTTCTAATTTTGTACCTGCGTGGAAAACAATAGAATCTGTAATGTTTTCTAACCCTGAAATTACTTTTCCTTTTTCGAAATCTTCCGGATAGCCACCTGAAACCACCATAATTGTGGTCGCACTTCTTGGATCAACTTCTAATTCGAAAGTATCTAATTTCTGATCTGCAACGGCCAAAAACAATTCTACCAAATCAGATTTTAACCTCGGCACTACCACTTCGGTTTCCGGATCACCCATTCTTACATTGTATTCAATAACGATTGGCTCATTTTTTACATTAATCAGACCAATAAATACAAATCCTTTATATTCGATGCCGTCTTTCTGAAAACCTTCGATTGTTGGTTTTACGATGCGTGTTTCGATTTTTTCCATTAAAACAGCGTCAACATAAGGAACCGGGGAAACAGCTCCCATTCCGCCTGTATTCAACCCTGTGTCACCTTCTCCTATTCTTTTGTAATCTTTGGCGGTTGGCAAAATCTTATAGCTTTTCCCATCCGTCAGCACGAAACAGCTTAATTCGATTCCATCCAGAAACTCTTCGATTACTACTTTTGAACTCGCTGCACCAAACTTTTGGTGTACCAGCATATTTCGTAATTCTGTTTTGGCTTCTTCAAGGTCCTGAATAATCAGTACTCCTTTTCCGGCCGCCAAACCATCTGCTTTTAAAACATACGGAGGCTGCAGCGTTTCTAAAAAGTCACATCCTTTTTCAACTGTTTCAGCAGTAAAACTGTCATAAGCAGCAGTTGGAATGTTATGTTTCATCAGGAATTCTTTTGCGAATTCTTTGCTTCCTTCTAATTGTGCCCCTAATTTAGACGGTCCAATAACAGGAATATGTTTTAAACTTTCGTCGTTTTTAAAATAATCGTAAATACCTTTTACCAATGGATCTTCGGGTCCTACGACAACCATTTTTACATTTTCTTTTAATACAAATGCTTTTATCGCATCAAAATCGGTTGGAGACATTGCAACATTGGTAGCAATACCGGCAGTTCCTGCATTTCCTGGTGCAACAAAAAGTTTTTCGCAAAGCGGACTCTGAATCATTTTCCATGCAAATGCATGCTCTCTTCCGCCTGATCCCAATAATAAAATTGTCATGTGTTGTTGTATTTAGTTGTGGTGCAAAAATAATTGCTTTTGTACGTAAAAAATAATTAAATCTTAAAAAGTTCTCGATTCTGCACCGATAGTAATTGTAGAATATTATTTTTGATGAAAATTATCCCTCAAATGATTTCTCTTTTCGACATTTCGCTTCAACTAAATGGTTTTCCAATACAGAAAGCAAAAGCCGATCTGGATGCCATTACGCGTCTTTCGGAGAAAGATTTTTTAGAATTTCTTGAAAGACAAAAGCACGAAATTGTTCATTTTCATTTGCACAACAATCCCTTTTATAACGAATTAACGGGAACTAAAATTGTTCCGCAATGGGAAGACCTGCCTGTTTTAAACAAACAAAACCTTCAAAAGCCATTGCAGGAAAGACTTTCAAAAGGATATACCCCAAAAAATGTCTACATCAACAAAACTTCCGGATCAAGCGGAACTCCTTTTGTTTTTGCGAAGGATAAATATTCCCACGCCTTAACCTGGGCTTCCAATATTATGCGCTTTGGTTGGTTTGGAATTGATTTCAACCATTCGTATCAGGCACGATTTTATGGTATTCCAATGGATTTTGTTGGCTATCAAAAAGAGCGTTTTAAGGATTTTTTGAGTCGCCGTTTTCGATTCCCGGTTTTTGATTTATCAGACGAAGTTCTGGAAAAGTTTCTGCAGAAATTCAAAACAAAAAAATTTGATTACCTCAACGGATATACGAGTTCGATCGTTTTATTTGCTAAGTTTTTAGAACAAAAAAATGTGGTTCTGAAAGAAATTTGTCCGAGCCTGAAAGCTTGTTTTGTTACTTCGGAAATGCTTTTTGCATCGGATAAAAAACTCCTGGAAAAACAATTCGGAATTCCGATTATCAATGAATACGGTGCTTCGGAGCTGGATTTAATTGCTTTCGAAAACCCTGAAGGCGAATGGCAGGTCAATTCAGAAACCCTTTTTGTTGAAATTTTAGATGAAAACGATCGGGTGCTGCCGTACGGAAAAGAAGGCCGGATTGTGATTACTTCTTTATTCAACAAAGCAAATCCTTTTATCAGGTATGACATTGGCGACATTGGAATTTTAGATGAAAAAAGTACGCTTCAGAAACCAATTCTGAAAAAACTTACCGGAAGAACCAATGATATTGCCCTTTTACCAAGCGGAAAAAAATCACCCGGACTGACTTTTTATTACGTTACCAAAAGCATTATTGAAGATGATGGAAATGTAAAAGAATTTATCATCAAACAAACCAAATCAGATACATTTGAAATTGAATATGTGAGTACAAAAGAATTAGATTCAAATCAAATTCAAAAAATAAACGAAGCAATTTCCTTGTATCTTGAACCTGATTTAAACTTTACTTTTACCAGAAAAATGGTTTTAGAAAGAAGCAATCGGGGAAAGTTAAAGCAATTTAAATCTTATTTATAATATAAATAAAATCTTACATTTGTTTTTTTATTTAAAACTTATGGACGATCAAATTTTACTTACCGAAGAAAATATATCTGATAAAATATACTTTATCCGCAATCAAAAAGTAATGCTTGATAGTGATCTGGCAATGCTATATGGGGTTGAAACTAAAAGATTAAACGAGCAAGTCAAAAGAAATTTACTACGATTTCCCTCAGATTTCATGTTTCAACTCACTGAAAATGAATATAATTCTTCAAGGTCGCAAATTGCGACCTTGAAGAATGGAAGGGGATCAAACTTAAAATATCTTCCTTTTGCATTTACGGAACATGGAATTTTAATGCTTTCTAGTGTTTTGAAAAGCGACAAAGCCATTCAGACGAATATTCAGATTATGCGGATTTTCACGAAAGTGAGACAAATGCTTTTGGATACGACGGAAATCAAAGTTGACATTCTCCAGATTCAAAAGAAACTGGAAAATCATGATAAAAATATTGAATTGGTTTTTTCTTATTTAGATGAGCTGACCGATAAAAAGGAAAACGAAAGTAAAAGAGTCAAAATCGGATATAAGAAATAGATTTAAATCTTTTTTATATATCTGGGTTTTATAAACAACTGCGTGATTAAAAAACGAATCATCAGCAAAACAGCAGATACAAAATTATAACCATGGAAATCCCGATAAACGCCAAAGTTATGTTTGATTAATTTGAATTTTGAAGACGAAATGGAATCTTTTCTGATTCGGTAAAAGGCTAGAGGCTCGGGAACGGGTTTAGTTGTTTTAATTTCTTTTAAAATCGTAAGCCACAATCGCCAGTCCTGTCTTTTTTGAGATGCAGGTAAAATAATTTTACCGAAATATTTGGCATCGTAAATTGCGGTTAGATTCCCTACGTAATTACAAAAAAACAGTTGTTTGTACGTCAGATTCAATGGTGCTTCTACGCTTCTGTTTAGGTTGTTCCCTTCCTCATCAATGCAGTCATAAAAACTAAACGTAAACGGTAAATTATTTGCTTTTAGAAACTGTAATTGTTTTTCCAGTTTTTCAGGAAACCACAGATCGTCGGCATCGAGATAGGCAATGTATTTTCCTGTTGCTTTTTCTAAAGCTACGTTTCTGGCAAAACCATTTCCTGAATTTTTCGATAATTTAAACAGTTTTATTCTCTCGTCTTCTCTGGCATATCTCTCAATTATTGCAACGGTCTGATCTGTTGAAGCATCATCTACCAGAATCATTTCCCAGTTTTTATAGGTTTGTTCCTGAACCGATTGTAAAGTCGATTCGATGAACTTTTCCGTATTATAGGTTGGGATGATAATTGAAACTAATTCGTTCATTTGGGAAAATTGCTTTGAAAATTTCTGCTTTAACTTAAAAATAATCAGCCCGGATTCTATTGCGAAATCCGAGCTGTAGGAAGGTTATTATTTTATATAACTTGAAAAATCTTTGTGTTCTTCTTTTGAAAGTTCTTCTTTTGAAAGTGATCTGAAATAATCGTACGTGATTTTCATTCCTTCGGCACGATTTACTTTTGCTTCCCAGCCTAATAATTCTTTTGCTTTTGTGGTGTCCGGCTGACGCTGTAAAGGATCGTTTACCGGTAAGGGATGATAGACTACTTTCTGGTTTGTTCCGGTGAGTTTTATGATTTCTTCCGCAAAATCTTTAATGGTGATTTCGTCCGGGTTTCCAATATTTACCGGATACACATAGTCGGAATGCAACAATCTGAAAATACCTTCTACCTGATCATCGACATAACAAAAGGAACGTGTCTGCATTCCGTCACCAAAAATGGTCAAATCTTCACCACGCAATGCCTGGCCGATAAATGCCGGAATAACACGGCCGTCGTTTAATCGCATTCTTGGGCCGTAGGTATTAAAAATACGAACAATCCTGGTTTCTACTCCGTGAAAAGTATGATACGCCATCGTGATCGATTCCTGAAAGCGTTTTGCTTCGTCATAAACCCCACGTGGGCCGATTGTATTTACATTTCCGTAATATTCCTCGGTTTGAGGATGCACCAACGGATCTCCGTACACTTCAGAGGTAGATGCAATCAGAATTCGGGCATTTTTAACACGTGCCAAACCTAACAAGTTGTGTGTTCCTAATGATCCCACCTTTAAAGTCTGAATTGGTATCTTCAGATAATCAATAGGGCTTGCCGGTGAAGCAAAATGTAGAATATAATCTAAATCACCAGGGACATGTACAAACTTGGTAATATCGTGGTGGTAAAATTCGAAATTTTCCAATTTGAATAAATGCTCAATATTTTTAAGATCTCCCGTAATCAGATTATCCATCCCAATAACATAATAGCCTTCTTTGATGAAGCGGTCACACAAATGCGATCCCAAAAATCCTGCTGCTCCGGTAATAAGTATTCTTTTCATAGTAATTATTTATACTTCGCAAATGTAACTGATTTGAAAATTATAAAAACTATTCTTAAAAAAAACTGTGTGAAATTAATTAATGATACTACATCCAGATTTGAAAAGTGCTATCATATTATGCTTTATTCACGGAATAATGAGTTATAAAAAAACTAATAATTAAAATCCTTTTCATATTCAATTTCTTTTTAAGCGAAAAATATATGATTATGGGGTAAAACTCTTTTAGACATAAACAAAGTATCTCCAGTTATTTCTATTGAAAAGAAATTTAAATTCCCTTCAATAGTAAATTTTGAACAGTCTTCATCTAAAGTATATCTACTCATTTTTTCATCAACTGTAAGCGTTCCATTTTCATTGAAAACCCAAGTTTCAGATTTATCTTTTGAGTCGATTCCGAAAGGAAGTTGCATATAATATGTCTTCCATTTTCCGTAAATTTCTTTGCAGTCATTCGTCTTATTTTGGGAATAAAAATGGAGACTGCCTAATAAACAAGATAAACATATTGCTTTAGATATAAAATTTCTCATCATCTTATCTAGCATTTATTTTAGCTTCCAATAAATCTATTTTTTTATTTTGTTCAATACTATCTCTTTAATTGGCCTCTATAAATAAATTCTAAATCATTTATTTTTTCTAAAATATTATGATTCATCTCAAATGTAATTTTTGCATTTTTTGAAAATTCATTGTATTTCTTTTCATCATTTAGTAAAGTAATGATTTTTTCACAAAATTTAATTGTGTTATTATCTTTTACAGTATACCCATTAAAATCATCTTTAATTAAATCTTTGTTTCCATCGCAGTTCGAAACTACAGCAGGTATCGATAAAGCTAAACTTTCAATTATAGCATAAGGCAATCCTTCATATCGGGCTGCAGACAAATATAATTTTGATTTACTAATTATATTTAAAACATCTTCACGTGAAGTCCAGTTCAAAAGTGTTATGTCCTCTGTTAAACCTAACTTGGAAATTAATTCCTGAACTTCTTCTAGCTGATCTGCATGGTGTCCGACTCCCAATAATACCAAATGCATTTTTTGTGTCTTATTAATTTCATATAAAACACGAATTAACTCCTCTATGTTTTTTTGATAACAGGGTCTGCCAACTGTACAAAGATAATCGTTGGGCCATATTTTTGGTATCGAAAGTTCTGATATATTCTTAATTGGTTCAATTGCATTATTAAAAAGCAGCGTTTTTGCTACGGGAAAACCAACATCTTCTGTCGCTCTGTTTAATTCTGACTCCGAAGAGGCCAGTAAAACTGAATTTCCTTTTGAGAGAATTTTTTCTACGATTAGAAAAACAAATCTTTTTAATTTGTTGTCCGCACTTAGGTAAGAAAATGCCTGTGGCGTATGAAGTACTTTTATACCGGTTAAAAATCCAACAACTCTTCCGATTACTCCTCCTTTTGTACTATGAGAATGTATAAGATCCGGTTTTTCTTTTCTAATGATTCTTAAAGTTCTTACAATAGAGAGATAATCATTTTTCAATGATATTGATCTGTATATCGGAAGCTTATAATCGACAATATTTTTAGCGTTTTTATCTCTGAATTGTTCTTTAATGTCCGCATCTCCATGAATCACAAAACATTCAAAATGTGAAGGGTCAAGATTTTGAAGTATTTGTCGTAATGAAACATCAACACCACCTACGGAATGAAGAATATGCGCAACTTTAATTTTATTCATTACTAACTTTCTTTTGGGGAACCAAATTTAGAATAAATATCGCGAACAAATAACATCCAAACTGTCTATAAAAGATGTTTTCTACAAAAAAGAATAATAAAAATGATATAGCAATTGCTATTGCAAAAAAGTTTGATTTTGCCTCGTAAAACAATTTTATAAAAAAGCTTATAAACAGTAGAAGGCCCAAAATACCACCAATTAAATAAAAATCTATAAACTGATTGTGTGAGTTAAATTTCTCGGAAAGAAAATATTCTTTTTTCGATTGGTTTTCTATAGTGGTGGCATAACAATCCAGGAAATTATTTGTGATTGTCTCATATCCGCTGAATCCGGATAATACAAGAAAGTCCTTTTTTGCTGTCATATTATTGGCGCAATTCCAAATCACAATTCTTGGTTCGTAATCTGAGGCTACTTTTAGAGATTCTTCTATATTGCTTTTTATGAAAAATCTTTCGGATATGTTTTTGTTCGTCATCACAATCATGCCAAATAAAACAATGATCGATGTTGTAATTAGTATCTTTTTATACCATTGAACTTTGTAGTAAAAAATAAAATAAACTACAGCGATGCAAAATATTGTGATAATGGAAATTCTGGCAGAAATTAATATAATGAACAACAATAATGCTATCGAGTTTACTATATAAATCCATTTTTGTTTTATTACCATTACTGCTTTTTCTACGGATAATAAAAATCCTAAAACAGCAACAAAACCAATATAAGGGCGCTCAAGGAGTAATAAATTATTAACCTCAGCGGTATTTGCAAACGGTAATGTATGGTTTTTATAAAAAAACACCCCAATTAAAAACAAGGAGCTCACGATGCAGGCGTTTATTCCCAAAAGGATGAAAAGTTTAAACCTTTCAATATCTGTAATTTTACGTAAGATAAGGGAGAACCAAAAAAGCAACAGAATACCTTTATAAACTTTCAAATCGTATACGATACCGCCATAAATTAGAGACTTAAAAAAGAGATATAACAATAATACAAATAAAATAGTTCCTGCTGAAAACGTCTTTTTATAGTCTTTTAGGTTGAGATCTTTCAGATATAAAAGCGATAAAAGCACCAATAGGATATTGGGCAGTGCTTTTGAAAAAAAAAGCGTCAGAATCAATAAATAGATAAGATAGTCAAAAGCATTCTGTTTAATTAAATTCTTCATTTTCTAATTTTTTTTACAGCCAAAATCAAATTATAAGGAAGGAACAAGAGTACATAATTTCTAACCAATCCGTAAATTGGATAAAAACCAAAATAGAAATATTTTTTTATAATTGTAATTCTGCTTCTTACCTGCTGTTTTCTTTTTTTTAGTGAAATACCGTTTGCATTGATTTCAATTTGTGTTAGATATTCTTCAATATTTGCCATTTTGTATTTCTGGGAAATCATAAAGAAAAAAGCATAATCTTCTGCGAATTTATGGTTTAAAGGGTATAAACCAACACTATCCAAAATTTCAGAACAAAACATCACGGCAGGATGAATCAGCATGGAATTCAAATACATTTTCTTTTTTATATTGCTGTCATCCAGAGGTAAATTGATGGAATATAGAAAATGACCCTTTGTGTCGACAGCCAACACATTTGATCCCACAATTTTTATTTCCGGATTTTCTTCGAGGAATGCTTTTTGAACAGCGAACCTTTTTCCAAGACAGCTATCTCCACAATCTAATCTTGCTATGTATTTGTATTTTTTTTCAATACTAATTTTTAACCCTGAATTTAAAGCCGTTTCAATTCCTTTATTACTTTTTAAGTATTCGAATAGTACGGTTCCTTTCGCTTTAAAATTTGACCGCACGATATCTTCGTCAAATTTATCCACAACACTTCCATCATCAACAATTATGACGTCAAGTTCTTCATCCGGATCAATAGAACGCAATGATTGGAGTAATCCTTCAGAATTATTATAATAAGGGATTAGAAGGACAATGCTATTGTTCATTTTTCAATGCTTTTAGTTTATACCTTAATTGAATTAAAATAGCAAGGCTTAACCAAACCACGTACATTCGGAAAGTATCAATCTGAAGCCAGTTTATGTATAATCCTATCAGTGTAATCAGAATAATTACAGTTAGAATTTTTGCTTCATTCTGCGTGTTTTTCATTATGCTTATAGTTTCTCTTAAAGAAAAATATAGCAATACAACAAACACAATAAAACCAATGAATCCTGTTTCTGCCAGTAATCTTGTGTATAAATTATATCCCGGAGGAAACGTTTTTTCTTTCTTGTTTTTGTAATACAATGTAAACTCGTAATTGTTTTTTGTTGCCCAACCCGGATAATGGGTTCTGTTATGATAGGCTTGTTGCCCAAATCCAACTCCCGCTATTGGGTTTTCCTTAAAAACCTGTATCGACGCATATTGGATTCCAAATCTAGACTGGTTAGAAACGCTTTTGGTCAAATTGTTTTTAAAGTCTAATGATTCCATTTTAGCCGTAACGGACTTTATTACTTTTTCCCCGTTAAAAGCTAACAGAACAGCAAAAATTACAGTAAAACCAATTAATGCTTTTTTTATGTATGTCTTAAATCGAATGTCTTTGTATAAAAAAATTGAAAAAATCAGCAACTGAAAAAATATCACAATTAATCCTGTCCTTGATCCCGAAAAGTACGTCAGGACTAATACTGCAATCGTAGGTAAAAATTTGATTGGTTTTTTGTTTGTCAAAATATAGCTAAACATCCAGCCGGCAATACTTATTAAGTAAATTGCAAAAAATGGAGGCTCATAGGAAATAGAAGAAATCCTTCCTTCAGGATGAAGATGGACTTCTAAGAATGGAAAATAATCAAACAGATTTAAGACAGGATAAATTATTCTAAACCCAAAAACAATTACCAAAGTTTCGAGGAAACCATATATTGAAGCAATAATTAAAGAGTATAAAAAAACTTTCCTGATTTTAAAAAGCATTTCCTTTACTTCCATTTTTGCTAAAACATTTATATATAAAATCAGGAATATGAAACTTGAAATAATTAATGCAAAATACTGTCTTATAAAGCGGTTTATTCCAGTAGTGTGTTTAAAATAATTAGAACTAATTGTATCCAGGTTTACTAAAAATGTTATGATGCACCACACCAAAAACAATATCACACACTGAAAAAGTATGTTTTTATAAGGGATCATAATTTTTTTAGAATAAACGGTATCAGCTACTAAAAATAAAAATCCCCCAAACAAAAAGAGAGCTCCTGCTTCGCTTTTAAATTCACCCAGGGCAGAAATACCCTCGTATTCATTAAAAGGAAAGAAGAACAAACCTAAAAAAAATAAAACTGTATAAATTTTTTGAAGCACTTAATTGTTTTTGGTTAATTTATTTAACTTTCTAATCGTTTCAGAAATCGTTGGATGATAACCCACCTGAATACTCAACATTAAAAAAAACAGCAGTATCGAAGATTTTTTAATTATTACTTTTAAAACTATTTTCTCATATATTCCTTTATCAGCGATTACTTCCTGATGGTATTTTTTTGCTATTTCATAAACTTTGGTATGAAATACCATTCGCTTTACATAATTAAATTTTGGTTTAAACGAAGTTTTGGTTACCCCACATTTATAGACCAGATAAAAGACTCTCTGAATAAATCGTACCGCTTTTAATTTCTCTATTTCAATATCTGCAAGAGTAAGGTCGTATTCCTTTTTATAATCGAAATAATATTTTTCAAGCGCTTTAGAAAAATAATCATTTTCTATTGTTAATCTTGATTTACTGGTAGCAACTTCCCGGTAATAATACCCCGCATAATCCATAAATAAAACATTTTCTGCTTTATTAAAGGCTTGTATATTAAACATATTATCTTCCTCAATAACTCTGTTTTTAGGAAAATGTATGTTATTCAACTCCACAAAACTTCTTTTATAAATTTTATTCCAAACGGCAAATAAATCTTCTTTCTGTAATAGATTAGGAATTATTTCAGCTTGAATAAATGGCTGCCCGTAAAGAATACATGCCTCAAAAACCGGATCTTTAATAATATATTTTCCGTCTCTTCCTAAGATGGTTTTGGAAACTACAATGTCCAAATCATCTTTTTGGGCTGTTTCATACAAACGCTCAAACATATCGTTTTTTACAAAATCATCATTGTCTAAAAACCCGATATATTCTCCTTTTGCAGTTGCAATTCCGGTATTTCTTGCCTCGCTTATGCCTTTATTAACCTGGTTGATTACTATAATTCTATTGTCTTTTTTTTGGTATTCCTCAATAATGCCCATACCATTATCTGTAGAACCATCGTTGACAAAAATAAATTCGCATGCGATTAACGTCTGATTTATCAGCGATTTTATGCAGTCCTGCAAAAACGCTTCCCCATTATAAACTGGAATGATTACACTAACTTTAATTGAATTCATTTTTGTTTCTCTTTTGAGCTATTATATCAATCTCTCTTTTTGCAAAATACCACATCCCTAAAACTATTATAATCTGAGTGATAATGAGTGTAATGGCTGTTCCTAGCTCTTTATAAAAATACGTAAGCAATACATTAATGCTCAAATTTAGAATTGTAGCGTACAATATCACCCGGAAATATAAATTATCTTTTCCTAAATTTAAAAGGATTTGTTTTCCGTACATGGAGTCTAAAAAGGAAAGTAGAGGTATGAGTATTAAAATTTTAAAGAGAATTACAGCGGGAAGCATTTCAGCTCCGTAGATTATTTTTATAATTTGTGCTGCAAAACAGAAACATATGACAATCAGGACAAAAAATAAAAAAGCACCATACCTCGTGATTTTTTTTATTTTTTGAATCGTATTATATTTATCCAGGCTCATCTCTTTGGAGAGGTATGGGAAAAGTGTATTTGAAATGGGTGTCTGCAAATTTCCTATTGCCCTGGCCAATTTTTCTGCTGCTGAAAAAAATCCTACAGCCTGATTTCCTGCAATAATGCCTAAAATTAAAGTGTTCGTATTGGTAAATAAAGAAATTTTTAATTCTGATAAAAAAACATATTTACCCTTATTTAATTGTTCTCTTATTTTTTGGAAAGATTGAAGCTGAAAACTGATATTGAAATCTTTTCGAATGTAAAACAAAGAAAAAATTCCCGCAGAAATAAAACCCAATGCATTAAAAACAGGAACGAGATAATAATCGGATTTTTGTTTTATAAAAATAAAAAGCGCAATTGTAAAAATGATCTTCGTTACTAAATTCAAATAGGTAATGTATTTCATTTTTTGAATTCCCTGAAAATACCAAACCGGAAAAATCGCCTGGCCAAGAATAGATCCAAATGAAAATAAATAGACGGTCCAATAGGTTCTGAAAATTTCAAAAGCAAAAACAATTCCCGTCATTAGTATAAAACTCAATACTACCAAAAGCAATTTGGCTGACATAATCTGGTTGAAAATTTCGTTTTGTTTTTCCACATTATCAAGTACCATTGATATATCTCTTGTGCCTGTAGCATTAAAGCCATAGTCGGTAATAATTTGAAAATAGGTGATAAAAGCGAATGAAAAAGATAATAAACCAAAATATTCAACTCCCAAAACCCTTATCAAATAAGGGAGTGTAAGTAATGGCAGAATTAAATTCAGACCTTGCAGTATGGAGAGATAGACAAAATTTGAAGCTAAAATTTTGTGTTTTTTATATTGTTGAAATATATCAAAAAGTTTTAGCTTCAAAATTTTAATTTAGGTTATAAAAAAAGGCTATGATCAGATGAAATAGCCTTAAGAATTATAGGAAGAATTTACATTTTAGCGCCTCTGACTTTTTCCAGTTCAGGATAAATTGCCGGCTTCGTTAAGAAAAACGGATCGTACTTTTCACCTTCACTAACAAAAGTTGCAGTTCCTGATGCTTCATCAAACTTTATAAATTCATTTGGTGTAAAATATTTTGATAAATCTTTTTGCTCTATTTTAAAATTTCTTCCTTCAAAACTTAATGTAACAGAGTTAATTTTAATTGGCTCCTGATCTTTTTTTGAACTTATGTCAAAACGAATATCATTAGGTAGAATTCCCTCAGGAACACTAAATGTTACCGTTTGCGGCTCATTTTTTCCCTTTACTCCGTAATAAACGGTATTTTTATCATCAAAAAAAGAAATTGAAGGGTCTTTATAAAAAAGGATTAATTCATCATCTTTTTTGATGTCTAAATCTACAATTACATTGAATGTATTTGCTTTAACTTCTTCTACAGGTTTCTCTTCCTCTTTGTTTTTACAGGAAATTAAAGAAACTATAACTAATAAATTTAAAAGAATTAATTTTGTTTTCATTTGTAATTTTTTTGGCAAAAATATATTTTTTTTAATATTAAATTATAAAAATGTTTATATAATTCATTGTTAGTAAATTCTAAAAAAGACAATTGTTTCTTTTATTAAATAATTTACTGTTTTTCAATTAGTTATACTTTGTTATTAATTTAAAGTACCTGAAACTTTTTTACGCTGTTGTCCTTTATAAAAAGAATTAAAAGCATTCAAAAATACAAATAGCAAAACAAATACCAGCGGTAGTAAAAGTTTTAAATTTCCATTGATAAACTTAGGTGCCTCAATATTCATGGTTACACTGCTTTCCTTGATAATTTTATCAAATCCAATTAACCCGATTCTATGAGTTCCCTGCTCACTTAATAGCAGATCCTTCGTTTTTATTATATCGTTTAGCTGTGTATTCTCGTTATTATACAATAATTTATCACTTCTGTTCGAATATTTAGTTGCACTTGAGAAATTACTCAAAACACCATCAATCTGTTTAATTATGGAATCGTTTTGTCTTATTTTTGATATTGTATTGGTACAAACCTGTTTTTGAATTTTTTTGAAATAATCCGATTTATTCAAATAGGCGAACAATGGTGCTATAAGTTTTTCTTCAGATGCTTTTTTCTTTGTATCAATAATTATTTTTTGAAAAGGGTAGTTTTTACTTGTTGTACTCTCTTCAATAACTTTGTTGACATCTCCGTCTTCTGCTAATAACTTAAGGAGCTCGAAGTTTTCAGGTTTATTCTTAACAAAATTATAGACATCGGTAATTGGTTTTATTTTAATTTCATTCAGGTTTTTAGGCTCTTTAATGCCTACAATTTCTTTAAGGAAAGCAGTATCTCCGGATATAATTTTTGATTCTAATAAATCAATTTTCGAATATAAATAATCAACACTTCCGAAATTTGGCGTTACGATGATTTCATTACTATACGTTTTTTTAGTATCAAAATACAACCCAATACCAAACCCGGCCACTATTAAAATTAAAACAATAACCCAGTTTCGGACAAAAAACTGAATCCCGTTAAAAATAGAAGCATTAACCGATTCAAAAAAGCTGCCGATTTTTTTAGAAATCACCGCTAAATCAATTTCCTGATCTTCTTGATTTTGAGGTACTTTTGTACTCATTTATGGATTTATTTTAGGTTGAATATTTGTTCTAAAATTTTGATGGTAATCAAATACGTTGGTTTTACGCCTGTTGTACCCAATCCGCCTGAGGCGAGTGTGCTTCCCGTTTCCAATGGATTATCTGATGCATAGTAGGCATATCGAACCTTAACATCATTCGGCACACTTTTCCTGATTTTTGATGCCGACTGTATCGCTTTCTGATAATACGAACCTTCCATTTCAAGACCAATTACACCCCAGGTCGATTCGTGAAAGAACTTTAGTAAATCCCTGTTTTGCAATGATGTTCCTAAAACGGTTACCATGGCGCCTTCAAAAACGGCAATGTCATTTCCTTCAAACATGGCTCCTGTCAGTTCATTTTCGAAGAAATAATTATCGGCTGTTCCTTCATTTATATGGGCGGTCGGGATCATGATATCTCCTTTTCCTCCCTCTAAAATTCCGGCTTTACCCATGATCGATACTGATTTTACTTCTAATAACGTATCTTTTTTATACGGTTTCAGAAGTTCATCAATGGTTTCATATGCCTGTTCTCCAAAAGCATAATCCATAACAATAATAACCGGTTTCTGTTCGTCTAATTTTGCTTTAGGGAAAGCTGTTTTTGCCCAGTCAATTTTAGCTGTATCAAAAATCTGAACGTCAATATTTGTTCCTGATGTATCCGGTAACGAAATCATTCCGTTTTTCAGGGCAAGTTCTTCAACCAGATTTCTGGTTTCTTTTGCGCCTGACTTACTTAATTCCTCATAAATGAAAAAATCAGACTTGTCTTTGAATTTTGTTTTCAGCAGCGGCGTCGCAAAAATTGAATTCATTACACTGTGCATATTGGCACTGATCACATGAATTGGTCTTTTTAAAAGATTGTTCGCCTTTAAAACTTCCTTAATGTTTGTAGCCCAGATTTCTCCGTGAATATGGTGCCCTAAGCGTTCTCTCAGAACCGGACTAAAAGTAATGGTTCGTTTATTATTGTCAATTACTTCTTCGATGGCTAATTTTCCCAACCAGTAAATTACATGCAGAAAACGGTCCGGTGCATCATCAGAACCGAAGGTGTCATAAATGTCTAAAACTTCTTCGAACGTTCTTGCCAGAATATTCGCCACGTGAGAAATCGCTTTTTCTTTTTCGATTAAAGACAATTTTTTGGTTTGCATGACAGCCTGCTCCAGCTTCATCCAGTCACGCGAAACTTCTCCACCGTCATCTAATAAAACCCTGTTTTTTATTTTGTGGGATTCTATGAAAATGAAAGTCAAATGCGTCAGAATATCATAAATGTCGGATCGGCCTCTGGTGATTTCAACATTCATTTGCTCCTCATCGATTCGATAACAATTTCTTCGTCTTTTTGGAGGAACGATCGCCTCAAAGTGTGATTTGGAATACCCTTCGTCTGAAGTCAGGTTTATAAATCGGCATTGCTCAATTCCTATCGGTAAACGTTCTATAACGTACAAAAGTCCGTTCAGTTCTACTTTTTCTTCCCCTATGTTTCCGTAGATTTCAGGGCGTAATGCCAATAAAGATTCACGTAAACTATCGCCTGAAACCCCCATTGGTTTGTAAAAACCACGGTTGAATAAGTGGCGCATTGTAATGTACATTTTTTCAATCGCCGCAGAGGATTCCTGCGCTCTTGATCTTGATATATGTTTGGTTTCTTTCATGCTTTGTTATTTTCGAACTTACAAATGTAAGTTGTTTCTATTTTAAATTATCTGCAATATCCCTATTATTCGACAATCTGGGAATTTTATTCTGGCCGCCCAGTTTCCCCTGCGATTTCATGTATTCCTGAAATCCGTTTTTGGAAACTTTGGTAACCACCACTTTTCGCAAAACGTTTCCTGTTATTAAATCGTCATAATAAATATTCTGTTTTCGCATGGCGCTGTCAATTGCTTCAGCAAAAACGTCCATGTCTTCAGGTTCTTTTTCAAATTCTACCAGCCATTCGTGATACGGCAACCCGGTCGATGGCGTAATCTGAGGTGCCACGGTAAATTCGTTAATTACAATTTCGCTGCCCTGCGTTGCTTCTTTCATGGCATTTTCTACTTCACTTGCTATAACATGCTCTCCGAAAGCGGAAATATAATGTTTGATTCGTCCTGAAACAATCACACGATGCGGAAATAACGAAGTAAACTGAACCGTATCACCAATATTATAACGCCAAAGCCCTGCATTTGTGGAAATGATTAATGCATAATTAACACCCGTTTCTACTTCCCCAATCGTATAGCTTTTTGGGTTTTCCGTAAAAAATTCGTCTGCTTTAATGAACTCATAAAAAATTCCGGAATTCAATAACAACAGCATGCCTTTTGATTTTTGAGAATCCTGATACGCAAAAAACCCTTCTGAAGCCGGAAACAACTCAATGCTGTCTACTTTTCTGCCAATCATGCTTTCGAACTTCGCGCGGTAAGGTTCATAATTAACGCCTCCGTAAATAAACAGATTAAAATTTTTGAATAGCTCCCCTATTTTTTTGCCACCGCTTTTTTCCTGCAAACGTTCAAAATACATTTGTACCCAGGAAGGGATTCCCGAAATAATGGTCATGTTTTGGTCGATTGTTTCCCCGACAATAGCATTGACTTTAGTATCCCAGTCTTCAATGCAATTGGTTTCTAAAGACGGCATTCGGTTTTTTTGCAAATACTTCGGAACAAAATGCGCTGCTATACCGGATAATCTTCCAAATTTAATTCCATATTTTTCAGTTAAAATGGGGCTTCCCTGCAGGAAAATCATTTTCCCGTCTACAAAATCAGCATTTCCGGTTTCATGTATATAATGCAAAATGGCATTTCTGGAAGCTTCAATATGATACGGCATTGACTCTTTGGTCAGCGGAATATATTTTGCCCCGGAAGTGGTTCCGGATGTTTTGGCAAAATACAGTGGTTTGCCTTTCCATAGAATATCTTTTTCTCCCGTTCTCACCTTGTCTATATAAGGTTTCAGGTCTTCATAATCCCGTACAGGAACTTGTTTTATAAAATCGTGAACCGTTTTTATGGTATCAAAATGATGATCCGCACCAAAAGCAGTGCCTCTTGCACCATTTATCAAACTTTTAAATACGGCATGCTGGGTTTCAACCGGTTTTTTGGCCCAGGCCTGAGTTTTATAATATATTTTGCGTGCAAATAATTTTGCCGCTATTGCTTTAATTGACATTTTTCTGGATCTTATTTTTTGTCACTTTTGTTTTTATTTTGGCTCTTTTCTCCCGACTCTTTCTCCACTTTTGCTACTTCTTCTCTTAATTTAATTTCTTCGTCTGAAGCTTTCATATTAAGATCAGGTGTTTCTTCTGTTTCAGAAAGAATAGAATCTTTATTAAACCTGGCATACTCCAGTTCACCTCTTAAAACTTTCTGTATTCCTTTTATATAAAGTTCATTTTTCTTTAAAGCCCTTTCCAGTGAATCCGATTTTATAGCTAATTCTGTTGCATTTTTCTTCAGTTGAGAAGAAGAATATCCGGGAATAAATTCTCGTAAAGAGGTAAAAGCAATGATGAAAGTGGTGATTAAAATTAAAAATATTCCGCCAAGTGAAAAAACGACAAAGACGTTCATCAGGGTCAGTTTGAACGAAAAAATCTCTTCAAAGGTATCTACATTCAAAATTACCAATCGGTTTTTGACGAATAATTTTTTCCTGAAATTAAATTTCTTCTTAGCCATTTTAGGTTGTTTACACGAGCAAATATAAGAATTAATCAGTGTGTTGTTGCGTATCAAAATTAAGGGAATGTTCCTAAATTATAATTTTAAAGAATATTTAACGCTACCAAAAACAAATATTTTAATCTAAATACTCTTCTTGTTCGTATATTCTGTATACATTTGCGGTACAATTAGAAAATAATTTGCTTAGGCATTAAATATACAAACCATGGGAAGATTAGGTCTTACAGAAATCCTCGTAATAGTAGGTATCGTTTTATTACTTTTTGGAGGTAAAAAAATTCCGGAATTAATGAAAGGTTTAGGAAGCGGAATTAAGGAATTTAAAAACGCTGCCAAAGATGATCAATCAGCTCCTGCTGTAAAAAAAGAAGAGGAAGAAATAAAATAATATCCTTCAACTTATCTAAAAAACCATACAACAATCGTACGATTGTTGTATGGTTTTTTTTATGCTCAAATTTTAAATTTGGTAAAAATTTCTTGTATGCCTTTTCTTAGAAAAAATCAATAACAACTCTAAAAAGTAAATATTATTGTACGTTTTAACAAAAAATTATCATTTTTTGATCGTAGAAAATTGTTTTTAATACATTTACTTAAATTTTTATCAAAAAAGCTTTAAATATGACAGATTTAACTCGCAGAAGTTTTATTAAAAATGTTGGATTTGTAGGTGCCACAACGCTCTTTTGTGGATCTCTTTTGGGTCAAAATGCTTTCACTAATTTTTCGGATTTAGATAAAGAAGAAAAAAATATTTTATCGAATTTTTCTAAATCAAATATTTCGAATGCTTTTCTTTTAGACCAGGCTCTTTTTCATTGCTACACTACAGCAATTGTAAGCTGGCAAAAAATGGGTTATCAGTCTTCCGGCAATTTCTGTTATAGTTCTGATGACAATAGACTGAAAATGTTTCCAATGCATCTTCATGTTGATAGCGCCGGAAAGTTAGATGACGTATTGTTATGTTTTGGAAAAAATGATAACGGAGAATGGAAATCATTAAAATCATTGTCAGGATTTGATTTAGAAGCAATTACTGTAGCAATGGAAGAATTACAAATGCATAATAGCAATGTAAATTTATCACACTATCTATTTCCTGCTGCTGTCACACAAGTAGAACCGTATGGCTTTATGACACAAAAGGGCAGCGTTTACTTAAAAACAATACTGTCTCCTGAAAATACGGCAATAACAATTATTATAAAGGAAGGAACTACTGTAGTATATCAGAAAGAACTAATTTCTAAACACAGTTTAAATGTTACTTCTGTTTTAGTTTAACAAACCACCTTCAAAAAATAAAACTATAAAATAGTCTCATTATGGCAGAACCATTTTTAGCTGAAACCAGAATTATGTCGTTTACTTTTGCGCCAAAAGGCTGGGCAATGTGCAACGGACAATTATTACCTATAAACCAAAACCAGGCTTTATTTTCATTATTAGGAACCACTTTTGGAGGAGACGGAAGAGTAAATTTTGGGCTTCCTGATTTACGCGGAAGAATTCCTATACATGTTGGAAATAGCCATAATCTTGGTGAAAGAGGTGGTGAACAAGCCCACACATTATCTATAGCTGAATTGCCAACCCATACACACGGATTAAAAAGTGCTACTCAGGCAGTAACTACAAACATTCCTGTAACTAATTCAACCGCATTAGCGAATACCGCTCCAAATCAGGTGTACAGTAACTCTGGCAACAACCTTACAGCAATGAATTCCGGATCAATTACAAACATTGGCGGTAGTCAGGCACATTTGAATATGCAGCCTTACTTGTCCCTGAATTTTTGTATTGCTCTGCAAGGGATATTTCCTTCAGCTACTTAATAATATAAAACGCTACAATTATGGCACAACCTTACATTGGTGAAATCAGAATGTTTGCCGGAAATTTTGCTCCCGCTGGATGGGCATTCTGTGAAGGGCAATTAATGCCTATTTCGGAAAATGAAACATTATTTAATTTAATTGGAACTACTTACGGCGGCGACGGAGAAAGCACTTTTGCAGTACCTGATATGCGAGGACGTATTCCCTTACATAATGGTAACGGATTTGCTTTGGCTGAAACCGGTGGTGTTGAAGAAGTAACTTTAACCGTTAATCAGATTCCCTCTCATTCACATCCTTTATTAGCAACAACAAATATTGCCAATACAGGAAACCCTGCTGATGCTTTATTAAGTACTACTGCAACTGGCAGCAAAGTATATTCTTCTATTACGCCAACTACACCACTAAATTATAGTACAATTGCACCGGACGGCGGAAGTCAGCCACATACTAATTTTCAGCCTTATTTGTGTGTGAATTTTATAATATCCTTATTCGGGATATATCCAACACCAACATAAAATTAAATGCAGAGTTATTTAGATTTTTAATAAGAAATAAAACAAAATATATGGATCCATTTGTGGCCGAAATACGCATATTCCCATTCAACTTTGCTCCTAAAGGATGGGCATTTTGCGATGGACAACTTTTACCTTTATCTCAAAATACCGCTCTTTTTTCATTATTAGGTACAACGTATGGTGGTAATGGAAAATCTAATTTTGCTTTACCGGATTTGCAGGGAAGAACACCAATGCATCCGGGTCAGGGGCCAGGATTATCATTGCATGATTTAGGTGAAACAGGCGGTTCTGATACGGTTACTTTACTCGACTCAGAGATACCTTCTCATACTCATACACTAGTGGCTGCCACGTTAAATTCACAATCCACTACCCCAACAAATAATAGTTTAGGCCGGGGTAATCCTGTAAAAGTTTATGCCGCAGGTACACCGGGAACACTTATGGATGCGAATTCGATCGCTCCTGCAGGAGGAGATCAGCCTCATAATAATATGATGCCTTATCTGACTATGTATTTTTGTATTGCACTTCAGGGAGTTTTTCCTCCAAGAACTTAATAAAAATTGCTTTTGAATTTAGATATAGAAAATATTACGCTTCGTGATATACAGGAAAGCGATTTGTCTATTCTGTGCAAAATATACGGTAGTACACGTACCGAAGAATTAGAAAACGGAACTGACTGGAGCGACGAACAAAAAAATATATTTATTGAGTATCAGTTTTCGGCTCAGCATGAATATTATCAAAAAAATTATTTAGGCGCAAAGTTTTATATAATTGAAAAAGAGAATACCACTTTGGGAAGATTATATATTGATTTCTTTTTTGAACAAAAAGGAGTGCGAATTATTGATATTACGCTATTACCGCACTGGCGCGGGAAAAATATCGGGAGTTCGATTTTGAAAGAAATAATACAAAAAGCAGCACTGGCAAACAGGAATGTCACTATTCATGTTGAAAGTTTTAATCCTGCTATGGAATTATATAAAAGATTAGGCTTTAAGAAAATTAGCGAGACAAACGGTGTTTATCATCTCATGGAATGGAGTCCACAAAGAAATTAAAAACAAAATATAATGTATGGATATAGCTTTACTTACTTTAAATGATTTTAATGCATTCTTAAATAAAATATTCACGATTCAGATTTCTGATGAAATTCAACTTAACGCGGAGTTGGTTGAATTAACACAGCTGAATAATTATTCTTCTCTGGAAAGAGAACCTTTTTCGATAGTTTTTCGAACGGAACAAAAAACCGAATATTACCAACAAGGCATTTTTACCATTGTACATCCTCAAAAGGGCAATTTAGATTTGTTTCTTTCTCCATTAGGTTTTGATAGTGTGGGAATGAAATACGAGGCTATATTTTCTTAATAATGCTAACTCATTAAAGTAAAAAAAATGAAAAAAAACAAACTCTTACTTGTTATAATCTTAATGGGATTCCTAACATTCGGAATGTCATATAACAATGTTATTAAGGAAAATGTTGTTACTCCATTTATAAAACAGGTAGCAAAAGTTGAGAAACAAATTGTTGCTGTAATAGCTCCTGCTAAAAAGAATACTGCTCCTGCAAAAGAAGAAACAAGTGTTAATGCTGCAGCAGCAGCGCCAGCTGTTACTGTTACCAATGCTGTTGTGGTAAACGGAGGAGGAAATGCTAAACCAGGTTCACAACTTGACTTTACTATTACTATAAACAATACAGGAACTGATGCTGCCGGAACTACCTTTCAGGATATTTTAGATACTAATCTAACTTTAGTAGCGGGCTCTCTTAAGGCTACTCCAATTGCTGTAAATGATGCCTATAATTGTATCGGAAATGTTGGAATAACATTAAACGCGGCCCAGGGTATTTTGGCAAATGATGTTAGCCCTGATGGTACTGCACTGACTGCCGCTATTTTAGCCAATGGAAGTCATGGAGTTGCCGCTATAGCTGCTAACGGATCTTTTACCTACAATCCGGCAGCGGGTTATTCCGGTACAGATAGTTTTACGTATACGCTAACAAGTGCCAACGGGAAAACAGATACTGCAACAGTCACCATTACAATTTCGGCACCCATCTACTTTGTAAACAGTTCGGTTGCAACAAATGGAACCGGAACTTTATTAAGCCCTTTCAAACTGGTACAAAATGCAACCGGTACAGGTTCAAATCCTATTTTTATTTACACAGGAGCTGCTACAAGTGGTACAACATTAACCTTATCAGACAATCAAAAAGTGATAGGTCAGGGAGCAACAGCTGGCCTGGCAACTATATTGGGTCTTATTGTTCCATCTTACAGTAATGCTTTACCAACCACTGGCGGTACAAATCCAACTTTTTCCTCGATTTCCCTTAAAGCAAATAATGATATTCAGGCTGTTATATTATCTTCAGATATGACCGGGACAAGTGTTGGAAATTTAAAAGTAAGAAATGCTTCTATAACCGGAGGAAGTGCTGTTGCAGTAAATATAAATGGTGGAGGCACTTTAGACTGTATTTTTCAATCCGTTTCTGCAAATGGTGGTGCAGGCGGAATAGTTATAAGTAATGCTTCAGGTTCTTTTCAGATTACCGGAACAGGTTCTACCGCAGGATCCGGAGGAACAATTCAGAATATTACTAACGGATCGATTGGTGCACAATTTACTTCCTGCACCAACATTTCCTTAAAAAATATGAATTTTACAAGCGCGGGGCTTTTTGGTATTAAAATAAACAACGTTACTAATTTTGAATTAGCCAATAGTGTTTTAAGTAACTGCGGAAATAATATTTCAGGTTCTGAGACCGGCGGTATATATGCAACAAACCTAAAAGGAACTAACACAATAACCAATACAAATGTTAATGATTCATGGGGACGTGGTTTTTATGCCTATAATGACAGCGGATTTTCTAACCTGACAATAACAGGATCTCAGTTTAAAAATGCTTTTAATAAAGCTAACGGTGACAGTAATTTTATATTTGAAGGCTATGGAACTTCAAATAACACTTTAGTTTTAAAATCAAATGACTTTTCTAATGCAAAAAATTACGGTTTAACATTAAATTTTGGCGGTACCTCGACAAATACGATTCAGGTTGGAGGAAACAATCCCGCTGACGGAAATGTTATAAACGCCGCTGCATCAAGTCCCGGCAGTAATGGTTTATCGCTTCAGGCAAACACGGCAGCAACGGTAAATTATAATATAATAAACAATACTATAAAATCAAGCTTCGGTGGTTCATTTACCTGTAATGTTGGAAATCAGGATACAGGAACTATGAATGGAAGAATAAATTTTAATATTATAGACGGTGGCGGAGCAGGATCTGTGGCCAATGGTATTTCTGTTGCAGCTTATGGAAACGCGAAACATATTACTGAAATAGTAAACAATACGATTACCAATGCCAATAACTACGGTATAGTATCTGAAGCTAATGATAATGGTAGTAATACTGCAAGCGCCAGAATGGATGCTACGATAAAAAACAATAACATTAGTTTAGTTGCAGATTCGTATGCACATGTTTCGGTAATTTCTGTGGGAACAGCTACAAGCACCCTGATAAGTGCTGCAAACATTGGTAATAATACAACGAATGCTCCGGCTAATCTTGGTGCGGCAACTTTTGACGTTTTGTCTTACGGTGCAGGAAATAAAGTAATACTGCAAGGTGCAACTGCTCTTGCAACGGGATCGGGAGACAGATCTGCAGATCTTACCACTTTTTGGAACGCCAACAATACGGCAGCAACAAGAACTGCTAAAGATGAACTGGGCGGTGGAACAATCATTTCCGGAACAGCTGCAACTCCTTCTAATGCATCAGCTTCAAAAATGGTAACTCCAAAAGAAACTGAAAAAACCACACCCATTGCAGAAAGTCAAAATAATAACCAAATTACAAACAAATCTTCGGGCGTAAACAGTACTGCAAAAACAACATCAGGAGAAACAATTTCTGTTGGACCATTTACTTTGGCCGGCGGAAAAAGTACTGTCATAACTTTTAGTGCCACAATAAATGCTGTAGGTTCATTACCGGCAAATACCTGTGCTGTTACGAATCAGGCGTCTGTAAGCGGAACTAATTTTGCGTCTGTAAACTCAAATATTACAACAACATCAATAAAACCTGGCAATGCAACCTTTACCAATTCTACAGAAAACATTCCGTGTTTAGGAAGTACTGCCGTAACTTTAAATGCGACTTGTCCACTAGGAACAACCGCTACCTGGTATACTGCATTAACAGGTGGTAGTAGTTTTGCAACAGGAGCATCAGCAACAGCAACCCCTACAGCAAATAACACCACTTATTGTGTTGCTTGTGAGGCTGCATATTGTGCAAGCGACAGATTACTGGTAAAAACAGTTACCGGAACGCCATCAACAACATCTGCTCCCGAAAATATAAGTGTATGTGATTCTTATACATGGCCCGTAAATGGTACTAATTATACCGCTTCCGGAACTTATACCGCTGTTGTGGGATGTGATACAAAAACCTTAAACCTTACTATTACGCCATCGACAAGCTCAACTCCAGAAGTTATAACCGCTTGTGATTCTTATACCTGGGCGGCAAATGGTACTAAATATACAAGCTCCGGAACGTATACCGCTGTCGTAGGTTGTGATACTAAAACCTTAAACCTTACCATTACGCCATCGACAAGCTCAACTCCGGAAACAGAATCGGCATGTGACAGTTATACGTGGCCCGTAAATGGTACTAAATATACAAGTTCAGGAACGTACTCTCATACGAATGGTTGTGATACCAAAACATTGGTATTGACCATTACCAATTCAACAGCTTCAACGGAAACTGTAACCGCTTGTGACAGTTACACCTGGGCTGAAAATGGTACTAAGTATACAAGCTCAGGAACTTATGTGAATAATGTAGGCTGTGATACTAAAACATTGGTATTGACCATTACCAATTCAACGGCTTCTACGGAAACTGTAACCGCTTGTGATAGTTACACCTGGGCTGAAAATGGTACTAAATATACAACCTCCGGAACGTATGTGAATAATGTAGGCTGTGACACCAAAACATTGGTATTAACCATTACCAATTCAACGGCTTCTACAGAAACTATAGCTGCTTGTGACAGTTACACCTGGGCTGAAAATGGTACTCAGTACACAAGCTCAGGAACTTATGTAAATAACGTAGGTTGTGATACCAAGACATTAGTATTGACCATTACCAATTCAACAGCTTCTACGGAAACGATAGCTGCCTGTGACAGTTACACCTGGGCTGAAAATGGTACTAAATATACAAGCTCCGGAACTTATGTGAATAATGTAGGCTGTGATACTAAAACATTGGTGTTGACCATTACAAATTCAACGGCTTCTACGGAAACGATAGCTGCCTGTGACAGTTACACATGGGCTGAAAATGGTACTAAGTATACAAGCTCAGGAACGTATGTGAATAACGTAGGCTGTGATACCAAAACATTGGTATTGACCATCACCAATTCAACGGCTTCTACGGAAACGATAGCTGCCTGTGACAGTTATACATGGGCTGAAAATGGTACTAAGTATACAAGCTCAGGAACGTATGTGAATAACGTAGGCTGTGATACCAAAACATTGGTATTGACCATCACCAATTCAACGGCTTCTACGGAAACGATAGCTGCCTGTGACAGTTATACATGGGCTGAAAATGGTATTCAGTATACAAGTTCAGGAACGTATTCTTACACGAATGGTTGTGATACTAAAACTTTAGAATTAACAATAAATAATTCATCAGCTATTAGTAATACCGTAAGTTTAAATTCCGGAACACTGACATCAAATCATTTAGGAGCCACTTATCAATGGTACAAATGTCCAAATACTTTGCTTTCAAACGAAACAAATCAGTCTTACACTCCTTTAACTTCTGGAGACTATAAGGTTGAAATTACAGTAGGCGAATGTACAATTGCTTCTGATTGTGTTACTGTAACAAGTTTGGCAGTTGGTCAATTCAAACCAAGTGAATTTAAACTTTATCCAAATCCTAGCAATGGAATACTAAATATTGTTACAGCAAATGGAGGAAATTATAGCATAATAGATCAGACCGGAAAGAGTATTAAATTGGTTCATCTAAATGAAAATGCAATTAACACCATTAATCTGGAGGATATATCAGAAGGGATTTATTTTATTAAAAATACCGGCAATTCCAAAATAAAAGCGGAGAAGTTTATCATCAAAAAATAATTTTTTTAACGTTTATCAAAAATCCCAAGCTGCAATTGTAGTTTGGGATTTTTTTTATATCTAAAAATTCTTACTTTTAGAGTCCCAAATTTAATCAATAATAATTATGAAAAATCTACTTCTGATTAGTATTGCTTTCTTGTGTCTCAAAAGTTATTCACAAAAGCAATCTTTTCCCGCCAATGTTGTATTCAGCAATGGCCTTATGGCTTCGTCTAAAAACAGCCAGGACGCCTTAAACAATTATAACATCTGGAAAACCAATTTTGTTGAAGACTGCTCAAATGGGCGATACAGAATAAAATTTGACAATCCTTCTGAAACCGTCTCCGAAGGTATTGGATACGGAATGCTGCTTTCTGCCTATGCAGCTGACAAAACACTATTTGATGGTCTTTGGCTTTATTATAAAGACAATGTTAATTCGAATGGCGTGATGAACTGGAAAATCAACGGCTGTTCCGGAATTAATGGTGCCAATGGCGCAACCGACGCCGAACTGGATGTTGCTTTTGCCCTTATTGTAGCAGACTACCAGTGGGGAAATACGGGAACTATTAATTATAAAAATGATACCAAAACGCTAATTGCCGCTATTAAAGCTCATGAAGTGGAAGCGAATACTTTTGTACTAAAACCCGGAGATCAGTTCGGCGGAAGCCAGATCACCAACCCTTCTTATTTCTCACCTGCCTATTACAGAGCTTTTGGAAACTTTACGAATGACAGCACTTTTTGGAATGCCGTTGCAGCAAAATCATACACGGTGATCAATAATAATTTAACCCAGAACAATGCCGTTGGCGGTCTGGTGTCAGACTGGTGTCAGGCCTCTGGAGCCTATTCTTCTGAAGCAAGCGGATATAACAGAGCGGGGAAAACGTATACTTACGATGCTGCCAGAACTCCCTGGCGTATTGCGGTTGATTATGTCTGGTATGGCAATGCCGATGCGAAATTGTATGCCAAAAAATCATCCGATTTTGTGCGGGTAAATCTTGGAGGTTCTGCAAATATAAAAGATGGCTATAATCAGGATGGAAGTTTAATCGGGCAATGGCATAATGCTACTTTTGTCGGTGCTTTTGCCTGCGCTGCAATGGCGGGGGAAAATCAGGTACATTTAGACGCTTCTTACAACGACTTAAATGCATTAGACGAGCCTAAGAGTTATTTTAACCAAACGTTAAAAACGCTCTACATGTTCCTTTTGACAGGTAATTTTTATTTACCTCAAAATGCTACTTTGGCTAACAATGATTTCGAGTTAGAAAAAGCAACAGTAACTTTATATCCGAATCCAAGTGCCGGCCGGTTTACGGTTTTTGCACCCGAAGAATCAACAATATCAGTAATTTCTCCACAAGGAAAAATTATTTCAGAACAAAAAACAGCTTCTGAAAACACGGAGATAAATTTAGCTAATTATTCCGCGGGCTTATATTTAATCAAAATTACGGCTGGAAATAAAAGTGTTACTAAAAAGGTTATTTTAAAGTAATTCATAAAAATGAAGAATCCCAAATTACCAGTTGTAATTTGGGATTTCTTTTTAATAAATTCTCCTGTTTGGAATTTGGATTTTTTACTTTGGAATTTAATTTTACAATACCATCGTCAACTGAATTCTCTTTCTGTCCTCATCCACTTCTGTAACCTTAACATCAACGTGCTGGTGTAATTTTACTACTTCATTTACGTCGCTTACAAAACCGGCTTTGAGCTGTGAAATATGAACCAGTCCGCTTTCTTTGATTCCGATATCAACAAAACAGCCAAAATTGGTAATGTTATTGACAATTCCCGGTAAAATCATGCCGGTTCTCAAATCCTTGATCGATTTTACATTCGCATCAAATTCAAAAACCTTGGCCGACTTTCTTGGGTCCAGTCCGGGCTTTTCAAGCTCTTTAATGATGTCTTTTAAGGTCAGTAAACCAATTTCAGGTGTAATATAGTTTTCGGGCTTAATCAGGGCTGTTTTCTCTTTGTTGGCAATTAGGTCGTTTACCGAAATTTTCAGGTCTTTTGCCATTTTCTCTACAACAGGATACGCTTCCGGATGCACCGCAGAATTGTCTAATGGATTTTTCGCGTTTGAAATTCGAATAAAAGCTGCTCCCTGCTGATACGCTTTATCGCCTAAACGGGGTACTTTTTTCAATTGTTTCCTATCCTCGAAAGGGCCATTTTCAGAACGATACTGTACAATGTTTTCGGCCAGCTTCTCTCCTATTCCACTCACATAACTTAGTAAATGTTTACTTGCCGTATTGATATTAATACCCACCGAGTTCACGCAACGAATTACGGTGTTATCTAATTCTTCTTTTAGTTTAGTCTGATCGACATCATGCTGGTACTGTCCCACCCCAATTGCTTTTGGGTCAATTTTCACCAATTCGGCCAGAGGATCGGAAAGTCTTCTTCCGATAGAAACCGAACCACGAACCGTTACATCATAATTTGGAAATTCTTCACGCGCAATTTTTGATGCCGAATATACCGAAGCTCCTGCCTCAGAAACAATGAAAACCTGCAGCGGTTTGTCGAATGGGATTTTTTTGATGAAAAATTCCGTTTCACGCGAAGCTGTTCCGTTTCCGATAGAAATAGCATCAATCTGATACGCATTTACCATCGAACGAATTTTTTTAATCGCCATGGCTTCCTCATTTTGAGGGGCATGCGGATAAATGGTTTCGTTGTATAACAGATCTCCTTTTTCATCCAGACAAACTACTTTACAGCCGCTTCTGAAACCCGGGTCAATAGCCAGAATACGTTTTTCACCCAAAGGCGGTGCCAATAATAACTGCCCTAAATTGTTCGCAAAAACCTGAATCGAATTAGCATCTGCCTTCGCTTTGGCTTCCTGCAAGGTTTCGTTTCCAATCGCCGGATTCAGCAACCTTTTGTAACTGTCTTCAATGGCTAACTGCAAATGTGCGGTAGTGCTGTTTTGTTTTTTAATGATTATTTCATCAATAACATCATAGGCTTCATCAATATCTACGTCCACTTTCATCTTAACATAACCTTCATTTTCTGCACGAAGCATGGCTAATAATCGGTGTGAAGGCGCTTTTGTTAAAGGTTCTTCCCAATCAAAATACTGACTGAATTTTTGCGCTCCCTCTTCTTCACTTTTCTTTTTTACGACTTTGGTTCCGATAGTTGCTTTTCGCTGGAACAATCTTCGTAATTGTTTACGAACATAAATATTCTCATTGATCCATTCCGCAACAATATCACGGGCACCCTGCATGGCCGCTTCTTCATTAATCACATTGTCATTAATATATTGTGTTGAAATAAAATCAATATCAACATCATTTTCAGACATAATGATTTTAGCCAATGGTTCTAAACCAAATTCGCGGGCAACATCGGCTTTTGTTTTTTTCTTCTTTTTATAAGGAAGATAAAAATCTTCTATTTCCTGTAAATCAAAACTTTGCTCAATTTTTTGTTTTAATTCAGGTGTAAGTGCTTTCTGTTCTTCAATTGATTTCAGAACGGCTTCCTTACGTTTTACAATCGCTTCATAGTCTTTCTGAAGCTTCGCAATCTGCTCGATCTGAACTTCATCAAGGTTTCCGGTAGTATCTTTTCGGTAACGTGAAATAAACGGAATCGTACAGTCTTCCTCTAATAATTTTACCGTATTTTGAATGTTAACCGCCGCTGTTTGGACAGTCCTGGCAATGAATTGAATATTAGTCATACTTTTAATGAAATAATTTCTTGATTATAAAATAAGATAATCTGCTTCTTAAAACAATCGACAGATTAATTAATCACCCGGCTAAAATAATATCTTTGTTTTTAATTTTAAGCCAATGGAAGTTTTATTACTGTTTTTTTTTGTTGTAAATGCTATTGCATTTGGTTTAGCGGGTTATGATAAATATTTGGCTGTCAGACATAAATCCAGAATTTCAGAAAAGATACTTTTTATAGTCGCTTTTTTTGGCGGCTCCATCGGACTGTTATTGGCCATGTTGCTTTTTAGACATAAAACGCGTAAATCTTCTTTTATTATAAAATTTACGATCATTCTTTTAGCTCAGATGGTCCTGATTTACCTGAAATTAGATCATAAAATCTAGTTGTTAACAATGTTAATAACTCAAAAAATAAATCTAATCAACTGTATTTAAGGTTTTTATATAAAAAAACCGGATGAATTTAAAAAATCCGCCCGGTGTGTTATTTTATTTGGTGCGAAGCACCCGATTTTTTTTGACTTTTTACTGACAGGGGATTTTATTTACTCTGTTTTGGTGTCTTCCTCCTTCAAATGCCGTATTTAAAAACGTTTCCACTATTTCTACCGCCTGCGGGATCGATGTAAAACGCGCCGGAATACTAACAATGTTAGCATCATTATGCAAACGGGTTAAATACGCAATTTCCTTGGTCCAGCACAAACCGGCTCTTACTTTTGGGTGTTTGTTAACCGTCATGGCAATTCCGTTTCCGCTTCCGCAGATCACAATTCCAAAATCAGCTTTTCCTTCAGAAATATCATTGGCAACCGGATGTCCATAATCAGGATAATCCACAGAATCTTCCGAATCTGTTCCGTAATTGGTTACCTCATACCCTTTTGCTTTCAGCATCGCCACAATTGCTTTTTTATAATCTGGTCCTGCGTGGTCGTTTCCTATTGAAATTTTCATTGTAAGTACTATTAAGTTGTGTCTTGCAAATTTAACTAAAGAATTCTGAAGTAAATCTATTTGAAAAGAAAAGTTAGCCACGAATTATATGAATCTTAACGAATTATTTTTTCTTCTTAATCTCCAATTCAAATTCGTGGAAATTACTGCAATCCGTGGCAAAAACTGTATCTGCTTTAATCTATTTTTGGTATTAGAATGCCATAGACTTAAACGGGTTTAGCTTTCTTAACTTTACGCAAGAGATTGTAACATTTGTGGTTAAAATAAGTTGCTGTATAACTCACTTTATATCAAAACCTTATCACTTATCAACAATCTTAACATCTCTGTAATAATCTGATAATCAATTAGAAATAAATAACTTTTTTGTTAAAATTTTAGAATGTTAATACCAAAACGTAATTCGTTGATATTCAGTTAACTTTAAATTAACATTATTTGTTAATAAGTTCGGATAGAAAATTAGAAGTTTTTTTTGGTCGTGTCGAAAAAAAACCTAATCCAAAACTGCAATGAAAAAACCTAATAAAGTTTGATGAATTTTTAGAAAAGTTATCAATATCGAAAATGCCATTTTCAACAAAATTCAGGTTATGAAGTTATCTACAAAATGAATCCTTTTTCGGTTGTTAACCAATGTTAATTAAAAATGAAAAAGGCCTAAAAATTAATCCTTTAACTAAATATAACTATGTTGATAACTCTATATAAGTAAGCAAAACTTCATTTCAATACATTTAAAAATAAATTTATACGACATATTAACACGCTATAATAACCATCAAAAATTAATTTAATTTAAAATTTTCTTTTTGTTGTATTTAATATATGTTGACAACTTTGAAAGTTTAAAAGAGAAAAAATTTTTTTGAGAATGAAAAAAAGAACTGTTTAAACGATTTTAAGAGGATTGTTTAGATTGTCCAGAATTTCCTGAACCTGTTCGAAATCGTTGGGATGGATTTTTAGTTTGATTCCGCCAAGCGCTGCAGAATACATGGGAACGACAGAAAGTGTCATTTCATTTTCAAAAAAATAAGGTATTCCTTCCTGCTCTAATAAATGTTTCAGAATAACCGTTTCGTGGTCATAATTGAATATGGCAATCGTTTTAAAGCTTTCCATAAAAGGTCTTTTTGTAAAGATACGAAATGAGGATTACTAAAATTTATCGTTGACACTAATTTAAACTGGCGAATTATAAATGACCTTTGAAAGTTATAATTTTAATAATTCTATTTGTTAAAATCTGTTATCTGATATCTTATTTGTAATTTTAAACTTTATAAGAAAAGATATATGAGTAAGAAAATTAGAAAGCCGATAAAAAATGAGAATGATTTCTCTAGTAAAATATTTAAAATTTTATCGCAAAGCCCTAATAAAGCATTTAATTACAAACAGATAGGAGCAAAACTTGAACTTGATGATACAAAAAGCAGAAACCAGATTATAAAAGATTTAAAAATTCTGGCTGCTTCAAAGAAAATTATAGAGTCTGAACCCGGTAAATTTTTGGTAAAAGCCGAAAGCCAGGATTATTACGAAGGAACAATTGATATGACAAGCCGTAAAACAGCTTATTTTATTTGTCCGGATTTTACAGAAGATGTTTTTATCCCGACCAATAATCTGAACCGTGCGCTGGATAAGGACAAAGTTAAAGTCTATGTTTATAACAGAAGAAAAGGGAAAAGACCTGAAGGTGAAGTAATTGAAGTTGTAGAAAGAAATAAAACCGACTTTGTTGGAGTAATAGATATTCAGGCCAATTTTGCTTTTGTGTCTACAGCAAATCCTAAGATGTATACCGATATTTTTATCCCAAAAGATAAAATTGGAGAAGCAGAAAATGGGGATGTTGTTTTGGTTACCATAGAAGACTGGCCAAAAAGAGCAGACAGTCCGTTTGGATCTGTCGTTAAAGTTTTAGGAAAACCGGGAGAACACAATACAGAAATCCATGCTATTCTGGCAGAATACGGATTACCGGCAGATTTTCCGGTAGAAGTAGAGGTCTTTGCTCAGAAAATTGACACTTCGATTCAGGAGGCTGAGATTGCAAAACGTCGTGATATGCGTGATACACTTACGTTTACGATAGATCCAAAAGATGCAAAAGATTTTGATGATGCCTTGTCTTTCAAAAAGTTGGAGAATGGAAATTACGAAATCGGAATTCACATTGCCGATGTTTCATATTATCTCGAAGAAGGAACTATCCTGGATGATGAAGCCTATCAACGTGCCACTTCGGTTTATTTAGTGGATAGAGTAGTGCCAATGCTTCCGGAAGTTTTATCTAATTTTGCGTGTTCGTTACGTCCGAATGAAGAAAAATATACGTTCTCTGCTATTTTTGAAGTGGCAGAAAATGCACAGGTGATCAACCAGTGGTTTGGAAGAACTGTAATTTATTCCGATCAGCGATTTGCCTATGAAGAAGCACAATATATCATTGAAACAAAAGACAATACGATTCCGGTTGATATTTCGATCACTGGACAAGCTTATGTGGTTTCAGATGAAATAAGAGATGCGACTTTAAAATTAGATGAATTAGCTAAAATTTTGAGAAAGAAAAGAATGGCAAACGGAGCTATTTCTTTTGATAAAGTCGAAGTGAAATTCAACTTAGATGCTGAAGGGGAACCGGAAGGCGTTTATTTTAAAGTTTCAAAAGATGCCAATCATCTGATTGAGGAATTTATGCTTTTAGCCAACAGAAAAGTGGCGGAATACATTGGCAAACAAAAGAAAACATTTATTTACAGGATTCACGATGAACCCAATGAAGACAAATTAATTGCGATGCAAACCGTAATTGCTAAATTTGGATATAAAATAGATTTCCGTAACAAAGGCGATATTTCGAAGTCATTGAATGCACTGATGGAAGAGGTCAATGGTAAAAAAGAACAAAACTTAATTGATACGCTTGCCATCAGAAGTATGAGTAAAGCCAAATATTCGACAGAAAACATTGGTCATTACGGTTTAGCTTTTGATTATTACAGTCATTTTACTTCACCAATTCGTCGTTATCCTGACGTGATGGTACACAGATTGTTGCAGTATTATTTAGATAAAGGAGCCTCCGTAGACGAAGAAGTGTACGAAACAAAATGTTTACACTGTTCGAATATGGAAAGTTTAGCTACTAATGCAGAAAGGGATAGCATCAAATACATGCAGGTTAAATACATGCAGGACCATCAGGACGAAGAATTTCTTGGAGTTATTTCGGGTGTTACCGAGTGGGGAATTTATGTTGAAATTGTTTCTAATAAATGTGAGGGAATGGTAAGAATCAGAGAGATAAAAGATGATTATTATACTTTCGATGAAAAACAATATGCCCTGGTTGGTGCAACTTCAAATAGTATTTTACAACTGGGAGATGAAATTTATGTAAAAGTTAAAAATGCTGATTTGGTTAAAAAACAATTGGATTTTAATTTTTTAAGAAGAGCAGAATAGAAGTTTAATTTAAAAAATAAAAGTATGAAAAAGTTAATTATAGGAGCTGCAATTTTATTTGTTCAGATGTCTTTTGGTCAGGTTACCAAAGATTTAGGTGATTTTGATTCGGTAAAGGTTTTCGATAAGCTAAGTGTAAAATTAGTACAGTCTTCAGAAAATAAGATTGTAATCAAAGGCGCACGTGAGTCAGAAGTTGAAGTGGTTAACAAAAAAGGATTATTAAAACTAAGAATGCCTTTTCCTAAATTATTATCGGGAGATGATTTAGATATTACGGTCTATTACAAACATATAGAGCTTATTGATGTAAACGAAGGTGCTTCTGTTTCGAGTAATGAAGCTATTAAAGCAACTGCTTTTAAAGTGAGTGCCCAGGAAGGTGGTAAAATAAATGTTGAATTAGATGTTAATAAACTAAAAGTAAGTTCTGTTTCGGGAGGAGAAATTACTTTAAACGGAAAAGCCGATAATCAGGATGCAAGTTTGGGAGCTGGAGGATATCTTCTGGCAAGCAAACTAAATACTGCACAAACAACAGTAAGCGTTTCTGCGGGAGGAAAAGCAGATGTGAATGCTTCTACATTAGTTGATGCAAAAGTGAGCGCAGGAGGCTCTATTTACATTTATGGAAAACCAAAACAAATTAATCAGAAAACGGTTTTTGGAGGTAAAATAGAAGAAGTAAAATAAGAAATTATATTTGAATGATAAATGATATTTTAGCTGGACTGCCATGGGGACTTTTCCTGAGCTTTATGGTAGGTCCGGTATTTTTTATACTACTGGAAACCAGTATTACAAAAGGATTCAGGGCTGCTATAGTTTTTGATCTTGGTGTAGTATTAGGTGATATTTTTTTTATAGCAATTGCCTACTTAGGAAGTTACAGATTAATTCAGAGCCTGAAAGATAAACCTGCGCTTTTTATTTTTGGTGGTATTATTATGCTGGCTTACGGTATAATTTCTTTTGTAAAATTAAAAAATGAGGAAAAAATAAACGACGAAGAAATAGATCGTGATATTATAAAAAGAAACTATGGCAGTTTGTTTATAAAAGGATTTTTACTCAACGTTATTAACATTGGTGTACTTGGTTTCTGGCTGGCAGTGATCATTTCAGTAGGACCAAAATTAGAAATGCAAAATAGCAGAATGATTACTTTTTTTGCATCAGTTATTATTACATATTTACTTGTTGATTGTATTAAGATAATGTTAGCCAAACAGTTAAAATCAAAAATGACACCGACTAATATTCTGAAAATAAAAAAAGCAATTAGTATTGTTTTAATGGTTTTTGGAGTAGTGCTAATCACTCAGGGATGGTTTCCAAAAGAAAAAGAAATGGTAAGGAATGCCTTTGAGAAGATTGACAAGAAGTAGTTGTTAATAACTCAAGATATAATTTAAAACCTCTGAACTTCAGAGGTTTTTTTATGTTTAATAGGTAAAGATTATGTTTGCTGCAAATAATATGATCACGCTCGGATTCATAACAGTTTGTCATTTCGACGAAGGAGAAATCACATAACGGAATTACGGTTCGTTGCTTTCTGAATGTGATTTCTCCTTCGTCGAAATGACAGAAAATGCGAAAAAAATTAACCACAAAAAAAACCTTCAGGGAAACCTGGAGGTTTTAGAGGTATTGTCCGGATTCGAACGTAATTCTTTATCTAATTTTTTCTAAAAATTAACCACAAAAAAACCTCCAGGTTTCCCTGAAGGCTTTAGAAGTATTGTCGGGATTCGAACGTACTTCTTTATCTAATTTTTTCTAAAAATTAACCACAAAAAAACCTCCAGGTTTCCCTGAAGGTTTTAGAGGCATCGTCCGGATTCGAACCGGAGTAGGAGCTTTTGCAGAGCCCAGCCTAGCCGCTCGGCCACGACGCCGTAGTTGAACGGATGGCAAAAGTAACTAAAATCTTTAAAATTCAAAACTTTAAAAGTAACTATTTTAAAAAATTAGTTTTTTACAACATAGAATTACTGTCTGTTTTCCGTCATTTTTATAGTAACTGATTCAACATCACCACCAATAGGAGGATTTATTTTAGAAACCCAAACTGTAGTTTTTTCTATTGAACTGATCTCTGCCAATACACGAATATTGATTCTTTTGGCCACATGTTCCAATAAATGCGAACGAATCGCCATTTCTTCGGTAACAATTTTATTCAAATGCACGTAATCAACCGTGTCAGCCAGATGATCTGTTTGTGCGGATTGCTGCAAATTGGTTTTAATTTTTAAATCTACTGTATAGTCAGATCCTATTTTTCCTTCTTCGATTAAACAGCCGTGATATGAAAAAGTACGAATGTTTTTTAGTTTTATAACTCCCATTTTAAATTAGTTTCAAGTCCTAAGTTTCAGGTTTACTGAGAAGTTTCTAAAGAAAACTGTAAACTGTAAACCGAAAACTGTAAACTTTTTTATCTTTGCTAAAATTACTATAAAATAATGGCATCAGAAGAGAAATCACTCAATTTTATTGAACAAATCATAGAAGAAGATCTAAAATCAGGTCTGTCAAATAACAAACTTCATTTTCGTTTTCCACCGGAACCAAACGGTTATTTACACATTGGACATGCAAGTTCTATTGCGTTAAATTTTGGTTTAGGAATTGATTATCAGTCTCCTGTGAATTTACGTTTTGATGATACTAATCCTGAAAAAGAAGAACAGGAATTTGTAGACGCCATTAAAAAAGATGTAGAATGGTTGGGGTATACCTGGTCAGAAGAGCGATATGCTTCCGATTATTTTCAACAGTTATATGACTGGGCTGTTTTATTAATTAAAAAAGATAAAGCCTATGTGGATAGTCAGTCTTCTGAAGATATGGCAATTCAAAAAGGAACGCCGTCTACGGAAGGTGTGGACAGTCCGTACAGAAACCGTTCTGTTGAAGAAAATTTAGATTTATTCGAAAGAATGAAAAATGGTGAATTTGAGGCTGGTACTCATATTCTTCGTGCAAAAATAGACATGAAATCTACCAATATGCTGATGCGTGATCCAATTATGTACAGGATTTTACATAAGCATCACCATAGAACCGGCGATACCTGGAAAATCTATCCAATGTACGACTGGGCACATGGGCAAAGTGATTATTTGGAGCAAATTTCGCACTCCTTTTGTACACTTGAATTCCTGCCGCATCGTGAATTATACGATTGGTTTTTAGATCAGATTTTAGAAGAAGATAAATTGCGTCCAAAGCAAAGAGAATTTGCCAGACGTAACCTTTCACATACTGTTGTTAGTAAAAGAAAATTACAGCAACTGGTTAAGGAAAAGCATGTTAACGGTTGGGATGATCCAAGAATGTCAACGATTTCAGGATTGAGAAGACGCGGTTATACTGCTGCTTCCTTACGTAATTTTGCGAATACAATTGGAATTGCAAAGCGCGATAATTTAATAAATGTATCGGTTTTAGAATTCTGTATTCGCGAAGATCTGAACAAAATCGCACCTCGTGTCATGGCGGTTTTAGATCCTGTAAAATTGATTATTACCAATTATCCGGAAGGAAAAGAAGAGTGGCTGGAAGCCGAAAACAACCAGGAAGATGAGAATGCTGGTTTTAGAAAAGTGCCTTTTTCGCGTGAATTATATATCGAAAGAGAAGACTTCTTAGAAGAAGCTCCTGCGAAATATTTCCGTCTGACTTTAGGAAAAGAAGTACGTCTTAAAAATGCTTATATCATTAAAGGTGAAAGTGTTATAAAAGATGCTGAAGGAAATATTACAGAAATTCATGTCACTTATGATACCGATTCTTTAAGTGGAAGCGGGACAGAAGCAAGTCAGAGAAAAGTATCCGGTACATTGCATTGGGTTTCTATTTCACATGCTCTTCAAGCCGAAGTTCGTATGTACGACCGTTTGTTTACAGATGAAGCACCGGACAGTTATAAAGAGAAAAATTTCCTTGATTTTGTGAATCCAAATTCATTGGAAGTGATTACCGGGTTTGTAGAACCAAGTCTGGCAACCGCTCAAAATGAAGATAAATTCCAGTTTCAGCGTTTGGGTTATTTTACGGTTGATAAAGACTCAACTTCTTCAAAATTAGTATTTAACAAAACTGTCGGACTAAAAGATGCTTGGGAAGAAAAAGGTAAAAAAGAAGAAAACAGTATCAATAATTCTTTAAAAGAAATCAACAAATATTTTAAAGTGGAGACGAAGCCGGAGCGTATTGCAATTGAAAGTGCAATAGGGGAGAGCATCGCAACTATTTCCAGTTTTTCATTATTGCAAAATTCATTAAAGAAGAATATTAACAATAATAAAGGTTCTTTGTTATTCGCTCAGTTTATTTTGAAATACTCCATTTTGAAATCAGCCGACTTTGAAGAAGATGATATCAAAAAATTGTATACCATGTCGCTTAGAAGTGAATCAACTTACGTTCGTTCAAAAGCGCTTTTAAATTTAAGGGATCTTGAAAATAATACTTTAAAAAATCAGTTTGATGATGAAATTTTGAAATTATATTCTAATCCTCCGAAAAATGCTTCTGAAAGAGAAATTGAAATTCTTGCGGAGATGGTTAAAAAATAATATCACTATAATCTATTAAAAAGCGCTTCTGGTAAGCGCTTTTTTTATTATATATATTTTCTATTAAAAATATAAATATTATAGATTTTTTAGATTAAAAGTAACCTTCATAAATGAATTTTAAGCTCATTTTTCACTTCTTACACCTCATTAATCATCTTTTGAAAAATCATTAAACAGAAAGCTTTATTTTAATTTCAGACTTCATTTTACCTTGTTTTTTCGGTTGTTAACATAAGATTGTTTATAACCTTAAGCATAGATCCATTTGATAGTAAATTCCAAATATTTGATTTTATTGCTGGATTTTTTTGAAAAAAGTTTTTTATAAGAATCATTTTAAACTATTGTTTTTTAATTTTAAAATGTATTTACTTATTATTTATTAAATCTATTATTTTTTAAAATTACATAGTTTAATTTGATTAAAATCGACCTTCATAAATTGATTTTAAGGCCTTTTTTTCTTTCTTCCACCACATTAATCATCTTTTGAATAATTGTTGATTTTTAAGCTTTATTTAAGTTTTAGACGTTATTTTTCTTAGTTTAACGGGTTATTAACATACAATTGTTTATAAAGTCGCTATTTTTATCCAACGTCAAATCTTAAGTGTCAAATTCTAAAAATACACTTAGAATCGAATCTGGATTTTTCTAAAATTTTAAAAATGAATATTTTTTAGGTTTTAGAGGGAATTCTATATCTGAATTCAAAAATTGGTTTTATGGTCAATTGTAATTGTGATTGTATTTTGATAATACTAGTAGCGTAAAAGTATTTTTTGAAACATATTCATAATTTAAAAATTTCATGAAATTAATTTTACGGGTTATTTTAAATTTTGTCTTTCGCTTTGACATAAACAATTTTAATCCTTAAATTTTAATATTATGAAAATCTTATTTTTTACGCTATCTGTTTTATTTGCCAATATTGCCATTTCTCAAACACACCAAATTACAAAGCACAATGGTGAACAACTTGATGTTAATTTCATAAAACTGGAAAATGATTTAGTTTATTATACTTTCGACGGAAGTTCCGAAGAACATAAAATTAGCAAATACGCTGTTTCAAAAATTACCAACAAACAATCCAATCAAACACAAAAAATATCTGATAAAGTTATAGTAGATTCAAAATCCGATTATAAATTCGTTACCGTTTTGGCTCAGGACAAGACAATAGGTTTAAAACAAGCGGCTAATTTTTCAGGAGTCTCGACGAAGACAAAAGGGGAGCCGCCAATGGCAAACCAGAATCACACGGCTATGAGAATCAAAACACAATCAGCTTCCAAAGGATATCCGTTTGTAAGTATTGTTCAAAAAGCGGATGGAAAATATGAAGCTGTTGCTTATGTGTATTAAATTTAGTACTAAAAGCTATTAAATTACAATTAATCAATAATTTATAATTCAAAAAAAGACTACCTTTAGTAATCATTTAAATTTTAATATTATGTCAAAAAACGTAAATACAGTTGCAGCAATTTTAGCTGGAGCTGCAGTAGGAGCGGCGATCGGAATTTTGTTTGCTCCGGATAAAGGATCAAAAACCCGTGCGAAACTAAAAGAAGGTTTGGATGATGCAACGCATAATCTGCAGGATTCGATTTCAGCCGGTTCTGAAGTGCTGCGTGAAAAATTTGCAAGTGCAAAGGAAAATCTTGACGGGACTTACGGTGAGTTACTCTCAAATATGAGTTATAAAACAGAAGAAGTAATCAGCTTTTTAGAATCTAAACTCGCTGACCTAAAAGCACAAAACGCTAAACTTCAAAAATAATAATCCGGTAGCACAAAGCTCACTGTGATTTTAGGATTGTTTCGGTTATTTTAATTTTAGGATAACCAGAATGCAATTTTTGAATCGGGAGTTTTGTGCTTCTTTTTAAATTTAAATTATAGTTATGGCTTTTGAAGAATTAAAAGAAAACACTGAAAATATTCAGGATCAGGCTAAAGTTTATCTTGACAGTCACTTAGCGTATTATAAGCTCTGGGGTTTTAAAGTGGCCATGAAATCTACCACCTTAATTTTTAAGTTTACCTTGATTTTACTTTGTTTTAGTATGGTCATGATTTTTGGATCTTTTGCGGCGGCGTATGCTTTTGGATCTTTATTCGAAAGTACCGCGCTTGGTTTTTTAACAGTAGGAGGGATCTATTTAGCCTTTACCATTTTACTTTTCTTCCTGAAAGACAAATTTGTTGAAGGTCCGATATTGGAAAAATTTTCAGAAATCTTTTTTAATGACTAATTATGGAAACTAAAAAATACGCATCATACGCAGAAATCGAAAGAGATTTGGAAATTCTGAAACTCGAAAAAGAGATTAACTATCAGAAATTAGTTTTAAATTTTCAAAGAACAAAAGAATCGATTACACCACAATATATCGTAAATGGATTTTTTTCTTCTTATAAAGAGTATTTCTCAAGTTCCTATCCACAGATTTTGCAATCCATTTTGCCTTCTGTAATCAGTTGGTTTATCAATAAAAAAAGAGGCCGTTAAGCCTCTTTTTCGTTTTTGATATTTATTTAATTTCCGGAGTGATGTCATCTTCGTAACCGGATTGTGGTTCAATTGGTTTAGGTTTTGGCTTTTCAATTTTTTTATTGTTTTTCTTCATCATTTCACCAACCTGATTGGAGGCCGTAAAGGAGGCAACCATATTGTTCAGCATATCACTTCCGGCTTGTGGGGAATTGGGAAGCAGTATTAAATTGGAATTAGCATCAGCTCCAATCGCCTGTAATGTATCATAATGCTGTGTAACCACAATCAGGGCAGAAGCTTCTTGGGAATTAATTCCAACATTGTTTAAAACTTCAACACTTTCTACCAAACCTCTTGCAATTTCACGACGCTGATCTGCAATACCCTGACCTTGTAAACGTTTGCTTTCAGCTTCAGCTTTTGCTTTTGCAACAATTCTGATTCTTGAACTTTCCGCTTCAAATTCTGCTGCTGTTTTTTCTCTGTCGGCAGCATTGATTCTGTTCATGGCATTTTTTACCTGAATGTCCGGGTCGATATCAGTAACCAAAGTATTGATAATATCATAGCCGTAAGTAGTCATTGCTTCATTCAATTCTCTTTTTACCGCAATAGCAATATCGTCTTTTCTTTCAAAAACATCGTCCAGTTTTAGTTTAGGAACTTCAGCACGAACGACATCAAAAACATAAGCCGTAATCTGATCGTGTGGATATTCAAGTTTATAAAAAGCATCGTATACTTTTTCCTGAATTACTTTAAACTGAACCGAAACTTTCATTTTGATAAAAACGTTGTCTTTGGTTTTGGTTTCAATGATAACATCTAACTGTTGAATTTTTAAATTTACGCGTCCGGCAATTCTGTCTACGATTGGAATTTTAAGTTGCAAACCCGAATTTCTTACGCTTAAAAATTTACCAAATCTTTCGATTACAACAGAGGATTGTTGTTTTACGGTAAAAAAGGAAGACATGAAAATGAAGAATCCAAAGACTAAAAGGATAATTAATGCTGTGTTCATGGTGATATTAATTTTAGATTTATTAATTTTTAAAAATACGAATAATATAATGACATTGGTTACTTATTAATTTCTTTAGAAGATTTTAATTGTTAAAAATTATTCTACATTTGGTTCAAATTTTAAACCAAAAACAAAATTTATGAAAAGAATACTAATTAGTATTGCCTTATTTTCTTCTGTTTATTTATCTGCTCAAACTGTTATAGTTGAGGAAAAATTTGAAGACAAAAATGAACCTATTACTTTTGAATACCTTCCAAATTCAAAGAAATTTGTTGTGTATAAAGGTTTTGGAATTACTATGACACTTTCTTACATCACTACAAATGCCTTAAGTTTTGATGTAGACGGAAAGAAAACAACTTTATTTGAAAACGAAAAATTAGTTAGCCCAACATTTTCAATAACTGAGAACACTTATAAAGCATACGATGCTACAAAATTTATGCAGGCTAATTATAAATTTTTTCAGGATAAAAATGTTTTCCCTGTTAATCATGATGCACTTGAAGATTTAAATTCTAATTTCTTTGGGCGTTTTGATTATTACCATGTTTTGAATAATGTTACTAATAGATGGCCAAATGATTTTTTTAACGCTTCATTTAATGATGTTTATGATTTTGGATTTACTAATCAGAAACAAAAAGAAAAGATTGACTTCGAAAAAGATGATATATATCTTGAAACAATAGAAATTAAAACTAAATTGAGGAAGAGAATTAAGATTGATAAACCTGATTTAGCTTTACTAAAAGGTGATATGTATGCAAAAGCCGATCTTAAAACTTCTTTTAGTGCTAAACTGAATGGAAACGAAAATTTTGATATTATTACAAAATCCGTTTCAGCTGATTTTCAAACTTCAATATTGTATAAAACGACTTATGATTTTGAAGGAAAAAAAGTAAAGGAATTACCGCTTATTTTAAAGCTTAGTGATAAATTTTTTGTTACTTCAGACAATTATGGAGGACCGAAAGATTTTAATACTACTCCAGCAAACCCAGGATATCCTTTTTCTATAGTTAGAGTTACTCTAGGTACAATGTCTGTAAATCATTATTTCATAGATAGAACAACTGAGGATATTTATGTCTATGGAATTTATAGTGAAAAAGCACCAAAAGAAATTAATGGGGGAGTTTATCCTAGAGGATTTTATGTATTTAAGTTTGATAAAAACGGAACAAAACTATGGGAATCTGTTAATAAGATTGACGGAAAAGAATTTTTTGAAAGAATAAATATGACCTCTAGACTTCAGGTGAATTTATTGGAGTATAATAAAAATTTGAGTTTTTCAGTTTCAGTTAATGATTTTACTGAGTTTTCATATTCTACAATTGTCGATAAATCGACCGGATCTATTTCAAAAATCAATTTTATTGAGTACAATAACAATACAAGTAATTTAAAAAGTAAAGCTTTTGTAAACAATAGTTATGTAAGCGATGAATTTAAAAATAAGGTTTTTTCTCAAATGACTTTTGTCGCTATGATTTTAAATCCAAACGTTATGAGTTATTTGAAAAGTGTATCAAAAGAAGGAAAGAAACTATATTATGAAAGTGTAATTTCTGATCAGGGAATTTGGTTAGTTCAAACGGATAATAAAGAAAATTATAAAATCCTTTTATTTAAGGAATAAAAAAAAGCTCCCAATTTGGGAGCTTTTTTGTTTTTATAAAGTTGCAATCGCTTTCTGAATTCTCGAAATAGTTTCTTCTTTTCCAATGATCTCTACAATGTCAAATAGGTGAGGGCCTTTCAAAGTTCCAACTAAACTCAAACGGAAAGGCTGCATTACTTTACCCATACCAATTTCGTTTTTCGTTAACCAGTCTTTTACGATTGCTTCAATATTTGCGGAATCAAATCCGTCAATATATTCAAGAGTTGAAATTAATTCCTGCATTAAAGCTGGAGTCTCTTCCTTCCAGTTTTTACTTGCTTTTTCATCATACGAAGTTGGAGCCTGGAAAAAGAAATCCGTCAAATCCCAAAATTCAGAAACGAAATGAGCTCTTTCTTTAATCAAAGAAACGATTCTTGTAATATCAAATTTAGAAATATCGACACCTTTTTCTATCAAAATAGGAGTGAAGTCTTTCGCTAAATCGGCATCATTTTGTTTGATCAGGTATTGGTGATTGAACCATTTATTTTTTTCAGGATCAAATTTAGCTCCTGATTTATGAACTCTGTTTAAGTCAAAAGATTCAACAAGTTCTTCTAATGAAAATAATTCTTTATCCGTTCCGTCATTCCAGCCTAACAAAGCAAGGAAGTTTACAACAGCTTCCGGGAAAAATCCTTTCTCTCTGTAACCGGATGAAATACCGTCTTCGGTTTTCCATTCTAAAGGAAACACAGGGAATCCTAATTTATCACCATCTCTTTTGGATAATTTTCCATTTCCAACTGGTTTTAATATCAATGGCAAATGAGCAAATTCCGGTGCATCCCAGCCAAAAGCCCTGTACAATAAAACATGAAGAGGCATCGATGGCAGCCATTCTTCACCACGAATTACATGTGACGTTTCCATCAAATGATCATCTACAATATTGGCCAGGTGATAGGTTGGCATTCCATCACTTTTGAATAATACTTTATCGTCAAGAAGATTTGTTTCGAACTTTACATCACCGCGAATAATATCTTTTAAATGTAGCGTTTCGTCAACCGGAGTTTTAAAACGGATTACATAATGTTCTCCATTTGCAATTCTTTTAGCAACTTCGTCAGCAGAAATTACCAGCGAAGTATCTAACTTTTCACGATTGTGATGATTGTAAATAAAGGTTTTTCCTTCTGCTTCGTGTTGTTTTCTGTGTGCATCTAAAGCTTCCGGAGTATCAAAAGCATAATACGCCCAACCCGAACTGATCAGCTGATCGGCATATTTCTGATATATTTCTTTACGGTCACTCTGTCTGTACGGACCAAATTTTTCGTTTTTCCCAACCGTTTCTTCCGGAGCAATTCCTAACCATTCTAATGCTTCCATAATATAGGCTTCAGCTCCCGGAACAAAACGGGTCTGATCCGTATCTTCAATTCTAAGATAGAAAACACCATTATTTTTTTTGGCAAATAAATAATTAAATAGGGCAGTACGAACACCACCAATATGTAATGGCCCTGTTGGACTAGGTGCAAAACGCACACGAACTTGCTTTGACATTTGTTTAAATTTTGATGCAAAGATACGATTCTAATTAGAAAATTAGAAAATCAGTTTAAGGAGATAATGTGTTGCTTATGGCTGAATTGACTAATTTTCTCATTGAGAATTATCGAATTAAAATTACTACTTTTATAGGTTATAAATCAAACAGATTCATTTTGAAAACAACGTCTGCCATATATCTGAAGCTTGAAGCTTTTATTAAAAAATATTATACCAATGAACTCATAAAAGGGATGCTGCTTTTTACCGGTTTTGGATTGATGTATTTTTTGTTTACGCTTTTTATTGAGTATTTCCTTTGGTTGAAACCAATGGGAAGAACACTTTTATTCTGGCTTTTTATAGGAGTAGAAGTTTTCCTTTTGTTTCGTTTTATTCTGTTTCCAATTTTTAAGTTGTTCAAACTTCAAAAGGGAATTGATTATAATCAGGCTTCAACGATTATTGGAAATCATTTTACGGAAGTAAGTGATAAGCTGACCAACTTTTTGCAATTGTCAGCTTCTGAAAATTCAACTGAAAATTCAGAGTTGATGTTGGCCTCTATAGAACAAAAAGCAAATTCGCTGCAACCAATTCCGTTTGGAAATGCGATCAATTTTAATTCAAACAGAAAGTATTTGCCATTGGCATTGATTCCAATTTTGCTTTTTGCAGTGTTTTATATTTCAGGAAACAGTACTATAATTTCTCAGAGTTTAAACAGGGTAGTACATTTTAATGCTACATTTTTGCCTCCGGCACCTTTCAAATTTGTAGTGCTGAATCAGAATTTGCAAACAGAACAGAATAAAGATTTTATTGTAAAAATGGAATCAGTCGGTAAAATTGTTCCGGAGAATGTTATGATCCATATTGGTGACGAAAGCTATTTTATGGAAAGTTCCCAGCCAGGAAAGTTTGAATTTAAGATTGAAAAACCAACAGAGAATGTCTCTTTTACTTTTGAAGGAAATTCAGTTTCATCTGAAGAATATGAATTGAAAGTAATCACCGTTCCGTCAATTGCGAACTTCGAAATGGTGTTGAATTTCCCATCGTACTTAAAAAAGAAATCCGAAACCATTCAGGGAACCGGAAATGCTATCGTTCCTGAGGGAACTTTAGTAACCTGGAAAATGAATACGCAGGCAACTCAGGAGATTGTTTGGAAGGATCAAAACTCAATTTTTAAGTTCAATAAGGCCGAAAATGAGTTTAAATTAAGTAAAAACATCGGTCAAAATACAGAATATCAAATTCTTACTTCGAATAATAAGGTCAAAAACTATGAAAAACTAGACTATCAGCTGTCCGTTATCAAAGATCAGCATCCAACCATTACGGTTGCGCCTGCGCCGGATAGTTTAAAGCTGGATAAAAATTATGTTTTGGGAAGATTAGGAGATGACTACGGATTATCAAAATTACAGATTGTTTATTATGAACGTAACAAACCGCAAACGGCAAAGCGTGGAACCATTCCGGTGAAGCAGACAGTATTTGATCAGTTTGTTTTTTCTTTTCCAAGTAATCTTGCTGTGGAAGAAGGAGTGTCTTATGAATATTATTTTGAGGTTTTCGATAACGATGCACCGCACCATTTTAAGAGCACAAAGTCTTCTGTTTTTTCAGACCGGGTTTCTACAACAGATGAAGTTCATGATCTGGAATTGCAACAACAAAATCAGAATATAAATAGTTTAGAAAAGTCCTTGGAGAACCAGACGAAACAATTGTCTGAGATGGATAAGATTCAGAATTCAGGAAAGGAAAAAGATAATCTGGAATTTAAAGATCAGCAAAAGATCAATGATTTTATCAAACGTCAGAAACAACAGGACGAATTGATGAAACAGTTTGCAGAGAAAATGAATAAGAATCTGGATAAATTCAAAGAAGATAAAAAGGATAAAACGGCTGAAGATTTGCAAAAACGTTTGGAGAATGCCGATAAAGATCTGGAGAAAAACCAGAAATTATTAGACGAACTAAAAAACCTGAATGATAAATTAAACAGTGAAGACCTGTTTGATAAGATGGAAAAGTTCAAACAGATTAGTAAAAACCAATCCAAAAATTTAGAACAATTGGTAGAGCTTACCAAACGTTTTTACGTTTCCAAGAAAGCAGAACAGGTTGCCGATAAATTAGAGAAACTTGCAGAGAAGCAGGAACAGCTTTCTAATAAAGAAAAGGAAAACACTTCTGAAAAACAGGATGAGATTAATAAAGCTTTCGATAAAATTCAGGAAGATTTAAAAGAATTGAAAGAAGAAAATAAAACATTAAAAGCTCCTTTAGATATTCCTTCAGATGCTTCGAAAGAAAAAGAAGTAGAAGATGATTTGAAAAAAGCTTCTGATGAACTGAACAAAAAGAACACTTCTTCAGCCAAACCAAAGCAAAAAAGTGCAGCCAAAAAAATGAAAAGCATGGCGCAACAAATGGATGCAGGAATGGAAGGTGGAGAACAGGAGCAGTTGGAAGAAGACGTTGCGATGCTTCGTCAGGTTCTGGATAATCTTTTAGCTTATTCCTTATCACAGGAAGATGTAATGAAACAATTTAAGACTATGAGATTAGGATCTTCTGCCTACACAAAGAATATAAAAGTGCAGCAAAATTTAAAACAACAATTCAAACATATCGATGATAGTCTGTTTGCGTTGTCTTTGCGTAACCCAAAAGTAGGAGAAGATGTGACGAAGGAAATTGGAAATGTACAATATAATGTAGACAAAGCAATCGAATCGTTAACCGATGTTCAGGTTCCAAAAGGAGTTTCACACCAGCAATATGCAGTTTCATCTGCTAATAAATTAGCGGACTTTTTAAGTGATTTGCTAAACAACATGCAAATGTCTATGTCGAAGCCGGGCGCAGGAAAACCGAAACCAGGTGACGGACAGGGAATGCAACTTCCGGATATTATTCAAAAGCAGAAAGGCTTAGCAGATAAGATGAAAGAAGGAATGAAGCAAGGAGATAAACCCGGAGACAAAAGCGGAGACAAACCAGGACAGGGCCAGGGTGAAAAACCGGGACAGGGGAAAAGCGGTAATGGAAAAGATGGTCAGGGAAGTAAAGGCGGTGATAAAAGTTCTTCGGGAAAGGATGGTAAAAATGGGAAAGGGGAAAAGAATGGAAAAGAAGGAGATGATGGTGAAGGAGATGCTGAAGCCATAATGGAGATTTATAAGGAGCAGGTAAAACTTCGTGAAGCATTACAAAAAGAATTAGCTAAACAAGGATTAGATTCTCAGGGAAAATCTGTAATCGATCAGATGAAACAATCAGAAAAACAACTTTTGAATAAAGGATTTAAAAACGAGAACCTGCAAAGAATCCTAAATATTCAGCAGGAATTACTAAAATTAAACAATGCAGTTCAGCAACAAGGACAGGATACGAAACGTCAGTCTGAAACGAATAAGGCTGAATTTACAAATCGTTCAAATGCTTTGCCAAGCTCATTATTGGATTATTTAAACAGTGTAGAGATTTTAAATAGACAATCACTACCTTTGCGCTCAAATTTTAACCAAAAGGTTCAAGAATATTTTAATACAAAATGATCAATTTTAATTACGAAACAGATTTTAATTTAGACAACGAAGAAGCCTTTTCTAAATGGTTGAGTGCTGTTATTGTTTCTGAAAATAAAAACGAAGGAGAGATAAATTATATATTTTGTGATGATGAATATCTTCATAAAATCAATATGGAATATTTAAACCACGATACGCTAACGGATATTATTAGTTTTGATTATACGGTGGGTAACGAACTAAACGGAGATATTTTTGTTTCTGTGGAAAGAGTAGATGATAATGCTAAAGATTTTAAAGTTTCTTTTGAAGAAGAATTAAAGCGTGTATTAGCCCACGGTATTTTACATTACTGTGGATATAAAGATAAAACCGATGCAGAGGCAGATTTAATGCGTTCAAAAGAAGATGAAAAAATTACCATGTTCCACGTGGAACCATAACTTAAATCACTAATTGTTTTTTGAAATTATGTTCCACGTGAAACACTATAAGTTTAATTCCTTTTAAACGTTCCACGTGAAACATTCGAAATTTGCAATTCGACCTTTCATATGTTTCACGTGGAACATAATATGAAAGGTTGTGTTCTCGAGATTTGATAAAACAAGTGATGTTTTTTAATCTGTTCCACGTGGAACAGATTGTAGTTTAGTTTGGAATTTGGAACGTAAAAATTGAAGTTTCAGAATTTGTGTTTCGCTTTAGCGCCGTTCCACGTGGAACAAAAAGTTTATAAAGTTAATTCTGAGAACCGACTTAACCGGTTTCCAGAGAATAATAAAACAAATGTTTTTAGAAGAATACGATGTTATTGTGGTGGGTGCTGGCCATGCTGGTTCTGAGGCCGCGGCAGCGGCCGCAAATTTAGGATCAAAAACTTTATTGGTTACAATGAGTTTGCAGAACATTGCACAGATGTCTTGTAATCCTGCGATGGGCGGAATTGCAAAAGGACAGATCGTTCGTGAAATTGATGCGCTTGGCGGATACTCCGGAATTGTTTCGGACAAAACGGCTATCCAGTTCAAGATGCTGAACAAATCAAAAGGACCTGCTATGTGGTCACCAAGAGTTCAGAGCGATCGAATGCGTTTTGCTGAAGAATGGAGAATGATGCTGGAGGGAACTCCAAATCTTGATTTTTATCAGGAGATGGTTAAAGGTTTGATTATTGAGAATGGAAAAATAAAAGGAATCAAAACTTCACTTGGAATTGAAATTCGTTCGAAATCGGTGGTCCTGACAAATGGAACATTTTTGAATGGTTTGATTCATATTGGAGATAAACAATTCGGTGGAGGAAGAGCAGGTGAAAGTGCAGCGTATGGAATCACGGAAGATTTGGTTGCTGCAGGTTTTGAATCCGGAAGAATGAAAACAGGGACGCCTCCTCGAGTTGATGGTCGTTCTCTGGATTATTCGAAAATGAACGAAGAAAAGGGAGATGCAAAACCAGATAAGTTTTCGTACTCAGATGTGACATCACCTTTAGTTCAACAAAGATCTTGTCACATGACCTATACTTCATTGGATGTTCATGATATTTTGAGATCAGGTTTTGATCGTTCGCCAATGTTTAACGGCCGTATCAAAAGTATTGGTCCGAGATATTGTCCCTCGATAGAAGATAAGATAAATCGTTTTGCAGATAAAGAGCGTCACCAGTTATTTGTCGAACCTGAAGGGTGGAATACCTGCGAGGTGTATGTAAACGGATTCTCAACTTCGCTACCGGAAGATATTCAGTTTAAAGCGTTGCGTTCTGTCGCCGGTTTTGAAAAGGTCAAATTTTTCCGTCCTGGTTATGCGATCGAATATGATTACTTTCCGCCAACACAATTAAAGCACACTTTGGAAACAAAGTTGGTGGAGGGATTATATTTTGCCGGACAAATAAACGGAACGACCGGATACGAAGAAGCAGCCTCACAAGGATTAATGGCTGGAATTAATGCGCATTTAAAAGTGCATGAAAAAGCGCCGTTGATTTTAAAACGTGACGAAGCTTATATCGGAGTGCTGATTGATGACCTGATTACAAAAGGCACGGAAGAACCATATCGAATGTTTACCTCTCGTGCAGAATACCGAACATTGTTGCGTCAGGATAATGCCGATTTCAGATTAACGCCAATGTCGTATGAAATTGGTTTGGCTTCTGAAAAACGTCTGCGCAGAATGGAACATAAATTAAATGAGTCTGAAAAGATGGTTGCCTTTTTCAAAGAAACAAGCGTTTCAATTGGAGAGGCAAACCCGATTTTAGAATCTAAAGGAACAGCCCTGATTACGCAAGGCGATAAAATGTTTAAAGTTTTCTCCCGTCCTCAGATTGATTTGGAGGACATCATGAAATTTGGGAAGGTAGCTGAATATGTAGCAGAAAATAATCTGGATCAGGAAATTTTAGAACAAGCCGAAATTCAGGTAAAATATTCCGGTTATATTGAAAAGGAGAGAAACAATGCAGACAAGCTGACAAGACTCGAGGAAGTAAAAATTCCGGAGAACTTTGATTATAATAAAATCAAATCAATGTCTATTGAAGCAAAACAGAAACTAAGCAAAATCCGTCCTGTAACAATTTCTCAGGCTTCAAGAATCAGCGGTGTTTCACCAAGTGATATTTCGGTATTGTTAATTTACATGGGTAGGTAGTTTTTTAGTTTGCAGTCGCAGTCTCAGTTTATAGTTTATAGTTTAAGGGAGACGACTTAGTACTTAGACTGATTACTGAGACTAAAAATTGTTCCACGTGAAACTATTGATAACAATTCTGATATAAATAATCATCTACTTATGAAGATAATTGAGAAAGAAGTTTTATCATTGCAGGATAAAGAAATGTTATTACAACTTTGGAATAATGAATATCCGAAGCAATTGAATTATCAGACTATGGATGAATTTGATTTGTATTTGGACGCATTATCTGAAAAGAATCATTATTTGTTAATCGATGCTAAAGATAAAATAAAAGGTTGGGTATTTACGTTTTTAAGAAACGATGAAGACTGGTTTGCTATAATTTTAAATCAGGATGTTCAGGGAACCGGAAAAGGCTCGGCTCTAATTAATGAATTGAAAAAAAATAAAGACAGTTTGAATGGTTGGGTTATTGATCACGAAAATGATATGAAGCAAAACAAAGAGCAGTATAAATCTCCGCTGTTGTTTTATGTCAAAAACGGATTTGTAATTTGTACTGAAACAAGAATTGAAAACGAGAAAATGTCTGCTGTCAAAATAAATTGGAAACAATAAAAAAATATAAATAAGAAGACCCTAAAGGTGGAAATTTCACTTTTAGGGTTTGCTGTGAAATTAAACCAAAATACCTATAATTAAAAAATGAACGTTTTAAATAAAAAACATTTTCTTACTGTAAAAGATCACTCGGTATCTAAAGAAGTTTTCGAATTGTTTCATGATGAAGATCTGGACATGCTCATTACATCTCCGCAACCGGATTTAGAAAATTTGGGAAGATATTACGAAAGCGAAGATTATATTTCGCACACAGACAACAAACGTTCCGTTTTTGAAAAAGCGTATCATTTTGTAAAAAATATTGCGTTGAAAAATAAACTGGATTTAATTAATTCGGAGCAATCTCAAAAAGGTAAAATTTTAGACATTGGAGCCGGAACCGGAGATTTTTTATTAACAGCAAAAAATGACGGTTGGGAAACAGTTGGAGTAGAGCCGAGCGAAAGAGCAAAAGAAATTGCGATTAAAAAAGGAATTTCATTTGTGGAAGAAATAAGTATCCTTGAAAATAATTCTTTCGACGTCATTACCATGTGGCACGTTTTGGAACACGTCCCAAATTTGGAATTACAAATCCAGGAATTGAAGCGTTTATTAAAACCAACTGGAACATTAATTGTTGCGGTTCCAAATTTCAAATCGTACGACGCAAAATATTATAAAGAATTTTGGGCAGCCTATGATGTGCCCATTCACTTTTGGCATTTTTCGAAAAAAGCAATTCAGTCTCTTTTTGCAAAAGTGGATATGAAGCTGGAAAAAGTGCTTCCAATGAAATTTGATTCTTTTTATGTGAGCTTGTTATCGGAAAAATACAAAACGGGAAAAATGAATTATATCCGTGCATTTTTTGTTGGCTTAAAGTCAAATATGAGAGCGAAGCGAACATTAGAATATTCTTCGCACATTTATGTGCTAAAAAACAGCTAAAACTTATTTTTAGCCTGTTTAAGCGAAGTTTTACACCGAAAAGGACTCTGAATATGTCTTTTTTTAGAAAACCGCTTAAAATTAAGCTAATAAATCCATTATTAATAACAGTAAATTATAAATATTTTAAGTCCGATAACAAAAACTGATACAAGAAAAAAAGAGCATTTTTTAAACTTTATGTTGATGCTATTTATTTTTTTATATTTTTGTCTTCAACATTAAAAAAATAGAAATTAAAAAAAATGAAAAAAGCATTAGTAATTATCGCGGTTTCAATTTTCGTTGTTTCATGTGGTAAAACAGCAGAAGTTAAAGAAGTAAAAACGGCTTACGTTGATACTTCGGTTTTAATGAAAGAGTACACTGAGGCAAAAGATCTGGAAGCAAAATACAAAGGTCAGGCAGAAGAAAAAGGAAGACAACTACAAGCTGAAATTACTCGTTTTAAACAAGACGCTGCTAATTTTCAAAGTCAGGCACAAGCAAACGGTCAGGCATGGGCGCAACAAAGAGGTGCTGAATTGCAAAAAAGAGAGCAGCAATTGGGTTACGCGCAACAAGCTTTATCTCAACAATTGCAACAGGAAAGCGGAGTTGAAATGGACTCTCTTGTAAGCGGAGTTAAAAAATTCATCAAAGAATACGGTAAGAAAAACGGTTACTCTTATATCTACGGAACTGGTGATGCTGCTACAATATTATATGCTGAAGAGAAATATGATATTACAAAAGATATCATTAAAGCTTTGAACGATAAGTACAAAGCGGCTCCAAAGACAGAAGAAAAAGCTCCAGTTAAAGAAGGTGAACAAGTTAAAAAATAAACTACCAGACTAACTAAATTTAAAAACCTAAATCTATCTCAGATTTAGGTTTTTTCTTTTATAAAAATACGATACTTTTAGTTTTTCAATACAAGCCCAAATGCAAAACGTTACAGAAGCTGCTGCTTATACTTTACAATTCATCAATCAGACGCAAAAGTCTATATTTCTTACCGGTAAAGCAGGTACAGGAAAGACAACGCTTTTGCGTGAAATTATTGCTACTACGCATAAAAATACTGTGGTTGTGGCCCCTACGGGAATTGCCGCGCTAAACGCCGGAGGAGTAACCATTCACTCCATGTTTCAGCTGCCTTTTTCTGCCTTTATTCCCTCTTATGAAGCGAATTCGCAGTTTACAGAAACCGTAAAATTCGAAAATAAGGAAACACTTCGCAGGCACTTTAAAATGAATAATGTCAAGCGAAATGTAATCAAAAACATGGAATTGCTGATTATTGATGAAGTTAGTATGCTTCGGGCGGATTTGCTTGATGCTATTGACTTTATGATGCAGACCGTTCGTAGAAATTCTCAGGCTTTTGGTGGTGTTCAGGTCCTTTTTATTGGTGATTTATTGCAATTGCCGCCTGTAATCCGGGATGAAGAGTGGAGAACCCTTCGAAATTATTATAAAGGAAAATTCTTTTTTCATTCGCATGTCATACAGCAAAATCCACCCTTGTACATTGAATTATCTAAGATTTATCGTCAGACAGATGATGATTTTATTTCAGTTTTGAATAATCTTAGGAATAATCAGATTTCACCACAGGATATCCAGTTTCTCAATCAATATGTAAAGCCGGATTTCGATTTAAAAAATTATGAGGGTTATATCACTTTAACCACGCACAATGCAAAAGCTGATTCTATTAACGAACAGTCCATTAATGATTTGGCCGGAAGAGAATATTCATACCAGCCCTTTATCGTAAGTGATTTTCCGGAAAAAATTTTCCCAGTGGAAGAAAATCTGAAACTGAAGGTCGGTGCTCAGGTGATGTTCGTTAAAAACGATTTATCTTTCGAAAAACGCTATTTTAATGGAAAAATGGGCATTATTAAGTCCCTTTCGCCTGAAGAAATTTTTGTCCACTTCCCGGAAGAAAATAAAACCATCGAAGTAGAGAAATATGAGTGGAAAAACATTCGCTACAAGGTAAATGAGCTGACAAAAGAGATTGAAGAGGAAGTTCTGGGTACTTTTGCCCATTATCCGCTTAAACTGGCATGGGCTATTACCGTTCATAAAAGCCAGGGATTAACTTTTGACAAAGCTGCGCTTGACGTATCGCAGGTTTTTCTTCCCGGACAAGCATATGTTGCCTTATCGCGTTTAAGGTCCTTAAACGGGCTTATTTTGCTTTCTCCGATGCAGATGAATGGTATTTCTAATGACCAGGATGTGATGGATTACGCTTTGAATAAAGCTACGGATGATATTTTAGAAAAATCCCTTCATTTCGAAACCAAAAATTTTATTCATAACTATTTGATTAACAGTTTTAACTGGACAGACTTAACGCAGGAGTGGCGAAATCACCGTTTCAGCTATAATGAAAATGCGGCTGCTTCAGAAAAAGCTAAACATGCTATTTGGGCCCACAAACGCCTGGAAATTATAGAACAGCTTGCGGATCCGGCACAAAAATTCATCAATCAGCTCAATAAAATATTTAATACAGAAACAGTCGATTTGTATTTTGTTCAGGAAAGGGTAGAGGCAGCCTATGCGTATTTCTTTAAACCAATGGACAAACTGGTGACAGATCTTTTACAGAAAATGGCTGAAATTCAAAAGTTTAAAAAAGTAAAAGAATTTTACGAAGAACTCGCTTTTCTGGATGATCTGCAGACGAAAGCGGTTTTACGTTTAATGAAAGCCAAATTATTAATCGAAATTGTCGTTGCCGGAGAAACGATTTGTAAAGAGAAATTAACATCCTCTGAAATTAAAAATTTCAAATCGAATAAGCTCGAAAAGATCCGTGAGGAATTCCAAATGAGCAATACCGATATTTTTAAACTGGACGAGCCGGTTACGCGTTACACCACAAAAAAGCTCGATAACAACGAACCAAAGGCGGTAAAAAAGACTACCGTTGAAGAAACTTACGATTTATGGATGGAGAAAAATTCTGTTCAGGATATTGCGAGAATTAGAAAGCTGACGGCCCAAACTATTGAAATGCATTTGGTTAAATTGATTCAGGCTAAAAAAATCGAAATTTCAGATGTGCTGCCGTATGATAAAATACTGGCTTTACGGGAAGCTTTTCAGTTTTATCAGGAAGAATCGCTGAACGGTCTGAAAGAAAAACACGGGGATGAATTTACCTGGGATGAACTTAAGATGTTCAAGGCAAGTATAAATTAAGTACTTTTATATGGCGTTAACTATCAGATTTATAATGATTCAAATTATTTAGCTATGAAAAGAAGATGTATTTATATAGTTTTTTTTATTTTTTGCAGTCACACGATTTTTAGTCAGGATTTAAAACCCGAATATCAAAAGTTTGTCAAAAGTTTTATTGCGAATGTGAAAAGCAATAATAAGACTGGTGTTGCTGCTTTTATTTCTTTTCCGCTTGGAAGAGATTATCCCATTCCGGCTGTTAAGAACAAAGCTGATTTTATAAAAAGATACGATCAGATTTTTGATACGGCATTAAAAAATAAAATTATAAAATCGAATCCCGCAAAAGACTGGAGTGAAATGGGCTGGCGTGGTATTATGCTTTTACAGGGCGATATCTGGATGGATACCGACGGAAAAGTAATCACTGTAAATTATCAGTCGCAATATGAAAAAAACCAAAAGACGAAACTGATTGCCAGTGAGAAAGGAAAATTAAATCCTGCCATTGCAATTTTTAAAGCACCGGTTTGTATTTTAGAAACCAGCAAATTCAGAATTAGGATTGACGATTTGGGAAATAATAATTTCAGGTATGCATCATGGTCAATCAAAAAAGCAATGAGTGATGCGCCGGATTTGGTGATTACAAAAGGAAAAGATATTTCTGATGGCAGTGGTGGAAACCACCATTATGAATTCAAAAAAGGAAATTTCACTTATGAATGTGCTATCATCGTGATCGGTACATCAGATTCACCTCCGGCCAGTTTGACCATTTATCAGGATGGAAAAGAAATCCTGACACAGAATGCAAAATTGATTTTGAAATAAGAAATGTGATTTAACCTGTTTTTTATTCGTTTAGAGCTCTTTTTCGAAAAGAAATAACTTCGTCTATGTTTCGACTTAAAATAACTGCTTAAAACGTTTTTTTAAGATGTTTAAAATCAGTTTATTTTTAAAGAGAATTAAAATACAATTTTAACAGCGTTTTTACTATAAATTTGTTTCCACGAGAATTACCAGGAAGCTCTTAGCAGACTTTAAAGCTGTTTTACCAAATAAAAAAATCCTCTTTTCATTTCGAAAAAAGGATTTAATAAGTAAGTAGTAAAGGGAATTTTATAATGCTTCGACTAAAATCCAGGCATCCGGATTTTCTCCTTTTTGAATTTCTTTCTGCGCTTTTTCAGCTTCAGCCATTGTTGGGTAACTTCCGTATAAAACAGGGAATAAACCGTGTTTGTTTTCACCCAGCATTCGTGCATTATAACCATCTTTGATCAGTTGATTATAAGCTTTTCTGGCATTTTGTTCACTTCTGAATGCACCTGCCATAATGTGGTAAGGCATTGTTTTTACTTCTGCAGTTTCCGTTTTAACTGAATCTACAGAAAGGGTTACAGCAGGAAGTGGATTTTGAATAAAAAAAGTGGCTTCCTGAATTTTGTTCTGTACTTTTTTCTGAACAGCACCTTCCACAACAAGTGTCTGGCTGGCTATTTGGTTTTGGTATAAAGGATATCCGATACTTCCGGTGATGCCTAAACCTAAAACAAAAATAGCAGCATATCTTAAATACGGTCTTGAAGATCGTACTTGTTCTTCAGCTTCGTGTAAAGTTATGGTTTCTCTTTCCTGAATTTCTTCCAGTTTTTTCTCGAATATTTCTCTCTTAACCAAAGGAGAAACAAACGGACCTAATCCGAAAGAGGTTGAAAGGTAGTTCGTGTGATCGTTTGGAGTAAAAACCATGTTGTTGTCTGCGTTTAGACGAATATCACCGATGTTTTTAAAACTCAAAACACCATACTCTTCTAATACTTTTTTCCAATTCATGACCTCGTGCGCAATGGCACTTACAGCAAAACCATAAGAGGTGTTTTCTGACTGTGCAATATGATTGGCCAACAAACCGTCGTTGTTTTTTAACAGACTGTTGAACGCGATAGTTTTCTTTGGGGGAAAAAACGAATTGGTGCTTTCATTAAGCCTGGCCGAGTGAATTTCGGTTAAAAATGCTCCAAACCCTGGAACCGTTACGCATTGGTAACGATATAATAATTGCGAGATGTAAGTTTCGATTTTCATGGTAACAAAGTTAGGTAATGCATATAGTTATCAAAATTTTATTCACAATTTTTATTAACAATCCGCTTAATTTTATAGACAATTAATTTTCAAATAGTTAAATGCGTGTAGTTGTTATGAAATAGTATATTTAGAGGATTAAGCTCTTTTTTTATTAAGAAATTACTTTATTTTAATGATATTTGTGCTTTCGAATCGGATTTTTATCCCGCTCTATTTTACATAATATTTTTAAACAATGTCAGATCAGGAATTATTTTACCTTTTAGCCTTACTTAAAGTCGATGGAATTGGAGATGTAATGGCTAAAAAACTATTGATACACTTTGGAAATGCGGAGACGATTTTCAAAACCAAAATAAATCAGATTGCTGCTGTTGACGGAGTAGGTTCAGCATTATTGAGGAACATGAAAGATAAATCAGTCTTTGAAAAAGCGAATAAAGAACTGGAATTCATAAAGATGAGTTCTGTAAATGTTTCTTTTTTCCAGGATGCTGATTATCCGGATCGGCTAAAACATTGTTTTGATGCACCGGTTTTGATTTTTTCTGCCGGAAATATTAATTTAAAGAACAGGAAAATAATCAGCATTGTCGGCACGCGCCAGATTACTTCGTACGGAACAGAATTTTGCAGGTCCTTTATTGAAGATTTGGCACCATTGGATCCCATAATTGTGAGTGGTTTTGCTTACGGTGTTGATATTGTCGCACATCAGCTGGCTATGGAAAATAACCTGCAGACCATTGGAGTCTTAGCGCACGGCTTAAATCAGATTTATCCTAAAACACATAAAAAATATATTGCCAGAATGGAAGAAAATGGCGGTTTTATTACGGAGTTTTGGAGTTCTTCTAATCCGGACAGGGAAAATTTTGTGCGCAGAAATCGTATTGTTGCCGGAATTTCTGAAGCGACAATCGTTATTGAATCTGCTGACAGAGGAGGCTCGCTAATTACAGCAAACATAGCGAATGATTATAATCGGGATGTTTTTGCCGTTCCGGGACGAAGTTCAGATGTCTACAGTATAGGTTGTAATAACCTGATTAAAAGTCAAAAAGCACACATGCTGACCAGTGCTGCCGATTTGGTTTATATGCTCAACTGGGATATTCAAAGCACAGGAAAATCAGTTCAGAAACAGTTATTTGTAGAACTGGAAGCTGAAGAACAAAAAATTTACGATTTTCTCCTAAAAAACGGTAGGGAATTACTCGATACTATTGCACTCAGTTGTGATTTTCCAATTTATAAAATTTCAGGAATCTTAATAAACATGGAGTTGAAAGGAGTAGTGCGGCCATTGCCCGGGAAGCTGTTTGAAGCAATCTGATAAACATGTTGAGCATCCTATACAGGTTTTTTTACAACCTGTTAGGTTTAGAACACGCTTTTATAAGTATTTTATGAATTTTTGTTAAAAAGAAGTTTTAGAGATCCTTTCGATATTGATCATTATAGCTCCAAAAAGCCTCCTCTGCACACTACCATCCAGAATTCATAAAGCAGCATATGATATATCAGTTATCCAGTCATCAATTTGAGCTATTTGTTGCTCATCAAGTAAGTTATTTCTTTGCAGCATTCCTTCAGGATAAAGCGCCCACATTCTTCCTAAATGGCAAATTCCCCAAACAGAACTTATTATTCTTTTGTCTACAAAGTCTTTTTCTATTTCCGGTACAAGTACTTGCAAAGCCTTCATTATCAAATGATAATTTTCTTAGTGCAATTGGCCATGAAACGGGCGCAAATGACCTAGAAAACCCTTTTGCCAACGATCATTTTTAATATCTTCGTGGTGACCGCTTTGGTACATTAATTCTTCTATTGCTTCTTCGATTGTCATGATTTAAAATTATTTACCCATTTCTTTTCTACTATTATAAACGTCCTTCATATATTTTTCAATGTATGGTTTAACATCCTGTAATGTTGCTATGCCGGGAAATTCAATTACCTGTTTACCAAAATACCCGCCGAAACGACTGATTAGCTTTTTATTTCGATATTGTAAATCTAAGGTGTTAGTTATAAAGACACTATCTTCAATTTCTAATGCAAATTGCAGGAGTTTTTGGGGACAATAAAAGGCATCGGCTATAAGTTCTTCTCTTGTTTTAGAATTTTTTCTTACTTGGCAGGTTAAGTCATAAGCAGAGAATTTTTTGATTTCATTCTCCGGTATATTTAAAAAGGGATGATCTACTTGTAATGGTTTATTTAATAGGGAGTTACTATCTTTTTCAAACCAAATTCCTTTTGCTATAACCTCAACAAACTGATCGTGAAATGAGAACAAATAATGATTAAAATCTGTAAGCATGTCATCTACATTTCCTCCAAATTCATATGAATATCCGTAATTTTCCTTTTCGTAATTATATCGTTCTGCTAGCCATTTTGAATTTTCTATCTGGAAAACCCAGTAACGCTGTTCATCGCGTGACCAATCATATTCATAAGGAATCATTTCTCCACGGCATATTTTTATAGCGTCCATATTGTAGAACTTTATTCTGCCAAATTGATCATCATCGGTTTGAAAATAAATTCCGGTTGAATCATTACCGTAATATATATCCGGACTTAATACACTATCTCGGGTAATATGCGTTTTAAATCCTTTTACTAACTCCATATTGCTTATAATAAATTAAGACAAAGATACAGTATTATGAAAGAAAAAAGCTATAAATATTTTTATAGCTTTTTAGTTATTGCTTAGATTTTAGTTTTTTTATTTCCCAAATCCCAGTTTTTCACGAACTTTCTGTAAAACAGGATTGGCTACACTGGCTGCTTTTTCGGCTCCTTTTTTCAATAAGGCGTCTACTTCATCCAGGTTGTTGATGTAGTAATTGTATTTTTCTCTTTCCGTTTTGAATTTTTCTGTGATCAGTTCAAACAAAGCTTGTTTGGCGTGACCATAACCGTAATTTCCGCCTAAATAATTGGCTCGCATTTCGGCAATCTGATCTGCTGTTGCCAATAAAGAATAAATTGCAAAGGCATTGCAGGTATCCGGATTTTTAGGTTCTTCAAGAGGGGTGCTGTCTGTTTCAATACTCATCACCTGCTTGCGAAGCGTTTTGTCATCCAGAAAAATATTGATGATATTGTTGGCAGATTTACTCATTTTTCCACCGTTTGTTCCGGGAATCAGCATACTGTCTTCCTGAATTTTAGCTTCAGGAATTACAAATGTTTCTCCCATCTGGTGGTTGAAGCGGGAAGCAACGTCACGCGTAATTTCCAAATGCTGCAACTGGTCTTTTCCAACCGGTACAAATTCAGCATCATACAACAAAATATCAGCAGCCATTAACATCGGGTAAGTGAAAAGTCCGGCATTAACATCGTCCAGACGATCTGCCTTATCTTTGAAAGAATGCGCTAAAGTCAAACGCTGAAATGGAAAAAAACAGCTTAGGTACCAAGTTAATTCTGCTGTTTGAGTGACATCAGACTGTCTGTAAAAAGTGACTTTCTCCGGATTTAAACCACAGGCAAGCCACGCAGCAGCTGTACTGTTGGTGTTTTCTCTTAATGTCTGGCCATCTTTTATTTGTGTAATGGAATGTAAATCAGCGATAAACAAAAAGGATTCGTTTGCCGGATTGTTTGATAATTCGATTGCAGGAATAATTGCTCCCAATAAGTTGCCTAAGTGTGGCGTTCCAGTACTCTGAACACCAGTAAGTATTTTTGCCATTCTAGTTTTTTTCGTATTCTTTAACCGCAAAGTTCGCAAAGTTTTTCGCAAAGTTCGCAAGGTTTATTTTTTTCTTTGTAAATATTATAAAGTTTTTAAAAATTGCTTAGAAATTAGCGACTGGTTTATAAGAAAAATGAATATTCTGAAAATCTAATGGTCTAAAATTCTAAATTCATTTCTGTTTTCTTACTTTTGAAACCATGAAAGGAATAAAAATTGTTTTTTGGATTATTTGGCGTATTTGGTTTTATATTTTAATGGCCATTCCGATATTGATAATGCTGCCATTTTTGCTGATATCAATTATAACCGAAAGTGGTTATCCCTATTTTTTTAAAATGGCCCGCATTTGGGCAAAATTCATTCTTTTCGGAATGGGATTTTATTATAAAATTAAGCGGGAACAAAAACTCGAAAAGCATAAAAGTTATATGATTGTAGCCAACCATACTTCAATGACAGACATTATGCTGATGCTTGCAGTAATCAAAAATCCGTTTGTTTTTGTTGGCAAAAAGGAGCTTTCAAAGATTCCGTTGTTTGGTTTTTTCTATAAAAGAACCTGTATTCTCGTAGACCGAAATTCCTCCAGAAGTAAAAATGAAGTGTTCAAAAGAGCACAAAATCGTCTGAATCAGGGGTTAAGTATTTGTATTTTTCCGGAAGGAGGAGTTCCGGATGATGAAACAATTTTGTTAGATGAATTTAAGGACGGTGCTTTCAGGCTTGCCATTGACCATCAGATTCCGATTGTTCCCATTGTTTTTGCGGATAATAAAGAACGCTTTTCGTATACTTTTTTGAGCGGAAGCCCCGGAAAAATGAGAGGCAAAATACTACCTTTTGTAGAGACAAAAGGACTTACAAGCGAAAGCAGAAAAGATCTCAGGGATCAGGTCAGACAATTGATTTATAAAGGATTACTTGAATTTAAAAAGAAAGATAAGATTTAGGACATGCCATAAATATTAAACCCGGCACGGAGTATGAATCGTGCCGGGTTTTCTTTTGAATTTAAAACCCCTTTTATATTCAAAATCTAACGATGAATTATTTTAACTGCTATAAAGCGTAGTAGTTTTTTCTGGTTATTTGACGATTTTTAAGCCACAACAATTCTATTTTTTTGTTTCGTAATAAAACTATTTACGATTGATATTTTAGATTTTTGATCGTTGTAATGTCAACATCACATTTATATAGAGAGCATAAACCAAAAAAGGTTGCGTCAATCTTAAAAGTTTTTTTAAATTTTAAGCAATAAAAAAACCCGACAGATTTTAAAACCTGTCGGGCTGGTAACATAAAACCTGTAACAAACAGATTTATACTATTTTTTAAGCGTTAGCTAATTCTTTGATGTACGCTTTAATTTTAACTTCTAATTCATCAGCTAATTCCGGATTATCTTTAATTAAAGCTTTTACGGCATCACGGCCCTGTCCTAATTTGGTATCTCCGTAGCTGAACCAGGATCCTGCTTTCTTAACAATTTCAAATTCAACAGCTAAATCTAAAATTTCGCCTGTTTTAGAAACTCCTTCTCCGTACATGATGTCGAATTCGGCTGTTTTAAAAGGCGGAGCAACTTTATTTTTAACGACTTTTACTTTAGTTCTGTTTCCAATTACGTTTTCCCCGTCTTTAATTTGAGAAGAACGACGGATATCTAAACGTACAGAAGCGTAGAATTTTAAAGCGTTACCACCGGTTGTTGTTTCAGGATTTCCGAACATCACACCGATTTTCTCTCTCAACTGGTTGATGAAGAAAACGGTACAATTTGTTTTACTGATCGTTCCGGTCAGTTTTCTTAAAGCCTGGGACATTAAACGTGCGTGAAGACCCATTTTAGAATCTCCCATTTCACCTTCAATTTCACTTTTTGGCGTTAAGGCTGCTACCGAGTCAATAACCACAATATCAATTGCTCCTGAACGGATTAAGTTTTCGGCAATTTCCAAAGCCTGCTCACCGTTATCGGGTTGAGAAATGATCAGGTTTTCGATGTCTACGCCTAATTTTTCAGCATAATTTCTGTCAAAGGCATGTTCAGCATCTATAAAAGCAGCAATTCCGCCTGCTTTTTGAGCTTCGGCAATTGCATGTAATGTCAGGGTAGTTTTACCAGAGGATTCAGGTCCGTAGATTTCAATGATTCTTCCTCTTGGGTAACCATTTACTCCAAGCGCTAAATCAACACCAAGAGAACCTGAAGAAATTGTTTCAACTTCTACGATGGCTTTATCTCCCATTTTCATTACGGTTCCTTTTCCGTACGTCTTATCTAGTTTGTCAAGCGTAAGTTGTAACGCTTTTAATTTGGCCTCTTTCTCTGAACTCATCTCTTTTTTTTCTTTTTCTTTCATCTAAAATTTTTTCTTTTTCTCTTCTAAATATAAATCGGAAAACAAATAACTTCCTGATTTAGATTTGTATGGGCATGTAATGGTGTAAAATTACTTCTTTTTTTTGAAGTTTGATTCTCTCAAATTGTTCCAAATTGTCACAATTTTGCTATAGAAACAAAGCCTTTAATTCTGTGGCTTCAGAAGGTTTTATTTTTCCGGCAAGCAATAAGCTCAGTTGTTTACGACGTAAAGCGGCATCAAAACGTTGTTTTTCCAGTTCCGTTTCCGGTTCGATTGCGGGAACTTCAACAGGTCTTCCGGTATCATCCACGGCAACAAAGGTATAAATAGCCTCGTTGGCTTTGGTTCTGTTTCCGGATTCACGGTCTTCTACCCAGACATCTATAAAAACTTCCATAGAACTTTTGAAAGATCGTGATACTTTTGCTTCAACGGTGACAACACTTCCCAAAGAAATGGCTCTGTTGAAAGCTACGTGATTCACAGAAGCCGTCACTACAATTCTGCGCGAATGTCTTCTGGCCGCGATACTTGCTGCGCGATCCATTCTTGCTAATAATTCACCACCAAAAAGATTATTCAATGGATTTGTTTCGCTCGGTAAAACTAAATCTGTTAAAATAGTAAGGGACTCTGCAGGATGTTTTGGATTCATTTTCTTAATATAAAATTTATTTTTTGCTATTCGCTAGAGCGAACTTTTTCCCCGCCACAGATTTGCTTCGCCAATTCGCTATCGCTCGGGTCAAAGATTCGAATAGATTTTTTAATCATTTTCATGTGTGAAATCTGTGGCGTATTATTTTAATTCAGCCAGTAAACCGCCATTACGGCCGGGATAAAATAGATAACAATGGTTCTCGCTCCATCATAATCTTTAGCCAATCGCTGACCGAAAAGCATCATTAACAAAGAAATACATGAGAAAATTGCGCCGTAAAAGCCAAATTCACGACCGCTGTCGGTAAGCAGTTGTATAGCACCAACAACACATAATATTCCCGAAATTAATTCTAAAATTAAAAGATGCAGAAGTGCAAGCGGAACCTGATTTTTTAATGCTGTTTTGGCAAAATGTTCTTTCAGCCAGGAAACATTGTCTTTCCAGTAAAATATTTTCTCATAGCCGGATTGTAAAAAAGTCAGGGCCAAAAAAAGCAACAGTAAAATTGAAGCAACATTATTCATTACTAATTATTTTTTATGAATTAAACGTGTGAGTTTTATGGATAAATCGGTCAAAATTATTTTCGCATTTCCGTTTCTTTCAATATGATACATGGCATCGGATAGTTCCTTAAAAATGTCGTGTATGTTATTTCCGTTTACAAACGGCGCAAAATTTTCGAGTTTGAATTTATCTACTTTGGGTTCAATGTAAACGAGATCCGGTGCCTGGTAATTTAATAAAAGTGCCTGTCGGAACATTTCAATACAAAACTGAATAAATTTTTTCTGGCTTTCGCGGCCAAGTGAGGCAATTTCTTCGCTCCAGGAAATTAAATCCTGAATGGCAGCGGCATTGCCTTTGGCGCGAAATGCAGCACGGACCCAATTGACAAACCATTGTTCAAAAGGATATTCGGAATCATCTTCTTTTAATAAAGAAAGTGCTTTGTTAAAATTTCCCTGCGCCTGATGTGCAATCTTTAAAGCGGCGTTCTGATCAATATTCTCCTGGGCTACCAAAGCTCCTGCAATTACTTTTTCAGGTAAGCCATTAAAATGAATCACCTGGCAGCGCGAACGTATGGTCTGAATGATATCTTCTTCATTTTCAGAGATCAGAATAAAAATGGTTTTGTCTGAAGGTTCTTCTAAAAGTTTTAATAATTTATTGGATGCGGCAATGTTCATTTTATCGGCCATCCAGATAATCATAATTTTGTAACCGCCTTCGTATGATTTTAACGAAAGTGATTTTAAAACTTCCTGCGCGTCTTCGACCCTGATTTCTCCTTGTTTGTTTTGAACGCCCAGTACTTTATACCAGTCAAATAAACCTCCGTAAGGCATTTCCTGAATAAATGTTCTCCAGTCCTGAATAAAATCGAGACTTTTCGGTTTTGTTTTAACATCTTCGGTGGTTACCGTAGGATAGATAAAATGAAGATCAGGATGTGAAATGTTTTGGAATTTGATATTACAGGAATCATTTCCGTTTGAGTTTTCATCGCCAGTATTGTTACACAAAATATATTGCGCGTAGGCTATAGCGGTCGATAATGTACCACTTCCTTCGGGTCCGACAAATAACTGCGCGTGCGGAATCCTTCCGGAAGATGCACTTTTTATCAAGTGACTTTTGATGTAATCCTGACCTAAAATTTGAGAAAATTGCATGGAGCAAAGATAGAAGAAAATGATATAGTCAAAAATTTTCGGAATAAAGATTAATTATGACCTTATTTTTTATTTCAAAAAACTAAATTTTTCACAAAATGTTTATTTTTTTTCTGTCATGTTTAGTTAATACTGAGTACCTTTTGGTGAGATATTAAGACTTTTTTGTTAATAGTTTTTACAAAATTATTGAAAACATGTCTTTTTTTTGTCTACAATAATGCGTAAAGATCTTGTTAAATTAGTCCGTTTCTTACAAGAAAAAATTTTAACAAAATTAACAAAAAACTCGGCAAAAGGCATATTTTCTCGATATACGACCTTTTTTTACGACAATGTGAAGCTCTATTTTTCAAAAAAAAAAACATTAAAGTTGCGATTTAACATAATTTATATATTTTTGTTTTCATCAACAACCAATTTTTAAAATAGAATTTATGAAAGGGAAAATTATTTTTTTTAGTTTATTTTTTATCTTGACAACTGCAGCAGCTTCTGCACAGGCTAAAAACGCTCCAAGAAGTATTATTAGTACAACAGCACTTATTCGTAAATACCACGATCAAAAAGAATTGAGCGGTATGCAGAAAGGTGAACTTTTGGAATTGTACATTGAGCGTATTAAAGTATTAGTTAAAACTCTCCCTTACATCGCTTTGGTGACTAAACCAGGCGTTACTATGGCAGATTTAGGTATTCCGGACGACAGTGAGCACAAAAAAGTGTTAGATGCTCAGGCAGTTGGAACATCTGCATTTTTGGATACTACAGTAGAATTCCAAAGAAAAATGATGCCATATTCCGATAAAGGAAACTTGATCGCAGCTATTTTATTTTACGAAAGCACATTGAAATCATTACACGAGTTCAACGAATTGAACGAAATGTAATTTTAAAACAAATATTTTAAAACCTTTTCTGAACTCTTTACGTAAGTGTATTTGATTCTAGAAAAGACTAAAAATAACAACTCGTTCTCGAAGGTTCTGAAATACTATCAGAAAATTCGGGATGAGTTTTTATAATATTACGCATACGCATCCCAAATTTATTATTAACCTAATAACACCTTATCATGAAAAAAATTACTCAAATCATCTGCATCCTTTTGACAGTAACCAGTATGAGTGCTCAACAAGAGAAAGGAATTATGGGCTACAACAATTGGTTAAATAACTGGACCGAATTTAAGCCTAATAAAGTAGACTATGGAGAAGCCAATCAAATATTAGCAGGGAATATTTCTGTTAATACTAAATTGATGAAAAGGAATATCTATGTTTTGCAAGGAAACGTTTATGTTACAAACAATGCCGTTTTAACAATTGAGCCTGGAACACTAATCATTGGTGATTTCGAAACTAAAGGAACATTGGTAGTTACAAAAGGTGCACAAATTGTTGCAGACGGTTTAGAGACTGACCCGATTGTATTCACTTCAAACCGCAGCCAGAAAAAAGCTGGAGACTGGGGAGGAATTGTAATTCTTGGTGATGCTCCAATCAATAAATTTGGAAACGTTGGTTCTTACAACCTTGATCTTGATCCTACACTAACTACTTATGGTGGTGATAATGTTGCCGGTAACTCAGGAATCCTAAGATTCGTGAGAATTGAATTTGCTGGTAAAAAAGTAAAAGGAATGGATTCTTTCAACGGATTAACTGTTGCTGGTGTTGGAAACAAAACAATATTAGAAAACGTAATGGTTAGCTATTCCGGAGGTGACTCATTTGCTTTCTTTGGCGGAGATTTAAATGCTACTAAATTAGTATCTTATAAATCTATCAATGATGACTTTAAATTTACTCAGGGAGTTCAATGCCGTTTATACAACTCGTTGGCTGTAAGATCTTCTTACTTGTCAAGTAACAAAGACGGATCTCGTTGTCTGGAAGTAAAAACATACGAAAAGAAAAACGAAACAGACTTTACTAAAAAAACTACTTTAGTTGTTGCTTCAAATATTACAATGCTTAACGATAGCGAAAACATTAAAGCTGATATTCAGTCAGGTTTGGTAAAAGAAGCTATTTACGTTGCAGAAACTGCTTCACTTGAAATGAAACGAAGCGTTATCTCTGGTTTCAATCCTGCTGTATTATTGGACAGCAAAACAGAAATCAATGATGCCAACCTTAAAAAAATCAAATTTGAGGAAATGTATTTTAACCTATGTAACGGAAACATCTTTACAGAGTACAATTCTAACAATGAAGATTTAGAGAGCTGGTATGGAAATAGCGTTTTCTTTAACGTTTATTCTCAAAGTGATAACAAAGAAACATTCATTGATATTTTCAATCCTAAAAAACCAGATTTCAGATTACAATTAGGAAAAATTACAGCTTCTAGCGGAAACAGATAGATAGATTTAGATTTTTATTTCAGAGCGTAAATTTTATTAACAAAGTCCCCAGACACAATTTATGTATTCGTCTTAAACCGGACAAATAAAGATCAAAACAGAATGACACCAACGATAAAAAAATATTTTATTTGTATAATATTTTTGGCTTCGCCGGTAACATTAAGTCTATATGCACAAAGTACAATAGAAAAGCCTGTTTTTTCTGTTACAACTTCTTGTAAATCGACTTCCTGTGCCCCTAACCAAAAGAATGATATAGCTGATGACCGTATCAGCAAATTAGATAATTCTAATCAGTTTATAGCAGGGCTATCCATCCCCAAGGATAGCCTTACTATGGCAACTGATCTGACTTGTGAGAACACTTCTAAATGTGAGGAATCTGCAATTACAGCTTCTTATTCAGTTCTTGCAAAAGATATAATTGAGAACTATAAATACGATTTTTCAGAGACATTTATTGATATTTTGTTTTTTGAAAATATAGACTTAGCCCGAAAACGTACTATATGATTCAAAAAACTACTTTAACTTTTACCAAATTTATTCTTTTATTTGGCATTTTTTTATTTGCTGGATCTAGTTTGTACGCCCAAAAGGTAACACCTGAAATTCTTGCTTTTGACAGAATTTGTGCAGGTATTACCAGTCAGACGTACAAGGCGACATTTACCTATAGCAGCTTCCCCGCAGGTACTACATTTGTGGTTGAACTTTCAGATAAAACAGGAAGTTTTTCGACACCAACTCCTGTTACAGGAACAGCTGTAGATGATGCACCGGATAAACAGACCATCACTTTTTCGATTCCCCCAAACATTGTGGGATCGGATACCTATGCGTTAAGAGTTAAAAGTTCAGGTGGATATGTAAGTCCTACATTTTTCTCTTCAACAGCAAAAAAGTTATTTCCTATTTATTATAAGATCCACGATAAGCAATACACCATTAATAATTTTAATGGTTCTGCTACTTTTTGTGCAGGAGGTAGTTACGTATTGTCTATAGATCCTGATTCTACAAATCCGGAGAATGATTCGCCCTTAAAATATCCTTCATTATCTTATAATTGGTATAAGGATAATGGTGCTACAGTACCACCAACGCTTATGGCGGGCAATTCGGGTCCTAATTATACAGCTACTGCAGCAGGTACTTATTATGTAGAAACGAATTACGGCAGCTGTACTTCTCTTTCTTATTCAAATAGAGTTGTGCTGACTTCTTCCGGTGCAGGTTCTTCTGTTACGGTAACTTCGAGTTTAGGCAATCCTTTTTGTGCTGATGGAGTTGGTACTGTATTGACTGCTACGGCTGGAAATAGTTATGTTTGGAAAAAGGATAATGTCGTTATCCCTGGTGCGACAACCCGCAGTATTAATGCAAACGAATCCGGAGTTTATACTGTTGCTGTAGACTTTGGCGGGTGTATAGCTACAGGAAGTATAGATTTACAAAGTACCAGTTTTACGGCTAGTATTGACGTTGCAGATCAATATGAACTTAAAGAAGGCGAAACCTTGAGTGTTTCGATTACAACAGATGCGACCAACCCGACATACGAATGGTATTTAAATAACAATCTTATTCAGGGTGCGACATCAGCAACTTACCTGGTAGCAGTAAGAGGAAGCTACAGAGCAAAAGTTTCTGTGTCTTCGGGTTGTACCTCTACCAAAGAGTTTTCATTTAGAATTACTTCTGTGCTGGATGCTGTTACGACAGTAATTCCAAACATAGTAAGTCTCAGAAATCCGTATTGGAATATCCCGGATATTTACAAAACGGCAAGTACAAAAGTTATCATATTAAGTTCAAACGGAGAAGTGATGTTTGACGATGTTGGAAGTAATTACGATCCTGAACTTAATACGTTTATAAAAGATTTTAAAAATGTTAATCCGGTATATTACTATGTCATTCAATCTGACACAGGTGAAAAAAAAGGATCAATCACTGTGATAAAATAATATGAAGAAAATTTTACTATTCATAACTTTATTTTACGGTTTTTCAAATGTACTCTATTCGCAGGAAGCTCCTGAGGATGGAGTTGTTTCGTTTTCGTTACCTATCAGAAATTCATTAAAGTTTAATAGATATTTAATCAATCCAACATTTAGTTTCGTACGCGAACAAAATGCTTACATAAGTTTTTATAATAAAAGACAATGGACTCAGTTTGAAAATGCACCAAACAGCTATTTATTTGGTTATTCTGGGCGTTTCAGAGAAAATGAAGCTTTTGCCTTTGGACTATTTCAACAGAACTACGGTTTAATGACTGTGTTTGGAGGAGTAGCCAATTTTGCTCACAATATCGTTTTACAGGAAGACAGTAATTTGACTTTTGGTCTGAACGTAGGTGCCTATAAAAGCAGTCTGGATAAAGGTAAAATCATATCTGATGATACAAGTTTAATTGTAGATTATCCCGGAAGCACTTTACTTACCGTGAATCCCGGTATTAACTATGGTACTGCTTTCCTTGATTTCGGATTGTCTGTAAATAATTTAATCCTTTATAATTTCGGTTCGGGAGTTGTAAAAGAAGATCCTGAAAGAGCGATCGAATTGCATGCAATGTACACTGGATACATAGATTCTTACGGTTTTTTCGACAGAAGTAAATTCTCCGGAATCGTTAAAACAGAAATCAAACAAGACAAAACCGTTATTTCGGGCTTGGCTATGGTGGCTATTCCAAAAGGAGTTTGGGCACAGGCAGGATACAATACCTTATACGGAGTTTCAGCGGGTCTTGGTGTTAATATCTCACCAAGTATTGCTATCGAATACAACTATGAAAGAGGAATGGGTAATTTCTCCAATTTAGGAGGTTCTCACGAATTCGCAATTGCTTATAAATTCAAGAATAGAAATTACTATTATGGAGATGACGAAGAAGGTTCTCTTATGGATCCTGCTAAAGCAAAACCGGTAATAGCAAAAAAAACTACAGCTGCTGCTCCGGTTACGAGAGTCAGTGGAGCTGAAAAAGCAAAGTTAGCTGCTGATGCTAAGGCAAAAGCCGATGCAGAAGCACAACAGGCAAGACTTGCAGCTGCTGAAAAAGTGAAGGCTGATGCCGAAGCTGCAGCGAGAGCAAGATTAGCGGCAGATACAAAAGCGAAAGCCGATGCGGAAGCTTTAAAAATAAGACTGGCTGCAGATGCAAAAGCGAAAGCGGATGCTCAGGCTGCCGCGAGAGCCAAAGTGGCCGAAAACAAAACGACAGCCAAACCTGCAACAACTCAAAAAACACCGGCGCAATTAGCTGCAGATAAAGCCAAAGCGGATGCCGAAGCTGCTGCAAAAGCAAGACTGGCTGCTGCCAAAGCAAAAGCGGATGCAGAAGGTACAGCAAAACCAAAAACAGCAACAACCGCTGAACCACAAAAAACACCGGCGCAATTAGCTGCAGATAAAGCCAAAGCGGATGCCGAAGCTGCAGCAAGAGCAAGACTGGCTGCTGCCAAAGCAAAAGCGGATGCAGAAGGTACAGCAAAACCAAAAACAGCAACAACTGCTGAACCACAAAAAACACCGGCACAATTAGCTGCAGATAAAGCCAAAGCGGATGCAGAAGCCCTAAGAATAAAACTGGCAGCCGACGCTAAAGTGAAAGCCGATGCTGCAGAAGCGAAACGTAAAGCCGATGCAAAAGCGAAAGCAGAAGAAGCAGATTTACAATCGATTTTAGCTGCAGATGCCAAAGCCAAAGCCGATTCAGATGCGCTTCAGGCGAGAATTGCTGCTGAAGCAAAAGCAAAAGCTGCAGCTGCTACAAAAACAAAAACAAGTATTGATGCCGCAAATAAAGCAAAACTTGCTGCAGATGCGAAAGCGAAAGCTGCAGAAGATGCAGCCCTAAAAGAAAAACTGGCAGCAGATGCAAAAATTAAAGCAGACGCAGAAGCAAGACAAGCAAGGCTTGCAGCAGATGCCAAAGCCAAAGCGGATGCGGAAGCACTGAAAATAAAACTAGCCGCTGATGCTAAGGCAAAAGCCGACGCGGAAGCGTTACAAGCAAAACTAGCAGCTGATGCCAAAGCAAAAGCTGATGCAGAAGCCGTACAAGCTAAGTTAGCGGCGGATGCCAAAGCGAAAGCTGACGCCGAAGCGTTACAAGCAAAACTAGCTGCTGATGCTAAAGCAAAAGCTGATGCGGAAGCGTTACAAGCGAAATTAGCGGCGGATGCCAAAGCAAAAGCTGATGCAGAAGCAATACAAGCGAAGTTAGCAGCGGATGCCAAAGCGAAAGCAGATGCGGAAGCTTTACAAGCAAAACTAGCTGCTGATGCCAAAGCAAAAGCAGATGCGGAAGCTTTACAAGCAAAACTAGCTGCTGATGCCAAAGCGAAAGCTGACGCAGAGGTGTTACAAGCGAAGTTAGCAGCGGATGCCAAAGCGAAAGCAGATGCAGAAGCGTTACAAGCGAAGTTAGCAGCTGATGCCAAAGCGAAAGCAGATATGGAAGCGCTACAAGCAAAATTACTTGCGGATGCAAAAGTAAAAGCGGATGCAGAAGCCACTGCAAGAAGACAAGCTGAAGCGGAAGCTCAAAAATTACAGGCAGCGGAGGAAGAGCGTCAGGCAAAATTAGCGGCAGATGCCAAAGCGAAAGCTGACGCAGAGGCGTTACAAGCGAAGTTAGCAGCGGATGCCAAAGCGAAAGCAGATGCAGAAGCGTTACAAGCTAAGTTAGCCGCCGATGCCAAAGCGAAAGCTGACGAAGAAGCATTACAAGCTAAGTTAGCAGCGGATGCGAAAGCAAAAGCAGACGCAGAAGCTTTACAAGCAAAACTAGCAGCCGATGCCAAAGCGAAAGCCGATGCAGAAGCATTACAAGCGAAGTTAGCAGCGGATGCCAAAGCGAAAGCAGATGCGGAAGCTTTACAAGCAAAACTAGCAGCCGATGCTAAAGCAAAAGCTGACGCAGAAGCGTTACAAGCAAAATTAGCTGCTGATGCCAAAGCGAAAGCAGATGCAGAAGCGTTACAAGCGAAATTAGCGGCGGATGCCAAAGCGAAAGCTGACGCAGAAGCATTACAAGCAAAATTAGCAGCTGATGCCAAAGCGAAAGCCGATGCGGAAGCATTACAAGCAAAATTAGCAGCTGATGCCAAAGCGAAAGCCGATGCGGAAGCGTTACAAGCAAAATTATCAGCTGATGCCAAAGCAAAAGCCGACGCAGAAGCGTTGCAAGCGAAGTTAGCAGCTGATGCCAAAGCCAAAGCAGATATGGAAGCAGAGCAGGCTAAATTACTGGCTGATGCGAAAGCCAAAGCAGATGCAGAAGCGAATGAAAGATTAAAAGCGGAACAGGAAACAGAACAATTACGATTAGCAGAAGAAGCACGTGAAGCAAAATTATTAGCCGATGCCAAAGCAAAAGCTGATGCAGACGCTCTTGCAAAAACCGCTTCGTTAGCTAAAGATGATACAGCAAAAGCAATCGATAATTTAGCACAATCATTAGATGCATCAGCTAAAGCTCAAAATGATTTGTTGGCACAGTTTAAAGCAACAGTGGCAAACAAACAAAAAGACCTGGATGATTTAAAAGAAGAGAATGACTTAAGTGATAAAGGTATTTACAAAGAACCAAAACCGTTCAAGAGTGTAGCTGCTGAAAACAGTCAGATAGAAGCTTTAAAATTGCAGATGGCTGAGGCAAATAAAATTCAAAAAGATGAGATTGCGAAGCTGACAAATTTATATAACGAAAGACTTAAAAAAGTACCAAATAAAAATGATGCTTTAAACAAGGCTTATCTGGAAAAAATAAATCAGTTGAAAGCGGCCCAGCTTAAAATGGAAGAAGACGGTGCAGCTTTACTTGCCAATTTAGAACGTATTAAAGCAGAAACTGAAATAGAGAAGAAACGTAGAATCAAGCAGGCGGCATACGAAAATGATCAGGGAAGATATGCACAGGATATAGCTGCTCTTAAACGTATTAAGGAAACTACCAAACCGAGCAGCACGCCTTTAACAGCAAGTGATTTTGATTTTGGTGAAGACCAGTCAAATATGCAGATTATCAAGAATATTAAAAATTCTGAAAGTGGGTACTATATGATTGTTGCTGTACACAGCAGTGTTGAAAAGAGAGATGAATTCTTAACCAAAGCAGTTGCTGCGGGTGTTACGAATATTAATTTCTTCTATAATGTAACAACAAGTAAGTATTACATCTATTACGATAAGTTTGATGGATTATCTGAGGCTCAGGAAGCATTAGGAGCTAAAGGTAAAAAGCCATACAACGGAAAAATGGCTATCGTAAAAGTGGAAAATTAATATAATTAAGATTAAAGAGTTTCGTCCTTCTTAATTTTTAAGAAGGACATAATAATAAATATTTTAGAATACTAATAATTTTATTTTCTAATGCCCCTTAGACAATGAAGTGTAAGTAAACAAAAAGATGACTATGGAAAAACCTACTACTTTTAAATCAGTAAAAACTGTTTTTACTTTTATTAAAAACATCGTTTCTGATATTCAAAATCAGTTTGAAAAGCGTAATGCTTCACTTTTTGATGCACAATTGCAGCCTTTATTTGTAAGAGCAATTCACAATAAGAACATGTTTATTTTCTTATTGTTGTGCTGTTTTGGTTCTGTCAATGCACAGATTGGAACGCCATTTTCATCCAGGCTTGCCAATGGAAGCGTAAAAGTTAAAGGTGATATTATTTTAATTGGTAATACGGTTATTAACAAAGTAAATGATCGTATAAAACCTTTTCCGCCTGGAAAAGATGAAAATCCTGCAGATTTTAGTCCGGCAAAACCAGTTAATGGTGTTTTGTATACAGGTGATGTAACTAATTTACCAGCTTTAACAACTGAAGCCAATAAAGATTTTGATGCTCCGGGTAATAATAATAATTATTACGTAGAATATACCGACATAGATTCTGATCCGGATACTTATAATTCTACCTCAGCCAAATTGCTTATTAATAATTCCTGTAAGAGCATTGTTTTTGCCGGATTGTATTGGTCTGCGATTTATCCGTATGAGAGAAGTACTAATACAGGTACAAAATATGATGGATCTCTTCGATATGAAGATTGGAATACGGTACTATTTAAAGTCCCTAATGGAACTTATCAGAAGCTAACAGCAAGTAAAACGGATGTAAAAGAAGTAATTTTTAATGGTTATAAAAAGAATGGACCAAACGTTTCTGATTCTTTTAAAGACTCTCCTTACGTTTGTTTTAAAGACGTAACTACACTTTTACAGGGGGTAAAAAATACCGCTGGACAATTGGATGCCGATGGTGAATATACCGTAGCAAATGTAAGAGCTGCCAGAGGTAAACGTAACGGTGGTGGAGCTGGTGGATGGACACTTGTTGTAATTTATGAAAGTCCAAGTTTACCAAGTAAATTTATTTCTGTTTTTGATGGTTACGCAGGAGTTGATCCGGGTGGTTTAAAAGTAGTTTCATATGCTGTAAATGGTTTTAAGACATTGCCTGTAGGTTTTCAGGTAAATGCTAAAATTGGGGTTGGTGCCTTAGAAGGGGACAATCAGTTGACAGGCGATAATTTTCAAATTAAGTCTAATAGTGTAGCAGGATTTACAACAATATGGGACGATATTAATCCTGTTGGAAATTTCTTTAACGCTACAATTTCAAATAATGATGCCCATTTTCTGGATCGAAATCCTAAAAGTAAGAACACAATGGGATTCGATATTGACAATGTTATTGTTAAAAACGACAAGAATGCTGTTATTCCAAATAACGAGACCGGGGCTACTCTTCAACTAACAACTTCCGACGATGGTTATGGTGCATTTGTGACGACTTTTGCGGTTGATATTATTGAACCGAAAATTGTATTAACAAAAGTTGTAAAAGCGCTGCGCGCTGATGGTGTAACAGAATATGATGCTTCAGCCGCACCAGTAAGTTTAGGTCAGGAATTACGTTATGAAATTGGTTTCAGAAATCAGGGAAATGACAATGCTAAGAATTTTACTATTACAGATGTATTACCTCAAAATGTAATTTTTAATTCGGCAGCAGATATACTTTATAAAGATGCTGGTATTACATTTGTTTCTTATACACCGGCAACAAGAACAATTATATTTAAAGTTGATGATGATTTAGTTAAGAAATCAGGTTCAACATATACATTAAAATTCAGAGTCAGAGTAGTTTCTGATTGTAATGAGTTGGTTGATGCTTGTTCTAATTTAATAAAAAATACGGCAACCTCACAATATTTTGGAGATCAAAATCCAACAAACAATGGGCAGCCATATGGTGATGGAAGTTATTCCTTTAATACAGGTTGTATTGTTGGTGATCCTACTTCAACAAACTTTTTGGTTGGTATAGATGATTGTTTGTTTCAAAGAAAAGTATCACTTTGTGGTAGCGCGATACTAAAAGCTGCCAATGGGTATACTACTTACGAGTGGAAAGATGAGTCTGGAAAAGTAGTTGGAACGACACAACAAATTACAGTTACAAAAGCAGGAATTTACACGGTACAAACCGGAGGTAATCCGGATTGTAAAGGTATTCTTCAGACGTATACTGTTGAAGATTACGCAAAAGGTGCCAATGATAATCCGGTTAGTCCTTATGCGAGTAATATCGATCCCGCAACAAAGAGACCTTATCTATGTGCCAACGATAATAAGGAATTTCCAAAGATTTTCTTATGTGGTTTAAATGACACCAAAGAAATCCAGACTAATATTGCCGGAGCAACCAGTATTAAATGGCAGGTTTCTACAGACGTACCTCCTTCAGGGTTTCCTGCAAGTTGTGCGTATGAAGATGCTGTAAACTGGGCACAGGCAGCACCTGACGGACCAAATTTTACGGCAAATAAATCCGGGGCCTTTAGAGTGATTGTGAGTTATGGTAACAACTGTGTGAACACGTTTTATTTTAGTGTTTTCCAGAATCCTTTAGAAGTAAAGGTTAAAAAAGACGACGCAATTTGTTCAACACCCGGAAAAATAACGGTTACAAACCCGTTACCCAATACAGGTTATACCTATAGTAAAGACGGAACTAATTTTCAAACTTCAAATGTATTTGATAATCTGAATCCTGGTGATTACGTAATTACTGTAAAACAAACCGCGCCCACCACAGAAACTGCTTCATGTCCTTTTACTATTAAAGTAACAATTTTGCAAGCTACATTCAATCCTGAGGTAGTCGCTACCGACGCTATTTGTGGATCAGTTGGTGGTTCTATCAGAGCTAGTGCAGCTGGTGTTCCCGGAGATTATCAGTTTATAATAAAAAATGCCGGAACAAATACAATTGTAGCAAATTCAGGAAAAATCACCTCTCCTAATTATAAAGATTTTGCAGTAGCTCCCGGAAAATATGATGTTGAAGTGTATGCTAATAATAGTTTAGTACTTCCTGCGAATAATGGATGTTTCGCAATGAAAACAGTCGAGGTATTCGATAAAACATTAAAGGCTACCGCACAAGTTACGAAATCATTAGCTTGTGGAAATGGTGAAATTACCATTACTGCTTCGGGTGGAACTCCAATTCCTAACTCCAGTCCTGCCAAATATAATTATAATGTAAATGGAGTTGATACAGGATCTAATCCTGTAATTACTGTAGTCAGACCACTAACTAATGGTGGTAAATATGATATTATAGTAACAGATTATGCAGGTTGTAAATTTACAATACCAACAATAACAGTTGTTGACACACCGAGACCAACAGTAACAATAACCCCGAAAAATGGTAAATGTTATGGTGAGAAAGGTGAAATTTCGATGACAGTTACGCCAGCAGATTCAGGTTACAGCGTTTCTTATAATGTGAATGGTGGGGCGTATACAACGTTACCAACTACCAATTTAGCTCCGGCTAAATATAATGTAATCGTAAAATATACATATGGTACTGAAGATTGTTTCGATGCCGTTAAAATAGTAGAAATTACCGGACCGGAATCCCGATTGAGTGCTTCAGCGGGAGTTGCAGCTTTGTCCGGTTGTGGACCTACTGGTTTTGAAAACCAGGGATTGGTTAGAATTACAAACCCCCAGGGAGGAACTCCTTTTGCCGCTCCAGACTTATACAGATACAGTTTTGATGGAGGCACCACCTGGATTAAAGATAATTTTGCTTACGTAAATCCGAGAGTAACACCTTATACTTTTTATATAAAAGATGCTGTTGATTGTATTTATCCAATGACAGGTATTGTTTTGGATCCTCAACCGGTAGCACCCGTTATTGATGTTGATAATCCTGTAACATTTAATTGTGACGGGTCTGCAACAAGTACGGTAACGGTTAAAAATCCGGGCGCAGCCAATTATAGCTTCAACTATTATTTATTGCCAAGTACCGTTGCAAATACCAATAATCCTACAAATGTTTTCCCTAATGTATCTGCGGGACCTCATAAAGTTAGGGTAGAGTATAAACTTACAAATGTTCCTACATACAGTATTTTATTAAAAGAAGATTTTGGTTATGGTGATGATGTTCAGTCTCCCGGAATTAATAGTACCTATTATTGTTTTGAAAGACAAGTAGCAGCAACTCAATGTAGAGGAGCTATAGAAATCAATGACGGTGATTATTCTGTTACGGCAAAGATTGTACAGCCTTTCGGAGCATGGATACAACCGGGTGATCATACACCTCCAACTGTTCCGGCGACTGCTAAGGGAAGATGTTTAGTGGTTAATATTGGAGATCAAATTCCGGTGACGGCGATTTTATACCAAAAAGACATTAAGGATATTATTCCGAACCAGCCGATTAATTTCGAGTTTTTTGCAATGAACCTGCTAAATAAAAACAATAACCAAGCGGACCCAAATCTTAGGGTTGCATTGGTTAACGCAGCGGGCGTTGAGATTTCAGGGTTTAATACAGGTTCAATACCTAAATCTGAAAAATGGGAAGTTTATCCTAAAACGGTTATGACTCTTGATCCGGGAGCTAATACTAATTTAAAATTTATTGTCCGTTCAAACGTAAAAGAAACAAGTGGAAACGATGTGGCTATTGATGATATTACTGTTTATCAATTACCAAAAACATGTGCGAAAGATATATTCGTTGATTTTACAGTGCCACTTGGTAACGCTTTTTCTGCAACGGTTGAAAAATCTGTTCAGGCAAATTGTAATGGTGGTAACGGTTCTTTTGATATTGTTGTTAAAAACTTTGATACTAATAATGGATTCTATTATTCTATAGATGGAGGTGCTAACTGGTTAAACTCAAAAGTTTCGCCAGTGACAATTTCAAACAAAGCGGGGAATTATAATGTTAATGTTCGATACGATAATCCGGCTGCACCAGCACCAGGAACTCCATGTATTATTCCTATTCCGACAAAAATTACAGAACCTACTGCTTTTGTCTTACAAGCAAATGCAAGTGTGGCTTTATGTACACCAAGTGGTGCTGCGGCAACAGTTACAGCAAGTGCACAGGGAGGTGCCGGACCATATACATTAATACTTAAGGACAAAAATTCACCGTTTACCCAAACGTTCCCTGTTAATGGTGGAACGATAACAGGTATTGCACCAGGAAGTTATACGGTTTCAGGAACTGATGGTAATGGATGTCCAAGTACCAAAAATATAGATTTAGTTATTGATAACCCTGTTAAACCGGAAGCAACGATTGTTTCTAATACAGGTTTATGTTTTGACGATACCAGTGCTCTGATTACAGTTAATATTACTAAAGGTACCGGTCCATTCTATTATCAGGTAAATGTAAACGGAGCCGGATATAGTAATCCAAGTGTTACTTTTACAGCAACTACATTTACGTATACGGCAACTGCAACAGGAACCTATGACTTTTTGATTACAGATACCAGCAACAAATGTGATGCTACAGCTGTAAGCCAGAAAATTGAAGGTAAATTAACAGCAAATGCACTAACGACTACTCCATTAAGTTGCGATACCACTTCGCCAAATGCAGTTATAGAAGTTTCTATTTCAGGAGGTTATGCGCCATATAAATATGTGGTTAAAAAAGGTGCCACGACATTATTTACCAGTGGCAGTATTGCAGGTCCTAAATTTACCTATTCAACAAGCACTGCAGGAACCTATACTTTTGAAATTACAGATGTAAAAAATTGTCCATTTAAGGTTGACGCAATCGTTAATTCTAAAATTGCCGTAACTGCAAAAGAACAAGTTACCAATGTATCTTGTAATGGTGCCGCTGACGGAACCGTTACGATTACACCATTAACAGGAGTAGCTCCGTTTAAATATCAGTTTAATGGTGCAGGTGCTTTTACCTCTACCACTACTTACGGATCATTAGCCGGTTCTATTGCAGGAACGACTTATACTTATATTGTTCAGGATGCACAAAAGTGTGAGCAATCCTATTCGTTTAAAGTTTTCCAACCGGATGTAATTAAAGGTACTGCTACCATGGCGCCTTTATACAATTGTGATAATCCTGCAACAATTACAGTTTCAGGAGTTAGTGGAGGAAATGGTTCTTACCAGTATACTTTATTGAAAGACGGTGTTAAATATGCCGGACCACAAGGAACACTTGTATTTAATAATTTAAGTACAGAAGGTGTTTACACGGTTACAATTACAGATTCGAAAAGTTGTTCTGTTACAATACCAGCGGGAACAATTACTAAATTGAACCCACCGGCAGCAATGACGCTTACTCCTTCGAAAGTAACCTGTCCAAGTAATACGGCTACTGTAACCATTTCAGATGTGAAGAATGCAGCTGGTGTACTTTTACCAACGGCAGGCTTACAGTACAGAATGCTTTTACCAACGGTTGGTGCTTACCAGACTACTACTACGTTTACAGGTTTAGCGGCTGGCGTTTCTTATAAATTTGAAGTAAAAGACGCGAACAATTGTAAATTCGAAGAAACTATATTTATACCTGCATTACCAACTATTGCAGTAACATTTAAATCTCAAATTGATATCGTATGTTTTGGTGATACCAACGGTAGTGCGATATTTACAGTTACAGGATTGGGTAATGGTACTAATTATTCTTATGTAGTTGATACAAGAACGGCTGTAACAGGAACATCTCCTGCAGCAGGAACTTCTTTTGATATTCCGGTATCAGCATTGAGTCCTGGTTTACACACGATTACAGTAACGAATACTTCTACTACGTGTTCTGCACAACAGACCGTAACGATTTTGGCTCCGGCTGCAGCTTTAGCTTTAAACGCTCCTACATTAACTCATGTTACTTGTAACGGTTTAGGTCAGGCTGTCATAAATGCAGTAGGTGGCTGGAAACCATATAAAAATTACGAATTGACTCCGGTAACTCCGGCAGGAGCTGTTGTGAATCAAACGACTAATACTTTTACTGGATTAGCAGCGGGAGATTATAAAGTGGTAGTAACAGACTTAAATGGCTGTACTAAAACCCAAAATTTCACGATTAATCCTAAAGTTAATCCGGTGGCCAGTATAGATACTGTTACATCAGATTTTTGTTCAAGTGCTTCAGGAGCTACTATAAAGGTAACGCCTAATGCAGCGCCTAATTATACTTATACACTTGGAAGTGTAACCCAGAATAACGGAACATTCACAGGATTAATCCCGGGAAGTTATATTATTAAAGTTACAGATACTTCTACAGGTTGTTTTATTAATTTACCTGCAACAACTATTGCTTCGCCAATAGCAGCAAGCATTACTTTAGACAAAGATTTAGATTGTTCTCTTGCTACGCCAGGTGCGACCATCAGGGTTTATAATATTACAGCGGGTTATCCGGACTATAAATACAGAGTAAATACGACAGGTGCGCCATTTACAGGCGGTTATACAACACTTGCAGCCGGACAGACTTCGTTTACATATCCGGCTCCTAGTGCTGCTACTTATTATTTTGAAATTACAGACAGTAAAAATTGTACTACCGTTGTAAGTCAAAAAATAAATGCTATTGTAAAACCAGTAGTAACTGCTGCCACTCCGGCTCATGTAAAATGTAAAGGAGATGCTACAGGTACTGTTACGGTAACAACAAACCCGACTGCAGGAACGTATACCTATGTATTAACGCCAACTGCGCCAACAACAGGGGCTGTAATTACACAAACGAATAATGTATTTACAGGTATCAAAGCCGGAACTTATTCTGTTACAGTTACAGATGCTAAAAGTTGTACTTCTGCACCGGTATCGGTTACCATTACAGAGCCTGCTATTGCATTGACAGCTTCAGCTTTAGCAACAAAAGTAAAATGTGGAACTGGAAATGCTCCACAAGCGGCTACTATTACAGTAACAGCAATTAATGGAACTCCGTTTACAGGAGGAAAATATAAATATGATTACGGAGACGGGAACGGTTATGTAGATTCAAATACATTTACAACAAGCACTCCGGGTCTTGTAAGTATTACAGTAATAGATAAAAATGGCTGTACGGCACCAGCATCTGCTACAATAAATACATTAAACCCGCCAACGGCTTTAGCTTTTGCACAGGCAAATGTTATTAGCTGTGACGCTACTCAACTGGATACAGATTTAAAAGTTACCGTTACTAACGGTGTAGCGCCATTTAAATTTGAAATCACGAGTACAACGGCTGCAATTGCTCCGGCAACTCCAGTTGTAACAGGTATTAATGCTCAGGATTATACCTTTACCAATTTAGCTCCAGGGAAGTACTTCTTTAGAATTACAGATGATAACGGTTGTATAAGAGATGGAGATTATACCATTGATAATGTAGTTCCAATTACCGTAAGCGGTAGTTTGGTTTCTGCAGTATCTTGTAATAATGCTTCAGACGGATCTATTAAATTCAATGTTGGAGGTAACTCAGCAGGATTTACATATGTGCTGAAAAATACAGCTGGAACCACTATTACAGGCGGATCTCAGGCAGGTAATGTGGTTACGTTCACTAATCTACCTGGAGGAACAACGTATACCATTACGGTTACAAACCCAACAACAAAATGTAATAATACCGCTTTTGTAGACCTTGCCAACCCAAGTGCAGTTACCATTACTGCGGCATCAGGTACAAAAGTGTATTGTGACAAACCAAATACAGCGATTACTGTAACTGCTACAGGTGGTACAGGTACCTTATATTATGCTGTTGTTTCTGCAAAAGCAGGAACTCCGGCACCGGTTTACCCGGCAGATTATAACACAACAGGAGTTTTCTCAAGAAATACTCTTGTAGACGGAGAAACTTTCAATGTATTTGTAAGAGACGCAAAAGGTTGTCCTGCCACGACATCATTTACAGTAGTGAGAGATGCAGTACCAACCGTTGACCCAATACCGGTAACGTGTTACAAAGGAGGTTCTCTTACCATCGTGATGTCAGGAACTGTTTTCACAGGTTCAACAATAGCTTATGGTGTGAATGGAGTTTACTCTTCAAACCCAACTAAAACTATTTCCGGTCCGGGTATTTATAATTTAACGGTTAAAGATGCCAACGGATGTATATCTGCCGTTTTCCCTTTAACTATTAACAATCAATTAAAGCTTACAGTGAAATCTGAAAAAGATGTTACCTGTACAGCCGTTCCGCCATTTACCACTACAGATGCACAAGTTACCTTATCAGCCGTAGGCGGAGGTACTGCATATACTTACTGGTATAAATTAGGTACAGGAGGAACTTACGTTGCCTTACCGGGTAATGTATTCAATATGTCAGCTGCAGGAGCCGGAAATTATTATTTCCAGGTTACTTCTGACGGATGTTCTGCAGAAAGTACAGTTCCGGTTACAGTTACTGCACCAATACCACCAGTGGTAAGTGCTGTAGCAACAGGAACATTATGTACCTTATCTAAAGAAGGAACTATAAAAGTGACGGTAACTTCAGGTGGAGTTGGTCCGTTTACGTATACTATTGATAATTGGGTAACGAGCAATGATTCCGGTTATTTTACAGATTTACCGGGAGCACCGGGAGCTGGTTTAGGATATACTTATCAGGTTCGTGATGCGAAAGGTTGTATAGGAACAGGAACTGCTCAGGCTTTTGTTATCGCACCGGATCCTATTACTTTCGGTACGGTTGTGGCTAATATTGAATGTGATCCGTCTTCAACACCTCCGGGTTCAACTTTAGGTTCAATCACAGTGGTAAATGCTAATGGTGGAACAGGACAATACACGTACCATATTAGTAATAATTTTGGCTATACAGCTTCTTATACAACAACTGCAAGAGAAGATCATAAGTTTGATATTATTGATTTTGGTATCTATACTGTAGAAGTTAGGGATGTTAATAGCTGTTCTGTAGAAAAGAAAGAGGTTATGGCTTCTCCGCCAAATGACCTGGTGATTGATGTTACAACTACGCCTTCTACCTGTACAACAGGCGGAACTGCAACTGTTACGGCTGTTGCATCGGTAGGTAGTGGAAACTATGAATTTGGTATATTAGAATTTAATACACCACCCTATTCAAATAATTATACAGGACCGGATGTAGTAGGTGGAAATGTTAAAACATTTAACCCTCTGATTCCTGGTGTTACGTATACATTTGTGGTACATGATTTAACTACAAACTGTTACTTCTTAAAATCTGCAGCCGGACCAATTCCATCAGCTTCTACGCTGGTAGGTACTCCAGCGCCTCAGAATGTTACTTGTAAAGGACTTGGTGATGGTAAAGTAACCTTTACTATTACAGGACAACACGCCACGACAACTTCTGTAGATTATCAGATTTTCAGAGATCAGGATAATGCTGTGATGAGTCCATTATTGAATGCACCGGTAGCGGCGCCATTTACTATAACGTATCCTGGAACTTTAGTACCGGGAAGATATTATATTGTATTCACAGAAAGAGGCGGAACTATTGACGGATGTCAGTCTGCTTCAACAATGTTCGAAATAAAAGAATCCACAACACCATTAACCTTATTGGCATCATCACTTGGAAATGCCAATTGTAATCCAAACGCCGGTATTGTTACCGCTCAGGGTAAAGGTGGTGCAGGTTCATATTTATACCAAATAATTACAGATACAGGAGCAATTGGTGACGCTGATGATCCAAAACCAACAGCTGCATCATTCTTACCGATCCATAGTACCAATACATTCTTTGTTAATTCAGGAGATTATTTGGTATGGGTTAAAGATGCAAACAACTGTATTACAAGTGCAACCGTTAAAGTTATTCAGGATCCTCTTCCGGTATTTAACGTAGACTTTACTACTTTTTGTGCAGGAGAAGGCGCATTTGAAGTTACTGTTGATATCACAGATCCAGTACCTACAATGGGTCCATATAAAATAAGTGTTGATAACGGTACTCCGGTTCCGGTTACTGGACTAACTTATACTGCTTCCGGTCTTAATTCAGGACCACATACTTTTGTAGTGATAGACAAAAACAACTGTTCTCAGGCACTTCCGACTAATCTAAACATAAATGCAACGCCATCTGCAATAGCATCTATTGGAAAAGTACTAGCTTGTTCGGTTACGGGAACTGTAGTGGAAGATGCTGTCATTCATGTTGAAGTTAAAGACGGTACACCTGCTTACACGTATGAAGTTAAAAAAGGAATTGCCGGTTTCGTTACATTTACGCCTGCGACAACTGTTGTTGCCGGAGTAACATCTTTCGATTATACAGTGCCTTCGGGAGCTGCAGATACTTATATCTTCAGAATTACTGATGTAAACGGTTGTCCTATTAGTACAAACCCTGTAACAATTGATCCTATTGTACCAATTGTACCAGATGCAAAAACGATACAACCATTATGTTTTGGTGGTACAGGTACTATTGTATTATCGGCAACAGGAGGACAAGGACCTTATACTTATAATTTCAATAATCTGGGATTCTCTACAAATGATACGTATACAGCTACTGCAAGTGCAACAGCTTATCCGTTTATTGTAAAAGATAATTTAGGTTGCGAAGTATCCAGTACGGTAACTTTAGGGGAACCAACAGAGGTTAATTTTATTGCTCCGGTTATTACACCACTAACTTGTGGTCCTGGTAATGTAGGAGTAGACGCTCAGGTTGTTTTATCTGCAAGTGGAGGTACAGGAACCATCGAATATAGTTTTAATGGTAGTGATTTCAGTACTAAGACGACGTACAATGTTATAGATACAGGAAGCGATCAGCTGAATATTCCATTCAGTGTGAGAGATGCAAATGGCTGTTCTAAATCAGGTACTGTGGATATTCTTAAATTAGATCCGCCGGTATTTAATGAACCAGCATTTACGCAAACTACTATTACATGTGTGGCAACGACAAGTGATGTTCAGGTGGTAAGTACCAAGGGTATTGGAACTTCTACTTATAAAATCATTTCACCGGTTGCACAGGCAGGAAATATATCAGGTTTAAGCTCTGGTCTTTTCACAGCTTTGCCTGCTGGTGACTATATTTTTGAAGTAACGGATTCTAGAAACTGTAAAGATCAGGCACCTTATACCATAAAAGATGTAATCAAAATCAATGTAGTGGAGCAATCCACAACAGGAATAACTTGTGCTACGGCTACAGACGGGAAAGCTACTTTCTTCGTGTCAGGTTTTGGCTCAGCTGCTCCGGGAACATACCACTATATATTAGATGCAAATCCAGCTGTAAATAATTTAACAGCGTCAACAATCAATTTAACAGGATTGTCAAGCGGTAACCATACGCTTACGGTATATGATGACGTAACAGGCTGTTCTATGGCATTGCCATTAGGATTTGACATTACTGCACCACCTGCACCACTATCTGTTACAAAAGTGGTTACACCACTAGGTTGTACTACTTTTGGAGAGGTAACAGTTGTGGGTCATGACGGTTGGGGTGATTATACGTACACTTTAACTCAGGGCGCAACGGTTAAAACAAATACAGATGGAATTTTTGCTGGTCTTACTGTAGTAGGTACCTACAACATTTCTGTAAAAGACAGTAATGGTTGTGAAGTAACAGATTCGTTTAATTTGACGGCTCCGGTTAAACCAACAATCGCAATCGACGCTTCTAACTACTGTTATGTAAATGATAATACAACAACAATCAATGTAAGTGCTACTTCTGTAGGTACGCCACATCCTGTAACACCATACGAATTTAGTATTGATGGTACAAACTGGCAGCTTGGAGGTTCATTTACAAATCTGAAACCTGGTGATTATACCATTACGGTTAGAGATAAATTTGGTTGTACAGATGCTATAACAACTAAAATCAATGGTCAGCTTTTTGCTTCTGCAGAAAACAAAAAAGACCTTTATTGTGCCGGTGCAACTCCAGACGGAACAATTAGAATAAGTGCTGTTGGCGGATATCCTGCTTACACTTATACAGTAAATATAAATGGAGGCGGAGCTTCTGCACCAGTAGCATTTACCAACCCTGCTTTCTCTGATTACACCGTAACAGCTGCAGGTAGTTATGTATTTACAGTATACGATTCAAGAGGTTGTGCATATCCGATTCCTGCTGTAGTAATGGTAGATCCAACTCCGGTTGTGTTTACTGCGACACCAACTTCACCAAGTTGTTCAGGAACTCAGGGAACTATAGGCGATGGTTCTATTTTATTTAATTTACCAGCGTCTAACAACAATCCGGATTACACCTTTACGATTCAGCGCACAATTCCGGCTGGCGGATTACCGGTTAGTCAGGTGAACAATCCTCTATTCAAAGATTTAATTGCAGGTACGTATACCGTTACTGTAAAATCAGGAAGAGATTGTCCTGCTACGGATACCGTTATTATTAACCCTCCAACTCCGGTTGTGGCTGCAGCTTTAGCTTCGCCATATACTTGTTCAGGAACAAACACCCTAAATGCAACTGTTGTTACGGTTACAGGTACAGGTGGAAAAGGAACTAACCTGGTTACAGATTATACCTATAGTGACAACGGAACAAACTGGCAAACCACAAATACATTTAATGTGATAGATAACGGATCAGTTCAAAATCCAGTCTACTATGTTAAAGATGGTAATGGCTGTATCGCTTCTGTTCAGGTTCCGATCAACCCATTCCCTAAATTGATTTCTGCTACAGCTACTTTAGATACTAAAGCAGATTGTAAGAATGCAGGAGAAATTATTAACGTCGTTATCGCAGGCGGATCTGTTCCGGCTAACTTTGAATACGATGTTTATAAAGATGGTATTCTGTTCGCTTCAGCTATTCCGGTAACAGGAAATACATTTAACTATACAGCACCGGATGCAGGTCATTTCTATCAGTTTAAAGTAACTGATAAAACGACAGATTGTTTCATCCTTTCTAATGTATATAACGTTCCGTTATTCAATACAATGAAAGTGATTGCAACAGCCTCTCAAATGGTAAGCTGTAATGGTTTCAGCGATGCAGAAATCACAGTGAGCATTACCAATTACGCGGGTGCATTTACGTATCAGGTTTACGATGCTGCAAACAATGCAGTAGCGGGTGCTTCTGGAACAGGAAATGCTACAACAGGTAATCCGTTTACAATTGCGGGACTTCCTTTTGGAAGTAATTATACAGTTAGAATTACACAGACAGCTTACCCTGAATGTACAGTTGATTCAAACCCTGTCGATATTACACAACCACCAGTATTAAGCCTGGCAGGTTTAAAAGTGGACAATGTAAACCAAAACTGTAACAATGACGGTGCAGTATTGACGGTAGATCCTTCAACAATTGTTGGTGGTACTCCTGGATATACGTATGCATTTGCTCCTGCGGGAACAAGTACAGCACTTTTAGTGTATACACCATCTCCGACAAAAACAATTGTCACTACACAAGTGTTCCCATTATTCGATGCCTGGGATGTGTATGTGAAAGATGCGAACGGTTGTTACGATCATGTAACAGTAAATGTTTCACTAGATCCTAAACCAACCATTACGGATGTAAAAGTAGCGAGCCAATGTGCCAGCGCTTTAGGATATAGAATTGATGTTACGGCAACCGGAGTTGGAACTTTACAATATAGTTTAGACAACGGACCGTTTACAACAGATAATTTCTTTATCGTTTACTCTCCGGGACAATATACCGTTACAGTACAAGATGCAAATCAATGTACGACAACAGCTGCTGCACCGGTTACTGTTTTAGAACCGCTTACATTAAGTGGAGAAATAACGGTAATGTCAAATTGTAACACAGCAACAGGAGAAATTACTTTACATGCTGCAGGGGGTACGGTTTTACCAGCTAACAGTTATGTATATACAAAAGACAATTGGGCTACAAGCCAGGTTACTCCTGTGTTTAAAAACCTTGCTCCGGCTGCATACAAATTTAAGGTAAGAGATGTCGTTACATTATGTGAAAAAGAGTTTGATATCGAAATCGAAAAACCAACAGATGTAACCGGAATTATTTTAACTCCTACAGCTGTTTCTTGTAACGGTGGTTCTAATGGTACAATCACTGTAGCCATTGCAACATCAAACAATAACCCTGTTTACAAATATAGTTTAACAGGACCGGCAGGATTTACGCCGAGACCAGCTCAGGACACACCTGTTTTCTATGATTTACCTTACGGACTTTATACCGTAACTGTATTATCAGGAAGAGGTTGTTCAGATACAGCAACAATTACTGTTGCAGAGCCAGCTGTAATAGCGGTAGGTTTACCGAATGTTACACAATATGTTTGTAATACAGGTAGCAATGCTTCAATCAATGCAACGATCACCGTTGCTCCGGGTTCTGTTACAGGAGGTTCAGGGAATTACTTAATCTATGAATTTTTCAGAGATGGTAAATCTGTTCAGAAAGACGATAGAAATACGTATACTGAATTTGATTATTTAGGCGGAACCTATACTGTAACGGTTTATGACAGTAACAGCTGTCAGGGTCAGTCTAACAGTGTGATTATTAATCCATATGCAGATATTAAGGATTTAAAAATTGATGTTACTAAAATAACTTGTAAAGACGACGAGTCCATTCAGGTTACTGCAATTGGCACAACAGGTTCTTTACCAACTTTGACGTACACGATTGAAGGCGTATTGGCTGACGGATCAATATATCCGGTTACAGCTAGTTCTACAGGATTGTTTACAGGATTAAAAGTAGGTCAGTACAAAATTGTAGTAACTAATCCTATAACAGGATGTAGCATCGAAAAATTCCATATCGTTAATGAGCCTAATACATTCAGAATTATAGCTTCAGAGGTTAAAAATCTTGTTTGCTACAGTGATACAGACGGAAGCGCTACTTTAACATTGGTAGATGAAATTGTACCAGCAGATGAAGCAGATATCTTCAGTTATGTTATCACGCATGAATCAGGTGCACAACAAAGTGGTACTACAGTATCACCGGAACTAAAACTTTCTAATCTGATTAGAGGTAAGTACACGGTAGTAGCTACGCTCATTAAGTCACCATTCTGTACCGTTACGACTGAATTTAGTATTGAAGGTCCGACAACGCAATTGGTAATTGAACCAAGTGTAAAACAAATTACTTGTGCAAACGGCGGAAATGATGGTATTATTTCTGTATCAGCAACCGGTGGATGGCCAGGTGAATACCAATATAAATTAGAAGGAGATAAGACTGTACCATATTCTACTGTAAATGTTTTCGAAAATTTAGCAGTTGGATCCTATGTGGTATTTGTGAAAGACATTAACGGTTGTGAGGTGTCAGCACCAATTCAGTTAGATGCTCCAAAACCAATTGATGTAACAGTTGGTTTAGATAAAACAAAACTGCTTTGTTATGATGACACAGATGCTACGTTAACGGTAAACACAATTACAGGCGGATCAGGAAACTACACCTATACCTTACACGGAACTTTGGCAAACGGTACAGTAATGACCAGAGATGCCCAACCGGATAAAGTATTTGCAGATTTAGGCGCAGGAACTTATTTTGTTACTGTTTCTGATGACTGGACGTGTGTGGGTACCTCTAACACGGTTAAAGTTGACCAACCGAATGAAGTGGAAGCAACTATAGCTATAGACAGAACAGAAACTTGTGCCATTACGCCAAGAATTATCCTTAAAGCTACAGGTGGAACAGGTCCTTATTTCTATAGTACGGATGGAACTACTTATAACCCAACATCATTTGTATCACAAGTGCAGATTGATTTACCAAAAACGACGGCAAATGTAACGTACAAGTATTTTGTAAAAGATTCAAATGATTGTAAAACTGCAGCTGAAGTTACTGTTGAATTCTCACCAGTTCCTGCAATTACATTGGAAGTATACGAACATCAGGATATTCAATGTAGAGGATCTGTATCCGGATCTATTACGGCTATTGCAAAAGGAGGTTTAGGTAATTATGTTTACATTTTAACAGATGTGAATGGTAATGCAATTACTCCGGCTCCGACACAATTGACACCGGGTGAATTTACAGAACTTGCTGTAGGTAAATACCGTGTGACAGTAAAAAGCCTGGATTGTGAGCAGCCTTTCGAGATAATCGAAATTACACAACCGGATACTGAATTGTCTGCAACATTAGCTGTAGAAAATGTCAAGTGTAACGGATTCAGTAATGGTAAAATTACAGTTAATGCAACAGGAGGAACAGGCAGATATGTATATGCATTGCATCCAAACCTTGAACAGTTCTTTGATTCAAATGTTTTCGATAACTTAAAACCTGGTATTTATACCATAAGAGTTCAGGATGCAAACGGATGTTTCCGTGATTACGAAGATGAAGTGAAGCAACCGGACGCATTAGAAGTTGCTGAAATTGTAAGTTCACAAATTCCGGAATATTGTTTCGGCGATAAAGACGGAGTTGCATTTGTGGAAGTTACAGGTGGTGTAGGACCTTATATGGCCAGTATAACTGGAGATGGTGTTACAATAGATTTCAGAGCACCCGATGTTGATGCCAATACATTTAGTTTCCAAGGTCTTTCTGGTGGAATTGAATATCATGTAATAGTCAAAGATCTTAACGAATGTACCAATGAGGTATTCCTTAAATTACCGGATCCGGTTAAATTAAATCCGATCGCGCAGGCAAATTACGATTGTGAGAATGATCTCCCGGTAAATAACATTACGGTTGAAGTTGATTCAAGTATCGATGATACCAGAAAAGCGACTATCGTTTATACTTTATTCGAAGATGGAGTATCTAAAGGAATTACCCAAACCGGTAACCCGATATTTAGAAACCTTCCTACTGGTAATTATAGCGTAGAAGTAGTTCTGGAAGGTTGTACAAGAATGACGAATACCGTTCGTATTGATGCTGTTGCTCCATTGAATTTAATAGACGTTACGGCAACAGTTAATAAAGACCTGAATATTATCCAGGTGAAAGCTTCTGGTGGTGTACCGGCTTACGAATACAATTTCAATGACGAAGGATTTACATCATCAGATACTTACAGAATCTACAAAACAGGTGACTATAGCGTAGTGGTAAGAGATCAGAATGGTTGTGAGTACAGAACTATAGTACATGGTACATTCTACGACTTCTGTCTGCCGAATTACTTTACACCGGATGGTGACGGACGTAATGATCAGATTGGTCCTGATTGTGGTGCACTGGCATACAAAAACCTGACTTTCGATATTTTCGACAGATATGGAAGAGTAATTGCCAAATATCATGTAGGTCAGAAATGGGATGGTAGATACAACGGTGCCGAATTACCAACAGGTGATTACTGGTATGTTCTTAAACTAAATGACGAGAAAGATGCAAGAGAGTTTGTTGGACATTTCACTTTATACAGATAACAAAATTATAGCCCCGATGATGTTATCTAAAAAAATTATTACAATGAAAAAAATTATTTTATCCTTAGTACTCATGGCTGTAACAACAAGTTACAGCCAAGAGCTAAACCTACCGGTGTTTACACAATATTTGGCCGATAATCCTTTTATACTCTCACCTGCTTATGCTGGTATTGGTGATAATCTCCGAATTAGAGCCAATGGTCTAACGCAGTGGGTTGGAATAAAAGATGCTCCTGATAACCAGTCTGTGTACGCCGATTTTCGCGTGCTGGATCGTTCTGGTGTGGGTATATCATTGTACAACGATAGTAATGGTAATACAAGACAAACCGGTGCTAAAGTTTCCTTTGCGCACCACCTTATTTTAGATTATACTTCAAAACAATATCTTTCATTAGGTATTTCGTATAACTTTAATACGTTTCGAATCTTAACAGAGAATTTCACGAATAATTCAAATGAGCCTGTGACTCTTAACCCGGCTTTGTTGGGGGATCGTAACAATTCAAACAATAACTTCGATATTAGTGGATTGTATCGTAACAGAAGCTTTTATATCAGTTTTAATGCGAATAACGTTTTAAAGAAAAACGTGGACAAATTTAAAGGAATAGAACCGGAGTTACTTTCTAATTATCAGGTATATACCGGATATGTTTTTAAAGATGGTGAAAATAGCCGTATCGAATACGAACCATCTGTATTCTACCAGTATTTTGCAAGTGATCAGCGTTCTACAACCGATTTCAACTTTAAGTACAGACGCTTTAACCGTTACGAAGATTACTACTGGGTCGGTGTTTCTTACCGTTTCTTAAATGATCAGTTTCCAAAACCATTATCGCTTGGGCCAATGCTTGGTTTTATGAAGTCTAAATTTTACTTCGCCTATTCATATCAGGTAATGTTCAACGATCTTGGAAGCTACAATACCGGTACACACTCAATTACTATTGGTTTCGATTTCTTAGGTTCAATCAGTAACTGTCCTTGTACGCAAAGTCCGGTTCATGATTAATAATACCTTTATAATAAAAGCTTACGGTTGATTGATACAGTAAGCTTTTATTATTAAAGAGCAAAAGCCTTTTCAATTTTTGCCATTAATTTGTTTTTTTTCCTAATTTACAACGTTTTCGTTGTTATTGATCCGTTATTTTTGCTTTTTTCAAATTTAATACTACTCTAAAAGTTCTATATTTGTTATTCTTTCAAAAAAATTAAAAATTTATCAAATGAAAACTTTAAACGATTTCGATTTTAAAAATAAAAAAGCAATTATCCGTGTTGACTTTAATGTACCGCTGGATGAAAATTTTAAGGTAACGGATGCTACGCGTATCGAAGCCGCTAAACCGACTATTGATGCTATTCTGGCACAAGGAGGAAGCGTGATTTTAATGTCGCATTTAGGAAGACCAAAAGGGGTTGAAGAAAAATATTCATTAAAACATATTTTAAAAACAGCTTCAGAAATTTTAGGAGCAGAAGTTAAATTTGCTGCTGATTGTGTGGGAGAACCAGCTCAGACTGCGGCAAAAGAGCTTAAACCGGGAGAAGTTTTATTATTGGAAAATTTACGTTTTCATGCTGAAGAAGAAGCCGGAGATGTTGCTTTTGCAAAAGAATTGGCTTCACTTGGAGACATCTACGTAAACGACGCTTTCGGAACGGCACACAGAGCGCATGCTTCAACTACTATTATTGCTCAATTTTTCCCAACTGAAAAATGTTTTGGAACCTTGTTGGCAAAAGAAATAGAAAGTTTAAATAAAGTACTTAAAAATAGCGAAAAACCGGTTACAGCAGTTCTAGGAGGATCTAAAGTATCTTCTAAAATCACGGTTATCGAAAATATTCTTGACAAAGTAGATCACATGATCATCGGTGGCGGTATGACTTTTACATTCATTAAAGCACAGGGTGGTAAAATTGGTGAATCAATCTGTGAAGATGATAAACAGGAACTGGCACTTGAAATTTTAAGATTAGCCAAAGAAAAAGGAGTACAGGTTCACATTCCTGTTGATGTAGTGGCAGCAGATGATTTTTCAAATACAGCCAATACCAAAATTGTTGATGTGAGAGAAATTCCTGACGGATGGCAAGGTCTTGACGCAGGTCCTAAATCTTTGGAAAATTTCAAGAAAGTAATCTTGGAATCTAAAACGATTTTATGGAATGGTCCATTAGGAGTTTTCGAAATGGAGTCCTTCGCCAAAGGAACAATTGCTCTTGGTGATTATATCGCTGAGGCCACACAAAACGGGGCTTTCTCATTAGTGGGTGGTGGTGATTCTGTTGCTGCTGTGAAGCAATTTGGCTTCGAACATAAAATGAGTTATGTGTCCACAGGTGGAGGTGCTATGCTTGAAATGCTGGAAGGAAAAGTACTGCCTGGAATCGCTGCGATTTTAGACTAAATATCACAATTAACATTTTTTTTGATATTTTTCTTCCACAAAGGTCTTAAGTTTGTAAAAATACAATCCTTGTAATTGTTTGAATTATAGGATTTTAATAAAATGTTATATGATTGTAAGAAAAATTTCCTTAGTGGTTTCCGTTTTTTTTTCGATCGCTGCGTTTGCACAAGATGTGTCAAGTTCAGAGGTTCAAATTAAACCTGAAGTAAAACTATCGTACCTGGATTCGGTAAAGAATTCTTTCAAAAAAGACAATATGGCTACCTGTGTAGACAGTCTCTGGATGAACGAACTCGTAAGCCTTGACATCTACGATGATTTGACCAAAGACATTCAAACCATCAATTCAGATGTTTCTGTAGATGAAGAACTGCCAACCGAGTTGCTCAAACAGCGACTTCAGGCCATGAATGAGAAATCACCTTTTGAAATTGAATACAATCAGGGCCTTGAGAACATTATAAAATCGTTTCTTAAGAATCGAAAAAAGTCGTTCTCACGCTTAATGTCTTTATCAGAATATTATTTTCCAATTTTTGAGGATGCTTTTGCAAAACAGAATGTTCCTCTTGAAATTAAATATCTAGCCGTTGTAGAATCTGCTTTAAACCCTAAAGCAGTTTCTAAAATGGGCGCCACCGGTCTCTGGCAGTTTATGTACGGAACCGGAAAACAATACGCTCTTAAAATCGATTCATACATTGACGAACGCAGCGATCCGCTCAAAGCTACAGCAGCCTGTTCACAATACATGACCAAAATGTTCAATATTTTTGGAGATTGGGAACTTGTTTTAGCCTCTTATAACTCAGGTCCGGGAAATGTAAGCAAAGCCATTCGCCGTTCAGGAGGAAAAACAAAATACTGGGACATTCGAAACCATCTTCCAAAAGAAACTCAGGGGTATGTTCCTGCTTTTTTAGCCACAATGTATCTTTTTGAATATCATAAAGAACACGGAATCAATCCGGAAAGAGCAGTTCTTAAGAATTTCGAGACCGACACTGTTCAGGTTAAATCTCAAATGTCATTCAAACAAATTGCTGATTTGTTAGACATGCCACAATCACAAATTCAACTTTTAAATCCTTCATACAAACTAAACGTAATTCCGTTTTATCAAAACGAAGAACACTACCTGCGTTTACCGAAAGATAAAATCGCCACATTTGTTTCCAATGAAGATAAAATTTACGCTTACGTAAAACATCAGTCTGAATTTAAAGGACTTCCTAAACAACTGGCTTTGAAGGTTTCACCTAAAGCAAAAGCAAAACTTGAGAAAAGTGCCGAAGACATTCAGTTTTACAAAGTTCGTAAAGGGGATAACTTAGGAACTATAGCAGATAAGTACGATGTTTCTATTCTGGACTTAAAGAAATGGAACAATCTTAAAACCAACTCACTTGCTCTTGGTAAAACATTGAAAATTAAGTCTAACGATTCGATTGTTAAAGGCCCGAAAGAGCTTAAAGCACCGTTAATCGATAAAAAATCAGCTGAAGAAGCCATTGCAGTTGCGGACAACAAAGAAAAAACTGCTGCACCTTCTCAGGAATATACGGTTGCATCCGGAGATAATTTAGGAAGTATTGCTAAAAAATTCGGTACGACTATTGCTGACCTGAAAGAGTTAAATAATCTGACTTCAAACAATATTGGTTTAGGAAAAACATTGATAGTTTCTAAAAACGCTCCTGTTGTTGAAGAAACAACAACCGAAACGACAGCTATTGCTTCAAATTCAATAGATTCATTTAAGAAAAAAGGAGTATCAGCTAAAAAGCTTGGTGAAGATTATTATGTGAAAAAAGGAGATTCATTATACAGCATTTCCAAAAAATACCCTGGAGTTACGATTTCAGATATTAAAAAGTGGAATGGTATTAAAGATGATGATTTAAAACCGGGAATGAAACTTAAAATAAACGGATAATAAAAAATCTTAACTAAATTTGGGTTTTATTTCATAAATTATAAAAATGAATAAAACCCATTTTTTATGCCTTATACTTTCGTGTCTGTTTGTTTCTTGTTTTAAAGGCGAAAAACAGGAACAGCCCGTATCCGGCAAAACAAATACCATATCGATTATCATAGACGACCAGTTATGGTATGGCGAAGTAGGCGACAGTATTCGAAATAAATTTGCCTCTCCGGTTCTCGGACTTACACAGGAAGAACCTTTGTTTACCATCAACCAGTATCCCGCCAAACTCCTGGAGGGATTTGTGACCGACAGCCGCAGTATCATTGTGGTCAAAAAAACAGCAGCGGACAAGTTTGAAATCAAACACAATTCTAAATCACTGCCTCACAATACATTTCGAATTTATGCCAAATCAATCGATGATATTATCTGCAGTATCGAATTTAATTCCGCTCAGATTATTAAGGTAATTCGCGACTCCGAAATTCAGAAAATCCAACAGGACAATGGAAAATCATTACTGAATCCGGCAGTCATTAAGAACAAATTTCATATCAATTTACAGATTCCGTCGGGGTATGAATACATGCTTCATAAAAAGAACTTTATCTGGCTCAAAAAAGAGATTATCAGTGGCAATACAAGTCTGCTTATTTATCAGATACCGCTGCAAAAGCTAAAACAGGGATCTAATGTGGTGGAAAGTATCGTTCAGATGAGGGATTCTGTAGGGCGCTATATAAAAGGCCGTGAACCCAACACACAAATGATTACCGGAGAAGCGTATGCGCCTTATTTTTCAATTACCGAACTTGACGGTAAAAAGACATTCGAAACCAAGGGAACCTGGGAATTAAGAAATGATTTTATGACTGGCCCCTTTATTAATTATGCCATTATTGATGAGGCTTACAATCGAATTCTGGTCATTGAAGGATTCTGTTATTCCCCGTCCTACCAGGAACGGGATCTGATGTTAGAACTGGAAGCGATAATCAAATCGGTTAAAGTGGAGAAAAGATAGGGTTAGCATATAAAAAGCATGGAAATTGTCATGAAGAAAAAATAAGATAATTTTTAAGATCTGATAAAAATCCCGGTTGCAACTTGATATCGATATTTTTTCTAAATTTCTTACTTTTTTTAATATTTGTAGCTTTTTTACTATTTTTGTATTTCTAAAAGAAAACCTTACGGTGTAATGCAGATAAGGAAAATACATAAAATAATATATTAAATGTTCAATAGAGATGGCAAAATTTGTAATTCATAAAAAAGGTTTTTTTTACACTGATGAAGCTTTTGAATCAGCAGAAGGGGAAATAGGAAGTATAGTAGGTTCTTTTAATAATTTGGATGAAGCAAAAAATGAAAAAGTAAAACAGGATATTCTTTCAATTCAAAATTTTGGAGGAATGAACGTAGTAGATTTCTTTTTTTATAATGACAATTATGATGAAGTATATCAGAAGTTTGAAGACTTTTTTAGTTCCGAATTCAATATAAAGATCGAAGACAAGTATTATTTTGATTTTCCTGATGTTATTTCAGCCGAACAAGCTAAAAAGATTTATGAAATTTTAAATATAACATTTCATGATATTGTAGAGTACCAAGATGATGTTGTATTGAATCCGGATGATTTTAATTTGGAAGAATCAGAATTAGGAGAATTTTAAAGATGAATTCAGTTATACATTCTCAAATATCAGTTCGAAAACGCGGTGGTGTGATCGATGATTATCTTAAAATCCATGACTTAATGGATAGCACTAAAGAACTGTGCAGCGATAACAGACATAGAATTTTGCATACGATGTGGGGAATTAAAAGAGTAATTGTCCCCATTTTTGGCCATACAATAATCAACAGTGATAATAAAGTGGTAAATGTAAAAGACCTTTGCGAGCAAGATCATATTTTACCGGATTATCTCAATAGGTTTATTCCAACATTGTCTGACTTTGTAAATTGTATCGACAATTCGGGAGCATCTCAATATAATTTTAAGGAATTTGCTGAAAATTATCAAGATGACAAAGAGCTTATGGAATTGCTTTTGTCACCACTGGCTGTCACTGGTTTAGAAAAATCGCTTTTGATAACTCATAACTCTTGGTTTATTAATGAGATAGTTCCTAAAGTTTTAAATCGAGAAATTGAAATCAAAGATTTTACAATTACGCCATGTGATTTATTCAACAATATGCAATTTAAGCTCTGGATGGATAATGGAAGTGCATATCCTGAAAGTTGTAAATTTACTTTAGGAAGAGTGGTAGGATAATTTTTTTTTCAAGCTTCATAATAAATCCCGGTTGCAAACTGCAATCGGGATTTCTATTTGATAATATTTAGTGTAATTTTGCTTTAAGCAAATTAAGACAACAAAACAATAAACCCAAAACAACAAACAAAAGCTAAATGGAATTAAAATGGAAAATAAAGTCTTTTGAGGCCTTAACCGTACATGAGTTATATGATTTGCTCAAAGTCAGAAGTGAGATCTTTGTCGTAGAGCAAAATTGTGTTTATTTGGATCTTGACGGCAAAGACAAACTTGCATTACACCTGATCGGTGAATTTGACGGTAAAATTGTTGCGTATTCACGTTTGTTTGATGCCGGTATCACTTTCGATCATGCGTCAATCGGGAGAGTGGTCGTAGATGCCAATTATCGCGATAAAAAGTGGGGTCATGATCTGATGCGGGAAGCCATTGCAGGTATAAAATCAAATTTTGGTAAAG
>NZ_WKKE01000007.1 GCF_009674775.1 Flavobacterium sp. LC2016-23 | reverse complement strand
TTGCGGTCTGGACGGGACTCGAACCCGCGACCCCATGCGTGACAGGCATGTATTCTAACCAACTGAACTACCAAACCTCTGCGTTATTGCGGTTGCAAAGATAGAACAGAATTTCATTTCTGCAAGCGTTTTGCTAAAAAAAATCAAATATATTTTTAAATCGTTAGCCAAAGTTTTGTTTTTCAACCAAATATGTAGTCAATATTTTTTCAAAATTATCTCCTACATTCACCGGAACGTACTTAATCTGGTTCTTTGCGCAGGTCAGCGCTAGTGTTTTAAAGTACTCCTCTGCCCTTTTTTCATATTCCTCTTTTACATTATCGGCAAAAATCGACACTTCTTCTCCTGATTCTAAGTCGATAAACTTTCTGGGGGTATTGTCAAAATCAAATTTCAGCTCTGTTTTGTTGTCAATAACATGAAACAGGACTACTTTATGTTTGTTGTGTTTTAAATGCTGCAAGGCATTAAAAAGCTTTTCATCTTCTTCCGACTGCAGCATGTCCGTAAACAAAATGATCATCGAGCGACGGTGCATTTTTTCAGCAATCTGGTGCAGATAGGTAATGGTATCGGTACTTTTTTTGACTTTTGGCTGTTCTAATAACTGTTCTAATTTATTAAGCAGCATTCGGTGGTGACGGTCACTTCCTTTTTCGGGAGCGTAATATTCGTACGTATCCGAAAACACACTCAGGCCAACGGCATCGCGCTGTTTCTTCAGAATATTCATTAAAACTGCCGAAGCCAGAACAGCAAAACCAATCTTCTTTTCATAAAAAGGCTGATTCGATTTTAATTCCGGATAATGCATCGACGACGAGTTGTCGACAATCAGGTGACAGCGTAAATTAGTTTCTTCCTCAAAACGTTTGGTATACAGGCGATCGGTTTTGGCAAACAATTTCCAGTCGATATGTTTGGTGCTTTCTCCGGCGTTATACACCTTATGCTCCGCAAACTCAGCCGAGAACCCATGAAACGGACTCTTGTGCATGCCCGATATAAATCCTTCCACCACCTGATTGGCCAGCATCTCGAGGTGCTGAAAACTGGATACTTTCTCTATTTCCGATTCGATCTTCATCTTTCAAATGTATTAAAAGATTAAATCATTTAAAAATAAAAAAAGGCCTGACTGACGCCAAACCTTTTTTAACTAATTCAAATCATCCAAAATAAAAATTATTCAGTTCGTTGAAATTTAAAGCTCATATCTCCTGCATAGTAGGTAGTACGAATATTTGTAGGGAACAGCGTTTCTGCAGCTGTACTTGAAATAAACGCATATCCTGTAATGGTTATATTTCCGGCTACAATAGGATAAGTGGCTGCTGATCCGTCTGTTTTGGTTCTGTTGATCCAGTCATCACTATTTACTGTGAAAAAATATTCTTTATCTTTTGTCAATAGAATTGGAGTGATCGCTTTTTCAACGGTAACATTGGCTGTTGCTACATTTACAACTTCAGATTTTATAACCGTTTTGGTGGCTGCATCCCATACTGTAATTCTTAAAGTTGGGTTTACATCCGGAATTTTTACTACTAAAGCGTTTATTTTCCCAGTTACGGTTGGTTTAAAACTGAAACCGTATTCGTAGATTCCTGAGTTTTTTACATCAACGGCTTTTTGGCTGAATCCTGAACCTGCCATATAAGCATCTAATGGATTTTCTTCCGCATATTTAATAGGTTCTGGTCCGTTATCGTTATCACTGCTGCAGGAAATAGCAAACACAGCAAGCGAAAAAATGGACAAAATTGTTTTTAAAGTTTTCATAATAATTAATTTAACTGGTTCTATTTATTGGATTATTTTATACTGTATTAATTTGCTCTCAAAAATTAAGGCTGAATATTAAAACGTGCGCAAACTTCCTGGTAACTCATTTTAGAATAATCCGGTTTTGCCGTTTTAGCTGTTGCAGCGGCAACTCCACCCGGAATCAGGATATAGCGCCAGCTCAATGATGTTGGAAGATTGACAGTCCCTGCTCCGTCATGTCTAAATCGGAACAATTTGATTTTCTTTGCCGTAGAGATAGCTGTAATGGTGTTAGCAAATCCTCCTGCTGTTGAGGTATAAGGCAACGGATAGTTTCCTGCCCCGAAAGACATATAAACCAATACGGTTCCTTTGGCAAGGATATCTTCTGACAATTGGGGAGCAACAATGCTGGTAGACATTCCTGCAGTCCCATCAATAGTTTCTGCAACTGCTGTTGGAGCCGTTAGCCATGCACTGTAAATCACGTTGGCTGTTCCGGTTGCTCCTGTTTGTCCATCAATTCCGTCTTTTCCGTCAGTTCCGTCAGTTCCGTCATCGCTGCTGCAGGATATGGTGGAAATGGCAACTAAAAAAAGCGTAAAAATGGTTTTTGAAATTTTCATAATAATTTTGGTTTTAAAATTTGGCTAAATGATTCTTATTTAATTCAATAACATTATTTTTGTAAAAGTCAAATCTCTAAAAGAACGTTTCTTTTGATCTAATAGCTTAATTACAAAGCAAATTTGCGGGATTAAAATCGGCAGAAAAACAGCTAATAGACAGACGACATTTTAAATAGACAGACGACATAAAATCGAATTAAATGACCAAAAAATATACTTGTATTATTATTGACGATGACGAAATAGACAGACTCACGGTAGTATCGTTTGCCAAAAAGTTTCCGATTCTGGATATTTTAGGTGTTTTTGAATCGGCCGATGAAGCGCTTCCGTTTATCGAAGAACAAAAAGTCGATATCTTATTTCTGGATATCGATATGCCGGGCCTAAACGGAATTGAATTTAGAAAAAAGGCCATGGAAATTCCGGTTTGTATTTTTATCACCGCACATCCCGAACATGCTGTAGAAAGTTTTCAAATAGAAACACTCGATTTTATCGTAAAACCCTTAAAACTCGATCGCTTTACACAAACCATGAGTCGTGTCGAAGAGTTTATGGAAATTAAACTCAAAGCCTTACTTTTTGAAGCGAGCATCGGCGGTGATACTATTTATATTAAAGAAGGCCACGAACAGACGAAAGTAAAACTGCATGAAATTTTATATCTCGAAGCCCTGAAAGATTACACCCTGGTGATTACAGAAAAAAAGAGACATTGTGTGTTGTCGAGCATCGGCAATCTTTTGAAAGAAGATCATTTTCAGTCCTTCATCCGGATCCACAGGAGTTTTGCGGTGCAGAAGCAGTTTATACAGAAAATGAATTCAACGGAAATTATTTTAAACAACAATATTTCAATTCCTGTGGGAAGAAGTTATAAAGAAAACCTAAATCTGATTTAGATGAGAAAAGGCCGTTTTTTGCTGCTGTTTTTTATAACGCTTTCTGTTTTTGCACAACAAGAACCGAATTTGTCCCGATATAAAACCACCAACGAAAAACTAAAAGTCTGGCTGAAATACACTGTTGCTCTTTTGGATTCCGAAGATTATCCAAAATTAATAATCGCCTCACAAAAAGGAATTGAGCTTTCTAAAAATCACGCCGCATATCTCAGCAGATTTTATCTTCAGCAGGGAATTGCATATGAATTTAGTAACAACCAATATCAAAAAGCATTGGTTGATTACGAACAATCCTGGAAATACGCCCGAAAAGTCAATCACTTAAAAAACGAAACTTCGGCTTTAATGCGGCTCAATTATATTTATTATTCTGTTCAGGATACCGTAAAAGGAAAATCCCTGGTCCATTATATCAAACAGGTTCTGGATACGACTAAAAGCGATTACACAAAAGCGGTTTTAAATGGAAGTCTGGCCGAATACTATCAGAATAATTCAAACTTTGAAAACTTTATCAGTTATCAACTGAAAGCCATCAAATACAAAAAACGGCTTAAAAAAGATGCTACCAATGATGAAAACATTGGAGTTTCGTATTCTCAGATTGCGGGTTCCTACCTTAAGATGAAACAATTTAACAAAGTCATAGAATACCTGGAATATGCAAAGCCGTATGTTACAAATTCTCCGTATGTAACCGCTTTTATCTACAACTATTATATACAATGTTATGTTTCTCTAAACAAACCTGAGCAGGCCAAAAAATATTATACTTTAATCTACACCTTACCCACCGTAAAAGATTCGCTGTTTCTGAATTTAAGTTTTGCCAATCGAAGCATGTCGGAACATTACATAAACGAACACCAGATCAATACTGCTTATAACTATGCCAAAAAAGCTGTTGTATTCGGTCAGAAATCTACAGATGAAGAAATTATCATGGAGGCCAATACCATCATGGGACGGGTTCTATATGAAAAAAAGGAGTACAAAAATGCAATAGAAATCCTGAAAAAAGCGGCTGTAAAAGCAGTAAATTACGATAAAGAATTCTTCGTTATCATAAACAAAAAACTCTCTCAGAGTTATGCCGCATTAGGGCTTTGGAAAGAAGCATTCTATTATAACGAAATCTACAGTAAGTATAACGATGAAATGATGCAGGAATCGGCCAAACAAAGCATTGCCAATGCCGAAGCACATTATCAAAACAAAACCAAACAGCAAAAAATCAAAACCCTTTCTACCGAAAATACGATCAAGAATATTCAGATTGGAGAGGCCAAAAAACAACGTCTCTTTTTAATTCTGGGATTAATTCTCGTGGGGATCATCGGATTATTGTTATTCAAACAAAGTCAGAACCGCAAAAAAACCAATCAGAAATTACAGGTTTTGAATCAGGAATTAGATGAAGCCAATAAAATAAAAGCACGGTTTTTTAGCATCCTGAACCACGATTTACGAAGCCCGGTTTCCAATTTAATTCACTTCCTGCACCTTCAGAAAGAAAGTCCGGAGCTCATTGACGAAGCCACCGCTTTGCGAATGCAGACCAAAGTCATTAGCGGAGCAGAGAATTTATTATCCTCTATGGAAGACATTTTGTTGTGGAGCAAAGGGCAAATGGAAAACTTCAAACCTCATCTCCAGAAAACGCCGATTTCGGTTTTATTTGATGAAACTCAAAAGCATTTCTCCGGAATTGAAAACATCCAAATTTTATTTGAAGATCCTGAAAACATAATTTTGGATACCGACGAAAATTACCTGAAAACCATTATCCGAAACCTGACCGGAAACGCCATAAAAGCACTGGATAAAACAACAGACGGGAAAATAATCTGGAAAGCGTGGAATGAAAACAACCAAACCTGTCTTTCCATTACCGACAATGGTCCCGGCGGAACTCAGGAACAGTTTAAAGCCTTATACGACGATTCTGAAGTCATCGGAATCAAATCCGGTTTGGGATTACACCTTATCCGCGATCTCGCAACGGCCATTAATTGTAAAATCGAAGTAACTTCAAAACCCGATTCCGGAACTACTTTTACGATTAAATTCTTAAAATAGAGTTTGCCACGAATTTAAATAATAAGTTGCCACGAATTTCACGAATTTTCACGAATTAAAATGTGTGTTTTTTTGCCACAGATTAAGGGATTTTCACAGATTAGAAAAATCTTTTAAATTCCTTTAATCTGCAGCAAGCTTTTTCAATAAACGTAATAAGTAATTCGTGAAAATTCGTGTAATTCGTGGCAAAAAAAATCCTTTTTAATCCATTAATCTGTGGCAACCTTTTTTAAGCAAAATCAAAATAATTAATTCGCGGAAATTCGTGAAATTCGTGGCAAAAAACCTTTTTAACCTGTAACAATTAGACCCGACAGGTTTTAAAAACCTGTCGGGTCTAATATCCTTTTCCTTTTATATATAAAAAAGGCTTGACTTTCGCCAAACCTTCTTTATATAAATCATAATCTTACGATTACAACAAAGCGTCTAAACTATCTGCGTAGGTTTGTTTCGGAGCAACTCCTACTTGTTTTCCTACTACTTCACCGTTATGAAAAACCAAAACGGTTGGTATGTTACGCACACCATATTTTGCAGCGAATTCCTGGTTAGCATCTACATCTACCTTACCAACCACTACTTTACCTGCGTATTCTTCGCTAATCTGATCAATGATCGGACCAACCATTCTACAAGGACCGCACCATGCTGCCCAAAAATCTACCATTACTGGTTTATCTGATTTCAAAACTACTTCGTCAAAAGTAGCATCTGTTATTGCTAATGCCATAATAATTTTTTATTTAAAGTTTATCCCTTGAATTTCTCTCAGGGGAGCAATTTTTAATTTGTTCCTTAACTGAGTACAAATTTAGAAATTTTAAATCAATCAAACGCCATAACCAAATTAGTTTTCATTATAAACGTATTGTCATTAATTATATTAGTACTAAAATTCTTATTTGTAAGTTTTGTCCTATACCCGATTGTGAGGCACGTTTTTAGGAATTCCATCCTTTTTACTGTATCTTTAGTAATCCTGAAAATCAGTTTCTATGAAAGCAGCTTTACTACACCTGAAAAACTTTTTACAATCAGCCGGTTTTAAAAAATACGCCAGACGATTTGGCTATTTCATTGCGGGGTGCATTGTATTGGTTCTTATTCTGGCCGGAAGCCTGTCTTTTTATTTCAACCGGAACAAGACTGAAATTATTGCGAAAATCAACACCACCATCAACGAAAACATCAACGGACAGTTTCATGTGGGCGATTTTCAGTATAAGTTCCTAACCGGTTTTCCGAATTTTACCCTGGCTTTAAAAGAGGTTGAACTCAAAGACAATCAATGGAAAACCCATCAGCATACTTTATTAAAAGCCAAAGAAATCGAAGCCCGCCTAAACATCTGGAGCTTGTTGCAAAACGAAATCAACATTCATAAAATCCTCATTAACGATGCGGATATTTATGTCTACAAAGCCGAAAACGGTTATTCGAACGCCGATATCTTTAAACCTAAAAAGAAAAAAGCACCCGCAGATCAATCCAATACCGGAACGACAATCGATCAGGTCGACCTCAACGACGTACATTTTATTCTGGACAATCGTTTGGGGCATAAACTGTTTGATTTTGATGTTTCCAGCCTGAAAACCAAAGTAGACTACGACGGAGACGACTGGCAAACCGATGTTTTTCTCGACACCCAGATCAAAAGTCTGGCTTTTAATACCAAACATGGCAGTTTTGCCAAAGAGAAAGAACTCAGGGGAACTTTTAATGTTGCCTATTCTTCCGAAAAAGAAAAAATAAATGTCGTCACCCGAAACCTAAAAATCGGAGCGGACTCTTTTGACATCATCGCTTTTTTTAATCTCGCCAAAGGCAATGCCCTGTTCGGGATCAATATCGGGACCACCATTTTATGGCAAAATGCTTCGAATGTCTTATCTGCCAACATCAGTTCGAAGTTAAACCGATTCAATTTGAGTAAACCCATAGACGTGAATTGCGACATCAAAGGTGATTTTAATGCCGAGGGCGATCCCAAAATTGTCGTTCAGGCGATTATAAAAGACAACGAACTGAGTATTCCCGACGGGTTGATTAAAAACTGTAATTTCAAAGGTATTTTTACCAACAATTTCAAACCCAAAGACGGTTACAACGACGCCAATTCGGCTATTATCCTGACTCAATTTGCAGGGGATTATGAAAACATTCCGCTTACGATTCCACAATTGTCGATTAACAATCTCAATAAACCTGTCGCTACCGGAAACGTAAGTTCTGATTTTGAGGTGGAAAGGCTCAACGAAATCAGCAACGACAAATGGATTCAGTTTACATCCGGTCACGCCAAAGCCAACCTGAAATTTCAGTTTGATATTGTCGGTTTGCACATCGAAAAGCCGCGTTTTATTGGTAAAATAAATGTTGACGATGCTTCCTTTCATTACATTCCGAAGAATCTTCATGCCATAAAAACCAATATCCATCTCAATTTTACAGAGAAAGCCTTACTGATCCAGGAAATCGCTTATAAACATAATAAGAATACGATTTTCATCGAAGGAAAAATTGACAATTTCCTGAACCTCTATTATGATGCTCCCGAAAGAATGGTCGTCAACTGGAAAATTTATTGTCCGAATATCGACCTCAAACAATTTCTGGGCGTTTTGGCGACTTCCAAAAAAACAAAAGCCATTGCCAAAGCGGGCAAAAGAACCACCATCTCCAACCATCTAAGAACCGTAATCGATAAATGTTTGGTGGTAATCGACATCAAAGCCGACAAAATCAATTATAATAAACTAACGGCGACCAATACCACCGCAACCATTCAGATGATCGATTCGAAATTGGTGATCAAAAACGGTTCCCTGCAAACCTCCGGCGGAAGCATCAACTTTAACAGCGAAGTACAGCCCAGCGGAAAAAACTTTGCCTTTAGCGCTGACGCGCAGGTCAAGCGGGTTGATATTGCGAGTTTTTTACGCTCGTTCAACAACTTCGGCGTGACGTCTTTTAATCCAAACAACATCAAAGGAAAACTCAGCAGTGAGGCCAACGTAACGGGTTTTATCAACGGCAATGGCGCGCTGATCACGAATTCGATGCACGGCAATCTGACGTTCAACGTCAAACAGGGTGCTTTGTTAAACTTCGAGCCTATTGTAAAAATCGGGAAGTTTGCCTTTCCGTTTCGCGATGTCAAAAATATTACCTTTAGTGATTTATCGGGCATTCTTAAATTGCGCGGAGAGCAGATCGATGTCAATGATTTCACCATCAGTTCGAGCGTTTTAAACCTCGATGCCGAAGGTATTTATTCCTTTGGCCGCGGCACCAATCTCGCCCTCACCATCCCACTCCGAAACTCCAAAAACGACATCAATCTCGCCACCCAGGCCGAACGTGATGCGGTTCGCGAACGTGGTCTTGTCCTGCATTTAACTGCTGTTGATGATGAAGGGAAAATGAAAATTAAGTGGGGGAAGAAGGGGAAGTAAATTTATTTATAACACACTTTCCACCCAATCTTGTCATTCCGAAGAATGAGGAATCACACCAGAAACTCGACAAAGATTTGTCACTCTGAGCGAAGTCGAAAAGTTTTCCAGCTTGTAATTTGGATTTTAAATATTGAATTATTTAGAAACTCTTCCATAATTCATTTTCATTAAACAAAGTATATGGATAAGAATCCTAAAGCAAATAGTACTACAATCATTGAAATTCCAACTTCGTTAATTCTAGAAACTCGCTGTTCAAAATTCTTTTTAAATGATAATAAAGCGGGTACAAAAAATAAATTTATTAAAATACTAAATGGTAAAATCCAATTAGAAACTCCAGCAGGACCACCATGCGAAAGAAATATAGAAACCGAAACAGGAATAAGATAGATATTTACAATAATGATTAAAAAAGCTATAATTCGATTTCTTCTGCTTATCATAAATATTATGCATTAAATTAGAATCAACATATGATCACAAAGATATTTTCTTTTTTAGAATCTTAACACGCCAGTCAGAAAATGATTGGCGTTTTTTTATGGAAAAGAATTAAAACTATCGGTTAATATCGAGTTGAAAACTATTATTTAATGAGGCCAATTGTACTCGGGTCAATTGTATGCACGAAATTACTTTTATAAACTATGAATATCAAAGAAAAATTCGGATTCAAAGTCAAAGAACTTCGAGAACAAAAAGGATACTCAATCGAGTATTTAGCCAATATTTCCAACGTTGACAGAAACTATATTTCTGACATTGAAAAAGGTCAACGAAATGTTTCGATAGAAATCATAGAAAAAATAATTACAGCTCTCGATACCGATTTTGGAGCTTTTTTCAACGACAACAATTTTAAGAAATAATGACACAAAAAAAGTATTCAGACATAAAAGAGAAACTCCATATCGAAGTTGATAAAAAAACAGATAATGGACTTGCTCAACTTACTCATTATTTTCACAACCATACAAATGGAGTTTCACAATATTTCGAAAGTGATGCAGCAGAATATTTAACTGATATACATGAGAAATTGAATATTGTTGAAGAACCTGATTTTCAATATTATTTACCAATTAAATGGGACATACCATTCCCTCCAGTTAAAAATCCTGAATTTAAATTTATTGATCTATTTGCAGGTATTGGCGGTATAAGACTGGCATATCAAAATCTAGGCGGTAAGTGTGTTTTTACTAGTGAATGGGATACTTATTCGAAAAAAACATACGAGGCAAATTTTGGAAAAGTCCCTTTCGGAGACATAACTCAGATCAATGAAACTGAAATTCCTGATCATGATATTCTTCTTGCTGGTTTTCCCTGCCAACCTTTCTCAATTGCAGGAGTATCAAAAAAAAATGCATTAGGCCGAAAACATGGTTTTCTGGATGAAACACAAGGAACACTTTTTTTTGATATAGCACGAATCCTTAAACATAAAAGACCTAAAACTTTCATGTTAGAAAACGTCAAAAATCTTGTATCTCATGACAAAGGCAATACATTTAAAGTTATCCAAAACACATTAAGAGAATTAAATTATACTATTTATTTTAAAGTTTTAGATGGTAAACATTTTGTTCCTCAGCATAGAGAAAGAATTATTATTGTTGGATTTGATAATGAATATTTTAAAGGGAGAGAAAATTTCAAATTCCCTGAAATGAGTGATGTGAAATTTGCATTAAAGGATATTCTTTTACCTGAAGTTGATCCCAAATACACACTATCAGATAAACTTTGGAACTATTTACAAGAATATGCTAAAAAACATAAAGCCAAAGGAAATGGTTTTGGATTTGGTCTGGCAGATTTAAATGGAATTTCAAGAACAATGAGTGCCAGATATTATAAAGATGGCGCAGAAATATTAATTCCTCAGGAAGGTAAAAATCCTAGACGACTAGTGCCTAGGGAATGCGCAAGACTTCAAGGATTTCCTGATAATTTTGTGATTCCTGTTTCTGACAATCAAGCTTATAAACAATTTGGAAATTCAGTAGTTTCACCTTTAATGCAGGCAGTTGGCAAAAATTTAGTCGCAGAAATTGTAAAACAAAAGGCTAATCAAAAATTAAATTCTCCCGAGCAATAACAGGATAAATTAATTATAATTTTATAATAATGGGAAATGGTCTTCTTTCAAAATACTTTAAAAACATAGGCGCAAAAAGACTTAGTGAAGTTGAAGTTGATCCCAAAGTTTCTAACCAACATGAATTTAATGGTATTAGTGGATTTAGATCTATGTTAGGCACGGAAAGATCTAAACATGAATGTGTTTTTATATACCTAACTGACAATGAAGAAACTATATTACGAGAAGAAGGATTCCTGTCTTGGTATAACGCAAGGAAAGATACCCCTAATAGAAGCGCAGAATATCGTCTTTATTATTCCGCAACACAAGTTATGGAAAGTGCTAATGCTGGTGACTTTTTATTAATTGGACTCACACATGATAACAAATTAGCTGTGGTAGTAGCTCCTAAGGGAACAACGGCTGAACAGCAATTACTTTGGCTTTTTGAAATAGAAGAAATTGGAAACAAATTTATTTTCCGTGATATTTCCTCAAATGACATCAAACTTAATTTTGCAGGAAAATATATTCTTAATTCACTTGGTTTTGAAATTGATGAGACTGAGCCAGATTTCTTAGACTTGATCCTTAATAAATTTGGAAATAAGTTTCCTTCAACATCGGACTTTTCAGAATTTGCCCGTTCCACAGTTGGTAATGTTTCCCCAATTGAAGAACCAGATCAAACTTTGATTGCTTGGCTTGAAAGAGAAGAAATGCTTTTCAAAACGCTTGAGAAACATATTGTATCAAAAAAACTTGAACAAGGATTTGGAGAAAATAGGATAGACGTAGACGATTTTATTTCATTCTCATTAAGCGTTCAGAATAGAAGAAAGTCTCGTGCCGGTTTTGCTTTTGAAAATCATCTCGCCTCTATTTTTAAATTTCAAGAAATAAACTTTTCTAAAGGAGCAAAAACAGAAAGGAATAACAAACCTGATTTTCTTTTTCCGTCGATAACAAATTATCATAACCCAGATTTCCCCGTTGAATTATTGACAATGCTTGGTGTTAAGACTACAGCAAAAGATAGATGGAGACAAGTTTTATCGGAAGCAGAGAGAATTACTTCCCAGAAACATTTAATCACGTTAGAGCCCGCAATAAGCGTAAATCAGACTGACGAAATGTTAGCGCAAAATTTACAACTTGTAATTCCACAATCTTTGAAGGAAACTTATACTGCTTCTCAACAATTAAATTTATTAAACCTTCAAGACTTTATAAACGTAGTTCGACAACGACAAAATAAAATAACTTAATTTGTTATGGATGTCCACAATCCAGAACAACGCTCCAAAAACATGCGTGCCATCAAAAGCACTGCAACAAAAGCTGAAGTAAGTTTGGCAAAAGCCTTATGGAATCTAGGTTACCGCTACAGAAAAAACAATAAAACAGTTTTTGGAAAACCGGACTTTACCTTTAAAAAACTAAAAATTGCAGTATTCGTAGATTCAGAATTCTTCCATGGAAAAGACTGGGAAACGCGGAAAAAACCACAAACCAATCCTGAATTCTGGATCAAAAAAATCGAACGAAACATGCAACGCGACATAGAAGTCAATGCACATTTAGAAGCTCAAAACTGGAAGATTCTGCGTTTCTGGAGCAACGATATCAAAAAGAATTTGGATTCCTGTATTCTTGAAATTCAAAATGCCATAAACGAAAGACAAAACACTTAGAAACTTCCTGTTGTATTTTTACTTTTCAATTTCATTTCTACAACAAATTTGTTGTAAATATTCTGTTGTACTTTTTTTCTCCAACAAAATTTTTACAACAAAACTGTTGAAAATATTCTGTTGTAGTTTTTTTTACAACAGAAATTTTACAACAGATTTTTTTTCAAAATAAACGGCTTTAAACAAAAAAAGCCACTGCTAACAGTGGCTTTTTCGGTTTTTTAATCAGTCAACATCCAGATAAGGATTTAGGATTTCGGCTAGTTCGTTCATCCAGTAAAAGCAAACTTCGAGACTTCTTTTATCTGAATGCAGCGGTTCGTGATCACGCATGACGCCGAGAGCAAGCAGATAATTGACATGTCTGATGGTTTTGGCCATACTCTCCGGATCAATGGAATGGCTGAAGAAATCATTTAACCTCAATTCGGTTTCTTTTGAAAAGGTGTTGGTACTCATAATCTCAAAGTTTAGGGAATAAAAAACCCGTACGGGTTAGCTGTCCTACGCCTTCGAGAACGCGTTGTGGTTGTTTCCAATACCGCCAGCATGCCATACGGGCAAGAAGTTTTGTTGTGTTCATAATCTCGAAGTTTAGGACTGCGAAGATACACAAAAGATGGGAACTTCTGCAAGTCAGTACAAAAAAATACAAGATAAATTCTTACAATTTATATTTTCCTATTGGTGTGGAGTTTGTGATGTGATTTCTCCTTCGTCGAAATGACAAAATGGGGTAACTATTTTCATAATGTTTTATTAACTCACTTGGCTTTTCATTCTAATTAAAATAGCTTTGAGAAACAATCACTAAATATAAACTATATGAAAATTCAAATCAATACAGACAAGAACATCGAAGGACACGAAAGATTAGCTACTTACTTTTCTGAAGAATTAGAAAAAGGCCTAAACCGTTTTGAAGAAAAAATTACCCGCGTTGAAGTACATTTCGGAGATGAAAACGGAGAGAAATTCAGCTTAAACGATAAAAAATGCGTGATCGAAGTTCGTGTAGCCAATTTACAACCCTTAACTGTAACAGACCACTCCGATACACTTGAAAAAGCCTTCAGCGGTGCGCTGGCCAAAGCAAAAAAATCACTTACTACGACTTTCGAAAAAATGAAAGAGTATTAATTTATATAGATTAATCTACCAATAGCGATATCGCTAACGAATAGAAACAAAAAACCGAATACGATTTGTATTCGGTTTTTTTGTGTTTATGATTTTGGTAACGGCTGCCCTACTGGAATATCGCAACGATGTCCCGGTTGTCCGTGTGCCGGATTCATGCCTTCTGCTACCTGATTGGTAGTTTCTGTACTCAGCAATGCCGGTACGTTACTTTTGGCAGGCGGTGGTGTTACGGTTATTTTTTGCGAAAACGATCCGCCTTGCGAAGGAGCCGAAGCTGTAGCGGTGGTACTCGCTTTCGGAGAATTCAGCGGTGCTCCAACAGGAATATCACATCGATGTCCCGGTTGTCCGTGCGATGGATTCATTCCTTTGGCTACTTTTACGGGTGCTGCCGTGGTGGTCGTAGTTACCACCTGCTTGCCCGGATTGACCTGCATGGTTTGTGCGGTCTGCGTCGTGGTGGTCTGCGTTTGTGTTTGTGTCGGAGCCGAATTTAACGGTGCTCCAACCGCAATATCACAGCGGTGGCCGGGTTGTCCGTGTGCCGGATTTATGCCGCCGGTGGCGTTCATTACGGTATTCGGGTTGGCAGTTGGCGCAGGTGCGGCCGCTGCTGTATTGACTTTGGTGGTGTCTTTCACTAGCCCCAATTTTACCAATTCTGAGGTTGGGGTGTTTTCCTGTGGTTCGAGTTCCTTCTTGCAGGATACCAAAACCAAAGAGGAAAGGACTAGAGAGCTTATAATGATTTTCGAATTCATAACGGTAGTATTTTAAGAGCTCTCAAATATACTAAATAAACATATAAGGGTTATAAGTTCATTTAAGTTTTGATTACTGTGTGTTTTTAACCGCTAGGAGCGCTAAGATTAACATTGTAACGGGATAAACCATGTAAGGGAGGTAAGTTCATTTAAGCTTTGAGTTGTTTAACCGCAAGGAACGCGAAGATTTACGCAAAGTACGCAAGGCTAAAAAACTTTGCGCCTTTGCGTCTTTGCGTGATTAAAAAATGCACAAAGTGTTGAGAAATTGCACGCAAAGTCGCGAAGTCGCAAAGAAAAACTTAAAAAAAAACTTTGCGCTTTTGCGCCTTTGCGTGATTAAAATATGTCCACCTGCCTCCCGAGGCGTTGAGAAATTACACGCAAAGTCGCGAAGTCGCAAAGAAAAACTTAAAAAAAACTTTGCGCCTTTGCGTCTTTGCGTGATTAAAAAATGCACAAAGCGTTGAGAATTGCACGCAAAGTCGCAAAGTCGCAAAGAAAAAAAAACTTTGCGTGCTTGGCGCTTTTACTTTGCGCCCTTTGCGGTTAAATATATTTACTAACTTTAAAACCAAAAACAAACCCACTATGAAAAAATCACTTCTCCTTTTATTATTCGTTACGGCTTTTGCCCATGCACAAAATGCCGAAAAAGAAAACATCAACAATACTTTAGATCATTGGCACAAAGCAGCTGCCGAAGTAAAGTTTGAGGCTTACTTTAATGCCATGGCCGACGATGCCATTTATATCGGAACCGATGCAACAGAAAACTGGACCAAACCGGATTTCAAAGCCTGGGCAAAACCTTTTTTTGACAAAGGAACTACCTGGAATTTTAAGGCTTTGGAACGCCATATCTTTTTTGACAAAACCGGAAAAATCGCCTGGTTTGATGAATTGCTCAGTACACAAATGAAAATCTGCCGCGGATCGGGTGTTTTGGTGAAAGTGGGGAAAGAATGGAAAATTCAACATTATGTTTTATCGATGACCGTTCCGAATGACGAGGTTGATGCTGTGACCAAAATAAAAGCGCCTATTGAAGATGCCCTGATTGCAAAGCTTCAGAAAAAATAAACAAATTGAGGGATTGTTATTATAATCCTAACTTTTTGAGTGCTTTACAAAACCGAATATCGATTTAATTATAACATATTTATCAAGTAAGCCTGTTTTTTTAATCCTGAAAATAGCATACTGTCAAAAAAAGGTATTGAATTTTACAAAATTGACTAAAATAAAGCCGTGCCCTCTATTTTATCAGCCCTAAAAAGCTGAATATTTATTTTTTTTTAACTTTGACCCCAAAAAAAATAGGGTTTAAATAAAGTATCTGAAAAATGAAAATAGAAAAACGCTGGATCATTTCCTTTATTATTATAAGTATTGTTTGTATTACAGGGGCATTTTGGCCAACGGTTACCGAAAACAATTACGTACTGTCTGAATTTGGAACTACAGACCACATAGTTCCTGCCGATGTTGCCTGGATGCTTACCTCCTGCTGTCTGGTTTTGATTATGACACCCGGATTATCATTTTTTTACGGCGGAATGGTCGGCAAGAAAAATGTAATCTCGACGATGCTGCAAAGTTTTATCTGTCTGGGTGTGGTAACGCTTTTATGGGTTACTGTGGGTTTCAGTCTGGCTTTTGGAGATCCGGTAGGTTTTGGCACAGGAGCGCATTTTTACAGTTTCTTTGGTAATCCGACCACTTTTGCTTTTATGGATTATGTGGGCGTTCTTCCGCATAAAAAATTAGCGAGCACGATTCCGTTTATGTTATTCGCTTTGTTCCAGATGAAGTTTGCCATTATTGCTCCGGCAATTATTACAGGTTCATTTGCAGAACGCGTTCGTTTTATATCGTATTTAATCTTTATCAGTTTGTTTACGATTTTCATCTATGCGCCTTTATGCCATGCCGTTTGGTATCCAACGGGTGTTTTGGGCAGTTATTTTGGTGTGAAAGATTTTGCAGGGGGAACCGTGGTACACATGAGTTCCGGTTTTGCAGCTTTGGCCGGAGTGCTGGTTTTAGGAAAAAGAAAAAACAGTTTACATATTCCGACCAATATTCCGTTTGTCTTATTAGGAACGGGAATGCTATGGTTCGGCTGGTTTGGCTTTAATGCCGGTTCTGCTCTTGCGGCCAACGGAACTGCTGCCATGGCTTTTGCCACGACCACAACCTCATCGGCGGCAGCCATGTTAACCTGGGTTTTCTTTGACCGAATGAACGGTAGAAAAGTTTCCGCTCTCGGGGCCTGTATCGGAGCTGTGGTAGGTTTGGTGGCCATAACGCCCGCAGCAGGTTATGTTTCGGTTCCGGAAAGTATGTTTTTCGGATTTGTAACGGCTTTGGTTTCTAATTCAGTTGTGAATTGTAGTTTCTCGAGAAGATTTGACGATACGCTTGACGTTTTTGCCTGTCACGGTGTGGGCGGTATCATGGGAATGATCCTGACCGCGATTTTTGCACATGGCGAAAAGGCAAGTTTACTGCACGGCGGCTGGAACGTATTTATGCATCATATGATTGCTTTGGTGCTGGTTTCGATCTTTACTTTCTTCGGGGCTTATTTCCTATTCAAAGTAACCAACTTTATTATTCCGCTGCGTGTTTCCGAAGAATCCGAACACATCGGACTGGATTTATCACAACACGATGAGACATTAGATCCTAAAATGTTAGCCGTACCGGAAACACAATACCATTAAGATATTTGCTTTGCCACGAATTTTAATTAAAATATAGTTTGCCACGAATTACACGAATTCTCACGAATTAATTTTAAGCAGCATACGCGAAAAATTAGTGGAGATTAGTGTAATTCGTGGCAAAAAAACATACCATTACGCATAAAATAGTAGCCACAGATTACACAAATTCTCACGAATTAATTTTAAGCAGCATACGCGAAAAAATTAGTGGAAATTCGTGCAATTCGTGGCAAAAAAACATACCATTACGCATAAAATAGTAGCCACAGATTACACAAATTTTCACGAATTAATTTAAGCAGCATACGCGAAAAATTAGTGCCAATTCGTGCAATTCGTGGCAAAAAAATATCATTACCCATAAAAAATTAGTGCAAATTCGTGTAATTCGTGGCAAAAAACAAAACCACTCTAATTCATTCGTTTATATTCCTTAATTTTGCTGAAAATTTTTGTAAAAGTGGGAAGTAAAAATAAACTTAAAAGATTCAGGGAAAACGAAACATTTGAAAACGTTTTTCAACCAACCAGAGAAGAAGTGGTAGGCAATTTAATGCCCTTAAGAGGAAAATGGAATACTGATTTCTTTAAAAATGATAATCCGTTAGTCCTGGAATTAGGCTGTGGAAAAGGAGAATATTCTGTTGGATTAGCCGAAAAATATCCCAACAAAAATTTTATCGGAATCGATATTAAAGGCGCGCGTTTCTGGAGAGGTGCCAAAACTGCGGTAGAAAATGGCCTGCATAATGTTGCCTTTATCCGAACTCAAATCGAACTGATCAACCATGTTTTTGCCGAAAATGAAGTGGATGAAATCTGGATTACTTTTCCGGATCCGCAAATCAAATACAAAAGAACCAAACACAGAATGACGAATTCTGAGTTCCTGAAATTATACAAAACAATCCTTAAAAAAGACGGTGTGGTAAACCTGAAAACCGACAGCGAATTCATGCACGGTTATACCTTGGGATTACTGCACGGAGAAGGACACGAAGTTTTATACGCCAACCATAATGTGTACAGAAACGAAGGAAGTCCGGAAGAAGTAACTGCTTTCCAGACTTTTTACGAGAAACAATATTTAGAAATTAACAAGGCAATTACGTATATTCGTTTTAAAATTAAAGATTAATTTAGTTTTAAAACCAAATACTAACCCATCATTTAACTGAATGGCATTACTTACTCCATTACTTTCAGGTTTCATTGCCGCTTTCATCGGAATTATTCCTCCTGGTCTAATTAACATGACGGCAGCCAAAATAAATCTGAAAGAAGGAAAAAAGAATGCGCTTTGGTTTGTCGTTGGTGCCGTTCTCGTTATTTTTTTCCAGGTTTCCTTAGCCGTTTTATTCGCTCAGGTCATCGACAACAGGCCGGACGTGGTTACGTTATTACGTGAAGTTGGTTTTGCGATTTTTTCGATCCTGACGATTTACTTTTTGTTTATCGCCAAAGAACCTAAAGCTAAAAAATCGAAGATTAAAAAAAGCAGTAAAAAAAGCCGTTTCTTTCTGGGCATGCTGCTTTCGGGACTGAATTTCTTCCCGATTCCGTATTATGTTGTGGTGAGTGTCACTTTGGCTTCTTACCATCTTTTTGCTTTTGAAAACAATGTCATTTTCACTTTTGTATTTGGATCTGTTTTAGGTTCATTCGCTGTTTTATACAGCTACATTGCTTTCTTCGGAAGAATCGAAAAGAAAACCGATTATATCATGCGAAATATGAATACAATCATTGGAAGCATTACGGGTCTGATTGCTATTGTAACGCTTTTTAATATTCTGAATTACTATTTCGGGTAAAAATATAGTTGCCGCAGATTAAAAGTGATTCTTGTTGTGATGAATTTTTCACGCAGATTTTGGAGATTTAGCAGATAAAATCAACTATGGCTGAAGATAATTTTTTTGAAAGAGTTTATGCGGTTGCCAGACAAATTCCGTATGGGAAAGTAACTTCGTATGGCGCTATCGCAAAGGCTTTGGGAACAGCCCGTTCTGCACGAATGGTGGGCTGGGCTATGAATGCCTGTCATAATATGGAAGATGTTCCCGCGCACAGGGTCGTTAACCGAAAAGGACTTCTGACCGGAAAACATCATTTTGACGGAACCAATTTAATGCAGCAGCTTCTGGAAAGCGAAGGTATTGTGATAGAAAACAATCAGATTATCGATCTCGAAAAACACTTTTGGACACCCGAAATTGAACTTTAAATAACTTTACCATATAAGTAATGTAAGTTCATTTAAGTTTTGCGCGGAACGTTTGAGGTCATTTGTCAAAATGGAACAAGTTAGCATAACATCCCTATTATATGAACTTATAATCACTTATATGGTAGAAAAGGTCAGGAGTTAAATCAAACAAATCACAAAACTCGTCCGGTCTTCATCGGTCTGGTAGCTTAGGTAACCGCCGTGTGCTTCTATGATGTTTTTAGAAAGCGTTAGCCCAATTCCGGCGCCGTCTTTTCTGGTAGTGAAAAACGGGAGAAATACTTTGTCCCTGATCTCGTTGTCGATTCCTTTTCCGTTGTCTGAAATGGTAATGAAAAAGCGATTGTTTTCGGTATAGCTGGACAAAAACATTTTCTTTTCGCTCTTTTCTTTCAAAGCATACACGCTGTTGGTAATTAAATTGATAATCACCTGTTCCATCTGGTTTTTGTCAATCAGAATCGATCGTGAACTATTGATTTCGTTTATCAATTCGATATTTTCCGCTTTCAGAATCGGACTCATGATTCGCATACAATCTTCAAAAAGCGCATTGATCGGCGTCATTACTTTGGTCGGCGTCGGAAGCATGGCTAGTTTTCGGTAATTCTCTACAAAAACCTGCAAGTGATCACTTCTGTTGATGATGGTCGAAATACTGCTTTTGATGTCTTCAAAATCTTCTTCCACCAATTGTTCCTGATCAACAATGTGCAGCAAATTTTGCGAAAGTGCCCGAATAGGCGTTAGGGAATTCATTAATTCATGCGAAATAATCTTCATCAGATTGATCCAGGCTTCTTTCTCTTTTTTCTCAATAACGCGCTGTATGCTGTCTAATAAAATGATAAAATATTCCTTATCGTATGTTTTGGTATGGGAAGTCTGCAACACAAAAGTCTGCAGATCCTGCTCTTCAATTTTTATCGAAATAGCTGATTTTAATTCGGTAAAACCCAATTTCTCGATTTCATTACAAAGTGACGGCAGATAATTCTTAAGGTATTTCCAATGACTGACTTTTGGTACTTTAAACAGGTTTGAAAAACAATCGTTCATTAAAAAAATATGCCATTCGTCGTTTTCTTTTTCCAGAATTAAAGTGGCGGTATCGATATTGTCCAGAATCGATTGGTAAATAAGTTCTTTCGAAACCTGCTCTTGTTCCTTTACCTTTAATGTATTGTACAACAGATACAACGTCTTAAAGTTTTCTTTTTTATACTCTTCCGGGAAATTGGTCGAAAAATCATTCTGTAGTATCGAAAGCAGGGTTTTATCGTAAAACAACATTCGGTTTTTTATCGCAACATACATTTCCGAAATCAGTATAACCGCAAAGAAACCAACCAAAATAGCATTGTAATAAAGTCCTTTGTAAATCAGAAAAACGCAAAAGAAAAACAATACCATAATACACAGTATTCTTAAAAACAAAGCATTGTAGAATTTCAGGTTTTTCATTGTTTTATTTTTTTATGGCCACAGATTAAGGGATTTCACATGATTTATTAAAATGGTTTCCCGCAGATTGAGCAGATAAAATAGATTAAAAAAAATATGACTGTCCGTTACTTGTACCAATTTTGAGAATGGTACACGGATGACACGGATTTAAACCGGTAAAAAACAGATTTTTATATTAATAGCAGCGAAAATCAGTCTAATCCGTGTCATCTGCGTCCCTTATTGGGCATTAGTCCGCTTAGCGGACAGTCATAAAAAAAATCTGCTAAATCTCCAAAATCTGCGAGAGAAAAAACTATTGATCTTTCTATATCTATATGTTTTTCAAATCGTATTTTTCAATTCTTCGGTACAAAGCCGCTCGTGACAACCCCAGTTCTTCTGCTGTTTTGCTAATGTTCCCGTTGTGTCTGAATAAGGCTTTTTCGATCGCATTTTTCTCCAGTTCGGATAACGGGTTATCATCATTTTCCTGAAAATCCTCGAAATCCAGAATATCCAGATCGGTTACCGAAATGGTCTGGTTATCGGCCAAAATCAAAGCACGCTCGATTTTATTTTCCATTTCACGGATGTTTCCTTTCCAGGGATACTTCTCTAAATAAGGACCAACATTGGCTTCAAAATGCCAGTTTTCCTGATTGTATTTGGCAGCGATCTGATCTAAGATAAAATCCGCCATCGGCACAATATCATCCTTTCGCTCGCGAAGTGACGGCAGCGAAATTTCCATCGTATTGATTCGGTACAGTAAATCTTCCCTGAAGGTTTTGTTTTTCACCTCAGCCTTAATGTCGCTGTTTGTGGCTGCTATAATGCGCACATTTAAAGGTCGTGGCTTGCTTTCTCCCAGACGCGTAACGGTTTTGGTCTGTAAAACATGCAACAATTTTGCCTGCAGATGAAGCGGTATATTTCCGATTTCATCCAGAAAAATGGTTCCTTCAGCAGCCATTTCGAATCTTCCGGGTGTATCGGTTTTGGCATCTGTAAAAGCGCCTTTTGCGTAGCCAAAAAGTTCACTTTCGAATAAACTATCACTCAGCGAACCTAAATCGACATGCACAAACGGCTGTTTCTTTCGCTCTGAATTCAAATGGATAAACTCGGCGAAAACATATTTTCCGGTTCCGTTTTCTCCCAAAATCAAAACATTGGCATCGGTTCGGGCTACTTTTTCAGCCATCAAATAGGCTTGTTTTATTTTAGCGGAAGTACCCACAAAATATTTTTTATCTGCTTTTTCAGCTGGTGTCTTTTTGGTGTTTTTTCGGCTTTCGGTAACTGCTTTATCAATCGTTTCCAGTAATTTTTCGTTGTGCCAGGGTTTCAGAACATAATCGAAAGCCCCTATTTTGATGCCTTCCACAGCGGTATCAATTTTTCCGAAAGCAGTCATCAAAATCACCACCGTTTGGGGCGAAAGTGTTTTTATTTCTTTCAGCCAGTGAATTCCTTCGCGCCCGTCTTCAAAACCTATCCGGTAATTCATGTCCAGCAAAACCACATTAATTTCATTTTCATTGAGAATTGAAATGATTTTTTTGGGGCTGTTGGCCGTAAAAATGGTTTCAAAATGCTTTTTCAGAATCATTTTTGCCGAAAAAAGAATTTCTTCCTGATCATCAACGACTAATATTTGAGCTAGTTTCTTTCGCATGACATTTATTTTTGTTCGATTTCGAACGGTCAACTGTTCATTATCGGACACTCCTTTTTTTGATGGTTTTTAAAGTCTCTTTAAAATCAATGCTTTACCGATAATACTTTTTATGGCACAATATTTACCTATTGATTATCAGTAAATTATTTAAAAAATGGACACGGTAATTCCTCGTAAAAATAGAAAATTTAGAAACCTCACAATACTAATTGGTGTTTTTTTAGTTTTGGCAGTAATCGTCTTTTTTTCGTTCAGTACTAAACGAACTCTGAATGTAAAAGCAGAGGAACTGACGGTTCAAAAAGTCGAAAAAGCGTTTTTTGAAGACTTCGTGGTTTTTCAGGCCAAAGTAGAACCTTTGAACGTAATGCTTGTCAACGTAACCGAAGGCGGATCGGTAAAAGAGATTTTTGTAGAAAACGGTGCCTTGGTGACCAAGGGACAATCGTTGGCCCGTTTGTACAATCCGAACACCGAACTTAATTACCTGACGCAGGAAACGGCCATTATCGAGCAAATCAACAATCTGAATTCAGGCAAACTGAACATTAGAAATCAGGAACTGAACCTCAACAAAGATTTGGTATTGATTGAACATGATTATAACGATGCCAAAAGGCTATACGATATGAACTCCAAATTGTTTGATAAAGATGTAATTTCGAAAAATGACTGGAATACTTTTAAGGAAGGCCTGCGTTTTCAGGAAGAACGTAAAAGAACGATTCACCAAAGTATTCAAAAAGAAAAACAAAGCAATCAGGTTCAGATTTCGCAAATCAACCGTTCCATACAAACCATGGAAAAAAGCCTTGAGATTCTGAGAAACAACAAAAATAACTTTTTGATCACAGCTCCGGAATCCGGAAGATTGACTTCTTTTGAACCGGTGTTGGGAAAAACATTTCAGGCCGGGGAAAGCATCGGAAAAATTGATTCCAAAAAAGGATACAAACTTATTGCAGATGTCGATGAGTTTTATCTGGAGAAATTACGCGAAGGGCTGAAAGGTCAGGTAGAATTTAAAGGCCAGACTCTGGAAGTTTTGGTAACCAAAGTAATTCCGGAAGTAAAAAGCGGTCATTTTACGGTTGAACTGGCATTTACGTCTAAAGAAAATATTGCATTACAGGACGGATTAAGCTTCGGTGTAAAACTGATCTTATCAGAGAAAAACAAAACGCTCGTCGTTCAGAAAGGAAGCTTTAATCAGGACACCGCCGGGAAATGGATTTTTGTAGTAAAAGGAAATAAGGCTGAAAGAAGAACCATCAAATTAGGCCGCGAAAACCCTTCATATTATGAAGTGCTCGAGGGATTGAAAGAAGGCGAATCTGTAATTACTTCTTCCTATTCGGATTATAAGGATATTGAAGAGCTTTCTATTAGTTCGCAGTGACAGTTTGCAGTCGCAGTTTTCAGTCTCAGTCTCAGTTTACAATTCACAATTCACAATTCACAATTAATAAAAGTTTCAATCATCAATCAAAAAATAAATCAACAACACCTAATACTTTAAAAATATGATAACCATTCAAAATTTAACCAAAGTTTTCAGAACCGAAGAAGTAGAAACAGCTGCCTTGAGCGGAATTAACTTAGAAATTAAAAAGGGTGATTTTTTAACGATTATGGGGCCTTCGGGCTGTGGAAAATCGACTTTACTGAATATAATAGGACTATTAGACAGCGCGACTGACGGAAGTTATAAATTATTGGATCAGGAAATGATCGGCTTAAAAGAGAAAGGAAGATCACGTGTCCGTAAAGAAAACATCGGATTTATTTTTCAGAATTTCAACCTGATCGATGAGCTTTCGGTTTATGATAATATCGAATTGCCTTTGCTTTATAACAATGTGAAAGCATCAGAGCGAAAACAAAAAATTGAAGCGATTGCCGAAAAATTAAATATCTCACATCGTCTGAAACACTTTCCACAACAACTTTCGGGAGGACAACAACAAAGAGTTGCGGTGGCAAGAGCTTTGGTAAACGATCCCAAAATTATTCTTGCCGATGAGCCAACGGGAAACCTGGACAGTAAAAACGGTAATGAAGTAATGGAACTTTTAACTGATTTGCACGCTAAGGGCGCGACAATCCTGATGGTGACACACTCTGATTATGATGCTTCGTTTTCGCAGAAAACGATTCATATGAAAGACGGGGTGATTTTCTCTGAACGCTTCAATCAAAGAAATGTAGATGTTTTTATGGACGCTAAATAACAAGTAAAATGATCAAATTTATTGTAACTGCAATCTTAATTCTGGTGGGATTTGTTTGCAAAATAATGACTATTGAAAGTAAAAATAAGGTTGCTGCCCCGACTTTGACCGAACTAATTTTAAAGAAATAAAAAGATGATCCGCAACTGGTTTAAAATATTTGTTTATCATTTAAAGCAAAACAAACTGTTTTCCTTTTTAAATGTTTTAGGATTAAGTATCGGTATTGCCGGTGTTATTTTCGCCATTTTATACTGGGATAACGAAAATGCATACGATCAGTGGAATCCCGAAAAGGAAAATTCTTTTCAGGTCCTGAATAAAATTGGAATGACCGGAGATATCTGGGCTTCGAACTCGATCCCTTTTGGAGAGACCTGCAAAGCCACGATTCCTGAAATTGAATCGATTTGTTTCCTAAATAATACCTGGTATAACGATGCGCCTGTAAAATATGGGACTCAAAAAATCATTGGGACCAAAATTACCGTTACTGACAATGGCTTTTTTGATATTTTTCCTTTCCCAATTGTAAAGGGAGCCAAAACGAACATCCTGAAAGAAAAAAACAGCGTAGCAATTTCGGAAGAAACAGCACAATTAATTTTCAAAAACGAAGATCCAATTGGCAAGTCAATTAATTATGATAATAATAATTACATTGTAAAATCTGTTTATCACCTGATCAGCCCGTCTTCTATAGAACCTAATTATGTGTTTGGGGGAATTCTTAGGGATCAGGATAGAAACAGCTGGGGAAATTTTAATTATGGTTTATTAATTAAAACTAAAAAAGGAAGTGACCCTGCTGTTGTTTTGAAAAAAATGCAAAATATTGATTATGTCAACAGAACGCTGAAAGACGCTAAATCCAGCGGGCAGACTGTAGCACAATATATCAAAGAAAACGGACAGACGACCGTCATACTTGACCAGTTGAAAACTTCCCGCCTGCACGGCACAAAATCAACCAACGGACGCAATTACCCGGAAGGAAGAGGGAATCTGCAATTGCTTTATATCATGATTGGCCTGTCGCTTTTGATTTTGGTTTTATCGTTGGTAAACTATATCAATCTGGCAACGGCATCGGCTATCAAGCGTGCTAAAGAAGTCGGAGTCCGCAAAGTTGTCGGTGCTACTAAAAATCAGGTAATTGTTCAGTTTATATTCGAAACTACCATTATTGTTATTCTGGCTATTCTTTTTGCCTTGGCGATCGTCGAACTTTCATTACCTTATTACAACACCTTTCTGAACAAAACCTTAACGATGAATGGTGGTGAATTTTACCTGCAGCTTATTTTCATTTTTGGATTAGTAATTATTCTTGCGGGTATTTTTCCAGCCGTTTATATTTCAAATTTTGAAACGCTTAAAGTCTTAAAAGGAAATTTCTCCAGAAGCAAAAGCGGTATCTGGATCAGAAATTCGATGCTTATTTTTCAGTTTGGAATCGCTGCCTTTTTTATCGTTGGTGCCTTAATCGTGAATTCACAGGTAAGTTATATGATGAATAAAGATCTCGGATTTAGCGGCAGTCAGGTTATCCGAATCCCTTTTAATTATCCGGAACGAGATAAAAAAACAGACAAATATCTGTCTTCAAAACAGGAAATCCTAAAAATACCGGGAGTGGAAGATGTTTCTACTTTTGCCGGAACTTTCGGGAACAGTACGAATTCAAGTTCAGGTTTTACACATAATGGCGTTTTTGTACAGCCCAGAAATGTTGAAATGGATTTTGGTTTTCTGGAAATGATGAAAATCAAAATCGTACAGGGACGCGATTTGTCTCCTCAATTTGCTTCGGATACAATAGACAATATGCTGATGAACGAAACGCTGGTAAAGACCTTAAATCTTAAAAACCCCATCAACACCATCATTACTTCAGGCTGGGGAAATGAAAAAGGTGAAAACATGAAATTTAAAATTGTAGGCGTTGTAAAGGATTTCAACATTACCGGATTGCAGGACAAAATTCCTCCTATGGTTTTTATCAACATGAAAACTATAAAATGGAACAATTTCAACAATATCTATGTCAAAGTTTCGCCTGATAATTTGTCGGGGACTTTAGCCAAACTGGAGACTTACATGCAGAAAAATATAAATTCTGATTACCCTTTTAATTATGAATTTGTAGATAAAGGATTTGCCAAAACCTATCAGGAACAGGTAAAACAAAAAGATCTGTTTTTCATCCTAAATCTTGTCGTGATTATCATCGCCATTTTTGGATTGTTTGCATTGGCTTCCTTCTCGATGGAAAGAAGACTAAAAGAAATTGCGATCCGAAAAACACTGGGCGCAGAGACTGATATTTTACTGAAAGAATTATCAAAACAATATGTCATTTTCTGCCTGATGGGATTTGTGATCGGAATTGTTCCGGCGTACATCTTACTGCAAAAATGGCTCGAAAATTTCGCTTTCAGAATCGGCGTTTCAATCGTTCCGTTCAGTATTGCCTTAGTTTCTTTATTGGTTTTGACACTCTTGATTGTCTTAGCAAAAGCCTATCAGGTCACTAAAATAGACATCCTGAAGTATTTAAAATACGAGTAGTTTAGTTTTAAGTTTTCAGTCGCAGTTTTCAGTCTCATTTACTGAAAACTGCGACTGTGACTGAAAACTGAGACTGTGACTGTGACTGCGACTGCGACTGAAAACTATTTCATACTAACTGAATCCGAATACAGTAGTTTATCTAAGTTTTCATCTCTTCCGTACACATCCGGGAAAAAGCTAATTTCACCCTGATCATTTACCCAGGAAGTAAAATAGCCGATATAAATCGGGATTTTCTTTTTAAGCATACAAGTGGTTTCTTTTTCGCCGCTCATCGCCTGATCAATTTTAGCTGCCGGCCAGTCCGGATCATTTTTTAAAATGGCAAGCGCCAGTCCTTTTGCTTCTTTTACATTGATACATCCATGACTAAAAGTACGTTTTTCGAAATCGAACAAACTTTTTGCAGGGGTATCGTGCAGGTAAATATCGTTTGGATTCGGAAACATAAACTTAACCAGGCCGAGAGAATTTTTCGGCCCCGGTTTTTGTCGGACACGTCCGCCGTTCCATTCCATATTGTGGTCTGCGAGGTAATTTTTGTCACTGGCCATCTGAAGCTTTAATTCATTCTGAATGATACTTGTTGGTACGTACCAATACGGGCTAAAAACAATGCGATCCATATCGCCGCTAAAAATCACTGTTTCGGTCATTCTTGTACCTACAAAAATATCAGATGTAAAATCATATTTTCCGTCTTTGACATAAATCAGCCGGAACGAAGGAATATTAACCATAATGTATTCATCTGCTTTTGCCAGTTTCGCCGGTATCCATCTGCAGCGCTCCATGTTGAGCATGATGGTTTTTATTCTTTTTGAAATCGGCTCATTCAGTTGATCAATATGCTCTTTGGTTAAGGTATAATTGAGCTTCAGGCCATATCTTTTTTTGTAATTCAAAACACCCGCCATCAGTTCTTCGTCGTATACATCACTTTTAGAATCCTGAGCCAGATCGCCCACTACAAATAAACGTTGTCTTACATCCCTGATTGTATTTGATATATCGAAAGGTTTTAAATCTTTGTAAGTCGCAGCATCAATCTCAATGGGCTGCCACAAATTATCGGTCTCTATTTTTCGGTATTTTTTTAAGGCTGCCTGAAGTTTGTAATACTGACTGAATAAGAGATTGTCGTCTTCATTTAACCGGTTTGAGTCTACAATAAGCGAATCTAATATTTTGGCATAGGAAATGGTTTTGGCTGGCAGAAACCATCCGATTTTCTTTAAAGTTGCCGGATCAACGCCCGAATACACATTACTGGCATAAAAAACATACATGTTGGTAAGCAGCAATTCGGTTTCGGTCTGAGAAGGTTTTTCTGCCGAACTTTCGTTAAAGGCTGCGTCTATATCGTCCTTATAAGGCATTTCCTTATCAATTCCCTGCTCCTTTAAAACATTTACCTTTTGATACAATAAGTGACCAAACTCCGTGATGTTTTTCTGATCGTACCAGATGGATTTGAACCCCCGGTTTTTGTAAACATCCAGTACATCATTTTTATATTTTTTCAGTTTGGAATATTTTTTAAAAAACTGATTCAGGGCCGCACTGTCCAATACAACTGTCTTGGCATTATTCCTAATGGTGGCTGAGTTTTCAGAAGCCGTTTTTGATTTAATTTCATTAGCCTCGGGTGGCGTAAAAGAAAAGACTAAAAATGCAATAACAATAATTAGCAAAGGGGAAGTAAAATTTCGCATAATTTCATTTTTTAAAAATTTATAAATAAATTCTCGTAAAAATTAGCAAAAGCATAACAGGAAAACCGCAATAAACTTTCACCTATTTTTTAAAATACTGAAAATCAAAATCGGGGCAGCCCAAAGTTAGTGAACATTATTGAAAAAGAACTATAGTAAAAAGACAAATTTGTATTAAAATTCATCTTATTTAACTCCAAAACGCGCCGCAGACATTGAAGAAAAAAAATATTTTTTCTTCAAACACCCATTAGACAGAAATCTGAATCCTATAATTTTGAATAATCCCAATATCAACAAATGCAATGTAAAAAAGTTAAAATCCGAACATAATCCGTTATCTTTGCAGTCTGAAATCAGTTTAAATAAAAACAGTTTTTAAATTACTTTCATTCAATAAAAAAATACGACGTTAAAAATGAAATTAGACAGAAAAGAAATTCTTAAAGCTCTAGAAACAATTACTATAGCCGGAGAAGGAAAAAATATGGTTGAAAGTGGCGCTGTTGCCAATGTAATTACTTTTGGCGATGAAGTTGTGGTAGATTTACTGCTTCACACTCCTGCTATGCACATTAAAAAGAGAGCAGAAGACGATATTCGAAAAACTATTCACGAACTGGTGTCTTCTGAAGCTAAAATTAAAGTAAATATTAAAGTTGAAACTCCGGAGAAAAACGAAATTAAAGGTCGTGCAATTCCCGGAATTAAAAATATAATCGCCGTTGCATCCGGTAAAGGTGGTGTAGGAAAGTCTACTGTTACAGCGAATCTTGCGGTAACGCTGGCAAAAATGGGATTTGCAGTGGGTATTCTTGATGCTGATATTTATGGCCCATCAATGCCTATTATGTTTGATGTTGAGAATGAAAAACCAATTTCTATTACCGTTGACGGGAAATCGAAAATGAAACCGGTTGAAAGCTACGAAATAAAAATACTTTCTATCGGATTCTTTACAGCTCCAAGTCAGGCCGTTATCTGGAGAGGTCCCATGGCTTCAAAAGCATTAAACCAAATGATTTTTGATGCAGACTGGGGAGAATTGGATTTTATGCTGATCGATTTGCCTCCGGGAACAGGAGACATACACCTTTCGATCATGCAATCGTTACCAATTACAGGAGCAGTAGTCGTAAGTACACCTCAGGCTGTAGCTCTTGCTGATGCCAAAAAAGGGGTTGCGATGTTTATGCAGGATAACATCAATGTTCCTGTTTTGGGAATCATAGAAAATATGGCGTACTTTACACCGGAAGAATTACCTGATAACAAATATTACATCTTTGGACAAGAAGGGGCTAAAAACCTTGCCGAAGATTTAGATGTTCCTTTTCTTGGCGAAGTACCAATTGTACAGTCTATTCGTGAAGCGGGAGATTATGGCCGCCCGGCAGCTTTGCAGACAGCCTCAGTAATCGAAACAGTTTTTGAAGAAATTACCCGAAATGTGGTACAGGAAGTAGTAAACAGAAATGATAGTTTACCCGCTACCGAAGCCATTAAAATTACAACTATGGCAGGTTGTTCAGCAGTTAAAAAAAATTAGATAATTGAGATAATGAGATAATTAGATAATTTTCTAATTGACACATTTTCTAATTGACACATTAAATATTATGACAACAGAAGAATTAACAAGCAACGTATTATTGGCTCTGGACGAAATCAGACCTTTTTTAAATTCTGATGGAGGAGACATTACACTCATTTCTATTGACGATGACAAACATGTAAAAGTTCGTCTTGAAGGGGCATGTATTAGCTGTAGCGTAAATCAAATGACTTTAAAAGCAGGCGTTGAAACAACAATAAAAAAATATGCACCACAGATTGAAACTGTAGTAAATATCATCTAATAAAAATAGTATCTGTGCCTGTTTATTTGCAGCAGAATTAACAAGAATAATAAGCCTTAAGCTGTTTTTAGTTGCAAAAACTAAAAAAACATTCAAAAAAATGCTTGTTTTTGCGATTTTAACAAAAAATAATATAAAGTTTTAAGAGATTATATTGCTTTATTGTTACAGAATTAACTTAAATTTGTGACAGAACCCTTAAGCATTAATCTATGAGAAATTTTTACAATTTAATTTTGGTATTATTTTTTGTTTCCGCCAGCTACGCGCAACAAAGTTCTACAACCCTGGTGGTTGATAAAGCCTGGGTAAATGAGTCTGAAGAATGGTCTGATTTTACCTATGCGGGACAAATTGTATTTTCGACAAATCCAAGTGCAGAAGAAGGATCATTAAGAATTGGTAATTATGATTTTTTATATGATTTCTGCGAAGGAAAAGCTAAATTTGCCAATAAAGCAACGTATAGCGCAGCTGAATTTTCACATCCCAGAAAACTTTCTGTAACAACAGACAAACAAGGAGTTGTAAACTCAACTTACGAAGGGACATTAATTTTTCAGTCTGATAAAGATTATTACTCCGTAATTGCAGTAGTGACCTTATTAGAAAAAGGAGGAAGTATGCTTGGAGTAAAAATGCACTTAAAGGATAACAACAGAAGAGAATATGCTTTTAGTTTAAAACCTAACAGTTAATTAAAGATCAGGGATTTGTTCACGTTTTCAAATCCTAAAAAAAATTCCAACAATTAAAATGGATGTATTAATAAAGATTAAAGATCGAGAAGGAGTTATACACGAATTACAGGCTCCAACTGATATGGCAATGAATATAATGGAGTTATGCAAAGCATACGAACTTCCTGTTGAAGGAACCTGCGGAGGAATGGCAATGTGTGCTTCCTGCCAGTGTTATGTTCTGAATGATGTTGCATTACCGGAAATGGGAGATGATGAAGAGGCCATGCTGTCGGAAGCGTTTTATGTTAAATCTAATAGTCGCTTAGGCTGTCAGATCCCCATTACAACAGAATTAGAAGGGCTGGAATTAGAACTGGCACCGGAATATTAAATACTAAATTCCAATAGTTTAAAAATCCAAATTCCAATAGTACTGAGTGTGCTATTGGAATTTGGATTTTTTTATACATTTAAACCCGACAGGTTTTAAAAACCTGTCGGGTTTCATTATTTATTTACTTTACAAAAAAACCGCAATCACATTACTGCAATTACGGCTTTCTCTTTATAACAATTTTCTTTAATCTCCGGTTTTATACCAAACCTGCCTGAATTAAATATTCAGCGATTTGAATGGTGTTTGTTGCGGCACCTTTTCTCAGGTTATCAGCAACAATCCACATGTTTAAGGTGTTTTCCTGGCTTTCGTCACGACGGATTCTACCCACAAAAACATCATTTTTACCTTCAGCATACAAAGGCATTGGGTAGGTAAAGGTGTCTAAATTATCCTGAACGGTTACGCCATCGGTGTGATGTAAAATTTCACGCACTTCGTTTACATCAAAATCATTGGTGAACTCCACGTTTACAGCTTCACTGTGGCCGCCAACCACCGGTACACGTACCGCAGTAGCCGTCACTCTGATGGTATTATCACCAAGGATTTTTTGGGTCTCACGAACTAATTTCATTTCTTCTTTCGTGTATCCGTTGTCTTCAAAACTGTCGCAATGTGGAATCGCATTTCTGTGAATTGGGTATTTATACGCCATTTCTCCCTGAATTCCTGCATACTCATTTTCTAATTGTCTTACCGCTTTTACACCTGTTCCGGTGATCGACTGGTACGTAGAAACAATAATTCTTCTGATGTTGTATTTTTTGTGCAAAGGGGCCAACGCCAGTACCATCTGAATCGTAGAGCAGTTTGGATTGGCAATAATTTTATCTTCCTTTGTTAATATTGATGCATTGATTTCAGGAACAATCAGTTTTTTGGTCGGATCCATTCTCCAGGCAGAAGAATTATCGATTACTGTAGTTCCGGCAGCTGCAAATTTTGGTGCCCATTCTAATGAAGTGTCTCCTCCTGCAGAAAAAACGGCAATATCAGCTTTCATATCTACAGCGGTTTGCAATCCTACAACTTTATATTTTTGACCTTTATATTCAATTTCTTTTCCCACTGACTTCTCAGAAGCAACGGGAATCAATTCTGTAACAGGAAAATTTCTTTCCGCTAAAACTTTCAGCATTACTTCGCCAACCATACCAGTGGCGCCTACAACCGCTATTCTCATTTTTATATTTTTAGTATGAATTAATCTAAATTACAATGCAAAAGTATACATAATAAAAATCAAAACAAGGCGATTCACAAAAAATAACAAAATGTTACAGAACAAACAAAGACAAAAAAACCGTCCCAATTAAGGAACGGTTAAGTTAGACTTAGTGTAGCGGTATATATATTATTGTTTATTTTTCAAAAGATCTCTGATTTGGATCAATAACTCTTCCTGAGTCGGGCCAGCCGGTGGCGGTGGCGGAACATCTTTCTTTTTAAGATTATTTATTCCTTTAATAATCAGGAATAAAACGAAGGCAACAATGACAAAGTTAATGACTGCCGAAAGAAACAAACCGTATTTGACTCCTCCAAAAGCGGTCAGCTCTTCTATAGTAGACAAATGAGCCGCATCTAATGCCGGTTTTAATAACAATGGTGTAATAACATTCTCAATTAATGAGCTTACAATTTTCCCAAAAGCAGCTCCAATTATAACCCCGACAGCCAAATCGACTACGTTGCCTTTCATTGCAAATTCCTTAAATTCTGAAAATATTCCCATAATTCTCTCTTTAGTTTAATGATTAATTGATATCGAAAATACATAATTTTCTTTAAAATTCCTGAAATCTACCTGAAAAAAACGCGCTTTACCCGTTGCGAAATACTGGTAAGAATTTCATAGGGTATGGTTTGTAAAGCGGCTGCAATCTCTGTTACGGTCGGATTTTCTCCAAAAATAACAACCGAATCCCCTTCCCTGCAATCTATTTCACTTACATCAACCATCAGCATATCCATACAGATACTGCCCACAATGGGTGCTTTTTGGTTTTTGATACTTACATAACCGATCTCATTTCCCCATAACCTCGAAATGCCATCGGCATACCCAATCGGGATGGTGGCAATTTTAGTTTCTTTCTGTGCCATAAATCTTCGGCCATAACCCACGCTGTCTCCGGCCGGAATGGTACGAACCTGCGAAATAATCGATTTTAAAGTCCCCACATTTTCGAGATATTTTTGTTCTGACGGATCATTTGAAACTCCGTATAATCCAATTCCTAAACGCACCATATTAAATTGTGCCGAAGGAAAATTGCTAATTCCGGATGTATTCAAAATATGACGAATTGGGTTTACGTTTAATTCTGTCATTAATTTAGACGATAATTTTTCAAATAAGCGAATCTGGGAAAGCACAAATTCATAATGAGTCATATCATCACTTGTTGCCAGATGTGATAAAATACTCTGAACTTTAACGGTTGTATTTCCTTTTAAAGTAGTAATCAATTCCTCAAGGGTATTTTCCTCAAACCCTAAACGATGCATTCCTGTATCGAGTTTTATATGAATAGGATAATCTTTCAGATTCTTTTCGCGGGCAATCTTCAGAAAAGCATTCAATCCTTTTACACTGTAAATTTCCGGCTCCAGCTGGTATTGAATAATCGAAGGGAAGCTTGTCGATTCCGGATTCAAAACCATAATCGGCAATTGGATACCGCCGCTTCTAAGTGAAATTCCTTCATCGGCAAAAGCCACACCCAAATAATCTACTTTATGATATTCTAATAATTTTGCAATTTCCAAACCTCCGTTGCCGTACCCAAAAGCCTTCACCATCACCATCATTTTCACCTTAGCGGCAAGCTTGGCCTTAAAAAAATTGAGGTTATGACTGATGGAATTGAGATTGATTTCGAGAATCGTTTCATGTGTTTTCTCTTCCAGCAGGGCTACAATCTCTTCAAACTGAAAAGACCTTGCCCCTTTTATCAGAATGGTTTCATTGGCAAAGCTCAGACTTTCAAAACCGGAGATAAAATCGGCTGTCGTCTGAAACATTACCGCATTTGAAAATTTGTCTGAAAAGGACGAAATCGTGTTCCCTATTCCAATTATGCGGTTTACGTTATTGTCTGCGATTAATTGCGCTACTTTCGAATATAATTCCTCATTTGAAAATCCGCTCTGAAAAATATCCGATAAGATTACCGTTTTCGAAGCATTCTTTTTCTGGCTTTCCAGAAAGTCCAAGGCAATTTTGAGGGATTGAAAATCCGAACTGTAACTATCGTCAATAATGCTGCAATTGTTAATTCCGTTTTTTACTTCAAGGCGCATTTCTACCGGATACAGCAGCTGCATTCGGTTTTGAATTGTTGGGGAGTCGTATTTGAAATACAGCAAAACCAACAAACAGGAAACAGCGTTTTCTATTGAAGCAGAATCCTGAAAAGGAATTTCTACATCAAAAATTTCGTTTTTATATTGATACTGAATAAAGGTGGTATCGTTTTTATTTTCTCTTTTAAGAACAAAAACATCCGCCGTTTTATCGGTGAAACTCCACGAAAAAAGTACCCTGTTTTTTAATTGATTTTCTTTCGAAAAAGAAGCCAGACATGCATCAACAAGTTCATTTTTCTGATAGATAATTACCGCTGCTCTTTTGAAAAGCTGCAATTTCTCGTTTATTTTTTGCTCTAAGTTCTGAAATCCCTCGTCGTGTGCGGAACCAATATTGGTTAAAACGCCAATATTCGGTTTGATGATCTGCTCCAGACGGGCCATTTCATTGACCATAGAAATTCCGGCTTCAAAAATACCCAGATTATGTTTTTCATTAATGGCAATTACCGATAAGGGAACCCCCACCTGAGAGTTGTAACTTTTAGGGCTTCGGATAATATTATAATCAGGACTAAGCAAAAAATTAAGCCACTCTTTTACGATCGTTTTACCGTTGCTTCCGGTTAGCCCGATAACAGGAAAATGGAATAAATCTCTGTAATACGCCGCAAATTGCTGTAAGGCATTCAGGCTATTTTCGACCAAGAGGAAATTGGCTTTTCCCTTTGCCTTTTCAGGAATATACTGCACCACGAAATTCTGAACGCCCTTTTCGATAAGTTCAGGAATATACAAATGAGCATCATTATTTATACCGGACAGTGCAATAAACAAAGTTTTTGATCCGTTTTGTAAAGAACGGCTGTCGATCGAAACATGATCTACAATAGTAGCTGTATTGAAACCAATCCACTCGGCCTGAAGAACAGGAATGAGGTTTTTTAAGTCTATGCTCATTTAAAAATCTTTTTGTCAAATTTAAAACATTAAAGACAGAAAAGAGTTGTGATTTTCTTAAAAATACAGCACATGATTGAGTCAAAAAACTAAGTCTAAAATAATTTGATTTGTGAAAACTCATCAAATTCGCAGCAAAAAACTTTATTTTATTATATTTGTTTAATACCTCAAATTACCCGGTTTTGAAAAAAATACTGCCCCTATTCTCTTATATCCTGCATCCGGTTTTTATATCGGTCTATGCCACTTTGTTTTATCTGTACTGCAAAGAGGACATTTTCACGAACAGGGAAAAATATTATGTTTTATTTCAAATCCTGATTATAACCGTTTTGGTACCGGTATTATTTTTCCTGTTACTTCGCTCTACCGGACATATAAAATCTGTTATGGTTCCTGACACTTCACAGCGCAGAATTCCGCTTATTTTACAATGCTTTTTATACATTTTACTGGTTAAGAGAAGTATCGTCATCACACGTTATCCGGAACTTCATTTCTTTTTTCTTGGAGCCTTATTCAGTACCATTTTAGCACTGGTACTTTCCCTTTTTAAAATAAAGGCAAGCCTTCACATGCTGGCCATTAGCGGTCTTACTGTTTTTATTATAGGATTAAACATTCACCTGCAAATGCAAAATCCGTATTGGACGGCTTTGGCAGTAACCTTAACGGGCGCAGTAGCTTCATCCCGTCTGGAAATGGAAGCCCACACCAATAAAGAATTGCTTATTGGTCTTCTAGCCGGAACCCTTCCCCAGATTTTATTCCTGTTCTTGTGGTTATAGGATATAGAAAATCAGACCGGCATTGATGGTCTGAATATTTACATTCTGACCGGAAATCGTTTTAACTGAAGATTTAAATAAAGGATTTAATCCGTAATAGATATAAACATTCCAGGTATTGTAGCCCGCTGCAAGATAAGTTCCGTATTGCAATTTGTTAATGTCCGGATTATTGGTGACTTTATAAGTCGTCTCGCCATCATCTACAGCCGATTTGGTAGAGAATGCATAACTGACCTTAAGTCCTCCGTAAACTCTCCAGAACTTATAACTTTCATAGGTTGAATTTCTCCATCGGAATTCAATCGGAAGATCTATTAAATATTGCCTGTAGCGGTTGGAAACAATCTCATTATAGTCATTAACATTATACACTAAAGCGCCCTGACCATCTTTGGAAATCGTAAAATTCTGAAAGAAGTTCTGATAACTCAAACCAAGACCTGTTGCAAAGGCCAGTGTTCTTTTTTTGTTAATGGGCATATCGCGCAAAAAACCACCCGAAAGTCCCACAGAAAATTTATCCTGTTTCAGTCCCGGAGGGATATTGGCAAAAAGATTATAGGTAACAGAAAAGTAAAACTGATCTTCACGGTACAACGAATCGATTTTAACGATTGGCTCTATTTTAGGCTTTGTCTCTTCCTGCGAAAAAACAGTAAAAAACGAGACTAAAAATAAACAGCTAAAAAGTAATCTCATATTGTATTTTGATTTTAAAGAGTTTTTCAGGTAAACGTTTTTTGAAGATGATTTATTTCACTTACAAATATAATATAATGCCGGCTCAGGAGAGGATTTAGAAAGCAATTATTCTCTTTTTCTTTAAAAATAAAACGATTTGGCTAAGGAATTTTAATAAATCTACAGCATAATTTAAAAAAATCGATCTATTTTCGACTGCTCTTTTATACCTTTGCCTGGAATGAAGAAAAAGCAGCTCATATTAAGTGTCTCTCTGGCGCTGACGGTATTGTTCTCAATATTGTTTCAGTCCATACACAGTTATGAGCATATTGTAAAGCAACTTTCAGAGAAACAATGTCATCACGATTATAGTGATCCAAGTGGCGAAATCACCCATCAGCATCATAATTATGATCTTTGTTATGTATGTCATTTTTCTTTTGGAAGCTATTTGGTTCCTGAAAAAATTTCATTCGATTTTACTACTTCGCATAAAGAAATACCTTATTTCTTTGCGCTTTCAGAAAAAATATTTCCATTTTCAGAGCGTGCTTATTTACTGCGTGGTCCTCCAGCCCCTATAGTTGCCTAAATTTCGAAACATCGAAATAAAATCAAAAATCTTTTACATTACATTTCAAAAAGCATTGGGTTTCCCCATCCTGACCATATCGGGATTGGCAGACTTTAGTATTGTTTTTGGTGTTTTATTTTAAAAGAAAATCCATTTAACTATAGCATTATTTTCAAATGAAAAAACTAATATTAGCCCTTATTTTAGGGTTTTCCGGGCTGCTTTCAGCTCAAAATTCCGTTTCCGGAACTGTATCCGATCTTCAAAACCAGCCTATGCCGGGAGTCTCTGTTTACGCTCCGGAATTACATAAAGGCACCACCACTGACGCCAACGGAAAATATGAAATCACTAATCTTCCAAACGGAAACTTACGCCTTTCTTTTACTTTTGTCGGTTACACCACGCAAAATAAAACGATTGCCAAACCGGCAAAAGAGAATACGCTGGACGTCACATTACTGGAATCTATTTTTGAAATGGATGAAGTAATTGTTTCTACGCCTTTCAACAAACTGCAATCGCAAAACGTTATGAAAGTAGAACATGAAAGCATCAAAACATTACAGCAAAAAGGAACCTCAACTTTAATAGAAGGTCTGGCAACCATTCCGGGGGTTTCTCAGATTTCAACGGGAACTTCTATCGGGAAGCCGGTAATCAGAGGTCTTAGCGGGAATCGTGTTTTGGTGTATTCGCAAGGCGTTCGTATCGAGAACCAACAGTTTGGAGATGAACATGGCTTAGGCTTAAATGATGCCGGAATCGAAAGCGTTGAAGTCATTAAAGGCCCTGCTTCTTTATTGTACGGCTCTGATGCTTTGGGTGGCGTTTTGTACTTTAACCCTGAAAAATTTGCTGATGCGAATACTTTCAAAGCCAATTTCAGTCAAAAATATTTTACCAATACACAAGGAAGTAATTCATCTATTGGACTGAAAACGTCTACTGACAACTGGAAATTTCTAGCGCGCGGAAGTTTCAATACGCATTCCGATTACAAAATTGCCGACGGAGACCGTGTAACCAATTCGCGTTACAACGAAACGGATTTTAAAACCGGAATCGGATACAGCAACTCGACTTTTTCAAGTGTGTTACGATACAATTACAATAAATTGGATATCGGTATTCCCGAAGACGGAATTGCGGAACAGTCTTCAAGCAAAGACACACAATTTCCGAGACAGGGAATTTTCAATCACTTATTGAGTTTAAACAACGTGATCTTTTTCGAAAATTCGAAATTAGATGTTGACTTAGGTTACATTTCGAATGACCGAAGTGAATTTGAAGACAGCAATACAGCGTCTTTGCACATGAAGCTGAACACTTTAAATTATAATGCAAAATACCATTTCCCGAAATTTGGCAAAATTGAAACTATTCTTGGCGTGCAGGGAATGCACCAGACGAATACCAATTCGGGAGAAGAATACTTAATTCCGGATGCCACTACCAATGATTTTGGGGTTTTTGGAACCGCAAATTACGAATGGAACAGTAATGTTATTCAGGCCGGATTGCGTTTTGATAACCGAAATGTTACTTCTGAGGCTCACGGGATTGTAGACGAAGAAGGTTATTTTCAGGCTTTAGACCGCTCTTTTGACAGCTTTAATGCTTCATTAGGCTATAAAACCAAACTGGCTGAACCGCTAACCCTTCGCCTGAATGTTGCTACCGGATTCAGAGCACCGAACTTAGCCGAATTAACGTCAAATGGTGTTCACGAAGGAACCAACAGATACGAAATTGGAAACGCTGCCTTAAAAACCGAGCAAAACGTTCAGACCGATTTGAACCTGGAATATAAAAATTCGCATTTTGAATTTTTCATCAACGGATTTTACAATCATATCAACAATTACATCTATACTTCCCCAACAGGCCAAACCTTAGAGGACAATGATGTTTTTGCCTATATTCAGGATAATGCCAAACTATACGGCGGTGAAGTTGGTTTTCACTTTCACCCGCACCCGTTAGACTGGCTGCACTTTGAAACCAGCTTTGAAACCGTAACCGGAAAAAAAGACAACAATGATTATTTACCGTTAATTCCGGCTAATAACTGGAATAATACGCTTAGAACGGAATTCAAAATCAAAAATTGGTTAGAGGAAGGATTTGCATCCCTGAACGTTTCCTCTACTTTTGATCAGGATAATGTGAGTGGTTTCGAAACCGCATCAAAAGGGTATACGCTGGTAAATTTAGGTTTTGGAGGAACGGTTAAACTTGGTAAAACGGCCTTCGATATTAATCTGAATGGAAATAATTTATTCGATAAAAAATACATTGCACATCTCTCCAGATTAAAAACAGACGGTATTCCGAACATTGGAAGAAACATTGTTCTGGGAGTGAATTTCAATTTGTAATTTTTGTTTTAACCGCAAAGTGCGCCAAGGAATAGCGCAAGGTTCGCAAAGCTTTATTGTAAACTTTGCGAACCTTGCGAAAAACTCCTTGCGTACATTGCGGTTAATTTTTTAATCATCCCACAAAAAGTGCTATTTTTGTTAGAACCATAAACTTTTACTATGAAAAAAACAATTCTTATAATGGCTATTACAACCGCAGGAATTTCATTTGGACAAAATAAAATTCAGTACCCCGAAACCAAAAAAGGAGAAACAATTGATACTTACTTTGATACGAAAGTAAATGATCCGTACCGTTGGCTTGAAGATGACAAATCAGCAGAAACAGGGGCCTGGGTAAAGGCTGAAAATGAAGTAACTTACGGTTATTTAGATAAAATCCCATTTCGCGAAGAGCTTAAAAAAAGAATGGAAAAACTTTGGAATTTCGAAAAAATAGGTGCCCCCTTTACAGAAGGAAAATTTACCTATTATTCGAAAAACAACGGACTTCAGAACCAATCGGTAATTTACAGAAAAGGAGAAAAGGGTAAAGATGAAATCTTTTTGGATCCCAATACTTTTTCTAAAGACGGGACAACTTCACTGGGTGGTTTAAATTTCTCTAAAGACGGATCCAAAGCAGCGTACTCCATTTCTGAAGGCGGAAGCGACTGGAGAAAAGTGATTATCATTGATGCTGTTTCGAAAAAAGTTTTAGAAGATACTATCGTTGATGTCAAATTCAGCGGTGTTTCCTGGTTAGGAAATGAAGGTTTTTACTATTCCAGTTATGATAAACCAAAAGGAAGCGAATTATCTGCCAAAACAGATCAGCATAAATTGTATTTCCACAAATTAGGCACTTCTCAAAAAGACGATACAATAATTTTTGGAGCCGATCAGAAAAGAAGATATGTTGGCGGTTATGTTACAGAAGATGATCGCTACCTGGTGATCTCGGCAGCCAATTCTACGTACGGAAATGAATTATACATTAAAGATTTATCCAAACCGGACAGTCCGATTATTACCATTGTGGACAACTTTAACAGCGATAACAGTATTATTGAAAATGAAGGCAGTAAACTGTTTATCGATACTGATTTAGGCGCACCAAACAAACGCATTGTTACGGTAGACGTAAGCAATCCAAAACCGGAAAACTGGAAAGATTTCATCAAAGAAACCGAAAATGTTTTAGCCCCTTCAACGGGTTCCGGATATTTCTTTGCAAATTATACCAAGGATGCTGTTTCACTGGTACTGCAATACGATTACAACGGAAAATTAGTTCGTGAAATCAAACTTCCCGCGGTTGGAACTGCAGGAGGATTTGGCGGAAAAAAGGAAGAAAAAATTCTGTATTACAGCTTTACAAACTATACGACTCCCGGAACTATCTTTTCTTTTGATCCTAAATCAGGGAAATCAGAAATCTATCAAAAGCCTGTTGTAGACTTCAAAAGTGACGATTACGAATCAAAACAGGTTTTCTATACTTCAAAAGACGGAACAAAAATCCCGATGATTATCACCTATAAAAAAGGATTGAAATTAAATGGTAAAAACCCGACCATCCTTTATGGGTATGGCGGATTCAATATTAGCCTGACGCCGGGTTTCAGTATTGCAAATGCTGTCTGGATGGAAAACGGCGGTGTATACGCTGTTGCCAATTTAAGAGGCGGGGGCGAATATGGAAAAAAATGGCATGATGCAGGAACCAAACTGAAAAAGCAAAATGTATTTGATGATTTCATTGCTGCTGCCGAATATCTGATTGCCCAAAAATATACTTCATCTGATTTCTTAGCCATTCGCGGAGGATCAAACGGAGGTTTATTAGTAGGTGCCACAATGACGCAGCGTCCTGATCTGATGAAAGTAGCCCTACCGGCTGTTGGAGTTATGGACATGCTGCGTTACAATGCTTTTACTGCCGGAGCAGGTTGGGCTTTTGACTACGGAACTGCTCAGGACAGCAAAGAAATGTTTGAATACCTAAAAGGATACTCACCGGTTCACAACGTTAAAAAAGGCGTACACTATCCGTCCACTATGGTGACGACAGGAGACCATGATGATCGTGTTGTTCCTGCGCACAGTTTTAAATTTGCTGCCGAATTACAGGAGAAACAGACGGGAGACAATCCTGTTTTAATCCGTATTGATGTAAAAGCCGGTCACGGAGCAGGAAAATCTGTTGCGGCCACGATTCAGGAAAATGTAGACATTCAGGCGTTCACGCTTTACAATATGGGATTTAAAACTTTGCCTAAAAAGTAAAACTTTAGTCTTTTAATTTTAACTAGCCACGAATTCACGAATTATTTTTGTGCGTTCGTGGTTATTTTTTGCCACAGATTTAAATGATTTTTATAATCTGTGCGTTTATTTTGCCAAGGGCTACTTTAATTTTACCGCAAAGCACGCAAAATTGTACATAGAAAGTATCTTCAGAAACCGCAAAGTTCGCAAAGCTTTGTATTGACCCCGCTTTGCGAACTTTGTGTTTTTACCAACCAAGCCGATACAAAAACTTTGCGTGCTTTGCGGTAAAATAAAATCTGTGTACATCTGCTTAAATCTGCGTGAAAATAATTCGTGCAAATCGTGGCTATTCTTTTTGAATTTTTATTATAATTTACTCCCGCAGATCTCGCAGATTTAGCAGATTCTGTTCGAAAAAAATCCGCTAAATCTGCAAGATCTGCGAGAAAAAATAATTCATGTATTAGCAACTGAATTTTTTTACTCCGCTACAAAATAAATAATTCGCGAAAATTCGTGCCATTAGTGGCAAACCTTTTTTTAAATTTGGGAAACTAAAAAACCGAAAAATGAAAATTGTAAAATGGGGAATAATAGGTTGTGGGAATGTAACCGAAGTTAAAAGCGGACCTGCTTTCCAGAAAGCTCCAAATTCAGCTTTAGTAGCTGTAATGCGCCGGGATGCTGCCCTTGCCGAAGATTACGCCAAACGTCATAATGTTCCAAAATGGTATTCGAATGCAGTAGACTTAATTAACGATCCGGAAGTCGATGCCGCTTATATTGCTACTCCTCCATCCTCTCATAAAGAATATACAATTTTATGTGCCAAAGCCGGAAAACCGGTGTATGTAGAAAAACCAATGGCATTGAACTTTGAAGAATGCAACGAAATGATAAGTGCATGCAAAGAACATAATGTACCTTTATTTGTTGCCTATTACAGAAGAAGTCTGCCAAGATTTTTAAAAATAAAAGAACTCATAGATCAAAATAAATTAGGCAAAATCAGACATGTAAATTGTGTTTTATATCATCCTTTTGAAAAAAGATACGACGATGATATTAATTTACCCTGGACCGTTTTACCTCATATTTCGGGAGGTGGTATTTTTGTTGATCTGGCTTGCCATACTTTAGATTTTCTGGACTTTGTTTTTGGTCCGATCAAATCGGTTCGCGGACATGCGACTTCTCAGCTTCTCGCTTATCCTGCCGAAGATTCGGTTTCGATGTCTTTTTTATTCGAAAACGGCATTCATGGAACCGGTTTATGGAATTTTGCCAGTTTTGAACGTTATGACAATACTGAAATCGTAGGTGATAAAGGGAAAATCTCTTTCTCTACTTTCGGAAATGACCCGATTCATATTCAATATACAAACGGGGAAAAAGAAACTATTACGATCGAAAATCCGCTTCATATTCAGCAGCCTTTTATAGAAACCGTTGTTGCCGAACTTTTGGGCAACGAAGGAGTTTCTCCCTCAAAAGGAACCTCAGCAGCAAGAACAACCTGGGTTATTGATGAAGTGTTGAAAGAATTTAGAAATTCGAAATAAATCATAAAAAACATTTTTCTCCACAATTTGTCATTTCGAGGCACGAGAAATCACACACGCTTTGAACGCACTGTTGTCGAATATTGGATGTGATTTCTCGTGCCTCGAAATGACAACAAAAATATAAAACCAAAAAAAAGAGGATATTCTATTTCGAATATCCTCTTTTTTGTAAACTATAAATTCTTAGAATTAAAGGCTGTATTTAAGACCTAAAGTCAAACCTAAACCTGAAATTCCAACATAAGAACTTAATTCGTTCATTGGTTTAGTAGAATCATATCCGGCTGGATTATAATCTTTATTATTAGAGCTTCCGTCTAAATGATCTACATATTTAGTATGATTAGCAGAATATGATGCTGCTCTAAATGAAGTTGTAGTATTCAATTTATCTACTCCGTTTTCAGTGTATACTTCTGTTTCTTTCGTTTTTCCGTGTACAGTAAAGTTACGATACTCTAATTCTGCGAAAGCAGAAATATGTTTTCCTAATTTATAAGAAGTACCTAAAGATGCCATGAATCCAAGAGTTGGATTTGGTTTCACAACATCTTTTGAATATGCATCTGTTAAAGCAACCTGATTAGCACCTACGAACGTTGTATATTGTCTATCCGTTTTAATATCTAATGTACCATGGATAGGAACAATGATTCCAACTTTAGTATATGGCTCAAAACCATGAGATTCACCTAAAAACATTACAATTGCAGGAGCTAAATCAAAAGCTTTAATTTCTCCTTCCGCAGTAAAACTTACGTATGTAGCTGCCGGACTGTTAGCTGGATTATATGAAATAAGTCTATTCGTTGTTTGAGACATCGTTTTTTCGTTACTAACATAATAGTTTGCAGCCATCTCAACCCCTAAACGTGCAGAAAATCTATAACCTGCAGTAATCCCACTTCTGAAACCCTGTCCGAAAGATCCTGTAACACTTTCTCTTGAAGCTAATTTATTATTTGCTAAAGTACCTACATAAACATCTCTGTTTGGCAATTGACCTCCAACAACTGGAAACTCAGTTGAAGCCGTTTGATTGAAATATGACCCTCCCAATTTAAAATACCAGCTTTCTGGTTTGTCTGCTTTTTCTGTTTGCGCCATTGTGGCCATAGAGCAAACTAATAATCCTAATAAAAATAGGTTCTTTTTCATAATTCTGATTTAATTAATTTATACAAACTTAGATTATTTTAACACAATCTTACAGTTTGCTTCGTTAGACTTGTAGCGAAATCGTTGTAATTTCGAGCAATATTACTAAAAAAGTATTATGCATGCATATTTTTAACTAAAAAAAAACGCATCCTCTTAAATTTTAACTGTTAAAATTTAGTTGAGCTTAAAATTAACCTGCATTTTTTCCAATTCCTGCAACAATTCTGTCGAAATCTTAATCTTCAATCGACGACTTGGCATCGTTAATTTGGTTACTACCTTAATTTCCTCAACCTCATTTACTTCCTGAATTTTAGTTTCTTCGAGCGGTGCATCTTCATTTTCATTCTCCTCTGCAAAAACAGCATCCTCGGTTTCTTCAAAATCAGTCGGTGTTTCTACTGCCACGAGTCGTTTTATTTTTTCTAATTCCATGATTTCAAAAGTAACCGTATTATCGCCTTTGTTTTCATTGAATAAATGACTCAGTTTGTGAATAAATTCAGTTTTCAGGTCTTTAATATTCAGCAATAAAACCAATTTTTTAGCAAAGGCTTCCAGAATATCCTGCAATTGCCTGATCTCAACAAACTGCATTCTCGGCTCCGATTTTTTACCGGTATCATGATTTACCCAACCGTCTTTTATTAATATTTTCAGGAAAGCAAAATTATTCTGAATCAGGAAATGGCGAAATTTTAAGTATTCTTCTCCAAAAATCTTAAACTCGTAACTTTCATCATAGCCTTCTAAATTAAATACTGCCCAGCCTTTTCCGTTTTTAGCGACACGATGCTGTACATTATTGATGATTCCGGCAAAATTCAGGTTTTTCCCCACATATAATTCCATGCTTTTCAGCGCTTCCAGTCGGGCATTGCAGAAGTATTTCATTTCAAACCTAAAATCATCAAGCGGATGTCCGGAAATATAAATCCCGACTACCTCTTTTTCTTTTGCCAGCTTTTCCATGGTACTCCAGTCTTCACAAGGAGGCACGACTGGCTCAGCAATCTGGACTTCACTTGCTTCTCCGAATAAACTTACCTGCGATGAGTTTTCGTTTTCCTGAAATTTCGCTCCATAACGCATCGCTTTTTCATAGAATGTAATTCCATCGCCATCATCATGAAAATACTGGGCTCTTGTTGTTCCTTCAAACGAATCAAATCCTCCGGCCAAAGCCAGATTCTCGATTGCTTTTTTATTGGCCGCACGTAAATCAATACGCTTCGCCAAATCAAAAATAGATTTATATCTTCCGTCTTTTCTGTTTTCTACAATTGTTGCTACCGCTCCTGAACCTACCCCTTTAATTGCTCCCATCCCAAAACGGACAGCATAATTATCATTTACCGTAAATTTATAAAACGATTCATTCACATCAGGTCCTAAAACCTCTAACCCCATACGTTTACATTCTTCCATAAAAAACGATACCTGCTTGATATCATTCATATTATTCGAAAGCACCGCTGCCATATATTCTGCAGGGTAGTGTGCTTTTAAATAAGCGGTCTGATACGCAATCCAGGCGTAACAAGTCGAGTGTGATTTGTTGAAGGCATAACTCGCAAAGGCTTCCCAGTCTTTCCAGATTTTCTCCAGAATTTTTGCATCATGACCTTTTTTTGCTGCCTGCTCCACAAATTTAGGTTTCATTTTATCCAGAACGTCTTTTTGTTTCTTACCCATCGCTTTACGCAAAACGTCGGCTTCACCTTTGGTAAAATCAGCCAGCGATTGCGACAAAAGCATTACCTGCTCCTGGTACACCGTAATTCCGTAAGTCTCTCCTAAGTATTCTTCACAGGCATCTAAATCGTATTTGATTTCTTCCTCTCCGTTTTTTCTTCGAACGAAAGAAGGAATATATTCCAAAGGCCCCGGGCGATACAAGGCGTTCATGGCAATTAAATCTCCGAAAACCGTAGGTTTCAGATCCTTCATGTATTTCTGCATTCCGGGTGACTCGTACTGGAAGATTCCAACCGTTTCTCCTCTTTGGAAAAGTGCGTAGGTTTCCTGATCATCAATTGGGAAAACATCCGGATCCAAATCAATTCCGGTTCGGTATTTTACCAGTTTAACGGTATCTTTTATCAGGGTAAGGGTCTTCAGACCCAGGAAGTCCATTTTTAGCAATCCTGCACTTTCGGCCACCGAGTTATCAAACTGGGTTACATATAAATCAGAATCTTTAGCAGTGGTAACGGGAACGAAATTCGTAATATCCGATGGCGTAATAATTACCCCACAGGCGTGAATACCTGTATTTCGCATCGATCCCTCCAGAATTTTTGCCTGCTGTATCGTTTCTCCGGCCAAATCGTCTTCGTTGGCAATCGCGATTAATTCTTTTACATTGTCAAACTCATCCGAACGAAGTGCTTTTTTAACCTCGTCTTCATTTTCAGAAATAAAACGCGCTAAATTCCATTTCGACGGCATCATGGCCGGAATCAGTTTTGCAATCCTGTCAGCTTCAAATAACGGTAAATCCAGTACACGGGCTGTATCACGAATCGCCGATTTGGTGGCCATTTTACCATAGGTAATAATCTGAGCTACCTGATTTTTACCGTATTTATTGATTACATAATCCATAACACGTCCACGACCCTCGTCATCAAAATCGATATCAATATCGGGCATAGATACACGATCCGGATTCAGGAAACGCTCAAAAAGCAAGTCGTACTTAATCGGATCAATGTTGGTAATTCCCAAACAATAGGCTACGGCAGAACCCGCTGCAGATCCACGACCAGGCCCTACCGAAACGTCCATGTTCCGGGCTTCGGCGATGAAATCCTGAACGATCAGGAAGTACCCCGGATATCCGGAATTGGAAATCGTTAATAACTCGAAATCCAGACGTTCCTGAATAGATTCCGTAATTTCTCCATATCTCTTTTTTGCACCCACCATAGTCAGGTGTCGCAAATATTTATTTTCACCTCTTACTCCGCCATCCGCTTCATCTTCAGGAACTACGAATTCTTCGGGAATATCAAATTTCGGAAGCAATACGTCCCTGTAAAGCGAGTAAATCTCGACCTTATCGACAATTTCCTGAATATTGATAATGGCATCCGGCAAATCGGCAAAGAGCTTTTTCATCTCTTCCTGGGACTTGTAATAGTATTCCTGATTGGGTAGTCCGTAGCGATAACCACGGCCACGACCAATTGGAGTTGCTTGTTTTTCTCCGTCTTTTACACACAATAAAATATCGTGCGCATTGGCGTCTTCTTTATTTAAATAATAGGTGTTATTTGTGGCAATTAACTTGACATTGTGCTTTTTAGAAAATTCAATCAGCGTCTTATTGACACGATTCTCATCTTCCTGGTTGTGGCGCATGACTTCCAGATAAAAGTCATCCCCAAATTGTTCTTTCCACCAAATCAGAGCTTCTTCGGCCTGGTTTTCACCAATGTTCAGAATTTTGCTCTGGATTTCTCCGTATAAATTTCCGGACAATACCATGATATCTTCCTTGTATTGTTCGATAATTTTTCGATCAACTCTGGGAACATAATAAAATCCGTCCGTAAAGGCAATCGACGACATCTTCGCCAGATTGTGATAGCCTTTTTTATTTTTGGCTAACAATACAACCTGATTACCGTTGTCTTTTTTGCTTTTATCCAGGTGGTTGTCGCAAACATTAAATTCACAGCCCACGATTGGTTTGATTTCGGTCTCCGTTGGTTCTTCACCAGCCTCAACCAAGGCTTTATTTTTGGCTGATGCCGCTTTGTTGTGATTCATAACGGCGCTCACAAAGTGAAAAGCCCCCATCATGTTTCCCGTATCGGTCATGGCAACGGCCGGCATTCCGTTTTTAGCTGTAGCCGCAACGATATTACCGATTCCTATTGTGGATTGTAAAACCGAAAACTGCGTATGATTGTGTAAATGCGCGTATTTTGCCGCTTTAAAATCTGCTCTGTCAGAATCTGAAACCGTTGTCTGTCTGGTATTTCCTTCTAAAGCTCTTAATTGCTCCCTGATTTTATCAGAGGCTGCTTTTAAGTTGATATGTTTCAGACCAATTAATGGAAATTCCTGCGGATTTCTATTTTGAAACTCCCTGAAATAATCCTGCGGAACATCCAGTTCTTCTTTGGTAAAAACTTCTCTTCTGATTAATTCAAGAAAACAACGCGTCGTTGCCTCAACGTCGGCCGTTGCATTGTGCGCTTCTGCGAAAGGTTTATTAAAAAGATATTCGTGTAATTCTGTTAAGGTTGGTAATTTAAATTTACCTCCACGGCCTCCCGGAAGCTGTAATAAAGACGCGGTTACCTCCGTACAGGTATCTAAAACCGGCATAGCACTCATTGGCGAATCCACTCCCATTCTGTGGAATTCGGCTCCCATAATATTAACGTCAAAACCTAAATTCTGACCCACAATAAATTTGGTTTTGCTTAAAGCAATGTTGAATTTCTCTAAAACTTCGGCCAGGGTGATTCCATCGGCTTCAGCCAACTCTGTGGAGATTCCGTGAATACGTTCTGCATCATATGGAATATTAAATCCGTCAGGTTTAACTAAGTAATCCTGATGTTCGATCAATTGTCCCATTTCGTCATGCAGCTGCCATGCGATCTGTATACAGCGGGGCCAGTTATCAGAATCGGTTATCGGGGCATCCCAACGTTTGGGTAATCCGGTTGTTTCGGTATCGAATATTAAATACATAAGTTTAAATAGCAAAAATTAAATTCCAAATCCAAAGTCCTTTATCCGCATAAAACATTGATTATATGGACTATAAAAATATCGAAATACATATATGGAAGAAGTTCAAATTTAGTCATTTTTTAGAAAAAGAAAACGGATTAATAGCCAAAAAATTATTCTTATCAACTCATTAGCATTTCTCTTAAAATACATAAAATTTGATAAAAATCACTTCTTTGGATGTCGTAGTATTTCAATTAAAAAATGGAAGAAAATACTCGTTTTGAATCTTGTTTTATTATAATCAAAAAGGGTTTATATTTGAAATTTCACAAATAAAAAACGACCTCAAAAACAACAATTATCACTACTTTCATTCAATTTGTTGCGTTTTTCAAAGCAAAACACTCCATTTTATAGATATTTTAAGATAATTTTGCAAACTATCAAAATAAAAAATAATTTAAGCAGAAAAAGAAAAATAAATTCAGTTTTCTATTCCTTTTTCGATAAAATCCAAGCGCGTAAATACCAATAGCGATTTGTATTACAGTTTGGGTATCGTATATAATGAAATATTGAAATTGACGCCCTTGTATCTTTTTTTACTTTTGTTTTCCTATTTATAATGAGCAGGAAATTGCTGTGGTTAGAAATTACAATTAAAAAAAATAAAAAATGAGTAAGACATTATTTGACAAAGTATGGGATTCACATGTTGTGCGTAAAATTGAAGATGGACCGGATGTGTTTTTTATTGACCGTCATTTCATTCATGAAGTTACAAGTCCCGTTGCTTTTTTAGGATTAAAAGCCAGAGGCGTAAAGGTTTTATACCCGGAACGTACTTTTGCAACTGCCGATCACAATACACCAACCATAAACCAACATTTACCAGTGGAAGATGCTTTATCTGCCAATCAGCTTAAAGCACTTGAAGATAATGCTGCCGAATACGGAATTTCACACTGGGGATTAGGTCACATTAAAAATGGAATTGTACACGTAGTAGGCCCTGAAAACGGAATTACTTTGCCGGGTGCCACTATTGTTTGTGGTGATTCGCATACGTCTACTCACGGTGCTTTTGGAGCGATTGCTTTTGGTATCGGAACTTCTGAGGTGGAGATGGTACTTTCTACACAGTGTATCATGCAGCCAAAACCAAAGAAAATGCGTATCAACGTAAACGGCCAATTAAGTAAAGGTGTGGGGCCAAAAGACGTTGCACTTTATATTATTGCGCAATTGACTACTTCCGGAGGTACAGGATATTTTGTTGAATACGCCGGAGATGTTTTTGAAAACATGACTATGGAAGGCCGTATGACGGTTTGCAACCTAAGTATCGAAATGGGTGCCCGCGGCGGAATGATTGCTCCGGACCAGACTACTTTTGATTTCCTTGAAGGAAGGTTATATGCACCAAAAGGGGAAGCCTGGACCAAAGCAGTTGAATACTGGAAAACTTTAAAAACAGATGACGATGCCGTTTTTGATGCCGAATTAAACATCAATGCTGCTGACATCGAACCAATGATTACTTATGGTACTAACCCTGGAATGGGAATTGGTATCTCTAAACATATTCCGAATGCCAATCAGGTTGAAGGCGGAGAGGAAACATATAAAAAATCCTTAGCCTACATGGGCTTTGAAGAAGACGATGTGATGATTGGAAAACCAATTGATTACGTTTTCTTAGGGAGCTGTACAAATGGACGTATTGAAGATTTCAGAGCTTTTACCGAAATTGTGAAAGGAAGAAAAAAAGCAGACAATGTTACTGCCTGGCTAGTTCCCGGTTCTCACGTTGTGGAAGCTCAGATTAAAGAAGAAGGTTTATTAGACATTCTTACGGAAGCCGGTTTTGTATTACGTCAGCCTGGATGCTCCGCATGTTTAGCAATGAATGATGATAAGGTTCCAGCCGGAAAATATGCGGTTAGTACATCAAACCGAAACTTTGAAGGCCGTCAGGGCCCTGGTTCCAGAACATTATTAGCAAGCCCGATTATGGCTGCTGCTGCTGCTGTTACCGGAAAACTAACAGACCCAAGAGAATTATTTTAATTCTCGCTATACGCTTTAAGCTTTAAGCTTTAAGCTGAAAAATCAATACAAAAACATTGCTGTAGAGAAAAGCCTAAAGCTTACAGCCTACAGCGTAAAGCAAAAAAAAATGGCATACGATAAATTTAATATACTTACCAGTAGTGCTGTGCCACTACCAATTGAGAATGTAGATACAGATCAGATCATTCCGGCCCGTTTCCTGAAAGCAACAAAACGTGAAGGTTTTGGAGACAATCTTTTTAGAGACTGGAGATATAACGGCGATGATAGCCCAAAGGCTGATTTCGTTTTGAACGACTCCACTTACAGCGGAAAAATTCTGGTGGGAGGAAAAAACTTTGGTTCAGGTTCTTCCAGAGAACATGCTGCCTGGGCCGTTTACGATTACGGTTTCAGAGCTGTCGTTTCTAGTTTCTTTGCCGATATCTTTAAAGGAAACTGCTTGAATATTGGCGTTTTACCGGTTCAGGTTAGCCCTGAATTTGCTGATACCATTTTCAAAGCGATTGAAGCAGATCCTAAAACCGAGTTAGAAATCAACTTGCCCAACCAGACCATTACTTTATTAGCGACAGGACAACAAGAGTCTTTCGCCATTAACGGATACAAAAAGAACAATATGATCAATGGTTTTGATGACATTGATTATTTACAAAATATTAAAGAAGATATTGTGGCTTTCGCTGATAAACTTCCTTACTAAAAAAAATCTTGTTCATTCTATTTAGACCCGACAGATTCCAAAAACCTGTCGGGTCTTTCTAAATTAAAGAAGAGAAAAATATAAAACAACTATAATTTCATTTTTAGAAATATAGCATATCAATATGGAAAAAAGAAAAATTGAAATAATGGATACGACGCTTCGTGACGGTGAACAAACCTCCGGAGTATCTTTTTCTGCTGCAGAAAAACTGACCATTGCACAATTATTATTGGAAGAATTAAATATTGATAGAATAGAAATTGCTTCTGCACGTGTAAGCGAAGGTGAATTTCAGGGAGTAAAAGGCATTATGACCTGGGCTGAAGAAAAAGGATACACCAACCGAATCGAAGTTCTTACATTTGTAGACGGAGGATTGTCTATTGAATGGATGAAAAAATCGGGTGCGAAAGTCCAGAATTTATTAACCAAAGGTTCTTTAAACCACCTCACCCATCAATTAAAAAAAACACCGGAACAGCATTTTTCCGAAATTGCACAAGCGATCGCTTTAGCCAAAGAAAACAATATAGAAACCAATGTGTATCTGGAAGACTGGAGCAACGGAATGCGTAATTCTCCTGAATATGTTTTTCAGTATCTAGATTTTTTAACGCAGCAGCCTGTAAAAAGAATTTTACTTCCGGATACTCTTGGCGTATTAATTCCGTCGCAGGCTTTTGAATTTATTTCAAGAATTACAGCGAGATATCCAAAAACCCATTTTGATTTTCACGCGCACAATGATTACGATTTAAGTGTGGCCAATGTTATGGAAGCTGTAAAAGCCGGGATTAACGGCTTGCACGTAACCGTAAACGGAATGGGAGAACGTGCCGGCAATGCTCCCCTGGAAAGTACTGTGGCCGTGATAAACGACTATATGCCCGAGGTAAGTATCAATATAAAAGAGACTTCTTTATATTCGGTAAGCAAACTGGTGGAAACTTTTACCGGGTACAGGATTCCTGCCAACAAACCTATTGTAGGCGATAATGTTTTTACGCAGACTGCCGGAATTCATGCCGATGGTGACAATAAAAACAACTTGTATTTTAACGATTTACTTCCGGAACGTTTTGGAAGAAAAAGAAAGTACGCTCTCGGAAAAACATCAGGAAAAGCTAATATTGAAAAAAATCTTCAGGAGTTAGGCTTAAAACTCAACCAGGAAGACTTAAAATTAGTTACACAGAGAATCATCGAATTGGGAGACAAAAAAGAAACGGTCACCAAAGAAGACCTGCCCTATATCATTTCCGACGTTCTGGACAGTCATACCTATCAGGATAAAATCACAATTGAGTCCTATATATTAGTACACTCAAAAGGAATGCGTCCGTCAACCACTTTGTTATTAAAAATCGATGACGAAGTTATCGAAGAAAATGCACAGGGCGACGGTCAGTTTGATGCTTTCATGAATGCACTGTCTAAAATCTATAAACAAAAGAAATTAACATTACCAAAACTTATCGATTACGCCGTGAGAATTCCGCCAGGCAGCAGCTCCGATGCTTTATGCGAAACGATCATCACCTGGGTAAACAACGGAAAAGAATTTAAAACCAGAGGATTAGATTCAGATCAGACCGTTGCAGCGATTATTGCAACGCAAAAAATGCTGAATGTGATTCCGTAAGGTTCTAAGTTGCTAAGATCCTAAGGTTCTGAGCGAAAAAACCTAGAATCTTAGCGACTCAAACCTCAGAAACTTAAAACCCAAAAAACAATTATAAATAAAAGTTCTGACTTACTAAGAAAAAATAACTTAGAACCTTAGAAACTCAGAACCTTAGAAACTTAAAAAAAATGAAATTTAACATAGCCCTTTTAGCAGGAGACGGAATTGGTCCTGAGGTAATAAATGAAGCAGTAAAAGTATCTGATGCTATTGCAAAAAAATTCAATCATGAAATAACCTGGACACCAGCTCTTACAGGAGCCTGTGCCATTGACGCCGTTGGAGTTCCTTATCCCGATGAGACTCACGAAATTTGTATGAAAGCGGATGCCGTTTTATTTGGGGCAATCGGTCACCCAAAATACGACAATGACCCAACTGCTCCTGTTCGTCCGGAGCAGGGATTATTGTTGATGCGTAAAAAATTGGGATTGTTTGCAAATGTGCGTCCAACTTTTACTTTTCCTTCTTTAATTGACAATTCTCCTTTAAAAAGAGAAAGAATCGAAGGAACTGATTTGGTTTTCTTAAGAGAATTAACGGGAGGAATCTACTTTGGTGAAAAAGGGAGAAGAGACGATGGAGAAACTGCTTTCGATAACTGTGTTTACACCAGAGCCGAAGTGCAGCGTTTAGCCAAAAAAGGTTTTGAATTAGCCATGACACGAAGCAAAAAACTATGTTGCGTAGACAAGGCAAACGTCTTGGAAACTTCGCGTTTATGGAGAGAAACCGTTCAGGCAATGGAAAAAGAGTATCCGGAAGTTAACGTTTCTTACGAGTTTGTTGATGCGGTGGCCATGCGTTTGGTACAATGGCCAAACTCTTATGACGTATTGATTACTGAGAATTTATTCGGAGATATTTTAACCGATGAAGCTTCTGTAATTTCAGGTTCTATGGGATTAATGCCTTCGGCTTCTGTTGGGGAACATACTTCCTTATACGAGCCAATCCACGGCTCTTATCCACAGGCAACCGGATTGAATATTGCGAATCCGTTAGCCACTATTTTATCAGCCGCCATGATGTTCGAAGATGCTTTTGGATTAAAAGCCGAAGCTGAAGCGATCAGAGTGGTTGTAAACAAATCTTTGGAACAAGGTGTTGTTACAGAAGATTTGGCAGCAAAAGGATCAAAAGCCTACAAAACCAGTGAAGTTGGAGACTGGCTTGTAGCGAACTTATAGTTAATTTTTGTTTCAGGTTTGAGGTTTTCGAACTTGAAACCTGACACAAATCAAACCTGACACAAAATTTAGCACATAAAAAAAGGGATCAACTTTCGTTGATCCCTTTTATATATTTAGAAAAAAATATTAATATCCTCCTCTGTTACCACCACGGTCATTTCCACCACGGCTGTTTCCTCCACCATAACCTCCGCGTGAATCTCCACCACGACTGTTATTGTTGAAGCTTCTTCTTTCGCCTTCTGGTTTCGGTTCAGATTTATTAACCACAATTGCACGACCTTGAACAGTAGCTCCGTTCAATTCATCAATTGCTTTTTGAGCTTCAGCATCGTTTGGCATCTCAACAAAACCAAAACCTTTGCTTCTTCCTGTAAATTTATCAGTAATGATCTTAACTGAATCTACTGCTCCGTAAGCCTCGAAAGACTCTCTTAAATCTGCTTCCTCAATACTGAATGGAAGGCTTCCAACAAAAATGTTCATATGTACTTATTTATAATAATGTAGCAAATGTAATCTTATTTTTCTCTAATCTACTATATATTAGTTTATTTATGTTTTTATTTTAATTTTAAAACCCTTATTTTAGAAAAATTTAATAATTAAAATTTAATTAATTTTCCAAAGTTGTGCTGGGAGTGACTGGAACCTTGTAAAACACGCCTTCGGTAAAACTTACATTCTTTTTTTCATTCGCGGCTGCATTTGAATTTACTGCTTTAAATTTAAATGTTCCCGAAATCGTTTTATCTTCAATATTATATTCTGTAATTGTTATCTGGCCTTCTCCAATATTTGGTCCGGTACTAAATAAAAAAACATCTGAACCAATCTCATAATAATAAGAGGCTCTTGTAACATTATCTAATCCAAGGAAATAGGTTCTTTCCTCTGAAGAAGCCAAATTAAGTAGTACCTGTTCAGAACCCATCGTTCCTTTAATTGTTACTTTATCATCCGGGGCAATTTGAGCTTCATAAATTTGCGCCCGCCAAAAAACATTGTCTTTTAAACTTTGAAAGGCCGGATTATTAAATTTCACATCTTCTGTACAAGAAGTGACAAGCAAAAAAATTAATGAAAGAAAACAGAAACATTTTTTCATGTAAAATAAATTTAGCGCAAAAGTATTTCATTTGAGAGAAATAATTAAAAAACAAGTCCGAAAAACAATAAAAATTAGGAATAATTTACCATAAGGACATTTAATACCATTTTGAACGTACAATTCAGAAAAAAATTATATCTTTGCGCCCTTAATTAACAGAGGTCGAGTACCTCAAAATTTAATCATACGATTATGTCAGTAAAAATTAGATTACAAAGACACGGTAAAAAAGGAAAACCTTTTTACTGGGTTGTAGCTGCAGATGCACGCTCAAAAAGAGATGGTAAATACTTAGAGAAAATCGGTACTTACAATCCAAACACAAACCCGGCAACTATCGACTTAAACCTTGATAGTGCAGTTAAATGGTTACACAATGGTGCACAACCAACTGATACTGCTAGAGCAATTCTTTCTTACAAAGGTGCTTTATTGAAACACCACCTTGATGGAGGTATTCGTAAAGGTGCTTTAACTCAAGAGCAGGCTGATGCTAAATTAGCTGCCTGGTTAGATGCTAAAGCTGGAAAAGTTGATGCTAAAAAAGACGGTTTAACAAAAGCGCAAGCTGATGCTAAAGCTAAAGCTTTTAAAGCAGAACAAGAAGTTAATGCTAAACGTTTAGCTGCTGCTGCTCAGGCTGAAGCTGATGCTATCGCTGCTGCGACTCCTGCTGTTGAAGAAGAAGTTGCTGAAGTTGAAGCGGAAGCTGCTACTGAAGAAGCTCCTGCTGCTGAAGAAAATAACGAAACAACTGAAGCATAATTTTAGTTAGCGAGAATGCGTAAAGAAGATTGTTTTTATTTAGGTAAAATCGCTAAAAAATTTAGTTTCAAAGGAGAAGTTCTGGCTTATTTAGACACGGACGAACCTGAGTTATACGAAAATCTGGAATCAGTGTTTGTTGAATGCAACAAACACCTGGTTCCTTTTTTTATTGAAAAAAGTTCATTGCATAAAAACGATTTTCTCAGAATCCGTTTTGAAGATATGAATACCGAAGAGGATGCAGATGCCATTATGGGAAATGCTATTTATCTTCCTTTAAACATGCTGCCAAAACTTACAGGCAACAAATTTTATTTTCACGAAGTAATCGGTTTTGAAATCGAAGACCAGCGTTTAGGCGTATTTGGAAAAATCGCTGCCGTAAACGATACTACTGCACAGCCCCTTTTTGAAGTTTTAAACGGTGAAGTTGAAATGCTGATCCCAATGATTGATCATTTTTTGGTAAAAATTGATCGTGATAATAAAAAGGTTATCATGAACCTTCCGGAAGGATTGGTTGAGATGTACTTGTAGTTTTAAATTCCAAATTTTTTAAATCCCAAATTACAACCTGAGGATTAAATTACAACCCGAATCCTTGGAATAAAACTCCTAATTCAAAAGGTTGATTCTTATTTTTGGATAAATTTATTTTTGAAAGAAAAAACCTTCTTTTACTAATTCTTTTTTTATACTTTTACATTCAATATTGGAATTTGGAATTTAAAAAATTGGCATTTGCTTCATGAACAAACCTTATAATTTAGAAGAAAGAACATTTCTGTTTGCAAAGGAATGCAGGAACTATATTCGAACCCTTCCTAAAACTACATCAAACCTGGAAGATGGCAAACAATTAATCAGATCATCGGGTTCTGTCGGTGCTAATTACATTGAGGCAAATGAAAAACTGGGAGACAAAGATTTAATATTTCGACTAAAAATTTCCCGAAAAGAAGCTAAGGAATCTAAATTTTGGCTACGCTTATTACACGAATTAAATCCTGATCAAAAAACACTTTCTGATTCTCTATTATTCGAAATAGAAGAATTACGAAAAATTTTATCGGTAATAATCACCAAAACATCAAAATAATTAATTCGATATTTAGTCTTATTTTTACAATGTAAAACAACCCCCAATTTGAAATTGGAATTTGGAATTTCATTTTTGGAATTTCATTTTCATTTATAATTTGGTCCCGATAGCTATTGGGATAAAAAATTGGAATTTTCTATTTGTATGTTCAAATTCAAGCAATTCGCTATCCAACAAGATAAAACCGCTATGAAAGTAGGAACCGATGGTGTTTTATTAGGTGCCTGGGCTCCTGTAAACAACAATCCATTCAGCATTTTAGACATTGGTGCCGGAACGGGAATCATTGCTCTAATGCTTGCTCAGCGAACTCATGCGGAACAAATTGATGCCCTGGAAATTGATGAAGACGCTTACGAACAAGCTGTTGAAAATTTCGAAAGTTCGCCCTGGGGTGATCGCTTATTTTGTTTCCATGCAGGTTTAGATGAATTTATTGAAGAACCTGAAGATGAATACGATTTAATTGTATCAAATCCTCCTTTTTACTCTGAAGATTATAAAACCGAAAATGAACAGCGCGATCTGGCTCGTTTTCAGGATGCTATGCCTTTTGAAGAATTAGTAGAAGCCGCCGATCTGTTGCTTTCTGAAAATGGAATTTTTGCTTTAATTCTTCCTTACAAAGAAGAAGAACGTTTTATAGCTCTGGCTAAAGAATCAGAATTGTACCCCTTAAAAATTACACGTGTAAAGGGAACTCCAGCCTCAAGCATAAAGCGAAGTCTGTTGGCATTCAGCAGAGACGAAAAAACAAAAATTGAAATCGACGAATTAATTATTGAAATGGAACGCCATAATTATACTGCTGAATATATTGAATTGACTAAGGATTTTTATTTAAAATTTTAATTCCCCCTAAACCTGCTCAAAAATATTTTTAAACTGATATAAAATCCTTTCGAGCAATCGCAAGTCTTCGGTTACGATTTCAGCACTTCCTTTCATTTCCTGCTGAAATATGATTTGTTTTTTATACGAAGTCTCTAAGCCGCTTGGCAAGGCAACGTCTAACAATAAATTGCCATCTTTATCGGGAACCAAAGAAATATTCTGAATTTTACCATATAAAACGCCGAATTCACGATCGGGAAAATTAGCGAGTCTGATATTCACTTTTTGCCCTACTTTTATTTTACCTGAATTTAGCGCTGGCGCTTTAACTTTGCCTACAAATCCATTTCTCGCATCGGGAATTATAGAAAAAACATTATCTCCTGAATTGATGGTCTGATTCTCTGTCCATACCTGTAAAAAAGTAATAACACCGCTAATAGATGATTTTAAAGCATAATTGAGTTCCCAGTCTTTTATCACTTTTTTCAACTGATAAAAGGACTGCGCCATGTTTCTACCCAAATTAACCTCCTCTTTAGTGCTGTTTATATGAGAACTCTGACTTGATTTTGTATTATCGATTAATGATGACCGTAATTGAGAAATAGACGATAACAGGCTTCTGTAATTCTTCTGCGCCTGAAGGTAATTTAGCTTCTTAGCTTCCATTTCCTGAGTTGAAATGATTCCTTTGTTGAACAATATTTCAAAACGGGCGACCTCATTCTTCTGAAGCTGCAATTCACTTTCATTGATTACTTTCTGTTGCTGCAAAATCTCCAAACGTTCCTTAATTTGAATATTTTCTGAATTTTGCGCCCTGTTTTCCACTTCAAATGGCTGGAGATTTTTGTTTAATTGCTGCGCCTGATAATCTTTTTGGAAAACGGCATAAGCGCTTTCAATTTCCCCTAATTGTGCGTTTTTCAGTAAAGCAAATGGGAAATCTTTTTTTGAATCATTAATACTGTAACCGTCAACAATACTTTTCAGCAAAAAAACATCTTTGTAGTTGGCCGTATTTTCAATAATAGCCAAGGTCATATTTTTTTTTACGACAGATTTATCTTTAACCAGTATTGCTTCTATACGTCCCGATGTTTTAGAAACTATTTTCTCCGGCGGAATATTGGTTGTAATTACAATTTCGGTATTTACAACGTCGGGATATTTAATAAACCAGGACACAAAAAACAGCATAAAAAGTATGGTAAATATCAAAACTGTCCCCCACCGTATCATCCAATGTGGTACTTTGGTGAGAATGTCCTGAACTTCTTCACTTCTTAATTCGAATGTAGTATTATCTTCTGTCATGATTAATTCCCTAATTGCAATTGATTTCGAACCAATTCAAAATAATTTCCTTTTTGCTCTACTAAAGCCGAATGACTCCCAATTTCAATGATTTTTCCTTTATCCAAAACCACAATCTGATCCGCATTCATGACCGTGCTTAAGCGGTGGGCAATTACAACTACTGTTTTATCCTTGAAGAAAATATCCAGTTTTCGCATAATTTCTTTCTCATTATTGGCATCTAAAGCAGAAGTAGCTTCATCAAAAAACAGAATTTCCGGGTTTTTATAAACGGCTCTCGCAATAAGCAGACGTTGTTTCTGCCCTGTACTCATACCTACACCTTCAGCCCCTATTTTTGTATTATATCCGAGCGGCAAACTACTTACATATTCTTTTATATTTGCTACATCAGCTGCATAAACCAATCGTTCTTTATCTACTTTATCTACTCCGATAGCAATATTATTTGCAATAGTATCGCTAAAAATAAAACCTTCCTGCATCACCGCCCCAATATTACCTCGCCATGCCTTTTGAGAAATATTCTTTAATTGCGTATTTCCAATCGTAACCTCTCCTTTTTCGGGTTCATAAAACTTTAGCAGTAATTTCATTAAAGTTGTTTTGCCGCTTCCGCTAACGCCTACAATGGCTGTAACCTTATTGGCCGGGATGATCAAACTGAGATCATCTAATACTGGAATATCGGATCCCAAATAACGGTAGGATAGATTTTTTATTTCTATATCCGAATCAAAAGGCACATCACTCGTTTGATGCACTTCCTGCTGCGTTTCGTCTTCTTTATCATGAATTTCGGATAATCGTGCCAATGAAATTTTGGCATCCTGAAGTTCGCGGACAAACTCAATAAGCTGCGTAATCGGACCGTTTAAACTCCCTACAATCGAGCTAATGGCCAGCATCATACCCAATGTAATAGAACCGTCAATAACCAATTTTGCAGATAAAAATATGATAAAAATATTCTTAAGCTCATTGATTACAGAGGAACCAATGGTCTGGGTTTGCTCTAAAATCAGTCCTTTTATTGAAACCCTGAATAATCTTGCCTGCACATACTCCCATCCCCACCGTTTTTGTTTTTCGGCATTATGAAGCTTTATTTCCTGCATACCATTAATTAGCTCCATTACTTTGCTTTGCTCCTGTGAGACTTCCGCAAAACGTTTGTAATCCAGCGTTTCTCTTCGTTTTAGAAATAAAGTGATCCAGACAAAGTAAAGAACGCTTCCGGCAAAAAACACAAAAAATATCTTGAGATTAAAATAGGCCAAAACGCCTCCCATAACAAACATATTGATTACAGAGAATAATACATTCAGCGATGACGTAGTTAAAATTCGCTCTATTCTTCTATGATCATTGATACGCTGCATTATATCTCCCGTCATACGGACATCAAAAAAGGAGATCGGCAGGTTCATTAGCTTAATAAAGAAATCTGAAATCAGCGAAATGTTTATTCGCGTAGAAAGATGAAGTAATATCCAGCTCCGGATAAGTTCTAAACCTGTTCTGCCGGCAAAAAGAAACAATTGTGCAAAAAGAATGAGATAAATAAAATGAATATTTTGATTTTGTATTCCAATATCAACAATACTCTGAGTTAAAAAAGGAAATATTAACTGCAATAAACTACTCGCCAGTAATCCTATACTTAATTGAATTAAAAATGATTTGTATCGCAATACGTATTGTGACAATAATCCGAATCCAAAACTTTTATTATCTTCTTTGTCAAAATCAGTCTGAAAGAATTTCGGAGTAGCTTCTATCAACAATGCAATTCCTTCCTGGGTAGATTCATCGGCGTTGTTTCCTATCCAGAATTTAATAAAATCTTCTTTATTATATTCAATTAAACCAAAAGCCGGATCCGAGACATAATAAATACCTCTCTTTATTTTGTAAAGTACTACGTAATGATTTTGATTCCAATGTAAAACACAAGGCAAGGGAGCTTCGTTCAGCCTCTCCGGACTTAATTTTACCCCTAAAGTCCTGAAACCAATTTTCTCCGCTGCATCGCTCAGAAAAAGCAAATTACTTCCTTCACGAGTCGTTTCACTATGATCTCTCAACTCCTGAATATGGATTGTCTTGCCGTAATGTTTTGCAATAATCTTTAAACACGTTGGTCCACAGTCCTTATAATCTGCTTGTTTGTAATTGGTGAATTTTTTCAATTCTAAATTGATTTTATGTAATAGCAATATTATACAAAAATTCTTAAAAAAAGAAGATTATCGCCTGAATATGTTAGAATTAAAATTTAATTCAATCTATTTTTAACAATCCGGCAAAAACAAATCAACAACCTATATATCAATTTGTTAAGATGAATTTATTATAAAAAATAATTATGGTTCTGTTCCTGACTTTCTTCTAATTAAAAGTTTCCTGAAAACATCTTTGTTTCATCGGCTGAAGTTCAATTATTTAAGACTACTGAAGTCCTAAAATAATTCAGGTATAGTATTTTTACTACTATTTTGTTTTGAGGTCAAAAAAAAAGAGAGCTTTAATGCTCTCTTTTATATTAAATAAATTTTAGTAACTCTAATTTCTCTAGGAGATGGTACACTGGTTAGTCCTAACCAAATAAAACCAACCAAGTGACCAATTATCCTGAGAATCCCAACACCAATCATCAATGTGGGGATATTTGCTCAATGTTCCACGATCGAGCGCCTACAAATTCAAAAAAAACATGACTAAATTTTAAATAAGGCTTTATTTTTATTTACTAAAACTGTTAAATCATATTATGGACGTATACAACGCCAGGAATCATATTCACAAATTGATCCTTTCGGACATGTTCCATCTTCGTAACATGCAAGACCTCCTTTAATAACTTTTTTTTCCTCTTTTGTAAGCTCTTTAGCTCCTTCAAGGCTTAAGATTTTTTTTAACATAACTTAAGTTTTTATCAATTAACACTCCAACTATTTAAAGACATTGAAGTTCAGGTCTGTACTATATATATTATGCTGTTTTTTCTAAAACTTCAATTTCTTTCTCTTCTACAAAATCATTTAAAAAATATTTCAATTCGTTTAGTTCATATTCGTTAGGAAATATCTTTTCATTTACAATCTTAACAGGTGTATAATTAAAATCGTTTTTAGAACACCATTCGTATTGTTTTTGTATCTCTTGGTTTATCAACATGCTTACAGGTTCTGTATGCCATTTTTTTAACCATTTTTTAAGCCCGATCTTTTTAATATGCCAATCTGATATTGCTTCTACAGTTTTTCCAGGTGTAGCCCTGTTTATGGTTAAAAGTCTCTCGACAATAATCTTATAAGGATTATCTGCATTTTCAGGGTTTACATTAAACAATACATTTAAAAATATCTTGTCCGGAAATCTTAACACCAGATCAAATGCTTCCTGAAATGTCTTGTGACAATGTCCACAACTTGGACTTATTAATATAGACAACTTTATTGCCGCATTTCTGTTTCCAAAACTCAAACCTCTTAAATCTTCAAATCCTGCCGTTTGCGGTACTTTTTTAGATAAAAAATTTAATAAGGAGAAATTTCTTTTAAATTTTTTCAACTCTTTTAAATCACCATCTACATTTAATACATTTCTAATGATAGGTTTCAAAGCCGCCCACAACGTCACTAAGAAAACTAATGAGAATAAGAACGGAAAAACACTTCCAAAACTAAAACTCAGGGTAAAAAAATCTGAGGCAAACCAAATAATACTTTGTACCAAAATCAGAGCGGAAACTGCCAGACACATTACACACCATTTTTGAATCTCAAATTTTTGTATCCATATTGATGTCACAACAACCGGAATTGCCAATAAACTCAAAAAACCAATAAAAATTGACGAATTTGAAGGCTGAAGCAGGATTGCAACAAAACTTGAACTAAAGAAAATCAGAGGCAAGTCTGAAAAACCAACCCATTTTTTACCTAATCCATCAAAACTAAGAACGGAATTACAGGAGGTGTTAGGAGTAAGATTGCAAATCTTTGATAATAGCGTGCTTTTTATCCCTAATTTTTCCTGAACGATTAAGACACTAACAAGTAATCCTAAAAGTGATGTAATTAAAAAGACAGTACTGAAAAAATTATATGTATTGTAAAAAAATGACAGTCCAATTAAAAGAAATAACGGAACATAGTATTTTACATTTTTATATTGATCCTTGAAGCCTTCTCTCCCCACTACATTATTCGGTTCAATTGCTACAATTACACCATTCCAGTCTAAAAGAAAACTATCATAAGATATTTTCTGACTTCCTTTTTTTATAGTATCAATACGAACATAATCTTTTGCTCTTTCGACCAAAGTAAGTTCTTCTTTAAAATACGCTAAAAAATTAGATGGTAAATTTTCTATTTGTTCTTTCGAAACACGTACTGCAGCATTCTCCACAGACAACAAATCCAAAGAATCTGTTATCGCAAACAAGCTTGGGTAATTTGGATGAGAAAGAAACAAATCTTTGAACTCATTTTTTATATCCGAGTACTTGTTAATTAGAAGAAATTTCTGAACCAGTTTTAACATCTTTTTGTGGCGTTTAAATCATAACTACGATGCAAATATTGTAGTTTTTATTTGAAAAAAATGCCTTTGTATATACTTTTTATTAATTATAGCACATACAATTTATAAATTATACCAGTCTGAATGAATAACATAAAACATTGACAAACAGTTAATTATACAAAATATATTTGCTTTAAAGTCTCAAAAAGCCTATTCTCGATTAAGGGTTTTGCTTTTTACCTAGTTTTGAAAAAGTTAAACCATAACACTCAAAAACATGACAAAAAAAAAATTAAAATTCGAAGATTTTGTAGTTGAAAAATTATCTGAAAATCAACAAAAAAAAGTACTTGGAGGAACTATTCCTGAGGAGGAAAAAGACCCGGTTCGAGGTGGAGGACAAACGAATGGAAATGGATAAATTAAAATTAAACAGATAAAAAGAATAACTTTAATAAATAAATATTATGAAAAGTAAAAAACTAAAATTAGAAGATTTCAAAGCTGATAAAATAAATAAACCCCAACAAAAAATGGTTTGGGGCGGTGATACAACAGGCGGAGAAAATCCTGTAGATGGAAAAGACCCTATCAGAGGTGGTGGCGGAAACGGAAACGGGAACGGAAATGGCTAAAATCTCTCCTGAAATTTACAGGAAATTAAATATTATTCGCAAACTGAGCTGGAGATACTCCAGTTCTTTTGCGAAATGATTTGGCAAAAGATACTGCATTTTTAAATCCTACACTTTCTGCAATTGCCTGCGTAGAGTATTTACGATACATATGATTGGTAATCATCTCATTGATTACGTAATTAATTTTAAGCTCATTCGAATATTCCCCGAAAGATTTCCCAAATCTTTTATTGACAACATAAGATAAATAAGTTGTATTCGTTTTTATCTTTTTGGCAACATAAGATAACGTAAAATCAGCATGTAAGTATTCGTGTTTACTTTCTAATGCCAGCAGTTTTTCGACTATTTTATTTTCTTTAGCCTCATCAATACTCAGATTGGCATTTTCTTTCTTAAGCAGTACATCTTCCTCCTGCTCCATTACAGCAATTTCGACCTGAGGATTTTCTTTCTTCTCGAGATTCGCTTTAAATTCCTCGATCAGTGCATTCATTTTTTTATGCGCCTTATTTTTGTCTCTGATATTTTTAATCAGTAAAAAGACGATTCCAATAACCAGTAAAACATAAAAAACCTTCAACGCTTTATTTAAAAGAACATCTTTTTCGTATTTTTTCTGAATACTGACCATCTCATTGCTCAAATCACCAGTTCCTAATTTATAATTTACCTCTAAAGCCTCATTGTTTAATTTAGCTTCTGATTTCTCATAATTATCCAGATAAATTTTTGAATGTTTGAAAGCCAATTCCGGCTCCTTCTTTATATTGTAAATTTTTGCCTGGTAGTAATTGGACTTTAAAAAGCTTTCATCTTTTCTATTATCTACCATAGAAACAGAATCTACCTTTTTGAAAAAAACCAGTGCTTTATCATACTTCTTTATTTCATAATATAAATTCCCCAGATTATAGGTCGCAATTTTATACTCTCTGTTAAAATTGTTCTGCTGTGCAAAAAATATAATATTATAATAGGTCTTTTCCGCATTCTTAAAATCATTTTTCATATAATAAACATTCCCTAAACTAATTTTAGCAGAAATATTATTCATGGGCAGATTTTGAGAATAGGAAACTGTTTTTTGGTAAAAGTAAGCGGCTGAATCAAGCAATTTTGTCTGATTCTGGTTTTTCATGTACCAGCTTTCATACGACCCTCCAAGCGTTAGGTTATTATTGCTTTTTATGGTGTGGAACTGATCCTTGGTATAAAAACTCTCATTTTTATCTATAAAATCATTAATTTGTTTTAAGTTTTTTATAGCAAGTTGATAGTTGCCTATTGCATCATTAATAAAAGCGATATTACTTTTGAATTTTACAATCTGAATAATGTCTTCTATCTGAACCGAAATTTTCATTCCTTTCTGATAATTTTCAAGAGCTGCGCCATAATTCCCTTTTGCAGCTTCTATTAATCCGCTATAGTTGTACAGATAAGACTTAAGCTGAATTTTATCTCTGGATTCCGGCATTTTATCTAAATACTGAAATGCCAGTTTATACTTTTCTTTGGACTTTGCTGTATTATCTTTTAACTGAAATAAATAAGCCAATGCAACATTTGCAAAAGCCATATGCTTATTATTACCGGACTTTGCCATTTCATAAGCATATACTACCGCACTATCTCTATTTGCGTTAAGATTTAAACGTATTTTATCCTGCAAGAGTAAATATTCTTGTTCCGTTAACTCTTTTTTCTGTTGCGCAAAAGAATTATTGAGGACAAAAAAAAGTAAAAAAGAGATGATCAGCCTCATTTATATTGTTTTTGGACTCAAAAATAGTTTATAAAATGCCAAAAAACTAGCATAAATTCGTCTTATTCTTATTTATTTTTATTTAGTGTTAAAAAAATATAACAAATTACCTTTGTTTTGTTATATTTTTATTACGTAAATTTGTTTTGTAAAACTAACTAAAGATGAAACCAGACTTATTTCAAGCGCCGGATTATTATAACCTTGACGATTTATTGACAGACGAGCACAAATTAGTTCGTGATTCAGCACGTGCATGGGTAAAAAGAGAAGTTTCTCCTATTATAGAAGAATATGCGCAAAAAGCAGAATTTCCGAAACAAATTATTAAAGGACTTGGAGAAATTGGTGGTTTTGGACCCTATATTCCTGAAGAATATGGCGGAGCAGGATTAGACCAGATTTCTTATGGCTTAATCATGCAGGAGATTGAGCGCGGTGATTCCGGTGTACGATCTACTTCGTCTGTACAATCTTCTCTGGTAATGTACCCAATCTGGAAATACGGAAATGAAGAACAAAGAATGAAATACCTGCCAAAACTGGCAACAGGTGAATTTATGGGTTGTTTTGGCCTGACAGAACCTGATCATGGTTCCGATCCCGGCAGTATGATTACCAATTTTAAGGATATGGGGGATCATTATCTTTTAAATGGTGCTAAAATGTGGATTTCGAATGCCCCGTTTGCTGATATTGCAGTAGTCTGGGCAAAAGATGAAACCGGCAGAATTCACGGTTTAATCGTAGAACGCGGTATGGAAGGCTTTTCTACTCCCGAAACACATAATAAATGGTCACTTCGTGCCTCATCAACAGGAGAGTTGATTTTTGATAATGTAAAAGTTCCTAAGGAAAATCTTTTGCCAAACAAATCCGGTTTAGGAGCACCACTGGGATGTCTCGATTCAGCCAGATACGGAATCGCATGGGGTGCCATCGGAGCAGCGATGGATTGTTACGACACGGCACTGCGTTATGCAAAAGAACGAATTCAGTTTGGAAAACCAATTGCAGGAACTCAACTACAACAAAAGAAATTAGCCGAAATGATTACCGAAATCACAAAAGCACAACTGCTAACCTGGCGTTTGGGAGTTTTGAGAAATGAAGGGAAAGCAACCACTGCACAGATTTCGATGGCCAAAAGAAACAATGTTGACATGGCCATTCATATTGCACGTGAAGCCCGACAAATGCTGGGCGGAATGGGAATTACCGGTGAATATTCGATTATGCGTCACATGATGAATCTCGAAAGTGTCATTACCTATGAAGGTACACATGATATTCATTTATTAATTACAGGAATGGATGTAACTGGAATTCCAGCATTTAAATCGTAATTAACTATTAAAATATATACAAAATCAATATAAAAAAGCTTCTTCTTACGGGGAAGCTTTTTATCTTTGCCTCAAAATCTACAAAAATGAATATTGAAAGTATAAATAATAGCATTCAACCTCAAAAAGATCAGCTTTTACAACATTCTCTTTATAATAAAATACAAAGTATAGATGATTTGCATAGTTTTTTAGAAAACCATGTTTTTGCTGTTTGGGATTTTATGTCATTATTAAAGGCGTTACAAGCTAAACTTACCTGTACAACTACACCATGGTTTGCGACAAAAAATCCTGAAACAAGATATTTAATCAACGAAATTGTCCTGGCCGAAGAAACAGATTTAACTATTGACGGAAGAAGACAAAGTCATTACGAAATGTATCTTGAAGCAATGGAAGATTGCGGGGCAGATACCACCGGAATCACTAATTTTTTATCTGAAGTAAATTCGCTTCATAATATTTTTGTTGCGATCAAACAAAGTACACTTCACCCTGATGTAAAGTCCTTTTTAGATTTTACCTTCAGAGTTATCGAACAGGGAAAACCACACGAAATTGCGGCTGCCTTTACTTTTGGAAGAGAAGACCTGATTCCGAGCATGTTTACCGAAATCCTGAAAAACTTCCAGAAAAACCTGCCTGAAACCGATTTAAGCAAATTGCTTTATTATTTCGAAAGACATATCGAACTAGATGCAGACGAGCACGGACCAATGGCCATGCAAATGATTACTGATCTTTGCGAAGACGATGCCCAAAAATGGAAAGATGTTGAAGACATTTCAATTTTGGCATTAGAAAAAAGAATCGGTCTTTGGAATGCCATTGAAGAAGAAATCCTGATGAAAGCAGAAATGGTCTAAAACCAAAACAGCCTGTTTAACGTAACTATTTGTTTAACACATACAACTTAATTTAAACGAATTATGACAACAGAGTTCAAACAAATAGTTATCGTTTTCTTTTCTATTTTCCTTATAAGTTGCAGTTCAGATGAAATGTCTTCACAAACCGACTTTATCCTTGTACCTCCTACAACAACACCTGTCACTCCTGTTATCAATTCCATTAATTATCTCGCTTTAGGAGACAGTTATACCATTGGCCAGAGTGTGTGTGAAACCTGCAGATATCCCGAACAGCTCAAAGCAAGCCTGAAAGCCATCTATCCTCAAAGCAGTATTTCATTAAACGTAATTGCTGCTACCGGCTGGACCACTTCTAATTTAATTTCTGAAATAAAAGCACAAAATCCCAAATCGAACTACGATCTGGTCACTTTACTAATAGGCGTAAACAATCAATACCAGGGCAGAAGTTTTTCACTCTATGAAAAGGAATTTCCGGAATTGGTCACCAAAGCTATTGCCTTAGCCAAAGGCGACAAAAAAAATGTGATTGTACTTTCTATTCCTGATTATGCCTACACTCCGTTTGGTAAAATCCAGATGGCAGGACAGGGTGAAAAAATAACCGCAGAAATAAACAAATACAACCAGTTTGCCGAGAACTACTGCACCAGCAACAATGTTGTTTTTGTTTCGATAACCGACATTACACGTCAGGGACTCACTAATCCCGATCTGGTAGCCGGGGATGGCCTGCATCCGTCAGAAAGTGCCTATAAGTTATTCACGGATAGAATATTACCCAAAGTAAAAATAGCCCTTCAAAATTAATATTTTGCACTGTTAGTATTTTTCATAAGCTGTTTAGAACATTAAACTTATCAAAAAGGAGGAAATAGCTCCCAGAACAAACCACAACAATCTTGAAACGCGATTGTCGCGAATGATTTCCATTTTATTCAGATCTTCCATATTTGTTGATTTATACCGCAAAAGTAAAGTGATATAAAAGAGCAAACAGTCCGTAAAAGTCATAAAACTATCAAAATAAGACAACTATTAAGCTTTATAAAAAAATAGTAGTTTTTATAAAGAAGCCATGGCCTAACAACCCTGATCATCAAAATGAAGATTAAAAAGAAATATCAAAAAATATATTTAATTTTACTTTCCCGTGCTGCTAACAACATAGGGTAATACCATACAGACTATGCAAGTTTTGCCTCCGAAGGAATTATCAGCTTATATAAAACATTATCTTTTTTTAGAAAACAAAGATAATAATGCCCGGCAACTCCGCTTTTTTTCTGATGGCAATACCGGAATTGTATTTTCACCCAAAAGCAAACTAATCTCCGGATTAAACAATTACGAAACACAAAATTACCTGCCCGGCTCTTTTTTATACGGACAGCCAAACGGTTTTAAAAATATCTATTCAGACAACGAAATGCTGATTGTTATTGTCGTTTTTCAACCCAACGGCATCAACCAGCTGTTGGGAATTTCCGGCAGTGCGTTTCGGGATGCCATAATTACCATCGAGTCTGTATTTGGCCGGACAGGTGTAGAACTTGAAGAAAAATTAGCCGGACAAGTAACAATTCAGGGGCGATTACAGCTGTTAAATCAATTTTTCAGAAGGATTGAGGCAAAAAAGCCACGAACCAACCCATTGATCACGAATGCCTCTTTAGATTTTATCCTCAAAAATAAAGGCCAGGTTTCTTTAAGCCAATTAGTTGGTTATACCGGTTATACGGAAAGACATATCGAAAGAAAATTTACGGAAGGCGTCGGGTTAAATCCTAAGAAATTTGCCACTATCATAAAGCTGCAGCATTTTTTAGCACTTCTTAAAAACAGAAATGCGAATACTGCTCTCGCCTCTCTTTCGTATGAAGCAGGCTTTTCTGATCAGTCTCATTTAATACGGGAATTTAAAAAACACACAGGAATCACGCCTCGTGAGTATCTGTTTGATACCGAAAAACTAACCAACAACTTCATCCAGACCTCTCCGAAAAACAGCCTTTAAATGTCGGTTTTATACAATTTCTAAAGTACCTCTAATACTATTTTTGGTGTATTCTTAATCGTTTACCAAATGAAAAATCTAAAAATAGCTACTGCCCAGTTTGAAAACAGGAGTGGCGACAAGGAGTACAATTTGTCTGTAATTGAAAAACTTTCAGAGAAAGCATCCCGTGAAGGCTGTGATGTAATTGCGTTTCACGAATGTTCGGTAACAGGCTATACTTTTGCCCGGCATTTATCTAAAGAACAGCTGCTTGAGGTAGCAGAAATTATTCCGGAGGGTAATAGCCTTTTAAAGCTGACAGCAATAGCCAAAAAGAATAACATCGTTATATTGGCAGGTCTTTTTGAAAAAGATGAAAACAACAATTTGTTCAAGGCTTACGTTTGTGTTGACAAAAATGGTTTAGTGGCGAAATATCGAAAGCTGCATCCGTTTATAAATCCGCATCTTACGCCCGGAGATTCCTATTGCATTTTTGAAATCGACGGCTGGAAATGTGGTATTCTGATTTGTTATGACAATAACATTATCGAAAATGTACGCGCCACCGCTCTTTTAGGAGCTCAGATTATCTTTATGCCACACGTGACCATGTGTACCCCTTCTACCCGCCCGGGCGCCGGCTTTGTGGCTCCTGAACTTTGGAAAAACCGGGAAACAGACCCGACTTCTTTACGAATAGAATTTGACGGAATGAAAGGCCGTGACTGGCTGCTGAAATGGCTGCCGGCAAGAGCGTATGACAATGCCATCTATGCGGTCTTTTCAAACCCCATAGGTATGGATGACGACCAGTTGAAAAATGGCTGTGCTATGATTATTGATCCTTTTGGCGATATCATTACCGAATGCCGCTCTTTTGACGACTCTTTTGCAACAGCAATAATTACTCCTGAAAAATGCCTTCAGGCCGGAGGAAATCGCTACATAAAAGCCCGAAGACCCAATTTATACAAAGATATTATTGGTCAGGATCATATAGCCGAACAAAATGTCGCATGGCTTACCAGTGAAGAAAAAAAGAGTTAAAACCAAAAATCTTAAAGCCTTTCAGCTGTCAAAAATCTATCTTTGATATCCGTTAATTTAGAGAATAAATAAAATAATGAAATTTCTTAAAACTACAAAGGAAGATATCGATGCCGTTTTTGATATTTATAATGAAGCTACATCCTACCAAAAAACGGTCAACATAAAAAGCTGGAGAGGCTTCGAAAAATCACTAATAGAAAAAGAAATTGAAGAGAACCGCCATTTTATAATTAAGGAAGAAGACGAAATTGCCTGTACGTTTGTGCTTACTTTCAACGATTGGATTATCTGGAAAGAAGCCGCTGCCGATCCTGCTGTATACCTTCACCGCATTGCTACGAATCCAAAATTCAGAGGGCGCTCTTATGTAAAGAAAATCATCGAATGGGCTAAGCAATATGCCAAAGAAAACGGTAAAGACTATATCCGGCTTGATACCCATAGCGGCAACGAGAGAATAAACAACTACTACACAAGCTGCGGTTTCGATTACAAAGGAATCAGTACTATAGAATGGACAAGCGAACTGCCGGAACATTACAAAGAAGGTTCTTTTAGTTTGTTTGAGATTAAGCTTTAAAAAACTACTTCAGACAAAAAGCAAAACTCTTATGGAAAACTCCACAAGGGTTTTGTTTTTTTTAAGCCTCAGAAAATCCTGTTTCATTTATAATTTTCAAAATCAACATCGACTTTTTCAAAATGTTGCGCCTGCTCTAAAATCAGATTGATCCGATGCAATCCTTCCTGATTGTTATCGGCCATAATAAAAGCAAAGCCCCAGATATCTTTTGAAACTGTAAATTTTCCTGCTTCGGAATCTATCGTCATCAGCACCTCATCATTCATCCATAAATCCAGAATATCGATCAGCTTTGGTTGTATCTCTCTGATTGCATGCATAAAATCCGGAAAAAAGGTTTCCTTTTCGGCTCCGTCAAAAACATCAATCAAAAGTTCTTCTAAATGGTAGCCCGGACGAAAATAATATTGATACATATTTTCTTGTTTTAATTTAAAGACAATATTAGATCGTTCAATTATAATTAAAAACTTTTTACAAAGAATTTTGCTTTTATTTTTTTCATAAAACACACGCTAGTAAGCTTATACGTAAAATTTCTTTTTTAAAATTGGATTTTTTCCAATCAAAACCAACAATAATGACACATATTATTCTAAAAATCAACAGATTAAACTTAGTTATATTATCTTTGGAAATTGCAGGATAAAACTATGAACCCAACAAAACCTAATGCCGCTTTTACAGACCTTGAGCCTTTATCAGAAGACAAGATCAACCATCCGGCAGAATTAATTCTGGCCAATAAAAAACTGGCACAGCAAATAGAAGATCGCGGCAAACGTGCCGCCGAATTGGCTATTGCCAATACAGAACTGGCTTTCCAGAATAAAGAAAAAGAAAAACGCGCTGCAGAGCTTGTTATTGCCAATGAAGAGCTGGCCTTTCAGAACAAAGAAAAAGAGAAGCGTGCCGCCGAACTGGTTATCGCCAACCGGGAACTGGCTTTTCAAAACAAAGAAAAAGAAAAGCGTGCTGCCGAATTACTGATTGCCAATATTGAACTTACCTATCAAAACGAAGAAAAGGAAAAACGTGCTTCAGAATTAATCATTGCCAATAAAGAACTGGCTTTTCAAAACAAAGAGAAAGAAAAGCTTGCCGCTGAACTCATTGACGCCAATAAAGAACTGGCCTTTCAGAACAAAGAAAAAGAAAAACGTGCTGCTGAACTTCTAATTGCCAATATCGAACTTACTTTTCAAAACAAAGAAAAAGAGCAACGCGCTGCCGAACTCTTACTTGCCAATACCGAACTGGCTTTTCAGAACAAAGAAAATGAAAAACATGCAGCAGCATTACTGATTGCGAACAAAGAACTTGACTCTTTTACCTATATTTCAAGTCATCATTTGCAAGAGCCCCTCCGAAAAATTCAGGTTTTTTCCAATCGCATTCTTACTGACGAACACCAGAATTTATCTCCAAAAGGACAGTATTATTTTAAACGTACTGAATTTGCAGCTGCCCGCCTGCAAACACTTTTAAATGATCTGCTTACGTATTCCCGAACCAATTCGACCGACAAAAAGTTTGTAGATACAAATTTAAACAGCGTCGTACAAAAAGCACTGGAAGATCTTGAAGATGATATTGCAGAAAAAAAAGCTATTATCGAAGTTTCTGATCTGGGCAATGCAACTGTTATTCCACTTCAATTCAAACAGCTTTTAAAGAACCTTATTTGTAATTCCCTTAAATTTTCGAGACCCGGTTTTCCTCCCCATATCGTTATTCAAAACCATATTCCGTTTGCAAGATCAAAAGCGAAAAATCAATCCAAGAATGATTATGCCCATATTAGCATCAGTGATAACGGTATTGGATTCGACCCGCAATTTAAAGACCGTATTTTCGAACTTTTTCAGTGTCTGCATACTAATTCGGAGTATGAAGGAACAGGAATTGGTCTCGCTATCGTAAAAAAAATTATCGAAAATCACAATGGAAAGATAACAACCAAAAGCGAGATCAATAAAGGCGCAACATTTGATCTCTATATCCCGATATTAGGCGAATAGACGAAACGATTTAAGAGCTATTTCGGGTTTTTGAGCGAAAGAAATTCCGTATTAACCCTTGTCAGATTTCCATATAAATCCGTCGAGAAGGTAGTGCGTAAATTGCGGAACACTTAATAATGGAACAGCCAGAAATTCCCAGCCGGAAAGGTTTAGTGCTGCAACAGAAATATTTTCATTCCACACCAAAACTTCCCACAAAAATTCTTCCGCAAAAGCAATACACAGTAAAATTGCTGCATAGATAAAAATGCCTTTGTACCGCTTTAAATAACATAACACCCCCAATTCTGAATCAGTTTTGCTATCAATTTCCCTAAAATACACCAGCGCCATATAGGGAATTCCGTGTGAAATTACATTTAACAAGGTAAAAATCAGATCGTCATTAAAATAAACTATGCCGAAATACCAGGACAATGCCGTCCCTAAAATAATGCTGTTTTTCGGAATATTAAAGAAGCTGTTTTTTATACTGGTATACAACGCGTAAATCAAATAACTGATTAAAATAGCGATGTAAATCCAGAATAGAATTGCTAAAATCGTTTCGTTATGAAAACGAAAAAATTCATTTTCTACGAACCAGTTAAACTTTCTTGGTGAGGATAGAAACCAATACAACATAGGGTATCCGGTTGCGGCATAAATCGTAAGATTATCCAGAAAAACAGATTCTTTTGTTTTGTTTTCATTCCTTGCATACAAGCGCATGAAACCATATTGCTGTCTGATAAAATGATAAACCGCAACATACGCCAGAAAAGACCAGAACACCATACTGCCAAAAGCAAAGAGAACAAAGCCCACAGCGAAGCAGATTACGGGTACAATGGTCAGCAGTTTTTTCCTCTTTTCAAATTCTTTTTTTACAAAATAGGTTTTAAACAACGTTGCATAAACATGCGCCACATCTATAAAAACGATTAAAAAGAGCCAGGTGTAAAAGGAATACCGCTCCTCGATTCCGGTAATAAAATCCTGAAACAGAAAAATAAAGGCCAGCACGAAAAAAGAAGGTCCGATTATGAAAAAGAAATCGGTTTTTGATTTATGAATCCAGGGTTGTGTCATCTAAAATCTGATTTACAATATTAATTCCGTGATGAAAAGCTTCTTCAAAAATAGAAATACCGGACAGATCGGTATGGGCAAAATAGATCCGTTTATCAATGTTTTTTGAGGCTTGTTTTTTTGCTTCCCCAAAGATAAAACCCGGCACCGGACTAATCATTCCGTGTCCTAATACAAAAACGTTCATTTCTTCGGTAACACTTTCAATATCCGGATGTGCCATTTTCAGATCGTCAAAAACCAGCTGTTTCCAATATTCTGTTTTCTTTTTATAAATTTCCTTTCTCGTCTTTTTAAGGTCCGGGCCTGAAAAACTATAATAATACGTAATTACTTTTTTGGTTTGTAACTGACTTACAGACTGATGCTGATCGTATACATAGCCCAATCCTTTTGATCCGTAAATAATATTATCCCAGGACAACGGGAAACTAAAATTATCGGCAAGGTCAGACACAACCAGCGTAGCCAAAAGCCAGGGAGTATAATGAAATTCTTTGGTGAACTCTTTTCTGTCTTTCATAATATATTGATTGACAAATTGAGGTGTCGCCATGATTACTTTGTCGGCAATAATGGTTACGGACGTTTTTTTATGATTATCGAAAGTTTTGGCAACAGCTTTATTCTTTTCGATTTTAAGCTCATAGACCAGGTGGTTTTTTAACGCTTTGTCCTTAGTATATTTCTTCAGGTGCGCAGCCAGTCGTGCATTCCCTTCGGGCCAGGTTAAAACACTGTCCTTTTTATCAGACGATGCATCCTGTTTTCTTCCGGCAAAATAATGAATTCCGGCCCAGGCCGAAACGTATTCAATTCCCAATCCGAAATCGTCCTTGCAGCAGTAATCGATATAATTAAATAAAGGTGCTGATTTGAAATTATTTTGTTCAAACCATTCTTTCATTGTTATTTCATCTAAAGCCCTGGTAGCGGCATCAGCAGAAGAGAGACGAAGCGGAATATCAAATAAGTACTTCCCGTCCTGTCCTTTTGCACTTCTGAAAAAATCCATTTGTCTGAAAAAGGTTTTCAGTTCTGCATCTTCGGCAGCCGTATTTCCTTCTTTGGGAACAACACCTTCCTGCCAGCTGTTTTTGTAAAACAATCGTTCATCGGGAGCAAAAGTAAGCTGGAGTTCATCAAAAAGAGGAAGCCCTTTGGAATCATACCCGATGATAATCTTTTCTTCTTCCAGAAAATGCAATAATTCTTTGTCCTGAAAATTAGGCAAAGGCAGGTAATGCGCACCTAGTGGATATTTGGAATACTGGTTTTCTCCATTGGAGGAATTTCCTCCCAGATGATCCTCCAGTTCCACCAGAATAAAATCAGAAATGCCTCTTTTCGTGAGCTGACGCGCCGCACTCAGACCCGATATACCACCTCCGACAATAAGATAAGAAGTCTGTATCTGAGACGTTGGTTCCGGAAAATCCTTAATCCATAATCGATGTCCCAAAAGATGCTTTGTTCCCGACAAACGAATCATTAAAACGGCTATCTTGTCGGTACAAAACTGCAAAAACGGAACCAGAAGCAGCGAAGCCGCAATTCCTTTTACAAAACTTCGTCTGGAACTATTGTAATTTTCCCCATTCTTCATCAAAATAGCGCACTAAAATTTGGTTATCTAAACGATTGATTTCAATTTCATTTGAAATCATATCTTTAGTAAAATAATTATACCGGTCAAACTGATAATTATAAAACTTCAATCCTGACGCTTGTCTGTTTACGGTATTAAAGGTGGTGTTAAAACCATTAATCGCAATCGTAAATCCCCATTCCCCAAAAGAAGGGACATAAGCATGATACGCATCTGCCTGAGGAAAAACAGCCATTACCGTTTTATTGATACACCAAAATGATTTTGGTGCAAAATAAGGCGATGTCGTCTGGATCACTACTGCTGCATCTGGCTGCAGGATGCTTTGAACGGTCTGGTAAAAATTTAGGGAATATAATTTCCCCAGGCTGTAATTGGAAGGATCCGGGAAATCAATAATCGCCACGTCAAATTTTACTTTACAGCTTTTGGCCCAAATGTAAGCATCGGTGTTGATTACGGTAACTTTTGGATTGTTTAGTGAATTACTGTTCAGGCCGGTCAGTACTTTATTGGTCTTAAACAATTTCGTCATTCCCTGATCCAGATCGACTAAGGTAATCGTTTTTACGTCTTTGTATTTCAAAATTTCACGCACGGCCAGACCATCGCCGCCGCCCAGAACCAAAACATGACTGACCTTTTTTGCAATTGACATTACAGGATGAACCAGGGCTTCGTGGTAACGATATTCGTCTGCAGAACTAAACTGTAGGTTGTTGTTGAGATAGAGCCTGTAATCGCTCTTATTATGCGTTAAAACGATTCTCTGATAGGGAGTTGAGTGTGTGTAAATAATATTTTCCCCGTATAATTTCCCTTCGGAATATGATAAAATATTTTCTGAAAATATAAAAACGGTCAATAACAACAGGAACGAAAGAATTGCTTTTACTTTCAGGAAGTAACTATTCTTTAATTCTGATTTCAAAAGAAAGCACAATACAATGGCAATGCTGACATTGATCATACCAAAGAATAGTGAAGTGCCCATGATTCCAAGTTTCGGAACCAGTAGCAACGGAAAAAGTATCGACGCCAATAAGGCACCAATATAATCGAAAGTAAAAACATTCGAAACCAAATCCTTAAACTCGACTTTGTCTTTCAGGATGTTCATCAGTAACGGAATTTCCAAACCCACTAAAAAGCCGGTTACAAAAACAAGCAAATACAAGATGAACTGAAAAGACCCTACGCTTTCAAACAATAAAAACAATACTACGGAACTTAAGCCCCCGATTAACCCTACCAATATCTCGATTTCGACGAAAGTATTCAGCAGGTTTTTATGGAAAAACTTAGAAAAGAAAGAGCCAATACCCATCGAAAACAGGTAGACGCCAATGATAAATGAAAATTGTTTTACAGAATCCCCTAATAAATAACTGGCGAGCGTTCCGGCAACGAGCTCGTAAACAAGCCCGCAGGTCGCAATTATAAAAACGGCAAAAAGCAATAAAAATTCAAACCTGATAAACTTTTTACCCATGAATTGCGGCACTAATAATCATCGAGATCCCAATGATAAAAGCTGCCAGGACAATAGCAACGGCAACATTGTTTTTCTCTACTACTTCTTTCCAGGTATTTTCCGGAGTAATTTTCTCAATTACAAAATAGGCGGCTAATAAAATTATGATTCCCAGAAATGAAAAAAGAATCGAATTGATAACGGGTTGGTAATGTATTAAATCCATAGTTTAAAGATTTATTTATGATAAAAACGGTTTACTGAACTTCTGTTTCCTGCGGTAGTATAACTTTCTGTCGATTCGCAATCGCAGATCCGGTTTCCCGAATAGGCAAAATACAAATAGACCCCAAAGCAAAACAGTCCGATTAAGGTTGCTGCTATATTATTTTTGATAAAATCAATTATATTTTTCATACTGTTTATTCGCTATAGGGAGAGTAATGACTGTCTTCCCATCTTCTTTTCTCAAAACTTAAACTGGCAAAACTGATGATGACAAGAACAACAATCATAAAAATAATAACCAGCCAGACATTTCGGCTCGAGGGCTGATTCCAGACCACTTTAACTTTCATGACGTTATTACGACTGTCTTCGGGTGCTTTTTGTGACGTAATCAAAAGGTGGTATTTGCCTTCTTTTATACCGCAGATATTAAACTCCTGGGTCTGGCCGCCCTCTGTCCAGCTTTCGCCGCCTTCATAGCCCGAATAATACTCGATATCTTTGTTGGCGTGAATTTCATCACTCGTTTTCTCATCCACCAAAGCCACATCAACGTTGGCCCAGGAGTTATCGACTTCTGTTGAAACCCATATGCTTAAGGGTGCCGAACCTCCTTTTAGCTCAAAGGGGGCGCTTATTATTTCTTTGTTATTGTTACTGTCAAAGGCTATCTCCTTATAAAATACATTTTGTTCGGTCTGATCTTTATAAATATACCAGTTCGAACAGATGATTAACAAAGCGAAAAAACAAAACACAATGGCCGTATTCGTAACGTCAAAATAAAAAGGCTGCACCACACTTACACCCGTCTTAAGTCTTAAAATACTATTCGGAAACGCTTTTTTAATTTCTCTCTTACTGATGTATTCGCCCAGATAAGTGGTCTGCACCTTATTCATCTTTTCAATAGAAATCATTGATGGAGGCTGAATATACTCCACCATATGAATCCAGGTATTGGGCAATTCAAAATCGAAAAAACCTTCTGCCGTTTCTATCGCAACATCCGTGTATTCGTAGAGCTTAAATTGACTCCCGTCATACTCTACTGCATGCGGATGTTCCCTTACATCATACTCTTCTTCTATTTCTGTCAGAAAAATCCAGTGTCCGTTGCTTTCGGAAAGGTATACAAATTCATTCTTTTTATTGACCAGAATATATTCTTTCCAGAAATAATCCGGATATACTTTTTTGACGATCATACCCGTAACGGTATACTCCTCTCCTTTCAGGAATCCTTTATTCCCAATAGTAAAAGCAAAATTGTCTATATCAGATTTAAACTTAGATTTTCGTCTAAGCTCACCGTCTTCGTGTGTCACGTACAAACTATGACAACTCGGGCAGACAAAGTTAACTACCTTAAAACCAACCTCTAATTCGGTAACAGTATTACAATCGTAACAAGGAACTTTCATATCTGCTTAACGATTAATTTCAAAATCTTTTATAATAGTCCCCTCAAAATAAGCCACATAATCGGCCATAACCTCTTTTACCTTTTGCGAATTGTCCTGCAGGTAATTGCACAAATAAACATCAAGCGTCAGCTGGCTGTATTCCGGCCAGGTATGAATGCAGATATGGGATTCTTTTAAACAGAATGAAATGGTAAAACTGTTGTTTTCAAAATTATGCACCACCACACCTACTTTCTCCAGAAAATAGCGCTCTAAAATTAGATTGGTAGCATCAACAAAGCCCTGACTATCGGTTAGTTTCTGAGGTTTATCGACATGTAAAGTAACCAGTTTGTGCAGTCCCGGCGAATAAGGGGGTAAATCCATTACAGTTATTTAGGTAACAAAAGGATCCAAATATAGAATAATTTATTTAATAATTTTAACATAAAAATAAGATTTAAAAAGCGTCATCGCTCTACTGTTTTCAAATACAATTTTAATGTTTTTGAGGCGCTGTATTTCTGTAAAAAACAGTACTTTTGCATAAAATTGAAAAGCATATCTTACAAAATAAACCTGTTTTTACTAAAATATATATCTTAAAGAATTTTAATATCTTTGAATCATGAGCACAGCAACAAAACCAAATCACATAGGCCGAAAAATCAGCCGAATTCGTGAACTTAAAGACATGAAGCAGGAAGCACTGGCACAAGCTTTAGGTACCAACCAACAGGCCGTTTCGATTATCGAGAACAGCGAGACGATTGACGAAGAAAAACTTAAAGAAGTGGCAAAAGCCCTTGGCGTAACTGTAGAAGCGATAAAGAATTTTTCAGATGAAGCCGTAATCAATTATTTTAATAATAATTATGATCAGGGAACTTTCAATATGGGCAATCACCTTAATAATTGCACCTTCAATCCTTTAGATAAAGTAGTCGAACTTTACGAACGTTTGGTACAAGCCGAAAAAGAAAAAAACGAAATATTCAGAGAAATTGCGAAAGGGAAATAACCCTTTTTTAAAACACAAATAATACTATGTAAAGAGACCCTGATCGGTCTCTTTTTTGTTTAAAAAACATGGACTTCCTTCTTAATTCTGACAGTTTGACATTGTATTTTTCATACGTCATTTCTCCGTCACGTTACCGTCACTCCTCCGTCACCGCTCCGTCACTCCTATACGTGAACTTTATTGTAGATTTTGGGTAGATTTGGTCTTTTTTTGCCATATTGTCAGGGATTTTGGTGGTTTGATGTTGATTTTATTAGTTGTTAAATTGGTGGTCCAATTAATTTTATATCCGCAATATTGTCATTTCGACGAAGGAGAAATCACATTCGTAATTCGACAAAGATTGGCGACTTTCAGTAAGGAGTTTCTGGTGTGATTTCTCCTTCGTCGAAATGACAAACTGTACAACACCAACTTTGTTATTATTTTAATAAAAAAGATTATTCCATAAAAAAACCCTTGTGAATTAAACTTCACAAGGGTTTCTAATTTTGCAGAGAGGAAGGGATTCGAACCCTCGATACAGTTACCCATATACTAGCTTTCCAGGCTAGCTCCTTCAACCACTCGGACACCTCTCTATTTCGGTTTGCAAATAACACAAAAAAAAATGACTTACAAAAGTAAAATCTAATATTCTTTAGATGCTTTTTCGAAACTCTTCCATAAACAGTTTTACGGCCTTTTTCTGGTAACCGCCAATCGTCAGCATAAACGAATCTCTTTTGGTCGGAACTCCCGTAATCTGAATCGATTTGAGGTTATCCCAGCCTTTTAAGGCTTTTTCTGCCACTATCGTCGCCCAGTCACTGTTCTCAACCATTTGCAGCAAAGCGTGAATGGAATTTAACTCTATGGCGATTTTGGGTTTCATGTTGTGTTTTAGAAACAGCCCTTCTACAAATTCCCTGGAATTGGAGCCTTTTCCGGGTAAAATAAGCTGAATTTCTTCTATTTTCTTAAAGGCAATTTTATCCAGAACTGCCAAAGGATGCGATTTTGAAACCGCCATGACCATGTGCGAAGTAAACAAAGGCACTTTCTGGATCGTAAGCTCTATTTCGTGTGACGAAATTACCAGCACCAAATCCAGTTCGTTGTTCATTAGTTTTTGTTCCAGAGCTTCTGTTGTGCCATACTCGACTACAATTTTGAGGTTTTGATACCTTTTTGCAAAGGAATTGATTACCGGCAAAATCAAAAGTCCGAAAATATACGTTACGCCTACCCGAAGTTCGCCGCCAATCATTTCGTTTAAATCGTCGATGGCCTGCTTTCCGTTTTGTACCTTTTCGATGACCTGCTTGGCATGAATCAGGAAAACAGATCCGGCTTCGGTAAGCTGTACTTTTTTTCCGATCCGGATAAACAAAGGCATTCCGAGTTCTTCTTCGAGTTTTTTGATCTGTTGCGATAATCCGGATTGCGTAACAAAACACAGCTCGGCGGCTTTTGTAAAATGAAGTACCTCAGCCGTTTTAATAAAATACTGTAGTTGATAGATTTCCATATTGATAATTTTTTCTACTTATTATCAGTAAAATTATTAATTTTTCTAATGAAATCATAATCCCGAACTTTGTAAAAAAACAGCAAGGGTTATGTTTAAGGCGTTAAAATCAAAAAACTTCAAATTATTCTTTTACGGTCAGTCGGTTTCGGTTATTGGGACCTGGATGCAGAAAACTGCGGTCAGCTGGATGGTCTACAGCATCACAGGATCTGTTTTCTTACTGGGACTGGCTACTTTTCTGAGCATGATTCCCTCCTTATTTTTAGCACCTGTGGCCGGAAGTATTATCGGCCGTTACGACAGACACCGCTCCATGATGATTTTACAATCACTGGCCATGCTTCAGGCGGGTGCACTGGCTTTGCTTATTTACCTGAAAATATACAACATCAACTTTATTCTGGCATTGAGTCTTGTTCAGGGTATTATCAATGCGTTTGACATGACCTGCCGACAAACCATGATGATTGATATCGTCAATGACAAAGAAGATTTACCCAATGCCGTAGCACTTAATTCAACGCTGAACAACTTCGCCCGAATTGCCGGTCCAGCCCTGGCCGGAATTATTCTGCACCAGTATGGAGAAGACATTTGCTTTATTGGAAATTTCATTAGTTATATTCCGGTTCTGATTTCATTGCTACTGATGAAAATCACACCCCATATCAAAGCGGAGCATAAACTTAAAATGCTGGACGATCTGATAGAAGGCCTTGATTACGTCAAAAAAGAAACCGAAATGGCCCGAATGCTCTTGATGTTAATGTGCAGTAGTTTATTTGTCATTTCTTTCAACACGCTTATGCCTGTTTTTGCCAAAGATATCTTTAGCGGAAATGCCCAGACTTTTAGCTGGTTCGAAAGTGCCGCGGGGATTGGTTCTGTGCTCTCCGCGATTTATCTTGCCAACCTGAAATCGTCCAAAAACATGAATAAAATAATGATTGCGTCGAGTTTATTGCTCGGTTTCAGCATTATTATCCTCGCCATTTCAAACAGTCTGACCATTGCACTAATCTGCATGACGCTGAGCGGTCTCGGAATGATGGGACAAACCTCATCGATCAACATTTATATTCAGACACAAAGTGCCGTCAATATGCGATCCAGAAGTATTAGTTATTACCTGATGGCGTATCAGGGAATGATTCCTGTGGGAAGTTTGATTATCGGGTATCTCTCCCACTCTCTTGGTGTGCGAACTACGGTGGCAATTCAGGGTATCATCTGTATTCTTTCGGTGATTGTTTACGTGTATTACAAAAACAACAAAGCTGTTGAAGAAGATTTAGAAACTTGTCCGGTACGTTATAAGGATTGATAAATTCCAATTTTGGTAGCGATCTGAATAAATTCCAAATTCCAATTGTTCACAATCTTGTCATTTCGACCGAAGGGAGACCCGAGCGACAGCGAATAGACGAAGTAAATCACACAAGTAACTCCGTACCTATAATCGCCAATCTTTGTCGATCATCTAGTGTGATTTCTCCCTTCGGTCGAAATGACAAACCATGCGAATTAAATGAGCTTACATCACCTCTATGGGAAAAAATCACGTTCGGAATTCTATAACAATTGCCATTTTAGGAATGGAGTTACTTGTGTAATTTACTTTGTCTATAAGCTCTCTCGCTCGGGTCTCCCTTACGTCGAAATGACAAACTTTGAGTGATCCGTTTTGGAATTTGGAATTTAAAATATTGTTTTTTTATAATGAAATCTCCCCGCGTAAAGAAGTTTCAAAAATAGTTTTGAAGTTTTTTGCTTCTATTTCATGACCTAACAGGTACATTAGTTTTGTAATAGCCGCTTCCGTTGTGATGTCTTTACCTGAAATTACCCCTAATTCTTTGAGTGCCGTACTGGTTTCATATTGTCCCATATTGACGCTTCCGCCGGAACACTGCGTCACATTTACGATATGCAGGCCGGATTGGATTGCTTTCTGAATCAGGCTTAAAAACCATTCTTCGGTCGGGGCATTTCCGGAACCGTAGGTTTCCAGAACAATTCCTTTTAGGTTTGGCGTTGACAGGATCGATCCCAAAACAATTTCGCTCATTCCGGGAAACATTTTTACAATGGCCACATGATTGTCTAAATTCTTATGCACCAATAATTTTGCATCGGTTTTTACGGGAAGGAACAAATGGGAATTTAATTTAAGATGTACGCCTGATTCTACCAATTCAGGATAATTGGGTGCCGTAAAAGCCCTGAAATGTTCTGCGTTTACTTTAGAAGTGCGGTTGCCGCGGTATAATTTATATTCAAAATACAGACAGACTTCATGGATTACGGGTTTGTCATTTTCCTGTAATGAAGCAATCTGAATGGCGGTGATCAGGTTTTCTTTAGCATCGGTACGCAAATCCCCTATTGGCAGCTGTGATCCGGTAAAGATTACGGGTTTGGCTAAATTTTCCAGCATAAAACTCAATGCTGAAGCCGAATAAGACATGGTATCGGAACCATGCAAAACTACAAAACCGTCAAAAGCCAAATAATTCTCCTCGATAATCGTGGCCATTTTGGCCCACATCTCCGGATTCATATTCGAGGAATCGATTGGGTTTTCAAATGAAACCGTTTCGATTTCACAATCCAGTTGTTTTAACTCCGGGATTTTTTGCAATAGTTTACTAAAGTTGAAAGCTTTGAGTGCTCCTGTCTCAAAATCCTTACTCATACCGATGGTTCCTCCGGTATAAATTAAAAGTATTTTAGCTTTAGATGACATCCTGATATTTTAGTTTATTGACAACCGGATTGGCATACATAGATAAAAATCCTTGTCTGGTCACAGGATTATCACTTCCGATTCGTATTTCTAAACGGCGTTCAAAAAGCGATTTTTCGTTTTCTTTGTACAGATGTGCAAACTTATTTGTTTGGTTTAAAATATCGTAAGCAATAAAATTAGTCGGCCATAATTGGTAATTTTTCAGAATAGAATCATCAATTACCTGCGCCAATGCCTGAATTTGCTTGTTGGCATTATCATTCTCGGCTACAATCTGATCAATTTCCGTGTTTAAAACATCGCCAACAGAAATATGTATTCTCTTTTTAGTTCCCATAATACCACTTAAAATGGTCATGAAATCTTCGTTTTTATCCTTGATATAAACTTCGTTGTTGGCTTCTGCCATTAATTGCGGCATTTTCAGCACATCGGTAGGATCGTATTCGTATGAAATAGAAACGGGAACAATTTTTATTTTCTTAAAATAGTCCATCAGATTGGCTTCATCAGAACCCATTCCGATCATTTTCAGTACTCCGGGATTCGTTTCGTCATTTCCGTCTTTGGTACGGCCTTCTCTTTGGGCAATCCAAACCGAACGATTTTCACGAAGCAATAATTGCCCCATGTATTCGGATAATAATTTAGAACTCTGCAGCATTTCTCTTGGCGTTAAACCTCTTAAAACCAAAAAGTTTCTGTTCAGTTTTGCCAATGTGCTCAAAAATGCTTTTTTAACCAGGTTATCTCCGATAGCCGATGCGGTCATGACTAAACCATGTTCAAAAAGGCAAACATTTAATAAAGTGGTATCCAAGAGAATATCTCTGTGGTTCGAAATAAATAAGTACGATGTGTTTTTTTCTAATTTATCAAAACCTGAAGTGGTAAGGCCTTCTGAGCTTTTTTCAAGAACTTTTTGTATGGTATTATAAATAAAGTTGCATTGAAAATCACGAATCGAATGTGTTTTTTTAAGCTGCTCTTTCCAAACCTCATCTTCTACTTCCGGAAAAGTAAAGTTCATCATGGTTTTCATCATCGGATGATTGACAACATCATGAAGTGCTTCATTTATTTCTGAATCATAAAACGGTCGAATGGCATCAAATCTCTGCATTAATATCTATTTTAGGGGGCAAAAGAACAAAAAAAAAATTAAAGTATTGTAAGTTCAGGGTTAAATACCGAAAACGTCTTTTGAATTTTGGGTCGTAATTGCTGCTATTTCTTCTTCGGAAACATCATAAATATCAGCTAGTTTTGCTACAACATTTACAATATAACTGCTTTCATTTCGTTTTCCGCGATACGGAATTGGCGCTAAATAAGGCGAATCAGTTTCGAGAACAATATGTTTTAAATCGATCTCTTTTAAAAACTGATCAATTTTTCCGTTTTTAAAAGTCGCCACACCACCGATTCCGAGTTTCATATTATAAGATATGGCCTGTAAAGCCTGTTCGTGTGTTCCGGTAAAACAATGGAAAATTCCAAACAAATCTTCTGATTTTTCTTCTTCCAGAATTTCAAATATCTCATCGAAAGCTTCACGGCAATGGATTACGATGGGCAGTTTATACTGTTTCGCTAACTGAATTTGTTTTCGGAAAGCAAGTTGCTGCTCCGCCAGATGTGTTTTATCCCAATACAAATCGATTCCGATCTCTCCAATGGCATAAAATTTTCTTTTTGCTAATTCGGTTTCCACATGCTGCAGCTCCTCCAGGTAATTGTCTTTCACGTAAGTGGGATGCAGCCCCATCATCAGAAACACATTTTCGGGATAGTTTTTCTCCAGCTCATACATCGACTGCGTTGCAGCAGCATCGATTGCGGGAATAAAAAAGCGGGTTACTCCGGCAGTAATGGCTCTCTGGATCATTTCATCACGGTCCTGATCAAATTCTTCTGAGTATAAATGTGTGTGTGTATCGGTAATAATGGTTGTTGCGCTCAATGGGACTTATTTTTAAGAAGCCAAAATTACGACAATATTAAAAACTTTCCCAATTTGAATGGTTTGGGTGGTAAATGGGACACGGATGACACGGATTCACTTCGTGAAAACGCGGATTGTCACGGGTTTTCTGGTTTATGGATGGTTTGTTACGGATCCTTCTCGTCCGTAAGACAATAAACTCAAAATGAAAACGAGGAATCTCCCTAAAGAAATTCCCCGTTTCGAAATGACATGCTAAATTTTGACGGACTTACTCCAAATCTTTCAGTAAGAGCTGTACTGCTACATAATCTTCATAATCCTGCGGAATGGTGAGCAGGATTTTTTTGCATCCGGCATAATCTTTTTGCTTCAATTTACACAACGCAAGATTCCAGGTGGCTTTCTCTTTATATACCGATGTTCCTGATCGCAGCGCTTCAAAAACACTTTCTGCTTTTTTATACTGGTTTTCTTCTAATAAAGAAATACCATAGAAAAACTGAATTTCGGGCGTTTTGGATTCCATTAATAGTTTTTCAAAAAGCGGAATTGCAGCTTTATATTTTTCAGCATTAAAAGCTATTTCTGCTTGTTTTAAAGTAGTATTGGTATGTCCCCTTTCTGTAAAATAAGCCTGTTCGTGCTGGCTGTAATCTTCATAAACGGGATTTTTGCCATAATTAAAAAAGAACAAACCAAGCAAAATCACAATAGAAGCTGCAACGGCATAATTCCAAGGTTTTAGGGCAATTACTTTTGATTTATTTTTATGGAAATGTTTATCCGAAATCTTCATTAGATTTTCTTTGAACGCTTCTCTTTCTGCTGCTATTCCGAATTTATGTTCCAGTTGCTGCTGCGCTGTTTTGAAAGCCATGAACTCGGCAGCAAATTCGGGATCCTCCGCGATTTGTTTTTCAAAATTCGCTTTTTCATCAGGAGTGAGTTCATCCTGAAGGTATTGATCGAATAATAGGTAGCGTTCTTCGTTCATGACTAATTATTTTTTAGAGATTTAAAGTTTTTCGTTTCCTGAATCCACTGCGTCAACTGGCCAATGCATAAGGATTTCTTTTTACGGACATACCCATAAGTTACATTGAGCTTTTCGGCTACTTCTTCCATCGATTTAATTTCAAAACTCAGCTTTAGTAATTCCTGGCATTTGTCTCCTAATTTTTGAAACATGGCGTCAAAAAGCTGCTGTTTTTCATCAAATTCTTCGGTTTGTTCGACCAATTCATGAGCAGATTCATTTATAGATCCCGCATCTTCATTAATTGTTACCCCTTTATTAGCTGTTTTTTTCAATTCGTTCAGCCATTTTCTTTTGCACAGCAGGAAAAAATAGGCATCAAACGGACAGGTCAGTTCCAGGGTATTGGCTTTGGCCTGATTGAACAGCAGTATCAGTACTTCCTGAACAACATCCTGCGCCTGATCCTGATTGCCGGAATTGTTCCTGATATAGAACACGACTTTCGGAACAAACTTTTTATAGATCTCCTGGATTATAATGGAATTATTCGCGGCAAGTCCTTCGATATATTTTTGGTCGGAATGAATTTTGGTTTTGGCCATACAACAGCTTTTTAAAAAGCTAATGTAGAAAGAATCTCAAAATAAATTTAAAAACAGGGGTAACAATTCTAAAATCAGATGGATATAGCAAAGCAGGAAACTTTTAAAACAATTCAAAAAATTAAAAGAAATGGAAAGTTATCATCTTATACACGAAAAAAATCTGGACCGGTTTCACAAAATGCTTTTGGCTAAAAAACGAAACGGTTTTGTCATTATCGAACAGAACGAGAAATTGCCTTATGCCGTTTTATCGAAAGAGAAAACAGAAATCAATCATCCTTTTCACTTATTTCTTACGGTGATCACATTGGGTCTCTGGTCCATCATCTGGATTTATCTGATTGTATCGCTTGCCCGAAAAAAAGACATTCTGGTTGCATTGGATGAAGACGGAAATGTTTTTGAAGAAAAGTGCTTTTCGAAATAAAATTGAAAAAAAGTAAAAAAGAGGGGTAACAAAATTTCAACCTAATTTATCTACTTCTATAAAACCTGAAATAAATTAAAAACAGGGGTAACAATTTCCCCCCATTAAACATCTATTATTAAATAACTATTAAAACTGAATATCATGAAAACAAATTTTAAAACAATCGGACTATTATTATTCGCTATAACGACATTAGTAAGCTGTGATAACAGCGACGGCGACAACAACAATTCAATCCTGCCTCCGACTGCTGCAGCATTTAAAGGAATCACCGAAAAAGGAATCAAAAGAAATACGCAAAACTTTACCGTAACAGCCGGAAACGGACTGGTAAGCTTCACTTCTGCAAAAGGGGTTAAAGTAAACATCAACGGAGACTGTTTGACTAAAAACGGAACTCCTGTAACCGGAGCCGTAAATATTGAATATATCGAGCTTTTTGACAAAGGAAATATGCTGGTGACCAACAAACCTACCATGGGAATTACAGCAGACGGAAAGAAAAATTTATTGATTTCAGGTGGTGAATTTTTCATTAAAGCGACTCAGGGCGGTGTTGAACTTCAGACTTCCTGTTCTATGAACATGTTGGTTCCTGCAACTTTAACAGATGGTGTAGACAATGCAATGACTTTATGGACAGGTGCTATCAATGAAGCCGGAGAACTGGCCTGGAGAGAAGCGAAAGCCGGCGCAGATGGCGGTAACGGAAAAGGCGGCGTACAAGGCGAAGGAAACAATTATTATGTGACTTTCGGGAATTTCGGATGGACAAACGTAGACCGTTTTTACAGCGACCCAAGACCAAAAACTACAATTCTTGTAGATGTTCCGGAAGGTTTCGACAACAACAACAGCGCGGTTTATTTGTCTTATGATGGTGAAGGAACAAATGCATTGGCGAAACTGGATACGTATACAGCAGCAGGATTATTTAGTGAACACTACGGACAAATCCCGATTGGACTGGCTTGTCACGTGATTTTTGCAACCGAAGATAATGGTCAATGGCGTTACGCAATCAAAGGGGTGACAGTAGCTGCCGGAGACATTTATACTTTCACACTTGCCGAAACAACAGTCGGCACAGAAGCGCAACTGATAGCGGCAGTGAATGCTATTCAGTAACTTACAAAATACTTTTTAAGAAAAAGTGGTGATTTGCTCATCACTTTTTTTTACATTTAATCCAGTTTTAAAATTAATTCTGATGATTTCAGAAGCTAATCCTGCTATTCGTTGCACTCTTTTTTGTCTCCGGACAGCTATCGGGACCGGCAAAAAAGGATTTCCACTACTATCAGGGCTAAAAAGTATCTAGTTATGAAACCACTATCCTCTATTCTCTTTCTTCTGTTTTCTATATTCGCTTTCTCCCAAACCAAAGTAAAAGACACCATCACCCGAAGAGCCACTATTGTTTTTATCCAAAACGGAAATGCCGTTACCTACAAACCCGAGACGCCACCGTTAATTCCGATAGCAGGTGCGCCAAAACCAAGCTATTCGTATTTATGGGAACTGGGAGACGGGCATTACAGCAAAGAGGCCGAACCGAAACATGTCTACAAAAACAAAGGAAATTATACCGCAAGACTTGCCGTAACCAACAATTACGACAATGGAAAACCTCCGGCAACACGACCAAAGAAAGTCGCTGTAAATGACATCACCGACACGAATTATAAAGATATCGCATCGATAGCCGACCAAAACGGATTTGCGATCTTAAAAAACTGTGACCCGATTCCGGAGCAGGAAATGGTAGTTGTAGTAAGTTATCAGAATCTGGAAAATTATGTTTCCAGCGGTAAACTGTATTTGTTTTATAATGAGAAGCAATTCAAAAGCAATAATTTCGAATTGGTCGATTTCAGGACATACGCAAATGAACGGGAAGTCAAAGAAAATCCGGTCGCTGCCGTTGATGATCTGGATGATACTAAATCGTATCTGGCTTCTGCCGAAAACACTTTCAAGACCAAAAAATACAGAAACACCACCACCGAAGAAGATCTTGACGCTTCCTTAGCAGACGCCAACAAAACGTATCATAATGTGTCTGTCTTAGAGTTTGACGATGCTAATCCGGGAGAAACCCGCAATCTTTTTTACACGTTTAAAACAACGCCCGAAATGATCAAGGATACCAGCGCAACGGTCACCATGCGCGGAATTTTTGTTCCCAACCGAAGTTATAAAAACCATAAGATAAAAAACCTCGAAATGGAAATTGTTACTTCCCATGATCCCAACAAAATGGGGTCTAACGGACGTTTTATGAATTACAGGCTGGTACGTTTTAAAAGGGTAAACTTCAAAACCCGTTTTCAGAACAATGGCGAAGGACCTGCAAGAATGATTCGTCTTGAAACAGATGTTCCGGATATGTTTGACAAAAAAACATTTCAGATTGAAGACCTGTATCCCAAATGTCCGATTTGCCCGAAAGGCGAAGAACCAACGGTAAGCTGTCTGGATACCATCATTAAAAAGAACCAGATCTTTTTTACGTTTAAGAACATCTATTTACCGGGAAGCGAACAAAAAAATGTACACGAAAAAGACAGTACAAAAGGTTTTGTGAAATATTCCATGAAGTTTGCCGAAGACTTTCATAAGGTAAAAACGCGAAGCCGTACTGCCATCATTTTCGACAAAAACGAGCCTATAATTACCAATTATGCCACTACCCGATTTTTACCGGGAATCTCTATCGGGGCAAAAGCGGGTTACAATTTATATCCGGATTTAGACAATTCGACCAGTTATTTTGTGGGCGCCACAATTTCGCCTTTTAAATCCTATCGTTTTTACTGGCAGGCCGAATGGGTTAACAGCATCAATAAATACGATAGTGCCTCAAACGTAATCGACGAAGTGGTTGTAAATCCGAATGGGGTAAAACAACGGCAACGCACCACCACAAGTACAGAAAACAAAAGTGTCAATTGGGAAGTGCCGGTGCTGATTCGGTACAATATCAATAATTACATCGGAGTTGGTGCGGGGGTACAGGCCAATTTCAATGTTTCCCAAGAGCAGACTCAAAATATTAAAATTGAATCTTTTGAGGGTGATTCGACTAAATTTATAATCAACACCAGAACTGCTTCTAATGCCGTCAAAAATTCGTTTTCCGATCTTAAAACCGGATTATTGTTTGATCTGACTGTTGGTGCCGCGAGAATTGGCCCGAGTCTGGGGGCACGTTACGTGATTAATTTCGAACAGAATTTCAATTATTTTCAGTTTTATGGAATCTGGAAGTTTTAAGGTTATTACACAAAGTTGCACGAAGGTTTTTCACAGAGATACGCAGAGAAAAAAGGGTTTGCCACGAAATTTTTAATTTAAAAAAGTATAGTTTGCCACGAATTACACGAATTGTCACTAATTTTTTTCGTTATACTGCTTAAATTAATTCGCGGAAATTCGTGTAATTCGTGGCAAAAAAAACTTAAAATCCTTTAGTGAGCCTTTGCGAAAACTTCGTGAGTCTCCGTGAAATAATCGAATAACATGACAAAACTGTATTGCTATATTTTATTCTTCACATCGGTAATACTATCCGGGCAGCCATCTTTTTCGGAAGAAGATAAGCTATACCATGCCATTGATGTTTTTGTTGCGAATCCTTCGGCGAAAGCCCTGCAAAATTTAACGGATACAGAAACAGAATTCTGGAAAAACCCAAAGCCCAAAACCAAAGAGGCTTTACTGGCCATTGTGGTTTTAAATTGCAATAAAGCCTACTATGAAAATCAATTCGGGCAATCTGAAAAAGCGATTAAAAGCTACGAAAAAGCCTGGCTCCTATATCAGAGGCATCATTTTAAAGGCTACGATATTATCGAATACTGTCTTAAACCTTTAGGTAATTTATATACCCTTCTCGGTGATTATGACAATGCTGAAAACACTATCAAACAGTATTATTTTATTGCCGATCAGGAGAAAAATGAACCTCAGAAAGTAGCGGCAATCCTTAATTTGTCGAATGTGTATCAAAACACCGGAAATCTATACAAAGCAATTGATCTACTTGAAAAAACAATCCAGACCGAAAAATTAACCCCAACTCAAAAAGGGATTTTATTAAACAATCTAGGTGCTGATTATTTCCTGACGACTAAACGTTTTTTAATACAAACAACTGCTTTTGAGAAGGCCGAAAGTTCTTTTCTTAAAGCGATCTTACTCTTAAAAAAGGATCCTTCGCAGGCGGAGACTTTATCCAATTCGTATCGAAATCTGGCCAAACTAAAAATAGAACAAAACGACCTGACCAAAGCTTCTGACTATTTCGAAAAAGCCAAAACAGCTTTCCATAAAACTTCCGGCCAGGAGCCCAGAAAAATAGCACAATTGTATTATGAAGCGGCTTTTCTTTCTTTCAAACTAGGAAAAATAAAAGATGCCAGCCAGAATATTAGTGCTGTTTTTAAAACGCTCCTTCCGGATTATTCTCCTTCCAAAAGTATTCTTCCCAATCAAAATTCGCTTTATGCAGAAACGGTTTTGCTGGATGCTCTGGATTTGCAGGCAGCACTATATCTGGCGCAAAACCAGCCCAAAAATGCCCTGAAAAGTTTTGCCCTTTCGTTTCATATCGAAGAATTGTTTCAGTCGTTTCTGGTGTATGAAAATTCTAAAATCGTAACCCAGATCCGAAACCGAAACCGAACCGAAAAGTGTATTTCTATTTATTATTCCCTTTACGAAAAAGAGAAAAAGATGCATTACATCGAAAGTGCTTTTTTGCTTTCGGAACAAACCAAATCGGTGGTTTTAAAAAGCCGTCTTCATGAAAATGCCAGTAGGTCAAGAGCAGAAAAACACATTCTGCAACAGCTTCAAAATTGGAATACGGTTATTCTAAAAGAACAGCAAAAACTGGAACTGGCCAATATTTCTAAAATTAATGAAGCCATAAAAAAGCAAAATGAACTGATGCTGCTTCTTAAAAAAGAGAAAAGTGAAGACGCTACCGAAACCAATACTACTTTTGATCTTCAAAAATTATACGGCAAATTAATGCAGGATAATGCCGTACTAACGGAGTACTTTGCAGGCTCTACTGGTATTTATAATTTTACGGTCGAAAACAACACCATAAAGCTTTACTATATTTCCCTGGAAGGTACCGGATTTACCAGTCTAATGGAATTTATTCGCTTTTTTAATGATCCCAATACGATTACCAATAATCCGCAGCACTACAACCGGGTTGGAAACCGTATTTATAAATATCTTAAAATTCCGTCCACCGGAAACCATAAAAACCTCATCCTTATTCCGGATGGTGTTTTGAGCTTTCTTCCTTTTGAAGCTTTAATCACAAAAGAATCGGCTACAACAAATTTTGCTAAAATGCATTATTTACTGAATGATTTTAATGTCGCGTATAACAATTCTGCTTCCTTTTATGTGAATTCTGTTCCGTTTTCTAAACCTAAAAAAACGGTTTTGGGAATTTTTCCGATTTTCGAAAATACCGATTTTGCGCTGACTTTTTCTAAGAATGAACTGCAGTCTATAAAGAAGAATTTCGATGGTCAGTTTTTCGAAAACAGCAATGCGACTTTTTCTAATTTTAAAAAAAATGCCGTCCATTATTCCATTTTACATTTGAGTACGCACGCTTCTTCCGGTGATCTGGAAACTCCGGCAAGCATCAAATTCTACGATCAGGAAATCCTGTATTCTGAATTGTACAATCTCCATATAAATCCGGATCTGGTTGTCCTGAGTGCCTGTGAAACCGGCATAGGCAAATTATACAAAGCAGAAGGTGCCATGAGTGTTGCCAGGGGTTTTCAGTTTGCAGGTGCACAAAATTTATTGTTTTCTTTATGGAAGGTAAACGATTTCACGACTTCTGTTTTTATGGATGACTTTTATACCAACCTCAAAAAGAATCCATCTTATTTTGAAGCCAATGCCAATGCGAAACGTGATTTTCTACAAGACCCGAATATTCCCAATGCTAAAAAATCACCTTATTACTGGAGTGCGTTTGTCTATTACGGCAGTATTGCGCCAGCTGAAAAATCTTCCAATTATATCGTATACATCATTAGTATTTTGATTGTAATTGGTTTATTTTTGATTTTCAATCCTTATCAGAAATGGAAGATCTTCACAAAGTCCTCAAAAAAGCAAAATACCGAAAAGTAAAATTCAAAATTACCAAAACCCAGCATTTATTAATTAAGGCAAAAATAAATGGTGTTTCAGGAAATTTCATTTTAGATACCGGAGCTTCCAATACCTGTATTGGTTTTGAAAGTATTGAATATTTTGAAATCTCCGCCAAAAAATCTAAAACCAAAGCCTCCGGAGCCGGTGCCACCGGCATGGAAACCCAGGTTTCTTCCCATAATCATTTGCAGCTCGGCAGCTGGAAAAATAGCGATTTCAGTTTGGTCATTTTTGATCTTTCACATGTAAATGAGGCTTTAACATCCTACAAAGCAAAAGCGGTACACGGTATTATCGGTGCTGATGTTCTGCTTAAAGGGAAAGCTATTATTGATTATTACAATCATTATGTTTATCTGCAATAAAAAAGGGGTGCTTTTTATTGAAACGGAAACGATTTACGCTTCACTTTCTTTATTGGCAACCGTATGTTTTTTTAATGAAAAATAAGCCACTACTGTACTCATGAGCATTAAAAAACCTCCCAAAATAAAGGGTGATCCGGCAAATTTAAAAGGAGCGTTGTCATGGGTGAAAAAGAAAAAAGTGTTCGCCATCATGGGCGGACCAATGATCGAAGAAGCACTCATTAAACTCGTTAAAGTTCCCTGAATTTCTCCCTGCTCGCTAGGCGATACTTTACTGGCAACCACAGATTGTAATGCCGGTCCGGCAATTCCGCCAAGACAATACGGGATTAAAAACACAAACATCATCCAGCTTTCTGTTGCAAAGGCAAACAGCAACATTCCGATGGTATACAAGGCCAATCCGATATAAATACTTTTTTCATTTCCTAATTTCGGATTGATCCAGCGAACTAAACCTCCTTGTACAATTCCCACCAACAGACCAATTATTCCCAAAGAGATTCCGATCATTCGTTCGTCCCAGTTGAACTGATAAATGGTAAAGAAACTCCAGTTGCTTTGTACCGCATGAGATCCAACGTACAATAAGAATATCGCTGTAATTAAGCCAATCAGTGAGGGATGTTTCTTCAGGCCCAGAATTGCACCAACAGGATTGGCCCGTTTCCAATTGAAAGGCCTGCGGTTTTCTTTTTTCAGGGATTCCGGTAAGATGAAAAATCCGTATAGGAAATTGACCATGCACAAAACGGCCGCTGCATAAAAAGGCACTCTTGATCCATATTGCCCTAATAAACCGCCAATGACCGGTCCGATGATGAATCCTAATCCAAAAGCGGCACCTACCAGACCAAAGTTTTTGGCCCTGTTTTCGGGTGTACTGACATCCGCAATGTAAGCTGAAGCTGTTGTTATACTGGCTCCGGTTACTCCTGCAATAATTCTTCCTATAAATAACCATAAGATAGTTGGCGCAAAAGCCAGCAAAAGATAGTCTAATGAAAATCCGAAAAGCGAAATTAAAATAATCGGCCTTCTCCCGTATTTATCACTCAGATTACCAATTACAGGTGCAAACACAAACTGGGTTATAGCATACGCAAAAGTCAGCCAGCCGCCTATTTTTGCCGCTTCGCTGATATCACCATGAATTAATTCTTTTATTAATTTTGGAATTACAGGAATAATAATCCCCCATCCCGTAATATCAATTAACATGGTTATAAAAATAAAACCAATCGCCGCAGACTTGTCTTTTTGTAGCATAAACTTTATAATATAAGGTGATACAAATAAACATCTTTTTTTTAATTAACAATAAAAAAATCCCAAACTCCTTAAATTGGAATTTGGGATTTTTTGTGTTTTTTGGAATTCCTCCAAGAATTTGGAATTTGGAATTTCAATATTGAGATTTAAAACTCTTAATGAGTATGTTTAGGGTTAAAACCGTCTTCACTAACTTCAGCCGGCACATAATCGGCCACCATTTCAGCTTCGTAATCAATTTTTTCTCCTTTAGATAATCTGCGGATGATTCCTTCCATGATCTGGTAGATTACAGGAACAACAATCAGGGTCAGGAATAACGAAGAAATCAATCCTCCGATAATTACCCAGGCCAATCCGTTTTTCCATTCTGCTCCTGCTCCTGAAGCTAATGCAATCGGGAACATACCGAATACCATCGCAATTGTCGTCATTAAGATCGGACGCAAACGAGCGTGATTCGCCTGAATCAAAGCTGTTCTGATGGATTCTCCGGCAGCTCTTCGCTGATTCGTATAATCGACCAGCATGATCGCATTCTTACACACCAGACCAATCAACATGATAATACCTAAAATCGTAAAGATATTCAGGGAGTTATTTGTCAGGGCTAATGCTAATAAAGCACCAATAAACGAAAGCGGGATTGCAAACAATACCACAAACGGGTGAACGAAACTGTCGTACAAACTCACCATTACCAGGTAAACCAAAATAATCGCAGCTAATAAGGCAATTCCTAAAGTACCAAATCCTTCGGATTGGTTCTCCTGGTCACCTCCCCAGATGTAGTTTACTCCGGCCGGTTTTTTCAGTTTGTCTAATTTTGCCTGCCATTGTGTTACAATTGTTCCGGACGGAACCCCAACGTTTTGTCCTTTTACCGTTACCGATGCAGATTTATCTCTTCGCTCTAACTGGCTAGGTCCTGAACCTTCGGTAATATCAGCAAATTGGGATAACTTAATTTGTTGCCCTGATGCATTAACGAAAATCAAATTACTTACATCTGTAATACTTTTTCTGTCGAAAGCATTGTATCTGATGTTGATATCATATTCGTATTCTCCGGCTCTGTATTTACCATCTGTATTTCCGCTAAAAGCAGTCTGCATGGTTAAACCAACGGTTTGAAGTGTCAGTCCTAAAGCAGCCATTTTATCACGGTCTACCTTAACGTTTACTTCAGGATTTCCATCTTCAACAGTTAACTTAATCTCTGTTGTTCCGGGAATCGTACGTAATTCTGCTTCCGCTAATTTAGCAAAGGCCATAGCACTTTCTGTTGAAGGTCCGGTTACGATTAATCCTAAAGTAGCATCTTCGGCAGTTCCTAAGATACCTACGGGAACTGTTTTTACTTTTGCTCCTACTAATACTTTTTCAAGCTTACGTTTGATTTTTGCCGCATAAACATTGGCATCATCGGTACGGTCTTTTTGTTCGATCATTTTTACGTCAATCTCTGCTTTGTAAGCGGTAGCCTGTGATGCTCCAAAACCTTCACTGGTTTGTCCAACCGTTGTAATCTGGCTGTGCACATATTCCTGAGATTTTAAATAAGCTTCTGCTTTTTGTGTCATGAAGTTCGTTTGTTCTAACGAAGCATCTTTCGGCATTTCGATCTGAACTAAGAATTCTCCACTATCAGAAGAAGCGAAAAACTCTCCACCAATAAAGCCGCCCAGTCCGAAGATTGACCCAAAGAACAAGATCAGTACCAGAACAATGGTCTTACCATAATTATCCAGACACCAGGTTAACAATTGAGAAATCCAGTTGGTGAAACGTGTTAAATAGTTTTCGAAACCAAGAATAATTCTTCCGAATAAATTCTTTCCTTCGATATGTTCCAATTTACCGTAACGGGAGGATAGCCATGGAATAATGGTAAACGAAGCTAAAAGTGATAATAAGGTTGAAATAATTACCGTCACACAAAATTGTGTAATAATATTAGAAACCAATCCGGAACTCATTGCAATAGGCAGGAACACTACCACAATTACCAATGTAATCGAAGTTACCGTTCCTCCAATTTCAGCAGTTCCGTCATAGGAAGCCCGAATCTTATTTTTACCCATCTCCATATGTCGGTAAATATTCTCGAGGACCACAATCGCATCATCGACCAGAATCCCGACGACCAGAGACAATCCTAATAAACTCATTAAGTTCAGGGTGTATCCCATTAAATAAATACCAATAAAGGTAGCGATCAAAGAGGCCGGAATCGAAACCATTACGATCAATGAGTTTCTAATACTGTGCAGGAAGAACAACATTACAAGCGCTACCAGAACTACGGCGATTAATAAATCGTGAACTACAGAATCTGCGGCTTCAAGAGTAAAAACAGTACTGTCTTTTGCTACTTCAAGTTTTAGCTGATTCGATTTATAATCATTTTCGAGAATCGCAATTGTTTTTAATAATTGCTCACTTACTGCCACCGCATTCGCGTCAGATTGTTTTACGATTTGCAAAACAATAGCGCTTTTTTGATCTACACGAGAGATTTTTTCCGCGATTTTCTGAGTATCCTGAACATCGGCAATATCACTTAAACGAACCTGAATTCCGTTTTGAGAAGAAACGACTAAGTTTCTTAATTCTGTAACGTTTTTGTATTTACCTGCTAAACGAATTAATATTTTCTGGTCACGTGTCTGGATGTTTCCGGTTGGAAAATCCAGATTGGAAGTCAGAATAGTTTGTTGTACCTGCGGAACCGATAATCCGTAACCCTGCATTTTTACAGCGTCAAGGTTCACCTGAATTTCACGCTCTGAACCACCGATAATATTTACCTGAGCGACACCTTGTACACGGGATAAAATTGGCGCAATTTTTTTGTCAATTAAGTCATAAAATGCTGCTTCGTCCATTTTTCCGTTGGCACCAAGGGTCATAATTGGTAAATCACTCAGCGAGAATTTGGTCAGTGCCGGCGTTTTTACATCCTCCGGCAAATCACTAATGATCGCATTTATTTTACGCTGTGCATCATTTAAAGAGAAATCGACTTTTGCATTTGAGGTTAGTGTAATCGAAACAATAGACAAACTTTCGTAGGACTTTGAGTCAATTTTTTTAACATTCTCTAAGGACGCAATCGCATCTTCAATTTTTTTGGTTACCGTATTTTCTACCTCACTCGGAGAAGCTCCGGGATAAACCGTAGAAATTGTAATAACGTTTTGTTCAAATTTAGGGATCAGCTCATAACCTAACTGGCTGTAACTGAACAATCCACCAAGAATCAGAATCGTAAACAATACGATTACCAACGACGGACGTTTTATGGATATTTCGGCTAATTTCATATATTTTGCTTTAGGCTGTAGGCTTTAGGCAATAAGCTTAATGCTTATGGCGTATTGCTTAATGCTTTAAATTATTTAATAATTTCTACTGTATTACCGTCTTGTAAGTTAATCTGACCCGTAACAATTACAGTTTCTCCATCAGTCAGTCCGTTGATGATTTCTACCTGATCTCCTAAAATTCTTCCGGCAGTTACTTTTCTTAATTTTGCGATCCCTTTTTCAACTACAAAGATTTCATTGCTGCTCACACTTCCTACGAAAGCATTACGCGGTACAACCATCAGGTTTTGTTTTTGTTGTTTAGAACCGAAGTTTCCTGTTCCGTACATACCTGCTTTCAAATCATTATCTGAGTTGTTTGCGATTTCAATTTCAACAGGAAAGTTTAAACTTTCGTCTGCTTTTGCAGCGATAAAAGTAATTTTTCCGGAAAAAGCTTTGTCAGGATATACACTGGCTGTAATGTTTACTGCATTCCCTACCTTTAAACTGGCCACCTGGCTTTCGTTTACGGTCACTTTCAATTTTAATTTAGAAACGTTTACAATATCAAACAATGCTGTTGCCGGCATTCCTGATAAAATAGATCCCGGCTCAATATATTTTTTATTGATAAATCCGTTTATTGGTGCTTTTACTTTCGTATCACCCACATTAATATTGGCTTGAGTTAAGCTGGACTGCGCATTTGTTAAGGCTAATTTTGCCTGATCTACTTGTTGTTTGGTAACACCTCCTGTTTTGAAAGCATTTTCATATCTGGCGTAATCTGATTTTGCATTTTGGTAAACGGCTTGTGCCTGTTGTGCACTTACGTTGATTACATCACCTCTAACGGTCAATAAAGTCTGACCTACTCTTACGTAATCTCCTTCTTTAGCCAGAACGCTGATTACTTTTCCTGATTTTTCAGCAGAGAAAGTCAATTCCTGGATAGGTTCAAAGTTTCCGTTAGCTACGAAACTTAATGAAACTTCTTCTGTTTTTACGGCTGCCACTTTTACGGAAACTGCTGCATTTTTCTCCGCAACAATATCGGTTTTTGCTTTATTTTCCTTCTTATTATTGTTTAAGATATATCCAATTACACCTAAGGCTGCAATTATGATTACGATAGTTATAATAGTTTTCTTCATTTTGTTTCTAGTTATTTAAAAGAGTTTTTAGTTCGCCTTTTGATTTGATTAATGCTACCTCGGCAATTTTATAATTCAGTACTGCTCTGGTATAATTGTTTTGTGCTTCCAGTGATGCATTTTCAGAATCTAATAAATCTGTTAATGATGCCAGTCCCTGAAGATAATTGTTTTTGGTATTGTCTAAAATTTCTTTAGCCAGTCGCATGTTTTCTTTTTGATTCTCGATCGTTACCAGATTATCGTCAATCTGAGCGATGGCATTTCTGTAATCTAAATCAAGAGAAAGTTTCGTGTCTTTCATATCTTCCTGAAGGGATCTGATCTGAACATCTGCCTGTCTTACTTTGGCACGGGTTCCAAAACCTGTGAAGATTGGTACATGTAAGTTTAACCCGATTGCAGAGTAATCTGACCAGTAGACCCCGTCTTTTGGTTTTGCAAACCAGGGAAATTCAGGTCCCTGACCAATATAATTATAACCAGCTGTTAATGAAAGCGTCGGGTAATATCCTGCTTCAACAGCTTTCTTATTGTACACTAAAAGCTCTTCCTGTTTTTTCAAAAGCAGGTATTCTGTTCTGTTTTCAACATTGGCCTGTTCTGTTAAAGACGCAGGAATCACTTCAAATTCTTCTTTTGGCATATCGATTTGCGTTTCAATAGGCATTCCCATATAAAACTTCAACGCATTTTCCTGTAAAGTAATCTGGTTTTTAATCTGCTGACGTTCGGTGTCGATATTAGACATCTTAACCACGATACGGTCTAAGTCAATTTTTTTGGCTAAACCATTATCAAACTGCCCTTTTACGATATCGCGAACTTTTGTTGTGTTTACGTAATTACTGTCTAATAAAACCAATCTTTCTTTTTGTACAAATACAGAATAATAGTTGTTTGCTACTCTTTCAATAACCTGTTCTTCTGTTAACTGATTGTTGATCTGATAAAACTCACGTGTCGTTCTGGCTGCTTTTAAACCTGTAAAAACAGACTGATCAAAGATGGCCTGAGTTAAGGAAAGCCCTGCAGTTGAAGTCCATTTTTGACCAAATGCTGCCTGAATTGTTGTTCCAGGCGCTCCAAAACCTGCTCCGTCAATTACTGTTGTCTGAATAATCGGATTGTAGGTTAAGTTTCCGTTTGCAGAAATTTGAGGTAAAGCTCTTGAGCGTACTTCCTGAATTTTATACTCGCTGTTTTCAACCTCTAATTTCGATTTCTTAGCATCGGCTTTGTTCTGAAGCGCGTAGGTAAGGGCATCTTTTAAGGTTAGTGTTTTGACTTGTGCGCTGACACTTAAGCCAATTGAACACAAAAATATAAGAATTATTCTTTTCATAGATTGATGATTAAATGGTAATTTTTTTAAGTTGTTTTTCTAATTCCAGTATTCCTTCGGGCGTTGCCATCGCTCTGGTATGATATTCCAGGGCTTCTAATTCTATTTGCTGGGCTTCTCTTTCTGAAACCGTATTTTCATTAATATGAAATATCAGTGTGTAATAAAACTTTACATAAACATCTATATTTAGATTCGGACGATATAGTTTTTCCCGAATTCCCTTCTCGATGTTCTCTCTGAAATATCTGGTGCACTGGTCAATTTCATGGGACAATACATTTTGATATATTTCAGGATAATGCTTTTTTAACTGGTAAATAGGAGACGTATCTGAATTGTTCTTAAACATGTCCCGAAACATTTCCCTGATTTCAAAATTTTCGTGAATTGCATTGTAATTCTTCTCGACTATGGTATCAATAATTTCATGTACCTGTTTATGAACCATTGAAGTACTTTCTTCAATTAAGACCTCTTTGTTGCAAAAATATTTGTAAATCGTTTTTTTTGAAATACACATTTCACCTGCAATGTCATCCATAGTAACACTTTTGAAACCCAGTTTCAAAAACAAGTCACTCGCTTTTGCTATGATTTTCTCTTTCATTTTAATTTTCAAATTGTATTACAAATATAAACAGGAAACTCTATTTGTAAAAAACAGTTTCCATTAAATTTGTAATAATTTTACATTAATTTGCTCATTGTAAGAATTATATGCAGAACTCTAAATTAGCGATCAGTTTCATGTCTTTTCCCAATGCCAGGCCTCCGTTATGATTAAATGAATTATAATCTAAACCAAAATCCTGTCTCTTGATATTTCCTGTAATTTCAAAAGCGACCTTCTTTTTGCCATCATAAGAATTGATCCCAATAAACTCCGCATCCAGTTCTACCACCTTTGTCACATCTTTTATCGTGAGATCTCCTTTGAAAAAATTGATGTTATTATTGACCTTCTGAAAAGAAGTCGATTTAAAACTAATGATCGGATGCTCGTTTACATTAAACAGGTCGTTCAGCTGTAAATGCGTATCGATTTGCTGAAAGCTGTCGTTTTTGTTGTTTATATCTAAAGAAAATTCAACAGAAGCATCTTCAATTTCATTGTCTTCAATATTCACATAGCCGTCAAATTTATTTGCAGTTCCTCCTAAATAGGCAATAATCGAATGTCTCATTTTAATTAAAACATCTGACTGGCTAGAATCAATGGTCCATGTTGTTTTCATAAATATCTGATTTTATTGAGTTTCTTAATCACTCCTTTTTTTCACGGAAACTTTTTTAGTGTCCTGAGTTTCCATTTGAAAGTGCAAATATAAAAAGGAAACTCTAAACACCAAGAAAGTTTCCAAGTTTTTTCAAAAAAATTTTAACACATTACAAATGAAAAGGCAAAAAATCAATTTTTACGGCACAATTCCTTTTAAATTTAGGAACTAATTATTCATAATTGAATTGTATCTTTGAGCCTCGTAAATCAGAATTTCACTTTATGCACAATATTAGTCAGTACCAGGATTTCTTTATAAGCTATTTAAAAAGCCAAAAAATCAACAAAGAGCCAAAAAATCTTTATGAACCTATGGAATATATTTTAGGTCTTGGCGGAAAAAGGATGCGTCCGGTACTCACGTTAATGTCGGCAGAAGTTTTTGATGCCGATTATAAAAAAGCACTTCCGGCAGCAATGGCTGTGGAAGTTTTTCATAACTTTTCTTTAGTGCATGATGACATTATGGACGACGCCCCTTTGCGAAGAGGACAAGTAACCGTCCATGAAAAATGGAACATCAATACCGGAATTTTATCCGGCGATGCCATGCTGATCCTGGCGTATCAGTATTTTGAGCAATACGAACCGGCTATTTTCAGGAATCTGGCAAAATTATTCAGCAAAACAGCCCTGGAAGTCTGTGAAGGCCAGCAATGGGATGTTGATTTTGAGGAAAGAACCGATGTCACCATTCCGGAATACCTGAAAATGATTGAATACAAAACAGCTGTTTTAGTTGCTGCAGCCATGAAAATGGGCGCTATTGTGGCGGAAATTTCTGAAAAAGACGCCGATTTAATTTACGAATTCGGACTTAATCTGGGATTAGCTTTCCAGCTTCAGGACGATTACCTGGATGCATTTGGAGATCCGGAAACTTTTGGAAAACAGGTTGGCGGAGATATTATAGAAAATAAAAAAACCTATTTATATTTAAAATCATTAGAATTTTCTTCTGCAGACAAAGCCTTACAATTGGAAAATTTATTCCATCTACAACTGGAGGATAATTCAGCTAAAATTGAAACCGCAAAAGCTATTTTTAATGAATCCGGCGCCTCAAAAGCAACACGGGAAGCTATCGAAATGTATACGCTGAAAGCTTTTAAAACGCTCGAAAAAATGGCCATTTCTGAAGAAAAAAAGAAAATCCTGAAAACCTTTGGAGAAAATCTGATGGGAAGAACGGTTTAATATTCCGTGCAATTTTCAGATAGAAATCTACAATCATAAATCAGCAATCTAAATAAAAATCAAATGTTTGTAGCCCCAAAAAACGCAGATTCGTTATTAGTTGAAGCCCAGTCCGAAGCTTTATACCTCAAATTGATTGAGCAGATCAACAAAGATTTTAATCTGGCCAACGAAGGAATCGATTTTCCACTGAGTATTTCACCTGACGAGATAAAAATTCAGCTGCACGAAAAAATATACCGCATGATTCAGTATAAATTTGCAGAATACCTGAATCTTCTTTACATCATTGACGTCTCCGAAAGCGAAATAAAAAAACTCGACGGTTCTGATTTGGTAGTTCTTGCCGAACAGGTTTCTTTTCTGATCTTAAAAAGGGAATGGCAGAAAGTTTGGTTTCGGAATTATTATAAATAGAGAGGTGCTGAGTGGATAAGACTCTGAGGTTCTGAGATTTGCTCTCATATTATAAAAAAAGTTCCCTGATAAAAGAACTAATTTTAAAACAATCATCTATATCCTCACTATCAAAACAGGACCAATAGTACATTATAAAAATATTAAAGAAAACTTAGAAACTCAGCATCTCAGAACCTTAGCCTCTCAGAATCAAAAATAAACCCTCACAAAAGGCATAAATGCCGATCCGTATAGACTTCTGTCATCATCAAACAAAACATCATAACGGGCACCAATCGTGACGCTTCCGGTTCTGTAACCTGCTCCCAGGTACAGGGCAGTATCCCAGTAATTATCAGAAAATGCAGGCCTGAAACTATTCGATTCGTAATCTGTATTGACACGGACCTGTTCTAATTCGGCAGACAATTGAATCTCCGGAATCGGATTTACCAATCCAACGATGCTTCCGCCGTAAACAAAAGAATTATAGTAGTTTTTAGAAGACAAATAGCCAAATTGCAAGCCAACACCAACAGCTACGATTTCATTAATATTATAAATAGCGCTTGGCATAACAGAAATATCAGTATAACCGGAACCAATCCCTAAACCAAGACCACCACCAAACTGAACCCTCTCCCAAAAACCGGTAGTATTATCTATAACATAGTTTTGTTGTGTCTGACTAACAGCAAGATTTGAAAACAAGAACATCAAAATCACAAAAAAGGATTTGAAAACGATTGAAAAATGATTTTCCTTCATGGTTATCTCTAGTTTTAACAAATTTTTACGTAAAAGTACGTAAAAAAAGGATTTAAATAAATGCGATTGTTGTACTTTTGCCATTCTATTTAACAAAAAGTATATTCACTAATATTATGGATAGGTTTTCATTTTTAAATGCAGCGCATACAGAGTTTTTCGCACAATTATACGATCAATATTTAGTAAATCCGGATAGCGTTGAGCCAAGCTGGAGAAGCTTTTTTCAGGGTTTTGACTTTGGAATGACCACTTATAATGACGAAAATCCTGTTCAGCAAATCGTTGAATTTGCCTCAAACAACACAGATTACAGTCAGGTTTCTGAAAAGTTACAAAAAGAATTTAATGTATTAAAATTAATTGACGGATATCGCACGCGTGGACATTTGTTTACCAAAACAAATCCGGTTCGTGACCGTAGAATTTCCTCTCCTAATCTTGATATCGAAAACTTTGGTTTATCAAGTGCTGATTTATCAACCGTTTTTGATGCTGCTAAAGTTATCGGAGTCGCACCATGTTCTTTACAAGACATTATCACACGTCTTCAAACTATTTACTGCCAGCATATTGGTATTGAATACATGTACATTCGTAACCCCGGTGTTGTAAAATGGATTCAGGATAAATTAGCTGTAAATGTGAATCAGCCTAATTTCTCAGGTGACGAAAAGAAAATCATCTTAGAAAAATTAAACGAGGCCGTTTCTTTCGAAAACTTTTTACATACGAAATATGTAGGTCAGAAAAGATTTTCATTAGAAGGGGGAGAAACCATCATCCCGGCTCTTGATGCTTTGATCGAAAAAGCTGCAGAAAAAGGTGTTGAACAATTTGTAATGGGAATGGCACACCGTGGCCGTCTGAACGTTTTAGCCAATATCTTCGGTAAATCTACCCAGGATATCTTTGGTGAATTTGATGGTAAAGATTACGATCAGGAATATTTTGATGGTGACGTAAAATACCACTTAGGACTTACCGCTGACAAGAAAACAAGAACCGGAAAAAATATTAATATCAATTTAGCACCAAACCCTTCTCACTTAGAAACAGTTGGAGCCGTGATTGAAGGTATTACCCGCGCAAAACAAGATAAATATTACGCTGATGATTTCTCAAAAGTATTACCAATTGCCGTTCACGGTGATGCTGCAATCGCAGGTCAGGGTATTTTGTATGAAATCATTCAAATGGCACAGCTTGACGGATACAAAACAGGAGGAACAATTCATATCGTCATCAACAATCAGGTTGGATTTACGACCAATTATTTAGATGCCCGTTCATCTACTTATTGTACAGATGTTGCCAAAGTGACACTTTCACCGGTATTACACGTAAATGCTGATGATGCTGAAGCGGTGGTTCATGCAGTTTCATTTGCATTGGATTACAGAATGGAATTTGGCCGTGACGTGTTTATTGACTTATTAGGATACAGAAAATACGGTCATAACGAAGGTGATGAGCCTCGTTTTACACAACCGGTTTTATATAAAATCATCGCAAAACATAAGAACCCAAGAGACATTTATGCAGAGAAATTATTGTCTGATGGTGTAATTGATGCGACTTATGTAAACGCTCTGGAAAAAGAATACAAATCGAATATGGAGGAGAATTTAGAAGCTTCCCGTAAAAAAGATTTGACCATTATCACACCATTCATGAAAAACGAATGGGAAGGATTTGTTCAGGTAACTGATACGCAAATGCTTCAAAAAGTGGACACTACTTTTGATAAAGATGGCCTGGATTCTATTATCAATACAATCTCAACGTTACCGTCAGACAAGAAGTTCATCAACAAAATAACTAAAATTGTTACAGACAGAAAAGCAGGATACGACAATAACACTATCGACTGGGGAACTGCTGAAGCACTAGCTTACGGTTCACTTTTGACGGAAGGATTTGATATCCGTATTTCAGGTCAGGACGTGGAACGTGGTACCTTCTCTCACCGTCACGCTGTAGTTAAAGTAGAAGATTCTGAAGAAGAAGTAATTTTACTGGATGCCATCGAAAACAAAAAAGGAAAATTCGGAGTATTCAATTCCCTTTTATCGGAGTATGGAGTTCTTGGTTTTGATTACGGTTACGCTTTGGCGAATCCAAAAGCACTGACCATCTGGGAAGCACAATTTGGAGATTTCTCTAACGGAGCCCAAATTATGATTGACCAATACATTTCATGCGGAGAAGACAAATGGAACAACCAAAACGGTATCGTTTTATTATTGCCTCACGGTTATGAAGGTCAGGGAGCAGAACACTCTTCTGCCAGAATGGAGCGTTACTTACAGCTTTGTGCAAGACAAAATATGTATGTGGCAGACTGTACAACGCCAGCCAACTTCTTCCACTTGTTAAGAAGACAAATGAAAACGAATTTCCGTAAACCTTTGGTCGTTTTCTCTCCAAAAAGTTTATTGCGTGATCCAAGATGTGTTTCAACAGTAGAAGAATTAGCTAAAGGAAGTTTCCAGGAAACTATCGACGATACTACAGTAGACAAAAAAGCGGTAAAAACATTAGTTTTCGTAACGGGTAAATTCTACTACGACATTGTAGCTGAAAGAGAAAACAACGGAAGAAATGACGTTGCAGTGGTTCGTATCGAGCAATTATTCCCATTACCAGTAGAACAGTTAAAAGCAATTATTGCACAATATCCAAATGCTGACGATTATGTTTGGGCACAGGAAGAGCCTAAAAACATGGGAGCTTACAGCTTTATGTTAATGAATTTTGATCTTGTAAAATGGAGGTTAGCTTCATTAAAAGCTTATGCTGCTCCGGCATCAGGTAGTTACACAAGAGCAAAACGCCGTCATGCAGATGCGATCAGAATGGTATTTGATAAAAACTTATTTAGATAAAAAAAATGTTTCAAGTTTAAAGTTTCAGGTTTAACCCTAACATGAAACTTTAAACAATTAAAACTTTAAACAAAAACAAGATGATTTTAGAAATGAAAGTCCCATCACCAGGGGAATCAATAAAAGAAGTTGAAATTGCAACTTGGTTAGTAAAAGACGGAGATTATGTAGAAAAAGATCAGGCTATTGCCGAAGTTGATTCCGATAAAGCAACTCTTGAATTACCGGCTGAAATGAGCGGAATTATTACGCTAAAAGCAGAAGAAGGTGATGCAGTTGCTGTAGGAGCTGTAGTTTGTTTAATTGATACTGATGGTGTAAAACCTGCAGGAGATGCTCCGGCAGCACCGGCAGCGGAAGCGCCAAAAGCAGAGGCTCCGAAAGCGGAAGTAAAAGCAGAAGCTCCAAAAGCGGAACCTGCACCCACAGCAGCACCAGCAACGTATGCTACAGGAACTCCATCTCCGGCAGCAAGAAAAATATTAGACGAAAAAAACATAGCACCGGCAACCATTTCAGGAACTGGGAAAGGCGGTAGAATCACCAAAGATGATGCTGTAAATGCAGTACCTTCTATGGGAACTCCGACAGGAGGAAGCCGTGGAAGCGAGCGTACTAAATTATCAATGTTGCGTCGTAAAGTCGCAGAAAGATTAGTTGCTGCGAAAAACGAAACAGCAATGTTAACGACTTTCAATGAAGTTAACATGACACCAATCAACCAGATTCGTAATGAATATAAAGATGCTTTCAAAGCAAAACATGGTGGTCTTGGTTTAGGTTTTATGTCTTTCTTTACAAAAGCAGTGACAAGAGCGTTACAATTATATCCTGATGTGAACTCAATGATGGATGGTGATTATAAAATCGCTTACGATTTTGCTGATATCTCAATCGCAGTTTCAGGACCAAAAGGATTAATGGTTCCTGTAGTTCGTAATGCGGAATTGTTAACTTTCCGTGGAATTGAAGCGGAGATTAAAAGATTAGCCCTTAGAGCACGTGACGGTCAGATTACGGTTGACGATATGACCGGAGGTACTTTTACAATTACTAATGGTGGTGTTTTTGGAAGTATGTTGAGTACACCAATTATCAACCCTCCTCAATCAGGAATTTTGGGAATGCACAACATTATTGAGCGTCCGATTGCTGTAAACGGTAAGGTAGAAATTCACCCAATGATGTATGTTGCCCTTTCTTATGACCACAGAATTATCGACGGACGTGAGTCAGTTGGTTTCCTTGTTGCCGTAAAAGAAGCTTTAGAAAACCCGGTAGAATTATTAATGAATGGCGATGCTAAACGTGCTTTAGAATTGTAGTTCTTATTAATTTTCATAACATACAAAAACCTGTTCATTCATTTGAGCAGGTTTTTTTTTTATTAATATGGGCTTAAATTCTGCTCTAGATGTTAATTTTTTGAATAAACGTAAATTTTACCCTTTAAAAAATATTTTATTTAGAATAAATAAAAATAGCTTGTTTAGTTAAGACTCAACCACTAAATTTGCACTATTAAAATCAATTCTAAATAAAAATGAAATCTAAATTTACAATATTACTTTTGAGTTTCTGTTTTTTTGTATTGGCAAATACGTCAATTTCCGCACAGGAAAAAGGTACCATAAAGGGCCAGATCAGTATATCAAATAATGATGCGGCAGATAATGTTTCTGTAGTACTTAAAGGAACAAAAATAGGAACAACCACAGATAGTCACGGTTTCTATGAAATTAAAAATGTTAAACCGGGAAGCTACGTGATAAGAGTTTCTTCTGTTGGATATTCCAGTAAAGAAAAAAGTGTAACAATTAATAGTGGAGACGAATTAGTAGAAGATTTCAAGATTGTTGCAAATTCTGAAGAACTAGATGAAATTGTAGTAAATGGAAATGCTAAAAAAAATACTTTTGCACGCAAGGAAACACAGCAGGTATCAAAAATGCCTCTTAAAAATCTTGAAAATCCACAAGTTTACAGTACAATTACAAGCGAACTTTTAAAAGAACAAGTTGTAACTAACCTTGAGGATGCTCTTAAAAATGCTCCGGGATTAACACCGCTTTGGGCTTCAACAGGTCGCGGTGGTGATGGTGCGGGATATTTTTCTTTGAGAGGATTTGCCGTTCAGCCTACAATGATTAATGGATTGCCAGGATTAACCAATGGAAGTCTTGATCCTGCTAATATTGAAAAGATTGAAGTTATAAAAGGACCCTCAGGAACTTTGTTTGGAAGCAGTTTAATTTCTTATGGAGGTTTAATTAATTTAACTACAAAAAAACCATACGATCATTTTGGCGGGGAAGTTAATTACACTGCCGGAAGTTATGGTCTAAACAGAGTTACTGTAGATGTAAACACTCCTTTAGATGAGGAGCACAAAATAAATATTCGCGTAAACTCTGCTTACCATAGTGAAAACAGTTTTCAGGATGCAGGATTTAAAAAATCATTCTTCTTTGCCCCATCACTTTCATATAACGTAAATGATAAACTTTCGTTTTTCATCAATACAGAATTCATGAAAAATAAAGCAACCAATCCTACTATGTTATTTTTAGACAGAGGAACTGCTTTAAGAGTCCATAATATGGGTGAATTAGGCTATGATAACAAACGTTCTTATACAAGTAATCAACTTGCAATTGAAACGCCATCATACAGTCTTCAGGGACAAATGAACTATAAGTTCTCTGATGAGTGGACTTCTCAAACTGTAGTTTCAAGAGGCTCATCATCATCAGAAGGATTTTACAGTTATATATATGAAGGTACACGATTTGCACCAGCTGCTATAAGTGAAGGAATTGTTTTAGGACGTTTTATGAATTACCAAAATTCAACAACGCTAACAACAGACATTCAACAAAACTTCATCGGAGACTTTAAGCTTGGAAATTTAAGAAACAGAATTGTTGTTGGTTTAGATTATTTCAATAGAGGGCAAATTGATAATGGTTCCGGATATGTATCAAATGGTAATATCTATATTGGTAATCTGGATTTAAAAACTGTGAATGAAAATCTCTATGGAATCACGGATCCTAAAGATTATATTACAAATGGTGATAATGGAAATCTAACTAAAGCCGGAGCTGATGCTCTTGTCGCTAATGCACCTATAAACAACAATAAAACAAAACAAGAAGTATACAGTGTTTATGCATCCGATGTAATCAATATTACTCCTGCATTATCTGCAATGGCCAGTTTACGTGTAGATCGCTTTATGACAGCGGGAGATTTAAGTACAAAAGCTGATGATTTTAATCAAACTGCTTTTTCTCCAAAATTCGGATTAGTTTATCAGCCAATTATCGACAAAGTATCTCTTTTTGCTAATTACATGGATGGTTTTGCTAATTCAGCTCCTGTAACTGAAATTTTAGCAGATGGAAGTACACGTCCAAGAACTTTTAATCCGGAACATGCTAATCAATTTGAAGTTGGGACAAAATTAAATATCTTTAAGGATAAACTTTATGCAACATTCAGTTACTACAATATTGAAGTTAAAGATCAGGTGTATGTTGTTTATGGCGCTACCACTCAAACTGCTTTTCAGGATGGAGCACAAAAAAACAAAGGTTTTGAAGCTGAAATCGTTTCTAATCCAATTGATGGTTTAAATATTGTTGCCGGATATAGTTATAATGATGGCATTTTACTTGCCGGTGATCCTGATTTCGTAGGCCACAGACCAGAAAGCGCCGGACCTCAAAATTTAGCCAACCTATGGGCAAGCTATAAATTCCCGGAAGGTGATTTAAAAGGATTTGGTTTAGGTTTTGGAGGAAATTATGCCAGTAAAAACAAAATAATGAACCGCACAATTGTTGGAACTTTTACTCTTCCGGAATATACCGTTATGAACTCTTCCATATTCTACGGAACAGAAAAATTCACATTAACTTTGAAGATTGATAATATCGCAAATGTTGATACCTATGACGGATGGTCAACCATCCATCCGAGAAACATGCGCAGTGCAGCAGCAAGTTTTACCTATAAATTCTAACAAAATAAACATAAAACATCTTTCCCTTTAACCGGAAAGGTGTTTTATAAATTTATAAAATCATGATAACAATAGCCGGTCTTTTCGTTTTTATCTCTTTTTATATGTTTTATTACACTTCCAGAAAAGCCGTGCTTTCTTATGATTATGGTTTTGAAAAATGGATGAATAATAACCCCGGACCCACCAAAATTTCAGGGTTGGCTGTACTTCTTTTGGCTTATTTCTTATTGTTGTTTACAAAAGCTCCAGGAACCGGAACCTTATTGTTTTTCATTCAGTTAATGACCATCGGAAGTTTGATTGTTATCTTATCCCCGCTCAAAGTCGTGAATAGTAAAGCTGTCGCGCTACTTTTTATCCTTAGCGGACTAATAGAAATTTATTACTATTAAATATGCCTGCAAATCCTAAATACCTGACGCAATCAAAATGGCAGCGTTTTGCCAAAATAACAGCGGCTATACTTGGCGGCTATTTCGTTTCTGTGAGTTTTCATCTGGCGCTGGCATCCTGGTTTAATCGCGTCAATATAATTATGACAATGGCTTTTACAGGATTTATTCTCTGGGTTGCCTTAATGGTTATTGCCTTTTTAGCGAAAAGCGGATTAAAAATCTGGGGAATCTATTTGTTGCTTACCCTTATTTTTTGTGGCATAATCTATCTCGGCCAAACCTATAATCCTATTACCAAATAAGCCATGAACAACAGAAACTATAATATCTATTTTCATACGCATACCGTAAGCGGAATCGTGATAAGCGTGGTCTTGTTTGTTATTTTCTTTGCCGGATCTTTTTCTTTTTTCAGAGACGAAATAATCAATTGGGAACGTGGCGAATCTGTTGCCCTGACCAAAGAAATGCAGCTGAACTACGATGCAACTTTAACAGCTCTAGATAAAAAATACAATTTAGCAGGAAGAACGATTTCTATTTCAAAAGCGAGTAACGAAAGACGTGTAAATATTTACATGGAAGGTACTAAAGATACTTTGGCGCCTGCCAGACAAAAAGAAAGCCAGTTCTTCTATTTAGATACCGAAAATCTAAAAACGCAAACGTATGAGGAATCCTATTCCTTAGGCGAATTCCTGTACAGACTTCATTTTCTGGCACAGGTTCCTTACCCGGTTGGTTATTATCTTTCCGGTTTTGTGGCTTTATTTTTTCTATTTGCTATTGTAACCGGAGTGTTACTGCACTGGAACAAAATTGTTTCTAATTTTTATACGTTCAGGCCAAAAGAAAAACTGAAAACATTATGGACCGATTCGCATACCGCTTTAGGTATGATTGGTTTGCCTTTTCAGTTTGTGTATGCCGTAACCGGAGCCTTTTTTATGATCAAGCTTCTGATCGTGGCTCCAAGTGTAATGGCTTTATACAAAGGAGATCAGAATAAACTATATGATGAATTAGAATACAATAACCCTGTATTTAAATTTGAAAACAAAAAAATAGCCAATCCCTTTAGTATAAATGAATTCGTAGCTAATGGCAAAAACAATTGGAAAGATTTTGAAATCAACAGCGTGCAGATTCAGAATTACGGAGATGCCAACATGCATGTTATCGTTGAAGGTGAACTGCCATACGATAAAAAATTTACAGCCGTTGGGAAAATAATCTATAAAGTAGCTGACGGAAAGGTGATCGCCAAAAAAGATCCCGTGACCGACAACAAATATCTGGATGTAGTCAAAAATGTCTTATATCGTATTCACTTTGGAGATTATGGCGGATATGCCCTTAAAATCATCAGTTTTGTGCTTGGGATCATTACGTGTTTTGTAATTATTTCCGGAGTTATGATTTGGCTGGTAGCCAGAGATAAGAAAAACCTGCCCGAGAAAAAACGTCGTTTTAACAACTCTGTGGTCCGTATTTATTTAGCCGTTTGCCTGAGCATGTATCCGGTTACAGCATTGGCTTTTATTGCGAACAAGGCTTTTTATCCGCTTAGCCAGGAGAATATATACAGTGTTTATTTTATCAGCTGGCTCGTATTAATTGTATTCTTCTTATTGAAAAGAGATATAAATTTCACCAATAAATGGTGTCTGATCTCAGGAAGTATTCTAGGGTTTATAGTTCCTATTGCCAATGGTATTTGTTCCGGAAATTGGTTCTGGAAAACTTTTGCAGCAGATCAAAGGCAGATTTTCTTTATCGATATCTTCTGGATTGTACTCGCTTCACTTACCTTGTTTATTTCTTTCAAATTAAAAAAAGCAAAAGCAGATCGTTAAGAAACATTTTAAAAACAAATGGCCCGGATTAATTTCCGGGCCATTTGTTTTTATTGTTAGAATTAAACCTGTACATTTTGTTTTCAGTACTAAATAAAAGACATAAAAAAAACCGCTGATTAAAGCGGTTCTTTCTTATTCATCTGAAATTATCTTAATTTCTATTTGCTAAAGCATTTTTCTGTAAATTTTTAACTGAACTTACTGTACTGTTTTCGTAAGCAACTTCGCTAAGGCTGTTTTCATTAAAGAAAATCCATTTTCCGGTTTTCAGTCCGTTTGTATATTCCCCTACAGCAACTTTATTTCCTTTTTCATCATATGATACCCAAACGCCATCTAATTTACCATCCTTAAAAAAGCCTTCTTGTTGTACTTTACCATTATCATAGTAATAGGTAGCTTTTACTGTATTTCCAACAGCTTCTAATTCCGGTTTTTTCTCTTGTGCAACTAAAATTCCAGAGAACAATATTGCAACTAAAATTACACACTTTTTCATATCTTGTAGGTTTTAATGTTATCAAATCTTTACCAAATATAATCAAATGTTTACATTAAAAAAACTTTTACTTAACAATTTGGTAACATTGAATAAAAACTTAACATTGGAAATCAGAACGATACAAAAAAAACCAGTGCTCAGGCACTGGTTTTACTGGTATTTTAGCTAAATAACATATTTACGATAACGTTGTAAATTTGATCATAAATTACTTTAATAACGAGTCTAACTGCGTTTGAAGCTCTGGAGAAGAGGGTCTGGCAGCATCAGCACTCACCACATTCCCCTGCGGATCGATCAAAATAAACCTTGGAATTCCGGTTACATCATAGCTGGTTACAAAAGCAGATTTCCAGTCACTGTCAGAAAATAACTGAATCCCTCCCAGTTGTTTATCGGTTACGAATTTTTTCCATTTTTCGTGGTCTTTTAGTACATCGACAGAAATACTGACAAACTCGATATTTTTTCCGTGATATTTTTCTTCTACTTTTTGCAGGAATGGAATCTCAGCTCTGCACGGACCACACCAGGTTGCCCAAAGATCAATATACACATACTTTCCTTTTAAATCTGAAAGTTTCGTTTTTCCGCCCTTGTGGTTTTCATAATCAAATGCAGCTGAAGGTTTTCCAACAAAGCCCTTCATCTTAGCGGCACTTTCATACATCTGCACAGCGTATTGATTAAACTGCTCGAATGATTTTTTTAGGTTTGTTTTAAATTCAGCATCAAAATCACCTTTTTCAATATTTTCCAGATCAGATTTTGTTTTTCCGTCTAATAAGGATTTAAATTCAGCGGCTTCTTTAGCGAACGCTTCATTTTGAAATTTCTCGTCCTTTAAAGCCTGTTGTGCTAAAAAATTACTCTCATTAGTTCCTTTTCCTTTATATACAATGGTTTCGTCAAATTCCTTAGCATTCATGGTCAGGTTCACTTCAGCACCCGGTTTCAGAAATAAAGTAGATGATTCTACTCCGTCAGAAAACCGATAAAACCCTTTTGGGGCTTCAAAAGTAGCAGCAAAAACTTCTTTTTTATCAATCGGAATAACTTGTTTGAAATTATTAGCCCCTTTAATGACTAAGGTATCACTGTTTCTGTTCGTAATTTTAGCCGTAAATTTGATTGGATTTTTGACTTGTCCAATACCATTCAGGGCACTGAAAATCAATAAACCAGCAACAAAAAGTTTTCTCATATCTAATATAGTTTTGTTTATAGTGACTCAAAACTAAATAAATTCTGTCTTCAAAATTTAAGAATTAACAAAATATTTCATTTTAACACCATCTAGTTATCTACTTTTCTATATTAATTTGAATTTTGTGTTTACTTTTGCAGTCTAAAATTGAGATCATGTATAGAAGTCATAATTGTGGCGAGTTAAACGCCTCAAATATTAATACGGAAGTTACACTAGCGGGTTGGGTTCAAAAATCACGCGATAAAGGATTTATGAACTGGGTTGATTTACGCGACCGTTACGGAATCACACAACTTATTTTCGACGAGAGCCGTTCTGATAAAACGGTTTTTGAACTGGCCAAAACACTTGGAAGAGAATTTGTAATTCAGGTAAAAGGAACTGTTATTGAGCGTGAAGCCAAAAACAAAAACATTCCGACTGGTGATATCGAAATTTTAGTTTCTGAATTAACCATTTTGAATGCTGCTTTAACGCCTCCGTTTACAATTGAAGACGAAACAGATGGCGGGGAAGATATAAGAATGAAATACCGTTATCTGGATATTCGCCGTAATCCGGTAAAAAACAGTTTGCTTTTCCGTCACAAAGTGGCAATGGAAGTTCGTAAATACTTATCAGATCTTGATTTCTGTGAAGTGGAAACTCCTTACTTAATCAAATCAACTCCGGAAGGCGCAAGAGATTTCGTTGTTCCAAGCCGCATGAACGAAGGACAGTTTTATGCATTACCACAATCTCCGCAAACGTTCAAACAATTATTGATGGTGGGCGGAATGGATAAATATTTCCAGATTGTAAAATGTTTCCGTGACGAAGATTTACGTGCAGACCGTCAGCCTGAGTTTACACAAATTGACTGCGAAATGGCATTTGTGGAACAGGAAGATATCCTGAATGTTTTTGAAGGACTAACCAGACACTTACTAAAAGAAATTAAAGGTATTGAAGTAGAGAAATTCCCGAGAATTACCTACGACTACGCCATGAAAACATATGGAAATGACAAACCGGACATTCGTTTCGGAATGGAATTTGGCGAACTGAACGAATTTGCACAGCACAAGGATTTCCCGGTATTTAATGCTGCGGAATTAGTAGTAGGGATCGCCGTTCCGGGTGCAGGAAATTACACCCGTAAAGAAATTGACGGACTTATTGACTGGGTAAAACGTCCGCAAGTGGGTGCATCAGGAATGGTGTATTCCAAATGTAATGACGACGGAACTTACAAATCATCTGTAGATAAATTTTACGATCAGGAAGATTTAGCACAATGGGCAAAAATAACAGGCGCAAAACCGGGAGACATGATTTTTGTACTTTCTGGTCCTGCTGATAAAACCCGTGCACAGCTTTCAGCACTTCGTATGGAGTTGGCAACCCGTTTGGGACTGCGCAAACCGGAAGAATTTGCTCCGCTGTGGGTTGTAGATTTCCCGTTATTAGAGCTTGACGAAGAAAGCGGCCGTTATCATGCCATGCACCATCCGTTTACCTCTCCAAAACCAGAAGACATGCATTTACTGGAAACACAACCGGGGAAAGTACGCGCCAATGCTTACGACATGGTCCTGAACGGAAATGAAATTGGAGGAGGCTCTATTCGTATTCACGATAAAGCAACGCAACAGCTGATGTTCAAATATTTAGGATTTACCGAAGACGAAGCAAAAGCACAATTTGGCTTTTTGATGGATGCCTTTCAATTTGGAGCGCCGCCTCACGGAGGATTAGCTTTTGGTTTAGACCGTCTTGTTGCTATTTTAGGAGGTCAGGAAACCATCAGGGATTTTATTGCGTTCCCGAAAAACAATTCAGGGCGTGATGTTATGATTGATGCTCCTGCTAAGATTGATGATTCCCAACTAAAAGAATTACACATTAAAGTAGATTTGGTATAATTCAGTCAGAACTGAAAAAAATAAGGACCTGAAAAAATATTTAAAAGACAAAAATAAAGGTTGATTTAGGACATTCAAAAATCATAATTCAACCTTCAATAAAGTCAAAAAGTTCTTACTTTTTAACATATCTTTAATGGTTGCCATTTTAAAGTATGACATATCAAAAGAGTAGCAAAATAAATAGTAAAAACACTGTAAATCAATAATTTTTACAAAAAATTAACACCTTATTGTCTTTTGTATGAATTTATATATTACATTTGCTTCATTATAAATTATTATTACAATTACAATGCGTACAGGTACAGTAAAATTTTTCAATGAATCTAAAGGTTATGGATTCATTACAGACGAAGAAACAGGAAAAGATATCTTCGTTCACGCTTCAGGAATTAACGCGGAAGAATTACGCGAAGGAGACCGTGTAAGCTATGAAGAAGAAGAAGGAAGAAAAGGGAAAGTTGCTGCTAAAGTAGCAGTAATCTAAGAAAAATATAGCAATTTATTTTTTTTGCCTCTGAATGGTTTTAAAACGTTTCGATTTGTTTCGAAACGTTTTTTTTTTGCTCAAATCTTAAAAAAATAGTAAAAAAAGGAAAAGTTATTTATAATGAATAAAAATTAGACATAAACGATGTTTACGACCCTACTTAAATGCTTTTTTAGCTTGTGATTTACAGAGTTGGGCGCTATCTTTGTGGCTTATTTTTTAAGTAAAAAACCCCAAGTTTATGCAATCTGATCAATACAGCTATCTTCCTATTTTAATGCAGCTTATTCTTGCTGTTGGTTTTGTGGTAGGAACTATCATTATTTCCGGAAAATTAGGTCCAAAAAGAACCTCTGAGGTAAAAGATAAAAATTTCGAGTGCGGAATCGAATCTGTCGGTAATGCCCGTATTCCTTTTTCAGTAAAATATTTCCTGGTTGCCATTCTTTTTGTATTGTTTGACGTAGAGGTAATCTTCCTTTATCCGTGGGCAGTAAACTTCAAAGAACTGGGCATAGAAGGAATGCTGAAAATGATTGTTTTCATGGCTTTGCTTTTAGTTGGATTTTTCTATATCATCAAAAAGAAAGCTTTAGACTGGGAATAATAATTTATGATTTGAGATTTCAGATTTTAGATTTCTCAAATTGAAGATTTAACGATATTAAATTTGATTTTAATTTTTTACGATTTACCCAAATCTAAAATCTGAAATCTAAAATCTAAAATAAAATGAGCGATTCAAAAGTAAATATGGTTGCCCCTCCGGAAGGTGTTGTTGGTGAAGGTTTCTTTGCCACAAAACTAAATGATGTTGTAGGTATGGCACGCGCGAATTCTCTTTGGCCTTTACCGTTTGCAACTTCTTGTTGCGGAATCGAGTTTATGGCAACAATGGCTTCCCATTATGATTTGGCACGATTTGGTTCTGAACGTGTGAGTTTTTCTCCTCGTCAGGCTGATATGTTAATGGTTATGGGAACTATTTCCAAAAAAATGGCACCTATCTTAAGACAGGTGTATGAACAAATGGCTGAGCCTCGTTGGGTAATTGCTGTCGGAGCCTGTGCTTCATCAGGCGGAATTTTTGACACCTACTCTGTTTTACAGGGAATTGACAAAGTTATCCCTGTTGATGTTTACGTTCCGGGATGTCCTCCTAGACCAGAGCAAATTGTTGACGGTGTAATGAAACTACAAGAATTAGTAAGAAGCGAGTCTGTAAGACGCAGAAGTTCTCCTGAATACCAGGAATTATTAGCTTCATATAATATTTCATAAAATGGCATTAGAAAATACCCTGATTCAAGATAAACTTACAGAAACATTTGACACAAGTGTTTTTAACTTTCAGGAGGAAAGAGATATTTTTTCCCTGGAAACAACAGCTGATAAAATCACCTCTCTGATTCTTTTCCTGAAAAATGATGCTGATTTACGTTTTCACTTTTTAACAGACTTATGTGGTATTCACTACCCTGATAACGAAGTTGATCGTCAGTACGCAATCGTATATCATTTACACAACTGGTACGAGAACAAACGTATCAGAATCAAAGTTTATATCAACGGCGAAAAACCGGAAATAAAAACCATTTCAAATATTTTCCTAAGCGCCAACTGGATGGAAAGAGAAACCTACGATTTCTTCGGAGTAAACTTTATTGGTCATCCACAATTGAAACGTATTTTGAATATGGATGAAATGATCTCTTTTCCAATGCGAAAAGAATTCCCGCTGGAAGACAGCGGAAGAACGGATAAGGATGACAGATTCTTTGGAAGAACAACAACAAATTGCTAAAAAATAAATAATTCAACATTATAAAATGTCAGAACTATTATTACCACCAGAGCATCGCTATGCTAAAATAGTTAAGGATAAACTAAACGAAGACGGAAGCGAGCTTTCGGTTTTGAATTTAGGTCCAACACACCCTGCCACTCACGGTATTTTTCAAAATATCCTGTTGATGGATGGTGAGCGAATTCTTGAAGCTGAACCAACCATTGGTTACATCCACAGAGCTTTCGAAAAAATCGCCGAAAATCGTCCTTTTTACCAAATTACGCCTCTTACAGACCGTATGAACTATTGCTCCTCCCCGATCAACAATATGGGATGGTGGATGACTTTAGAAAAATTACTAAATATTGAAGTTCCCAAAAGAGCACAATACTTAAGAGTAATTGTAATGGAATTGGCGCGTATTACAGATCACTTAATTTGTAATTCGATTCTGGGTGTTGATACTGGTGCTTATACCGGTTTCTTATATGTTTTTCAATTTAGAGAAAAAGTTTACGAGATCTACGAAGAAATTTGTGGTGCCCGTTTAACAACAAATATGGGAAGAATCGGTGGTTTCGAAAGAGACTGGTCACCGGAAGCTTTCCGCAAACTGGATGTATTTTTAAAAGATTTTCCTGTCGCCTGGCAGGAATTTGAAAACTTATTCGAAAGAAACAGAATTTTCCTTGACAGAACTGTAAACGTTGGTGCAATCTCAGCAGAGAAAGCAATGGCTTACGGATTTACAGGTCCAAATTTACGTGCTGCCGGAGTTGATTACGACGTACGTGTTGCACATCCTTATTCGTCTTACGAAGATTTCGACTTTATTGTTCCTGTTGGAAAATCAGGTGATACATACGATCGTTTCTGTGTTCGTAATGCGGAAGTTCGTGAAAGTTTAAGTATCATTCGTCAGGCTTTGGACAAAATGCCGGCCGGAAACGAATATCATGCAGAAGTTCCGGATTATTACCTTCCTCCAAAAGAAGATGTTTACACTTCTATGGAATCTCTTATTTATCATTTTAAAATTGTAATGGGAGAAGTTCCTGTACCGGTTGCAGAAATTTATCACCCTGTTGAAGGTGGAAACGGAGAATTAGGATTCTATTTAGTTACTGACGGAAGCAGAACGCCTTACAGATTACATTTCAGAAGACCTTGTTTTATCTATTATCAGGCTTATCCTGAAATGATCAAAGGTGCTTTATTATCGGATGCAATTGTTATCCTTTCGAGTTTAAATGTAATTGCAGGAGAATTAGACGCGTAGAAAGTATTGTCGATTTTAGATTTTAGAATGTAGATTAAAAAATCTAAAATCAGAAATCTAAAATCTAAAATTAAAAGATTGCAGAATAGGGATTAAGGACAAAGATTTGAAAAAATCTAAAATCTAAAATCCGAAATCTAAAATAAAAATGGAACGTAAACATTACAAACAAGAAATAAACATGACTGAAGCATTGATGAACCGCATCAATGAATTAATCAGTCATTATCCGGAAGACAAAAGAAAATCAGCTTTGCTGCCTGTTTTGCATGAAGTGCAGGATGCGCATGATAACTGGCTGAGTACGGAGTTACAGGATAAAGTTGCCGAAATTTTGCACATCAAACCAATTGAGGTTTACGAAGTGGTTACTTTTTACACCATGTACAACCAAAAACCAATTGGAAAATACATGTTCGAATTTTGTCAGACTTCTTGTTGTTGTTTAAATGGTGCCGAAAATTTAATGGATTACACTTCTGAAAAATTAGGCATTAAAATGGGCGAAACAACTCCGGACGGAATGTTTACCATTGCCGGTGTAGAATGTTTAGGGGCTTGCGGATACGCTCCGATGATGCAGTTAGGCGATTTCTACAAAGAAAAATTGACAGAGGAAAAAATCGATCAGTTAATCGCTGATTGCAGAGACGATAAAATAATATTACACGATAAATAAGATGTCACAAAAAATATTATTAGATAAAATCAATGTTCCGGGTATTAAAACCTACGAAGTTTATCGCCAAAATGGTGGTTATGCCTCTGTAGAAAAAGCTTTGAAAACACTTACACCGGACGAAGTGGTTGAAGAAGTAAAAAAATCAGGACTTCGTGGTCGTGGTGGTGCAGGTTTCCCTGCCGGAATGAAATGGAGTTTTATTGATAAAAAATCAGGAAAACCGAGACATTTAGTGTGTAATGCCGACGAGTCTGAACCGGGAACTTTCAAAGATCGTTATCTGATGGAATTTATTCCTCACTTATTGATCGAAGGAATGATTACCTCGAGTTTTGCCCTGGGCGCTAACCTTTCGTATATCTACATTCGTGGAGAATATATGTGGGTTTTCAAAATATTAGAAAGAGCGATCGCCGAAGCTAAGGCTGCCGGATGGTTAGGAAAAAATATATTAGGAACAGGTTACGATTTAGAATTACATGTTCACTGTGGAGCCGGAGCTTATATTTGTGGAGAAGAAACTGCACTTATTGAGTCACTGGAAGGTAAAAGAGGAAACCCTCGTATCAAACCACCATTCCCGGCGGTTTCAGGTCTTTGGGCAAATCCAACCGTAGTAAACAATGTGGAGACTATCGCAACTGTGCCGTGGATCATCAACAATTCAGGAGATGATTATGCTAAAATCGGAATTGGTCGTTCAACAGGAACCAAATTAATCTCAGCTTCAGGACACATCAAAAATCCTGGCGTTTACGAAATTGAATTGGGTTTAAGTGTTGACGAATTTATGAATTCTGATGAATATTTAGGCGGAATGTCTTCGAGCAGACCTTTAAAAGCGTTTGTACCAGGAGGTTCTTCAGTGCCGATTTTACCAGCTGAATTGATTTTTAAAACAGCAAATGGTGAAGACCGTTTAATGACTTACGAATCTTTAAGTGATGGTGGTTTTGCTACCGGATCGATGTTAGGTTCCGGAGGATTTATTGTTTACAACGACACCGCCTGCGTGGTAAGAAACACCTGGAATTTTGCCCGTTTCTACCACCATGAATCCTGCGGACAATGTACACCTTGCCGTGAAGGAACAGGCTGGTTAGAAAAAATATTGTGGAGAATCGAAAACGGTCAGGGCCGTGAAGAGGATATCGAATTATTGTGGAGCATTCAAAGCAAAATTGAAGGAAACACAATTTGCCCACTTGGTGATGCCGCTTCCTGGCCGGTAGCAGCAGCGATTCGTCACTTCAGAGATGAGTTCGAATATCACGTTCGTTTCCCTGAAAAAATAAAAAACAGAGATCACTTTGTTGCTGAGCCGTTCTCGCAAGTGAAACATTTAGTAGGCAGACAAACAGTTTAAAAATAGTTTAAAGTTTCAAGTTTTTTTTAGTTTCAATACCGATAGCTATCGGCACTGAAACTTGAAACCTGAAACTAAAAAAACAAAATTAAGAGATGAAAGTAACCATAGACGGTCAAAGTATAGACGTAGAACCAGGAACAACGATCCTGCAGGCTGCACGTATGATTGGAGGAGATTTAGTTCCGCCAGCCATGTGCTATTACTCAAAATTAAAAGGCAGCGGCGGTAAATGTCGTTGTTGTTTAGTTGAAGTTTCCAAAGGAAGTGAAGCTGACCCAAGACCAATGCCAAAGTTAATGGCTTCTTGTGTAACAGGATGTATGGACGGAATGGAAGTGAACAGTAAATCTTCGGACAGAGTAACGGAAGCCCGTAAATCTGTAACTGAGTTTTTACTGATCAACCACCCATTAGACTGTCCGGTTTGTGATCAGGCAGGAGAATGTGACCTTCAGAACTTAAGTTTTGAGCACGGAAATCCGAAATCACGTTTTATTGAAGAAAAAAGAACATTCGAGCCCGAAGATATCGGTCCGCATATTCAACTTCATATGAACCGTTGTATCTTATGCCAAAGATGTGTCCAAGTGGCAGATCAATTGACAGACAACAGAGTTCACGGTGTATTAGATCGTGGCGATCACGCTAATATTTCTACCGGAATTTCTAAAGCTATTGACAACGAATTCTCCGGAAACATGATCGACGTTTGCCCTGTTGGAGCCTTAACAGACAAAACTTTCCGTTTCAAATCCAGAGTCTGGTTCAACAAACCTTACAATGCACACAGAGAATGTACTACTCCGGGATGTTGTGGAAAAACAACTGTATGGATGTTTGGAGGAGAAATTCAACGTGTGACTGGCCGTAAAGACGAATATCATGAAGTGGAAGAATTTATTTGTAATTCTTGCCGTTTCGACCACAAAAATGTAAACGACTGGACGATTGAAGGACCAAGAGAATTTGAAAAAGATTCTGTGATCAATCAAAACAACTATACTCAGAAATTAGAAAAAGTAGAAATCGATACTGAAAAAACGATTCTAATGGGTAGAGATATTGACCGTAAAAAAATCAGTATGGCTGAAATTCCGTTAAACACTAACAATCAAAACTCTTAACGATGGTAGATGGTGCATTTATTATAGAAAAAAGTGTTGTAATTGTTGTGGTTTTTGCCGTAACAATGATTATGGCGATGTATTCTACCTGGGCTGAACGTAAAGTAGCCGCTTTTTTACAAGACCGTGTCGGACCTAACCGTGCAGGTTGGGGAGGTTTATTACAGCCTCTTGCTGATGGTATGAAATTATTCTCCAAAGAAGAATTCTTCCCGAATACGCCTAACAAGTTCTTATTTGTGGTAGGTCCGGCAATTGCCATGAGTACTGCCTTAATGACCAGTGCCGTAATTCCGTGGGGCGATCGCTTACATATTTTTGGCAGAGATGTTCTTTTGCAGGCTACGGATATCAATATCGGTTTATTGTATTTCTTCGGAGTTGTATCTGTGGGAGTTTACGGTATCATGATCGGTGGATGGGCCTCTAACAATAAATTCTCATTGATGGGAGCCGTTCGTGCTGCTTCTCAAATGGTTTCTTACGAAGTTGCGATGGGATTATCGATGATTGCATTATTGATGATGACCGGAACTTTAAGCTTAAAAGAAATTTCTGAGCAACAGGCAGAATGGCATTGGAACATATTATACCAGCCTTTATCTTTCCTGATTTTCCTAATTTGTGCTTTCGCAGAAACCAACAGAACTCCTTTTGATTTGGCGGAATGTGAATCTGAATTAATTGGTGGTTACCATACAGAATATTCATCCATGAAAATGGGATTCTACTTATTTGCTGAATATGCCAATATGTTTATCTCTGCTACTATTATATCTGTATTGTTTTTCGGAGGTTACAACTATCCGGGTATGCAATGGATGGTAGAAAATGTGGGTGTAAATACCGCTAACCTTTTGGGAATTGCAGTATTGTTTGTAAAAATATGTTTCTTCATATTTTTCTATATGTGGGTGCGTTGGACAATTCCAAGATTCAGATACGATCAATTGATGCATTTAGGATGGAAAATATTAATTCCGCTGTCGATCATCAATATCATGATTACCGGAGCTGTTATTTTAAGAAGTGAAATTGCAGCCTTTTTAGGTTTGTAATACCGAGAGCCCTAACCCTGATCATAGCAGGATTAAGCTTCAAATAAAATAAAATAGATTTTGAATTTGTTTCGTACAACTTGGAAATCATAAATCATACGTTAAAAAATGTCAATAGAAACTATATCATTATCGGGTAGAAAAAAGATGGTCTCCAATAAGGAGATGACCTTTTTGGAACGATTGTATCTTGTAGCGATTGTAAAAGGATTATTTATTACGGTAAAGCACTTGTTCAGAAAAAAAGTGACGATCCATTATCCGGAACAAATACGTGAAATGAGTCCTGTATACCGTGGTCAGCACCAATTGAAACGTGATGAGCAAGGTCGTGAAAACTGTACAGCCTGTGGATTATGCGCTTTGTCATGTCCTGCTGAAGCCATCACCATGAAAGCTGCCGAGCGTAAAGCAGATGAAAAACATTTGTACAGAGAGGAAAAATATGCCTCAATTTACGAAATCAATATGCTTCGTTGTATTTTTTGCGGCTTATGTGAAGAAGCCTGTCCAAAGGATGCCATTTATCTGACTACTTCTAAAGTTTTGGTCCCTTCAAGTTACGAAAGAGAAGACTTCATTTTTGGAAAAGACAGATTAGTGATGCCTCTTGACGTGGCGATCAAAAATGCTCAACTTAATAATGCTAACTAAATGATACATATTCCTGATTTTGCACACGCAACTACTGTACAAATTATATTTTGTTTCTTAGCGTTTATTACGGTGATCACCGCTTTCCTGACCATTTTTAGCAGAAACCCGATTCACAGTGCTATCTATTTAGTAATTTGTTTCTTTTCGATTGCTGGTCATTATTTATTATTAAACTCTCAATTTTTGGCTATCGTACATCTTATTGTATACTCCGGGGCTATTATGATTTTGTTCCTGTTTACGATCATGTTAATGAATCTAAACGAACGCCATCAGGTGCACAGACCCAGAATTACACGTTTGGGTGCCATAGTTTCTTTCTGTTTGATTTGCATCGTACTGATTGCAATCTTCATTAACTCGAAACCAATTGTCGGAGCGTATGATTCTACCGGTGAGGATTTTCAATCGATAAAAGTACTGGGTAAAATATTACTGAACGAATATATGGTTCCGTTTGAATTTGCATCGATCCTGCTTTTGGTAGCGATGATTGGAACTGTATTATTGTCTAAAAAAGAAAAATTAAATAAATAATGGGTAATATATTAAATCAAATAGGTATTGAAAATTACATCTTTTTAAGTGTTGTACTTTTCTGTATTGGTATTTTTGGTGTATTGTACAGACGAAATGCTATCATCGTTTTTATGTCTATCGAAATCATGCTGAATGCGGTTAACCTTTTATTTGTAGCTTTTTCAACCTATCATCAGGATGCACAGGGACAAGTTTTTGTTTTCTTTTCGATGGCAGTTGCTGCGGCTGAAGTTGCGGTAGGATTGGCTATTTTAGTTTCGATCTTTAGAAATTTAGGTTCGATTAGTATCGATAATTTAAAAAATTTAAAAGGATAAATGGAAATGAATACCAATTTAGCTTTAGTTTTAGTATTAGCTCCTTTTTTAGGATTTTTAATCAATGTCTTCTTTGGAAAAAGTTTAGGCAAAACAGTTTCCGGTATTATCGGAACGGCTGCAGTAGTAGTTTCTTTTGCGGTTACACTTTTCTTTTTCTCTCAGATTACACAAACCAAACAAGCCATTCAGATAACTTTATTTGACTGGATTCAGATTAGCAATCTTCATATTAATCTTGGATTTTTATTAGATCAGTTGTCCTTATTATGGTTGCTTTTTGTAACCGGTATCGGATCATTGATTCATTTATATTCTATCAGCTACATGCACGATGATGAGAATATGCATAAGTTTTTCTCTTATTTAAACTTGTTCGTGTTTTTCATGATTACACTTGTAATGGGAAGTAACTTATTGGTTTTATTTATCGGTTGGGAAGGTGTTGGACTTTGTTCGTACTTATTAATTGGATTCTGGTATAAAAACCAGGATTACAATGATGCTGCGAAAAAAGCATTCATCATGAACAGAATCGGAGATTTAGGTCTTTTAATCGGTATGTTTATTATTGGTTCCATGTTCTCTACTTTAGATTATGCGACTTTAAAAACGGCAATTTCGGGAGCAACTACCTTAAATATTCCATTGCTTTCATTAGCTGCCTTGTGTTTATTTATTGGGGCTTGTGGTAAATCTGCACAGATTCCTTTATACACCTGGTTACCGGATGCGATGGCAGGACCAACTCCTGTTTCTGCGTTGATTCACGCTGCAACGATGGTGACAGCAGGTATCTTTATGATAACGCGATTAAATTTTGTATTTGATTTAGCACCGGATGTTCAAACCGTTATTGCTGTTATTGGAGCTGTGACTTCATTAGTTGCTGCAACCATTGGCTTGGTTCAGACAGACATCAAAAAAGTATTGGCTTACTCTACCGTTTCCCAATTAGGACTAATGTTTTTAGCCTTAGGATTTGGTGCTTATGAAGTAGCTGTTTTCCACGTAATCACACACGCTTTCTTTAAGGCTTGTCTATTCTTAGGATCAGGATCTGTAATTCATGGTTTACATGGCGAGCAGGATATGCGTAAAATGGGGGGTCTGCGTAAAGCAATGCCTGTTACTTTCTGGACAATGATGATTTCTTCATTAGCCATTTCAGGTTTCCCTTTACTTTCAGGTTTCTTCTCTAAAGATGAAATTTTAATGACTGCTTTCCACCACAGTATTCCCTTATATGTGGTTGGCTCTATTGCTTCTATCATGACTGCTTTTTATATGTTCCGATTAATGTTCCTGACTTTCTTTAAAGATTTCAGAGGAACTGAAGAACAAAAACATCATTTACATGAAAGCGACGGATTAATTACGTTCCCATTGATGATTTTGGCAATTTTAGCTGCTTTTGGCGGACTTATCAGTCTTCCTGGAAATAGTTGGTTAAATGAATATATGGCTCCGCTTTTTACGAAAGCGGCAGGCGAAGAACACCATCTAGGAACAACGGAATATACTTTGATGGGTGTTGCAGTTGCAGGCTGTTTATTAGGTATGTTGATCGCTTACATCAAATACTTCAAACAGGATAATGTTCCGGAAGCTGACGAAAACATCACCGGATTGACTAAAGTTTTATACAACAAATATTATGTAGATGAAATCTACGATGTTGTATTCGTGCGATCTGTAAATGTGTTATCACGATTTTTCAGGGATTACATCGAAACCGGTTTATCTGCCTTTGTTTTCGGACTGGGTAAAGTAACAAATGAAATAGGTTTTCAGGGTAAAAAATTACAAAACGGAAGTATCGGATTATACCTTTTTGCTTTTGTTTTGGGTCTTTGTGCCATTATTTCCTATATATTTTTAGCTCAATAATTTTATAACTATGAACGTTTCTCTTATATTAATTATTCTTTTAATTGGTGCATTTGCCACTTATTTTGTTGGTGACAAACTTGCTTCAAAAGTAGCCTTGTTCTTTAGTTTAGCAGCTTTGGGCTGTTCGCTGGTTTTATTAAGCCATTTCAATGCGGGCGAAAACATTAGCTTAATCAATGCCTGGATTACCCAGCCCAAAATCTCATTTGTTTTAAATGCAGACGGTCTGGCAATGGCAATGCTTTTGTTAACGGTAGCTTTAACCCCAATCATTATATTCTCTTCTTTCGGAAATGAATATAAAAATGCAAAAGGTTTTTATGCTTTAATTTTATTTATGGCCTTTGCTATGACAGGAACTTTCCTGGCAGCAGATGGTTTATTATATTATATTTTCTGGGAATTATCCCTTATTCCAATCTATTTTATTGCGCTGATCTGGGGTAACGGAGATGCTGAGGAACGCAGAAAAGCAGTGGTTAAATTCTTTATTTATACACTTGCAGGTTCCCTGTTTATGCTGGTTGCTTTCATTTATTTATATCAAAAGGCAGGAAGTTTCCTGATTGAGGATTTATATAAATTGAATTTATCTGCAACAGAACAGCTTTGGATCTTCCTGGCTTTCTTCTTAGCCTATGCCATTAAAATTCCGATCATTCCTTTCCATACGTGGCAGGCAAGCGTATACCAAAAAGCACCAACTGTTGGAACCATGCTTTTATCCGGTATCATGCTAAAAATGGGATTGTACAGTGTCATCCGCTGGCAATTGCCAATTGCTCCCCTTGCGGCAAAAGAATATATGAATATTTTTATCGCTTTAGGAATTGCGGGTGTAATCTATGGTTCTATTGTAGCTTTAAGACAAAAAGATCTGAAGAAATTATTAGCCTATTCTTCTCTGGCTCACGTTGGATTAATTGCTGCCGGAACTTATACCTTAACCATTGATGGTTTACGTGGAGCTGTGCTGCAAATGATCGCTCACGGTTTTGTTGTAGTCGGATTATTCTATGCTGCCGAAATTATCTTCAGAAGATTTGAAACCAGACAAATTTCTGAGTTAGGCGGGATCCGCATACAGTCTCCGAAATTTACTTCAATGTTTTTAATTTTAGTTCTGGCCTCAGTCGCATTGCCAAGTACTTTTAATTTTGTTGGAGAATTCACCGTTTTATATAGTCTTTCACAGATTAATGTATGGTTTGCTGTTTTAGGCGGAACCACCATTATCCTTGGAGCGTATTATATGCTTAAAATGTTTCAGAATGTTATGTTGGGCGAAGCCAATTCAAAAACATTTGCCGATGTTACGCTTAATGAAGGAATTTCTCTGGTTGCGATTATTGCTGTTTTGATTTTCTTCGGATTCTATCCAAAACCAATTACAGATTTGATCACACCAAGTTTAGAGACTATTTTAAACGTTATCAATAAAAATTAATATTTTAAATAAAAATAAATTAGGGCATCATTAGTTTTAGATTTCCTAAATCAAAAAAACAAAAATGAATACATTAATAGCTATAACGGGATTGGGTATTTTCTGCCTATTGTTTGAAATTCTTAATTTAAGGAAAGCCATTGTTCCTTTTACCATTGTTGGACTTTTGGGAGTTTTGGCACTTAATTTTTATGAATTCGGTTCGACAGGAAGTTATTACAATAATATGATCGAAGTGAGTAAGTTTTCTACTGCTTTTTCATCTTTATTTATTGTGCTGACTATTTTCTTAGTAGCCTTAAGTCATAATTTTTATGAAAATCATCAAACCAAAATTTCCGATTTTATTGCTATAAAAGTATTTTTATTAGCAGGAGGTGTAGCGATGGTCTCTTTTGGAAACCTGGCTATGTTTTTCTTAGGAATTGAAATATTATCCATCGCTTTATACATTCTTGCGGCAAGTGATCGTCTGAACCTAAAAAGTAACGAAGCCGGTATGAAGTATTTCTTAATGGGATCCTTCGCGTCAGGAATTATTTTATTTGGAATCTGTTTGATTTACGGAGCAATGGGAAGTTTTGACGTTGTTGAAATACATGAAAGTTCTTTATCTGCAGAGCTGCCAATCTGGTTTCCAATCGGAATGGTTTTGGTAGTCATCGGAATGTTATTTAAAGTAGCTGCCGTACCTTTTCATTTTTGGGCTCCGGACGTTTATGAAGGTTCTCCGGCGTTAACAACAGCTTTAATGAGTACTTTGGCAAAAGTTATTGCTATAGCAACTTTATACAAATTAGTAAGCGCCTTAAATTTAATCCCTTCACTTGAAAATCAGGATCTGTTGGGAACCTTTGAAATAATTGTTGTAATTGTATCGATGGCTTCTATGACTGTCGGTAATATTATGGCCTTGCGTCAGGTGAATGTAAAACGTATGCTGGCATTCTCCGGAATTTCACATGCAGGATTTATGTTAATGACTTTATTAAGCATTGCCACCTCAGCAGGTGTTTTATTGTATTATACTGCTGCTTATGCTTTGGCCGGGATTGCTGCTTTCAGCGTAATCTTATATGTTTGTAAAAACAAGCATAACGAAGACATTACGAACTTCCACGGACTAGGAAAAACAAATCCTTTATTGGCTGCTATACTGACAGGTTCATTATTGTCCATGGCCGGAATTCCAATCTTTTCAGGATTTTTCGCTAAATTATTCTTATTCAACGAGACTATTCAGGCAGGATATATTGCTTTGGTTATCGTAGCAGTGATCAACTCTATTATTAGTGTTGGCTATTATTTCAAACTAATTTTAGCCATGTATTCAAAAGAGCCAAATGAAGAGCGCACTGGGAAGCCTTTCCTTATTTACGCTGTTGCCATCGTTTCTATTGTTTTGAATATTGCTTTAGGTTTATTCCCTTCTTTAGTTTTAGATTTATTGAAATAGAAATTTCAATCTCAACATATCAAAATCCATCAGCATTCACTGATGGATTTTTTGTTTTAACACACCTTTATTCAGAAGAAAAAATCATGTTAAAAAAAATACAGAAACAATTCCACTTCAAAAAAACTCCATATATTTGAATACAATTAAAAGTATTAGAACTATGAACTTCAATTCAAAAAATCCTTTTTTAAGCAACAAGCGTTTTTCATCAAATGCAGTTTCAAAAGCTGAAGAAGTACACCATGCACAGATTATTGACTATAATCAGGAAATGACTTTATCGGGTACTATTAATAAGACGGCTATTTTATTTTTAATCTTATGCGGCTCATCCCTAATAACGTGGTGGATGGCTTTTAACGGAATGAATGTAATGTTACCGGCAATTGGCGGTGCTGTTGTTGGACTTATCCTGGTTATCGTTTCTGCATTCAAACCACAGGCTTCTCCTTATTTAGCGCCAGGTTATGCCTTGTTTGAAGGTCTGTTTATAGGTGGAATTTCTGCCATTTTTGAAGCCAGATATCCGGGAATCGTTATCAATGCGGTTGGAGCAACCCTGGTTACTTTTTTAATTTGTCTGGGACTATACAAGTTTAAGATTGTAAAAGTGACGGAACAATTTAGATCAGTCGTTATTGCAGCAACCTTAGCGATTGCAACCTATTACCTGATTTCATGGGTGGTATCCATGTTTACCAACTTTACTCCTGTTCATCACGGAAATTCATTAATGAGTATCGGAATCAGCGTTTTTGTAATTATTATAGCAGCCTTAAATATATTCCTGGATTTCGACCAAATCGAAAAAGGAGTACAACAAAAAATGCCGAAATTTATGGAATGGTACGGCGCAATGGGATTAGTGATCACGCTGGTTTGGTTGTATATCGAATTCCTGAGATTACTTTCAAAATTATCGAGCAAAGATTAATTCTTTAATTATACCCTCATAAAAAAGTCCTTTTGAAATTCAAAAGGGCTTTTTTTATACTTAAAATCTAAAACTGATTCCCTCTTCTGTTTTTTCAATTATCGGAATAAATTTACGCTCTTTTGAATGAAATCGCCACAACATATTTCCTCTTTTTGGTGTGAAAATACAGATGAGTATCCTTCAAAAATCCATTTTCAGAACGATATTCACCTTCATTTTAAATTAAAATTGACCTCAGCCTTCCATTTTGACAGTGAAAACCTTCTTCAATTTTTTAAATTTAACAGTATTTTTCTTTTTATTTAAAAAAATTATAACTGGCTAACATTTTAACTTCTTACATTATTTTTTTAATGGTGCGGCTTTTCTAAAATTTAAAAAGTGTAGTAAAAATAAGACTTCATGAAGAATTCTTCAAATATGTAATAAATTACAATTAATGCAATTTATTACATATTAAATATTTAAAAGCTATTTTTTTTATTATAAATTCTTTTTTAAAACTATTTTATTTTGAATATCGAAATTTTATATATTTTTGTGTAATCGATTACAATTAAAATTGTTTTCGATACTAAAAACCACAAAAAAATCACTTTTGATTATTTACTAACTTTAAAAACTAACCACAATGAAAAAAAACTTACTTTTTCTGGCTGCTTTTCTCTTAGCAGTTCAGACATGGGCACAACAAATTCAAATTACTGAATCTTCCGGCTGGCTCGAATCAGCATTTGTAAAATGGCAGCCTGTTAGCAATGCCCAAAGTTACAATGTGTATTACACGGGTCAGGGAATTACGGATCAAAAAATAGACGACCAACTGATCAGAAGTTATGGGAGTTATTTCCGTGCTGACATTCCGGGTCTTAAATCAGGATCTTACACTGTAAAAGTAAAACCGGTAATTTCAGGAACCGAAGGGACGGGAAGCACAACAGGTACTTTAACCGTCGTAGCTCAGGATCGTAACGGATTTGCTTTTGACAGCGGAAGAGTTCCGGGAGGATACAAAATTGACGGTACTCCAAAAGATAATGCCGTAATTGTTTACATTACGCAGAACACCAAAAATACGGTTTCCCTTGATATTACAGGAGCCAGCGCAAATCCTTGTGTTGGACTGCAAAATATTTTGTATGCGATAAAAAAAGGGAAAGATACACGCCCTTTTATTTTTCGACTTATCGGAAACATTACTGATTTGACCGTCATGGAAGGAGGCGACATAGTAATAGAAAATGCGAATAATGCTTCCAGTTATGTCACTTTTGAGGGTGTTGGAACCGACGCTGTTGCCAATGGCTGGGGAGTTCGCCTTAAGGCAGCTTCCAACATTGAAGTAAGCAATCTGGGTTTTATGAATTGTAACAGTACTGCCGGAGATAATGTCGGAATGCAGCAGGATAACGACCACATCTGGGTGCACAATTGCGATTTATTCTACGGAAATGCGGGCAGCGACGCCGATCAGATAAAAGGTGATGGTGCCCTCGACAATAAAACCTCAACCTACATTACCTTATCCTACAACCACTTTTGGGATAACGGAAAAGCGAGTTTATTAGGATTAAGCGAAGGAACAACAGCCGGTTTATATATTACGTACCATCACAACTGGTTCGACCACTCGGATTCACGTCATCCGCGTGTGAGATATTACTCGGCTCACATTTACAACAATTATTTTGATGGTGTTGCCAAATACGGTTCGGGTTCCACTTTAGGTTCTTCCCTGTTTGTAGAAGGCAATTATTTCAGAAACAGCAAACATCCGATGCTTACTTCACTTCAGGGCACTGATATCTGGGACGAAGCTAATCAGGTCAATAATGCCGGAACAATGGGTACATTTTCTGGTGAAGCCGGAGGTTCTATCAAAGCGTTCAACAATACTTTCGATGCTGATATTGCGACTAACAACATGCGTTTTGTTGCCTATGGAGATACTAATCCTCTTTATAATATTTCCGGCAAAATCAGTTCAACGACCGACTTTGATGCTTATGTAGCCTCATCAAGAGGTGAAGTAGTGAGCAGTACTGTGAAATCAAAATCAGGCGCCAATACTTATAACAATTTCGATACTAATGCTGCACTTTATATTAAAAACCTAACGGTAGAACAACCTGCTTCAGCCAAAACCAAAACCATTCAATATTCAGGGCGTGTTTCCGGTGGTGACTTAAAATGGACTTTTAACAATGCAACTGATGACACATCGTCTCTTGTCATTACAGCATTAAAATCAGCCCTGACTAACTATACAGGTACATTAGTTTCTGTACAGGGCGAATCAAATCCTCCGACCGGTTCACAAACGCTAAGTTCAGGTTCAAACAATAACCAATCCGTAACAAGCGGTTCGGCTATTGGCACGATCGTATTTACCTGGGGAGGAACTGCTACAGACGCAACGGTGACAGGATTACCTGCGTCCGGAATTAGTTTTGTCAAAAATACGACAGCCAAAACCATTACGATTACGGGAACACCGACCGCAACTGTATCCTATTCGATCGCAACAACTGGTACTGCAGGTTCACCGGCAACAGGATCCGGAACTATAACCGTAACTACAGCAGGAAATCAAACACTGACTTCAACAACCAATAACAACCAGACTGTGACAAGCGGTACAGCAATTGGCTCTATTGTTTTCACGTGGGGTGGCAACGCAACAGACGCCACAGTAACCGGTTTACCTGCATCAGGAATTAGTTTTGTAAAAAATACGACGGCCAAAACCATTACGATTACCGGAACACCGACCGCAACTGTATCCTATTCGATCGCAACAACCGGTACTGCAGGTTCACCGGCAACAGGATCCGGAACTATTACGGTAACCACTGGCGGAGGTTCTTCCGGAAATCAAATACATAATTTTACAACATCAGGAAAAACAAGTTCTTTTTATACCATTACAGGAAACATGAACTCTACCGCCGGATCTGTAACTTATGCCGGATTGACCTTAACAGCGCGTTTAAAAATTGAATCCAGTACTTCTATAACGTATACTACAACCGCCGCTTCAACTTTAACTTTGGTATTTGATTCCAATTTTACCGGAACAATAAAAGTAAACAATGTATCGTATACTGCTACTGCCGGAATTGTTACAGCTTCCATTCCTGCCGGGACAAATACGATCACCAAAGGATCAGTTGCTAATTTATTTTATATCAGTACAGTCTATAGCGGTGGAACTTTACGCGTAGCACAAAATGAAGCAAAACAAACTGAAACTGTAAAAACAACAGTATATCCTAATCCTGTTTCAGAAACCTTATACGTATCAAATTCAGGGCAATCAATAGAAAAAATTGAAATTTATAATATGTTAGCTTCCTTAGTTAAAACTTCCGGAAAAAGCAGTGAAACAATCGATGTTAGTAATTTAAGTCCTGGAACCTACTTTGCTAAAATACATACTTCAGAAGGCACTTTTAGTCAGACGATTATAAAGAAATAATACCATAACTTCTTATCAAAGAAAAAGGCTTCCATTTTTGGAAGCCTTTTTTAGTTTAAATCAAAATATTACAAATCAAATTTTATTCCCTGTGCCAATGGCAGGCTGGTGGTATAATTGATCGTATTGGTTTGACGTCTCATGTATATTTTCCAGGCATCCGAACCTGATTCGCGACCGCCTCCGGTTTCTTTTTCTCCTCCAAAAGCACCTCCGATTTCAGCTCCTGAAGTTCCAATATTTACATTCGCAATTCCACAATCTGATCCTGTAACCGAAAGGAATCTTTCTGCTTCACGCAAATTATTCGTCATAATTGCGGAGGATAATCCTTGTGCTACTCCGTTTTGAAGGTCAATTGCATTTTCTACATCTCCTGAATATTTCACTAAGTATAAAACCGGAGCGAAAGTTTCGTGCTGTACAATTTCAAATGAATTTTCAGCTTCTGCAATTGCCGGTTTAACATAACAGCCGCTTTCGTAACCTTCGCCTGAAAGCACTCCGCCTTCTACCAGAATAGTTCCGCCTTCGGCAACTACTTTATTCAGTGCCTGTGCATACATTGCTACGGCATGGGTATCAATTAGCGGTCCGACATGGTTATTTTCGTCAAGCGGATTTCCGATTCTTAATTGTTTGTACGCCGCTACCAGAGCATCTCTTACTTTATCATAAATACTTTCGTGAATGATTAGTCTTCGTGTTGAAGTACAACGTTGTCCTGCAGTACCTACAGCTCCGAAAACAGCTCCGATCACGGTCATTTTGATATCAGCATCCGGAGTAACGATAATGGCATTATTACCTCCTAATTCCAATAACGATTTTCCTAAACGACCTGCAACAGTCTGTGCCACGATTTTTCCCATTCGGGTGGAACCTGTAGCCGAAATTAAAGGAATACGGGTATCAGCGGTCATTAGTTCTCCTATTTTATAATCGCCATTGATCAGACATGAAATTCCTTCCGGCAAATTATTTTCTTTGATTACCTGTGCCATAATATTTTGACAGGCAATTCCGCAAAGTGGTGTTTTCTCTGAAGGTTTCCAAACGCATACATCTCCGGAAATCCACGCCAAAGCCGTATTCCATGCCCAGACTGCCACCGGAAAATTAAAGGCGGAAATAATTCCAACAACTCCCAAAGAGTGGTATTGCTCATACATACGGTGTCCCGGTCTTTCAGAATGCATCGTCAATCCGTGAAGCTGACGTGATAAACCTACTGCAAAGTCACAGATGTCAATCATTTCCTGTACTTCGCCGTAGCCTTCCTGAAGTGATTTCCCCATTTCATACGAAACCAATTTACCAAGTGCTTCTTTGTTCTGACGTAATTTCTCTCCAAACTGACGCACAATTTCACCACGCTGCGGAGCCGGAATTAATCTAAAAGTTTTGAAAGCTGCTGTTGCCGACTTCATTACTTTTTCATAATCTTCAGCCGTTGACATTTTTACGGAAGCAATTAATTTTCCATCCACCGGTGAATAACTTTCCAGGATTTCTCCCGATGAAAAGTTCTCTAAACCGGTAGATGTTCCTTCATTTATTGTTTTGATGCCCAATTTTTCCAGAGCCTCATTCATTCCAAATTGTGATGCTATTGTTGTCATTGTAACTTTTTTAGTTAAAATTGTTATATTTTTTTTGTAAAGATATTGTTTCGAGTTGAATTTTGATTTAATTATGTTGTTAAAAACAAAGTAAATTTAGCGTTATTAAATAGGAATTCTAAAAGTATGTGGCAATTTATTGCCATTATTTAATGAAATTTGCATCATCAAATTATTTAGACATGACATTTTTCAATAAACTTCTGATCTGTTTTCTTTTATTATCCGGTTCCGCTTTTTCTCAAAAACTACAACAAGCCGCTTTTCAGGTGGTTCCTTTAGGAGTAAAAGGAGGCATTGATGAAAAAAACCTGTCGGCTTATTTGCTGGCTCCGGTAAAAACCAATGATTATATCTGTCTTGATGCCGGAACTGTAAATGCCGGAATCGAAAAAGCCATTGAAAAGAAAACATTCAAAATATCCATCAGCGAGGTCTTACGAAAATACATCAAAGGGTATTTGATTTCCCACGCCCATTTGGATCATGTATCCGGTTTGATTATTAATTCTCCTGCTGATTCTTCAAAAACTGTTTATGCCACTGGTAAGTGTATGGAAATGATGGAAAACCATTATTTCAACGATCAGACGTGGGCTAATTTTGGTGATCAGGGACCCGGATTTCCTTTGAAAAAATACCATTTTCAGACTTTAGCTCCTAACGAAGAAACTCCTGTTACCAATACCACAATGGCCGTAAAAGCTTTCCCATTAAGCCATGTCAATCCGTTTGAAAGTACTGCTTTCCTGATCAGAAATGGTGATAGTTACGCTTTGTATTTAGGAGATACGGGACCGGACGAAGTCGAAAAAAACACTCATTTAAAGGAGTTATGGACGGCGATTGCTCCACTAGTTAAAAATAAACAACTGAAAGGAATTTTTATTGAAGTTTCATTCCCTAACGAACAGCCTGATAAATTCTTATTTGGACATTTAACTCCGAATTACCTAATGAAAGAACTTCATGTTCTGGAAGAACTGGCCGGAAAAGATACTTTGAAAGGTTTTAAAATTATTGTCACCCATTTAAAACCGCCGACCAAAAACATTACTAAAATTAAAGAGCAACTCAAAAGTCAAAATGATTTAGGAGTTCAACTCATTTATCCGGAACAAGGGAAACGTTTTGATTTATAGGAATTATCTAAAACTGACAGGTTTTTGAAACCTGTCAGTTTTGAAATTCGATAGTTTCCTTATTTCTTCGCTATAAACCTGGGATCAGATTCCATAACGGTTCCGCAGTTATCGCAGGTTCTTAATTCTTCTGAATTATAAAAATGTTCGAAATGCGGGAGGAAATCTTTTTCGATATTATGCAATTCAAAATGCACTTCATAAAGTTTATGATTGCAGTTATCACAATGCCAAAGCAAACCGTCTGTATATCCTTTTCCGGCACGTTTACGCTCGATCACCAGGCCAATGGAACCTTCGGAACGAACCGGAGAATGCGGAATTTTAGCCGGATGAAGGTACATGTCACCTGCATTTAAAATCATCTCTTTACGCTCTCCATCTTCCTGGATTACTACTTTTATACTTCCTTCCAACTGGTAAAAAAGTTCTTCGGTTTCGTTATAATGATAGTCTTTTCTGGCGTTTGGTCCTGCAACAATCATGACGATATAATCACCCGAATCAACATAAAGATTTTTATTCCCAACCGGTGGTTTCAATAATTGACGATTTTCCTCAATCCATTTGGTGAGGTTGAAAGGTTTTGCTATTGCCATTTTTGTCCTTAATTTATATAAACGCTAAGTTAGGTAAAAGTTTTCAGTCGCAGTCGCGGTTTACAGCTAAAACTGAGGGTGACAGAAGTTTTCAGTTACAGTCGCAGTTTACAGCTAAAAACTGAAACCGAGACTAGGAATAGTTTTCAGTCGCAGTGGCAGTTTACAGCTTAAAATTGAAACCGAGACTAGGAATAGTTTTCAGTCGCAGTGGAAGTTTACAGCTTAAAAATTGAAACCGAGACTGAGACTGAGACTGAGACTGAAAACTGAAAACTGAGAACTGAGAACTGAGACTGAGACTGAGACTGAAAACTGAGACTTACTTAACTTCTTTTATCAGATAAAGATAAACCGGAAAGTGATCACTGAAACCTACTTCGGTTAAAGTATGCCGTAGCGGATATCCTTTGTATTTTCCGAAGGTTTGAATTAGATAGGGTTTATTGAAAATTCCGGCTTTCCAGAATTTGAAAGAATCAAAGTCCGGTTTTATTAAAGATTCGGAAAGTATAATCTGATCGAAAATATCCCAGGAATCCCTAAAAGCGAGCGTTCCCATTCCCCTGGCCAACATTTCTTCAAACGGATTAAAGAGGCCGAATTCCGGCACTTCCGATTTTTTTGCTTTCGTTCCTAAAGCCACTTTAAAGCTTCTATTATAGGGACCATCATTGAAATCTCCCATTGAAATTACCTTAGCATCGGGATTTATGTGTTGTAAGGAATCGATAATTTTTCGGTTTAAAGCCCCGGCAGCTTCCCGATATTTGCCTGTTGCTTTTTCTCCTCCGGACCGCGAAGGCCAGTGATTGACAATTATACTTATTTCTTCCCCTTCTAAAAATCCCGTGATTAAAAGCTGGTCTCTGGTAAAAACCCGATTGTTGGGAGCCACTACAACCTTTTCTTCCTCTGACTCTTCTTCTACTTTTTCTTCTACTTTTTCTTCTATTACAGTACTCCTGTTTTTATAGATGTTTAACGGGATATTCGAAAAGGAAGTCGGCCTGAAAAATTTCTTCTGATACAATAAAGCAACATCGATTCCGCGTTTGTCCGGAGAGTCAAAATGAATAATTCCGTAATCATAGGGCTGCAATTTGGGCTGTCGGATCAAATCTTCCAGAACGCCCCGGTTTTCAATTTCAGAACCTCCTATCACAACAGGTGCATTGGTGTTTTCAGGAGTTCCGATTTCAGACAAGACCCTCGCAAGGTTCTTTAATTTCTGTCGGTATTTTGCATTCGTCCAGTTTTGAATTCCACGTGGAGTCCATTCATCGTCATTTGTTGCGGGATCGTTGATCGTATCAAAAAGATTTTCAAAATTGTAGAAAGCAACTGTATGTATTTTAAACTTTTTGGGCTGGGCAAATCCGCAGGATAGTACAAAAAAGAAAAACAAAGAAAACCGAATAATAGTATGCATAATACTTGACGAATTTAAAAACCACAAATTAGGAAATTAATTATTTGTAAGAAAATTATATTAATTTATTTTACCATTAATTTTTGTTTCTCTTTAAAATGCTTGTAACTTGCCTGCAAAACCTGACACGCTACCAAATGAAAAAAATATTTGTTTTTGCCTTTTATATTAGCTTTCTAACTTCTTTTTACGGGCAAAAAAACAGTTCGTTTGCAGACAGCATCAGGATAACACACAAAATTCCGGAACTGGCTTATGCGGTTGTCTCTTCAGATTCTGTATTTGAGATTCAGGCTTTGGGTGATCAGCGTTACAATACTTCTTATAAAGCAAAAATCGATGATCGCTTTCGTTTAGGATCCATAACCAAAACAGTTACAAGTTATATCGCAACGCTTTTGGTCAAAGAAGGAAAAATAAAATGGGACACTAAATTTTTTGATTTGTATCCGGAATTAAAATCAAAAAGCAATCCGGCTACTTATGATTTTACCTTGCAGGATTTTTTAACTTTCAGAGCGAATCTCAACATCTGGTCCTATGGAAATGAGACTCCAACCCCTAAAGAAATCAAAGGAAACAACCAGCAGCAACGCTATGAATTTATAGAATGGTTTTTTCAACAAAAGCCAGTTGCAGAACAACAAGAGATCTATTGGTCCAATCCCAGTTATGTTGCAGCCGGATTAATGCTTGAAAAAGCCACCGGAAAAAGCTACGAAACTCTCGTGTACGAGCTCGGAAAATCTTTACAAATTGCTTTTGATTTTGGTCAGCCGAATCTAAAAGACAAAAATCAGCCCTGGGGTCATGATGAAAATTTAAAACCCGAAAAACCGGCTCTGAATTACAAATTAAACTGGCTATCAGCAGCAGGTAATATCAATATAAATTTACCTGATTATTGTAAATTTGCACAACTGCAGCTTCAGGGACTTCTCGGGAAATCAAAACTATTAACGGCTGATGAATTCGAACACATGCATTATGGACTTCCTGAATTTTCTTTTGGATGGCAATCAGAAATCAAAGAAAAAAATCAGTTAAAATATTCCTTTCACAACGGAAATCCCGGAACATTTTTAACCAAAGTGTATCTTTGTCCCGCTATTAATAAAGCTTTCCTTATTTTTGCCAACGTACAATCTGAAGAAGCCGATAAAGGATTAACGCTTCTTCTGGAGGAATTAGAAAAACAATATGGCGGTTAATTTTAGCCAAAATCTTAAAAATAATTTATAATTTTAAGCAAAAGATACTATGAACACGAGCTGCTTTCAACATATAAAGAAACGTTTTACCCTTTGTAAAATCGTATTTCTTACTTTTGCTTTGCAATCATTCACCTGTCAATCCCAACAAAACATGATCACACCACCTTATTTACAAAAAGGAGATACAGTAGCTATTTTAGCAACAGCCAGAAAAAATATAGATGATAATCTTAAACCTACTATCGATTTATTGCACAGCTGGGGTTTAGAGGCCGTAATAGGAAGCACTATAGGCCTTGATGTCAATCAATTGGCCGGGACTGACGAACAACGTGCTGCTGATTTTCAGAAACAATTGGACAATCCAAACATTAAAGCCATTTGGTGTGTCCGCGGTGGATATGGAACGGTGCGAATGATTGATCTTTTGGATTTCACCAAATTCAGACAACATCCAAAATGGATTATTGGATTTAGCGACGTTACCGTTTTGCACAACCACCTGAATACAATGGGCTATAAATCTATACATGGGGTAATGCCGGTAACGATTCCGCGTGCTACTCCGGCCGCTATCAGTTCGATGAAAGCAGCTTTGTTTGGTGAGACTCTATCATACACTGTAGGCCCGGATAAAATGAATCGTTACGGAAAAGCAACCGGAGAATTGGTAGGCGGAAATTTATCCATACTTTATAGTTTGTTAGGATCCCAATCTGCCATAGATTGCAAGGATAAAATTTTATTTATTGAAGATTTAGATGAATATCTGTATCATATTGACCGTATGATGATGAACCTGAGACGCAACGGATGCATCGAAAACCTGAAAGGAATAATTGTTGGTGGGATGACTAAAATGAAGGACAACGAAGTGCCGTGGGGTAAAAATGCCGTTGAAATCGTAGATGATGTCACCCAAAAATATAATATTCCGGTAATTTTCAATTTCCCGGCAGGTCATATTCAGGACAACAGGGCTTTAATCATGGGAAGTACTATTACCATAGAAGTTAATGAATCCGGAAGTACTGTTGTCTTCACCAAATAATGCTTCCCAAACAATTCCTTAAATTAAGGAAGAGTTTTAAATACCACAATATAAATCACGCAAAGTCGCAAAGTTCGAAATGAATTACTTTGCGACTTTGCGTCTTTGCGTGCCATCAAAATTTACAAAAAAATTCCAAACTGAGACTGAAAACTGAGACTGAAAACTGAGACAGAGACTGAAAACTGAGACTAAAAAACCTAAAAAAAAATGGCCGAACACAACGAACTCGGAAAAAAAGGAGAAGAACTTGCCGTAGCCTTCCTTCAGGAAAACGGCTATGAAATTCTGGAGCGCAACTGGACCTTTCAGAAGGCTGAAATAGATATCATTGCCCAAAAAGAAAATATTCTGGCCATAATTGAAGTCAAAACCAGATCCAGTATCGATTTTGGTCTTCCTCAGGATTTTGTTAAACCGAAAAAAATTCAGTTACTGGTAAAAGCAGTAAATGCCTACATAAACTATAGGGAAATAGATTTTGAAGTAAGATTTGACATCATTGCGGTACAAAAAAACAACGAATCATTTGCAATTGAACATCTTACAGACGCTTTTTATCATTTTTAACACAATTTTCTATTGTTATAATTGTAACAAATTGTTTTTTTATTTATATTTGCAGAGTTTTATAACATCGTGCTGTTAACTAAACCAACCAATTACGTTACAAAAAAAAAAAAAAAAAAACTATGAAAACCGTTTCTTCCATTGTAGAAAATTACATTAAAACAAAACCCTTTTTATTGAATGCGTTATCGCTTGGAATCATCAACCTTACCTCTCTGTCCCGGAATATCATGACCGAACTGGAAAGTGAATTTGGTAAAGAAGTAAAACAAGGCGCTGTTGTAATGTCTCTAAAACGACTCACAGAAGAATTGGATTTTAAACTGAACCATAAAATCAACAAAGTCATCAAGAACATTGGGGAGATTACAGTTCGTTCAGAATTAACGGATTACACTTTTGCAGCCTCAGAAACTGTCTTAAACAAACAAGCCGATCTGATATCTGATATTAATGTTTTGTCTGATATTTTTTACACCTCATCCCGCGGTGTAAACGAAACTAATATTGTCGTAAGCAGCAGTGTTAACCATTTGGTTGAAAAACACTTTATGCGTGAAAAACTAATACAGAAATTAGATAATCTTGCTTCCATAACTGTAAAATTACCTAAAGAAAATATTGTTGTTCCGGGTATTTATTACTTTATCTTTCAGCGTCTGGCCTGGGAAGGAATCATTATAAACGAGGTAATTTCGACTTCAAATGAATTCACCATTCTGGTTGGGGAAGATCAGGTTGATGTTGCTTTTAAAGTGATTAAAGATTTGAAAAACTAAAGCTAAAACAACACAAAATTTACCAAAACATAGAATCCTTTTCTCTTTTAAGGTTTAAAAGAGAAAAGGATTTTTAAGTTTATAAACCTTTGATCGCCTTTATTTAGTACACACAAATAAGAATATTCTCAAAAGTATCTTTACGATTAAATTGCAAAACTCAAAAGCGTCAAAATGACACTTGCTTATAAAGAGTGACTTACAGGCGTTTATTCTTCATTTAATAAAAAAACTAACAAAAATTAAGAAATAAGTTTTTTTAGTTATAATTTGTTGAGAATAATATTTTTATATATTTGCCAACCAAGCAAACAATCACACCCCCCATTTAGAGTCATAATATAATTAGAACTAAACAAGACTAATTAAATTAATGTTAGAAGCGAGCAACCATAGCGAAAAATTATTGGTCAGTGAACTCCAAAACGGTAACGAAAAAGCATTTCGTGCCCTTTTTGATTTATACTATCAGGATATCTATGGGTACAGCATCAGTATTTTAAAATCTAAGGAAGCTGCTGAAGAAAATGTTCAGGATGTTTTTATGAAAGTCTGGATGAACCGCGAAAATTTAAATCCGGAACAATCCTTTAAGGCTTATATTTTTACCATTGCCCGAAATCAGGCTTTTAATTTCTTAAATAAAGCAGCAAATGATGTACTGCTCAAAGAAGAGATTTTTTATGAAAGCCAGAAATCGCACGAATACGGAGATTATTCAATTCGGGAAGCCGATTGCAAAAAACTCCGCAAGCAGGCCATGAATCAATTGCCTCCCAAGCGAAAGCAAATTTTTAAAATGTCACGAAAGAAAGGCATGAGTTACGAAGAAATCAGTCAGGAACTCGGCATCTCTATAAATACAGTCAGGAACCAGATGAGCAAAGCATTAGAATCGATGCGGGTCTTTTTTCAGGTTCATGACGAAATTGTCTAAACCAAAAAACCACATTTAACCAATTAAATCACTCTTTCCGGGTGATTTTTTTTTGTTGTAACCGCAAAGGGCTCGAGGGTTGATGCAACGTACAGTAACTTTAAATACAGAGCAATGTGCTTTGTGTATTCAGCAAATGCGATTTCTCCCTTCGTTCGAAATGACAAAACGAGCCGATTATTAAAAAAATTAAAATATTTCATTTATTAAAAAACGCAACAAGAATAGTACTTCAGAAGATTTACGATATTTCAAAAATGTTAAATTTTAAAAATTTACAACGTTTGAGTAGTACTCCCCTTCTTTTCAACTGTATTATATCAGAACCGGACCTAAAACCAATTCGAAATGAATTCAAATTCTGAAATAAAAAGCCTTTTACAAAAATTTGTTTTAAATCAATGTACAGCCGAAGAAACAAATGAGGTAATTGCCTATTATAAAAAAAATAAACTGACGGATGATTTTCCTTCGGTTGAGGATATTCAAGATCTGCTTACCGAAATGCCGAAAATGAATCCGCAAAGGGCTGATGACATTTTCCTGAACATTCTTCAGGCCTCCAAAGAAAATGAAACTACGATAAACATCTCTTCCGGAAAGTCAAATTTCAGAAAGTATATTTCAATAGCTGCTTCCGTAGTGGTTTTATTCGGAATTGGCTTTGCTGTTTACAAACAAAACTTTACTGATAAAACACCGGAACAAAAATTTGATTTTAAAAGCACTGATATTGTTTTACAGTTAGAAGACGGAAATGTTCAGATTATTTCTGAAGATCATTCGGTACAGGTAAGAGATTCAAAAGGAAATATTGTTGGGAATCAAAGTGGAGACAAACTGGTTTATGAAAATAGTTCTGATTTGGAAAAACTATCGTACAACACTATCAAAATTCCATACGGCAAAAAATTTCAGCTGCAATTGTCTGACGGAACTCTTGTTCACCTAAATTCAGGAACTACTTTAAGATATCCGGTAAAATTTATCGCCGGCGAAAACAGACAGGTTTTCCTGGAGGGAGAAGCTTTTTTTGATGTAGCGAAAGATAAAAAACATCCCTTTATTGTCAATGCAGACAAGCTGAACGTCCGCGTTTTAGGAACACACTTCAACGTTTCCAATTATCCCGAAGACCAATCTACAGATGTTGTGCTGGTGGAAGGTTCTGTTGGCATGTACCGCACCAATGAAACATTTAATCCCGATAACAATACCATCCTGAAGCCGGGTTACAAAGGTAGTTTTGACAGAGAAAATGACAAAATATTGACCAAACCCGTATTGACGGATATTTATACTTCATGGATAAATGGCGGTTTGACCTTTAGAAACATGACTTTCAAAAATATCATCACAAAATTAGAAAGACGCTATAATATTACAATCATCAACAAAAATGAAAAGCTGGCGAATGAAAAATTCAATGCTAGTTTTAAAGAGGAATCCATAGAAAAAGTGATGAGTTACTTTAATGACATTCACGGCATTAATTACACGATAAAAAACAATCAGATACTAATTAAATAACCACTAAGCCAATGACAAAACAAAAAGAATTAAAAGAGAGCGAATAAAAAAAATCGGAAAGAGCTGCGAACAATTTCCGATTTACTAAGTGATTGAATATAACGAATTAACTACAATCAATTAACAAAATTATGAAAAAAAAATCAAAGAATACCGGGTTTTTATCCCGTGTGTTCCAAAATGACCTAAAATTGAAACTAACTACCCTACTTATTTTGGTCGCCATGTTTAATATCCGGGGGAATACCTATGCCCAAAAGACAAAAGTATCCTTAGAATTAAACAATTCAACAATCGAAAAGGTTATTGAGACCATCGAACAAAAAACAGACTTCAGATTTATTTACAAACTGAGCGATATCGATCTGGATCGCATAGTTACTATTTCGGTAAAAGATCAGCCGATTGATATTGTTTTGAATAAACTTTTTAAAGGAACTCCCACCGAATTTAAGGTTAGGGACACCCAGATTATCCTAAAAAAACCGGAACTTAAAACAGAGAAGGTACGATATGAAAAACAAACCGTTTCCGGAATCATTACCGATGAAAATGGCCTGCCTTTGCCTGGCGCAACTGTTTTTGAAGAAGGAACCAAAAATAGTTTTGTAACCGATTTTGACGGGAAATATCAGCTTACTGTTGAAAGCAGTGCTTCTGTAATCGTAGTTTCTTTTGTAGGCTACAAAGAAAAAAAGGTCACTGCGAGTCAGAAAGTCATTAATATTCAGCTTTTTCCTGACACTACAGATTTACAGGAAATAGTTGTGGTGGGGTACGGATCTACAGCCAAAAGAGATGTTACAGGAGCGGTTTCTTCGATCGCCTCAAAAGACATGAACCAGGGCGCAATTGTAAATCCATTACAACTGATTGCCGGAAAAGCAGCGGGAGTAAACATTACCCAGATCGGAAGTGAACCGGGTTCAGGACCAAGTGTACGTATTAGAGGAATCGGCTCTTTGAGTGGCGGAAATGATCCTTTGGTAGTCGTAGACGGAATTCAGGGAAATATGGATTTGTTAAATCAGGTTCCGCCAAGTGAAATAGAAAGTATCGATGTTTTAAAAGATGCTTCTGCTACTGCCGTTTACGGTTCAAGAGGAGCGCCCGGTGTCATCATTGTAACGACAAAAAAGAATAAAGCAGGAAAAACAACGATAGAATATATTGGTTCAACCTCACTGGATTTTATTCCGAGAAAACTGGATATGTTAGATGCCAGCCAATGGTGGGAAGTGGCTCAGTCCACAGGTACTCCGGCTTCTTCTAACCATGGCTCTAATACCGACTGGTATGGTCTTTTAACACAAACCGGGATCACACAAACGCACACGCTGGCCTTTGGTGGAGGAACGGACAAATTTAACTACAGAGCTTCTGTAACGGCTATTTTACAAGACGGTGTGGTCATTAATTCGAATAATAAAAAATATATAGGCCGTATTCAGGCCACTCAAATGGGTCTTAATGATAAATTAAAACTGACTTTTAATTTAACAAACGGTATTATTAATGGGAATAACAGCATTGGAGATATCGGAACTGCTGCCTACTCCTCAAATCTAATTACCAATGCTTATTTAATGAGACCAACAGATCCTGTCCTTAATCCTGACGGAAGTTACTTTACAGATCCAAATGTGTTTCAATATTTAAATCCTTATGCAGCGGCACAAACCGTTACGAATGAAAGACAGGAAGATAACTTATTTGGAAGCCTTAAAGCAGATCTGGATTTAGCGAAAGGTTTAACTGCCAGCTGGTTTGGAAGCTGGAGAAAAACAAATAACATGTATGGTTATTATCTTCCTGCTGCCTCCACAAATGCCTATGCAATTGATCAGAAAGGATATGCCAACATTAGAAATGAAAAGCAAAATGAAAGATTAACGAATGCCAGTCTTACCTATAAAAGAACCTTTGGCATTCACAGCATCAATGCATTAGCCTTATACGAATGGCAAAACCAAACTTATCAGGGAAATTATGCACAGGCAAAAGGTTTTATCAGTGACAAAACAACTTATAATTCTTTGCAGCTTGGTGATCTTTCGAAAGTTTCACCTAATGATATAACATCGTACAAAAATGACAGAACCTTAGTGTCATTTTTAGGGCGCATCAATTATTCTTTGCTGAATCGTTATTTATTTACGGGAAGTTTCAGACGAGATGGTTCGTCTGTATTTGGAATCAATAACAAATGGGGGGATTTTCCCTCTGCATCCGTAGCCTGGCAAATAAACAAGGAGTCTTTTATGGCGAACCAAACTTTATTTAATGAACTTAAATTGCGTGCAGGATATGGTGTTACAGGAAATCAGCAAGGACTTAGACCTCAAAACTCCATTGCGTTAGTAGGTCCAACGGGATTAACTTATTTTGGAGGTTCACAAATCAACAATTACAGTCCAAAACAAAATGCTAATCCTGATTTGCGATGGGAAACCAAAAAACAAACGAATATTGGTCTTGACTTTGGACTTTTAGACAACAGATTAAGAGGTACGGTAGATGTTTACGATTCCCGAACAGATGATTTATTATTTGATTACACACTGTCTCAGGTTAAGAACGACTATAATTATATTAAAGCTAACGTCGGAAGTATTTCAAATAAAGGTTTAGAGGTTTCTTTGGCGTATGATGTGATCCGAACAGAAAACAGCACACTTACACTAGGAGGAAATGTTTCCTTTATGAAAAATGAAGTCCTTAATTTAAGTGGCAGTTATAATGGTGAGTCTTTAACAACAGCTTATGTAGGCTGGGGAGCTGCAAACTCTTACCTGGTAAAAGGAAAACCGGTGGGAGCCTTTTATATCCTGCATTCTACAGGCGTAGACGGTAACAAAGCCGAAACTGTTGAAGATCGTGACGGAAGCGGAGGCGAAATCAATCAGAATGCCGACAGCCCGGACCGTTACTATGCAGGTTCAGCTTTACCAACGTATACATTTGCTTTTAGTCCGTCTTACCGCTATAAGAATTTTGATGCTTCTATGTTATGGAGAGGCTCAGGAGGAAATAAAATTTACAATGCCCTTGGCCAAAGGCTAAGCATGCTGGAGAACGTTGGTAAATCAAATGTTTTAGACAGTGCTGTTGACAAAGGAATTGTGACTTCTACCTACGGTTCTGATTTATGGTTAGAAGACGGTTCTTTCATCCGTCTGGATAATGTTACAGCAGGGTACAGTTTCCGTTTTACGGACAAATATTTTGAGTCGATCCGACTTTCTCTTACCGGGAATAATTTAGTCCTGATTACGGATTATACAGGTATGGATCCGGAATTGGATGTAAGCGGAAGCGGACAAAATTTTGGTGGTGACAAAGGGTTTTATCCCCGTACCAGAAGTATTGCATTTGGTTTAACTGTAAAATTTAAATAGTACAAGAAATGAAAATTAAAAATATATTGTTGGCAGGAAGTATCTCTTTCCTTGCCCTGTTTAGCTGTACTGATGTTAGTGAAACAGTATACGATCAATATCCTGCAGATGAGTTTTACGGAACTCCCGCAGGAACCAATAGTCTCCTTGCCAGTATTTATGCCCAGATTCCGGGAGAATTTACCAGAGATGGCTATACCGGTGTTGGCTATGCAGGAGCCGATAATGGCTGGTACGATATGAACTGTATGTCTTCTGACGAACAGGTGATTCCGCATCGAAATGATGGTAACTGGCAACAGGATTTTGCCCGTTTGCACAAACACGGCTGGCTGCCAAGCGAAGGTATTATCACCAACACCTGGAACTGGCTGTACAGATGTATTTTCAAAGCCAATTTAGCAATCGCCTTATTGGAAAAATCAAATGCAGACCCTTCAAAAATTGCCGAAGCTAAGGTAGCCCGTGCTTTTTTCTATTATCTTTTGATTGATGATTTCGGAGATGTTCCTTTTTATACCGACAACACTATTGCTTCCGATAAAATTCCACAGGCAAGCCGTAAAGAAGTCTATACTTTTATTGTAAAAGAACTGACCGAAAATGCGGAATTACTTTCGAATAACAAAGGTGGAGAATATTACGGAAGATTCAACAAATGGGCCGCATATACCGTACTGGCCAAAGTATATCTTAATGCGGAAGTGTATACCGGCGAAGCAAAATGGGCGGAGTGTTTAGCAGCCTGTAACAAAGTAAGCGAAGGCGGATTTACACTTCACTCCGGTGCTGCAGACGCAGGCAGCCCGCTTGGAAACAAGTATTACGAATTATTCGGGGATGTTTCGCCTCAGGATGAAACTATTTTATCTATTTACGCCACTATTGATGTTCTATCGCGTAATGTTTATGCCGTTAGAAGCCTGTATGGTGCTCATGGTATCACTGCACTGAAGTATAATGGTTGGAATGGTACTATCGTTCCTAAACAATTTTACCTGAAATATGACAATGCCGATATTCGTAAAAAACAGTTTTTAGCCGGTGAACAGCCAGGAGGTGTGAATTATACCTTAGATGTTCAGTCTATAGATCTTCCGGGAGCAGATCCGCAAGCCGGAGTGCGTAATGTTAAATTTTATCCGGCAGGGGCAAATACGGGAGGAGGAGCTTCTAATGATTTCCCAATCTACAGATACGCTGATATCCTCTTAATGATGGCAGAGTGTAATGTTCGTTTAGGCAATCCGGGAGCGGCAAAACCTTTTGTTGATATGATCAGGCAGCGTGCAGGCCTTACTGCGCTGGATGCAAATCCGACATTGGATAATATCTATGACGAAAGAGGCTTTGAATTAAACTGGGAAGGACACAGAAGACAGGATATGATTCGTTTTAATAAATTTTTATTACCTAACGAATTCAGAACAACAGCATCGCCTGCGTTCAGAAAATTGTTCCCAATTCCAACCGCTGCCATCAATGCAAACACAGCATTAAAACAAAATCCGGGTTACCCGCAATAAAAACAAACTATTATGAAAAAATATATAAATAAGTTATTCGTATTAGGCAGCTTGCTTTTTTTGGGTGCCTCCTGTGAAAGCGAATCTGCTCAGGTTACCACCTTAAAAACCGTTACTTTTCCAGGTACTCTTGTAGCTTCTTCCACCACATTGGTACTGACGGAAGATACCGCAGATGATTCTGTCGTGTTATTCTCATGGCCTGCAGTCCAGTTTCCTGTTGGTACAGCGGTTACCTATGCTTTACAAATTGATGTGATTTCGGATATTACCGGACCAACGGCCTGGCAAAAATCCAAACGGATCGAAGTGGGTGAAGATGTTTTGAGCAAAGCTATTCTTGGAAAAGATTTAAACCAGATCGCCACAGACTTTGGACTTCTGCCTGAGCTTGCCGGAAAATTAGTTGTGCGCGTAGAAGCGAGTCTGGATCATAAAGTGTATTCGGATCCTCTTACCTTAACCATTACTCCGTATGAAAGAAGTGTTGTTTTTGGCGAAATATACATGCCGGGAAGTTATCAGGGCTGGAGCATAGAAACCGCTGCTGCTTTAACCGCTATACAAAAAGGAGTTTATCAGGGTTACATGACACTTCCGGTTGGACAGGGGCGTGAATTCAAAATAAACAAGGAAAGAAACTGGGCTCAATTTTATGGTGCGGGAGAAACGAATTTCGACATGAAAAACATGAGTGATACCGATTTTCTGCTTCCTCAAGCCGGATCGTATCAGATGAAAGTAAATTTAAACACCCTAAAATGGACGGCTACTCCGTATGCCTGGGGAATTGTGGGTCCTGCATCAGCAACAGCTGAACAAACAGCAGGTGACGCCAACTACGGATGGAATCACTCGGTTCCGATGTCGTATGACCATCAAACCAAAACGTGGAAAATTACTGCCAATTTATTACCGGGAGCATTAAAATTCAGATTGAATGATGGCTGGACTATTAATTACGGCCCGGCAGATGCTGCAACAAATACGGTAAATCTGGATAACGGAGGAGCTTATGATATTGCAGAAGCCGGAACTTACGAAGTAACGTTCAAAATAGTGGAAACAGATCCGGCAACTACGGGTTATCCGGCCACTGCGATCTGTACCATCACAAAAAAATAATTAAAATTTAAATTAGTTTGGTTGAGCAGATTACCTGTCTTTCATTCGTGGAAGGCAGGTTAATTTAAAATGTTTTAAAACTTAAAAGCTATACCGGATTATTAAAAACTAAAAATGAAATTATGAAATCAAATATAAATATCTTCTACACCCTGCTAATTGCCCTGGCATTTATTTCGTGTAGTTCTTCGGATGACAATTCCACACCCCCTTCACCCTACACACAGTACGGTGCCGCCTTCGAAAAAATGCCGGACAAACAGGATGCCATCATTTATCAGGTGAATATACGCGCTTTCAGTCAGGCCGGAACTTTAAAAGGCGTTCAGGAAAGGCTTTCACAGATTCAGGAACTTGGCGCTAATGTGATTTATTTAATGCCCATTTACCCTGTTGGAAAAGTAAAAGCTTCAGGAGAACTGGGTTCCCCTTATGCGGTACAGGATTATAAAGCGGTTAATCCGGATTTTGGAACGTTACAGGATCTTCAGGTTTTGGTGGAAGAAGCGCATAAAAAAAACATGGCTGTTGTGCTGGACTGGGTTGCCAATCACACTGCCTGGGATAATCCGTGGATTACACAACACCCTAATTGGTACCAAAAGGATGGTGAAGGAAACATCATTATTCCACCAGGAACCAATTATACCGATGTTGCCCAGTTGGATTTCAATAATGCTGAAATGAAAGATGCCATGATCGACGCGATGTCGTACTGGATTTATAATGCAAACATTGATGGTTTCAGATGTGATTATGCCGATTTCGTAGCGCCGGGCTTCTGGACAGCTGCCATCACCAAATTACGAAGCATCAAAAAAAACCAAAAGATCTTAATGTTAGCGGAAGGTTCTAAAATAAGTCATTTCACTTCCGGTTTTGACTACACTTTTGGATTTAATTTTTTCAGTGCCTTAGAAAAAGTTTTCAAAGACAATCTGTCTGCGTCGACCTTACAAAATTCAAACGCTACTGAATATGCCAACATTTACACCACTGACAGCAAAGTGGTACGCTACACCAGCAATCATGATGTTAACCTTACCGACGGGACACCTTTGGAGCTTTTTGGCGGTAAAAAAGGATCTGTGGCGAGTTTTGTCGTAACAGCTTATCTAAAATCGGTTCCTATGATTTACAACGGACAGGAAATTGGCTATGCACAAAGATTGAATTATTTCGCCCGTACGCCTATTGACTGGTCTGCTGCAGATACTGATATGCTTGCCGAATACAAAAAGATTATTGCTTTCAGAAATAGCAGTAATGCGATAAAAAGAGGAACTTTTACAGGATACAGCAGCGATGCGGTAAGCGCCTTCACAATGGTAAAAGAAGCTGAAAAAGTTTTAGTCCTTTCTAACCTGACCAATTCTTCAGTGAAATATCTGGTAGCACCTGCATTAAAAGGTACATGGAAAGACGCTTTTTCAGGCGCAACCGTAACGCTTGACAGTGAAACAACCCTTTTACCGTATCAATATCTAATATTGAAAAATTAATACATACGCATTTCTAAAAAATACAATTAGATTTGCAAAAAACTAAATAAAATGAATTTTCAATCCAAAAAAGCATTGCCTGGCGTTTCTCTAAGCAAAACAGTTGTCTTATTTCTTTTTGTTTGTGCCAATGTCCTCTTGGTTCAGGCACAAGAGATAACTTCTCCGAATAAAAACCTTTCTTTAAAATTTGAATTAAAAGAAGGCGGAATTCCTTCCTATCAGTTATCCTATAAACAAAAACCAGTTATTAAACCAAGTTCTTTGGGATTAGAACTGCAGAATATGCCTTCGTTTCTGGATGGTTTTACCATTACAAATACAGCACAATCCTCGGTTGATGATACCTGGAATCCTGTTTTAGGGGAAGAAAAGACAATACGCAATAACTACAATGAACTGGTGGTAACTTTAGCCCAGACGAAAAATAACAACCGGTATATCCGCATCCGTTTCAGATTATTCAATGACGGATTAGGATTCAGATATGAATTTCTAAAGCAAAATGATCTGAATTATTTTGTGATTAAAGAAGAGCGTTCTGAATTTAACCTGGCCGGGAATCATAAAATTTTCTGGATTCCGGGCGATTATGATACCAATGAATATGCCTATACCACTTCGAAAATTTCTGAAATTCCGTCGTTGATGAAAAAGGCTACTATTGAGATCAACTCCCAATGGCCCATAAAAGAAGTATCGGTACAGACCCCGTCAATGATGAAATCTGATGATGGTTTATACATCAACATTCACGAAGCCGGTTTAATTAATTATCCTGCCATGTATCTTGAAGTGGATGCTGCAAATAATAAAATGCGCAGCCATTTAGCACCTGATGCCGTAGGAAATAAAGGCTACATTCAGACTGATGCGCAATCACCGTGGAGAACTATTGTAGTGAGCGATAAAGCAACTGAAATTTTGGCTTCAAAATTAATCCTGAACCTCAACGATCCAACCAGCTACAAAGATGTTTCCTGGATAAAACCGGTAAAATACATCGGAATCTGGTGGGAATATTTTGTTGCCGGAAAAAGCACCTGGGCTTTCGGAAAAGAAAACAACGTAAAACTGACAGATGATTTTTCGAAATTAACACCAAACGGAAAACACGGAGCCACCACAGAAAGAGCAAAAGAATATATTGATTTTGCTTCTAAAAACGGTTTCGATGCGATCCTGATCGAAGGATGGAATATTGGCTGGGAAGACTGGATCGGCAACTGGAAAGAAGAAGTTTTTGATTACGTAACCGCTTATCCGGATTTTGATGTGAAAGCCGTTCATGCGTATGCCGCTTCAAAAGGAGTGAAAATTATCATGCACCACGAAACTTCAGGATCGGCAACCAATTATGAGCGTCGCTTAGACCGTGCTTTTCAATTTATGAATGACAACGGTTACGATGCCGTAAAAACAGGTTATGTAGGTAAAATTATTCCGCGTGGCGAACACCATGACGGACAATGGATGGTGAATCATTATATCAATGTAGCCAAACGTGCTGCCGATTATAAAATTATGATCGACAGCCACGAAGCCGTTCGTCCAACGGGTTTGAACCGAACGTTTCCAAACTGGATCGCACAGGAATCTGCCCGCGGAACTGAGTTTGAATCTATGGGCGGATTAGCACCGGATCACACTACTATTTTGCCATTTACCCGCTTGATGGGAGGGCCAATGGATTATACTCCGGGTATTTTCCAAACTGATCTTTCGTATTACGGAACCGGAAGCACGCAGCGTGTCAATACTACTTTGGTGAAACAACTGGCCTATTATGTAACGATGTACAGTCCATTACAAATGGCTGCTGATATTCCGGGGAATTACGAGCGTTTTCCGGATGCTTTTCAGTTCATTAAAGATGTTGCCGTAGATTGGGACAACAGTTACATTCTGGAAGCTGAACCGGGAGATTACATTACTATTGCCCGTAAAGCAAAAGGAAAAGATGCCTGGTTTATTGGCGGAATTACAGATGAAAATGCCAGAACGGCCAACATAACATTTGATTATTTACCTGCTGGAAAAAAATTCATTGCCACCATTTACGCCGACGCAAAAGAAGCCAATTGGAAAGAGAAACCGCAAAGTTATACCGTCACTAAAGTTGTCGTAACCTCAAAGACAATTTTAAAACAATATCTGGCTCCGGGCGGAGGAGTTGCTGTCAGCATTAAGGAAGGGAATGCTGCAGAACTAAAAGGATTGAAAAAGATTTAATTCAAGGTTCCGAGACACTAAGTTTCTAAGTTTTTTGCTACGAATTTTTACGAATTCCACGAATTAAGGCTGCAGATTTAAATTTGTGCTGATTCGTGAAATTCGTGGCAGAATACCTATGTCCTTTTATGGACAAAAATCAAAAATTTTACTACTTGAAAACTATTAACCACAAAATGTTTGTCAAATTTAAAAACCAATGCAAGTGAGAATGAATTTTAGTTAGAGATGCTGACAAGCATACAAAAAAATTAAAATTATGAAAATCAACATTACCAATCGATTATTTCATATCACGAAAACACTAGTCTGTTTTCTATTATTATTTGCAAGTTCCGTGTATGCACAGGATCCTGCTCAGTACGGAACCCCTTACACAGGAGTACCGGACCCCAGAGATGCCAATATTTATCAGGTTCATATTCGTCCGCACAGTGCTTCGGGAACTTTAGCCGCAGTTACTTCCGATCTGGACCGAATTAAATCACTTGGTATCAATGTACTTTATTTAATGCCGATTTACCCTTACGGAACCGATTCAAGAAGTACAAATTCTCCGTATTGTATCAAAGACTTTAAAGCGGTAGGGGCCGAATACGGAACACTTACCGATATGCGTAATCTGGTCGACGCCGCTCATACCAAAGGTATGGCAGTAATGCTGGATATTGCCGTAAACGGAACTTCATGGGATCATCCGTGGACCATTTCCCATCCGGAATATTATCAAAGAACCGGAACAACGATTAATCAGCTGGCCAATTTTGGTGATATTGCAGCGCTGGACCTTAACAATAGTGGCCTGAGGGCTGCCATAAAAGATGCCATGCGTTACTGGATTTTTGCCGCAAATATCGATGGATACCGTTGTGATTTTGCCAACAATCCTCCTCTGGATTTCTGGACAGAAATTATCAGCAATTTAAGAGGTATCTCTTCCCATAACTTATTAATGCTTGCCGAAGGAGATCGCCTTCAAAACTTTCAGGCCGGATTTGATATGAATTTTGGCGACAAATGGTTTTATGATGCCTTGAAAAATGTAGCAGGCGGAGGTCCTGTTTCGACAAGATTCCAGACCACAAATGACATGGAATATACCTATGCAACAGGCAATCAGCAGGAAGTACGATGGACGGCAAATCATGACTCAGAAAATAATAGTGATACTGCTCCTTTTACCGTATTTAAAAGTAATGCCGGAGTCGTTGCCAATTTCTTAGTTTCAGGTTATATGAAAGGCGTTCCTTTTTTAACCAGCGGACAAGAAGTAGCCTTCAATCAGGTAATTCCGTGGCCGTATACAAGTGTAAAAATCAACTGGAGCAATACTGCAGCTACACCCGAATTTGCCAGGATACTTAACTTTAGAAATAGCAGTGCCGCCATCAGACGTGGTACCATGACTCCTTATGCGAGTGACGATATTTGTGCCTTTACAAAAACACTGGGAACAGAGAAAGTAATTGTAATGGCCAATCTTAGAAACGCCGGTAAAACATTTGTAATTCCGTCAGCAATGGCAGGAACCTATAAAGATGCTTATACCGGGGCTACAGTAACCTTGGTTTCCGGAGCTACACAATCTTTTAATGCTTTTCAGTATATTGTTCTAACCAATACAAATGTGGCGGCTGTAGCTGTAACAGGAGTTTCGGTTAGTCCGGCAACGGCGACTGTTGGTTTAGGATCTACACAACAACTTAATGCTACTATTGCTCCGGCAAATGCAACCAACCAAAATGTAACCTGGACATCAAGCAATACAGCCGTAGCAACCGTAAATGCATCCGGCTTGGTTTCAGCAGTTTCAGCAGGTACAACCACTATTACGGTTAAAACCGTTGACGGAAACAAAACAGCCACTTCAGCGATAACAGTTGCGACAATTCCGGTGGCTTCCGTAAGTGTTTCGCCAACGACTGCGAGTTTATATGCCGGAAACACACAACAGCTGTCGGCAGCGATTGCTCCTGCCAATGCAACGAACAAAACGGTAACCTGGAGTTCCAGTAATACCGCAGTGGCAACCGTAAATGCAGCAGGTCTTGTGACAGCAGTTGCTGCAGGAACAGCCAATATTACGGCAACCACGCAGGACGGAAATAAAACGGCAATTGCAGCAATTACTGTAAATGCGAACACCAATTTCACGGTTTATTTCTATAAGCCATCAACCTGGGGAACCGGAATCAAAATTTATTATTGGAGTGCTTTGCCAACAGGAATTTTGGCTGACGCATCATGGCCGGGCGTAAACATGACCGATGCCGGAAATGGCTGGTACAGTTATACGTTCACCTATGTAACTTCGACTAATTTAATTTTCAATGACGGAACAAGTCAATCTGCCGATTTAAGCCGAAATAAAACCGGCTGGTACATGAACACTACCTGGTACGATTCTAATCCGGGAACAGTTGTAGCGGTTACAGGAGTAACAGTAGCGCCAACAACAGCTACTTTACTAATTGGTGCCACGCAACAAGTAACACCAACAGTTTCACCTGCAACAGCAACGAATAAAGCCGTTAGTTATAGTTCAGGCAATACAGCTGTAGCAACAGTTAATGCTTCCGGTTTAATAACTGCCGTAGCTGCAGGATCTGCAACCATTACGGTAACAACTCAGGATGGTGCTAAAACAGCAACCTGCGCGGTAACGGTAAATGCATCAAATGTGGCGGTGACAAGTGTGAGTCTTAGTCCAACAACCCTTTCATTAGCCGTTGGCGGAACACAACAGCTTACACCAACTGTTCTTCCTGCAAATGCAACAAATAAAAATGTTACGTACAGTTCAAACAATACGGCTGTGGCAACGGTAAATACAAACGGATTAGTAACGGCTGTGGCAAACGGGACGGCAACGATAACGGTAACGACTGTCAGCGGAAACAAAACAAGCACAGCTGCTGTTACGGTTTCAACTCCAACAGGAACGTATTACACCATAAAAAACAGATGGACAGGCGCTTATTTATCGGATGCCGGAACAAATGTAGGGTATGGGGCAACCGCTTCCAACAACAGTTACAAATGGCAGAAAATTGCGATCGATGCCACTTATTTTGTATTGAAAAATGTAGCAACAGGAGAATTAATTAATATTGAAGGGCAGACCGGAAGTGTACAGTGCAACATTACGGACACCACTTTTTGGAGTGCGCAATGGTCTTCTGATTATATTGACGGAACCTGGACCAGAATTAGAAACAGATGGCAATCCGGAAACATTATTCATGTGGAAAATCAAACCGGATCGGCTCAATATGGTAATTCACAAGATGGCTGGTACAGTGCACAATGGCAGCTTGAAAGTACGTCTGCTTCAAAAATGGCTCTGAATACCAAAGAAGATGTTGAGGTAGAAAATGCAGTAATTACGATTTATCCAAATCCTTCTACAGACAATCAATTTCAGGTTGTATTACCGGAATTAGAGAGTGGAGATGTGGCTGCAATTACCGTTTCTGATATGAACGGAAGAACGGTACTAACGGAAAAACTTGCTGCTTCAGGGCAAATCAATCATCATTTGGCTTCGGGAATTTATATTGTAAGTATTAATTCTAAAAATTCAAATGTGACTAAAAAACTGATCGTTAAATAGTTCTCTTTAGATTTGAAAAGTAAATGCCGTATGAAAACTTCATACGGCATTTTTTATTTATTCTTTCAAAGGAACGTCAATAGAACTACTAAACCTCTTTTTTAGCCCCGATAGGACTGAAAATCCTTTTGTGCTGGGGTTCAGCACAAAAGATTGAAAGGGATAGCGGGACTGGTCGTCTTTTGAACTTAATTTTTCTGCTTGTAAAAAATAAAAAAATTATTCTCCCAATAATTCCATCAGTTCCAAAGCCCTTTTCGTAGATTTTACATTCTCAAAAGTCAGTAAAAGACGTAAACCATTAGGTGTTTGCTTTTCTTTCATTGTGCAAAGATTACTGTGTTTTTGTACAAATTGTAAAACCTTTCTAAACTTAGACGACTGATAATAATCGGACTGTTGATCGGAGACGAAATAGCCAATCATTTTGCCTTTTTTCATCACTAGTTTTTCAATCCCTACGTTTGTAGCAATCCATTTGATGCGAATACTGTTCATCAGCGCATTCGCACGAGGCGGCATTGGTCCGAAACGGTCAATTAATTTGTTTTGGAAGATAACCAGTTCCGCTTCATTTTTCACACTGCCCAGCTCGTTATATAAACTCAGACGCTCTGTGACATTATTGATATATTCATCGGAAAACAATAATTCAAAATCCGTATCGATTTGTAAATCTTTTACGTATTCCTTCGTTTCAATATCATTCTCTTCCGGATATAAATCCTTGAATTCGTTTTCTTTTAATTCTTCAATAGCTTCGTTCATGATTTTCTGGTAAGTATCAAAACCAATTTCGTTGATGAAACCGCTTTGTTCCCCGCCTAATAAATCTCCCGCACCACGAATTTCAAGATCTTTCATGGCAATATTGAATCCGCTTCCGAGTTCGCTGAACTGCTCTAATGCCTGAATACGTTTTCTGGCATCTTCGGTCATCGACGAATACGGCGGACAAATAAAATAGCAGAAGGCTTTTTTATTGCTTCGCCCTACCCTGCCTCGCATCTGATGCAGGTCTGATAATCCGAAATTATTGGCATTATTGATGAAAATTGTATTGGCATTTGGGACATCCAGACCACTTTCGATGATTGTGGTCGCCACCAGGACATCAAAATCCCCGTTCATGAAACCTAACATCAATTCCTCCAATTTCGCGCCTTCCATCTGTCCGTGACCGATTCCGACCCTGGCATTTGGTACCAGACGCTGAATCATTCCGGCTACTTCTTTAATATTTTCGATTCGGTTATTGATAAAGAAAACCTGCCCGTTACGCTGAATTTCATACGAAATCGCATCACGAATTACTTCTTCACTAAAACCAACCACATTGGTTTCTATCGGATAACGGTTTGGCGGAGGCGTCGTAATCACCGATAAATCACGCGCTGCCATTAACGAAAACTGAAGCGTTCTCGGGATTGGCGTTGCCGTTAAGGTCAGCGTATCGACATTGGCTGCAATCGTTTTGAGCTTGTCTTTTACGTTTACCCCAAACTTTTGCTCTTCATCGACAATCAACAAGCCAAGGTCTTTAAAAACCACATTTTTGTTGACTAATTGGTGTGTTCCAATGACAATATCCAGTTTTCCTTCCGCTAAATCTTTTAAGGTTTGTGCTTTTTGTTTGGCCGTTCTAAAGCGGTTTAAGTACCCTATAGAAACCGGCATATCTTTTAATCTTTCGGTAAAAGTTCTGTAATGCTGGTACGCCAAAATAGTCGTCGGAACCAGAACTGCGACTTGTTTGCTGTTATCTACGGCTTTAAAAGCGGCACGAATCGCCACCTCTGTTTTTCCGAAACCAACATCACCACAAACCAGGCGGTCCATTGGGCGATCGCTTTCCATATCGGCTTTGACCTCCTGTGTCGATTTCGTCTGATCCGGAGTGTCTTCGTAGATAAACGAACTTTCCAATTCATTTTGCAAATAACTGTCCGGTGCAAACTGAAATCCTTTTTCCAAACGACGTTTCGCATACAGCTGAATCAAATTGAAGGCGATATGTTTGACACGCGCTTTGGTTTTTTGTTTTAAAATTTTCCAGGCGTTCGATCCCAGTTTATAAATTTTAGGCGGTGTCCCGTCTTTTCCGTTGTATTTGGAGATTTTATGAAGCGAATGGATGCTTACATACACAATATCATTGTCGGCGTACACCAATTTTATAGCTTCCTGCGTTTTGCCTTCCACCTGAATTTTCTGCAGACCGCCAAATTTTCCTATTCCGTGATCGATATGCGTAACATAATCCCCAACCGAAAGTGCCGTTAATTCTTTTAGCGTAATATTCTGCTTTTTCGAATACCCATTTTTGATGTTGAATTTATGGTAACGTTCAAAAATCTGGTGATCGGTATAAGCTGTAATTTGGTTTTCCTCATCAATAAAACCCTGATATAAGGGCAATACAATAGTATGATATTGTTTGCGAATATTCTCTGAATTGGCTTCATCTAAAGATTCAAAAATATCATGAAAACGTTTGGCCTGCGTTTCATTCGAACAAAACAGATAATTTTTATAGCCGTTAAAATGATTCTCGCTCAGGTTATTCAGCAACAAATCAAATTGCTTATTGAAAGAGGGCTGCGGCTGAATATGAAATTCGAACTTTTTGGTAGTTTTAAAAATAGGTTTTGAAGCCAGTTCTACAACCGAAAAGTCTAATGCACGTTTTATAAATGAAGCCTGATTCAAAAACAATTGTTCCGGACTGGCGTGTTTTATATCTTTCGAAAGTTTGTCAAAAGCTTCTTCGGCCCTTGCGAATTGTTTATCTAACTGCGAAAAAAGTCCGTCTGTATTCTGAATAAAAAGAACCGTTTTTTCTGAAATATAATCTAGGAAACTTTCACGGTTTTCCTGAAATATCTTGTTCTCAACATTCGGGATAATCGTGATTTTTTTATGCGTTTCTACCGACAACTGTGTTTCTACATCAAAACTTCTGATACTGTCTACCTCATTTCCGAAAAATTCAATCCGGTACGGGTGATCATTTGAAAAAGAGAACACGTCGACAATTCCTCCACGAACCGAAAATTCGCCCGGTTCTGTAATAAAATCGACTCTCTTGAATTCATATTCGAATAATACTTCATTGATAAAATCAATGGAGATTTTATCGTTTAAAGCGACTTTTAACGTGTTTTTATCCAGTTGCTGGCGTGTCACCACTTTTTCAAAAAGTGCCTCCGGATACGTCACAATTATCGCCGGTTTTTTACGGGAATTAATTCGGTTTAAAACCTCAGCACGAAGCAGCACATTGGCGTTATCGGTTTCATCTACCTGATACGGACGGCGAAATGAGGCAGGATAAAACAAAACATCCTGTTCACCAATCATTTGTTCGAGGTCATTCAGGTAATACGCCGCTTCTTCTTTATTGTCTAAAACAATTAAAAAAGGCAGTTCGGTTTTCTTAAAAACGGAGCGGATTAGAAAGGATACTGCAGATCCCAGCAAACCGCCAAGATGCATTTTTATCTGATTTCCTTCCAGTAAATTTGATGCAATCTGCTGCGCTTTCGGCAGATTATCATACGTGGTGTATAAGGCGTTTTTACTCAACTTTAGGTAAATTTTGATCTAGTGGCGGTGCCGAATTCGGAATCGCGCGCGTTGTATCTAACATTCTAAGGAAATCGGCTTCTCCTTCTTCTTTCGGGATCTTGGCTTTTTCGACAATTTTGTCCATTTGTCTTTCCAGGGAAACCAATTCCTTATTGATTTCACCAATTAAAAAAATCACTTTCTCATCTGGAATTTGGTTCAAATGAATAAACAGGTCCATCATTTTGATTTTCGTGATCAAAATGGAGATTCTGCTTTTTATCTGAGGAAGATTGAATTGCGCGGGAATATTATTATTTAATAACATTGCTTTGCTGGCGATTGCAGTCGATTTTTTCTGAAATGCCCCAATCGTTTTCTTTGGCTTTTCTCCTATTTCCTTCAAAAAATCGCGCCACTCTGTCCAGACTGCTGCATTTTGCTCCGAGACTTCATTGATGGGTTCATCCATAAAAGTCCAGCCCTTATTGATGTTATTAAAGATGACTTCCTTTTTTTTAGCTTCTTTTTCATATTCTGCACGGCGTTTTTCATCTTCACCCTGACAGGAATTGAGTACAAAAATCAAAAGTAGAAAAAGAGATATTTTATATTTCATTTGGTCAAACATTAAGCTACAAAGTTACAAAGTAAATTTACAATTACGAATTCTGATTTTTGCTAAAGATTCTATAAATCATGGTTATTTTTTTTGCCACTCCCGATAGCTATCGGGATCACGGATTAAACAGATTATTCCTCTGTGTCCGGAAAATTTAACCGCAAAGCACGCAAAGATTTTTATCTTGCCGTAAATTTAGAAAACACAAAGTTCGCAAAGCTTGGTGTTGAATTAGCTTTGCGAACTTTGCGCTTTTTATAAAACGGCTTAATTTTTAAAAATCTTTGCGTACTTTGCGGTTAAATAATTAAAAGCCTCAACGGAGAATAATCCAAAAAAACATCTTTATCATTGTTAAATTTATAATTTGCTCTTCTGAAAAGTAAAAATATTTGCGAAAACGTTATATTTGCCTATCTAAAAAACATCACAAATGAATCCAAAAATATTGATCATTGGCGCGTGCGGTCAAATTGGGACTGAACTGACTCAAAAACTTCGCAAATTATACGGAACCGAAAATGTTGTCGCTTCTGATATCCGAAAATTAAATACGGAGGTTGTTAATTCAGGACCTTTTGAAGTGGTCAATGCGTTGGATTTCAATCAAATTGAACATCTTGTTGAAGTACATAAGATTACGGATATTTATTTGATGGCAGCCCTTTTATCTGCTACCGCCGAAAAAAATCCGGCCTTTGCCTGGGACCTGAATATGAATTCATTATTCCATGTTTTGAATCTGGCCAAAGCAAAAAAAATCCAAAAAATTTTCTGGCCTTCCAGTATTGCCGTTTTTGGCCCGACCACTCCAAAAGAAAATACACCTCAATATACGGTAATGGAACCTTCTACTGTTTATGGAATTAGTAAGCAGGCAGGAGAAAGATGGTGCGAATATTACCACAATATTTATGGTGTTGATGTTCGAAGCATCCGTTATCCGGGTTTAATCAGCTGGTCGACTCCTCCGGGCGGCGGAACTACAGATTATGCTGTTGATATTTTTCACAAAGCGATTGCTGATAAAAAATACGAATGCTTTTTATCATCAGAAACCAAAATGCCAATGATGTATATGGATGATGCTATTGAAGCCACTATCAATATTATGAAGGCTCCGGCGGAAGACATTAAAATACACTCTTCGTACAATTTGGCTGCAATGAGTTTTACGCCAACTGAAATTGCTGCTGAAATTAAAAAACATATTCCGGAATTTGAAATTACATACAATCCGGACTTCCGTCAGAAAATTGCAGACAGCTGGCCCGCGAGTATTGATGATGCAGAAGCGAGAAAAGACTGGGGATGGAAACATACTTTTGATCTGGAATCAATGACCAAAGATATGCTGGAACATTTGGGATAATTTAAAAATCCCTTAACTAATTAAAGCGTATTATTTTAAAAGAAGTTCTTTTAAAATAATACGCTTTTTTTTGTGAAATATATTTATGGTAAAAACATACGGTTGTATAATTTTCTTATTTTTGGCTGCGTTAGAATAATTTCAAATTTATCTAAAATCATCAATCAAATCACAACAAAAATGTTAATCAAATGACAAATTCTTATCATCCTGTTGAACAAAGCAAAAGAACTGCTATTGTCGACATTCTAAGAGGCTGGGCTCTTTTAGGCGTTGCCATCGGAAATTATTCGGACTTCCTGTTTATCGGCGTACCTCACAAATTCAATCACAGTATTTTATCTGAAATACTCATGACGTTTAACCGTTATTTTTTTGCAGCTAAATCCTGGACTTTACTAACGCTGCTATTTGGCTACGGTTTTGCTATTTTAATTAATAATGTTGCCAGTAAAGGCAAAAATCCGGTCACTTTTTTTGCGTGGCGAATGGTTTTACTTTTTGTACTGGCTTTTATTAATTCGTCTTTCTGGCTGGGCGATATCTTAAAAGATTATGCTTTTTTAGGACTTGTCATGTTACTTTTTTACAAATGTTCTGCAAGAACATTAGCCATAATTTCTGCGGTTATTGTTCTTAGCATTCCTTTTGTCATGGCTTATGTCAACGGCTTTAAAATCGAACATCCGGAAATAGCTACTAATCCCGAATATTTAAAATTGTATCATTCCGGAAACTGGCTGGATTTTTTCAGGTTTAATCTGCTCGCTTCTTTTTACGAACAAATCATTATTCCAGGCTATGCTATTACGGCACATCTTATCATGTTTGCCTGTATGCTTTTTGGCTTTTTACTTCAGAAAATAGACTTTTTTAATCGTTTAAACGACCTGAAAAAGTTGTTAAAACGTGTACTGTGGATCAGTTTGACTGTAGCCATAATCATTGGAGTGTGTTTTAACTTAATCATTTTCTACAAAGAAGTCGCTGTTTTCAAAATCTTTCACCCACTTTACTGGCTTGTTCTTAGCACCATGATTTTTATAGCTACGGGAATTTCGTTGTTGTACACTAATGGTAAGCTTAAAACTATTTTCAGTTATTTTAGTGCCGGCGGAAAAATGACCTTAACGAATTATATCGCCCAAAATATTTTAGCTGCTTTTATTTTTTCGGGAATCGGCCTTGGAATAGGAGATGCAATGCCCTACTGGTTTTACTTTTGCCTGGCAGTATTTATTTTTATCGTTCAGCTGTTTATAAGCAAATGGTGGCTGTCCAAATACAATTATGGCCCAATCGAATGGTTATGGCGATCTGCCAGTTATCGAAAAGTATTTCCGTTTAAGAAAACAGAAACTGTTGCTGCTACAGAAGTAAAAACAGTATAATATCCTAAGATAAATTTGAAAAAAGAAAAGCCCTTAAATCATTTAAGGGCTTTTACTTTATAGGTGTTTATGTTATTATTTCACTTCATACACATTATTGGCAGCTTTCACATCCGCCATTAATCCGCTTGGGTCTATGGTGATTTTTTTGATCGCTGTTTTGCTTTTGTCTATTGTAAAACTATAGTTGGATTGCGCCCAGGCCCAGTCATCTAAAACGGTTCTTTTTACGTTTGGATTTGGATTTGGCTTAATGAAATTCATCATTCTTAACGGAATATAAAAACTTTCTGAAGTGCCATCCGTATATTCAACTGTCAAATCAATCGGCATTGGCATTCTTCCGATTCTTTCTAAGGTTACAGTTGTTTTACCTGAGTTATCAGCAACATCTTTGATTCCGTAATCAATCGTATTTGCGGTTTGCGTCCAGTCCACTAAATACCAGTCCAGTTCTGCACCGGAAACTCTTTCCGCTGTTCTTTTGATGTCATTTGGAGAAGGATGTTTGAATTTAAAATCGTTGAAATATCTTTTTAAGGTCGCATCCAGATTCTCCTGTCCAATTACATACACTAACTGCGAAAGGAAAATACTTCCTTTTACATAAGAAGAGATACTGTAAGGCCTGTTCTCATCATAACGGTCGCCATGAGTGGTTTGTGGCTGCTCTTTTCCTGATGAAACCAGACTGTAATAGGCATTATAGTTTCCTTTAAACGGATTTTCTACTTTTTTATCACCTGCCAGCTCATTCAAAGCGCTGTCTTCGATGTACGTGGTAAAACCTTCATCCATCCACGGGTGTTTTGATTCGTTTGAAGCGAGAATATGCTGAAACCAGGAATGTCCTAATTCGTGTGTAGCAGTTCCTAAAATCCCTTCAAGAGTTCCGTTTCCTAACATCAAAGTACACATCGCATACTCCATTCCGCCATCGCCACCCTGAATAAAAGAGTATTGTTTGTACGGATATGCGCCCACTTTATGATTGTAATAATCCATTACTTTCACCATCAATGGCTCGAGTTTTTTCCAGTTTCCAGCTACTTTCGGGGTGTTTTTATAGAAGAAATGCAAATCGACATCGTTTGGTCCTTTTACAATATCATGTGCATATTCTTTGTCTGCCGCCCAGGTAAAATCGTGAACGTTTGGTGCAATAAAATGCCATGTTAAAGTCTTGGTCTTTTTAGGGTAGGTAACCGTTACGCCTGCATCCTGATATCCGTGACCTATTTCATTTTTATCCTGTAAATACCCGGAACCGCCAATTGTATAAGCTGCGTCGATTGTAATTTTCACATCAAAATTTCCCCAAACGCCATGAAATTCGCGCGCAATATAAGGATCCGCATGCCATCCTTCGAAATCAAATTCGGCTAACTTAGGATACCATTGCGACATGGATAATTCTATTCCTTCAGAATTGTTTCTTCCCGAACGGCGAATCTGAACCGGAACCTGCCCGTCAAAATCTAACGTAAAAGTCGTTTTAGAATTCGGTAAAATTGGTTTGGCCAGCGTTACCTCAAGTATAGTTCCTGAGGTTCTTGTCTGAGCGGTTTCACCATCTTGTTTGAAATTCGTGATTTTTAGAAATCCTGTTTCATTTGGCTTTAAAGTTTCAATTCGGCTTTGCTTTGTTTCTTTGCCATCGGCGCCTTTTACTTTAGTCACCATTCTTCCGTCCGGATCTTTTATCGTATGCAAACGCGCGTCCATTTCACTTCCCGGCTGAAAAGCATTTGGATATAAATGATAAAATACTTTTTTTAATGTATCAGCAGAATTGTTGGTATACACCAATTCCTGTTTCCCCTTATACTGATAGTTTTTCACATCCATCGAAACCTCCATTTTATAGTCGGCATGTTGCTGCCAGTAAGGAGTATTTTGGGCAAAAGCAGCGTTTAAACCAAAACTCAGAAAAGAAAGTAGAATAATTTTTTGCATCTTTATTTAAATAAAAAAATGGAAGAGTGTTCACTCTTCCATCGGATTAGTAATTTATTTTTCTATTTTTTTGACATTTTTTCAGCCATCAATAAAGCATTATAAGCGTTTACCATTTTACCCGTCTTAGAAGATTCCGAAGAAGAAACAGCTACAGGTTTTTCATTTGGATTTGGATTTTCACCCAAAACTACCTTTGCAGGAAGCAAAACCCCTGAATCCATCAGGATGTGTTTTACCTGCGAAGCTTTTAATTTTGGATAATAAGAACGTATCAGAGCTGCAACTCCGGCTGCATTAGGCGAAGCCATAGAAGTTCCCTGCAAATATTTGTATTTGTTGTTTGGCACTGTTGCGTAAATTTCTTCTCCCGGAGCAAAAACATCTACATTTATTTTTCCGAAGTTTGAAAATCCGGCTACTACATTTTCGCCATAGGCTTTATTGATTGCACCAATTGTAAGCACATTATCTGCAAATTCTTTGATGTTGTCCTCTGCATCATTAGGGAAATTGATATTTTTTGTCTCATCAATGTTAGAACCGTCATTACCTGCAGCATGCACAATTAAAACATCTTTTTTAGCCGCATATTTGATCGCATCATACACCCATTGTTTGTGAGGGGAAAAGCTTTTTCCGAAACTTCCATTGATTACTTTTGCACCATTGTCTACTGCATAACGAATTGCCAATGCAATATCCTTATCGTATTCATCTCCATCAGGAACGGCTCTTACGGTTAGGATTTCAACATTGTTCGTTATACCGTCGCCACCTAAATCATTATGACGGATTTGCGCAATAATTCCCGCAACGTGAGTTCCGTGAAGTGCTTTTTCTTTGTCCGGACCAAAAACAATGTTATTTCCGTAATGGTTGTCTTTGATATCTTCAGGATTATCTCCTACGACTTTTCTTCCGTCGTATTCTTTGTTTAGATTGTAATTTAACTGATCGTAAACCTGCTCACTATAGTCTTTTAGTTCCGCTTCCGGATCAAAAGTAGGTCCTGCATTGGTAAAAATCTGTGTCATGATGCTTTTACTTTGCAGTACTTTGGGATCTGTTGAAGTAATCGCAGCTAAATCCTCCAGTTTGTAAGTCGTTTTATTTAACTCTTTTTTAATCGTATTGTGAACATCAAGTAAAAAGTCAACCTGTTGTTTATCCTGTAACGCTTTTTCGTATTTTTCGTTGTACTGTGCTAAAGCATTTTTATATTCAGCAGATCCGTTGTCTCCTTTTTTAACAACACGGGTCATCTCAAGGTTTTCATGAACAGCATTGCCAAGAAAATTCCAGCCGTGAACATCATCGATAAAACCATTTTTATCATCATCGATCCCGTTACCCGCAATTTCTTTAGCGTTGGTCCAGATCATTCCTTTCAAATCTTCGTGTTCAATATCAACACCGGAATCTACAATACCAACAATTACTTTGTTACCCTTTTTCCCCTGAAGTAGTTCAGCATAGGCTTTATCAACACTCATTCCGGGAATCGTATCTTTTACAAGATCCAGATGACTCCATCTTTTTAAATCGTTTTCTGTAACCGGGGCTTTTTTTACAATCGCTAAAGGTACGGTGATTGCCTCTTTAGGAGCTGAAGTTTGTGCTTGTAAAGTGGCGCCTCCACCTGCTAAAATAAGCAATGCAAAGGCAGATAAAGTAATAGGTTTTATAGGACTCATGTATCTATTTTTAATGTATAAAGTTAAAAGTTGCGACTAAATTATGCTTTTTTGTTACAAAAAACTAACCATTAACACTGCGTTATGATTTTTAACCGTCAAGGAATTTAACATAGGGCAGGTTTTTTATGTTTTAAAATTTTCTTTTAAAGGATTTCTTCGCAAGTAAAAACATCTTTTAACCGAACTCCTTTTTCGGTATGTTCTACCGTTATAATCTGGTTGTGTGCATCATGTTCGAGAAACAAATAATACTTATGGTCTGCAGCTGCATTTAAGAATTTTGATTTCTCCGGCATTGTCAACAAAGGTCTTGTATCATAACCCATCACATAAGGCAGCGGAATGTGTCCGGCAGTTGCCAGTAAATCGGCACAAAATACAATAGTTTTGTCCTGATACCTGATATGTGGAATCATCTGTTTTTCGGTATGTCCGTCAACGTAGAAAATTTCAAAACCCAACTCTTCTGAAAAACCATAATCACTATTGGGCCTTTGAATAAAATTCAGTTGACCGCTTTCCTGCATCGGTAAAATATTCTCAGCTAAAAAGGACGCTTTTTCCCGGGCGTTGGGTTTTGTTGCCCATTCCCAATGATTTTCGTTTGTCCAGTATCTGGCATTTTTAAAAGCGGGTTCGTACCCTGTTTTGTCAGCGTTCCATTGTACACTGCCTCCACAATGATCAAAATGAAGATGTGTCATAAAAACATCCGTAATATCATCCCGCTGAAAGCCATATTTTGCAAGCGATTTGTCGATCGAGTGCGATCCCCAAAGCGAATAATACCCAAAAAACTTTTCTGATTGTTTTTCTCCCATTCCGGTATCAATCAAAATGAGGCGATTCCCGTCTTCAATGAGCAGACAGCGTGCTGCAATATCAATCAGATTATTGTTATCGGCAGGATTCGTTTTATTCCAGATGGTTTTGGGAACAACACCAAACATCGCGCCTCCGTCCAATTTAAAATTTCCGGATTCTATAGGGTAAAGTTTCATGAGCTTGAATTTCTATTAGTAAAACAAAGCTAGGAAATTGGATTTCCTTATACTACAAATTCACCTTCAAAAACGCAATCTTTCTTATTTGCGGCAAAAGAAATAAAAAAAAACCACCACGACCCGAACGATAGCAAACAAGCGCAACAATTTCAATAATTTAGAACCGCCCCTGTAAAATGAAATTCATGAATTTATTTTAACTAAAACAAAAATTCGTGCATCCCGATAGCTATCGGGAGTGGCAAAACAAAAATTGAGAATGTTGCTATAAAACTATAAACCAAAGAACATAAAGCCTGCTGACAGAATTATTATATAACTTCTCTCTATTTTAACATTTGTTATATTAATGTGAACCATTATGGAAAAAGGTTTTTAAGTCGTATCTTTGCAGATAATTTCATTTCAACATTGAAAGACAGTACTTTAAAATGTAATCATTTCATTACTATTTTAAATACAGCTTAAAATAAAAGAAAAGATAAATACTATAAACACAATGATAAAAGTTTCTGATACAGCCAAAAAGAAAATCATCGACCTGATGAAAGATGATGGTTTTGATGCCGCTCAAGACTACGTACGCGTAGGCGTAAAAAGCGGAGGATGCTCTGGTTTGTCATATGATTTAAAATTTGATAAAACGAAAGGCGACGACGATAAAATATTTGTAGACAACGACATAACAATTGCAGTTGAAAAAAAATCATTTCTGTATTTAGCCGGGACAATTCTTGAATTCTCCGGAGGATTAAATGGAAAAGGTTTTGTGTTTAATAATCCAAATGCAAGCAGAACCTGTGGTTGCGGAGAATCTTTTTCTCTATAAATCAAACGAATTTATAAAAGCAAAAATTTAAACGCTTAAGAAAACTAATTTCTTATAACGTTTTAAAAAAGAAAAAAATGTCAAAATACACTGAAGACGATTTAAAAATCGAACTCGAAACCAAAGAATACGAATACGGATTTTATACTAATATCGAATCGGAAACATTCCCTATTGGTTTAAATGAAGATATTGTTCGCGCTATTTCTCTTAAAAAAGAAGAACCTCAATGGATGACCGACTGGCGCATCGAGGCTTTTCGTGCCTGGAAAGAAATGATCGAACCGGAATGGGCCAATGTACATTATACCAAACCCGATTTTCAGGCCATTTCTTATTATTCCGCTCCAAAACAGGTAGATCCAAACAAAACGCTGGATGATGTAGATCCGGAACTTTTAGAAATGTACAAAAAGCTGGGAATCTCTGTCGATGAGCAAAAAATGATGAACAATGTCGCTATGGACATTGTGGTCGATTCTGTTTCTGTGGCTACGACTTTCAAAAAAACACTGGCAGAAAAAGGAATTATTTTCTGTCCGATTTCTGAAGCCATCAAAGAACATCCTGAATTAGTACGTAAATATTTAGGAAGCGTTGTACCTCAAAAGGACAACTTCTACGCAGCCTTAAACTCAGCCGTTTTCTCTGACGGAAGTTTCTGTTATATTCCAAAAGGCGTTCGTTGCCCAATGGAACTTTCCACTTATTTCAGGATCAATCAGGCCGGAACAGGACAATTCGAAAGAACCCTTGTTATTGCCGACGAAGGAAGTTACGTTTCATACCTTGAAGGTTGTACGGCTCCAAGCCGCGATGAAAATCAATTGCACGCTGCTGTAGTAGAATTAATCGCTATGGATGATGCTGAAATTAAATATTCTACCGTTCAGAACTGGTTCCCCGGAAACAAAGAAGGAAAAGGTGGAGTGTATAACTTCGTTACCAAAAGAGGTTTATGCGAAACAAACGCTAAAATTTCATGGACACAGGTTGAAACAGGTTCAGCTGTAACGTGGAAATATCCTTCCTGTGTATTAAAAGGAGATAATTCGGTTGGGGAATTTTACTCCATTGCCGTAACCAATAACCACCAACAAGCAGATACCGGAACTAAAATGATCCATTTAGGTAAAAACACTAAATCGACTATTATTTCAAAAGGTATCTCAGCCGGTAAATCACAAAACAGTTACCGTGGACTAGTGCAAATTAGCCCGAGAGCCGAAAATGCAAGGAACTTTTCGCAATGCGACTCTTTATTAATGGGTAATAATTGCGGGGCACATACTTTCCCTTACATCGAAAGCAAAAATCCTTCGGCCAAAATAGAACACGAAGCCACTACCAGTAAAATCGGAGAAGATCAGGTTTTTTACTGCAACCAGAGAGGTATTCCGACAGAAAAAGCGATTGCCTTAATTGTAAACGGTTTCAGTAAAGATGTACTGAACAAATTACCAATGGAATTTGCGGTTGAAGCTCAAAAATTATTAGAGATTTCTTTGGAAGGATCTGTTGGATAAGAAAAAACAAGAATTATGGATATCATCTTAAAAAATGTAAAGAAAAAAGATTTTCCAGTTTTAAAATCACTGGCAAAATCTCTTGGTTTTGAAATTGTTGAAGAAAATGAAAAACCATATAATTCAAAGTTTGTAAAAGAAATTCTTGAAGCGGAAAAAAGTATTGAAGAAGGAAAAGGAATTAAAATAAAAATTGAAGATTTGTGGAAATAATTTATTCTGAAAAGGCACAAAAAGATATTCTTTTTTGGAAGAAATCAGGAAACAAATCAATAATGAAAAAAATCACAAGTTTAATTGAAGACATTTTAATTCATCCTTATGAAGGACTGGGAAAACCAGAACAATTAAAATACGAATTATCTGGAAGATGGTCAAGAAGAATCGATAAAGAACATCGAATAATATATAGAATAACAGAAGAAAACAATATCGAAATACTCAATATCCTTTCTATGAAAGGACATTACGAATAAGTATTAATGGAAAACAAATCAGTCATCATTTTAGGTTCTTCCCGAAAAAACGGAAACACCACTAAAATTGTAGATCAAATCGCTAAAGATGCTGCAACAGATGTAATTAATTTGAGCGATTATACTATTTCCTATTATGATTATGAAAGCAAAAACATAGATGATGATTTTTTGCCTTTGATAAGAGGAATACTCGAAAAGTATGATACTTTGATTTTTGCGACTCCTATATATTGGTACAATATGAGTGGAATAATGAAGGTTTTCTTTGATCGTTTTTCGGATTTAATCCGAATTGAAAAAGAAACCGGAAGAAAACTCAGAGGAAAGAAAATTGCGGTGATCTCCAATTCACATGACAATGAAATTGAAGAGAGTTTTTACATACCGTTCAAAAAATCAGCCGATTATTTAGGCATGGAATATTTAGGGCACGCGCATTTTAATGCCAACATCCTGAACCAGACAACAAAAATAGAATTGACATTTATATAAAATAAAAAAAAACAATGTTATCAATAAAAAACCTTCACGCCTCAATTGGTGATAAAGAAATCCTAAAAGGAATTAACATAGAAGTAAAAGCTGGCGAAGTACATGCTATCATGGGGCCAAACGGTTCCGGAAAAAGTACACTTTCGGCTGTAATTGCCGGAAACGAAAACTACGAAGTTACGGACGGACAGGTTTTCCTTGACGGGGAAGATCTTGCCGATTTGGCTCCGGAAGAAAGAGCACACAAAGGAGTTTTCCTTTCTTTTCAATATCCGGTAGAAATTCCCGGAGTAAGTGTAACGAACTTCATGAAAACGGCGATCAACGAAACGCGTAAAGCAAACGGTCAGGCAGAAATGCCGGCTAATGAAATGCTAAAAGTAATTCGTGAGAAATCTGAATTATTGGAAATCGATCGTAAATTTTTATCCCGTTCTTTAAACGAAGGTTTTTCAGGTGGTGAGAAAAAAAGAAACGAAATTTTTCAGATGGCCATGTTAGAGCCAAAATTAGCTATCCTTGACGAAACCGATTCCGGTCTTGATATTGATGCCTTAAGAATTGTTGCTAACGGAGTTAACAAATTGAAAAGCGAGAAAAACGCGATTATCGTGATCACGCACTACCAACGTTTGTTAGATTATATCGTTCCGGATTTCGTTCACGTTTTATACAACGGAAGAATCGTAAAATCAGGCGGAAAAGAACTGGCGTACGAACTGGAAGAAAAAGGATACGACTGGATTAAAGCAGAAAACTAGTTTACAGTTACAGTTTGCAGTTTACAAAAACTCATAACTTATAACTCATAACTTATAACTACAGAAATGGATTTAAAAGAAAAATTAGTATCGTCTTTTATGGCTTTTGAAGAGCGTGTTGATGTACATTCAGATTTACATGACATACGCACGAACGCCTTAAAAAACTTCGAAAATAAAGGTTTCCCAACCAAAAAAGAAGAAGCCTGGAAATACACATCGCTAAACGCCATCTTAAAAAATGACTTTACGGTTTTTCCAAAGCAGGAAAATGCAATTGAATTTAATCAGGTAAAAAAATACTTTTTACACGAAATCGATACGTATAAACTGGTATTTATCGATGGCGTTTTCAGTTCGCATTTGTCTTCTACGACACATGACGGAATCGATGTTTGCTTAATGTCATCGGCATTGACCAAACCAAAATATAAAATGGTTATTGATACCTACTTCAATCAGATTGCAAGCAAAGACGAAAGTTTAACTTCGCTGAATACTGCTTTTGCAAGTGAAGGAGCTTTTATCAATATTCCACAGAAAAAAGTAGCGGATAAACCTATTGAAGTGATGTATTTCTCTACAGGAAATGAAGCTGCACTTATGGTTCAGCCCCGAAATTTGATTATTGTTGGAGAAAATTCACATGTTCAGATTATCGAGCGTCACCAGAGTCTAAATGAAAATCCGGTTTTAACCAATTCGGTTACAGAGATTTTTGCTCAGAAACGCGCCATTGTTGATTATTACAAAATTCAAAATGATAACAGTGAAGCCAATCTGGTAGATAATACCTACGTTTCACAACAACAGGAAAGCCACGTATATGTACATACGTTCTCTTTTGGAGGAAATCTGACACGTAACAATCTGAACTTCTACCATTTCGGAGAAAGACTGACAAGTACCCTAAACGGAATCACAATTATCGGTGAAAAACAACACGTAGATCATTATACACTGGTAAACCATGCAACACCAAACTGCGAAAGTTTCCAGGATTACAAAGGGATCTTCTCGGATCGTTCTACAGGAGTTTTCAACGGAAAAGTTTACGTAGAAAAAGAAGCTCAAAAAACAAACGCTTTTCAAAAAAGCAACAACATTTTATTGAGTGACAAAGCGACAATCAATGCAAAACCACAATTGGAAATTTTTGCTGATGACGTAAAATGTTCTCACGGATGTACTGTCGGACAGCTTGATGAAACCGCAATGTTCTACATGCAGTCACGCGGAATTCCGAAGAAAGAAGCAAAAGCTTTATTGATGTACGCCTTCTCAAATGCCGTTATCGAAAGCATTAAAATACCGGAATTAAAACAACGTATTACTAAAATTATCGCCATGAAATTAGGCGTTAATTTAGGGTTCGATTTGTAATAGCTTAACCGCAAGGTTCGCAAAGATTTACGCAAAGTCCGCAAAGTTTTTTATATAAACTTTGCGGACTTTGCGCTTTTTACTTAGCTCTTTGCGGTTAAATTTACTTTTTTACAGAAGAAATTATCCCCTTCAAAAACCCATTAAAATCAAATCCCTGATCCTCCTCTTTCAATCCCATTCTTACAATAACCATATCGAGAGACGGAATAATCGCTACCATCTGCCCCTGGTATCCGCTGCAATAAAACATATCACGAGGCACATCCGGAAATTTGCCTCCGGCGTTCAACCAGAATTGAGCCCCGTATTTTCCATCAGAAGTATTGGTTGGCGTTGCCGTATATTTTACCCAGCTTTCATCCAGAATTTGTTCTCCGTTCCAGTTTCCTTTATGAAGATATAATAATCCAAATTTAGACCAGTCACGCGCTGTGGCCCATGCGTACGAAGAACCCACAAACGTTCCGGACATATCCTGCTCCACAATCATTGAATTCATTCCGATTTTATCAATTACGGCGCTGTACCAGAAATCCAAATATTCCTGCTGTGTTTTAAATTGATTTTTTAAAATTCTGGACAATAAATTTGTGGTTCCGGAAGAGTAATTCCAATGTGTGTTGGGTTTAAACTGCGCCGGTTTGTCCATTTGAACTTTTCCCATATCTTCTGCCTGAAAAAGCATTTTTGTAGCATCGCAAATCGTACTGTAATTCTCTTCCCATTCTAAACCGGAATTCATGTGCAGTAAATCGTTTATGGTAATATTTTTACGATCGTCATTTTTCCATTCCGCAATTGGAGCTGGTTTATAAATATCAATTTTTCCCTGTTTGGCTAAAACTCCAAAAGCCGAACTGGTAATACTTTTTGTCATGGACCAGCCTAGAATTTTGCTGTCTTTTGTAAAACCGGTATCGTATTTTTCGGCTATCAGTTTATTTTTGTACAAGACTACAACTGCTCGTGTACGCTTTGTTTTTCCTGCGTTTTTATCAAAAGAACCATCAACCGCTTTTTTTAATTTTGAATAGTCCACATTCGAAAAAAGGGTGTCCACCGGATCCATATTCCCGTAAGGAAAAGGTAAAGCTTTCGATTTTGCTCTTTTTGGCAGCAGGTAAGGTTTTGAAACATCAAAATCATCATTAATTAAAGTGGCACCCAAACCTTCCCGATAAATCGCTTTGCGCTCTTTTAGTCCGTACACATTTGACGTTACAAACTTTCCCGCCTCATCAATCGAGTTGGAAGCCAAATCGATCATCTTGATATCGTTGTCCGTTTTTTGAATTAAATCCAACGGCCGGTGATCCAGAAAATGCCCCGAAGCAACACTTTTGGCCGAAAACCCGGAAATCAAATCAAGTTTTGGATAAGTCGTAAATCCAAAATATAAAAAGGCAATAACTAAAACAAGTACAAGCAGTTTGAGGATTTTTTTCATAATTTTTCAGCTTTTTACTGCAATATAATTAATTTATACGCATGTTATTACAACTCAATTTAGAAATACAATCAGGAATATTCATAAATCCGGATTAAAAGTTAAAAAATAAACATTTCAGCCTTCCCCCGATAGCGTCATAAAAGGAAATTATAGAATAGCCGCATAAAACAATTTAGTTTTAGTACTTTTGTAAATAGATTTTTTCTAAATAAGACATGCTAGATATTCAAAAAATAAGAGCTGAATTTCCGATACTTTCACAAACTGTAAACGGAAAACCCTTAGTATATTTCGACAACGGTGCCACTTCGCAAAAACCGCAAATTGTGATTGATGCCATCGCAAAATATTATCAGGAAATAAACGCCAATATTCACCGTGGTGTTCATACTTTAAGTCAATTAGCTACCGATGCGTACGAGATTTCCCGTGGCAAGGTACAGCACCATATAAATGCTAAATTCGCACATGAAGTCCTTTTTACTTCCGGAACTACACACGGAATCAATTTAGTGACCAATGGTTTTGCTTCGATTTTAAAACCGGGCGACGAGGTAATTGTTTCGTCTCTGGAACATCACAGTAATATAGTGCCCTGGCAGATGTTATGTGAAAAGACGGGAGCTGTACTGAGAGTCATTCCGATAAACGAAGATGGTGAATTGATTATGGAAGCCTATGAGTCACTTCTGTCCGAAAAGACAAAAGTGGTTACGGTCAACCATATCTCAAATGCTTTGGGAATCATCAATCCAATTAAATACATAATCGAAAAAGCACATGCTGTCGGCGCGGCTGTTTTGATTGATGGTGCTCAGGCTGTTCCGCATTTAAAACCGGACGTTCAGGATCTGGATTGTGATTTTTATGCTTTCTCCGGACATAAAATGTGCGGCCCGACAGGAACCGGAATTTTATACGGAAAAGAAGCGTGGCTAAATAAACTTCCTCCGTATCAGGGAGGTGGTGAAATGATCAAGGAAGTTACTTTCGAAAAAACAACCTATGCCGATCTTCCACATAAATTTGAGGCCGGAACACCAAATATTGCGGGCGGAATTGTATTGGGAACTGCGATTGATTATTTAAATACTGTCGGTTTTGAAAACATTCAGAAACAGGAAGAAGAATTATTAGCGCATGCCACAAAAAGTTTATTAGAAATTGAAGGCCTGAAAATTTACGGAACCGGAAAGAATAAAGCGTCAGTAGTTTCGTTTAATATTGATGGAATACACCCTTACGATATTGGTTCCATCATTGATAAATTAGGAATTGCAGTGAGAACCGGACATCATTGTGCACAGCCGATTATGAATTTCTTTTGTATTCCCGGAACGATTCGTGCTTCTTTTTCTTTTTACAATACTAAAGAGGAAATTGATCTGATGGTGGAAGCCGTCAAAAAAGCAAAAACAATGTTAAGCTAAAAAAAAACTAACTTATGCGAATAGTATCTTTATTACTTTTAACTGTCTTTATTGTAACTGGTTGTTCAAGCCAAAAAAAAACAGACATGACAACAACACAAATTGAATATTCAGCTGTTTCAAGAGGACTTTATAAAAAGATACTTGTTCAAAACGAATCTGTCTCTGTTACAAATGGCAGAAACGATGAAGCTGTTAAAACTAAAATAGAGGCTTCAAAATGGAACAAAATTGTTGCTGAATTCGAAAAAGTGAATTTAGAAAGCATTCCGGATCTGAAAGCCCCGACAGAAAAACGTTTTTATGATGGCGCTGCCATCGGAAATTTAAAAATAACTTCAAACGGAAAAACCTACGAAACAAAAGGATTTGACAATGGTTTTCCTCCAAAGGAAATAGAAAAACTGGTCAACTTATTGGTAGATTTTGCTAAAGAATAATTATGACAATAAAAGAAATTCAAAACGAGATAATAGATGAATTTTCAATGTTTGATGACTGGATGCAACGTTACGAATACATCATCGAACTGGGAAAAAGTCTTCCGTTAATAAAAGAAGAATACAAAACGGACAACAATTTAATTAAAGGATGCCAGTCAAAAGTTTGGCTGCAAGGCGAACAAGCTGACGATAAAATTGTATTTACTGCAGACAGTGATGCCATTTTAACGAAAGGTATCATTGCTATTTTAATCCGCACTTTTTCGGATCAGAAGGCAAAAGATATTCTGGAAGCAGACACAGATTTCATAGATGAAATTGGGTTAAAAGAACATTTATCGGCAACACGTGCAAACGGATTAGTGTCGATGATAAAAAATATTAAAATGTACGCTTTGGCTTTTGACGCTAAAAGTAAAAATTAAATTTCTTCTGCCACGAATTTCACAAATTAACACGAACTTTTTAATTCGGGAAATTTGTGAAATTCGTGGCAAAAAAAAACAAAAACAATAAAATGGAAATGGAACAAGAAATAGACACAAACGAATTAGGAGAATCAATCGTAAAAGTTTTAAAAGGAATTTACGACCCTGAGATCCCTGTAGATATTTACGAATTAGGACTGATTTATGACGTAATGGTAAACACCGATTACGAAGTAAAAATCCTGATGACGTTAACCTCTCCAAACTGCCCGGTAGCAGAAAGTTTACCAAGGGAAGTAGAAGAAAAAGTAAAAACCATCGAGCATATCAAAGATGTTGATGTAGAAATTACTTTCGATCCGCCATGGAGTAAAGACTTAATGAGCGAAGAAGCAAAATTAGAATTAGGAATGCTTTAAGAAAGTATACAGTTTGCAGTCTCAGTCTCAGTTTTCAGTGCGCACTGTGACTGTGACTGAGCACTGTGACTGAGGCTTTAGCTGAAAACTAAAAAAAATGGAAGAAATAATCAATAAAGTTGCCAATAGTGCACTGGAAGTATTTGATCTTGAAGATTATTACCCAAAGGGAATGCGTGTGCAGCTTGACATTTCACAATGGCTTTTGGAAGGTTTCTTATTAAAAGAAAAAGACTTCAGGGAGCATTTAAAAAATCACGACTGGTCACAATATCAGGATCAGTATGTTGCCGTCAACTGCAGTACCGATGCTATTATTCCGGCCTGGGCTTTACTATTGGTTGCGATTCAATTGGCGCCTTATGCCAAAAAAACAGTCAACGGAACGATCGAGGATCTAAATGGCAGTTTATACGAAGAGATTTTAAGTAAAATCGATTATTCGGCGTACCAGAACAAACCTGTTATTGTAAAAGGCTGTTCAAAGAAGCCTGTTCCTGTTCGCGCTTATATTTTAGCAACAACCTATCTGCAGCCTTTTGCAAGAAGTATTATGTACGGAGAAGCTTGTTCTGCAGTACCTTTATACAAGGAAGTTAAGAAATAACGTGCTTTAAGCACCAATTAATCCTACAGAATCTGGCGGTTTTTAGTATATTTGTTATTACACTTTAAACTAAATACTATGAGAAAGATATTCTTATTACTCTTCGTTTTAGCAAATCTTACTTTTCTTCAGGCACAAAATTCCGAAAAAGAACTAGTTGAAAACACTGAAAAAGCCGTAAAAAAAATAAATGACACAATTGAGGGGGAAGGCTGGAAAGCAAAAGGAATTGTATCTCTTTTACTAAATCAGTCCAGTTTTAATAACTGGCTCGCAGGAGGTGAAGACAGTTTCTCCGGAACTTTAGGAATCAACTACGACTTTAATTATAAAAAAGACGACATCACCTGGGACAATAAAATTCTGGCTTCGTATGGTATTTTACAAACTAAAAATGCTGATTTTGGTAAAAAGACCGATGACCGTTTAGAATTTAATTCAATAGTCGGAAAAAGAGCTTTTGGGGAATGGTATTACTCTTTCTTTTTAAATTTCAGAACCCAATTCTCGACGGGTTACCTTTATGGAAAAGATGTAAATGGAAAAGAAATCCGTACAGAAAATACCAAATTTATGTCTCCCGGTTATCTCACAACAGGCCCTGGTATATACTGGTCTAAAGATGATAATCTGAAAATAAACTTTGCACCCCTAACCTCAAAATTCACTTTTGTAGACGGTGCCTACACTTCAGGAATCGATCAGGGAACCGGATTACCCTATGTTGATGGTGCTTATTTTGGTGTAGATGCCAACAAAACCATTAGATACGAGCTTGGTTTTTACGCATCACTTTATTACAAACTTGCCATTATGACCAACGTAACGGCAGAAAACAGTTTGAATTTATATTCTAATTATTTAGAAGACCCACAGAATGTAGACATTAATTACTCGCTGAATATTGTGATGAAAGTAAACAAATTCCTGTCCGCTAATTTAGCCTTTCAGGCTATTTATGACGATAATGCTTTTCAGGGTTTTCAAACCAGGGAGGTTTTCGGCTTGGGAATTAATTTCGGATTCTAATGTAAAAAGGAATCGATTGTATTTTTACCGCAGAAACTCCAAGTTTAAAAACCTAAAGAAACTTTGCGACTCTGCGACTTTGCGAGATTAAATATGAAAAGCTTAGCGAACTTTGCGGTTAAGGTTTTGACCTAGATTTAAAACTGTGCAGTAAAGTTTCCCGCAGATTTGGCTGATTAAGCAGATTTTCTTTTTTAATAATTTTTTAAAATAGATCCGCAAAATCTGCGAGACAAAAAATATTCGCAAAATGAAAAAATTAATATTTCTCGCAAAGAACGCAAAGATTTTAACACGTTAGGTTTTATAAAAAAAGTTCGCAAAGCTAAATCCTAGATAAGCTTTGCGAACTTTGTGTTTATAAAGGTACGCTGGATATAATCCTGTCGTTCTTTGCAGTAAAATTTTATTTATTCGTCATCCTCTTTTTCTTCTTTTTCGATTGCATCCTTATAATCCGGATACAAAAATTTATTATACGGAAATCTTGTGATATGAATCTGGCGAACAGCTTCATAAACGGTTTCCCTAAATTCTTCGAAATTTTCTTTTTGGGTTGCCGAAATAAATAACGCTTTATCCTGACCTACATTGCTCATCCAGGTTTGTTTCCATTCCTCAAGCGTGTAATGTCTTCTTGTCTTTTCAGTAATTAAATCATCCTCATCGATTGTCAGGTGTTTGTAAGCATCAATTTTATTAAAAACCATGATCGTGGGTTTGTCATTACTTTTGATCTCTAATAACGTCTGATTTACAGATTCGATATGATCCTCGAAATCCGCATGTGAAATATCCACAACATGCAGCAACAGATCTGCTTCACGAACCTCATCCAGTGTACTTTTAAAAGAATCTACCAATTGTGTTGGTAATTTTCTAATAAAACCTACTGTGTCAGAAAGTAAGAATGGCAGGTTTTTAATCACGACTTTACGAACGGTTGTATCCAGCGTTGCGAATAATTTATTCTCTACAAAAACATCGCTTTTACCCACAGCATTCATCAAAGTCGATTTTCCAACATTGGTATATCCCACCAGCGCCACACGTACCATTGCTCCGCGATTACTACGCTGAATTCCCATCTGCTTATCGATAGTTTTGATTTTGTCTTTCAGTAACGCAATTCTGTCACGCACAATACGTCTGTCCGTTTCGATCTCCGTTTCACCGGGACCACGCATACCAATACCACCTTTCTGGCGTTCAAGGTGTGTCCACAAACCGGATAGTCTTGGTAGTAAGTAGATACACTGTGCCAATTCTACCTGAGTTCTTGCATAAGAAGTTTCTGCCCGCTGCGCAAAAATATCCAGAATCAGATTGGTTCTGTCTAAGATTTTACAATCAATAATTTTTGATATATTTTTCTGCTGTGATGGCGATAATTCATCATCAAAAATTAAAGTTGATATGTCGTGCTCTTTTACAAAAAGATTAATTTCTTCGATTTTACCTGTTCCAACAAAAGTTTTCGGGTTGGGGCGTTCCATTTTTTGCGAAAAACGCTTGATCACTTCCCCTCCTGCGGTAAAAGTCAAAAACTCTAATTCGTCTAAATATTCGTTTAGTTTTTCCTCACTTTGATTTTGAGTTACAATACCAACAATGGCCGTTCTCTCAAAATTTATAACTTCTTTTTCTAACATAGCTTTGAATAAGGTGCAAATTTAATGATTTGTAAGTGACTACACTTATAGAATTTTATTTTTAAGTTCTATTTAGGAAATTATCGTCTTTATTTAAAAAAAATAAGTCCTTTAAAAATTAAAATCTTAATTTCTAAAGGACTTAAAAAATAAAGTATAACGTCGTTATTCGTAAATAAAAGTCTTTTCTGTTTTTACAATACCATTTTCTTCAAGCTGCGAACAGGATATCGGATAATTTAATTTATTGTATTTGTATTTTCGGCTTACCGCTACCAAAGCTGTAGAAGAAGGGCTGAAATTCACTTCGTTATTATACGAAATACTCTCAAAACTAAATTCATCTTCATGGTATGAAATCATCGGTACGATTATTTTGTAATTATCTCCAAAAAGATTCTGAACAATTAAAGATTCAACCGATTTTTTATCATCGTACGTATAGGTTTTAGAGATTTTATCTCCCACTAAACCTTTATGTTTAGACACATTATCATTCACATAAACGTATTCTATTTTACCAATGATCTGTTTGTTTCTATCACGTGAAGTACGTCTTACGATAATACCATTTTCAACAATGTATTCAATATCATCCACTATATTCTGGTGATTGGTACTTTTTTTCGTGATTGCTTTTATTCGCGCTCCTTCGTAGGTAAACGTTACCGTTTTGGTAATGTAATCATTACCTTCATGATATTTGTTTACGAATTTTATAATGTTGTTATCGGCATCATACGTATAATTGATCACTTCTTTCCAGTCGCTTCCAACTTTTTCTTTTACAGTCATATCCAGCAAACCGTTTTTGTTGTAAAAAAATTTCTGAATAACATCGGAAGTAGTAATCGTTTGTATTTTTCCTTCACTAAAAACCACTGTTTTATTTACAATTTCACCATCCTTATAATTTTGGTAATTGGTTTTTACAATGTTGATCTGTTTTAAACGGACAGGGGGAGCGTCCTGACTATGCACTAAACATGGAAATACCATCATGATGATGGCAAGTAAGTAGATTTTTTTCATGGTATTTGTATCGATTTGGGATGACCAAAATACAAAATCCAATTAAATTTTAACAGGCTCAGGCTTAAAAACTGTTGATTTTTAAATAATACTCTAAAAACCAATACTTTAATTTAATTTTTAAAAAAAGGTGTGGCTATTTTTCTCCATAAATTTTTACATCATCAATCATAAAAGCGCCGTTTAAGGTTTTGTCTTTTCCGGAGCCGATATATTTAAAGGCAATATTGATCTTTCCGGAATAAGGTGACAAATCTATCGCGCCCGAGCTTATAAACTGACGGGAAGGCGTTGACTGTGTGGCTATTTTTGCTTCCAATTTTGTCCATTGAGCTTTCTTTAGGTTCGAGCCGTCAAAATTGGCTGACACATAAATTTCCAATGCATTCAGCGGGGAATCCACTTTTAAATCATGTTGGGCACTTCTAAAAGACAGCACCCCATTTTTATAGGAATCCATATCTATTTTAGGAGAAACAAGCCAGGCGATGTTTTCGGCAGCAGTGGTGCTGGTGGTATTAAATTCGGCATAACCATTCCCTCCGTACACCATACTTTTCCATAACTTTGAGGCTTTTTCTACGACATTGCCCCAGCCCGGCAGATTAAAATTTACATTGTTTTTTACCGATTGGAAATCCTCCGAAAAGAAAGGCGCACTCCTTTTTCCTTCCATCATAACATCGCTTTCAAATCGGGCGACTAATTGATAATCAGATCCGAATTTTGTGATCACTCCACGTACTTTTCCGCTCCCTTCAGGTACGATACCGGCAGCAAAATTGGCAAAACTACTGGTCCTGAAAATAATTTGATTTCCCGTCTTATCCGTCAGGTTCCAGTTAGTTGCACCGCCAATAGTATTGGATTCCTCAAAGTAATGACGACCGATTGCCGCTTCTGTAAATTGTACGTCTTTAAGATCCACTAAAGTGTTTAACTTATTTTCGTTTAAAGCTTCTTCTATCGAAAGAGACTGAACCAATTGATTTTCATCAACGACTACACAAGAAGCATTCAGTACATTTTTATAATCATTTTGAGAAACCCTTCCTATTGTTGGTTCACCCGAATTACTGGCATACAAACTACCAATTCTTAACGCACCATAACTGAGATCTGTATATTGATTTTTAAGCTTAATGTATACTTTGTTTCCGACACAAAAATCTACGTAGCTATTGGCTGCATCAACAGCAACACTAAATCCTTGTGCAGGATGTTGCTCATTCGCTAATGTCTGAAAAGAAATCGTCCTGAAGAAATTACCTGCTTCATCTGACGATACCACATAGCCTTCAATGACGTCATCGTAATTATACTGCTTCGGAACTAAACCGGAAACGCTTTTTACTTTTTCTACGGTCTGATTTACGGGGAGATTTACCTGCTCACATCCCAATTTCGGAATTTCGATTTCCGTGCTGCAGGCACAAAAAAGGTATAATTGTATGGCTAGAAAAGAGCTTACATATATATTTCTCATAATATAATCTGTTTTTAAGTTTTATAATGTGATACTAATGTTAACGAAATAGGTTCTTCCGTAGCCATAAAAATATTTGGGACCAAAGGATGGAGTTCCGCTGGAAACATCCTGATTAAGGGCTCTAAAATTGGCATTTCTTGCCTGTTCAAAACCACCTGTTTTATAAGACAAATCAAAAACATTATTGACACTTGCAAAAAAGCCAACATATTTTCCAAAAACCCGCCAGGATTTTCCTCCTGTAATATTTAGTAAAGAAACCGGATTGAATTTTTCCTGTCGTAATAATTCATTAGCCCGTTCTTGGGTGGCTTCCGGAAAAGCTAAACCATTTTTTGAATTGATGTAAAAACGGTTGGTTCTGGCGATGGGCGAAACATCGATATAATTATCCGTCAAATAATTAATATTCGCAGCAAGCCACCAAAATTTAGGATCCCTGTATTCCAAACCAAGTGAGTAGGCCTGTTGGGGCGTTCCTGGCTGTTTGTAATTTTTAAGTCGGGATTCTCCAAAATCAAAAGCGGCCTGTGCATTCGCTTTTGCAGCATTGGCATCATTGGTGATAAAAACATTTGGATTACTGCTGTACGTATAATGGCCGTATGCAGCCGATAAAGTTGTTTTCAATGTTGCCGAAACCTGATATTCAAAACTAAGTTCAGCTCCCTTATTCTTCTTGTCCAGATTCGTTAGCGTCTGGCCTACAAAAGCATCCGTATTATTATATCCGGCACCTTTATCAAAGATTCCTTCTGCATAAAAAAAGGAGCTTCTGGTGGTGTTTTTTATCAGACTGTAATAAAGGGTTGTTCTGATTTTAAGCTTAGGCGAACGGTATACATAATTTGCTTCTGCGCTGCTTATGTTTTCATTTTCAATTCCGTTCACATTGGCGTTATTGAGCCTTGAATTTGAAAAAGTATTTCGAAGTGAAGGTGCCCTTGTCAGATACATTCCATTAAAAAACAGTCCTTGTTTTCCTGAAATCTTATACGTAAATCCACCTTTGAAGCCAAAATTTTCAAAATTTACTTTTTGGCTTTTACCCAGTGAAGTAGTTTGATAAATTCCGTTTTGATACAATCCTTCTCTTTGATAATTGGACACCGAATACGATTGTGCCAGGTAAAGTTCCGTTTTTTTATAATTGAATTTAAATTGTGTAAACGCATCAACAGTCGTTGCCAGAAGATTATAGTTGTAGCCATAGTGATCTCCCACTTTTACCTGCCGGTTTGGGTTTCGCAAGTCAGATTGTGCCTGATTGCCACTGTAAAAAGCATCAATATCCATAAAATATTCCCCTCCCAGTAAATCTAAAAGAGATTGAAACTGATGTGATTTTAAATTCCGAAAAGTAATTCCACAGTCAAAAGCGCTGTTTTCTGTGAGTTCTATATTTAAGTTTGAGTTTGCCCCAAATGTTTTGTCGTCTGTCCGGTCTTCGTACAAAACATAATGACTTTGTACCGGTCCGTATCCTGTAATGATTCCGTCGGTATTTGTTATGGGTTTCTGATTGGCACGATAGATTTCTTCCCAGTTAATCTGAGGGTTGTTCAAAAACAATTCTTTACTTTTTTCGGCATTTTCATGGTCAGGCGTAAAGTCTCCTGAGAATCCTCCTTTATCAGCGGCATACATAGAGCTGAAATAACTTGGTAATTTTCGGTAATAAACAGGATCCGGACTTGGTGTATTCTGATAATCGATATTGCTGTTTCCTGTTTTTCCAAATTGGTACATCATACCCGAATTCAGGTTTGCTTTTTCATTTATTTTAAAATAATGGTTCAGCATTAAAAGCGGTTCTTCAATATTTTTTACTCTGGCGTTTCGCTTTTTACCGTTTTGCCAGCCCCAGTAGGAATTGTATTTTCCATTTGTCAATTGAGTAACCTCAGCTGTATTGGCAGAGTTTTTTCCACGGGAATTTGGCGTATAAAATCCTGTAAAATTAATCGAGTGCCGTTTGTTTACGTTCTTTTCGATACTTAGAAAAAAAGATTCCCCATCGAAATTTGTTCCTTCAAAATACCCTTCATTTCCAATACGCTTCCCTGCCGAAACGACATACGCCCAGCCTGAAGAATTCATGCCTGAAGCATAGGTTCCCATAGCCCGCCAGTTGTACGTTGTATTGCTTCCGGAGAACGAAAGACGTTCTCCTTTTCTGTATAAGGAAGCCCGCGTATAAATTTGCTGCGTGCCCAAAACACCTCCAAAACTATAAAGCGAAGCTGCTCCGCCAATAGAAAATTCCTGGTTTCGAAGTACATCATTTAATCCTCCCCAGTTGGCCCATTGCGGCCTTCCGTCGTAAATTTTATTCATTGGCATTCCATTCAGCATCATGGTGCCGTTTTCGCTGTCCAGACCACGTACTTTAAACCGGGCCTGTCCCCAACTAAAAGCGGAGGCCTGAAAAAAAGCATCTTTTGCCGATTGTAAAAGGCCTGAAGTCATTTCGCTGGAACTGTTATCATCAGACAAATCACTTTCGAGCAGGGTAATTAAAGTACCCTGGACCTCATCTGTAAAAGTATCTTCTAATTGTAAAATCCCTAAAGTAAGGTTGGCGTAGATATTTATTTTCAGCAGTAAATCTTTATACCCCTGACTGTGCACCAAAAGCAACTGCTCTCCTTTGAGGGAAGAATACAATACGAATTTTCCGTTTGCTCCGGTAAGTTGTGTGACAGAAGAATTCTGAATGCTTACTACAACATTTTCCAGCGGGTTTTGCGTTTTTGCATCAATCACGATTCCTGAAATGGCAATTTCCTTTTGTGCAAAAGCAAGTCCAAAAGGCAGCAAAATAAAAAACAACAGGTACTTTTTTCTCATGGATAACACCAATTAACTTTGATAAATTGTTTAGGATTAAAATGTTTAAAAAAGCAAACATTCAATCCTTACCTCAAAGGATAAAATTGGTCTTTGGAAAAAAGGTATTATAAAATGGCCGAACAATTGTTCGCGCTTCAAAGATAATTATTATTAATTAAAACAATACTTTTCTTACTATTTTATTTTAAAAGAAAACAGAAGATTCTAAATGTATACAGATTTACACCAATATGATTTCATTATGAGATCGCATGGTGTGCTATAAAATCTTCGAAAAAGATGCTTAATTAGGTAGTTCTGATTTTAGAAACCATAAAAGCAATCAGAACCCCAAAAATTCCGATAAAAGCAAAGGAGAACTGAAGTCCAAAGTTTTGGGCAATGTGTCCGATTACCGGAGGTCCCATTAAAAAACCGAGAAAACTAACGCTGGACACTATCGTTAAAGCCTCTCCGGGCGGCACTGTCGGATTTTTTCCGGCCATACTGTAAACCGTTGGAACAATCGTTGCAACTCCGAGTCCAACCATCATAAAAGCAATGGTACAGGGAATAATGTAAGGAAGAAAAACGGCGGTAAAAAGTCCGGCAGAAATCATTACACCGCTGATTTGCATAACACGTTCACGGCCAAATTTATTGATCATTCCGTCTCCTAAAAATCGTCCGCTGGCCATCATAATCATGAAGGAAGTGTACCCTAAAACCACCAGTGGTCCCGGTGCCTCGACAACATCTTTAAAGTAAACGCCGCTCCAGTCAAACATGACACCTTCGCTCGCCATGCTGCAAAAACCAATTACGCCCAGCCAGATCAATGCGCTGTCCGGTTTCACAAAAAGCTTTTTCTTTTCTCCGCTTTTCGCCTTAATTTTTTCTTTGGCCCTCACCAAAAACTTAAAATTAAAAGCAACCATAAGCAGCACTACCGCGCCAACAATTAAAAAATGATGAAGCGGACTTAAGTTTAAGGCTAGCATCCCTAAACCGACCAAAGCCCCTGTAAATCCGGCAAAGCTCCACATGCCGTGAAAAGATGACATAATTGTTTTTTTGAAAAGAACTTCGGTATAAACCCCTTGTGTATTGACGGCAATGTTGGCTAAATTTCCAAACAATCCGAACAGAAACAAACCTAAGGATAACTGCAAAACAGTAGTTGCCAAACCTAAATTGGTAAGGCATAAAACATACATGATCAGCGAAAAAATCAAAATACGATGGCTTCCGAACTTGGTGACCATTTTTCCTGAAAAAGGCATGATTACCAACTGTCCCATCGGTAATGCAAAAAGTATAGATCCCAAATCTCCTTCTGTCAAATGAAGAGCGGTTTTAATATCCGGAATCCGGCTTGCCCAGGTGGCAAAACTTAAACCCATTCCAAAATAAAACATTCCGACAGCAAAACGAATTCGGTTTAAATAAGAAGCTTTTGCCTCTCTGTAGACTTTCTTGATTTTCCCTTTGGCCTGAAAGAATGATAATGGATTGAAATTGATCAAAATAATGCGTTTAATGTTTGTATGGCAAAAGTACTAAAAAGCTGCTTTACAGACTACCAAACCCTTCTGCTTACCAGATTTATAACGTTATTGTTTATAAATTGTATGCTTATTCGAGAAGAAAAGGTATTAGTTCGCGGGTTTTACGGGTTAGGCGGATTTTCACTGGTTTTATTTTTTGCCTTTCCCATAACTATCGAAATCACATAATTAAATGAATTTAAAATCTGTGTCAATCCGCGTAATCTGCAAAATCTGCGGGCAAACTTTTAATTGTAATATTCAAAGTTTTTTACCAATCCAAAGTGATCAGGATCACGCATAAAAAGGATTGAAAAAATCTGCGTTAATCCGCGTAATCTGCAAATCTGCTGGCAAAAAACCCTTAAAGAATAATAACCTTTTGCTGCGCAGCACTAGCAATAGCAGCTTCTATAATCTGCATTACTTTTACACCGTCTTGTGCCGTAACGGGTTCTGTTTTATCATTTGCAATTGATTCGTAAACACCATCAAAAAATGAAAAATAATTCCCCTGAAGGGTTGGTACTTTTTCACGGACTTCTTTTCCGTTAATTTCGGTATGCAAAAGCCCCTGCAAACTTTCTGATTCTGTTCCCCAGGATGCTAAATCCGGTTTTTTTCCGAGTTTTAAATCGTCTTCCTGAACATCACCGCGGGGTTTGAGGAAAGATCCCTTTTTTCCATGAAGGGTATAGGCAGGATTCGCTTCCCTGACAAAAAATCCGGCTTTTAAACGCACTCTGAAATCAGTGTAAATCAATGCCAAATCGATCCAGTCGTCTACTAAAGAATTTTCCCGGGTCACTCTGATATCCCCAAAAACGGCTTTCGGTGAACCAAACAAAGCAAGAGCCTGATCGATTAAATGGGGTCCCAAATCCTTCAGAATTCCGGCGCCGTCATTTACGGTTTCTTTATGTGCTTTCGGGCTCAGCAACGGATTGTATCTGTCAAAGTGAAATTCGGCTTCGACCAAATCTCCTAAAACGCCATCATTGATTATTTTTTGAACGGTCTTAAAGTCACTGTCCCAGCGTCGGTTCTGGAAAACAGCCAACTTCAGTCCTTTGTCTTTTGCAATTTTTGCCAGTTCCTCGGCTTCGGCCACAGTAGTGGTGAACGCTTTTTCGACAACGGCATGTTTTCCGGCCAATAGTACTTTTTTTGCATATTCGTAATGGGTACCAACCGGCGTGTTTACGATGACCAAATCGACGTCATCGGCTAATAATTCGTCAATGGACGGGTAACTTTTTACGGTCGGATAATCTTCCTGAATGAGTTTTTTGCTTCTTTCCCAGGAACCTAATAATTCAAATCCCGGATGAAGGTTTAAAAACGGGGCGTGAAAAACTTTCCCCGACATTCCGTATGATAATAGTGCTGTTTTTATTTTTTGCATTTTCGTTTCGTTTTTTTTTGCCACGGATTATTGTGATTGGAAAAGATTTTTTTTGCCAGAGATTATTGTGATGGGAAAGATTTTTTTGCCACGAATTTCACGAATTTCCGCGAATTAATTTAGCATTTTTACACGCACAGATTTGTGAAAATTAGTGCAATTCGTGGCAAACTTTTTTTAATCCTTTTAATCAAAATAATCTGTGGCAAAAAATTAAATTTTAGCTCTTTCGTATTGTTTTGGCCATTGAATATCGTCTTGTAGTTCTTTGGCGAAATCTAAAGGTAAGTTCGGGTTTCTTAGTGATTCCCTGGCGAATAAAACCAAATCGGCCTGACCGTTTTTCAAAATTTCTTCGGCTTGTTGCGATTCTGTAATTAATCCCACCGCTCCGGTTAAGATGGCAGCTTCTTTTTTGATTTTTTCAGCAAAAGAAACCTGATAACCGGGACCAATCTGAATTTTTTGGTGCGAAACCAATCCACCCGATGAAACATCAATTAAATCTACTCCTTTATCTTTTAGTATTTTCGAAAGCTTTACAGATTCTTCGGGATTCCATCCGCCTTCTGCCCAGTCTGTCGCTGAAATTCGAACGAATAACGGCAAATCTGACGGCCATTCCGACTGAACGGCTTCGACAATTTCTAAGGTAAAACGGATTCTGTTTTCAAAACTTCCTCCGTATTCGTCGGTTCTCACATTCGTTAAAGGCGATAAAAACTGGTGCAGTAAATAACCGTGTGCTCCATGAATTTCCACAACCTTATACCCCGCTTCAACAGCCCTTTTGGTCGCTGCTTTAAAATCTGAAACTACTTTTCGGATTCCGTTTGAATCCATAGCTTCCGGAAGAAACGGTTCATCATCGTGATACGGAATCGCGCTCGCAGAAACCGTCTGCCATCCGCCCTGAGCGAAATCTAATTTTTTATTGCCTTCCCACGGAGCCGAAACACTGGCTTTTCGTCCGGCATGTGCCAGCTGAATTCCGGGAATGGAGTTTTGAGAAACGATAAATTCGTTGATCTGTTTTAATTTTTGAAGGTGCTCATCTTTCCAGATTCCAAGATCTGACGGAGATATTCTTGCCTCCGGAGAAACGGCTGTCGCTTCCTGAATGATCAAAGCTGCTCCGCCACTGGCACGACTTCCGAGATGAACCAAATGCCAGTCGTTTGCAAATCCGTCAATTGCGGAGTACTGACACATAGGCGAAATAACGATTCTGTTTTTTAAAGTAATTTTTTTTATCGTAAGGGGAGAAAATAATAATGAAGCCATATTTTGTAACTTTTAATAGTTGTACGCACCTATTGGGTATGATAGCGTTTAAAAAAGTAAAGTTAAGGCATCTGCCCAAAAGGAGAAATCTAAATGTTTATTAATTAACAAACATTTAAAGCAAATGTTGTTTATTCCATAAATTATAATACTCTCCTTTTTGTTCCAGTAAATTTTGATGATTCCCAGATTCAACAATAGCTCCGTTTTTCATAACCAATATCTTATCAGCATTTGCAATTGTACTCAATCGATGCGCAATAACGATTACTGTTTTTCCCTGACTTTTAAAATTATCTATAGCATCTTTTACCACTTTTTCGGAATTTGTATCGAGTGATGATGTTGCTTCATCCATTAATAAAACTTCCGGATTTTTGTATAATGCCCTTGCTATTGCAATTCTTTGTTTTTGTCCACCGGAAAGCATTGCACCATTTTCCCCTATTTGTGTTTCAAAACCATTTGGCAATTTTTCTACGAAATCTGTTATTTGGAGTTGTTTAGACAAATCTAAAATTCTGTGAATATCCGGAAATGAATCTCCTAATGCAATATTCTCAATAATATTACCGGAAAACAAATTAAGTTGCTGTGGTATAACACCAACAATTTTCCTCACACTTTGGTAGTGAATAAATTGCGTATCATATTCACCGATATAAATTTTTCCTTCTTTTATAGGATATAGATTTTGCAATAATGAAATTAAGGTCGTTTTTCCGCTGCCACTTTCTCCCACTATTGCTGTTGTTTCATTTTTTTTGAAGATTGCATTAAATTTTTTAAATACTTCGATTCGTGATCCGTAGCGAAAAGAAACGTTTTCAAATTTTATATCACCTATTTTTTCTCTTTGAATTTCAATTTTGTTCTCAGTTTCTTCCCGTTCCAGATCTATAATTTCAAAAAGCCTATCAGCTGCAATCAAAGCATTTTGTGCTGTTTTGTTCATTTCTATTAGTGAAGCAACTGGAGATGTAAAATAACCTATCAAAGCATAAAAGGAGAATAATTCGCCGGGAGTAATATTTCGATCGATTACATATCCCGATCCGATCCATATTAATACAACAGTAAATACAGAAGCCAGAATTTGAGTCGATGTATTAGCAAAAAGACCATTTAATCCGGATTTATAAGTAGTAAACAATAATTTTACAAATTTATTCTCGGTTCTCAGATTTGAAAATTCTTCAATCCCAAACTCTTTTACAGTCCTGACATGTGTAATACTTTCAACTAACTGAGTTTGAAGTTCAGCTGAATCCTCCATAATACTTCGTTCTACTTTCTTGTTTAATTTGTTCAGAATAAAATAAATTGTGCTGTAAAATGGAATCACTAGCAAAATAACCAAAGCTAATTTCCAATAATAAATAAACATTAAGGCAAACGAAAAAATTAAAATAAAGATGTTAACAATCATCTCTATAGCAACTTCATTTATAAAGGATCGAATTTTTACAGCATCGTTTATTCTGGATATTATTTCCCCTATTTGCATTGTATCAAAAAAACGCTGGGGCAGATGCAACAAATGCTTATAGTAACCAAGAATTAATTTCGCATCAATTAATTGCCCCGTTTTCATTACAAAAATGCTTTTTTTAGAGCCGATGTATGCCTGAAGCAAAATAATGACAATCATAGAAATACTCAACAAATTGAGTAGATTTCTATTGCCGTCTACCAGAACATAATCCGTTATTTTTTGAATATAAACAGACATCGCCAATCCTAGTACGGTATATACAACTGCACCAACTAAAGCCTGAATTAAAATCGTTTTATGTGGCTGAATTAAATTCCAAAAACGTTTTATGGGTGAAGTTTTTTCATTCAATATTTTAAAATCTTCATTAGGTGCAAAAAGAATTAATACTCCCGACCATATTTTTTGAAAATCTTCGAAAGTATAAATTACCATTTTACCAAAACCCGGATCCATAACCGTTAGTTTAGATTTATCAACTTTATAAATTACAATATAATGATGCAACTGTTCTTTTGTAACGATATGGGCTATTGTGGGAAGCGGAATTTTGTGTAACGAATCAATACTTCCTTTTACTGCTTTGGCAGTAAAACCTATTTTTTCGGCAGCTTCAATAATTCCCAAAACATTCGTACCTCTCTTATCTGTATTGGCATATTGGCGAATTCTCGCTAAAGGAAGATTAACTTTAAAATGGTTTCCAATAGATACCAAACAAGCAGCACCACAATCTTTAATATCATGTTGTTTTATTTTAATTGAAGCCATTTATTTTTTACTTGATATTTGTTTTGGATTCAGCCAATCATCTATTTTGTCAAATAATAAATCGAACAAGCTTCTGCGGGTTATTATATATCTTGTTGTTAGTGTCATTCCTTTTGAAACACTGGCTTTATAACCGGATTTTAAGTGTAGTGTAGTTGAACTCATGGCACATCGGACTTTAAAAAAAGCCTGCTCTCCCTGAATCGTTATATTCCGATCAATATCAATTACTTTTCCTTCTAAAAAACCCCATTGATTATAGTTAAAAGCATCAAACTGAAGTTTTACTTTTTGGTTTTTCTTAATTAAGCCAATATCATTTGGAGAAATACTACATTCGGCAATAAGATATTCTGTAGGTGAAATTGTTGCAATAGATTGTGAAGCACTTACAAAAGAACCTTTTTGAATACCTGAATAATTTTCGATTGTACCTGAAATAGGAGCCAAAACTACATAATTGCTTGACTCTACATTTATTTTCGCAACAGTTCCGGTAAGGTTTTTAAGCCGTTCTTCTAAATCCCTTTTCTGATTCTCCCAAGTTAAGTTTTGCTGACTTACAAAACTTTGCAGTGCTTGTTTAGATATACGTAATTCATAATCATTTTTCTCAAAATCTGCTTTTGCAATAATATCTTTATCGTATAAAATCTTATTTCGATCATAATTTATTTGCGCTTGCGAGATTTTGCTTTGCAATTCATTGGTTTCAGACTGAAATTTCAACAATTCTTCTCTTCCTGCAGACGTCTGTAAATCAATTGTTTCATTTTTTAAAATGTTCGAAATATCCTGTAGTATTGCTGAAACAGCATCCGATAAGGCATCCTGGGTTTTTTTATCATTTTCCAGATTTTCTTTAGCAATTTTTAAAATCGTATCTCCTTTTTTTACCAAACCATTATTTTTTAAATGAATCCAATTAACCTTGCCGGTTACTATTGTAAAAACGGGAACATTATCTATTTTACTTCGAATTATACCGCGACTCTGGCTACTTATATCAATTTTAATAATGGGCAGTAATCCCAGAAAAATTATAATTCCTGCAATAACAACAACGTAAATTGAGAAACTCTTTGTGTTGTTTTTTGAAATAAGGTTTTCCAGTGTATTTATTGGATCTGAAGTGAAGTTCATAAAATAAGTATTAGCTTTAAAAACAAAAAGTTTACAGCAAGCAGTCTTTCTTGAATTTAACAGATCTATTATAAAAATTCAATAATAGGGAAGCATTATTTTTTTTCTGAGTACCTGAATTTATCGAAGTTTTTAGGCAATTCATTTGTAATGGTTAATTTGTTCGAAGTAAGATTGGGTTTAATTTTTATAACTCTTGTTTTTTCATCAATTTCAACTTCGTCTATACTCCGCATATTAACCACATCTAAATGCTGTACTTTGAATTTATATGTGCCCTTTTTAAGATCAATTACTACATATTCGCTTGCTCTTAGCTGACCTAATGGTTTATCGTTAATCCAGATATTTAATCTCGCTGTATTATCTATTTTATGTGAAATACCAGCACCATTATAGATAAGTATTTTGCCATTTCCCAGTTTATCTAATTCAACCTTCTCAAAACCACCTTTAATAAAAGTATAGTCAGAAGGAATAGCTTTTAATCCACATGAATATGCTAAAAATAGTGTGAAAAAAAATACTGTTGTTCTAATTGTTTTTAAAATATAGTGTCTCATTTATGATTGTATTAGTGTTTTTTTTTAATAAGAGCATCTCAATTATTGTGAATTTAAAGAGCCTTGAAAAACTCAAGGCTCTTTTTTTTGTTTAATTTAAAATATTGCTCCTGTAAGTAAATCTCCTCTATAATATCCCGTAGAGTTACCAGGAGCATTAGAAACACCTCCTCCGGGCCCATTAACTTTTTTACTATTATTATTAGAAATTAAACCAACTCCTATTATTAATGCTCCAAGAGCAATAAAAGTAAAAAGATCTCCACCACGTACTTCCTGAACTTCCTGAACATTAAGTTCAACTAAATTTAAATCTTCTAAATTCATAATTTTTAAATTTTAAAAATGTTAATAATAAAATCTAACAAAATCATTTTCTCGAGAACTTATTTGTCAGAGCAAACTTATAATAGTTCCGTCTAATAAAATTGGACGCAAACTAAAACCTCCAAAAATTTCTTTGGCTTCATCGTTTGTAATTGCTTTAAAGGAATAACTTAATTCCAGATCGAAAGGAGCTTCATAATAAAAAGTTTCTCTTTTTTTACAATATTTTATTGGTGCGTCTAAATCTTTTATGATGGCAATTGTATTGTATAACTGGCTACGGCTCAAATACATTTTTTTTGCAAACTCACAGGGGTTACCTGTTTTTTCAGCAACAATTAAGTTGTGCATTTTTTTTAAGCGCTCTATTTGTTTGACAATATCCATAACTCATGTTAGATAAATTAATGAAATACAATATTCTCGTTTAGAATCAATAGTAAAAAAGATTTTAAACGGATGGAAAATTAATTACAATAGAAATATAAAAAGGTCCGGATTAGTCTTAAAAATACCAGAATAAGACATTTTTAAGAAAGAAAAAGTAATTTCTCCCTAAAAGGCCCATTAAAAGAGGATGTGTTCCTGAAAAAAACAAGAAAATAAATCCAAATAGGTTTTAAAAAAACTTAGATACATTTATTAACAAACATTTAAAACCTTATGTATTATCTTGCACTATCAAATTAAAATAGAAACGTTACTTTTGTGCGTTAAATTACGAACTAAAAATACAAAATGGATATAGTTATCAAACTCTCTCAATTTCTATTGAGTTTATCTTTACTTATTATTCTTCACGAATTAGGACATTTTATTCCTGCTAAATTATTTAAAACAAGAGTCGAAAAATTTTACTTATTTTTTGATGTTAAATATTCTCTTATTAAAAAGAAAATCGGCGAAACAGAATACGGAATCGGATGGCTGCCGCTTGGTGGTTATGTAAAAATCTCGGGTATGATCGACGAGAGCATGGACAAAGAACAAATGGCCCTGCCTCCGCAACCTTGGGAATTTCGTTCAAAACCGGCCTGGCAGCGTTTGATTATTATGCTGGGTGGTGTTACGGTAAACTTTATCCTGGCGTTTATTATCTATATCGGAATGGCGTTTGCTTACGGTGATACTTATGTAGCTAACAGTGATCTGAAAGACGGTATTCTGGTTGAAAATCCGGTGATGCTGAAAGCTGGTTTTAAAACAGGTGATAAACTGGTTGCTATAGACGGTAAAAAAGTGGTGAATTTTGATGGTGATCTTAACATGAACATCATCATGGCTAAAAACATATTGATTGAAAGAGACGGAAAAGAGCAAACCATTGCTATGCCGACTGATTTTGTAGATCAGTTATCGAAATACGAAAAAGGTCTTTTGGTATCAATCCGTAAACCTTTTGCCATAAAAGATGTTCCTGCTGAATCTGCCAATAAAGATTTGAAAGCAAAAGATTTAATTGTGAGCATCAACGGTCAACAGGCGAAATACTACGATCAGGCAGTGGCTATTTTGGCTAATAACAAAGGGAAAACAATTCCGGGGGTTGTTTTACGTGATTTAAAGCAAACTCCTGTTACACTAAAAGTGGATAAAAACGGAAAACTGGGTGTATATCCTGGAGGTATTGATTTATCTGATTTAGAAAAATTAGGCTACTATAAAATAAGTACGAAAGAATACAGTTTCTTCGAATCTATTCCGGTTGGACTTGAAAAAGGGAAAGACCAGTTGGTAGGTTACGGAAAACAGCTGAAAATGATTTTCAATCCGGAAACAAAAGCGTACAAACAAGTAGGTGGTTTTGCAGCGATTTTTAACATTTTTCCGAGTTCATGGAGCTGGGAAGTGTTCTGGTCGATCACCGCTTTATTGTCAATTATGCTTGGTGTTATGAATTTATTGCCAATTCCTGCCCTTGACGGAGGTCACGTGATGTTTTTATTATACGAAATAATCAGCGGCAGAAAACCGAGCGATAAATTCTTAGAAAACGCCCAAATGGTTGGTTTCGTTTTACTTATAGCACTGCTTTTGTTTGCTAACGGAAACGATATCTACAAGGCAATTGTAGGCAGATAAAAATAATTGAGAAAAAGTGCTAAAATATTTTTGCGAAATTAAAAAATCAACTATATTTGCACTCGCTAAAAAGAGCAACAACTTCCTCCTTAGCTCAGTTGGTTAGAGCATCTGACTGTTAATCAGAGGGTCCTTGGTTCGAGCCCAAGAGGGGGAGCAACTTTTTTTAGCAAACATATTTACCTTTAAGGTGATTCCTTCTTAGCTCAGTTGGTTAGAGCATCTGACTGTTAATCAGAGGGTCCTTGGTTCGAGCCCAAGAGAGGGAGCAGAAAAGACTATCAGAAATGATGGTCTTTTTTTTGTTTATAACTCAACCATATTACTAGTCCTGCTTGTCATTTCGACCGAAGGGAGACCCGAGCGATAGCGAACAGACGAAGTAAATCACACTAGATGATCGACAAAGATTGACGATTATAGGAACGGAGTTTCCTGTGTCATTTCGACCAAAGGGAGAAATCACATTAAGATAATCGACAAAGATTGGCGATTATAGTTACGGAGTTTCTTGTGTGATTTCTCCTTGCGTCGAAATGACAGCAGACGATCGACAAAGATTGACAATTATAGTTACGGAGTTTCCTGTGTCATTTCGACCGAAGGGAGAAATCGCACTAGATGATCGACAAAGATTGGCGATTATAGTTACGGAGTTTCCTGTGTGATTTCTCCTTGCGTCGAAATGACAGCAGGCGATCGACAAAGATTGACAATTATAGTTACGGAGTTTCCTGTGTCATTTCGACCGAAGGGAGACCCGAGCGATAGCGAACAGACGAAGTAAATCGCACTAGATGATCGACAAAGATTAGCGATTATAGTTACGGAGTTTCCTGTGTGATTTCTCCTTACGTCGAAATGACAGCAGGCGATCGACAAAGATTGGCGATTATAGTTATGGAGTTTCTTGTGTGATTTCTCCTTGCGTCGAAATGACAGCAGGCGATCGACAAAGATTAGCGATTATAGTTACGGAGTTTCCTGTGTCATTTCGACCGAAGGGAGAAATCACATTAAGATAATCGACAAAGATTAGCGATTATAGTTACGGAGTTTCTTGTGTGATTTCTCCTTGCGTCGAAATGACAACAGGCGATCGACAAAGATTGGCGATTATAGTTATGGAGTTTCTTGTGTGATTTCTCCTTGCGTCGAAATGACAGCAGGCGATCGACAAAGATT
>NZ_WKKE01000006.1 GCF_009674775.1 Flavobacterium sp. LC2016-23 | reverse complement strand
TACTATAGATTTATTTATTTTCATTTTAGCATCCTCCTTTCTTTTTCGGGGCATTCCCTTTTATTACACTTTTTGTTACACCACCAGGTATATTCATATTTCTAATATCCTGACCTAAATCGCCAGGATTACGTCCTTTAAAATTCACAATAACTGCATTATAGGAACCAGTAGTCTTTGGTAATTTTAACCCTCCCTTTTCTGCAGCACCTATTGCAAAGTCACTACAATTATAATTATTTAAGTCATATGTTTTAGAGTAATCATTAATATAATTAATAATACTTGATAATTTGTCTGCATCAATTCCTATAGAAATACTTACATGGTATAATGTATTACTATTGTCATGTAATTCGCTTTTTTGAGAAGAAATCAGTGATGCATTAGGACTATCAGGGTAAAATCCAATAAGTCTTTGTATTGTACCTTGCTGAATGCCTATAAAGGTATGCCCAACACTATTCGCTCCAATTTTATCTCTGGTGTTTTCGTTTGGTTGTTGAACATACACAGTCAAAACAGCAGGTTTCGTTTTGTCAAAACATTTGGTTTCTTCTTTAGGATCAATTTTTTCTCCTTCTATCTCAATGACTAGTATGGTTGCTTGTGTTCCTCCTCCACTACTTGCTCCACTGCCACCACGAGGAGAGGTATAACCACCAGGAGTTGTTCCGCCAATGATAGGAGAACGAGGCGCAAAAACTGCTTTTGGACTTGGATCAGATTTTGGTTTTGGTTTTACGATAATCACTTCATTTAACTTTATTCCCGGGAGCAAATCAATAACAATTGTTCTTAATTGAATTGGGTTACCGCCACCAGGACTATCATTGCAACTACCGTCAAAACAAGGATTAAGAGAGGGCGCTTTGTAAGTAGCCTTATCTTCTCTGTCCAACACTTCCACAATCCCGTCTTCCACAGCGTAATTGTTCTTAAATTGGGCTGCTTTTACAAAACCTTTCTTGAGATCCCAGACGCTGATATATCCGTTAAAATTTCCGCCCTCCATAGACTGGTCCTCTTGTGGAGCCGCTTTGTCGGGATAGATTTCAACCACTGAGGCCTTATAACTGCCATCGGGTAATTTATAGAGGTACAAGCACTGTTGCCAGATTTCTGACTGGTTTATTTTTAATTCTTTTATCGGGACCACAATCGTTTCAGTCCCGTCTTCAGCTTGTTTCACGATCGCCCCGGACCACTCGTAATTGAGATTCTGGAGGTAAACATAATTATCACCTTTTCCTTCATATTCTTTAAACCATTCTTTGGCAGAAGACACTGTTGTGCTCCCCGCAGCTACCACTTCGTCATCCTGCTGGCATCCTGTAAAAAATGCAGCAATCAGCACAGCCGTAATTACAGCTGCTGCTGTCTTAAAATTTTCTTTCATCCTGTAATTCTTTTAGGTTATTATTTTTTTTGATCTTTACTGAACAAAAAACACCCTGTTAAGCTGCTGCAGCTAAGGCTTAAAAAGATGTTCTTTTTATAAAGTAAAACAATATTTTTGTAGTCCGGAAAACCGATTTATAACTGTAGGGTTTCAATTGATATTTGTAGTTAAATAATACGATAAGACCTCAATCCGGATAGAATTTTAATAAAAAAAGTGCCAAACTGTTTTCTGTGCCTTACCTTTTTTTCCGATCCGCGAATTGTTTTAATACTTTAGAAATGCTTTCAGAAAGTAAAGTATTTTTATACAAGCTGTTTTGCTTCTTTTTTTTTAAAGTTGCACAAAATTAAAATGAAAATAATTTTCATGAGACTTTCTTTCGCACCACTTTTTTGCTCTTATGGACTGATTTACATAAATAAGATACTCTGAATAAAGTTTCAAAAAAAATGCGCAAAAGTCTATACCAGACCTTTGCGCATTCTAAAAAACATCTATTTTTAAAGCTTTATCCCTAACCTAATTTTATAAAAGCCTAAGCTTTATAAAGCATACTCGCAGCTCCCAATAAAGCAGCTGCTTCGTTATCTGTAGAAACATAAACCGTTACTTCACTTGCGGCTTCTTTAATTTTTTTATTGAAAACAGGCAGAAAAAATTCACTTGCGTTGGCAATTTTTCCTCCAATAATAAAACGATCTGCACCAAATTTTTCCAGCCACGGAATTACAATTTCGGCCAAATCCGCACCCATTTCTTCAAATACTTTTATAGCAATTGTATCCCCTTCTACAGCAAGGTTGTAAAGTTCCAGTCCGTTAGCAAGAGTTGTTCCGCTCAAAGCCTTAAAATGTGATAAAAGACCTCTCGCTGAAACATAATCTTCTGCTATGCTGTTTTTATAGGGAAGGTTGTAAATTTCTCCATCTGGCGGTACGCTACTTCCCGAAGTAACCGAAACTCCTTTATCGATAAAACAGGCACCCAATCCGGTACCCAAAGTGATTGCCATTACTTTCCGGGACAAATTCTCTTTTTCTTTAAAAACTTCGCCTTTGCCAAAACAAACGGCATCATTTTCAAAAAGTACCGAAAAATCGTTGGAAAGCTTCAGGTGCTCCAAAAGTAAATCCCGAATATTCAATCCATAAAAATGTTCGTACTTAGACTGGTCTTTGATCCAGCAAATACCCTTTTGATAGTCAAACGGACCGGGCATGCATACCGCCAAACCTGTCGTTGCTGTAACTTTAGAATTTTCTACGGCCGTAGCAATCGCTTTTTTCCAGATAGTCATTACCTGATCAACCGGTAAATTAGAATCGAAAGATTCTTTGTAGATCGAGAAGTCCATAACTTTCATCTCTTTTATATTGATCACTGCCGCAGTAATGTGTGTCCCTCCTATATCTAGCCCTATGGCGTATGGTATATTCATTTTTCCTTATTTAACTTGCTTATTCTAGATATTCTTATCTTTTAAAATCTGAGGGTAGTTGATACTGGTGTGAACGATCATTTCGCCAAATAAGGTGTTGGCCCAGGCAAACCATTTTCGGGTAAACCTGGTTACATCATCTTTATGAAAGGATTCGTGCATGAATCCCGTATCCGCATTGGTTTTGATTAAATTGCTGATGCAGGCTTTTATTTCTTTTTCATCTACACTGGTAATGGCTCTCAGAACAATACTCATTGGCCAGATGGTGTCAACTCCTGTATGTGGCCCTCCGACACCTTCGCCGGCTTTTCCTTTGTAGAAAAAAGGATTGTTTTCGGAAAGTACTACTTTACGGGTATTGAGGTATAAAGGGTCATTTGGAGCAATTGCGCCTAAATACGGTAATGACAATAAAGAAGGTACATTGGCATCGTCCATCATGTGGAAACTGCCGTAGCCGTTTACTTCAAAAGCAATGATTTTTCCGAATTTCGGGTGGTCTATGATTCCGTTTTCTTTTAATCCTTTTTGTACCTGTTCTCTTAATTCTCTGGCTTTAGCGACCAGATCATTGTCTTTTAAGGCCGGTAAGGAGAATATTTCAATCAGATACCCCAATACTTCGATCGCAAACATATTACTCGGAATCAGATAGCCAAACAGCGTACTGTCATCACTGGGCCTGAAAGTCGAAACAATTAGTCCGCATGGTTTTACCGGATAACCGTAACCTCCCAGAGGCACTCCGTCTGTTGCCCAGGCAGTCTGACGCTGAAACGTATAAGGCCCTCCTTTTCCATCCAGTCTTTGCTGTTCCTTAAAAGTCTGCAATACGAGCAGCATGGCTTTTTTCCATTGTTCATCAAACAAACTGATATCTCCGGTTTCTTTCCAATAACCGTGTGCCAGTCGGACCGGGTAGCACAAACTGTCAATTTCCCATTTTCTTTCGTGTATTCCGGGCTGCATTTTGGTCAGGTCATGCTTCCATTCGCTTTCTTTGGTGAAATCTTTATAAAAGGCATTCGCATACGGATCCAGGAGTATACATTTTGCCTGACGGTTTATTACGCCTTTGACCAGTTCAGCCAATTTAGCATCTTCTTTTACAAACGGAATGTAAGGCCAGATTTGTGCTGTACTGTCACGAAGCCACATGGCATCTATATCTCCCGTAATGACATAGGTATCGGGTTTACCGTCGATAATTTCAAAATCAACTGTAGTATCCAGTGTATTGGGAAAACAGTTTTCGAACAACCAGGCTAGTTCCGGATTTGCAATTTGCTTTTTGATGCGTACAATAGCAGCTTCTACGGCCTGACTTGTAAATTTTCTTTCGGCCAGCGGAGGTCTTTTGCTTATAAAATCTTTTAAAGGAAACGGAAAAGTATCCGAATTAAAACCGAAAGCATTGCTTTGAATGGCCAATAGTCCTGCTGAAAAAATGCCTGTGTTTTTTATAAATTTTCTACGTGATTGCATAAAAGTTTATTTTGAAGTTGAATAAGAATACGGATACGCTTCTGCTGCTGTACCTCTTTGTAAATTAGGGGAACTGGTCATATCAAAATTTAATTCGCCACCTTCTAACACATCAAAATGATTGATGTAATTTTTGTTGTGCTTCGAATTATTCCATTTTAATTCATTGACATATCTGTTGGTTTCTGAATTATCGGGAGCATTGATAATGAGCTGTTTTCCGTTTTCCAACTGTAGGATTGTTTTCTTAAATAAGGGCGCGCCCAGCACATATTCATCGGTTGCGGGACAAACGGGATAGAATCCCATGGCCGAGAAAATATACCAGGCCGAAGTTTGACCGTTGTCTTCATCACCGCAATATCCGTCCGGAGTTGGTTTGTACAGACGGTTCATTACTTCTCTTGACCAGTATTGCGTTTTCCAGGGTTCACCTGCGTAATTGTATAAATAAATCATGTGCTGAATCGGCTGATTGCCGTGTGCATATTGTCCCATGTTCATGATTTGCATTTCGCGGATTTCATGAATAACGGATCCATAATAACTATCATCAAAAACCGGAGGTGTGGTGAATACAGCATCTAATTTGGCTGTGAAGGCCTTTTCGCCTCCCATGAGATCAATTAACCCGTGAACATCATGAAAAACACTCCAGCTGTAATGCCAGCTGTTACCTTCGGTAAAAGCATCTCCCCATTTAAACGGATTAAAATTGGCCGGAAAACTTCCGTTTTTGTTCCTTCCGCTCATGAGTCCGATAGCCGGATTGTACAGGTTTTTGTAGTTCATCATTCGTTTTTCGAACAGCTTGATTTCTTTATTGGGACGGTTCAGTGCTTTGGCTAATTTCCAGATCGTAAAATCATCATAAGCATATTCTAAGGTTCGTGCGGCATTTTCGTTTATACCTGCATCATAAGGAACATAGCCTAAGGTATTGTAATAATTCACTCCTTTTCGGCCCACCGCATCCATAGGTCCCTCGGTATTGGCACCATGCAGCAGGGCTTCGTATAAGGTATTGATATCATAACCTCTTAATCCTTTCATATAGGCATCTGAAACTACGGAAGCTGAATTATTGCCGACCATGACATTTCTAAAGCCGGGACTGGACCATTCCGGTAAAAAACCGCCTTCTTTGTAATCATTTACCAATCCTTCCTGCATTTCTTTGTTGATCGAAGGATAGACCAAATTCAATAAAGGGTATAAAGCACGGAAAGTATCCCAAAAACCGGTTCCTGCAAACATATAGCCTGGAAGCACTTTTCCGTTGTACGGGCTATAATGCACTATTTTTCCTTCTGCATCTATTTCGTATTGCTTTTGCGGAAAACAAACTGTGCGGTACAAACAGGAATAAAAGGTTTTTAACTGCTCTTCATTTGTATCTTCTACCGTTATTTTTCCTAAAACTTTGTTCCACTCTTTTTTGGATTCTGCTACGGTTTCGTCAAAAGTAGCCGCTCCCAATTCGTTCTTTAAATTTAATTCTGCCTGCGCTGCACTGATAAAAGAAGAAGCTACTTTTATGTTTACTTTTTCTCCTTTTTTGGTTTTAAAACCCACTACTGCCCCTACGTGAGTGCCGGTGAATTCTAATTTATCTTTTTCTAAAGTCTTTTCATTCCAGGTCGAATGGGTCAAAAATGGCTTATCGAACTGCAATACAAAATAGTTTTTGAAATTCTCCGGAACTCCTCCGCTATTGCGTGTGGTATAGCCAATAATTTTATTTTCGGACGGAATAATTTTGATATAAGATCCTTTATTGAAGGCATCAATTACAATAGAAGATTTTTCATTATCCGGAAATGTAATCTGAAAATGTGCCGCTCTTTCTGTGGTGGTAATTTCTGTTGTCACATCATAATCTGCAAGATAAACGCTGTAAAAATACGGTTTTGAAACCTCTGCTTTATGGCTGAACCAGCTGGCACGATCGTCTTCTGTAAAAGCGAGTTTACCCGTAACCGGCATAATCGAAAACTGACCGTAATCGTTCATCCACGGTGACGGCTGATGGGTTTGTTTGAATCCCCTGATTTTTTCTGCGGTATAGGTATACGCCCATCCGTCGCCCATTTTTCCGGTTTGCGGTGTCCAGAAATTCATTCCCCAGGGCCTGCAAATTGCCGGGTAGGTATTTCCGTTCGAAAGATTGGGCAGCGATTGTGTTCCCATAAGCGGATTTACATATTCTACCGGATCTAAAGTTTTAACCTGCGCGTTTAGAAAAACACAATATTGTAGTAATGCTAAAAAAATTAAACTCTTTATTTTCATGTTTTATTAATTATGAGTTGTGTGTTATGAGTTGTTAGTTGTTAGTTGTTAGTTGTTAGTTGTTAGTTGTTAGTTGTGAAATGTGAAATGTAAACTGTGACTGAAAACTGTAACTGTGACTAAAAACTGAGACTGAAAACTCCCTAAAGCGGCCTGTCTTCCTTCTTCACTCCAAAAGTCAAAGAAGGTTTGCTGCCCATATACAACTTCAATTCTCCTCCTTTTGCAATCATCTCGTGTGTGATATAGGATTTTGTATAGGGTTTGCCGTTGTATTCTGCTTTTTGAATATAGATATTTGTTTTACTGTTATCGATTGCTTTCACTGTAAAAGAAATCCCTTCTTTATGATGGATTACGGCCGTATTGACTAACGGACTTCCCAAAACATAAATTCCATTTGCCGGATTAACCGAATAGAATCCCATGGAAGAGAGCACATACCAGGCAGACATTTGCCCTAAGTCCTCATTACCACACAATCCGTCGGGTTTTGTGGTGTAAAATTTATCATCGATTTCACGAATTAGTTTTGCTGTTTTCCAGGGCTGTCCGGCGTACGCATATAAGTATGGAATATGGTGATTGGGCTCATTTCCTTGTGCATATTGTCCGATCAGGCCACTGATATCAGGGGAAACTTCTTCGCCTTCTACTTTGTCGGTTATCAGGAAAAGGGAATCCAATTTGGCTAAAAACGTATCCTCGCTTCCAAATAGATCAATTAATCCATAGGGATCCTGAGGTACGAGCCAGGTGTACTGCCAGGCATTTCCTTCTACATAATCATCTTTACGGTGCGCCGAAGAAAGCGGGTTGAAAGGTGTTCTCCATTTTCCATCAGTTAACTTACCTCGCATAAAAGTGGTTTCTTTATCGAAATAGAGCTTATATAAATTCGCTCTTTTGGTAAAATAAACATAATCTTCCGTTTTGTTTAAGGCTTTTGCCATTTGGGCCACGCAGTAATCATCGATGGCGTATTCCAGGGCATTTCCAACGGATTCGAGCATTTTATCAGCCGGAATGTAGGCTAATTGCTGAACATAATCCATTCCGTCGCGGGTCTGCATGGCTGTTTTTCGGATCGCTTCGTAGGCAAGTGTCGTGTCGTAATCTCTGTATCCTTTGAGGTAGGCATCTGCAATAACTGCAATGGAATGATTTCCATTCATGGTATTGGTCTCGTTCCCCATCAAATGCCAGACCGGTAATCTGCCTTGTTGCTGGTAAATCGCCAGAAATGATTTGACAATATCGTTAATTTTATCGGGTTGTGTAATGGTGTACAAAGGATGTAAACCTCTGTAGGTATCCCAAAGTGAAAAAGTGGTATAATTGGTAAAATCAGCTTTCTCATAGACCTTTTTGTCGGTTCCTCTGTAATCTCCGTTAGCATCGTTAAAAATGGAAGGCGCAAACATCGTATGATACAAGGAAGTATAAAAAACCTTCATTGTTTTGTCGTCTGCTTTTATCTGAATTTTGTTGAGTTCTTTATTCCATTTTGACCTGGCTTCTTTTACGGTTTGATCAAAATCCCAACCCGGAATTTCTGCTTTTATGTTGGCAGCGGCATTTTCGGAACTAACAGGAGAGATTCCGACTTTTACCAGAACATGTTTGTTTTTTAAAGCTTTAAAATCTAAAACGGCTTTCATTCTGACACCTTCTCCTTCACTGCGTTTTAGAGGGGCAATACTGTCATATAAGGCAATAGCGGCAATGGGTTCTGAGAATTCCATCGTAAAATAAATGCGCTGATCAGTTGCCCAGCCTGCCGAATACCGATAACCGGCAATTGTCGTTTCGTTTATTTTTTTTATGAATGTTTTTACGGGTTTGTCCCATCCTATTCCATCAGCAAGGTCTAGTAAAACATGAGCATCATTCGCAGAATCGAAAGTGTATTTATGAAAACCGACTCTTTCACTTGCTGTTAATTCGGCTTTGATTTTATACTTGTCTAACACAACGCTGTAGTAACCGGGCTGGCTTATTTCGTTTTGATGTGAAAAGTAAGAGCCGTAACCGTTTGCCATATCTTCTTTAGTTCCTTTGGTAAGGGCCACTTTTCCGGATACGGGCAGTAAAAGGATATCGTTTAAATCCCCGATTCCCGTACCGCTCAAATGGGTATGTGTAAAACCTAAAATAGTGTTGCTGGCATAATTATACCCGCTGCACCAGTCCCAGCCTTCAAAAACATTTACAGGCCCAAGCTGTACCGCTCCGAAAGGAACATTAGCGCCCACAAATACATGACCATGACCCGCAGATCCGATAAATGGATTTACATATTGGGTGTAATCTACACTTTTCTGTTTTGCTTTCTTTTCCTGTGAAATTACCGGACTGGCCAAAAACAGGTTTAAAGCTAAAATTCCGCTAAAGGCTATTTTGTTATATTTTGTAAACATATTTTAATTTTTAATTGACTTGTTTGGATCGGTCACGGATGACGCGGGTTGAACGGGTTTTACACGGATTATTTTTCTTTGAACATAAAAAAATTAACCGCAAAGGTCGCAAGGTGTTACGCTAAGATCGCAAAGTTATTTTCTTTGAACCTCTGTCCCTTTGAACCTTTGCCCCTTTGCCCCTCTGAACCTTAGTACCTAAGCAACTTAGAACCTCAGTACCTCTTAAGAACCTCATATAGCGAATAAACTCTAACCTCCGGCTTTGTTAATTTTCCTTCAAAAGAAATTATCTTTTCTTCTCCTGCTTTTAAATCGATATAATTATCACTCCATTTTCCGGTATATCCTTTTATCGAAATATAAACATATTTTGCAGGTTTTAAGGCCTTTAAAATTACTTTATTTCCTTTTAACTTCCAGCTTATTTCCGGATCTTCCAATTGTAAATCCTTTGGACGGGTTAGATCCATTTCTGGCGTTATATCGTCTCTGTAAGCTTCCCGCATGGCATACCAGGCGGCTTTGGGCTGTCGGTTGTCGTAATCGGTGACACTCCAGCTGGCTACGGGCCAGCAATCGTTAAGCTGCCAGACCAAGGTTCCCATAGTATAGGGCGCTTTGGAACGATGAATACCTATTATGTTTTTAAGGGCGTAATATTGTAAACACTGTGTCAGGTACGTATAATCCTCCAGGTTCATCTTTTTTATTTTTACGGAGTCTATAAAATACCGGTTTAAATAGGATTCTAATTTCAAAAAACCTTTACCTGCTTTCTGATGGGCCTGCAAAACATCAGAGTACAAATACCGGTCTTCCGGCAAGGTAAATTTTTCGATAGACGAATAATTGGGAAGAGACTGCATTCCGTATTCGCTCACGAAACGTCCGGTTTTTTTCTGCGTCACTTCTATGTCTTCCAGTCCCCACCACGTTCCCCAGTAATGACTGTCTCCTTGTTTGACACTTTCTTTTTGAGACCAGTGAAACAAAGGCGAAGAACTAATATAGGGGCGCTTGCCATCAACTTCATTGACCCATTTTGGAATACTGTCCTGAAATAAACGCACATAATCCTTCCACAATCGGGTGGAATCCTGTTTTGACATTTTCATGCTTTTTTGCCAGCCCCAGTTTTTAAAGGCTTCGTCGGCTTCGTTATTGCCACACCATAAAACAATACTCGGATGATGGCGTAGTCGTTTCACCTGATATTTGACTTCTTCCCTAACGTTTTCAAAAAAAGCTTTGTCTCCGGGAACCATCGTACCGGCAAACATAAAGTCCTGCCAGACATTGATTCCGTATTTATCGCATAAATCATAAAAATAATCCTCTTCATAAATTCCGCCGCCCCAGACGCGAAGCATATTCATATTGGCGTCTTTTGCCAAAGCAATTACCTTTTCGTATTCTTTTTTGGTCACTCTGGACAGAAAAGCGTCGGAAGGAATATAGTTTGCTCCTTTCATGTATACAGGTTTGCCGTCAATCTTAAAATAAAAGGATCTGCCCAGACTGTCCGGTTGCTGTACCAATTCTATCTTACGGTTCAGCACATAAGGCTGTTCTGTCTCTTTTGTATCGTAGGCTTCTAATCTGGGGGTTTTCCAAATTCCGCAGGTGGTAAATTTTGGCCCCCAGTCCCATCCGAAATGATATTGTGCTTTGCGGACATAAGCCCTTGGGTTATCCGGAATGACAAAAGGCAGGTCTTTTTTGGCCAGTGAATCGACCACATTTTGAGCGGACTGAAATACGATAACCAAATCATTGTTGCCTGATTTTAGTATTTTTTTGACATCTGCCCGCCATTGACGAAACATATTGTCTGTTTTTAAAATCTGCTGCTTATTGAGATAAACTGTGGCATAAGTATCCAGTCCGTCAAAAACCAATTCTGTGTTTTTCTTTTTTAGCGTTGCCGCCGATACCTGAAAAGTGGTTTTATATTCCCAGTTTTTACGTTCGATCCATGCTAATTTCTTTTCATTGTCTCTGTAAAACGGATCCGGAATTGCTTTGTTGCGTAATAAATCGGTATGTATTTCTCCGGGAACGGCAGCTGGAAACCATTTTTGTGTTTTCTCTTCACGGTAATTCCAGCCCTTCTTCAAATCTATACGCTGTGCAATCGCTACAGAGGAAAGATTTACAAGACCAAAACAGATTAACGTAAAAAAGTTTTTTTTATAATTCATTTTACTTAGTATAAAATAGGAATGCCTAAGTTTTAATTTTTTAAAAAAGCCAATGTATTTTAATTCCTGGCAGTAGAAGAAGGAATAAAGCGCTACACCATTATTCCTTCTCTTTAGGTTACGTGTTTACGAATAACTAACAAAATATTCAGAAATCATTTCCTTTTACTGCGCATAATTCTATGGGAATGTCTGCCTCAATTTAGTATTTATCAGTTTCTTTTACATCTGACTTTGTCATAAAATTAAAAAGCGAACTTCTATTGTTTGATTTATTTATATCAAATTGAAAAAATCCCTTCTTTTTCAGCAAAAGCTATTTTTAGCTGTTGCGAAAAAAAAGACATTATAATCTTCTAGTAAACCAATACAATGCGGGTTCTTTTTGATCCTTATTAACAGAAAGATTAAAAATAAGCCGGGTAACAGGAGATTACCCGACTTATTTTAACTAACCAACCAAATTAATTATTTTACAATTTGTCCCACCAGATTCTGGTTGTCATCAAATCTAATCCCTGACGCTGTATTGCCGCTTTGTAATTGGCTTCGTTGGTGATCAACTCGGACTGATCGTAAATCAATCTTCTGGGAATAGTTCCTTTGGTTTCTCCCGTAGGATCATTCACCGGAACTAATACCGGATAACCTGTTCTTCTGTATTCAGAAAAAGCTTCAAAACCATTAAACAGCAATACAATCCATTTTTGAGTTATAATTTGTTCTATTTTCTGAGCCTCTGTTCCGGCCGATTTAAACGGATAAGTAGTAATATATGTGTTGTATTCCGCTGTAGTCACTGCAGGCACTTTGTCTCCGAAAATAGTCAGCACTTCCATCGCTGCTTTAACGCCATCTTCATAATGTTTCTGCGCTGTTCCGCCAACATTCCATCCTCTCACTACTGCTTCCGCCAGTATAAATTCTATTTCAGCGTAAGACATGATTAAAGTTGGGGCATCTAAACGCAATACCGTAGAAGTATTTGGGTCTGAGAAAAGCTTTTTGTCTCCTCCCGGAAATTCTTTGGCATCATTTGGTAAACCCTGCTGGCTTGCCGGATTGTTGTTTCCTGTTGCTTCCAGTTTGGCATAGATTCTTAAACGCGGATCGTTGGTGTTTTTCAATAAATCGATAAAAGTTTTACTGAATTTAATATTCGATTCCCCACCATTCAGGTCATTTCTAACCCATGAAGAGGTAATCGGATTTGTTTTCACTCCTGCAGGACCTGCATCATGTTTTAGTACAAGACTGTCATCATTGGATGTAAAAACTCCTTTTGCAACTGCTTTTTCCACATACTCTTTTGCTTTCGCAGGGTTTACTTTAGACAAACGCATTGCTACTCTCAACATTAGGGAGTTGGCCAGTTTTTTCCATCTTGTAACATCACTCTGATAATACAAATCGGCATTTCCGACAAAAGCTTTGTTGGCATCTAATGCTGTTCCGGCTTCATCCAGTTCTTTTAAAAGGTCATTGTAAATCGCTTCCTGTGTATCATATTTTGGGGCAAAAATATTTCCGTTATATCCTTTTCCGGCTTCGAAATAAGGAACTTCACCATACGTATCTGTCAGCTTCTGAAACAGAAATACTTTCATAATTCTAAGGGCCTGAACCATATTAGAATTTTCCGGTGCGTCCGGTGTTACCGATAATAACTGAAAAATCTGATTCAGTCCTTTCCCGTATGTTTCTCCAAACAAAGCACCTGAATATTCTGAAGAATAGGTGTATTTTGATCCGCCGCCTAAGGAAGCGAAGTGCTGTACATATTGCGCGGCGTAAATATTATTTCCTCTTGTATTCGAAAAATCCTGTCCGTCCACATAGATTTCAGCAAGCGTAAACATCGATTTTAAAGCCGGATCTGTTAAGGCATTTGGGTTTGTATTCAGTTCCTCAAACCCTTTATCGCAGGAGGCCAATGTCAGCACCCCAACCATTGCGGCACAAAATATTTTTATATATTTATTTTTCATCTTTTTTACTATTAGAATTTAACATTAAGCGTTACACCGTAGTTTCTGGTCAATGGCATAGAGGCTCTTTCCATACCCTGAGCATTGCTATTAGAGTAGTTTGATTCCGGATCAATGTTTGGAACTTTGTCATAAATCGTCCATAAATTATGAGCTGAAAAAGCTAAACTAATAGATTGAAATGGTGTTTTCTGGATATAGGTTTTTGGGAAATTGTAGCTAAAAGAAATTGCTCTTAACTTCACAAAATCAGCATCGTATACGAAGTTTGAGGTTACGTCACTGTAACTTCTCCAGTAGTTATAAGCAGAAACTGTTTGATTTACAGGATTTCCGTTCACATCAGTACCGCTTACTGCTACTCCGCCTTCACGACCCGGAAGTGTAATTTCAGATAATCCGTAACGGGTTCCTAACTGGTTGGTTGCCGAATAGATTTCACCTCCGAATTTAGCATCTACAAAAACGGAAAGCGTGAAATTTTTATAAGAGAAATCATTTGAAAGTCCCATTGAAGTTGGTGCAACACCTTGTCCTGCAATAATTAAATTTCCTCTCAGGAATCTTCCGTTGGTATCTAATACGATATTTCCGTTTGCATCTCTTAAATAATCGTAGGCTTTAATTACGCCGAAAGGCTGTCCTTTTTCTAAAACTACAGAAGCTCTTGCGTCTCTGTTTCCTTCTAGTGATTTGGTATTGATTTTATCAGAAAGGCTAAGTACTTCACTTTGATTGTAAGCGAAATTATAACCTACACTCCAGGAAAAACTTGGTGTTTTTACTGCTTTTACATTGACTGCAAATTCAACCCCTTTGTTCAGGATTTCCCCCACATTGATTTTAGTGGTTCTGTAACCTGAAGCCTGAGAAATATCAGCATCTGCAATATCTTTAGTTGTTTTCTTGCTGTAAAAAGTCAAATCTGTACTTAATCGGTTATTGAAAAATGTATTTTCAAAACCAAACTCGATGGTACTTACATTATAAGGCCTTAAATTTCTATTGTTAACGGTATCCCCATTTACACCTAAAATAGGCTGTCCCTGTGAATCTGTCTGCCCGTCCGGTGTGGTATACGTCAGCATTAAAGCATACGCTTCCTGCAATCCGCCTCCTACGTTACCCCATCCTGCCCTGATCTTACCATAAGACATCCACTCCGGTAATTTAATCACTTCAGAATAAATAAAACTGGTACTTACCGATGGATAAAAAATGCTGTTGTCTTTAGGATCTAAAGTAGAAAACCAGTCTTCACGACCTGTTAAACTTAAAAATAAGAAATCTTTATAGGCTAAATCAGCAGAATAAAAAAGAGAGTTTACTTCGCGTTCCGAAAATAATTTCTCTGTTTTGTCCGGTTGTGTATTTCCATAGAAATATTTGAACGGCACAATAAAATTATTTCCTTTCATTTTAATACCATTATATCGGTTATCCTGGCGGTTTGCTCCGATAAAAGCATCCAGTGAAAGATTTTTAGCGATATCACTTTTGTATCCTAAGTAACCCGAAGCATTAAATTCAGAACGGTTCTCAATTCTGTCTTCAATAGATCCTCCAATATTGTAATTGATTCCGGTTGGTTCAATCTCTGTATATTCATAATTAATATCATCAATACCCAGCACCGCTTTTGCGTAGATCTTATCTGTAATGTTATAGGTAACTTTTGCAGAACCTATAAAACGTTTTCTAAGATCCGTGTTTAACGTCTGATCTGTTGCAAAGTACGGATTTGTATGGTATACATTTGCTCCCAGATAATCTTCTTCTCCACCATTGGCATCGTACGGATTGCGTAACCATCTGATGTCGGTACCCGGCGTCATAAAAGTAGTCGGGAAAGAAGGATTTCGCGGAGAGTCATTCAGGTAAGGTCTGTTTTTACTTTTTTCCGAGATATATTGTGCGTTACTCTCAATACTGATCTTTTTGTTTGGAGTTGCGTTCAAACTCAGTGTAATGTTATTTCTTCCGAAATTTGTTCCCGGCAAAATAGACTCATCTTTTGTATTTCCGAAAGACAATCTGAAGTTTGTCGTTTCATTTCCGCCCGAAATTGCCAAAGTATTACTGAAAGAATGCCCTGTTCTGTAGAAATTTTCAACGTTATCTTTTCCATATGCTTTGTAAGGCTTTGTCGTTCCGTCTAAGGCAATCGAATTTGTTCCGTCGTATTTATCTCCCCATGCAAAATAGTACGAATCCCTTAATTCCTGTAAATTCGTAAATCTTGTTGGAACTCCGTTAGCATCCGGTGCTCCTGCACCATACTGATCCTGCCAGTGCAAAAGGCTTGCCGGTGTATTAAAAGTAGAGTTGGTACTAAAATCTACTCCGATTCCTGTTCCGTTTTTACCTTTTTTGGTGGTGATTAAGATCACACCATTTGATCCTCTGTACCCGTAAAGAGCTGAGGCGGCACTACCTTTTAATACTGACATTGAGGCAATATCATCGGGATTGAAAGAAGACATACCGTCACCTTTATCGGCTCCTCCGTACATTCCTGCATTTCCCTGTTGGGTGTTATCAATCGGAATACCGTCTACCACATACAAAGGCTGGTTTAGTCCTGAAGCTGAAGTGGCTCCACGAATTACCACACGGCTTGAACCGGACGGTCCTGTCACCGGTGCAGAAACGTTAACCCCTGCTATTTTACCCTGAAGGGCATTTCCTAAGTTAATTTCTTTGTTCTTTGTCAGGTCATCTCCTTTCAGTTCTCCAACTGCGTAACCTAAACTTTTTCTTTGTTTCTTAACTCCAAATGAAGTTACGACAACATCTTTTAATTCCTGTGCATTTTCTGTTAATACCACTGAAACTCTGTTTTCAGTTGCCTGAAGCACCACTGATTTTGATACAAAACCTATAGAAGTTACATTTAACGTAACCTTTCCTTCCGGAACATTCATCTTAAATCGACCTTCGGCGTCTGTAATTGCGCTAAATGGTTTTCCCTGAACCTCGATTGATGCAGCAACAATTCCCTTGTTCTCTGCATCTGCCACTATGCCTGTTATTAATCGGTTTTGTGCAACAGCTCCTAAGCTGCTAAACAATACCATTCCTAACACTGCTAAAATTCGTTTCATAAGCAATTTTTTTTTGGTTTATTTGTTTTGATTTGTGTTTGTTTTTAATCTGTTTGTTTTAATATTAATAAAAATTCGAACTCAGTTTCAATAAAAAAAAGTAGTTATATAATGATAAAAAAATATCATTTTATAGGTTTTTACTACATAAAAAATAGTTTCCAAAATCAGTTATCCGGCAGCTTAAGCTGTTTTGTTTACTAAAACGATTTAGTAAAATGGGTAAAAAAAACCGCGTTTAATTGATTTTTTATTTTTTTTAATTTTGAAACAGGCAATGCATCTAAACCGATTCCCTGACAATCAATGTGCCTTTCTTAAGCACTTTTTCGATTTTGAAAGCTTCAAAATCTGTCATCTGACTCATTAGTAACTGAATAGATTTAATGGCAATATCTTCTATAGGCTGTGCAATCACGGAAATTGTTGGTGTATGCAATTTGAAACTGTCATGATCATCAAAGCTGATTACCGAAATATCTTCCGGTATTTTGTACCCCATACTTCTAAAAGCCTGTAAACCTGCCAATCCCATATAATTGGCTAAAAATAAAACAGCATCAATTCCCGGATTCGCTTTAAAAAAACCTATTAGTGAATCAATCCTGCTTTGCTCATTTGCATGATAATCCAGATAAAGCGCCAGTGATTTATCATAAATGCCTCCTTCTTTTAAGGCATCTGTATATCCTTTCTCTCTCAGTTTCATCTGAATCATTTGAGATTTATTATTGACTACCGCTATATTTTTGCATCCTTTCTCCATTAAAAACTTAGTAGCCGAATAGGAACCTTCGTAGTTATCCATCACTACATGGCTTACTTTCTGATGTGCAAAATAACGGTCAATCAAAACTACGGGTCTTTGCAATTTTAACAGAAGATCAATAGTTTTTTCTAAATTTTTAGTGGGCGTGATAATAAACCCTTCTACGTTGGCCTGCAAAAGACTGTGAACCAATTCTTCAGAACGTGCATCATCATCTCCTGTACTGCAATAGAAAACCCTGTAATCAATATTTTTGGCTTCGTCTTCTATTACTCTTGCTAAATCTGCAAAGAACTGGTTGGAGATATCTTCTACGATAAGACCGATAGATCTCGTTTTTCCGGTTCTCAGACTACTGGCAATCATACTTGGCCGGTAATGAAGCTTTTCAGCCACTTCCTTTACCTTTTTTATGACAGCCGGGCTAATTGCCATCTTTTCCCCTTTCCCGTTAATCACAAAAGAAACTGTAGATATCGAAACTTGGGCCTCGGTAGCAATATCTTTAATCGTGATTCTTTTCATTAAGTGGTTATGGTATTAAATGGATAATTAATAGTTGAACAAATATATATAAAAGTGATTTACAAAATCGTTTTAGTAAAATATTTTTTCAATAAATCATTATTTTAATGCTAATTTAAAACATAATACTCAGTAATTATGATATTTTAACCCATAATCATCATTTTTATTTTTAAGGAAAATTCACCGTATTAAAGCCTGTTTTTCAGCTGAAATACCAATAAAATAAAAAATAGTCATCCTGACTATATAATTTATTGATAGATTAGTGAAATCATTTTTAAATTTATTGCACGTGATGATTTGTACTATTTAAAATTTGCACATAACTTCTTACTTAAAAACGTTTTTGTTACTTCAATACAATCTTTTAATCATAAAAAAAGACGATCAAAGACCGTCTTTTTTTTATGCATTGCGAAAATTTATCACAAATGTTTCTTTCCTGATTTTCTAAATTATACTTTTCTCTTTTGACTTTGCCAGTTGATTTACTCTCCACATCAGCAGTACCGAACAGCTTGTAATAACGGCAATAACATATCCCAGGACATCATAATTTTCCAAAGGAGAAGTTTTGGTTTGCTGATGCACGATGAAACCCGCACATACCGCTGCAATGCCGCCCGCGATTTGCTGTAATGAAGAAGTTATCGACATATAAGCACCACGATCTTTCATTTCGGGAATAGCTGTATTCAGGGTTGTAGCAGGAATCATACGACTCATAATCCCCATGAACAATACCATATTGATTGCTACCACTTCCCATAATGGAATAGGATTAAGATTGGTATAAATTAAAATCATAATTACCGAAATCAGTGATCCAACGGCAAAGAGCCTAAATTTATTGACTTTGTCACTTAACTTCCCCACCAAAGGCATTATAAACAGCACCGAAAGTCCCGTAAAGAAAAATACCATTGGTAATTGAAGCTGACTGATGTGAATATTATTGACCAGAAAAGCACTTCCGAAAGGCTGTAGCATAAAACCACCTACAGAAAGAAATGCAATTGCCGCAAAGCCAATTTGATAGTTTTTATTATTCAGCGTATGCCAAAGGTGTTGAAAAGGGTTCTTGTCGGATTGCAGTTCCAAATGTTTTGTTACGGGTTGCAGCTGCGTAATAATAGCAATCAGAATCAATATTCCTAAAACCGCAATCATAATAAAAGCAGCATGCCATCCCCAGTTATTGGCACAATACAATCCCAGTGGAATTCCTAAAATCTGGCTTGTTGCGTAGGCCATTTGTATCGATCCCATCACTCGTCCTCTTTGCTGAATTACAAATAAATCCGTTACAATAGCAAGTGAAACCGACCCGATAACACCGCCAAAAAGGCCAGTAAAAATCCTTGCAAAAAGCAGCATCTGGTAATTCGAAGCAAATGCACAAAAAAGAGTACCAATAATAAATCCGGTATAAAAGAAAATGAGCAGTTTTTTCCTGTCGAATTTATCAGCAAAACCTGCTGCAAGTAATCCTGAAATTCCGGCGCTAAAAGCATAAGCGGAAACGGTAAATCCAAATTTGGCCGTCGTCATGTCCAGTGTTTTCATTAAGATATCACCCAAAGGGGAAATTATGACAAAATCGAGTATCACTGTAAATTGCAAAAGCGCCAGAATAGTAATAATAATGATCTGTTTTAAAGAAAAAGCAGTAGCTACTGCAGTATTTTTTTCCATTTTAATCGTTTATTTTTAAATCAGTTCCTGGCATTTATGGCCAAATTCACGGATAAGAGTAATAATTTGCTTTGGCTGAAGCGTTTCTGAAACGATACGTAATACACAATCAATATCGTCATGATCAATGCTCCATTGTTGTATATCCTTGTGATCGTTCAGCTTTTGATACATCGGGCAGCCGGTATCTATTTTTCCAATATTTGTTTTAAATACGTGTATTGTGTTTAAATCTGTCTCCATATCTTTTCATGGTTTTAAAGCTTTTATGGTTGCCTGAAAAGCTTCTTTCATTATTTTATCGGTAAGAACAAACGGTTTCCCTCCCATACTCTTACCATCGGTATGAAAGTTTAATAAAGTATACAATGGCCCGTAAGCAACGGCCCAAAAAGCTTCAAATGTCATTGGCGAAATTTCCTTTTTATGCAGAGCGTTATCGATAAACTGTTTCATAATCATCCTGAAATCCGAAAATTTGGTGGTAGAATTCAATATTATTTCTCCATGAGGAGAGTGTTTGATAATTTCAAAAAAAGCGACTTGCTTCGGATATTTCATGGTAAAGCCAGCCCTGTTTACCCATTGTATCCATAATCCTTCTTCAAATGACATTTCAGGCGAGAAATTTTTAATGGTACTTGAAAAAAACTCAAGAGCGACGGTTGCCCCTATTTTTTGGATTAAATCATCTTTGTCTTTATAATAAATGTATAATGTCCCAACCGAAATATTACATGCTTTGGCAAGTTTATTCATACTGAAACCCTGAAATCCATCCTGTACGATTTGATCTATTGCGTTGGCAATAACCAGATTTTCTTTATCAATATCTCTTACTCTCATGACATCTTTTTAGCAAAGATAGAATAATAAATGAATGAACATTCTTTTATTTATTATTTTTTTTGAAAAGGGAATATTAATTTTTTTTTAAGTGAATTTTGTAAAAACAATATCCAGATTTAAAGTACGTTTTAGTGTTTATTAACTTTTAAATAAGGCAGAAAAAGCCGACTTATCAGTATTTAACAAATTTTCTACTTTAATCTGTAGTACTTATATTATAATTTCGTTTATTTGCCCGCAAATTAAAATTAAACACTCCTTATTTAACCCTTAACTGACAGACATAGCCCAAACAACATAAAAAGAAAAGTCCCCCTTTTTTAACATTCAAATTTAACAACAATGAAACCTACTCTTTTCAAAAGCCTGTGCTCCCTAGGCTTGTTATTCTTAACCGTTATTCTGCAGACCAGTTGCAGTGATACTGATTCAGGCAATTATACCGCCAACTATTTACCTCAGATTGATGCAACAAAACTTTCGGCAGCAAACCATCCGATGACCCTGTTTGAAGACGATGAAGATCCAGCCAGAATGTATGATAAAAAAGACCGCTGGTTTCGTGTCAATCAGCCCGTACAGGTCATCCAAAAAGGAAAAGACTCTGTACAGCTATCTCTTTACTCGCCGGTTGGTCTTAAGGATGTAAAAATCTATGCGAAATTACCCAACTACGACAAACGTTTTGTACTATACCACTTTACCCAGATTCCGGCTTTTCACCGGTCAGTCCATCAGATTCCATTGGTTTCTGAAAAAAATGATTATCAATTGGAAGACGGAAAAACAGTCACCATAGATAAAATAGAGGGTTTTTCGTCCGGCGGAATCGAATTTTCAGTAGAATCCTCCGATCCTTTATTTGCGAAATTCAAGAAAATCAAATCTTCGCAATTGGTTCAGTTTCATGACGGCTATCATATTGAAGAATATGGCAAATACCTGCCTATGAATCCTGTATTGGCGAAAGAAGCCATTACAATGATTATCAATTATTCCTACGCTTTAAGCCATCCTATTTATTATCAGACACATAATAATTTTGACCTTTATAAAAAAGAACAGGCCGCTGCTGCCGGAACTGCTGTAATAGGAGCCACAGACTGGCATGGTAATACTGCGGATGCCAATGGCCAGTATGATTATTTTACAAAAGCCGAGATTGAAAAACGATACTGGGACTATGTGGACGGAAGAACGCTTTACATGGCCATGGTAGGCGGTGATGCTGCCTGGGGAGGCGGACCACTGGCTTCTCAGTATGAATCTAATTATGTAAGCGGACACTGGAGAGGGGAAATGTCACTCTGGTCACATGAATACTCCCATCATACGGGGTATAACCACGACAGTAATTTTGCCAATAGCGGTGAAGGCGGCGGACAACAGGAAATGCTGACGCAGTTTTATAAATATTTGATTTACATCAACGACCTTCCTTTTATTGATCCGGATATTTTAAAAACGTACAGCAAAACAAAATATCTAACCGGAACTTATAGCAAACCGGTTTTTAAAATTGATCCGAAAAACACATTTTTAGTAAAATACAAAGGAGAAGGAAAATGGAATTAAAAAGACTTTACACACTGCCTAAAGTACTTTTGGTACTACTTCTGATACTTACAGGCTGCAACGATAATGATGATGCAAATAATGCCACAGACGATAAATATTACTATTATCCCACAGATGAAGCATCCATAACCGCTGCACAAATTGGAGACGGGAAAGGTACGCTTGACCCGAGAGGAATAACCATTGCCAATGATAAATTATATGTCTGCAGTGGAAATGTCCTTGAAATTTTTGATGCCAAAACGTTGAAACATCTAAAATCTGTAACGGCCTTTTCTAAAGGGGCAACTAACATCGATTTTACCAATCTTTCTTCTGTTTGCGTAGATAATAAAAGAATCTATCTCGGAAGTGTCGATTCGCGCCTTTTTGTATTAGATGAAACGACCAATTTAGGAATCAGTACTGTGGGTAACGGGCAATGGTGGAATACTTTTGTACACGTTTTTGGTGTTGCGGTAAAAGACGGGTTGGTTTTCGTTAAGGAAAAAAATACGACTATTAAAGTTTTTGAAACCTCCCAAATTACGGAAACCAGTAAATGGGACCTGGCCCCGATTGCCAAATTAAATACCTTAAACGGATATGATGAATTTTATTCCCTGCAGGTCGACGGTGGAAATCTGGTGGTTGCGGGACGAAATGCCAAAGCCTATCTGTATTATGATATCGCTTCGATTCGTGCCAATGCTGCGGCTTCACTCACCACTCCAATTGATCCAGTAACCAAACCGTTTCCAGATGCTAAACCTCTTGCTGTTTCGATTAACAGCGACTGGGCCATCACTTCTGAAAATGTGGGTGCTGTCAATTTTTTACGATTCTATCCGAAAGAAGAGTTTTTGAACAAAACCTACGCTGCCAGGATTAATGCGAATGACATAATGGGCGAAAACCCTTTTGGAACTATTCTGGGTATTGCGCAATTAGAAGACCGTATCTTCGTCGCTGATAATACCAATAAAAAAATACGGTTATTAAGGCTGAAGAAAGCCGCGATTAGCGAACAAAAATAAAGATAAAAGCTGCTTCCTGAATAATCCCGGAAGCAGCTTTTTTACTTTAAAAGACATTTTCAAAAACAAAATTGACGTTTTAAAAATGACACAAATATTTTTTTAGAATAAAGTATCCGGATCAGTCAGACTGGATAATTTTTCTTTTAAACCGGAACTTAGCAGTGTCAGTCCAAATTGGTAGGAAGCATTCATCCAGCCAAATCCTTCTTCTGTTATGTAGTTAAATTCGGTTCCGACATTTCCGTACTCGGCAAAAATTTTATGTGAACTGATAGACAAATCAAATTTCTCCGGAATCGTTCCGTTGTAATCCACCGCATTTCGGGTAATAAGCCACAACCAGCGATAAATCATTTCCTGTGCTTCGTCCTGAAAATTATAATTTAACAAGCCTTTCCACAATAGTATCTGATGCGGCGCCCAGCCAAACGGATAATCCCATTGTCTGGTTGGTGCATGTTCACTAACAGCTGCGATAGACGATGGAGTACTTCCGGCAATTCCGCCTTTCATTTTAAATTTGGACAATGTTTTTTGAACCAAAATAGCGGCTTGCTCCTCCGTACAGATTTTTGCCCATAACGGATAAAATGTTGTGGCGGCCTCAAAATAATGCTGTTCTTCGAGTTCAAAATTATAATCGAGATAAAGACCGTTGGCTTCGTTCCAGCACAATTTGTTGATTTTTTCCTTTCTTTCCGCTGCTTTTTTATGCCAGTAATCACTGGAATACACCGTGTTTTCATTGTACTGAAACTGGTCATTAAAAACCGTTTCAATCAGAAAAGCAATATCGGTTTCATATTTATAAAGCAGGCTGTTGATCGCCACTGTATTCAAATCGGCACAAATACCTACCAATCTGTTTGTTGTATCGTGGCCGCTTTCGCGCATGCTTCTGTCATGTGTAAAATAATGATCCAGATCAGCATCCAGAATTTCTCTTTCGAGGTATTTTTTCTCAAATTCCCGGGTTGATAGCCCATATTTTGGCGCATATTTTTCCAGTATATCATCAAAATGTCCTTCTTCTACCTCAAACGGAAGCCCGATTCCTTCGGCCCTGTAGCGGTTTAACCCATTCGGAGTAAGTCTTTTCCCCTGCTCCATCCAAACGGTGTTGTACTCTTTTATAGCCGTTTTCAAATGTCTTTCAATCCATTCTTTTTCAGGATTTGCCTTTTCGATAATATCAACAATCAATGAGGTATATAACGGAGGCTGAGTGCGGGTCAGGTAATAACTTCGATTGGCATTCAGGATTTTTCCATAATGGTCAATCTGGTATTTAAAGTTTTCTGCCATGCCAAGCGCCAGATCCCTTTTATCATCTATTAAAAGTCCCATTGTAATGAAATAACTGTCCCAGCCGTACATTTCATTAAACCTTCCGCCCGGAACTACAAAAGGAACTCCACTGGTTTCACTGTTTTTGGTTTGAAGGGCCAATGCCAGAATTCCCGGTTTTTTATTCAGGGATAAAACATATTCCGGTGAAATGTCTTCCGGTAACTGCACCACTTTTAAAGCAGGGTTTTCAGCTTCTAAATTTTTAAAATAGTTAAAAGCGAAAGAATCTCCGACCGGAACATACAGATAGGAGATTGCATTTACTATTTTGTCGTCTTCCAGGATCTTTTTTATTCCCGCGGCATCAATCGTTCTGGTCAATCCTTTCCAGTATAGATCTTTTATTTTTCTCGAAATTCTTTCTACCGGATCTTCCGTTATATCTTCTAAACTAATTTCGGCAAACTCAGTGTTATTTTTTTTGGACAAGGCCAATTCCTGTAATAAGTTAGAAAGCTGGTACGTTCCTTCAACAGCCATCGGGTTTCCTTTATCATCTTCGAGCAAAAAGCGTTTTGGCCCTTTGTCATCAATGGTGATCTTCTTGTCGCCATCAGTATCTTCCTGAGCCAGTAACTGACTAAGGGTTTGATTGATATGTAATTTAAATTTCATTTTTTGCGGTAATTTTTTTAAGAATAAAAAAGGAGATCAGCAATAAAGACATCGGAATTAAAGTGAAATAAAATGCTTTTTCCGGGCCTTCATTTTTAAACAGCCAGCCTGTGATTCTTGAACCCAATGTCCCTCCAAGAGCTGAAAAAATAACGATTAATCCTGTCATCGAACTTTGAAGATTTTTCGGCAGGGAGCTTAATACTATTGAATTCAGTAAGGGATAAATGGGCGCTATAAACAATCCGATTAACGGAAATGCAAATCCAATAAGCGGAATATCGGAAAGGGAATCAATATTTTTCACTTCAAGTCCAACCACATTCGGAAGTACAAAATATACAATCAGCATGGCAGCGATTACACAAACGCTGAGTACCCAGATCCAGTTGACTTTTTTGGTTATTATTCCTGCTACAAGCCGGCCCACTGCCAGTGAAATTGCCAGAATGCTGGCCATCATAATGCTAATGTTTTCGGGTAAATGCAGCACTTTGGTATTAAAGGTGGGCAGCCAGGAAAGAATCCCCTGCTCGATCATGACGAATAAAAAAACACTGATAACGAAAATAACCGTAAGCATCTTAGCGATCAATTTAAACATCTGAAGAAAATCATCTTTAAAATTGGCGCCGGCGGTTGCTGTAATGGTTTCAAATTTTGTAAAAAACAGAAACAGGAAGGACAATAGCGATAGCCCAGCCAAAAACCAGTATACATTTAACCACGAATCCGGATGGGTTTCATCATTAAAAGCCGGAAATAAAAAATAAGCCAGGGCAATTCCAATCATAAAAACACCTTCAATACTGCTCATAAGGGCATTGTGTTCCTTTTGGTTTTCGGTAACGGTACCAATTAAGGAATACACAGAAACTTTTATTAAAGCAAAAGAGACACCGACAGTTGCAAATAAGAGTTTGGCACTGTCAAACGAATTTCCGAAATACATGGTAATGCAGGCCAAAGTTACAAGGGCAAGACCTGTCAGCATTGCTTTTTTGTAGCCAATGCGGGGCAGAAAAGACGCTATAAAAAAAGAGACAATCGCAATAGGCATATCCTTAAAGGCTTCCAGGATACTGGCCTGTACTTCATCGACTCCGTAATTTTTCTGTGATTTCAAAATTACAATGCCTACACTATTCAATAAAATGGCAAAGACAAAATAATTAAGATAAAGCGCTATTTTAATTCCGAGGTTTTTCATTAAGGGATGGATTTGTTTTATAAAGAAAGATCCCTTTATAAAAGAAGGATTACGTAAAGTTACAAAAATACCAAATGCTGTTTTGGCAACAGCATTTGGCAAACTATCAATTAACTAACTCAAATTAAAAATTAACGGCTACCGAAAATCTAAAAGCACGTCCTAAAATAGGTCTTGCCATAAACACATCGCTTGCTGCCGATGTGGTTTGTCTAGGGTCGCCTTCCGTTAGACCAATCTCATTGAATAAATTCGATGCGTCTACTGCAAAACGAAGGTTATTGTACGTATAATTTAAACCTGCTCCCACTTCTTTGTAAGCCGGTAAAACCTGTTTGTTATCCTGATTGGTAAACTTTTTATCATAATACGAGAATTGTACGTACGCTGTAAAATCTTTGGTGATATTTACTTCAGGTCTCAGGTTACAGAAAAATTTAGGAATTCTTCGTGCGGTATTTCCATTAAAATCAAAAGTAGAACCGTCCGCATTAGAACCGGTGAAATTATCGTATTCCGGTTTTTGAACGGTGAAGGTAAAATTCAGGTTTACGATTTCATATCTTGCATTCGTCTCTACTTCAAGACCAATATTGTTTACATCGGCAAATTTATTTTCAGAACTTCCGTCTGATAAGATATCCGTAAAAGCAACATTTTTCAGATTCATGTGAAATACGTTGGCATTCACAGAGAAGAACGAACCGGAATATTTGTACCCTAATTCCAACTGATTCACTTTTGTATTTTCAAGCTTGCTTAAATCAGCTGCGTTGTCATAAAACGATTCTTCAATCGGAGATCTGAAACCATGGCTGTAACGAACGTAAGAAGCCATATTATCATTGAATTTGTAATTTGCAGCACCTGTATAAGACAATTCGCTTACATCATATCTCCAATAGGTATAAGGGTTTCCTTTTACGGTGGTAACCGCATCATCGGCAGTATTGTTATCCAGCACTCCCAAATTCTCTGCAAAAAAACGGGCATTGTCCCTGTATCCGGAATACTTGTCTTTATTGTATCGTACCCCGGCATTAAAAGTCAGATTTTCGGTTGCTTTAATTTCAGCATCCGCATAAATATCATTCAGTACGCCTTTCGTTTGTGCATCTCTTTCCAGCCAGGTGATTCTTTCCACTCCGTTCCAGGTATGGTTTACTCCCGTAGTTTTGTCTTCTACATTTAACAATCTCGGATTGTCTGAAACGCCAACCAGATACGAATTCCAGTTCCAGTATTGGTTTGATTTCCAGTTCGAATAATAATATCCGGCGGTCAGTTTTACAGGATCTAAATCAAAAGCAAAAGAGAAATTATTCGCGAAATTGTTCATTTTTTTATGAATGTACCAATGATCGGCTCTCATGATTAATGCGTTTGGATCAACAGCTGCTCCATTGTCTACATACGTAAAATTCAGATTGGATGCAGTTGTATTCTGAACTCCTGTGGCATAGGCATCTTGTGTCCACGGACCTCCATTTGGAAAAATGGCATTATAATTCAAATCGATAGCCGTTTGTTTAAAGGCATTTTTAAAAGTTACTTTATCCGATATTTTCTTTTTGAATTCCGCTCCGACAGAGTTGATTACCGGATGTGAACCATCTTCTAAATCGGCACTAAAAGTTCCGCCGCCATACTGAGGCACGTTCAGATGACTGAAATTCACAGAAGTCAAAGTTCCATAATTTGGATTAAAACCATCGATACCTTCGATTTTTCCGTTATTGCTTTTTAATGGAATGGGCAGGTAAAAAGTATTTCTGTCGTCAAGGTGCTTGAAGTTCACTCTTAAATAATCGCCATCGTCAAATTTATAGGTTAGGTTTCCTTTGATCTGACCTCCTTTATTGGCTGTAAATCCGGTATTTCTCACTCCATTATCGGCTCTGTAAAAACCACCGATATTAAAAAATAATTTGTCCTGAATTAAAGCCCCAGACAGATTAAGATCGGTTCTGAACATTCCGTAATCTGAGGTAGAAAACTTTGCTTTTCCCTGAAAATCATTTTGCCCTGTTTTAGAAATAAAATTGATGATTCCACCAGGCGCATTGTTGGCAAAAATTGAGGCAGATCCTCCACGAACCGCTTCCATTTTACTCACCGTTTCATCCAGTCTGTAAAAAGTATCCGCGTTGGCAAATTGCAAAGCACCATCTTCAAAAACAGGCAATCCGTCTTCCTGGATTTGTACATATTCATACGCTCCGGCAGATGGAATTCCCCTTGCAAAAAGGTTGTTTCCGATTTCACCTCCTGAGGCTTCCACCACAAATCCGGGAATGGTCTGAAGTAAAGCTGCCGTACTTGCCGGAGCCCTGTCTTCAATGGCTTTCGCTCCCATCGAAGTAATCGCCACACTCGATTCGAGCTTCGATCTGGGACTGGATGAACCCGTTACCACTACTTCTTTTAAGTTTTGCGATTCTGTTTCTAAAAACAAATTTTCAACTACTGCTTCTCCTTCTTTTACAGTAACTTTTTTCGTGAAGCTTTTATAGCCGACATTTGTTGCTGAAATCGTATATGTTCCGGCAGCAACATTCGAAAACAAATAGGTTCCGTTTACGTCGGTAGTCACAGTCTGATCGGCTCCTGTTAAGGATACATTGGCTCCGGGCACAGTCTGTCCGCTTTCGTCGAACACTTTTCCGGAAATAGTATTTTTCTCCTGTGCAAACAAGTGGTTTGGTACAGAAATTAGGCACAACATTAAAAATAGTCGGCCTGCATACGAGTTGATGAGTTTCATTTTTTTTGGTTTGGTTAGTAAAATTTATACTTGTTAGTGTAAACTTACTAACTAATTAAAACCTGACTACGAAATTACAATCGAAAACGTTTTCGAAAACACCTAAAACGTTTTCGAAAATTATTTTTTTTAGAAAAACTGGTTTAATTTAACCGCGAAGTACGCAATGACGATTGTTTAGAATACACAAGGCTTCCCATTTTTGAAAAATCTTTACTAATATTGCCTTTCATAATTTTCACATCGAACTCTCGTAATTTTTAGTATATTTATTTCATGAATGATACAAAATTAATTGATATCGCCGAGGCATTGGGAATTTCTGTCACTACGGTTTCAAAAGCTTTAAAAGGGTATACTGATATTAGTAAAACTACCCGTGCAAAAGTGATTGAAATGGCCGATAAGATGAATTATATGCCAAACTCTGTTGCGGTAAACCTCAGAACCAATGAAACCAAAACGATTGGGGTTATTATTCCTGCAACGGTGCATCACTTTTTTTCCAGCGTCCTGAACGGCATTCTGGAAGAGGCGGAGAAAAGAGGCTATCTGGTTATTATCCTTCAGTCCAGTGAAAAATATGAACTGGAAAAAAAACAGGTTGCCCTGTTGTTGCAAAAAAGAGTGGATGGTATTTTGATGTCACTCTCTAATGAAACTGATGATTTTTTTCACATCAACGAAGCCATCCGAAAAAATACGCCGGTGGTTTTATTTGATAAAATTGCCAAACGTGTCGATTGTTCCAAAGTAGTTATCAATGACATGAAAGCTGCCTATGATGCCGTAACGTATTTAATAGAAAAAGGATTCAAAAAAATTGCGCATTTTCGTGGTTCTTATGTTCCCCAGAATTCTATTGACCGTTTTTTAGGCTATAAAAAAGCACTTGAAGACCATAACATAAAGTACGATCCTTCTTTGGTCTATGTTTGTGATCACAATACGGATTTTGAAGACGGTTACGAAAATGCCGAAAAATTAATGGCCGATCACAAGGATGTGGATGCTGTTTTTGCCGTTACGGATCTGGTGGCCATCGGAATTATTAAATATTTTAATGACAAAAAAATAAAAACTCCCGAACAGGTTGCCGTTTTTGGATTCAGCAATTGGTTTATGAGCACCGTAATTTCCCCAAAACTAACCACAATCGATCAGCCCGGCTACGATATCGGATATCGTGCAGCCTCCATTTTAATTGATGAAATCGCCCAGATAAAAGAACACATTCCGGTGGTTCATCAGATTGTGGAATTGCCGACTCATATTATTGAAAGGGAATCTACGATGAGGTTATAAAAAAACCCGAAATTATACATTAATTTCTTTTCTTTCGATAGTAATCTCCCACTCCATTACCCTTAAAGTTTTTTGATTTAAAAAGATTGTCCACTATCCGAATTATTTCTAAAATGGCGCAAAGTCAAATACATTTGCGCAGTGTCGATGAAGACTTCGCGGAGCTGGGATTGGAACCACAACATATAAACCACAATAAGGATGAAAAAAATAATTCTATTGATAGGATTCTTGATAATATTTACTTCTTGTAGTAAAAATATTTACGGAAAATATAATACTAGTTATTCAAGAGATAAGAGCGCATTTTTTCAAATAACTTTAAATTCTGACAATACTGTTGAAAAGACAGAAATACATACGATAAGTATTTTTGCTAAAGGGCATTATATATTAAAAGAAAAACAAGTAATTTGTTTTTTGGATGCAACAAAAAATAACTTTCCTCCAGATACCCTTACATTTAAAATAAAAGGAAACAAACTTTATTTTGTAAAAAAGGGAATTGTTAATACAAAATTTTATTTAAAGAAAGAATAAACAAAATCGGTAGTGTATCAGATTAGGTGTTTTTACATATTAGCAATTTAACTGCCTGAAAGAGAATAAAAATTTGTAATTTTTGAATAGTAAATGCATAAAAAATGGATTTCAATCCAACGGAAACCAAAGATATAAATGCTGTGTGTGTCAAAAGCGACAACAGTTTGACTATGGTTATAATGCATACAAAAGTAATATCAATCAAAATATAATTTTGTTCCCCTTGCTGGCGCGAGCGTCTCGCTCGTGAACGCAAAGTGAATCGACAAAGCATAAAAACAAAGAACTCGCAGTGATGCGAGTTTTTTTATGTTTCACTCGCTAGTGCGAATATCTAGTTCGTAATCACAAAGTATTTCTTAGATTAGCTACAAAATGTAATAATGAGTATAAAATACAAATTTGGCAAGAAGCTACGGTGATAATGACCAAAATGTTTTAGAAATTGACATAAATTGATGTTGATTGCGTTCACGAGCGAGACGCTCGCGCTAGCGGGGGATTACACCAGTGACAAAATCGGTTTAGGAATTACTAAAGGAGCTGTTTTTTCTCCACATCAGGAAATAAATCTAGCTATAAGATATTCAATTGGTAAAGGATTTACATCAGATGGAAAAGGCAACTTTACTTGTCAAGGATGGACTGAAGCACTAAGAAGATTTGGTCCTGGTTCTAAAGATAAAGAATACCAAAATAAAATTAATACTATGGAACAGAATAGCAGAGAACCTAAACCAACAGACTATTAAATTATGAAACAACTAACAATTTTGCTTTTTCTTTTAAACTTTGCATTTAATAATTTATATTGCCAAGAAGTCTTCGCACACCAACAACAGCGGCATAAGTTTAATAAATATTTAATTACTAATAACCTCATAAATAAAGTTAGTAAGAAAAAATTTGAAAAAGGATATGAATACGAAGGAAAGTATCTGGGGCAGTTTATAACAAAAAATGACAAGAAGTTTTATATTATTAATTCATCTTATGTTAATTTGCAAAGTTTACACAGTGATAATCAAATTTTTGTATATAATGCAAAAAAAGAATTCGTAGGATATTATAATGTTGCAACTGATTATCAATTACCCATAAAACTAGTAAAAAACATTCTGTTTTTTAAATTAGATAATTGTATTAATAAAGTAAAATTAAAAAACGGTCTTCCTAAATTAATTTGTACAGGCTGTAATAATGAAGTTGATTGTATTGAATTACAATAATGGGTAATGTTGGTAATGCTAGTGTTACAGATTAGGTGTTTTTATAATTTAACCACCCCGCTTGCAGAGAAATCTCGTAGTTTTAGTTCATATACTTACGCTCTTAATAATCCTGTTTATTTTATTGACCCCGCTCTCCTAAGTGTTCCTCATGAAAAGCTACGAACGTCCCGTGACTTCCCACCCGCAATGATAAACCACAAAGAGAATAAAATAGCAAACCTCATCAGTACATGGTGGGGTTTTTATGTTTTTAGAATTTACTAAAAAATATCCAACCCTCGAGAGGCTTCTCCTGAAAGCTGCGTAAATATTATAAGACTATCGTTTTTTGACAAGATTTGTTTGCAAGAGAAATAAGTAACAAATATTTGCCAGCGTAGATAATTACTTCGCACAACTAGTACTACTCAAAAAATATTTTCTACCCCAATTATTTTTAATTGTAATCTTTTTATTACATTTGTTTTTATTTAAAGTAAGGATATAAAAAATCTCCCTCGCAAAACAAAAATTAAAATGACGTCTAAAAAATTGTGTTGAAAAACTTTTGTTGTAATACAAATTCAACAAATAATTCACAACAGACGTGTTGAAAAACTTATGTTGATTAAAAAATACAACAAGTAATTTACAACAGAATGTTGTAAGCGAGAATAGCAATTAATTTTAAACAGTACTAAAATACAACAACCATAAACTGAGTAATGAAAAGGGAGAAAAAAACAGGAGACCTATTGGGGTTTCAGCAGGAAGAAATAGCCACACTATTGGGTGTAAAGCCAGGCCTTTGGTCGATGTATGTATTAGGGAAACGTCTTCTGCCGTCGGCAGCCCAACTGAGACTCGTTAAAATGGAGGTTTTTGTAGAACAGCAAAAAATAAAGAGAGAAAATAATCCTTCTCCTATACAGCAGCCGGAATTAAACGAAATGGAGTACTGGGAGGACCAGTTGAACCTAAACAAAATCAACCAATATAGGATCACCGCTAAACTCAAAAAGTGTCAGGAAAAATACGAATGTGCCCGCAACGGTTTCGAACTTACTGATTTTCTGGAAGACGAAGTAGAAAAAGAAATCAAAGACAAAGTTTTACCGCACCTAAAAGACAGAACAAAAGATGTTATGCAGAAAAACAGTCCTCACCAACAGAAGCAATACGAATTTAAACTTCAACTGCTGCAATACGAGGAAAAGTGCCTGAAAAAGAAACTATCGGCTCTGTAAGAAAGTTTTCAGTCGCGGTTTTCAGTCGCAGTTTACATTATCAAATTATCTAATTATCTAATTACCAAATTATCTAATTTTTTTATTCATTATTATTATCTTTGAACTATGAGCACAGCAACCAAACCCAGACACATTGGCCGAAATATAAGCCGAATCAGAGAACTTCGTGGTATGAAACAAGAAGTACTTGGAGAAGCTATTGGAACAAGTCAGAAATATATTTCCGTTATTGAATCCAGCGAAACTGTTGATCCCGCAAAACTGAAAGAAATTGCAAAAGCACTTGGTGTTACGGTAGAAGCTATTGAAAACTTTTCGGAAGAATCTGTTTTTAGTTATTTCAATAACTTTTATGATAACAGTACTGCTGGATCTGGATCATTTAACAATCATCCATCTCATTGCACCTTCAATCCTCTTGAAAAAGTCGTAGAACTTTTCGAACGTTTGGTTCAGGCTGAAAAGGATAAGGTGGAGTATTTAGAAAAATTGATGAAAAGGAAATAATATTCTTAAGTAGAGGATTTCTTATATACAAAATGCACAATTTGACTTTGTGCATTTTTTTTTATTCTTACAAATGACGCAAAAGTCAGACACATTTATCAGAGTTGATGAAGACTTGGGTAAGCTGATATAACTGAGTTCAAATAAGAAAAGATGTTTATCGACGGTAACAAAAAGAGATAATGAAAACAAAATATAAAATAACATTCCTAATATTATCTATTATAATTATTGGACTAATAATATTTAATAAAACTTCTAATGATAAAAAAGTTTATGTTTTAAAAGAATATAGCAAAACAGGAAAACTACTAAAAACACACGAATACATTCTTAGCAATGGTGATACAATTTTGGAGGGGAAATTTATAAATTATAATGAAAAGGGAATTAAAATAGCAGAAGGAAAATTTATAAATAATGAACCAAGCGGAGTATGTTCTTACTATGATAATAACGGTAAAATTGAGTCTGTATATTATAGAAAAAATACTAAAGTAAATTTAGAATGTATTTATTACGACAAAAAAGGTTTAATCAACAAATATATTATGTGTGACAGCCTTGGAAAAACCGCCTTTATTATAAGATTTGGAGACAAAGTAGTAAAGATGTATGATGGTTATTCAATTTGGCCAGTAGCTCAATATAAACTAATAAATAAAAGACAGATTGGGATTAAAACTGAAGATATCTTAAAGATAGGAGATACTATAAGATATAGTTATTTAGTAGCCAACATACCAAATGCAAAAAGAAGTTTTAGAATAGAAAATAGCATTGGTGATAACCCGAAAGTTAAGAGAATTATTAAAAGTAAATTACCAACAGAAATTATTGCTGAAGAAGTTTTAAACAATAAAGGCATTAATAGAATAAAAATAATAGCTCAATATACTTTTGATGATAAAGTAACACCAGTTCTTAATAAAGAAGTTTCTTTTGATGTTAATGTCAATTAAATAATTCGCTAGTATTCAGAGGTGTCATAAATGATCTAATTATAAAGAGCAAATCTGTTTTAAGAAATAAAAAAACTTCCACTCAATTCCTCCTAAAATTTTTCGATTTAAAAACTTTTCCCTTATCCGTAATCATTAAACAACTATACTCCGGATATTTATGGATTAACTGAAGTCCGGCCTCTTTTCCGAGAACAATCAATGAAGTACTGAAACCATTTGCCATTTCCGCACTTGGTCCGAAGACGGTGACGCTCACCAGTCCGGTTGCGGGATAACCCGTGATGGGGTTTATGATATGGGAATATCTTTTACCGTTTAATTCTACAAACTTTTCATAATTACCGGAGGTGGTAACGGCTTCTCTTTTCAGGGAAAATATTTTGACGAATTTATCTGTATCAAATGGATTCGTAATGCCGATAGTCCATTCTTTTCCGTTGGGTTGTTTTCCCCAAGTGGTTAAGTCTCCGGAAGCGTTCACAATGCCGGCTTTTACGCCTTTGGCTTCCATCACTTCGCGGGCTTTATCGGCTGCGTAGCCTTTTCCGATGGATCCAAAACCAATTTTCATTCCGGGTAGTTTCAGAAATATCGTCGACTGAATACTGTCTAAGACTATGTTTTGATATCCTACTTTTTCTACTGATTTTTTGATCTGCTCCGGTGTCGGTATTTTGGTCATAGAGCCGTCATATTTCCATACTTTTTCCAATGCGGCAAAGCTAATATCGAACGCCCCGTTTGTGATCTTAGAAATGGCAATTGCTCTCTTGGTCAGATCAAAAACTTCCGGGTCTACTTTTACGGCGCGAATACCCGCATTTTGATTGACCTCTGAAACCTGAGAATCCGATTTCCAGTCCGAAATAAGGTTTTCTATGCGTATAATTTCTGCAATGGTTTCTTTTATTAGGGTTTCAGCCGTTAGTGAATCTTCTGCCACAATAGTAATATCAAAACGGCTTCCCATCAGCAATGTGGTTCTTTTTCGCAGCACTTGTCCTGTGCAGGCAAAACTGTACAGGAACAGGCAAATTGGAACTATATTTAGTATTCTCTTTAACATAATTTCAAGCTTAATAACAATCTGCCAGTACTTGTTTTTTTGTTTTATAAAACGCCAGATCGTTTCCGGTTTTTTCAATGCAAATGGTGTCCAGCACTTTTTCTACATCCTGCTGCATTGCAAGTGAACCGCAAATCATAATTGTTCCGCCCTTTTGTAATAAAGCAGCAAAGAAAACAGCGTCTCTTTGAATCAAATCCATCACATAACATTGATTTTGTTCGCGTGAAAAGGCAAAGTGAAAATCTTTCAGGTATTGCTTGCTGATGTGATCGTTTGCGAATTCTCTGTATGCAGAAACCGATTCCGTTTCGTTTCGGAAACCACAATACAAATGACAGGCTGTTTTAGTTTTATTCTGCTCAATCATTCCCAGAAAGGGTGCAATTCCGGTTCCATTTGAAATCAGAGCCACTCCCATGCTCTTTTTAGGAAAATGAAATCCTTCATTATGCATAACGCGCGCTCTGATAACAGAACCGGGTTTAAGATCGTATAAATAACCGGATCCAAGACCGTGTGGATGCAGCTTTACCACTAAACTGATATTCCCTTTGCTCTTGCCTATCGAATACAAACGGTCTCTCCCGTCTCCCGCCGGATAAACGGCAAGCAGGTCGCCCGAGGTAAATTTAGTCCGCATTCCGGCACGCAGGGTGATCCTAAAGGTATGATCGGTTTCTGAAATCGCTGTTTTTTCCAAAACAATCATCTTCTCCACTCCTCTTGGCTTTTGTGCATAGGTTGCCGGTGTCACAGCTAAAGGAATGTCTGTTTTTTGGCTCCATTTTTTTACCCATTCTACAAATTGTTTCGGTGACTTATCATCAACCGTGTGGAGTTCGAGAAAATGGTTACTCCATGATTTCTGAGCTAACAACTCTTCTGTTTTTTTCGCAAAACCACAAAAATCAGGATATGATTTAGACCCGAAACCAACAACGCTTACTGCAACTTTTTGTTCCTGTGGATATTGATCCACCAGTGCTAAAAATTTACCGCCATTGGAAGGTGCATCCCCTAGCCCGTGTGTTGACGTAAAAATGATAAGATGTTCTGCTTTTGGAAATTGGGTATAGTCATTTAAACCACCCAGATAAGATGAAAAACCTTTGTGCAGCAATTGTGTGTGAATCGCATTTGCAAAACGCAAAGTACTTCCGTTTTCTGAACCGGCCAGTATAATGAAGCGACTGTCTTTTGCTGTATGTTTGTTTTTTATTCTGGTTTCCCTGCGACGCAACGTCATGGCAAAACCCGAATAAATAAAAAACAGAATGTTCAGAGCTGCAATGGCCAGAACAACAGCCCAGATCGCATTAGCGCGTCCGGTATGAAGATCAAGGCTCAGATTTTCAAGCAATACCGTCACCGGATAACGGACTTCGCTTACAATTTGCCCTGTAAACTGATTGATCTTCAGTTCCCGATCGGTAAGTTTCAGTATAAAAAACTCTTCCGGATCTTCGGTATCAAAAGGAAATTCTATTTTCTGGACCTCAGAAAGTTTTATCTTTTTGAAGATCTCAAAATCGGCACTATTTTGTTTTTTGGCAGTTTTAGTATCGAATGAACTTTCTTTATCATTGATTTTGGTCTCCGGAAAAAGTTTAAATCTTTGCATGGAAAGATAGGTACCCGAAAGCGCCATTATCAAAATCGGAATAAGCATCAGCCTTCCTAAGATGACATGGTAATATTGTGCAAAATTGTCTTTAATGATTTTCGAGAAAAAACGTCGTAATCCCTTTTGTCTCTGTAATACCAATGCGGTACCGGAAATGGCAATCAGAAAAAGCAAAAAAGCATTCACCCCAATAAAAAGCCTTCCGGTTTCGTGCAAAAACAGCGAACGATGAAGTGAAGTGACCCATTGGATAAAAGCACTTTTCTTTTCAGTCTTCCCTACTACTGTGCCAGTTGTCGGATTTATATAAGCGTTAACATCGTTACCCTCTTCATCAAGCCCTTTTAAGGTAGTAAACTGATTGTGGTCTACACTGATTTCGCTCACTTCGAGATAATTCTTACTCAAAGCCGGAACAACATCTGCAATGTAGAGATTCTCAAAATTATCAACACGATAAGGCGGTATTTTCTCCCCTATCGCATCGGCAGCAAGTACCACTCCGGTAACGGATGCCAGAACAAGAAAGAGTGAAGAAAATACCGCCAGCGTTAGGTGTGCATATCTCCAGACGGATAATGTCATATGCCTTATATATTGCTAAGTTTTACATATCGTATGTACCCTTTTCCTTCTGCTTTTTCGGTAATGCCGGCTGTTGTCAAAGGTATTTCGGCATCTCCTACATAATATTTCTGATCTTCAACAGCAGTTTCAAAACGTATTTTATAGCCTTTATTAATTTTTGAGTTTTCGATCTCGAATACCGTTACGCTGCGGTCTCCACCCGTAACCGAAGCTCCTGTTTTAGCACTTACATCCGGTTTTTTAGTATTGAATTTATTCCATTCCTTCAAACTTTTATACCACTTTTTATCGTCGCCCATTACATACAGGGTTTTTTCATATTCTCCTTTAGCATCAATAAGAGATACTGCCACATAAGCACCTTCCCCAACATAATTCGCCATTTGCAAAAGGCATTTGTATTTCGTGGTTTGTGCTGAAGCCTGAAATGAGAAAAGGCCTGCAATTACTGCCATCAGACAGATTTTAGATAATGATTTCATTTGGTATTTATTTTAAAAAATCAACAGATATATTATTCTTTTTCAATAATTCGTTTTCTTGTGCCAGACTGTAAGCCGTTTCATCGAATTCGGTTTTAATGTCTTTTTTAGCTCCGATTGACAACAGATACTTCAAAATCGTATCGTCTTTTGCAATCATCGCTGCTTTGTGTAATGCCGTTAATCCTTCTTTGTTTTTGGCATTCACATCTATATTCAGTCCGTCGAGTTTTTTCAACAAGGCGATATTATTTTTAGCTGCAGCAGTATAATATAAGGTACTTCCGTCTTTTTGCTGCGCTGCAAAGTTAATCCCTTTACTCTTTAATAAGTTCAGTTTCTCATCGAAATCATCTTTTTGTGCTCCGCCTTTTGAACCTCTGTACGATTCAATCAGATAATAGGCGAGATTGTTTCCTGCAGTGTCGGTAACATTGATATCTGCTCCTTTGCTTAAAAGTAATGCCACAACTTCTGAAGTACTTCTTTTTACTGCTGCAGTTAATGCCGATTCTCCTTTAGTATTTACAGTATTGATATTTTTTACTTTTACCAGCAAAGTTTGTATCAGTTCAATGTCTTTTCCTTCTGAAGCAATAATTAAAGGGGTGTTTCCTTCTTTATCAGCCTGATTAATATCTACTCCTTTATCTATAAAATACTTTACAATTTCAGACTGTTTTTCTTTTCGTGCCAGAATGTGAATCACCGTCTGGCCATTTGAAGAGGTGGCTGTGGGTTTAAGTTTAAGATCCTCTACTAAATATTTAAATTCTTCGATTGGGTTTGCACTTCTGCGCATTCCCTGAGCAGCTGTTATTAGGGCATAATCCGTATACTTCACTCCTTTTCCTGCCAGAGTTTTTAATAATTCAATATTTCCGGATTTTGCGGCATAATCAAATGCGGTATGCCCATTCTTATCGACATCTTTTAGCGATAATCCTTTCGATACCAAATAATTCGAAATGGAAAGGTCTTTATCAGAAGGAATAGCAAGCAATAATAAATTGACTCCGTCATCGTATTTCTTTTTCGGATCAACTCCTGCTTTAAAAAAGGCTTCAAATGTTGCGGGAGTTGTTGTTCCGGTACCGGCAGCAAATACAAGCGGTGTAGTACCATGACTGTCTTCGAAATTAACATCGGAACCTTTAGCAATAAGATATTCTACTAATTCTGTATTTCCTTTGTAAGCCGCCCAATGCAGGTAGATACGATTGTCGTGCGTCAGCTTTGTTATTTCGTTCCCCGGAAGTGTCAGTAAATATTTGATATCCTCAATTGGTGCACTGTTATTAATGGCCAAAACAACCGGATCAAAGGCATTTGCGTTTAATTCTGCAGGATTATTTCCTTTTTCTATTTCCGATTTTAAAGTGGCTAAATCCGGAGCGGCTTTCCAGAAATTCTGGTCTAAAAGTTTATTTTCCTGAGCGTTAAGCTGTAGTGTTGCTGCAAGCAGTGCAGTAAAGAGTATTTTTTTCATAATGTATACAATCAACGAGTTCCTAATCTGTTTAACGAACTTTCCACTGTGGGATTTCAAGGGCGAAAGTTAGGTCTTATTTAGAATATTTCAAAATAAGGATTAAGAAATATGTTTTTATTTTTTATATAAAATTTTTACTAAATACAACAGATTGATTTTCATATTTATATACTTATTGATTTCAATCTAATAATTAAAAAATCATCTTTATTACTTGCTGAAAAACGACTGGCTCAGTTAAATGCCATCCACTATAGCAACTTACATGCAATTCTTAATAGTCGAAAAATACCATATTGCAAAAAACAAAAAAGCTCCTATTCACTCGGAACAGAAGCTTTTTAAAACAAATTAATTTCGATTTAGTCAGTATTACAATTTTTATTTTTTATCGGATAATCCGCGGGTTAACCAGCCTCTTTTATTAGCCGTTACAATGGCATACGGAGTAATCCAAAATAAACTGAACGTGTAAAAGATGCTGTAGGAATAGGCCCAGAATGACTCTGCCAGATTGTACCTTTTGGCATAGAAAATAACCGGAAAAGTAGAAACAATCAGAATACCCAGTAAGGTTGAACTTAAAAATAATAACGGATGTGTCGCTATAAAAATCAACATGAAGATCAGGAACGGATACGCTAAAATGATTTTTAAAGACTGGTTGATAAACAAAAGTCTTGCCCCAAACTTAGATTCTTTTCTAAAATCTTTAAAAACATATTGTGCCATCATCAGGTTCTCACGAACATTACTTCTGCTCCATCTGATAAACATTTTGTATAAGCCTGTGTATTCTTCCGGAACATTGGTCAGTACATAGGCGTTTTTCTGGAATAACACATGAAGTCCCTGTTTCAGGATCATATTGGTCATGGCACGATCTTCTCCGATATCAGAAGGCTGTCCCATAAACGTTTGGTTGATCCACTCCGGAAGACAGTTTAGTACGGCATCCCTGCGGTAGGCTGCTGCCGCTCCCGGCGTACAAAGTACAGATCCTAACCTACTTTCGGCAGAGCGCATGAATTCAAAACTCATTACAAAACTTACGTTTAACATTTTAGGAAGTAATGCTTTTTTATTGTTCAATATCTGAACATTTCCTGCCACTGCACCACATTTTTCGTTTACGACGAAAGGGCTCACCAGATTTCTCAAAGTATCCTTTTTTACAATCGAATCACTATCTACGGTTACAAAAATTTCTCCGGTACCCAGTTCAAATCCACGGTAAAGGGCGTGACGTTTACCACCATTTTCAGGTTGTTGGAAAATAGTCAGACGATCGCCTAATTTTATTTTGGCCTGCTGCATCCAGTACCAGGTATCGTCTTTACTTCCATCATCAATGGCAAGAATCTGTAATTTTTGTTCCGGAAAGTCACTCTCTGCGAGACTTAATAAAGTATCCCAAACCAGTTTACCTTCATTGTAAGCCGGCACTATCACCGTACAGGTTGGCAGCAAATCATCGGTAACCGATTCAATTGGTTTGTAACGCAAATAAAGGAATAAATTATAGACAAACACACCGCTTTGAAAAACGAACAAAGCAATGGCTAAAATCAGGAAAGGAAATCCCCAGGAAGAATTGATTCTTTCGATGTGAAACTGATCAAAGTCAGGCTGGAACTGATACACCATATATGCTCCTGTCAGCATTAGGGCAAAAGTACTTATCAGTACTATTAATCCCAATGGGCTTGACGTTTTTTCTTTGGTTTTGCTTGTTACTGCTGTTGGACTGTTAATACGAAAAATGGAGCTGCTTATAGAATGTCCGTTAATGTTTGTATTGTCGTTTGTAGTATAAAATTGGTCTGAAATAATTGTTTCACTTTTCATATTGTACTTCTGTTGATTTGTATCGTATGGCTTTTAAAATTTTCCCGTAAACAGGAATTCACATTTACACAATTAACAATGCGTGTGCCATTATGCTATAAAATACGTTCTGAGGGTTTTAGGATAATTCAACAGAATTCATGGTGTATAAAGTTTACACACTTGTACAATGTTTATACAGGTTTTGTGTGTATCCGGCAGCCCAAATTCCCAACAAATACAGATGCTTTAAAGTAGTACATCTTTGTTTTTTATTTTGAAAAGTACTCAAAATGATAACCGGAATTTCTTTAATAGTAACGATAAAAAAAAGGAAATAGTATCCCCTATTTCCTTTTTACTCTTCACTCTTTACTCTTCACTCTTTACTCTTTACTCTTTACTCTTCACTCTTTACTCTTCACTCTTCACTCTTCACTCTTTACTCTTCACTCTTTACTCTTTACTCTTTACTCTTTACTCTTTACTCTTTACTCTTTACTCTTTACTCTTTACTCTTTACTCTTTACTCTCCACTCTTTACAAATCAATCTTTCTTCCCTTTTATCAATTTTCCTTCTTTAGTAAATTCAAGGTCAATTTTGTGGGTTAAATCTACATCAAGGTCTTTGTGTCCGTAATCAATGTGGGTGATTTTTTCGTTTGGATAGTTTTTAGCCACATAATCTTTGACAGCATCGGGAATAAAGGCAGTCGGAATAGGTTGGTCACCACCATCGACCTCACGGTAGGAACCGTCTTTCCAGAACTCTACTTCTGTTCCGTCTTTCAGCTTAACCTCGTATCCTTTTTCACCATGTTCTGCGTCTTTTTTCGCGACGTGTACAGTGGTGTAGCTAAAATGTTTTTTCAGAAAATCCTGAGCCGGCTGTGGCAGCTCTGTCACTGCGATTTTCTTCTGTGCGTTGGCCGATATTGCAAAACCCAGCAATAATACAGCAAATGTGATTCTCGTTTTCATGGCTTGTGTGTTTTAAAATTATTGTTTTACTAATTTACAACAGGAGAAAAAAGCTACAAAATACTTTAAGAAATCTTTATAATTTCTAATAAATTCATTTATAAGTTATTACTAAAAGCAGAAATGATCTAAAATAACACTTCACTGCTCGTTAATTTCATTATTTCAGTTTTTATGATTTGAGTCATAAAATGAAATTTTAGTCCCGGTTTACATTTGCGAATGTAAATGCTAAAATAAAACGAAAAAGCCTTCAATCTGTTCAATTAAGATTCAAAACCAATCCGATATCTAACTGTTTTTTTCGTTTTTTGTATGAATTGTATCCCATTATTTTTTCCTCTTTTTACCTTCATTTAAGCTGAGAATTTATCTAAACAGCTGTTAAAACTTTAATAAATATTAATGTTGAATTCTGTAAGAAAACGTATATTTGGGTAAACAGAATATTTAAAAGCGTGCAAAAAGAATCAAAATCAAATCATTTTATATTTCCTAAAACTCCAACCGGAGTTGACGGTCTGGACGAAATTACAGAGGGAGGTTTTCCAAAAGGACGACCAACCTTAATCTGTGGCGGAGCCGGCTGTGGGAAGACATTGTTATCGATGCAGTTCCTGATAAAAGGTATTACATTGTATGACGAACCGGGCGTTTTCATGTCTTTTGAAGAACCCTCGAACGACCTCACCCTCAATGTTAAATCATTGGGGTTTGACCTTGAAAAGTTAAAAGCAGACAAGAAACTTATAGTAGATTATGTAAGAGTCGAAAGATCTGAAATCGAAGAAGCAGGTGAATACGATCTTGACGGTTTATTCATCCGATTAGGACATGCCATCGATTCGATAAAAGCGACCCGTGTTGTTTTGGATACTATTGAGTCCTTATTTTCAGGCCTGGACAATCAGGCGATCCTGAGAGCTGAATTGCGAAGACTGTTTCATTGGCTTAAAACGAAAGGCGTAACAGCCATTATTACCGGAGAACGTGGTGAAGCAACCCTCACACGACAGGGGCTGGAAGAATATGTTTCAGATTGTGTGATCGTTTTGGATCACCGTGTTATCGAACAGGTTTCCACGCGAAGACTTCGAATTGTAAAATACAGAGGTTCTACGCATGGTACTAATGAATATCCGTTTCTTATTGACGAAGATGGAATTTCGGTACTGCCCATTACCTCCTTAAAACTCGATAACGAAGTTTCGTCAGAAATAGTTTCCACCGGAGTACCGGGATTGAACACCATGTTTGAGGGAGGAGGTTTTTTCCGTGGCAGCAACATATTAGTTTCCGGAACAGCAGGTACCGCCAAAACAACCATTGCATGCTATTTTGCAGCAGAACAATGCGAAAAAAAGGAGAAAACACTCTACTTTGCATTTGAGGAATCACCACAGCAATTGGTTCGGAATATGAAATCGATAAATGTTAATCTGGAAAAATATATTAAGAATGGTACTTTGCAGATACATTCTTCACGTCCGTCACTCAATGGTCTTGAACTGCATTTGCTTACCCTAAGAAAATTAATTAAAGATTTTAAACCCACGACCATCATTATCGACCCGATCAGCAATCTGATTACGGTGGGCAGTGAACATGAAGTCCGCTCCATGCTGGTACGATTAATAGACATGCTGAAAGCCAATAATATCACGGCTCTTTTTACTTCTCTGAATAAACAAAATGACAATTTCAGACCGGATCTCGCAGAAGAGTCCGTATCGTCATTAGTAGATACGTGGATAACAGTGCGTGATATGGAAGGAATTGGGGAACGAAACCGTGGTGTTTTTATCGTAAAATCGAGAGGAATGGGACATTCCAATCAGGTTCGTGAATTTATTATCTCAAACAACGGAATTGAATTACTGGATGTCGAATTCGGACCACAAGGAATCTTAACCGGAACAGCCCGAAAATCACATCAGATCAAAAAAACGATGTCGGATATTAAACTTCAAAACGAAATCAGTCGCAAAGACAGGGAGATTGCGCGGAAACGAAAGGTTCTTGAAGCTAATATAGAAGCGCTTAGAAATGAATTCGAATCTGCTGAAGAAGAATTAAGTATTCTCAAAGCAACAGAAGAATTACAGAAAAAGCTGGCTTCTAAAAAAAAATAGAGATCATATGAAAAAGGAAGTCGCAGAATGGCAGTTATTGCTTTATATAGCGGGACAAACGCCTAAGTCAATAACAGCACTCGAAAACATAAAAAAATATGCCGAAGAACATCTGGCAGGTAAATATAGTATTGAAATTATTGATTTACTTAAAAGTCCGCAACTGGCAGAAGGTGATCAAATTTTAGCAGTACCCACGTTAGTTAGAAAATTTCCGGAACCCATCCGTAAAATAATAGGAGATCTTTCTAACGAGGAAAGAGTACTTGTCGGACTTAATATCAAACCTGTAATCTCTCACTAATGGATGATTCCGCCGGCGGCACAAATATAAGCAAACATAAATTTATGCTTTTTGTCTCGGGCATGTCTCTAAAATCGGGACATGCCATAGAAAACCTGCGCAAAATCTGTGACAGGTATCTGGCAAATAATTACGAACTGGAAATTATAGACATCACCCGTGACACAGAACAGGCTTTAATTTATCAGATTGTAGCGGTGCCCACATTAATAAAAACAGATCCTGCACCAAAAAGAATTATACTGGGAGATTTATCAGATAAACAAAAGGTGTTACGGATACTAAATATCAGTGAATAATTTGGAATATAACAATAAAAATATAGAATCCTTATTGGAAGAAATAGCTTCATTGAAGGAACAACTTTATGAAGCCAATGGCATTGTCGATGCCATAAAACAAGGAGACGTTGATGCATTAGTAGTCAATACCAATGGAATTCCCCAGCTTTATTCGCTCGAGACCGCCGATTACACTTTCAGACTTTTAATAGAGAAATTTGGACAGGGCGCACTAAGTATTTCCAAAAACGGACTTATTTTATACTGCAATGATTACTTTGCAAAGCTTGTAAACCTGCCATCTGAAAAAATAATTGGAAACTATCTGTACGAATATTTCGATAATCCGGAAAACTTTACCCCATTAATAGAAGCCCTGAAATATGGTGTTACCACACACGAAATTGTGTTTAAAACCGAAAATGAGAAGACTATTTTTCCGGCTTATATTGCCTTAACAGATCTTGAACCATCAGTACAGGGAATTGGAATTGTGATTACAGATTTAACCGAAAAGAAAAAGCATGAAAAGGCATTAATAGAGCATCAGAAAGAACTGGAGGGAAAAATTCTTGAATTGAACAGGATTAACAGCAATCTCGAAGAATTTATTCATGTAATTTCACATGATCTTAAAGAGCCGCTTCGAAAAATCGTTATGCACAATACCAAAATTGACGGGAGTTATCTTTCAGAAATGGATGCTAAATCCATGAATGTAATGAAATTATCCGCATTGCGTCTGAATTCGCTTGTAGATGATCTGGTACGCTATTCTTCCCACACAGCACAGGAAGAACGTCTGGAAATAAATCTGGCAGAAATAATTACTGAAGTTAAAGATGATTTAGAAGTAATAATCAGCGACAGGAATGCCTCTATTGAAGTGGGAAAACTCCCTTTGATCAGGGCCTCAAGAGTACAGATGCGCCAGCTTTTTTCTAATCTTATTTCAAATGCCATTAAATACAGCAAAAAAGAAGTCCATCCGGTTATTCAAATTTCACAAATAGAAAATTTTAAATCCGAAATACCAAATCAATCCACTAAATTTGTAAAAATTCAAATCAAAGACAACGGCATTGGAATGGAACAAAACCATCTTATAAAAATTTTTACTATATTTCAGCGCCTTCATGCTAAAACCGAATATTCCGGTAATGGTATTGGTCTGGCGATTTGTAAAAAAATAATGGAAAACCATTCGGGAAATATTACTGTTGAAAGTGAATTGAACCATGGAACCACCTTTAATCTTTTTTTTCCAATAGTATAATGCCGATGCTAAATAACCTCCATATTGTTATTGCCGAAGACGACAGCGATGATGCTGAAGTGATGTACGAGACTTTTAATAAAAACCCGGATTTTGGAAAAGTAAGCCTTGTAAACAATGGTGAAGAGCTTCTGAATTACCTCAAAGACGTTTCTAATCCCGTTCCCGATGTGATTCTTACCGATATAAATATGCCCATACTGGATGGTATTGAAGCGCTGAAAGAGATTTTAAATGATACTAATTTAAAAACGATTCCGTGTTTTGTATATTCGACCAGCATAAATCCGTCCTATAAAGAAAAATGTGATTCACTGGGCGTAAAAGCGTATTTAATCAAACCGTATTCTTTTGAAGCTTTTGAAGAGATTCCAAAAAACATTGTTAGTATTATAGCACAAGAATAATCGTAATGAAAACCCTGAATTTTTTCGAATCCAATTATAAAAAACTGGGCTTTATGGTGCTCAGTCAGGATGCTGTTGACGAAATTAATACTGATGCTTATAAGCCTTACATTAAAGTGCTTTATTTACCTGAGGATTGTTCTGTAACCATCGATTTTAAACAGTACAAAACCACTGCGTCTTCCTTGTTTTTTATCAATAGCAATCAGTATCTGCAAATTGAAAAAGAGGGAAAAACGCAGGGTTATTTCATGTACTATAACCGTGATTTTTATTGCGTACAAATTCACGATGCCGAAGTGGCCTGCGATGGTTTATTATTTAATAATATTTTCGAAATGCCCATGACAGCCCTGCCCGACAAGGAAGTTTTATTTGTGGAAGGAATTTACAATCAGATTCAGGAAGAATTTGATGCTCCCGACGCTTCGCAGGAAGAAATGATCCGGACCTATTTGAAACAACTTATCATAAAAGCAACCCGAATCTGGAAAGTACAGCAATTAGGCGCTCTGAATAATGAACCTTCACGGGAAATGGATTTCTTCAGGGATTTTAGCCGCCTGGTCGAAATTCACTTCAGAAACAAACATACCGTGGCAGATTATGCTGATATTCTTGGCGTAGCCCCAAAAACACTATCCAATAAATTCAATCGTCTGGAACTTAAACAGCCCAACGATATTATTAAAGACAGAATCATACTGGAAGCAAAAAGGCTTTTAGGCTATTCTTCTTTAAGCGTAAAAGAAATTGCGTACCAGCTCGGATATGATGATCCGGCTTATTTTAACCGGCTTTTTACCAATAAAGTTGGCGACACTCCTTCCAATTTCAGAAAAAAATACCTTCAAGGGAAAAATGTACAATTAGAATAGACTTTTATCTATTTTTAACACCTTACTACCGCCATATCTTTGCCCTATCAAATTATAACTGATAAAACATAAAAGATATGAAAACTATTAAATTATTACCACAAGGTTTATTTATTGCAGCATTGTTTATGATAAACACAATGGCTACAGCACAAGAAAGACAAATTAAAGGAGAAAATGATCCTCAGGTCTTTACAGAAGTCCGTTCGTTTTTAAAAGCTTTAAATTCAGGTGACGGAAAACCATTAGAACAATTAAGTGTTTCTGATGCCAGAAATGTCCTGGTTGGCGCTCAAAAATCGGTAGAAGTTGATTATTCCGGTATCGATGAATCTGAAAAAGTAATTTCACAAAACGGATACAACGTTAAAATTCACATTACAAAACCAAAAGGAGTTAAAGCCAATGCGCCCGTATTTATCTTCATTCATGGTGGTGGATGGGTTTTAGGAGACTATCCTACCCACAGAAGACTGGTTCGTGATTTAGTTGTAAAAAGTGGTGCCGTTGCGGTTTTCCCGGATTACACTCCTTCTCCGGAAGCACAATATCCGGTGGCCATCAATGAAATTTACGCCGCCACACAATGGGTAGCAGAACACGGAAAAGAAATTGGTGTGGATGGTAAAAATCTTGCCGTAGCAGGAAACAGTGTGGGTGGAAATATGACAGCAGCGATCACTTTAATGGCAAAAGACAAAAAAGGACCGCATATTAAACTGCAGGTTTTATTATGGCCGGTAACCGATGCTAATTTTGAAACTGAATCGTACAATTCTTTTGCAAACGGAAGATTCCTAACCAAAAACATGATGAAATGGTTCTGGGACAATTATTTACCTGACACCAACAAAAGAAAAGAACTCTACGCTTCTCCGTTGCAGGCCAGCTTAGCCCAACTGAAAGACTTACCTCCTGCACTGGTGCAAACTGCTGAAAATGATGTTTTGAGAGATGAAGGCGAAGCGTACGCCAGAAAACTAAACGAAGCCGGAGTTCCGGTAACACTAACAAGATATGCAGGATTGATTCACGACTACGGTCTTCTTAATCCAATTGCGAATGTACCTGCTGTACAAACTGCCGTTGAACAAGCTGCTGTAGTGATCAAAACTACTTTGAAATAAGCCATACAAAAATTAAGATTTTAAAAGGGGATAGTTTAAAAAAGCTATTCCCTTTTCCTTTTTAATATTCAAAATAATGCAACAGATTAATTACTCCGACAAACCCCAGTGGAAATTCAAAAGTTATGCGGCAACACTTTTGGCCTGTTGCTACATCAAAAACCGGAGAAATAATTAGTATTTCCACAATCCCAAAAAGAGACGGCATTTAAAGGATTTTCGCTCCGGAAACCAGGTAAATAATTCATCATGATACCTTCTTCAAAACATACACATACCCTAAATAAAATTTTTATACTGAAATTTGTTACCTTAAAACTTTACTAAAACCACTATTTAACCATGCGCCAAAAAATACATTTCTTATTTGCTGCAACGCTGTTGGCTTCCTGTTCGGTGAAGCAATATCAGACGATAGACGACGGCATCATTGTAAGCGTGAAACAAAACACCAAGACAGATGTGCAGAAAGTACGTATCCAGGTACTGCAGGACGAACTCATACATGTTTCGGCAACTCCTGATGCTGCCTTCGCAAAAGATTCTTCACTGATAATTGTCGCCGGAAAATCAAAAGTTCCTTATAAAGTAGAAACGAATGTTGCCGATTCTATTTCGGTAGTCACTGCACGACTGAAAGTGATGGTTTCTAAAATAAATGGCGGAATCAACTTTAGAGACAAAGACGGAAAACTCATTTTAGCCGAAAAAGCAGGCGGAGGACGAAATTTCACGCCGATTGAAGTAGAAGGAACCAAAGGCTACACGGTTCGCCAGATCTTTGACTCCCCTGCGGATGAAGCTTTCCACGGACTGGGGCAGCATCAGGCTGATGAATTCAATTACAAAGGTAAAAATGAAGAATTGTTTCAATACAATACCAAAGTTTCCGTGCCTTTTATTGTTTCGAATAAAAACTACGGTGTTTTATGGGACAGTTATTCTTTGAGCCGTTTTGGTGAAAGCCGTCCGTATGCACAATTGAATACCGTTTTTAAATTATACGATAAAAAAGGAAATCCCGGTGCTTTGACCGGAACATATGTTTCTAATGTCAAAGACGTGCAAGACATCGAGCGCAAAGAAGAATCTATTTTCTTTGAAGACATTAAAAGCATCAAAAAATTACCGCAAAATTTCCCTTTAAAAAAAGCTGACGTTACGTATGAAGGATTAATTGAAGCACCGGAAAACGGGACGTATAAGTTTACGTTGTATTATGCCGGATATGTAAAAGTCTACTTAAACAACGAATTAGTTGTTCCGGAGCGCTGGAGAACCGCCTGGAATCCGAATAGTTATAAATTCTCTTTGCCGTTAGAAGCCGGAAAACGCGTTCCCTTGCGCATTGAATGGAAACCGGATGGCGGAACTTCTTATTGCGGTTTACGGGTACTGACGCCTCAGCCGGCAGAAGAAAAAAACAATCAGGTGTGGTGGAGCGAAATGACACCCAAAATCGATTATTATTTCGTGCACGGAAATTCTGCAGACGAAGTCATTAAAGGCTACCGTACCTTAACAGGGAAATCCCAGATTATGCCAAAATGGGCCATGGGATACTGGCAAAGCCGCGAAAGATATAAAACACAGGATGAAATTGTCGGTAATCTGAAAGAATTCAGAAAACGTAAATTTCCGATTGATAATATTGTCCTGGACTGGAATTACTGGGAAGAAGATGCCTGGGGAAGCCATGAATTTGACAAAAAACGTTTCCCGGATCCACAGGGAATGGTCGATTCTATTCATGCTCTGAACGGAAAAATGATGATTTCAGTCTGGCCGAAGTTTTACAAAACAACCGAACATTTCAAGGAATTTGATGAAAAAGGCTGGATGTACCAGCAAGCCATAAAAGACAACGTTAAGGACTGGGTTGGCCCTGGTTATGTCGGATCTTTTTATGATGCCTATTCCGGTGGTGCCCGTAAATTATTCTGGAAACAAATCTATGATAACTTATACCCGCTAAAAATCGATGCCTGGTGGATGGACGCCAGCGAACCAAACGTACTGGATTGTACCGATATGGAGTATCGAAAAGCGTTATGCGGCCCAACAGCGCTGGGTTCTTCTACCGAATTCTTTAATACCTATGCCTTAATGAACGCGGAAGCCATCTATGACGGACAACGCAGCGTGGAACCCAACAAAAGAGTATTTCTGCTGACAAGATCCGGATTTGCAGGTTTACAGCGCTATTCTACAGCCACCTGGAGTGGTGATATTGCGACACGCTGGGAAGATATGAAAGCTCAGATTTCTGCCGGACTTAATTTCGCGGTAAGCGGTATTCCGTACTGGACGATGGATATTGGCGGTTTCTGTGTGGAAGACCGATATGTAAGCGGACAGCAGCAATACGACAAAAATGGCCAGGAAAATGCCGATTATAAAGAATGGAGAGAATTAAATACCCGCTGGTTTCAGTTTGGTGCCTTCGCTCCTTTATACAGAGCACACGGCCAATTTCCGTACCGCGAGCCCTGGAACATAGCACCTGATACGCATCCGGCTTACCAGTCTATTTTGTATTATACCAACTTGCGTTACAGACTAATGCCGTACATCTACACCATGGCGGGAATGACGTACTTTGACGATTATACCATCATGAGACCTTTGTTTATGGATTTTGCAGCCGATAAAAAAGTACAGAACCTGAGCGATCAGTTTATGTTCGGACCATCCTTTATGGTTTGCCCGGTTTATAAATACGAAGCCCGTAGCCGCAATGTATATTTCCCGGAAGGCACCAACTGGTTCGATTTCTATACCGGACGTTATATTACAGGCGGGCAGCAACTCAATGTGGATGCACCTTATGAGCACATCCCGTTATTCATTCGCGAAGGATCAATTATTCCGGTTGGACCTGAAATGCAATACAGCACAGAGAAAAAAGCGGACAAAATTGTACTTTACGTTTACATGGGACAAGATGGAAAATTCACCTTGTATGAAGATGAAAACGAAAATTACAACTACGAAAAAGGAAGCTTTTCGAATATCGCTTTTAATTACAATGAAGCTTCCGGAACCCTGACCATTGGGGCGCAAAAAGGAAAATTCGACGGAATGATTCAAAATCGTAAATTCGTGATTGTACCCGTCAGTAAAGATAAACCGCAGGCTTTTACCTACGATGCCACAGGAAAAGAAATTAGTTACAACGGAAATCAGCAAACCGTAAAGCTGAAATAAGATCAAAAGAGGTTTATACGCATTAGTATAAGCCTCTTTTTTTATGAAATAAAAACCAAAATTCTGGCAGTATTCCGCACTGCTTTATACCTTTGGAAGGATTTCGCAAAAAACACAGTTCTTGAAATATTATCCTATATTGTGCTTCCAAAAGCTGCTTACTTTTAAATGAAACCGTTTAACCGATTCCTTTACGTATTTTTTCTGTCACTCATGGCCTGTCTGGATGCTGTGGGACAATCGTATACGTTTCATCATTTAAGAACAAACGACGGACTTTCGAACAGTACAATAAAAAGTATTTTAAAAGACCGTTACGGCTTTCTGTGGATTGGGACTGAATCAGGCCTGAACCGTTATGACGGCTACGGATTTAAAATATATTCTACAAAATCTGATAAACCTTCGTCCATCATCAACGACGATATTCGTGACTTACAGGAAGATGGCCTGGGGAATATCTGGATCAGTACCGAAGCCAGTTATATTGTTTATCAGCGTAATAAAGATAATTTCAGAAGCGATATTCCGAATGTACTCAAAGATTTGGGGATTAAAACGGATGAAAATTATAAAATCTACGTCGATAAAAACAAAGACTTATGGGTTTTGTCCAAAAACAAAATCTTTGTGTACGACACCCGTAAAAAAGTCTTAAAAACCTTTACCTCCCAAGAAAAAATAAACGACGCTGCCACTGTATTTTTAGGCGATGACGGCAATTCTATTTTTAGAGTGCTCCGATCCGGAACTATTTTAAAAACAGACAAAAGAAACGGAAAGGAATCACTTTTTAAACTGCCTGATGCTGTAGCACAGAATATTCAGAACAAAAAGAATAAAATTTATGTCGATTCCCAAAACGGATTGTGGCTTTTCTCGAATACCGCGGCGCTTTATTATCAAAAAAGCATCCACGCCGGATGGAAAAAAATCGCGGTCAGCAATACCGTAAATGTACAAAGCGATGTCATATTCGATATTAAAGATGACGGAAACGGCAAGGTATGGATTGGCACAGACCATCAGGGAATTTTTATCTTTAACACCGAAAACAGCAGCATTTCCCACATTACCCACAACCCGGATGACGCTGCTTCTATCGCATCCAATAATATCGGCTGTCTGTATAAAGATGATACCGGAACCATTTGGGCGGGCCACAACAAAAAAGGAATTTCGTATTATAATGCCAGTTTTGGCAATCTCGTGAATATCGAATTACAGGACTGTAAGGACGTCAGCACTTTCCTGGAAGATAAAAAAGGAAATCTCTGGCTGGGAACCGATGGGAACGGTCTGTATTTCAAGGAAAAATCCGCTGCAAATACAATCAGGAAAATGCCTCTGGCGAGCAATGTAATTGTTTCCTTACTGGAAGATCAAAAGGGAAGAATCTGGATTGGCACCTACTTAAACGGTTTATTTTGCTATGAAAACGGAAGCTTTCAGCATTTTACCAAAGAAAACAGCACTTTAAACTCGAATGACATCTGGAATCTAAAAGAAGACCGTTACGGCAACATATGGATTGGTACACTCGGACACGGCATTCAATGCCTCAGAAACGGTGCAACCCGTTTTGAAACCATAGCCAAAACAGTCAAAGGCCTCGAATTTACCCTGGATATGTTTTATGACAACGGAGACCTATTGTACGTTGGCACAGACAGCGGGCTTTTCAGTATTGATATTCTGACCGGACATCAGGTCAAAGCTTCGGGAAACAAAAGCAAAACCCAAAAATTCAGGCAAATATTTACCTCCAGTGTTTATAAAGATACCCGGAATAATATCTGGCTGGGGCATTCTAAAGGGGTATCGGTCTGGGATACCAAAAAAGATACCGTCTACTATTTTGACAAGACCAATGGATTGTCTGACAATATTGTAAAAGGAATTATTGAAGACAATCACCAGCACATCTGGGTCACGACAAGCAACGGATTATCGGTACTGACGGTTGAACCCAATGCAAAAGGCATCTTAAAAATAAGCAGCAGGAACTTTTCAACCAAAGACGGACTTCACGACAATTACTTCAACACCCACGGGATTTACAAACTCCGGAACGGAGACATTCTTTTGGGCGGAACAGAAGGATATACCACTGTAAACCCGAATAAAATGGCAGAAAAAAGCAAACCTCTTGCACAGGTCATTTTTACCGGACTAAGCCTCGGTAATGTACCCGTTCAGGTAGATTCGCTTTATAACGGGCATCGCTTACTGAAACAATCCATGGAGCAGACCTCTGAAGTTACATTTAGCCATGACGATCAGTTAATTGCTATTCAGTTTACGACGTCTGATTTGGTCAATGCCGATAAAGTGAGCTATCTCTATAAACTGGAAGGCTTCAGCAATCAATGGCTTCCGACAGAAAAAAATAAAATTGAGTTTTCATCACTTGCTCCGGGCACTTACACCCTTTTGGTAAAAGCCTCCAACAGCGACGGAATCTGGAACGAAAAACCGGCTGTTTTAACCATTACGGTCACTCCACCCTTCTATTTATCAGGTTGGGCGTTTCTCTTCTATGCACTGGCAATCGCAGCCATTGCAGTATACGTTATCAGTTATACGAAGAAAAAACATCAAAAAGAACTGGAGCAGCAGCGCATACAACTGGAGCATTTGCAGCAAATCAATCTGAATGAAATGAAACTGCGGTTTTTTACGAATATCAGCCATGATCTGAGAACACCGCTGACACTGATTACGATCCCGCTTCAAAACATTCTGAACAAGGAACTCGAAGAAAGCCTTCGCGCCAAGCTGGCGATTGTCTATAAAAATGTAGAGCAGCTGATGACGCTGATCACTTCGCTGCTGGATTTCCGTAAACTGGATGTGGGTACCGAAAGCCTGAATCTTACCTCAGGAGATTTTGTGTATTACATTCAGGAAAGATGCTCCCTTTTTCAATCGTATGCCACAGACCGGAATATGAAGTTCACTTATACCAGTGAAATGGAAACGCTTATGATGAAATTTGACAGTGTAAAAGTCCAGAAAATACTTTTTAACCTGTTATCCAATGCCTTTAAATATACTCCGGACGGAGGAAGCATCCATTTGCACCTGTACCGCGAAGGCAAACAGGTGGCTGTCTCGATTTCAGATACGGGTCAGGGAATTCCCGAAAAGGACAAGAAACCTATTTTTGAACGCTTTTATCAGGCTGCACAAAGCGAAGAAAATACCGGAAGCGGCATTGGCCTTCACATTGTAAGCGAATACATCACGATGCATGGCGGGAGTATTTCGGTTACGGACAATTTCCCAAAAGGAACCATTTTTACCTTCAGGCTGCCGGTTCAGAAAGTAAAAAACAAAGAACAGATTCCGGTAGTGGAAAATATTCCTGAAAAGAGAGCCAACGAAAAACCGGTATTGCTTTTTACAGACGACAACAAAGATTTCTGCGACTTCATGTCCGAAAGCCTTTCAGAATTTTATACGGTTCTCGTTGCCCATGATGGCCTTGAGGCCCTGGAAAAATTACAGCAAAATAATGTCAATATTGTGGTGAGCGATGTCATGATGCCCAAAATGAATGGTACCGAATTGTGCGCCCAGATCAAAACGACCATAGAATGGTCACATATTCCCGTAATACTGCTTACCGCCCGAACTGCCGAAGAATACAAAATAGAAGGACTTATGCTGGGTGCTGATGATTACCTGACCAAACCTTTCAATTTTAATCTGCTTAAACTCCGCATCGATAAATTTTTAGACTGGACCAAAAAATCGCATCAGGCTTTTAGCCAGAAAATGGATGTTGCACCTGGTGAAATCACGATTACTTCGCTTGACGAACAATTAATAGAAAAAGCAATCAGAACCGTCGAGGAAAACATCGCCAATCCGGATTTTACAGTAGAGGAACTCAGTGCTGTCGTAGGACTGAGCCGAACCCATTTATACAAAAAATTAATGCATATTACCGGAAAAGGCCCCGCGGAATTCATAAGGACCGTCCGATTGAAAAGAGCCAGACAGCTGCTGGAAAAAAGTCAGCTTCAGATTGCCGAAATTGCGTATGCCGTTGGTTTTAATTCCCCTAAACGATTCACTGCTAATTTTAAAAATGAATTCGGAATCTCCCCTTCTGAATATGTACGTAATCTGAAATAAGGTTTTAAGAAACCAGTCGCTTTCTGATCATACTCAGAAAAACAGGTGTAATCCCCAGATAAGAAGCAATTTGCTTTTGAGAAATCCGATTCCTCAGCATTGGATATTGTTGGTTAAAAAGTACATAACGGACATCCGCAGAGGTTGACAACGCCAGTGTAAGACGATTTTGGTACAGGGCAAATCCGTTTTGAAACAGAATCCTGAAGAAACGTTCCAGCTTCGTCACCTGGATATAAAGTTTTTCCAGATCCCTGTAATCAATTCCAATTACTTCTCCGTCTTCCAGTGCATCAATCGAATACGTAGCCGGAATTCCGGTAGAAAAACTCATAACATCGGAAGCCCACCAGTTTTCGGGACAAAAAAGAATATTGGTTTCTTCCCCGTTTTGATGGCTTTGGTAAATGCGCAAACAGCCTTTAGTCACAAAATAAATCATTTTGCTATGCTCACCTGCCTTTAAAAGGGATTCATTTTTAGAAACCGCCCTGCAATGTAATTTCGCTTTCAATAGCGCTTCTTCTTCAGCATCCAGCTGAATGTGTCTGGCAATATTTTGAAAAAAGAGTCCGTGCATCATTTTAATTTAAAAGCTAAATGTAAGGACTCTTTTGAAGGATAAGAAGTAAATCACTGTTTTTTATGCTTTAAAGAAGCCTGTCAAGCGGATAATCTTCCGGTAATTTAAAAAAACTTATTAATCGGGTAATCTCAAAATTACTATTGAATTCAAAGTAATCATACCCGTGATTTTTTCGCCCTGAAATATCCACTTCCCAGGTATACTTTCCAAAGCTGTGGTGAAACTCCGGTTTTTCCAGAATACTGAATTTCCGCGTTGGCATAATTTCAAAAGATTTTTGTGCAAAACGGGCTAATTCATCAAGACCATTCACCTCTGAATAGGGATCGATGTAAACGGCATCAACTGCCCAACATTTTTCAAATTCTTCTTTATACGCTTCCAGGTTATTTTCATTCCAGGCGGAAACATATTGTTCAATCATTTTTTCTACTGATGCATTCATAATGGTTTATATTTTTAATTTGATACAAACCTACAGCTGCTATTTCAGGAAAAAATGTAACTAGTTTAATAAATAAACTGTTTTTTCATGCTATTAAAAAACTTCCCGTCGGAAGCTAAAATTAAAAGTTTAAAAATTTTCAACCTAAATCAAATCCAAAATTTCAATTTGAGCGTAAGTATAAAAAACGGTACTCTTGATCGGGGTAAATTCAAATGGTAATAGGTTTTTTGGAGCATATTGGATTTGTCACACTCTTGATTATCGTTTTCTTTTTTTATTAAATTTTAAGAAGCTAAAAGTTGGAAAAATTAAACGTTCAGAGATTAAAAAGAACTTTAGATTATTTGGAAAGTAAACAGCGGGAGCTAAAAAACCACAAAGGCAACGATACCAGAAGCCTGGAATCTATGATCAAATATCTGAAAAAAGACATGATGGAACAGTTTAAATTATCCGACCATGTTTTATTATCCATGAAACAGGAAATTAAAAATACGGAAACTTTTATCGTCATTGTACAGAATATCATAGATGCCAATTCTTAAGATTCAGTAATCCGGTCTGAAGTGCCTTAATCAGAGTGATCTAAATGTATCACAAAAAAAAACGCCTCAGATGATGAGACGTTTTCTAAAACATTTATCGGTTTAGTTTTATGCTTTTGCCTTTCTTTTGACCGTACAGCCAATTTCTTTAGTTTCGGTGATAGCAGGTTTTTGATTGTTTTTTAAAGAAGTAATCACCTCTTCCACATATTTTGTCTTTTCGGTTTTAGTTCCTTCCGGATCATTATCGATCGCTCCGGTATATTCTACGACAGTCCCTTTTGCCGTTTTAGAAACCACAAAAAGATGCGGGGTGTGTTTTGCGCCGTATTGGTCGGTCACCACCTGCCCCTGGTCAAATAAATAAGGGAAAGCATATTTTTTCTCTTTCGCCAGATCCTGCATTTTATCAAAAGTATCTGCTTTTGAAGCTTCAGGATCATTCGGATTGATGGCAATGACAGGATAACCTTCCGGTCTGAACTTTTGATCCAGATCAATTATTCTTTGCTGATAGGCTTTGGCATACGGACAGGTATTACACGTAAATACCACAATAAACCCTTTTGCTTTTGGATAACTTTCGAAAGAAATGTCTTTATTATCGACATTTTTTAGTTTAAAATCCGGTGCCGCTTCCCCTGCTTTTAGCGTTTTGCCTTGTGCCTGAGCTAAAATCGCTGTGAAAATCAGCATAATAGTGATGTACTTTTTCATGATCTATAATTTTTTATATTCGGTTAATAATTGCTCATAGGTAAGTTCGGTTTCAATAAATTTTCTATTGTCGTTTTTAATGAAAAGGGTTGCCGGAATACTGCCCGACCAGGACGGATCGATCCTGTCGATATATTCCTGCGGATTGCTTTCGTTCAAAAGAAAAACGGGACTGGTTAGCTTCTTTCTTTTTACAAAGGGCACCACCGCTGTATTCAGTTTCGATTTAAAATCAACACTCACCAACAACACTGCCAGTTTCCCTGATCGATATTCCTGACGCAGTTTTTCAAAATGGGGCAATTCTTTAATACACGGCGCACACCAGGTCGCCCAGAAATTGACCACATACGTGCTGTCTTTTCCGTTTTTTATTCTTTCCTGCAGCTGATCAACACTAAGCAGCTTTACCTTCTGACTGTAACACATTACCGGGCAGCAAAGAAAAAAAATACAAATTATAAAGGCTCTTATTTTCATGGTATAATGGCGTAATAACTGTTTGAATATCAGGATTACTTCCTACAAATATAAACTAATACTCAAATATTTTTAACAATCAAATCCTGCATTTTATACTATTAGATCCAATTTTAACAAAATAAAGGAACTGCCAGCGTGAATTACTGCCTCTTAAAATTTAAGTGAAGATATTCCGGAATAAGCTTTAATTTTGCGAAAAATAAAAACTCCTGATGAATCTGTTCGAACTTACCGTAAACGATACTGAAAAAATTGCGCTGAATGATTTATTTTTTAGTGCTGAAAACAAAACCGCACTGGCGCAGACCATCAAAGAGCATCAGTATCTGGAGGAATTAAAAAAATACGATCTCAAAGCAGACCATAAGATATTGCTCTACGGTCATTCGGGATGCGGAAAAACAACCACCGCCAAAGCGATTGCCACTGCTTTAAACAAAAATATCGTCATTATTAACCTGAGCACATTAATTAATGCCCGAATTGGTGAAACCTCCCGAAATGTAAAAGCCCTGTTTGACAAAGCAATCCGTGAAAAAGCTGTTTTATTTCTGGATGAATTTGACCAGATTGGAAAAAGCCGAGACAGCGAAGATAAAGATGTGGGCGAAATGAGACGCCTTGTCAACACCATTATCCAGCTGATTGATTATTTTCCGTCTGACAGTTTACTGATTTGTGCTACCAATCATTACCACAGTATCGATACCGCTTTATTGAGAAGATTTCAGATCCGTCTGAAATTCGAAATGCCCGACGAAGAGCAGCTTGATCTGTATTACGACAACGTACTGGAACGTTTTCCTTCTCACCTGCAGGACATTCCCCGAAATTATAACATTTCGTATGCCGAAGCCAAAGATTACACTCATACCCTCATGAAAAAACAAATCATTGCTGAATTGGAACTTTCCCATAAAAAAAACAGCGTTTAGAATACTTGTTTCTAAACGCTGTTTTTATTTTTTTGAAGAACCGGACGCCCTAATACTGCATTTTTGACATGGTCTTTTTTTAGGTCATTTCTCCGTCACCGCTCCGTCACTCCTATACGTAAACTTCGTCCGCGAATTTTAGAGTTTATATTCCTTTTGCGCCATTTTGTCAGGTAAATAGTACACGGTCCACTGACTGCGATTTACCAGAAGACTTTGTAATTCATTTTAAATTATAATTTTTAGTTACCTCACTTCACGACCGTTGCCTCTACTTCAACTTTTAAGGTTTCGAAAAGCGACTTCACTTCCAGTAAAGTACTCGTTTGTCGGATCCCGTGTCTGGCGATCCAGTCCTGAAAAATATCGAAACAGGCAAAAAGTTCTGCTTCTGAAGTGGTATAGACATTTAGCCGCACTATGTTTTTACAGTCATAACCCGCTTCCTTTATCACTTTTTCAAGATTTCCCAAAGTCTGAATCAATTGTGATTTCATGTCGGCATCACTGGATATGCCCGCAGCATTAATTGCCGTTTGCCCGGAAACATACAACGTTCCTGCCGGATTTTTAACTTCTACAGCCTGTACATAACTTCGTTTGTCCTGCCATTCCCAGGGGTTAATTACCTTCTTTTCCAGTTTGTTGGTTTTGGTTTGGGCTATTACAGGCAAAGCACTTACCAATGCTATTGCCAGAATCTTTACTACATTTTTCATTTTTACAGTTTTAAATTATACCTGCAAAATTGAATCGACTGAAGCATTCTAACGCGTGACAAACATCACAAATTTCTAACGGGAAAGGAAAATTAAGACGAAAGCCGGCTTAAGGTTTCGCGGGAAACACCGAGGTAGGAAGCCAGCATGGTTTTGTTGACCCGCTGAAATAAGGAAGGATGCTGTTTCAGCAGCAAATCGTAGCGGTCTTTTGCGCTGGAAGTTAAAAAAGATAATATTCTTCTTTGGGAGGCAATATGCCCTGCATTGGATTTTTTAAGAAGAAAATGTTCCATCTTCTGCAATGCGGTACATAACTTCTGATAATTTTCAATTGAAATACAGAAAACATCGGTGTCTTCAATACACTGAAGAGACATCGTGGCTTTCGAATTTGTAAAAAACGCTATAAAGTCGCTTTCCCACCAATCTTCCATCGAAAAGGACACAATGTGTTCATTTCCGTTATCATCGCCGTAAACGAGCTTTAAAAGGCCTGAAACGATGTAATAGCACTCTACGTTGCTGTCGCCTTTGGCAATCAGAAATTCTTTCTTCTTAAAACTTCGGAAATGAAAATGAGAAAGTACCAATGAAAATTCATCATCCGTCAGTGTTATTATTTTCTCAATATGTTCTCTTAGTTTTTGATGCATTCGGTTTTGGGAAATGGATAATTTTTAAATTTTAGAAAGGTACCGGAAAAGCAAAAATATTCTTTTTATGGACAGCTCCGTTTTTTTTTTGCAACCATTTAATTGTCTTAAAATTCGCAGTAGACTTCTAATCAAAAGAGAGCTTTTTAAAACGAATTGGAAGTAAATCGGCTTTCCGTTTTGGAAGCTAAAGGAGCAAAAAAAACAACAAAATTTTGTAAAAAGTCCGTCTTTTTAAATAGCCTTCAATACAGAGCTGGCCTTGCAAAAAATTATACTCTTGATGCTAACAGTAAACGGGCCGAAAAAGTCATAAAACAGCTTCGAAAAAAAAAAACAAAATAGTACTTATTTTCTTTTTTTTTAAAGCAAACAATAACTTTAAATTAAAACCGTAAAATAAATGATAATCAATAATTTATAATTAACAAGATAAACTAATATTAGCCTAAAAAAGCAGCCTGCGCTATCATTTTAATTTTGTTGCAGCTCTGACAATAAAAGCACCGCTGCTGCACATTTTAATATCTGTTCTATGGTGGAAATTCCAAATAAAAGAGCGTATAACAGTCTTTTTGCAAATTCGCCGCCCGAAATACCCGTAAGCTTACCTTCAGCAGCCGTATTTAACCAACGGAAGGTGAAAATCAATCGTAAAAAATAGCGTGTTATACGCTGATTGAATTCCTGAGATCATAAAAAAACAATCGATAGCGGTGCTATTTTTTTTCAGGCCTGATAGTGAATTATTCATTCAGATAACAAAACACAATCATCTGGTTTACATTACACTTATGCCAATTCCTACAAATTGATATTTGAACAAAAAAGCACAATTTTAAGTCCCTCAAAAAGCAAATTTAATTTCTAAATAATTGAGCTTCCCTGCTTTAAAAACTTCAAATCAGCGTCCGCTTAAAACTTCCCGATTTTTAACGAAAGTCCGTTAAAAAAAATTAAATTTGGGCACCCTAATTCATACATTCAATTATGATTCAAAAGAGAAGTTTTATTGGTTTATCAGCGGTACTGGCATTCCTTTTTTTTGCACCGCTCACCTACTCGCAAACCACTGCTAAAAAAACAGAAAGCCGTTCTAAATTATTTGAAGAAACAACAACCGACAGTGATTACCTGATGGCGATTGAAAAAGCCAGTGCCGTAATGGAAACTGCCTATAACGATGCCGATTTTGACGGGGCAAGCCATCATCTGTTTGGCGAAATCAGAAGAACCCAAAGCAAGCTCGATTTAATTTTAGCCAGTCTGAAAGGAGCCAATCCGAATGTTCGGAACCAGCAAATGTACCGCGTGGTCCTAAAAGAAATTCAACAGGAACTGGACGAGCAGAATGACGCGATCAACTTACGCAATAAAAACCTGGAAAAAATCAAAGACCGTTTTATCGAATTGCGTAAAGATAAAACCCTCGTAGGTCTTATAAAAGATACCATTCGCCGCAAGCAGTTTAAAAACGAATTTGCCAATCTTCGAAAAAAATACAAGAACACCGACAGTCTGATGACTAAAAATCAGGGGGTTTTAAATAAAAATAAAAGATTGACCGTAGAAAGAAAAATTGCGGTCTCTAACGCGCTTATTACCGTAGAAAATAATCTTGAAAAGTCTGGAATCAGTATGCTGAAAAAGGAATATCCTTTTATCTGGAATATTACCGATTCAATCACAAACAAACAGGTTGCCCAAACCATTAAGGCAAAAGTACTAATCGAAGAGAGTGTTGCGGCGTACTACCTGAGCTATCGTGCCGGAGGACTGATTGCGCTGGCTTTTCTGATGGGATTGCTGGGCTGGTATATTTATCGCAATCTGAAATACCTGAAAAGTAACGGACATGCCGACAGTCTGGCACTTTTTAATTTTAAATACCTGAACAAAGGTGTTATCATTCCCGTAGCCATTATCGGGCTTAATATTGCCGTGGTCAGCAACCTGTATGCACCGGCCCTGTTTATTGAAATACTGGAACTGATCTTACTTGGAATCCTTACGATACTTTTTAAAAATAAATGGCCGGCAAACGCCATGAGAAACTGGACGTTCCTTTTGGGACTGTTCTTAGCCCTTTGTTTCCTGGACTTATTCATTAGCGTCGGATTATTGCAACGTTGTTGCTTTATTGTTATTAATGCCCTCGGAATCCGTTATGGGCTGGTACAAATCAAAAGTGTAAAAGAAGAATTATACATTAAAGGCTTCTTTAAATGGGCCAGTATTATTTTTATTCTTTTTAACGGATTATCTATTTTGTACAACATTTTCGGAAGGGTTTCCCTTTCTAACATGTTAAGCCTGACCGCTTTTATTTCGCTTACACAGATTATTGCACTGAGTGTGCTTTTAAAAATAATTCTGGAAGTAATCATTCTGCAAATCTACACGACAAGGGTAAAACGCGGCATTGAAAAGATTTTTGATCACGAAAATTTATCAGAAACCCTCAAAAAGCCTTTTATTATCATTATCAGTTATATGTGGCTGGTAGTCATTGGATCGAACCTGAATATCTGGGAATCCCTGCGGACTTCTTTCGGAGCCATACTCAGCCATCCGAACACCATAGGCAGTATTACCTTCACGTTAGGAAACATCTTATTGTTTTTTATTATTATCTGGATCGCGCATTTACTGCAAAAGTATGTAGCGTACTTTTTTGGCGAAATTGACGATGAAAACGAAGAAAACATCAATAAAAGACAACATTCCAAACTGCTTATTACACGACTTGTTGTGTTAATCGTCGGCTATCTGCTGGCAGTAGCCGCTTCGGGCATGCCTCTGGACAAATTAAGCATACTTTTAGGCGCTTTGGGTGTTGGTGTCGGACTTGGACTTCAAAGCGTCGTAAACAACTTTGTTTCGGGTATTATCCTGATTTTTGACAAACCGATTCAGATAGGTGACGTAGTCGATATAAGCTCTGAATCCGGTCGTGTAAAATCAATGGGACTTCGCACCACCAAAATCAATGCTCCAAATGGCGCCGAAATTATTATTCCGAACGGAAACCTGTTGTCGCAAAACATTACCAACTGGACGTATACGGACAATTTTAAACTGGTTGATATTGCTATTGAAATTACCGGAGATACCACTCCTGATGACATCAATACTACCATAACGGAAGCCCTCGAAAGCATCACTTTGGTCAATAACTCAAAACCATCCCAAATTTATTACACTGCCATTTCTGACGGAAAATATAAAATTCTGGTCAAATTCTGGTGCAGCATTTACAGGACAGAAGAAACGGTGAGTACTGCCCGTCAGGTACTGTTCACTAATTTTAAAGCAAAAGGCCTGACTTTTTCAGCATAAAAAATCAGTTTTAATTAAAACCAAAAAAGCCGTCAGTATTATACTTGACGGCTTTTTCATGGATTCATTATTTGAATTAAAACTTCCCGGCAAACTCTTTAGCAAAATCTTCCAGTTTGATTTTTCCATCCACAGGAAAATTACCTTTTAAGAAATCAGCCGCAATTTTACCGCTTCGCAAACCGGAACCCATTTCGGTATACAAACCGGCAATTTCTTCCGGTAATCCGGCTTGTTTCATTCCCTGCAGCGATTGTTCGTCAGTGAACTCAATCCACGACAAATCAGCTTTGTCGATTGCTGCTCCTATGGCTTTTGCTATTTCCCCCGGAGTACGCACATCGCTGACAATGTAACGGATATTTTTGCCTGTGGTTTCTTTTTGCAGTTCTTCTGCTGCCGCTGTTGCAATATCTTCATGATGTACCAGTGGCATCTTCGCATCAGCGGGATAATTAGCCCCCATAATCCCTGCTCCTTTTATCATCGGAACGTCATTGTATAAATTGGTAAAGAAAAATCCGGCACGTAAAAAGGTAACCGCTGTATTTTCCAGTTGATCATACACCCCCTCGATCTGATGAAGTCCTTTAATAGGTCCAGTTCCGTCCGGTAAGTCTGCACCAATACTGCTCAGCATTACCACACGTTTCACAGCTGCTTCCTGTATCGCGCTGGCGAAAGCTTTACCCGCTTCAACCGTATTCGAAATCACGTTACTGCCTCCTAAATTAGGCGGTGTCATGGCAAAAAGCGCATCTGCTCCTGCAAAAGTCGCAGCTAAAAAAGCAGCATCACTAACAGAACCAATAGCCGCCTTTGCACCTGCTTTTTCGATGGCTTCTTTTTTGTCCGCACTACTGCTGATTACCGTCACATCATGTCCGGCAGCTACAAGTTTATGGGTCAATGGTTTTCCGATGTTCCCTAAAGAACCTGATAGTATAATTTTCATCTTTAAATTGTTTTGTATTTATAAAAACAAAGGTATATTTGTACTTACTTTTATACAAGTACTTACCCTAAAGTATGTATCATGACCGCAATCAAAAAAACTTCGACCATACAGGAAAACAAACAATACGCTCTCGACACCTGTCCTGTGACCTACGTCATGGAAAAAATTGGCGGCTACTGGAAGCCCATTATCCTCTATCATTTGTCCACCAGCGACAAACGCTACAGCGAACTGAAAAGAGCCATTCCGGCCATCACCGAGAAAATGCTTATCCAGCACCTCAAACAATTAGAAACCGATGGCCTTGTGATCAGGGAAGCAAAACCGGTTGTGCCTCCCTTTGTGACCTACAGCCTGAGCAATGCCGGAAACGGCTTGATTCCCGTTATTCATGCTATGGCCGAATGGGCTTTTAAGGAAAAGGATGGGGTTTATGGAGGTTAAGTTTTAGAGTAACACAGCTGTCATTTCTTATCTTTTCCATTACTCTTTTTTCTATTTCTTCTATTTTACATACGGTTTCTCATTCCAGGGAATGAGGAATCGCACACCCGGTACTTCCTTCCCTAAAGCCGCCAATCTTATTGATTTACCTCTGTGATTTTCTTTAGAAAACCAGATCATGGCGAAACGGCTACTAAGCCAGCTATAGCTTTTTTCTTCCAATTATTTCAAAAAAGTACCACTTATAACTTTCCAAACTTGCTGCCTATTATCATGAATTATTTTTGCATTGATTTTCAATAGCAATTAAATTTAAGATTAAATGATATTTATTAAATAAAATCGTTATTTCAATATAAAATTTCATCTAAAAAAACTAAAACATGGGATTATTCAAAAGAAACAATAATAAAATCGAAAAGGCCGAAGTTCTTATTGAAGAAAGAAGTCATAGTTGTCCAATCACGGCGGTTGTTGAACAGGATAATAGGGTTGCTTATTTCTATTTATACGGAGATAATGAAGATTTTGGCATGAAATGCTGCTGGATCAGAAATTTGATGGAAGCGCCAAAGGAATTAGAGGAAAAATTGATGGAAAAAGGCATTCCTCCAATGCTAACAAAAGAGTTTTGTAAATTCCCTGAAGGACAAACAAAATTAAACAGAAACAACCTTGAAATTGTCTGGCTGGAGGAAGGAGATGGAGCAGCTTTGTTGGAAAATGGAGAAATTTTATGCGTAATTCCGAGCTGGAGTGGTAGCGGCGGATTTTATGGGTACGCCCGTGATTGCATTGGTACCGGTGATTTTGCCTGGGAGTTTACAGAAGAAAACGAAATGCATAAACGTGTTGAACGCTCTCTCGAATTTTTAAAATTATGGGATAATGACACAAATCCTTTTGGTTTTCTGCAGCCGGAGATTTTAGAGTACTACGATGAAATATTTGGAAAAAGTGAAAAGTATTATGCAATTGATAATTCAGAGTGGCCTCCAAAAGGTTTGTATGTACATGAAGGTCATGAGAAGATTGTTTTTGCAACCGTAGCCGTATCATTACGACCACAACCAAAGGTGGAAATGTATTCTGAAAATCCAGGCAAAATGAATAGGATTGAACTCGGGATGATTTTAAAATCGGGACTAAAGAATGATCAGATAAACACCATCGCCAGCTGGATAAGCGGAACAACAGCAATACCGTGGGATTTTGTTACTTTTTTGGCAGAAAATCACACAATAGATCTTCATGCCAATGTAAGTAAAAAGTTCAACTTTGCAGTCCTTACGAACCAATTAAATGTTTTGCCCAAAATTAAGTTAGCTAACTACAGAGGCTCAAATACTAACTTTTTATGGATTGTACCTATTTCACTTAGGGAAAGAGAAGAAATGATACAATCCGGAGTTGAAGCAGTGCTATCAAAACTTGACAATATTGGAGAAGAGATTTTTAATTTAGAGCGAGAAGAAGTTGTATAAATGATTTAAAAAACGGGATCAGTTCCCAAAGGTATTCTCCTGAAAAGTAAAGGCAAACGTCTGACTTTTTGCCCAAAATGATCAGCCAAGCGGCATAATCAACAAAAAGGCAACCTGCTGTTGGAACAGGTTTATCAAATCAGGATTGAAAAGACGTATCGAAGAAAGACGAAGATTTTAATACTACTCATGAATACAAAGCAAGCCTTATAATGTTTTCCATAAAAAGCGAAGTAAATAAATTAGGCGGGTTCTTTTGTTTTGATGATAATTTTTTTTTCGGATTTGTAATTGATGACGGCAAAATTGCCGGGCTCCATGCAGTTGAAAGACCGGAAAAAAATGATTACTCTTTACTTTAAAGATAAAACAGTTTAAACCTTTCACAATAATTAAATTCAACTATATAGAAAAGGACTAAAATTTTAACAATGATACGATATGAAAATGAATTTTGCTTTAGGACTTTATAGTTATACAAACAAATCGGTAGATTCAAACACCTTCAAAAAATTCTATATACTAATTACTGCCATTTTTGACAGCTGTGGAATAACACCAACTTATTTTGCCGCATTAGGAAATGGATATAGTGGCAATCTAACTAAATTTGGAGGGCAACAGCAAACTAAAGCAATAAGCACAAATTTTTCCGAAATCACTACTTTATCAATAGTGGCAAATCCAAAAAATAGTAATGAGCCTGGTTACGACAGCTTAGTCTCTGCTTCATTAGGATATATTGAAGAGACTGGGGAAACCTTGCTATGCTTTGCATTTGACGAAGAGGCAATTGATCCTCAATCAAACAAATTCGAGCAATTCATATGCGCCTTGATAGATTTGAAATTCTGGGACTTCGGATATGGGGCATCACAACGTGAAACAAATAATCCCGAGTTCCACATATTATCTCTGGACGACGGTAACCTAAGTGAAAAAGAGAATTCAAGCCTAATCAAGTGGTATGACTCCGCGCCTAAAGAGCGGCAAACGAAACTTCGAGGAATTTATCCAATAAACATTCTGAATGAGCGCCAGCTCAAATTAAAAATTGACGATTCTAATACTTTAGAGAACTTAATTAATAGCGATAAAAATTCATCGTTAAAACTAATTCCAAATAGTGCGCTCTGGCTCTGGAAAATAAAGAGAAGTGCGGTAAACAAACTGAGAAAGAAACTCGAAAATTCGGAGAGTTTAATTATCTAACATGCTGTATTTTAACAGTAATTCCATAAAGACTCGCGACTTTAGGCAAGGAATTTCTAGTGTGTTTTCTCCTGTGTCGGAATAACAAACTTAGTCTGAAATATAATCCTGCTCCATTCCCAACAAAAAGTTTCCTGAATAAGAATTTAAAATATTAAATTTAACCTCCTAAATCAGAACGCACAAAAACATGTGTACTCTTTTTAGGGATTACTTTTAATATCAAACCAAAAACAAAACAGCATCATGATATGGGAAATCAGGACAACATTAGAAAAGTAGCCATTGTGGGGTATAACAGGATTCCGTTTGCGAGAGCGAATACGTTTTATTCAGACATTAGTAATTTGCAAATGATGACCGCAACACTCGATGGTCTTATTGAAAAATACAAACTGCAGGGCCAATTACTAGGAGAAGTAGTGGGCGGCGCTGTGATCAAACATACTACCGACAATAACCTGATCCGTGAATGTGTCATGAGAACGGCTCTTGATCCCGCCACTCCGGCCTGCGACTTACAACAGGCTTGTGACACCGGAATTGAAAGTGCTATTTACATTGCCAATAAAATTGCTTTGGGTCAGATCGAATCCGGAATTGCCTGCGGTGTTGATTCCATCAGCGATATGCCGATTGCGGTGAGTGAAAAGCTGCGAAAAATACTGCTCGACGCCAGAAAAGCAAAATCGCTGGGAGAAAAAATCAAAACCTTTTTGAAAATCCGACCAAAAGACCTGACACCTTTAGTACCCAGAAATGAAGAATCGCAAACCGGTCTTTCGATGGGAGGTCATACCGAAATTACGGCTAAATATTATCAAATCGCGAGGGAAGATCAGGATCATCTGGCGTTGCAAAGTCATCTGAATATGGCAAAAGCGTATGACGAAGGTTTTTTTAGCGATATGATTACGCCTTTTAACGGACTGGACAGGGACAATAATTTACGAAAAGACAGTACTTTAGAAAAGCTGGCCAAACTGGCTCCGGCATTCGATAAAGCCAACGGAACGCTTACGGCAGGAAACTCTACGCCGCTTACCGATGGTGCCTCCAGTATTCTTCTGGCGAGTGAGGAATGGGCCAAAGAACACAATTTATCGATTCTGGCGTACATTACCCATGCCGAAGTTGCCGCTATCGAGTATGTAAAAAACGAACAGAATCTATTACTCGCGCCTTTGTTTGCTGCCTCGAGAATGCTCGAAAAAGCAAACCTGACCTTACAGGATTTTGATTATTATGAAATTCACGAAGCTTTTGCCGCCCAGGTTCTGGCTACCCTCAAAATTTGGGAAAGCCCTGAACTTAGTGCCGCCATTGGGCTTAAAAAACCGCTGGGCGCGATCGACAGAAGTAAGCTTAACGTAAAAGGAAGCAGTCTTGCGGCAGCGCATCCTTTTGCTGCCACGGGAGGAAGAATTATTGGTGTAATGGCCAAATTGCTTCATGAAAAAGGTGCCGGTAGAGGTTTTATCTCTATTTGTGCCGCAGGTGGACAGGGAATTACTATGATTATTGAAAAATAATACTTTTTAAAGTCTGTATTTTTGGTCTTTTTTTAATCACGCAAAGACACAAAGTCGCAAAGTTTTTTTATTAAATTTTACTTTGCGACTTCGCGTCTTTGCTTGAAGTAAACCTTTCTATAGATGAAGTTATAAATTTGAATAAAATATCTTTATTGTTATGGAAATCATTTTCACCCTGAGCGGAGCCGAAGGCTTTTTACATCAAAAGGGCTTCGACTCCGCTCAGCCTGACACCCAACAAGCTATTTTTATAATCTCGCAAAAGAGCAAAGAAAAATAAAATAACTTTACGCCTCTGCATCTTTGCTCCTTTGAACCTTTGCTCCTTTGAACCTTAGATAATCAATTAAAACGTAAATTCTTTAATGAGAAAATCCAAAGGAAATACTCATAATAATGATACCGATTACGATTGCCGTAATCACCACATACAGATAATCTTTTTCCAGAAGAAACGAAAATAGCGAAAGTAATACCCTAAAAACCGGAGTCAGAAAAAGCAATACAATCCCCAAAAATATAATAGATTCTCCCCTGCCTTGTATTACACCATTATAAACAGCTCCGATTACTTCAAAAATATTTCGGTCATTTTCTTTAAAAACCGAATAATTTTCGATGTCATTGCCGTGATGCAGCAAATAAACAATCCCTCCAATAAAGGCCACCGATAAGGAAATCCAAACGCCATAGCGCAATAAATTACCGACAATTTTCTGAAAATCTTTTTCTCCGAATTTTTCCTGTGCCATAACTTTAGATTTTTCCATTAAGTCCGCTGTAAATCATGTTTAACGCCAGTACGAAAATCAGGCAGGCAAAAAAGATACGCAGCTTTTTAGGGTTGGTACGAACTAATATTTTGGCTCCGGCCATTGCCCCAAACAATACACCGATCACCACCGGCATGCAGATTCCGGGCTCGATATATCCTTTTTGGATGTAGATTACTGAACTTGCCATTGCCGTAACGCCCATCATGAAATTACTCGTAGTAGTCGAAACCTTAAACGGAATTCGCATGATATTGTCCATCGCGATTACCTTAAAAGCTCCGGAACCAATTCCTAATAAACCCGACATCATTCCGGCAATTCCCATCATGCTGAACCCTCCTATTACATTTTTGGTTCCGTAATGTATGATCTGTCCATCGTGTGAAGGATACGTTCCTTCTAACTTCAGTTTTTTGGCCAGCAGACTGGATTCCAAAACAATATGTTCTTCTTTTTTTCGTAACGAATTGATGGCTGAGAAAATCAGGGTAAGTCCGAACAATACGGCGATAAAGGACGTGGGTGCAATAACGGAAAGCAATGCGCCTCCCACGGCTCCCAAAGTAGTGGCTATTTCGAGAAAAATCCCCAGACGCATATTGGTAATGCCTTCTTTTACATACGCTGCAGCTGAACCCGACGAAGTTGCAATGACAGAGACCAAAGCCGCCCCGATGGCATAATGAATATCGACTCCCAGAACAATGGTCAAAAGCGGGATAATAATGATTCCGCCGCCTAATCCTGATAACGAACCTATAAAACCAGCTAAAAATGCCCCCAAAATCATGATCAGGGTAAATGTGAGTACTGTCATTTGGATTTATTTATTTGAAAGCTAATTTACGAATACATATCCGCTATTGAAGCATGCTCTTTTAAAATGAATCCATAAAAGGCATAAAAAACAAATTAAACAACTGATTATCAGAACGTAAAATCAAACTTAAAAATACCTTAAAAATGCTGACACTTGTCAAAAAGCTTTGAATTCCGGGTTTTAGAATCTTCACTACCAGTTTAGTTTACTAACAAAATTACAGTGACGTTGTTTTGATTAGCCTGAATAAAATTTAGCGGCACAAAATAAACAACAGAGGTATTACACTACCCTAAAGTAATACTAAAACATAAAAATTATTGATCCTCCTTTTGACTTTACCCACAGATTATGAAATGTTTAGGTGATTTTCTGTAAGATAAAATTGCGGGATTGCAGGTAGCTTTGAAACATAACAGACTTTAAAAGTAACTAATTTTTAAAATATACTCTAATGAAAAAAGATAACAACATAAATTACGGTCAGGTAGAACGTAATTTTCACCATGATGAAGCTACACTTACCGATACCGAAAGAGATGCTTCCGTGGAAAATTTATTCGATAAAGATCCGTTCAACGAAGATGATGTTGAACACAAGGAAGATGACCTGCATGATATCAATCACGAAACAAATGATTATAACCGGAATGAAAATATTCCGAATGAGGAACGGGTAATTAATGAGGATGAACATATTACTAATGATCAGCCTGATAATCCGGATGATGATTTCAATCAGAACGATATCGATCCTCTTGAAAAAGACGGTGATTTAGACAATGATGATGCCAGTGAAGACCTCGAAGAATCCGATGAGCATTTTCCTGAAAAACATCCCAGAGAATAATTTATTTGAAAAAAACTAACATACAGCCGTTGCGAATTGCTCGTGACGGCTGTTTTTTGTCTTATTGTAAAATTTTATAACTGAATTTAAAAACTATATAAATTTGGAAGCAGGTATTGTTGTAATTTTAAGAAATTGATTCTAAAAAAATTAAACAATAACTCTCATGGATATTAGTACTCAAATCATTTGGCTTTTTATTCTGTCCATACCTATTTCCTGTATCAGCTGGTCGGTTACCCACGAAGAAATATTTCGCGAACCCCGGGAATGGTGTGTCAAAAATGCTGCTAACGGCCGTACTCTGTTAATCCGAAAAGCTTTTTACCTTTTTACCTGCGAATATTGCTTTAGCCATTATGTCACGATATTTTTTATTATTTTCTCTGATTATAAGTTACTCCTGGACGACTGGCGCGGCTATATCATTGCGGGATTTTCTTTGGTTTTTGTAGCTAATATTTATATGAGTCTTTTCGGATTGCTGAGACAGGCTATTAAAAAGGAGAAAGTAGAAATTAAAAAAATTGAAACTGAGGAGGAACATATTTCCCAGTCTTAATTTTGTGAACATGGAGATTCTGTAACAAATCCTAAAAATTATACAAAGAACAAAGTGCGAAAAAAGCTGTTTTTAGCCAATCAAAAAACAAAAAACCCGGTAAACTTAAACGATTTACCGGGTTTTGTTTAATTCAGATTATTTTTAATATTTTTTCTTCTCAGAGGATCACTTTTATAATCTTCTATCGATTTAATTTTTGACCAATACTCGAGAATGGTTTTAATAATCTCTTTAAATTTGTCATAACTGTAAGGTTTAATGACATACGTTTGAGTTGGAACAGAATAAAGATCTATTACAAAACACTGTGTAAAAGCTGTCGTAAAAAACAAACAGGGACAATTTAATTCTATACTTAGATTTTCATACGTTATATGTATGCGTTTTTCATCAGCGGTATTGAGCAAAACTATATCTGAAAATATTAAGAACGCTTTAATTTTTCTTGAAGTCAGGTAATGATACGCATTATTAGCTGAATTAAAGTAGAGCACTTCATTAGAAAGCTCCAATTCAGAGAAAATTTCCATAAATAATTTACGATCTCCCTGATTATTTTCTATAAGCACAATAGGTCCATTGTTATTCATAATAGTCTATTTTAGGTTATAAATAAGAGCATCGAACATCAGTATTGCAGCATTTATTTTATACTGCAATAGTATGAAACAAAGATTCTAAATTTTAGGAAATATTTTTTTACAGGATCGTTTTGAAAAATTACATAATTATCATTGTAATTTTAATCTGAATTTATATACGAAATTGGAGGAAATAAGGCTGTTACGGCTAAATTATATAATCAGAAAATTTAATTCTATAATAAAAAATGTCCTTATGGCCTTAATTTTGATACATAAAACAATTGATGCCAATTTATAAATCTAAAAGTCATGACAGAAAAGAATTATGATCCTGATAATGATAATTGTCCGGAAAAAGACACAGTAGAAAATCTTCACAAACGCAAACAAAGTACCAGTAAAACGGAGTCTGTTGAAGAATTTATAGATGATAGTCCAAATCGTATTCCTTCAGATAAAGTGAAAGATTTGAAGCAAAAATTTGATACTAAAAAGTAGTACCAAAAAGAAAATTTACTGAAGAGTATGAAACACAATAATCACTATACTTTTACAGTTAAAACTGAATCTGAATTGATTTTCAGATTTTAAAAAATGTTTAATCCAAAAATTAAAAAAATATGTCAAATTTCATTAATCCGTTACTACTTGGAAATACAGCAGAATTAGAGCAAAATACCTCCAAAATTTCTGCAAAACAATTGGTTTTGGCCGGAGTAGGTTCAATTTTAATTGGTGCTGCGCTAAAAAAAACCGGACATGCCAAAACAGGCGCTTTTGTAGCCGGCCTTGCTATCCCCTTGCTTACATCAGCTGTCTATAAAAAAATGAAGTCAAAAAAACTGGAAAATGTAAATAAAAGTACAGATATTACCGGAAATTACTATGAGCATTAAATCAAAAAAGCACTTCCTCCAGAAGTGCTTTTTTATTGCTTTATTGTGACCGAAAAGCAAATTGAACGATTAATTGATATTTCCTTCCACCCAATTTAAGGCTTTATTAAAAGCTGCTTTCCTGAAACCGCGAAATTCCCCGGGAACCACATAACTAAAGCCATTGGTAAAAGAAATAATTTCTTCCGAATCTGAAACAATGGCTGCTCTGTTCCATTTTCCTAAATGTTTAATTCCCAACATGGCATCCTGAAGCCATGCTCCCGCCGTAAAATTCTGAATGTCCGTATCCAACACCAGTAAAAAATTAATTTCATTAGTCTGATTTATTAATTTTTCCACGGCAGGCACTACTACAGTCTGAAAATCTTCTTTGGTTACTTCGGCTAATGCGCGAAAAGCAACTATATTGTCTGTGGTATCAATTTGATGTATCATTATTTATTCCATTAAAATTAGTAAGTCGTATTCTCTTCCAATAAGATAAAATCTAAGTTCTACTCTCGTACTCAAAAGTAATTCGGATCGCTATTATCAGACTTATATCCTCTCCTTATAATTTTACAAAATCCCTATTTATCAATTACTTAAAAGAACTTATCGCGTTACTTTTTGATTTTTTCAGGTTAACTGTTTTTTCAGAAATCGGATACTTTAGATAAAAATTACTAACTCAAAAATGATGGATCATGGAAAAAAAGCCAAAGAAATTTCCAGAGCAAAAACAAGAGCTTCCCGGTAATGAATATCAAATGAATCCACAACCTGAAATTATTCGGGAGAACTACACCGGCAGCGGAAAGCTGTTAGGGAAAACTGCCTTTATCACAGGCGGTGACAGTGGAATTGGGCGAAGTGTTGCCGTACATTTTGCACGTGAAGGAGCTAATATTGCGATTGTATATCTGAAGGAAGATAAAGATGCTCTTGAAACCAAAGCACTTGTTGAAAAAGAAGGACAGCAATGTCTGATTATCAGTGGTGACTTAAAAGACGAGAAGTTTTGTAAATCGGCTATTAAAAAATGTCAGACACTGTTTAAAAAAATCAATATTATTGTCAACAATGCCGCGGTGCAGTTTCCACAGACCGAACTTGAAAAAATTACGCCTGCCCAGCTTCAGAAAACATTCGAGACTAATATTTATCCGTACTTCTACATTACCAAGGCCGCTTTGCCTTTCTTAAAAGAAGGAGATACGATTATCAATACAAGTTCCGTGACGGCTTACCGCGGCAGTGAGCATCTGGTAGATTATGCCAGTACAAAAGGTGCCATTGTAAGTTTTACAAGATCACTGTCGACTATGCTGGCTCCCAAAAAAATACGGGTCAACGGCGTCGCGCCCGGCCCTATCTGGACACCATTAATTGTAGCCAGTTTTGATAAAATTTCCGAATTCGGAAAAGACAATCTGATGGGCAGAGCCGGACAGCCGTCTGAAGTCGCACCTGCCTATGTTTTTCTGGCGTGCGAAGACAGCAGTTATATCACGGGGCAGTTTATTCATATAAATGGCGGGGAGATTGTGGGGTAAAAAAGTTTGCCACGAATGGCACTAATTTTCACTAATTTTTTTTGAAATAATTAGATTGGCGATAAAAAAGCGGATATACTTATTTGGTATATCCGCTTTTTTTATTTTGAACCGCATGGTTTTTTGTATTTGTTAAGCTTAGGAGGCAGCAGAACATTATGGGATAACATTACTATAGCGGTCGTGAATTATGAATAGAATCTGATTCTTTATATATAAAACAATTTTAAAATATAACAGTACACAGTACGACAAACCCGACAGGTTTTAAAAACCTGTCGGGTTTAGATTGGCGAAAAAAAAGCGGATATACTTATTTGGTATATCCGCTTTTTTTATTTTGAACCGCATGGTTTTTTGTATTTGTTAAAGATATATTGTGTAACGGGTCTTAATGCTTTCTCATTTTCAGGATGTATACCGTGGGTATTAAAAAAATCTGCTGCATCACCTGTCTTGGCATACCAGATAATTGGTTTTCCATTTTTAAAACAAGTAGTAGTATCACACACCTTAATTTTTTTTAGTTCAAACTTGATCTCATCAAATGGTTCAATTGTAAAAGGGATTAATCCGTTTGCACTTAAATCACAATCTACTTTTTCATAATGATCATTAGACCATTGCATACATTGTTTTTTTGGAAAAGCATAACGGCTTATGATAAATCCCAAGCCAAAAACAACTAAAACTCCTATTGTAATAAACTTTACTTTCTTTTTGAAGTTGTCTGAAAACCTGGCTCTTAAATTTTCGATATAATTAAATCGACTAGTAGCGATCAATGCATTTTCAAATTTATTTTTTCTTTCACCTTCTTCCCTTTCGTCTTTTTCTTCATTATTTTCTTCTTTTATTGCAAATGCAAAAGGAATTTTAGGGCTGTCAATTGGATTTTCTACTGTCACTATACCTCTTTCTTTATATTTTCTAAAAGGTCGCGGTTGAAAATCAACTAAAACTGCTGCCAATTCTACAGCAAATCGGTTAGCCGGATCTTTTTCTCCTCTTAAGAAACTGCCGATCGGTCTAAATCGATCTGTTTGCTCCCTAAAATGATTCTTCTTTTCGGGATCAAATTCAAATTCAAAGAAAGAAGAGAAAGTACTTAAATCATCTTTATTACTGTTTGACTTAAATCTTTCCCAACATAAATTTCTAAGATTGGCTTGTGATGGAGGCGTCAAAAAATTAAAATATACGCCTTCTCTTTCAATCTCAAATTTTGCTCTCACAGCATTTTTATAATCTTCAAAAGTAATTTTTTGCATAAGGCATTCAGGATTTTTTAGGAATTCTCAGGAACAATTAGGAAACTCAGGAAACAGCAGGAATTCCGGGAATTCCTTGTCAATGCAGGGTTGTAAGCGTCGCATCTTTGCCATAACAAAATTAGTTAACGTTTTGATCTGCAGGTCAAAAACAAATGTACAAAACTAGTTCAATTAACAAGTGCGGAAAACCGTAAGACGGAGTTTATCCCGGGAAGTATAGATGAAAATCTTATAGTTCTACGCACTTCACTTCCCACCTCATAGGTATTGTTTACAAGCTCCGGACAGAATCCGGACGGCCATACCTATGTCATTTTTAAACTTTATAATCATGAAAAAATTAATGATATTGGGAGCGTTTGCATTATTGACAACTACATTATTTTCCTGCACAGCAGATGAATTAGATACTCCGGCCACAAAAGAGGTTCAAAAGAAAATTAATCCTGTACCGTCTTATGCTGATGGACCTGGTGACCAGCCGGTAATTGTTTTACCGCCACCAAAATAATATTTTATTTTAGGTACTATTTTTAGTATTAATTAGTAAATTCGGGGAAAGTAACTATCATGCTACGGTCCCCGTTTTTGTATTTATTCGTTTCTCTCTTTTTGCTTTCCTGCAATGAGCATAGCACTACACCGATTGATCCTACCCGCTTCACCAAAGAAGCCAAAATACTTCAGGAGAAGGGTTTTTCTAATTTACAAAAAAGCAACTTTAATAGTGCCTTCTATTACTTTAATAAATCAAAAATAACATTTGAAACCTATAAGGATAGCGCCAATATTGTCTACAATTTGATGCAGATGGCATATATCCAGCAAATAAACGGCGATTATTATGGCAGCAAGGAAACCTTAACCGAATCACTGCCCTACCTTAAAAATGACAACAACTACGGAGTAGCGATCAATAATTTTTTTGGTATTGCAGATAAGGAACTTTCCTTATACGATGATGCCATACTTTATTATAAGAAAGCCATTAAAGATTCAAAAGATACACTATCAAAACAAGCGCCTTTAAATAATATTGCCGTTGTCTATATCAAACAAAAAAAATATCCTGAGGCGATAGCTATTTTAGAATCCATAGTAAAGAGCAATATTTTAAGCGATAAAATAGCAGATAAAAGATCGCCCGAAATCCACAAAAGTAAAGCCAGGGTACTGGACAATCTGGGTTTCGCTTATTTTAAAAATGGAATGGAGGACAAAGGGCTTGCGTTTATGAAGGAAAGCCTTGCCTTAAGAAAACAGATTGAAGATCCGTACGGAAGCATTGAAAGCTACCTCCATTTAGCCGAATATTATTCCCGAACTAATCTTGCAAAATCAAATCAAAATGCACAGATGGCCTATGAACTTGCCACCAAATTCAATAGTGTTGATGAACGGCTGAAAGCATTGTCTTTTTTAATTTCGAATGGTTCGGGTACTCAGTATGCTCAAAAATACATTGTTATAAACGATAGCATCATCAAAATCCGAAACAATTTCAAAAACAAATTTGCCAAGATTAAGTACGATTCCAAAAAGGAAAAAGAAGAGAATCAGAAACTGAAATTAGAACGGGCTGAAAACTTATTATCGCTGCAGAAAGTAAAATACCAACGTATCTTTTTTATAATTGGCATTTTGGCACTTTTCTTTTTTGTTCTTTATCTCAGAAAGCGAAATCGGATTGAAAAAATAAAAACAGCCTACGACACCGAAACCAGAATTGCCAAAGATATTCACGATGAACTGGCCAATGATGTTTTTAATGCAATGACATTTACGCAGACACAATCCTTAGATACGGAAAATAAAGAAACACTGATTCAGAAACTGGATCATATTTATGCACGGGTTCGCAGAATTTCGAGGGAAAACAATACCATTGATACTAAACTCAATTATGCTGTAAATTTGAAAGAAATGCTTTCTACCTATAATATTGAACGTACTACTAATACTGAAGGTACCAACGTAATTATTACCAGCATCGAAAATGCCAATTGGGAGGATGTTGACGACTTAAAAAAGGTAGCCATCTACAGGGTTTTACAGGAATTAATGGTCAATATGAAAAAACACAGCGGTGCTTCTGTTGTGGTCGTAAAGTTTGACACTTCGGACAATTCTATCCTGATTAATTACAGCGACAACGGAAAAGGAGCCGAAAAAAATAAAATTATTAAAAATGGTCTTCAGAATATGGAAAACCGTATTCTGGCCATGAAAGGATCTATTATTTTTGATACAGAACCAGGGAAAGGTTTCAAAGTAAAAATAACTATGCCTAAATAACTCTATATGTTTAAAAAAGTAATTGTAGCCGAAGACGTTGATGCCATCAGTTTAGGAATTGAACAAGTCTTAAAAGATTTAAATATTGTAAATTTTCAACACTCCAAATATTGCGATGAAGCATTTCTGAAAATGCGCGCCGCCATTAATCAAAATGAACCCTATGATCTGCTCATTAGTGATCTGTCATTCAAAACAGGGCATCGCGAGGTGAAAATTAAAGACGGTGACGAATTGATTCAGAAAGTACGAGATTTACAGCCGGATATTAAAATTATCGCTTTTTCCGTCGAAGATAAAAGCTATCGTATTAAATCCCTTTTCGACAATTCAGGAATTGATGCCTTTGTGCTGAAAGGGCTTAACAGTATCGAAGAACTAAAAAAAGCCATCCATATGGTCTCCACTTCAGATCAGACCTTTATTTCGCCTGAAGTAGCTTCGGCCTTACAGGAAAAAAATAATTTCGAAATGGACGATGTTGACATTCAAATCCTAAAACACCTGGCATCAGGCACTTCACAAGATGAAATTATAGAAATTTTTAAAAGCCTGGAAGTAAAGCCCAACAGCAAAAGTGCGATCGAAAAAAGGCTTTCAAAACTCAAAGACTTTTTTAAGGCCAATAATACCATTCATTTGGTTTCGATTACAAAAGATATGGGGATTATTTAGTCTCATTACCATAATGTTACTACTCTATCAAGCTCCTTCGGGGGCTTTTTTTATGGCCGGAAATTAAAATAATCCGGATTATGGTTTTCCGTAAAATACTGGTTTTAAATAGGTTTAAGTTTGGATAATTAATCATTTAAAAAATAAAATTATGAAAAAATTAGTCGTTTTGTTTAGTTTATTCTTCCTGGTTTTAGGAGGTAGTGTTGAAGCCCAAAGTGGTCATTATAAAAGTGGAAAAGGTAGTTCCCATAAAGGTGGGAAGTATAAAAATTCAAGTACTAATAACCACTATAAAAAGAGGAAATAACTATTCCTGACTTCGATTGACATGAAAACGGGAAACGTCAAAAGAAGTTTCTGTATAATAAAAAACTTTAATTAACTAAACCTAAAAAATCATGGGCTTTCGATTTCAAAAAAGAGTAAAACTTGGAGGAGGACTTGGATTAAACATCAGTAGATCCGGAATTTCTCCAAGTTTAAGAACAAAAATGGGAATTTTTAGCAAAAATGGCTATTCGACCAAAACCGGTATATCCGGAGTACGATACCAGAATAGTGGCTGTATGGTATTCTTTCTATTTACAGGAGTCATAACATTTTTAATTTATACAATAAAACATATCTAATTATGGGATACCGAAAAGGATATTACAGAAAAGACGGGACTTATGTTCAGGGACATTATGCCAATAACAGATCCAAATCATTTTCAAATAAAAATAACGGCTGTCTGGTAATTCTTTTAGCAGGCTTGTTATTAGGTCTGCCAATGTCTTGTTCAGATTCATCTGCAGACTCATCAGATAAGCCGTCCAAATCAAATTCAAATTGTCCAACTAAAACCTGCGGTGATTTTTCATCTCAGTCCGCTGCACAATCTGCCTATAACAGCAATACAAACTGTTATAAAAACCTAGATGCTGACGGAGACGGAATTGCCTGTGAAAATTTGCCTAAATAAAAATTATAAACATGATAACACTAGAACTTAAAAGCCATTTCCTAAGATTGTATCAAATGGCCTTATCCGATGATCAGTTTGATGTTTTAGAACTTCAAATGCTGTATCATTTTGCCGATGAACGCGGCATTCCGAAAGAGGAACTCGATAAACTTTTCCAGAATCCGGTGAATACAGAATTTGTTGTCCCGGAAGAGCTGACCACACGAATAGAATACTTATATGATTTTACAAGAATCATCTGGGCGGACGGAAAAATTACTGATGATGAATTGAATATGCTGAAAAAGTATTGCAGGAAGTTTAATTTCCTGGACGAAAACATCACTGATTTATCGAACTATCTCATTGATTGTGTGCAGAAAAACATTCAAAAAGAAGAAATTATTAGTCAATTAAATGCGTAGCTTATGAAATCACTTACACAACTATTCAGCCTGAAAAAAACCGAGGATTCTTCCTTCAGTCTCTTTGAGGACAATGAAGAAGACAGAGAACAAATCAGAATCACCTACTACCAAAGCGGATTCGCTGCTTCTATTAAAGCAACCGGAAAACCCATTGTACTGAAAGCCTGTCTCCAGAACCTGTATATGAGTTTTGAAGACCAGTGCCGAAAACAAAAACTGGAACAGGACAGACTGAAGCAGCCGTATCGCGAAGAGCAGGAAAAAAACAGAACGGAGCTTAAGAAATGCGAAGCGGCGATTGGCATTTACGAAAAGAAAGAACAGGATATCAATGATAGTGTCGACCAGATCAAAAATGAAATTATCGAAGTAAAACGCAATCCCGACAAATACGGAATCGAGGACGGAAAAGGCCTGAAAGTCCAGTTTTATATCGGTTTGTTTTTGCTTCTTCCCATAACGCTTTATGTCCTGGTTTTTTATATTTCGGCTTCTTATTCTGCCTTTTTTAAAGAGTTTGCCAATGATAGCTTAACGGCCGCCATTTTTGATGCGGACGCACTGACCAATTCCTTTAAGGCCAGCTGGCTTGAAGGTGTTTTGGTAGTCACTATTCCGTTTGTCTTTATGGGACTAGGCTATGTCATTCATATGGTTCAGAAAGGGAAAGGTATTAAAAATGTCTTTAGAATGATTGCTTTGTTCCTGACCACCTTTTTGTTTGATGCCCTGCTGGCTTACCAGATCGAAAAGAAGATTTATGAGTTTAATAAAACAACAGACTCGGCACTGTATAATTTAAATATTGCTTTGGGAGAAGCGGAATTCTGGATGATCATTTTTGCCGGATTTGTGGTCTACATCATTTGGGGACTTGTTTTTGATTTTGTCATGAAGGAATTTGAAAACATTGATAAAATCAGGGCTTTTATAAGAGGTAAAAAAGAAAATCTTCTTGACCTGGAAAAACTAAAAAAAGATTACATCAACAAGACCAATGACTTCAAACAACAGGTGATTACCATTACCGGAAAAATCGCTGAACTTCAGTCTAAAATTGATGGATTTGTATTTCCCGTAAAAGAATACCTGCACTACCATCACCAATACAAGGAAGGCTGGTTTCAGGCCATCAATACGGAAATCGCTTTGGCTCATAAAGAAAAAACAGAACTATTGGAAAACTGTGAACTTCATTCTGAAGAACATCTGAGTAAGCTAAACTTAACCGATCCGGACTTTCAGCATTTGGTATATTTTAAAAATTAATTTATGAAAAAAATACTGAAAACATTCGCGCTCTGCTTGTTATTCCTTTCTGCTTTTTCCTGCAAACCCGATGCTGATAAAGACGAAAAAGAAACGGTAACTAAAAATCCTCCCGCAGAAAATTATAACATTAGCATTCTTCTGGACTTATCAGACCGGATTAGTGTTGAAAAAAATCCAAATCCGACGATGGAATATTATCAGCGGGATTTGGGATACATAAAATCGGTTTCAGAGGCTTTTACGCACCATTTAAAATCCAAAAGAATACGCCAGATTGATGATAAAATGCAATTGTTTTTTAATCCCGAGCCAAAAGATCCGGAGATCAATTCGATTTCACAAAAGCTGAAAATTGCTATTGATAAAAATAATGCTTCGAAGGATTTGCTGAATTCTATCAACTCCGATTATGCTGCCCGAACCTCAAAAATCTACGAATCGGCCCTAAAAGACAATAACTTTGTTGGCTCGGATATCTGGAGTTTTTTTGATACTAAAGTAAAAGACCAATGTATTGAAAAAGGAGAACGCAATATACTGGTCATCTTAACCGACGGTTATATGTATTACGACAGCACCATAATGAAAGAAGCCAACCGAACGACTTTTATTACGCCCGATTTTATTCGAAAAAATGGATTGAATACGAAGGACTGGGAGCAAAAATTTAAAAAAGAGGATTTTGGTTTTATCAAAGCCGGAGATGATTTATCGAATCTGGAAGTGCTGGTTTTAGGAATTAATCCCGGTAAAAATAATCCGTATGAGGAGAAAGTGATAAAAGCCTACTGGGCAAAATGGTTTTCTGAAATGAAAGTCAAACATTTCGAAATCAAAAATGCCGATTTACCCTCTAATATGGAAAAGATCATCAGGGATTTTATAGTGGAAAATCAGCATTAATTGACAGCAAATTGAAATAAAACTACGTATCAAGAGGATTTTTATAATCCTCTTTTTTTTTGCAGCCCTTGTAAAAAACCGCTAAATATTTCCCGATTTACGGTTTTCCATAAACTCCTGATTTTTATTGGTTTTACATTTGAGTAAATAATTAAACCACTAATAATTATACCAATATGGAAATCAACATTCAGCTTAAAGCCTTAGCAGATAAAATTATATTGCTAAAAGATAAAATCGAAACAGAAGAATCGACCAAACATGCTTTTGTTTTGCCTTTTATCAACATACTGGGTTATGATACTTTTAATCCGACAGAAGTTGTCCCTGAATTTACGGCCGACCTGGGCCTGAAAAAGGGAGAAAAAGTAGATTATGCTATTTTTCAGGATGGCGCACCGATATTGATTATTGAATGCAAAAGCTGGAAAGAGAAACTTACCATTCATAATTCTCAGTTATTCCGTTATTTTCATGTGACCAAAACACGATTTGCCCTTTTAACGAACGGAATTACGTATCAGTTTTTTACTGATCTGGATGAAAAAAACAAAATGGATGAAAAACCATTTTTAGAATTTGACATCACAAGCTTAAAAGACAATGCCATCAGTGAAATCACCAAATTTCATAAGTCGAATTTTGATGTCAATAAAATTGTAAGCAATGCCAGTTTGCTGAAATATACAACCGAAATAAAGAAACAGATTGACAATGAATTGCAAAGTCCATCAAACGAATTTGTAAAATTGTTTGCCAACAAAGTATACACGGGAAGACTAACGGAAAAAGTAGTCGATGAATTTAAAGAATTGGTACAAAAAGGGTTTAATCAATTTATCAGCGAAAAAATAAACGACCGTTTAAATGCAGCGATTACAAAAGAAAGTCAAAAGCAAAAAGAAGAATCTGAAGAAGTTATAATTCCCGAGGACAACAAAATTCTGACCACCGAAGAAGAACTGGATGGCTACCGAATTGTAGTGGCTATCCTGAGACGAAAACTTCCGGTGGGCCGAATTGTTTATCGGGATACGCAGTCTTATTTTGGAGTGCTGCTCGATGATAATAACCGTAAGCCTATTTGCCGGTTACATCTGAACGGGAGCAAAAAATACATAGGTCTTTTCAATGATAACAAAAGTGAAGTTCGTCAGCCCATTCAAACCATTGATGATATTTATTCATTTGAAAAAGAATTACTGGAAACGATTGATAGTTATGACACTGTTTAAATTCAGGTATAAATACGCATCTATTGCACCGTATTCAACTCTAAATTTATAACCTGTTTAAAATCTATCAATTACATTCAGAATTAAATTCTGATGTATTTGATGCATCGTTCCACAACCTTTCTTAACAGCTGAAAATTATGATTAAAAAACTACTCTTTCCCTTTCTATTTCTTTCCCTGCTAACCGGCTGCAAAAAAGTGGTACAGCCCCCCAAAATAAATACCTTCTACAAAGAAGCCATTACCGCCAATGACCGAAAAATTATTACGCCGGAAGAAGCTAAAACCTATCATGTTGATACCGATTATCAGTACGAATACAGGACAGGTAAATCGGGTCATTACGAGTACAACTATGATGTAAAAGGGGTTAATTCGAAAGGGGATTCTGTTTTTGGAAATATTAATGTTCAGGGTAAAAATGGTGCGGGAATACTGCGTTTCGATACCATTCCCGATATTGAAATTAAAACGGAATGGATTGGTCAGGGAAAACTAAAAGCAAAAGATCATCAGGCCAATGAATACTTTTTAATAGTCGATTAAAAACTCCAAAACTCAACCTATGAAATATGCCCCTCTCCTGCTATTGATGCTCCTCACCTCTTTTCATCCTGTAGAAACCAAAGTGTATATCTGTGGTCCTGTAGGAGCAAAAAAATACCATTATAATGAAAACTGCCGCGGACTAACAGCCTGCCGACATGAATTGACAAAAGTAACTGTTTCCCAGGCTCAGGGCTACGGACTGACGCTTTGCGGTTGGGAAGATTAAACAGTTTTACATTCTAAAACAGGGTAAAAAGAAAAGCCTGTTCCAATTAAGGAACAGGCTTTTACGTAAAAATAAACTAACACAAAAACTTAATTATACCCTTGATTTTGTTTGAATACTTTCTGATCTATAACGGTTTGTGGAATTGGAAATAATCTTCTGAAGGGCTGAGAAGCTGATTTTGCAGTTCCGGCCAAATCAAATTTGCCAAAACGGATACTTTCCGGTCTTCTTTGCAATTCCCAGTACAATTCGAAACCTAATTCTTTATACAATTGCTCTGCATCTAAAGAAGTAAGGGCTTTTCCCGGAGCATTTGCAAACAGGGATTCCCTTGTTCTGCTGGTACGCAATTTGTTTAAATCGTCCATTGCCAAACCTGTGCTTCCTTTTCTGAAATAAGCTTCCGCTCTAATGGCATACATTCCACCCAAACGGAACAACGGAATATCAACATTACTGTTACCGTTTCCTCCTTCGGGATCAAACTCATATTTAAAAACACGTGCTCCCTGATTGATTTCATTTTGGGCAAAAACAGATTTATTAGGATCTGCAAATGTTAATGTTGGCGTAAAATTCATTCTTGTACCTGTACTTTTTTCCATAAACAATGGAGAAACTTTAATACGGTTTCCTATCATTTCAAGAGATCCCGAAGGCAATAATATAGGCCCATACTGAAGTCCGGCCTGAATTCCTCTGTTGAAATGGAACCAAGGCAGGTTGGCACTTTTCGGTACGATGTCTGTTGCAGGAACACTTACGTCTGTACCATCATTCATAAACCAGGTCCCATCAGCATATTGGTAATGCTGCTCAAATCTCGGATCATCATGATTACCAGCCCATGAGGCATAGAATTCCGGCGTAATACAAGCAGCATTTGTACCTCTGTTTGCCGCAGATGCTCTTTGGTTTCGCTCCATAGACACATAAGCAAAACTGTTAGAGCCGTTTCTGATATAATCTATCTTTTGAGTAATGGCAAAAATAAGCTCTTTACCATTTTCATTATTTCTTGCGAAGTTTTTGAAAAAATCACTTTCCAGGCTATATTTCCCAGAATCGATTAGTAATGAGGTGTAATAAATAACACGGTCCATATCTGTTCCGGTACCTGATACAGCAGGTTCATTAAAATTGAAATTGGATGCAGCATTGTAACGGTCTTTAAACACTGCACGATTTAAATACATCGTCGCTAAAAAAGCATAACCAGCTTGTTTGGTGAATCTTCCGTGGTGTGTACGTTGGGTACCAATATCAGCTAAATCAGGAAGCAAAGCCTCAACATCTGTAATTAATTTGTCAATCTGAGTATCTGCTTTTAAAATTTGTAAAGTCGCTTTTGTATCCATTGGATCTTTATATGGAGCCTGTCCGTATAAATCCAAAGTGGTATAGGTGTAAAAAGCCAAAAGTGCTTTTGCTTCTGCAGCAAATAATTTCTTTTCAGGAATTGAACTTTGTTCAGCCGATTGTATCGCTGTTATACAACGTGTAATACCATTTGTTAATAAATCCCAGTTACCTACTATGATTGAATTACTGGAGCTCCAGGTAAATTCGTGCATATCTCTCCATTTTCCGCCATCTCCCCAGTCACTTCCGCGGGTTGGTAAGATTGCTTCATCTGTAGTGTATTCCTGCATGGCAAAAATGGCTCCATGATCGGTAAAAGTTCCGTCTCCCAGTCTGTCATAAGCGGCAGCAAGTGAACCCGCAGGATCTGAAACTGTATTTCCGGGTATTTCATCTAAAAAAACTTCATCCAGATCAGTACAGCTGTTTAGAAGAAAAATAAAAGAGAATAATGTTAAAACTTTTATGCTTAAAAATGTCTTTGTCTTCATAATTTATAATTTTAAAGTTGCTCCGAAACTGAACGTTCTCGAAGTTGGATAAGCTGCGTAATCAATTCCGATAGATTGATTTCCGTCGGTTGCTTTAGGAGTATTTACTAATGGATCAAATCCTGTATAATTTGTAATTGTAATTAGGTTATTTCCTGTAACATAAAGTGTTAAGCCATTCATCCAGTTCAATCCTTTCAAATCAAAATTGTAACCTATACGTGCCGCATTTAATCTTATAAAATCAGACTTTTCCAAGAAAAGCGTAGATAAAATTGGTGAGTTTGTTGGGTTTGCCCCTGACTCATAATATCCTGTTGCCACGTTACGATCTGATGCTAAGTTGTTAATATTTAAAGCATTCAATCCAGTATTATTCAACAAATAACCGCCTGTTTGTCCAATAATTGAGAATGAAAAACTAAAGTTTTTATATCTCATATCACTGTTGAAACCGTAGTAAAAAGTTGGTAAAGCGCCTTCAATAATAATCCTGTCGCTGTTATCAATTTTACCGTCTCCATTCTGGTCTTTAAATACGTTTGCTCCATTTTGATCAAAGCCAGTGTGCTCTAACAAATAGAATGAACCAGCCGCATAACCGCTTTTGTAAATATTAGCATTAACACCTGATTGTCCGGGACCTGAAATAGCACCTGTTAAGATTTCTGAAAGTGGTAAGTTTTCAATTTTGTTGTTTAATGTTGATCCATTCACATCAACATTCCAGCTGAAATCTTTTCTATCGATGATTTTAGAACCCAGCGTAATCTCAATACCCTTATTAACAATTTTACCGTCAATATTTGTCCAGATAAATTTTGTCTGACTCAAAGGAGTTGAAGGTATATACAAAATAGCATCTGTAGTTGTTTTATTAAAATAGTCTACAGTTCCATAAAATTTGTCATTCCATAAATTAAAATCAAGACCTAAATTATATTGTGTAACAACTTCCCATTTTAAATCCGGATTTGCTGTTCTGGAAACAGAGACACCATTTACAAGATTTAAATCATCATACAAATAATATCCGTCCGGACCAGCCAAAGAGTAACTTGCCTTAGTTTGTTTATTTGGTACTTCCTGATTTCCTGTTTGTCCCCAGCTTGTTCTAAGCTTTAGGTTATTGATTGTTTGGGAATCTTTCAGGAAATTTTCATTAGAAATATTCCATCCTAAAGCAAATGAAGGGAAATAACCGTATTTGTTATTATCTCCAAAACGTGTAGAACCATCAGCTCTCATAGAAGCTGTCAATAAGTATTTATTATCAAAACTGTAATTTAATCTTCCGAAATAAGATTGCAATTCGTTTTCCTGAGCATAACCTGTTGTACCGGACTGCGTTCCTGCAAAACCTGGATTAATAGATGGTTTTACACCTGCTCCCTGCGCTGAAATTCCATCAATACTGAAACTTGTTCCTGATCTTTCAAATTTTTGATAAGAGAATCCGCCAAGAACTTCAAATTTATGATTATCTAATGCCTTACTATACGTTAGATAATGTTCAATCAATGAATTTTTTGAATCAAGATTGTTCTGAACATATTTACCTTTTGGATTTAAATCGGTAAGGTTGGGATAAATTGTAGTATTTCTTTCTGATGTAGAGCGATCTACACCAATATTTAATTTATATTCTAATCCGTTGATAATTCTGAAAGAAGCCTCTAGATTTCCTAAAACTCTTAATGTACGCGTTTGATCTTCATAAATACTTAATAAATAAGCTGGATTATAATGTGCGTTCATATTAAAATTGGTGTACTTTCCGTTAGCATCAAAGACTGATCTGGTTGGATTAGCCATCAAAGTATGCACGATTAATTGTCCGTTAGAACCACCATCATCACTTGTTGGAACTCCGTCATCTGTAGTCTGGCTCGCCGTAAGATTCAGTTTTACATTTAAACGTTTGCTGTCTAAAAATGATTCAGAAGCATTAATTCTGCCTGAAAGACGTTTAAAATTACTGTTGTGAATAATTCCTTCCTGTTCCATTTGTGCAACAGATGCATAATAATTTCCTGACTCTGTTTGTTTTGCAAAAGACAAGGCGTTGTTTTTAGTAATTGCAGATCTAAAAATTACATCCTGCCAGTCCGTGTTTCCGCCATGATCAAAGGCTTTATCTTTTATAGCGTTTCTATATTGGCCTGCATCTAAGACATCTAATTTATGAGCAATAGAAGAAACTCCCATATAAGAGTCAAATGTTAATGTTCCTTCGCCTTTTGCTCCTTTTTTAGTCGTCACCAGTACAACCCCGTTAGAACCTCTGGCTCCGTAAATAGCTGCTGCAGAAGCATCTTTTAAAACGGTAATCGATTCGATATCGCTGGTATTCAAAAAGTTTAATGGATTTTTTGCTGCCGAAGCACCAAAACCAACATTACTTCCGCTTGGACTCACATCATCGTTAGCCAATGGCATACCGTCTACAACAAACAAAGGCGTACTTCCACTTCTGATAGAGCCCACACCACGAATGGTAACATTTACGCCTGCTCCCGGCTCTCCGCTTGTGCTAACCACACGAACACCGGCCACTTTTCCCTGAATTAAATTATCTACGGAAACGTTAACTCCCTGCTTAAAATTAGTAGCATCCAATTGTGTTACAGCTCCGGTAACGTCTTTTTTGGACTGTTTACCATAACCTACAACCACAACTTCAGACAATTCAGAGGTATTTGGCTCTAACTGAATCGTCATGAACTTGCTTTGAACTCCTGCCGTTTTTGTTTTATAACCTAAATAGGAAACTTCGATTGTTTTGCCTTCTGTTACCGAAAGTTCGAATTCACCATCAAAATTAGTAACGGTAGCATTTTTAGTACCTGTTTCTAAAACGGTTACGCCTGGCATTGGCAGACCGTTTTCGTCAACAATTTTTCCTTTTACTCTAATTTTTTCTGCTGAGTCTGAAACTCTTACCGGAGCAGTTTTCTGAATTAAAACTAATTTTCCGTTAATGTTATAATTGAAATTCGCTTTTTTAGAAAGGTCGCTTAAAATGATAGCGACAGATTCGTTTGTATAATTTACTGTGTAAACCGTATTATCGGCGATAATGGCTTGTCCGTAACTAAATTTATAGTCCGTTTGCTTGCTCAATTTTGAAAAAATAGAAACTAGTGTTGCTTTTTCTATTTTATTTTTTACATTTGATTTTTTAATATTGGTAGCACTGTAACCGCTTTGAACGGAGAGTGTTGCCAGAACTAAAAAGAAAGTCCACTTTAGAAAATTTAAATTGATTCGTTTAAAATACATGATTTAAGTTATTGGTTTTCGATACTTAATTATTAAATCGCAGTTGTTCTCAGCAACTGCTTTTTTTGTTTTTTAATGCACTTGTATTATTCCGTCATAAGTGTTGAATTTTAGGTTTGTGATATAGTTTATTTGTTTTAAGACACTTTCGAGTGAAGCGTTCTTTTCTATAAAAACAGTCACCGGCGTGGTGAGCACGGCCTCGTTTTTACATGAAAAAATTACTCCGTATTTATATTGTAAAATGGTAATCACCTCTTTTAATGTCGCCTGATTTAGTGTAATATCAGTAGTATACCAATTAATGGAAAGTGATTTATCTATTGGCCGCTTCGATAATTTGGTACCCAGAAATAAGGCTTCTTCATGAGGAACTAAATCCACACTCTGATCTTTGGCAGAAACATTTACTTTTCCGGTTACGACAAGTACTTCACATTTTGATTTGGAAAACTGAATATGAAAAGAGGTTCCGACAACCCTTGTTTTAATAGGTCCGGAATGAATAATAAAAGGATGTTCTTTGTCTTTTGCCACTTCAAAAAAAGCATTCCCTTTCAATAAGGATACTTTTCGTTCGTCCCCCTTAAACTGGACAGGGTATTGAAACGAAGAATTTGCTGCCAGATAAATTTTCGTACCATCACTTAACCGGATTGATTTTGGAGATGATGCCGTTTTAAATGTTACTTGCTTTTCGATTGCTGTATTCGGCTTATAAAAAAATCCTAAACCAACAAGAAAAAGAATACTGGCAGCAGCCATATATTTTAAATACGGACTAAAAATGTTCTTCTTCGCTATTCGAAGCTGAATCCCTTTATATATGTTTTGGGAAACTTCGTCGCTGTTTCCCATGGAAGCATCATCCCATTTTGATTTTTTAAATTCAGTAAAGGCAAAATGATCTAATAGATTTTCCTCTGCTTTTGAAGTTTTTTTCTGAGCACTTTTATCTATAAGATACCCCAAACTGTGTTTCATTCTTTTTATCATAATACTTATTATTACCTATAAGTATCGGAAATCGGAAATCGTACTATCCGGAAATATTATGAAACCATTAACAGAAAGTTATTTTAAAAAATTTTGATGTAAAAAGATATAAGGTGCGAGCCAGGCCAGGTCTTTCAGGCCTTCACGCAATTGTTTCAGACCGGAAGAAATTTGATTTTTAACAGTTTGTTTTGATATTCCAAGTTCTATAGCAATCTGGTCGATTGACATATCCTGAAATTTATACATCAGTAAAACCTCTTTTCTTTTTTCGGGAAGTTTGTCTAATAAGGAATAAAGAAGATCCATTACTTCAGGATCTATGGAGGTGAAATTATCAATAATATAATCTTCGAATTTATCTTCCAGAACAGTCTTGTCGAAACGGTTGTTCTGGTAATGTTTAAAAACCTGATTTTTTACTGCCCGAAATAAGTAAGGCTCAATTGCATTAATATTCAACTCCTCCTTTCTTTCCCATAAATTAACAAAAACATCCTGAACAATGTTCTGTGCCAAGTCTTTATCCTGAGTCATGGTATACGAAAAGGCATTTAGTTTTTTCCAGTATTGCGTATACGTTTTTTCGAATATTTCAGGGTTTTTCATAACAATATTGGGGACTGTTTTATGGTGTAAAATAATAAAATGTTATACCAATGTTTTTTGTCTGAAGGTTAACTTTTAATTAAATAATTAACTCTTTGAATGTAGTAATACTACTTTTTTACCGAAGAAATGATAATCTGTTTGCGATTTGTTTTTTTTAAACTAACACAAAAGCCAGATGATGCTTTTAAATTAGTAAACTCAAAGAGGAAGTATTCTCAGCTCTTCTCCCCTCGCCTTTTAATCCTAATAACAATCACATCACCAATTCAAATTATGAAACATTTCCTGTTTGCATTATGTCTTGCCGGTACCCTGCAATGCACTGCACAAATAAAAAACGAAAACCTGAAAATAAACCAATTACAAGTCATTGGCTCCCACAATAGTTACAGACACGCTATCGAAACGGATTTGTACAACCTTATTCAGGCGAAAGACACCACACGTTCCCTTAAAGGTTTGCAATACACCCATATTGGTATCACAGAACAACTCAATAAAGGCTTACGCAATTTAGAAATCGATGTTTATGCGGATACGAAAGGCGGAAAATACGCCCACCCAAAAGGACTGGATATCGTAAAATCACAGGAAGCTTATGATCCGCAGGGATTGATGAACAAACCGGGTTTTAAGGTTTTTCACATGCCGGATATTGATTTCAGAACGTCTTGTTACACTTTCGAAATTTGTCTTCAGGAGCTTAAAAAATGGTCTGATGCCCATCCGGATCATGTTCCTGTTTTTATCACTCTGGAACCTAAAGACGGCGAAGCCAACTTCTTCGGAACGAAACCGGAAGATTTCACTCCTGAATTATTTGATGCTTTGGATAAAGTGATCCGGAAAGAATTAGGAAAGGATAAACTAATTACACCGGATATGGTGCGAGGAAAATACAGCACACTCGAAGAGGCGGTTTTACATCACAACTGGCCTACCCTTAAAAAAGCAAAAGGAAGGTTTTTATTCCTGTTAGACAACAACGGCGCAAAAAGAGATTTGTACGCATTACATCATCCGTCCCTAAAGGGACGCGCCGTTTTTATAAACGCCGAACCCGGAAAACCCGAGGCGGCAGCTTTATTCAGAAACAATTCCACAGATCCTGAAATTGCCGAACTCGTTAAAAAAGGATACCTCATTCGCACCAGAGCCGATTCAGACACCAAAGAAGCGAGAGCCAATGATTATTCGCATTTTGAAGCCGCAAAAGCTTCAGGAGCACAAATCATTACTACGGATTACTATTTGCCAAGTACTTTCTTTACTTCTCCTTACGAGATTAAATTTGATGATGGTGGTTATGAAAGGATTAATCCTGTGAATGGTGTTGAGGAAAAATAAGTTTTCAGTTGCAGTTTTCAGTCGCAGTTTTCTGTAAGCTGAGACTGAAAACTGGTCTGAGACTGAAACTATTTAATTAACTGCCAGATACTTTTTTTACTTCTGCTTATAAGATTAAATTTGAATGTGATGGTTTTCGTTTATTTCACGCAGATTTTGGAGATAGAGCAGATTTTTTTGTACTCTATTTGCTAACTAACGACAAAGTTGTGTCATTTCGACGAAGGAGAAATCACATAAAGAGAGCAACGAACGTAGCCCGGCAATCAAAGTCATTACAAGAAACGAGGCACACTATAAAGCGGATTAAACAAAAGTGCTTCAGCACATGTGATTTCTCCTTCGTCGAAATGACACAAATTGTGTAGAAAATATACTTCATCTGCAGAATCTGAGTAAAAACCATACTATGATACTAAACGGATTAAACAAAAGTGCTTCAACACATGTGATTTCTCCTGCGTCGAAATGAAAAAAATTGCGCAGAAAATCCGCAAAATCAGCAAAATCTGCGTGAAACAAACTTCATGAACTTTGCTATAATTCTAACGTGCCTTGCGGTTAAACCTACTCTAACAAGATTATTGACAAAGCTTTGCGCACTTTGCGTTTGTTCAACATAAACTTAGACAAAAAAAACTTTGCGTGCCTTGCGTTTAAACTGGTCCCTGTTTCCAGTCTCTGTCCCAGTTTGCAGACTGTAAACTGCAACTGAAAACTACTTAACCTCTCCCGTTTTCAAATCAACACTAAAATGATCTGCCGGAACTTCGTGCATGAATTTATTGAAGATGATCAGGAAAAGACGCATTTGATTTTGTAATGGTTTTTCTTTTGAAACTGTTTCTTCCTTGTAGTTTTCAGAAAACAACTGTGACAGTATTTTATATTGTTTCACTCTTTCTGTTCCGATATCCGTTAAGGCCAATTCATCGGCGCTTCTGAAACGGTAAAAATCAACCAGAAAATCATAGCCGGTCCAGTTTTTGAAATCTTCTTTTTTGAGGTTATTTTCAGCGAGCAATGCAGCCGTTTTTTGTTCCGCTGCTTCCCATTCTGTTTTGAAGTTTTCTTTGTTTTTGAGGATTACATCAAAATCCTTATCCGATTTTATGTTCGCCAAAACCAGTAAATCTTCTCCGCTCACCTTCAGAATAAAATCTTTAAACGCTGCAGGCCAGTCATCTGCTAAAAAACGTAAACGAACGAGTTCTTTCAGATGAAAATCGGTAAACTCATGGTAGTTTTTTGTTTTCAGGATGTCAATATTCCAGATGTCTTTGGTTTGTTTGCTTTCCAGAAACTTATATTCTGTTTTGTACAAATCAAAAAGTTCATTGTAACGCGGAACATTATCAATGGTAATGGTTTGTATATCGACCCGATTATCTTTTTGAATCGTCAATAATTTATACGCCGGAATATAAGCTGCCAGAGAAGGCGTCTGAATATTGACCAGCGTATTACCCTTGGCCGTAGTCCTTACTCCTGTATCGTTGATGTGCATGTGTCCGCCAAAATGAATCTTCAGTCCCGCATCAGCAAAGACCTGCGCTACTTCCTCTGTTGGAACCCGGTTGAGCTGCCATTTATTGGAGCCTAATAGTTCTTTTATTTCCGCGGAAGCGTCGTCATTAAAATCAATCATCGGAAAATGACTGAAAGCAATCAGCGTTTTACCCTGCTTTTTTGCTTCAAGCGAAATATCACCGACCCATTTTATTAAATGTTTTTTGTTCGAAAGCACGTTGTTATACCCCGTGCTTGCTTCCGAGTAATTCTTCGGGTCTTTTGGATCGGCTGTTGCATTTTTCTTTGGAATATAAACATTTCCGTCAATTGCCATTAACCAAAGTCCGTCAATGGGTTCAACGACATAGCTTACATCGGGAACTTCATAACCGGGGGCTACCTCATAAGTTCTGTTGGATAGCAAAGAAGCTTCAGCAGCTTTTGCGTAGGTATAATTCCCGCTCGTATAAGCTGCAAAAGGTGTGGACCAGAATTTGTATTTTTTATTGGGATAAAACCCGAAGTCTTTCAGTCCTTCCGTAATTCCCAAATAACCCATTTTTGCGATATCGGCTGTAACGACAACAGGCTGTTCCAGGTCTAAATTAGGCGTATACATTTTGTCTTTGCTGTAAATCGGCTGATTTTTCCCTCCGTTTCCTAAAAAGTCTTCTTTACCGGATTCCTGGGCAAATGGCCCAACAGGATCGTGATTTCCTGTCGTAATAAAAAATTCAATTCCGTATTTTTTTCGGTATTTATTTAGAATTTCCTCTAATCCGCGAACATGAATCGGCTGGCCATCATCGGTATAATCGCCCGGAAGTGCAACATATTTTATTTTTCGTTTAGCGATATCGTCTAAAGCAGCAATAAAAGCAAAATAATTTTCATTAAAAATTCGGGTCGAATGCAATTGCGAAGCCATTGTTCGCAGCAAGGTATATTTTCCTGTCTTAGGGTTTAAAATTCCACGATATTCATTATCTGAAAATGTTCCGAACAAATCCTGTAAATGCACGTCAGATAAAAAAGCCACCTGAACGCCATCAAGTCTGGCCTGCTTCTGGGCTGAAAGCGTACAATTGAAAAAAAGCAGGACTAAAAAGCTTAAACGAACTGTATATTTTTTGTGAAAGAGCATTATATCATTCAAAATCATGGCATAAGAGTTTATAAATTGGCTTATATAAGTTTACAAACTACAATTTTAACTATAAAAACCCGGAATGGTTTTATGAAAGTGTTATCGAATAATAATCTTTTGGCGAATGCTTAATTGTTCACTGAAATGATAAATTTTAAGATTTCATCGGTATTCAAAATAAAGTCCGGTGTAGTGTGTCTGATGGCATTATTGGGCATAAAAGGCATATCTGCCGAATCCGGATCCTGAACTACAATGATTCCTCCGGCTTTCTGAATCGTTTTTAATCCTTCTGTTCCGTCAGCATTAGAACCTGACAGTAAAATTGCAATCAGGCTGTCGCCGTAAATTTCAGCTGCAGATTCAAAAGTAACATCGATACTGGGGCGGCTGTAATTTACTTTTTCTGAAGTGTCGAGAGACATAGTCTCCTCTTTTTCAAACAATAAATGGTAATTGGACGGCGCGACATATAAAAAACCAGGCACTAAAGGTTCTTTGTCTTCTATGATTTTTACGGGAACTTCTGTTTTTATTTTTATTAATTCTTCCAGCGTCATGTCGTCTGTTCCTCTTCTGTGAAGCACAATAACCAGAGCGAAAGAATTTAAAACGGATATATCCGGCAGGATTTGCATCAAAGCGTTCAGGCTTCCCGCAGACCCTCCGATAATAACCACTTTGCATTTTGCATTTATTTGATCTTCCGCCATATTTTTTCTTTCTCTAACTGTTTATATTTAGTGGTAGATATAGAATATTTTATAGTTTCTTTTGTCCCCAAAGCCAAAAATCCCAAAATGGAAAGACTTTCGTCGAATAAATTGATAACTCTTTTTTGCAAATTATTATCAAAATAGATTAAAACATTGCGGCACAGGATAAAATCGAATTCATTAAATGAATTGTCTGATACTAAATTATGCTGAGAGAAAACCATTTTTTCGGCCAATTCTTCATTAAACTTGGCAATTCCATAGTTGGCAATGTAATATTTTGAAAAATCCTCCTGCCCTCCCGAATCCCGATAGTTTTCGGAGTATTCCTTCATCATTCGCAAAGGGAAAATTCCTTTCTTGGCCGTTTCCAAAACTTTAGAATTGATATCGGTCGCATAAATAATCGACTTATCAAGAAGTCCTGCTTCTTTTAGCATAATGGCCATCGAATACACTTCTTCGCCACTGGAACAACCGGCATGCCACAAACGAATGAAAGGTTTTGGTGCCAGCTGAGGCAAAATTTCATTTCTGACGATCTTATAAAAAGACGGATCACGAAACATTTCAGTAACATTGACTGTAATTTCGTCAATCATATTTTTATAATACTCCGGATCGTACCTGACTTTGGATAAAAATTCATAAAAATTTTTGAATCCTTCTAATTGATATATTCGGTTTACACGCCTTTTCAGAGATGCCCTGGAATAACTTCCAAAGTCAAAACCGTAATATTCGTAAATATCGTTTATAAGCGTTTCTAACTCAATATCTTCAATCATAATAAATTCAAATTTTTGATAATGCTTCAAGCAGTTTGTCTACGTCAATGGGTTTTGAGACATAATCATCAGCACCTGCATCAAGACATTTCTCTTTATCACCGGTCATAGCCTGTGCCGTTACGGCCACAATTAGCGTATCTTTTCTGGAAGGTATTCTTTTTATTAACGGAATAGCATCGTAACCATCCATTTCCGGCATCATCATATCAATCAGAATAGCATCAATCTGCTCCTCTGTCTGTAACAATTTTAAGGCTTCTTCGGCACTTAAACAAGATAAACAATCGAATGATTTAACCTTGAGGGTATTGACCAAAGCGAAGATGTTTCTTGAATCATCGTCAATAATTAAGACTCGTTTTTTACTCATTTTTTACTGCTTTTACCTTAAATTTTATCATACAACCATACCCGCAACAACGACAATAACTGATCTATATCAACTGGTTTTGTGATGTAATCTGATGCACCCGCCCTGATACACTTTTCTCTGTCACCTGTCATTGCTTTTGCCGTAACCGCGATTAATGGCAATGTAATAAATTTAGGAATTGTACGTATTTTTTCTGCCGTTTCGTAACCATCCATATTAGGCATCATCATGTCTAAAAGAACGATATCGGTATCCGGATTTTCTTCTAATATTTTGATGGCTTCATTTCCGTCAAAGGCTGTGATGACATTCATTTTAAAAGTCTCCAGCGCTTTGGTCAGCGAATATATATTTCGAACATCGTCGTCTACAATCAGGACTTTTTTGTCGTATAATACATTGTTAAGCAAATTAAGCTTTTTATGGCTTTCTTTTTTACCGTCTGCTCCTTTCGTTTCTTCTACCAAATGTAAGAACAAAGATACTTCATCTAGCATTCTTTGGTACGAATGAGCGGTTTTTACAATAATAGAATCGGCGTATTTTTTAATTTTAACTTCTTCTTTTAGAGATAAACTTTTCCCTGTAAATACAATTACGGGCAGGTTTTCTAAGCCCGGACTCTTTTTGACACCATCTAAAATTTCATAAGAATGGGCATCCGGAACTCCCATATCCAGAATTACACAATCCACTTCTTTCTTGTTAAGTGCCAGCAAACCTTCAGAAACTTCGCTTTTAATTTCAGAATTGATGTCATGCGTTTCTAAAAAGAAGGCCAGTGCTTTGGCATGTTTTGGATTATCTTCAATAATTAAAACCTTTTGCGATTCTTTGTTTATTATATGTTCAATACGTGTAAAAACTTCCGGAATGCGGTCAAATGCAACCGGTTTATGAAGAAAATCAATAGCTCCCTTCAGTAAACTTTCCTGTTTTAGTTTATGCGATGACATGATATGCACGGGAATATGTTTGGTTTCTCCGTGATTTTTCAATTCCTCCAGCACTTCCCATCCGCTTTTTATAGGCAACTCAATATCCAGTAAAATCCCGACTGGTTTGTAGATAATCGCAAAATTTAAAGCATAATCCCCACGAACTGCAACAATGGCTTTATAACCATTATTTCTGCTAAAGGTCAGAAGTGATTTTGCAAAATTAATGTCATCTTCAACAATCAAAATTACCTTGTCCTCTTCGGAAATAGCATCTCTGTCATCTTCAATCTCAGCCGGAATGACAGGAGAAATGTATTTATTTTTGACTGTTTTCAACTCTTCCGACTCCGCTGCAGTAATTTCTGCGGGAGGGGCTTTCTCTACCGTTACTTTTTTAATAATTGACCCGAAAACAGGTAAACATAAGGTAAAACTGCTTCCCTCGCCTTCTGTACTATGCAGGATAATCTCTCCTCTTAATAATTTTGCAAGTTCCCTGCTTATCGATAATCCTAAACCAGTTCCGCCGTACTTGCGTTTTGTAGATCCGTCTGCCTGCTGGAAAGCTTCAAAAATCAGGGGCTGTTTGTCTAACGGGATTCCGATTCCGGTATCTTTTACGATAAAACAAATGATTTTATCGTCGTCGTCGTTTACTTTAATTTCCAGGCTCACAGATCCTTTTTCGGTAAATTTTATGGCATTTGAAATTAGATTTTTAAGAATCTGTTCTAATCTCATTTTGTCTGTTTTTATGACAATTGGGGCATCTTTTGAGATAATCTCAAACCCTATATTTTTCTCTTTCGCCACAAACGAGAATAAGTTATACATGCCATCTGTAATTTCTTTGGTCGAAACATCTATAAATTCAAGTTCCATTTTACCGGCTTCAATTTTAGACAGATCAAGAATTTCATCAATTAAGCCCAATAAACTATTTCCGGAACTCTGAATTACTTTTGCAAACTCAATTTCTTCATTGTTCATACTCTGACTATTATTCTCCGATAATAATCGGCTTAAAAGCAAAATAGAGTTTAAAGGTGTTCTTAATTCATGCGACATGTTGGCCAAAAATTCAGACTTGTAACGTGTTGTCAGTTCTAAAGCTTCCGATTTTTTCTGAATTTCATTGTTTTTTTCTTCCAGTAAAACACTGCGTTCCGAAAGTTCCTCATTGGTTTGTTCCAGTTCTTCCTGTTGTACTCTTAATTCTTCTTCGGAGGCCTGCAATTTCTCTGTCTGCGCTTCTAATTCGGCATTAATAGCCTCCAGTTCACTATGCTGAATACGCAGTTCTTCTGATTGTGACTGCGTTTCTTCCAGTAATTCTAAAACACGTTTTCGGTTTTGAGTTGATTTAATTGCAATACCAATGTTATTCCCTACTAATTTCAGGAATTCCATGTGAAGATCAGAGAATCCGTAAATACTAGCCAGCTCCAGTGCTCCTTCTACTCTTAAGTGTAATAAAGGAAGCGCGACAACGTGAGTCGGTTTTATTTCACCCAGGGCATAATTAATATGAATTAAATCGGATGACACTGTTTTTAATTCTAATATTTTACCTGAAATGATGGCTTGTCCCAATAAACCATCACCTTTCTGAATACGCTCTCTGTTCTTCGTCGGTATATAGCTATATCCTGCCGTCGCAAAAAGTTCATCGCCTTCCAGAATGTACATCACACCTGCACTGCTGTTGGTATACGTACATAAAAATTCAATAACATCTTTACATAATTCATTCATTGATTTATCGCCCAGCATGACATTATTCAATTTTGCAATACCACTTTGCAGCCATTCTTTTTCAGACAATAAACCAAAAGAAGCTTTCAGGGAAGCCCCCATATTATTTAGGGATTCTCCAACATTTCCGAGAGCATCTGCCTTGGTATCTTCTATTTTAATATCATAATTTCCATTCGAAATATTAGAGGCAATGGTACTAATGGCAGAAATTCTTTCAGCGGTTTCCCTGTCTTTCTTTTCCAGCTCAAGCTGAAGGGCTAAACGCTCGTTATAATCTTTTAAAATTCGGGATAAAAAGAGAATCGAAATACAAAAGGCAATAATAAAAGCAACTACAATCAGGATAATACTGTACGTTCCGTACCTGTCTGAAGTCTCGTTCCGTTCCTTCAACAGAACCTGTTCGATCTTTTCGATGCGATTGAAATAACTTCTTAATTCATCCATCATCTCTATTCCTACTTCAAGGTCAAAAGTGGTATTCTTGTTTCCAAAACGTTTCTTTACAATCTGGTTGTTTAAATATTTAAAGAAATTAGCCCTGAGTGGCTTTAAGTCTTTAATCAGTTTCTGCTGTTCCGGATTATCAATAGTTAGTTCATCAAGCTTTTCGAAATAAGCATTTGATCTGGCTTCAGAATTAGTGTAATCTTTTACAAATTGCTCGTCTCCGCTGATCAGGTAGCCACGCATCCTGGTTTGAGCATCTGTAACCAGGAATGATCCCTGATTTAAATTGTAAATAACCGCCTGAGTATGCTTTACCCAGAAATTACTGTCCAGCAAATTTTTTATACTAATATAGGAAGCTGTAGAACTGATAGTCAATACCAACAGCGAAATCAATGAACTAATTAGTAAATTCCTTTTAAAATTGTTTTTCATAGGTTTTAATCCGGTTATTTAATTTTAATTCTCATATTTTAACGGTAAGACCATGATAAAACTGGCTCCCTTACCGGATTGACTTTTGGCCGTTATTAATCCGTTGTGTTTTTCTATTATTTTTTTAGCAATTGCCAGTCCAATTCCGGTACCTTCATAAGTCTGACGATCATTCAGGCTTTGAAAAATAATAAAAATACGATCCAGATAAATTTCATCAAAACCAATTCCGTTATCTGCAACGATGATTCGGCAATATTTCCCGTCCGGTGAAACCTCACCCTCAATATCTTTTGTTTTAATTAATTCTGAAGTAATGGTAATAAGGGGGGTATCTACATTTCCGGAGAACTTGAGGGCATTACCAATCAGGTTCTGAAATACCTGTCTCAACTGGCTCGGAATACTGTCTATTGTGGGAAGTTCGCTTGTTTTTATGACCGCATTTTTACGTTCTATAAGATAATCAAAATCGGAAAGTACTTCCTGTAAAACCACATTTAAATCTGTTTTTTCCGGTTCTACTTTTGATGATAATCTGGAATAGGCCAGTAAGTCTGTAATAAGAGTCTGCATTCTTTCGGCAGCCTTTACCGTGCGGTCTACATAATCAATTGCTTTTGCATCAGATACTAAGTAAAGTTCTTTTATAATTTTGATAAATATCTGAATCTTCCGCAGGGGCTCATTCAAATCATGGGAAACTACCCAGGAAAATTGCTGCAATTCGTGGTTTTTGAGTTCCAGTTCTTCATTTTTCAAAACCAGTTCTTTGGTTCTTTCCGCAATTTTGATTTCGAGGTTTTCCTGCGCTTCTTTTCGAATTTTAATTTCTTTTGAAAGTAAATCTTTCATTACTTTCAATTCGTTTTTCTGCTCGTAAATCTTGATGAAGGTTTTTACTTTTAAAATAAGTAAATCTGTATCTACCGGTTTGGTAACATAATCTACGGCACCTGTTTCATATCCTTTAAAGATGTACTTTTTTTCGATGCTGATGGCAGACAAAAATATTACGGGTATTTCTTTTGTCTTTTTGTTTCCGGAAAGAATTTTAACGACTTCAAAACCGTCTAATCCCGGCATCTGAACATCCATTATAATCAGAGAATAGTCAATTTTTAAAATTTTCTTCAACGCTTCTTCACCGGACTCTGCTGTGTCTACCTGTATATTATGCAGCTCCAGCGTTTTTTTTAAGGCAATTATATTAGCCTTAATATCATCTACGATTAATATCATTTTATTGGTGTAAAACGTTATTGAATTAAATTTTAAAACTAAAATTCGTTTCTAATGGTTTTTATTTTGGAAATACCTGCTGTTATGTAAAAAACAGCTGACAAAAGTTCCAAATTTATAAAAAAAAACTAAAATTTTTTTTTATCGTAAACGGAAATAGTTTCATAATTCCCATGTTTGGATCGAATGAATTAAATTTCCAATGATTGTTAAGTGATTAGAATTGCCCCGCATTTTAAACTCAGGTATTATGGCAACTGTATTTTCGTACAAAATAAAAGCGTACCACTTTATCAGGGTAGCTTTTGTGGCAATACAGTTAATACTTCGTAAAAATTAAGGCTACTTTTAAAGTGCTCTTTCATTTTAAAAATATCCGGGTTTATTTTAAAAAAATATGAATTTAATTAATTTTGTCGGGCTTCTTGCCGGTATATGTGTCACGCTATCGGTAATTCCGCAGATTTTAAAAGTATGGAAAACTAAAAAAGTAAAAGAAATTTCACTTTTAACGTTTAGTGTGCTCACTTTTGGAATTGCTGCCTGGATATTTTATGGTTTTCTTAAAAATGATATACCGATCATTATCACCAATAGCATATCTCTTTTTCTAAATTTAATAATGGTGTATTTTATAATTTATTACGAAAAGGAAAAGTAATCCCATAAAAAAAACAGCTTTGTTTTAAGCTGTTTTTTGTCTTACAAGTTAAGGTTATATCAGGCTGTTTTAGCTAACGAATTTTGAGCGTATTTATTAATAAGCTGGTATTTCTCTCTGAAAAGTCTTGGAAGGTAATTTCTTCCTGCATGTCCGATAGAATGTAATACTTCAGAAATATTAACCTGTGATATTCTTTTGATTTCATCCATCTGTTTCGTTGCTAAATCTAAAATGGGTGTAATCATTGCGCTGTAATTAGAACTGTGCTGCATCGCTTCAATCGCTACGATACTGCTTAGGATACTTTTTTTAAGCAGATTTTTGACAATCCCTTTCTGCGGAATACAATCAAACTCTTTTATTTTTTCACTAATTTTATGGTTTTGCGCGCCAACATAGACATAATTGCCTGAAGAATTAATAAACATTTTTGATATTTTGGAAAGCAAATCAGCATCTTCCGACTGAAATGTTGCCGTAGGAACGCCGATTAATAAAATCTTAACGGGTTTGTTTCTTTCAAAATACAGAACATTATTGATTGTTGTATTGTTGCTCATTATTCCGGACTGCCCTTTTTTCAGATTGGTACTGTTTCCATAAGCCCCAAAACTATGTTTCAGATTTCCGGCAGAACAATAAGCAAAAAAAACGGGGGCACATTGAAAAGATTCTATACTCAAAGTTACTTCATCGGAAAAAATCATATCAAACTGTATGTACGACATTTTGTTTTCAAAACTCATTCCACTGATTGTCCCTTTTGCCCACTTTGAATTGACAGCTAAATTGTAATCCTCATTATCAGCCGTTAAAGTTCCTTCAAACGAACTTTCGAGATCAGTAAAAATAGTATTGATTCCACCAGTATTTAAGTATAGTTTTTTCATTTTGATTCTCTTTAAAAACAAACAATTAGTATTAATTTAAGTACAAAACCGGCTTAAGGTTTTTATCGCTTTTGATATTTCAAATTTCGTTACTATTGCAAATCAAATTGTTATACAATTTTGCTGATATATTTCAAAATTTGTAGTTGAGCGTAAATTCATACTTTAGTAGTCTTTAAATGAAAAAGCAGCTACTCCGAAATTTCTCCTGAATAACTGCTCTTCCCAGCAAAATAAAATAGTTATGTCTTTTGTAGTAAACTTCCGGAATGCATTACTCTGAAGCAATTTCATTAATGTCTGCATTTTTAGAATAGTTCTTTTTTGGAATGTCTTTAAAGAATTCTGCTTCTTCCAAATCAGCAGTTGGTCCATATCCTATCAAATGCGTTCCTTTTTTCTCATCTTTAGTTTCTATTACATATAAGATTGACATATCATCAGGATCACTCATTCCTTCGTAGCGATGGTGGGCAACAATAAATATTTCCTCCGGCTGATAACTGTTTTTAGTTTCTGAATCTAAGAAAGTGCCGTCCTGAAACAGGAAGTTAGACGTATATCCTTCATCCTGGTATTTTTTGATATAGTCGGTTTCGTTTTTTGAATACTCCTTTTTCATGATTTTATATTTTAATAGGTTTTGTAATCTGTTCTTCAAATTTCATCAATCAGACCTGAAAAAGTTAACTCAAAACATTTAAATCTTAGCTCATTAAAAAATTAAATATACGTTACGGCGCAGCGAAAAGGCTTACATCTTTTTGTAATGCTATACGCTATAAAATGTCATTTAGGTTGCAAGGCATACCACAATCAATATTTCTAACTACTTGTTTTATTTTAAATTTCAACCCTAAATAAATTGAAATCTCATAATTTATAATAAGAATTCTGTAACCGAAAAAAAGAGTAAAAACCTCAACTTTATCTTTATCAAATTAATAGCTGAAATTCAAATGATGAATTTAGCTATTGTATGAAAATTAACTAATTAATACATTAAAAAACAAAGTTATGGGAGATCATAAAGACCTTACAGATGAACTTGCTGCAGATAAAATAAAAGATCTGGCAGAAGATATAAAAACATGTATGTTTTGTACATATAAAGACATCAGACTGCAATCTCGTCCGATGTCTGTTCAGAAAATTGATGAACTGGGACAATTATGGTTCTTATCGGATCGAAACAGCAGTCAAAATGCAGAGATTACGCTAAATCCGCAGGTAGAAATCTTCTTTGCTGCCCCACATGATAAGTTTTTAACGTTACATGGAACAGCAACAATTCTTTACAAACGCGAAATCATTGAGGAATTATGGGATCCTATTGTTAAAATCTGGATGCCGGGCGGAATTGACGATCCGAATCTGAGTGTGATTAAAGTAGTACCTGAAGATGGTTACTACTGGAACAACAAACATGGAAAAGTGGTTGCCATTGCAAAAATGACCGCTGCATTTGTAAGCGGAAAAACCATGGATGACGGAATTGAAGGAACTTTGAAATTGTAAAATTTCTCTTCTTTATATATTTTTTTTCATTTCATACGAAGGAGCAATCCTATTCAGGCGAATGCAGGAATAGGATTGCTCCTTCGTTTTAATGGCTTATTTGCTTTTTTGTTTCTCTTTTACAGAAGAAATTACAACGCTTTAAATTCTAAAGCATTCAAAATCCCCTCCACATTTGCTGTATTATTAAAATAAACAAAAGCATTTTTAGGGGCTTCTGAAATTACCTTTTTTATTTCTTCTAATTTTTCTGTTGCATAACCGGAATAAAACAACTTTTTATCGCCGTGCAGCCGAACGTAAACCATTGGAAATTCCGTTAAGACCATCTCCGGCAATCCAGGATAACTGACACTGCAAAAAGTAATTCTATGCGCTGTAAAAGCATCCCAAACGTGCTGATTCCACCAGCTTTTATGCCTAAATTCAATTACGTTTTGAAATTTTGTATCGACTGATTTTATAATAGTTTGCAGCCTCTCTTCCGTAAAATCATAGCTTGGGGGCAACTGAAACAATATCGGTCCTAATTTTTCACGCAGGCCATTTTCGCAAATAGCATAGAAATCAGACAGCAACGTTTTACAATCCTGAAACTTTTTGATGTGCGTAATTTCTTTTGGTGCTTTTACGGAGAAAAGGAAATTTTCCGGGACTTTTTTATACCAGTTTTCGAATATTCTTATGGTAGGGAATTTGTAAAAGGTTCCATTCATTTCGTACGTATCAAAATGCTGGCAATAATAATCAAACCATTTGGAAGCGGGCAGATTTTCAGGATAGAAAATGCCTTTCCAATAGCGGTTATTGTAACTCGAACATCCGGTTAAAAACTCTTTTTTCATTGGTATAAATTTTGACAATTGGTACAAAAGAAACTTCTTCGTTTTTTTACTCCGGTATACTTCTTTGTAAACGGAAGATCGCAGCGCAGACAGACACTTTTGCTGTGTGCAAGCCAATGCTGTTTTAGTTCAAATTTCTTTTTCCATTCCAAAAACTGAAAACTGTAAACAGAGCATTCCTTAATCAGTTCTGCTACTTTTTCGGGTGGAATTTTCCCAACCAAAGATTCGGGATGGGTATAGCAACGGTATAAAACTTCATTTTTGATAATGTTGCCCAGCCCGGAAAATATATTCTGATCGAGTAAGGCATCACAGATCTTTTGCTTTGGAATTTTATCCAGACTTTGTTTTGCCTTTTGCGGATCCCAGTTTTTATTCATTATATCCTCACTCCAATCGTAATGAAGATTAATATCCCCTTCCAGAATTTTGACGGAACAGGTATAAAAATTAAGTTCACCTTTCGAAAAGATCAAACTTAATCGCGGTGTGGTTTCTTTTCGCTCATTAATCCGATAGGTGCCAAACATGAGCAAATGAATTTTAATTGTAAAATCGTCAAAACAAATCAAAAAGTGTTTTCCCCAGGTTTTAAAAGAGGCTATGGTTTTGCCTTTTATTCTTTGTATATCAACAGCACTATTTCCGGAAACAGAAATTACTTTCTGTCCTGTAAATTGCTGTGTTTCTTCTTTAAGTATTACGATTGACGGACCTTCGGGCATGGGAATTCTATTTTTATAATACAGACATAATTATAAAAGAAAAAGTGCCGTAAAAAAACAACACTTTTCTTTTACAGCAGCTTACTTTTCATCTTCTTCCGCCGCTTCAATATTGATGGCAGCTACGGCAACTTCCGTTAATTTTTTATCAGCTCCTTTTTCTTCATCCAATGTTTCCTCCAAAAGAGCAGCGGCTTCCGTAAAACCAAGGGTCTCGGCAAATTGTCTTAACGTACCGTAAGTGGCAATCTCATAATGTTCAATTTTTTGGGCAGCTGCAATTATCCCTGCATCACGCACTACGCCAGGTTCAGTTTCCTCGAGGATACCTTTCCCTTCTTCAATTAAACCTTCCATGGCATCGCATTTTTTGGCAGTTGCTTTTTTACCGATTGATTCAAAAACCTTTTCTAAACGCGTTATCTGTTCTTCTGTTTCGGTCAAATGATTGTTTAAGGCATCAATCAACTCAGGAGAAGCAGCATTTTTTGCCATTAGCGGAATTGCTTTTGTTAAAGCTTTCTCGGCCCAGTAAATGTCTTTTAGCCCATCTTCAAAAAGTTCTGTTAGTCCTGAAGCAGCATTTGATTTTGGTTTCGTTACACCCGATTTGACAGTTTGTTTTGGTGTAGTCTGTTTTTTACTTTTAGTTTCCATGATATGATTTATTTGAATAATTAATAATGGTAAAATTACATGCAATGAAAACGAATTTGTTACAGCCTTTTTCGCTTAAATTACAATATAAACATCTGTAAATTATAGAATTAGCAATTAAAATTCTATAAGAAAAAAGTATTCATCAGGCAGTAGATTTGTAAAACAAACTATTAAAATTAACTATCATGGAGACTAGAGATAAAAAAATGAGAACTGCTAACTTAAATAAGCAAAATGCTATCATGAACGAAGTTCTGTATAGCAATGACGAAATAAGAAAAGGAAACCATAATTACAACGATGTTAAAAATTATGGCCGTACCACCAATGGTTATGATCCCAATAAAGCAATCCCGGATCAGGAACAAATCACCAATGATGAAGGCGATTATGATGAAATTGATGATCTGGACGATGACTTTCATGCTCCCGGTGATATTGAACACGATGACGATCATGAGGATTTAAATGACGAATTCGACAATCCTAAAGATGTTGACGATGACTTTACCGAAACAGATGAAGATCTCGAAGATATTGATCAGGACGAAGATGACGATGATCTGGAAGATGACCTTGAAGAAAATGAAATTGAAGAAGAAGAAGACGCCGGTGATAATTATCCGGACAATGATCCCCGAAAATTTTAACCGGGGCTAAAAATAAAAAGCCGTTCCATGTTGTAACGGCTTTTTCTATTTTGAGTCAGTATTAGTATTAAAAACCTAATCCCCGATTTTTTCCAAAGGAGGAATCTCATCCATTTTTTCCAGGCGTTCTGCAAGACCGGATCTGGCTTCGTTTAATTCCTGTTCGGCTTTCCCTAATTCTTTATACCATTCCTCTTTTCCTGTAGCAGAACTTTCTATTTTACGCATGATTTCATAAATTTCAGCCTGCGCTTCCATAACGGCTAATCTTTTGTAATACGTCAGGCTTTCGGTCATATGTGCCAGTGCGATCATCGCAGTCAGAAACGGATGATTGCTGGTTACATTCACATCTTTTATCCTTCCGTGTTCTAATTCGACTTTTAAGGCAAAAGCAAATTCTTCCATATTGAACTTTTCGTATTTGCTTTTTGGATTTAAATAAGCTTTAATCGCTTCGACATTATTCATCGTAGACAAATCAACATCTGTATCCTTATTTTTATTTAAATCGTTATAAACAACAGCTGCAATCGCTCTCGCTTCGTCAATTGTTGGATCGTTTTCCGGATTTTCGAAATCCCTTACCGACCAGTCCCAATTCTCGGGATGAACAGGTTTGATGTACTTTTCACAAAAATCTGTTACATCATTTTTCAAACTTACCATTTCATCTTCCCGTTTGATATAAACATCCTGATAAGCACCGCTTTTAGTTCCCATAACTTTATAATTTTATTTTAAATTAAAACGACACATTTACCAAAAGATACATGTGCCGTTTCTTTCCAATCTAAACTCCTTGTGTCTCAAAGTTCCCGTTTTTTAGCGTACTACATTAACTCTATACGATCAATTTTTAGCTCAATCCGTTTGAAAATTCGGGCTGAAAACTTCCGATTAATTCGGAAAAAACAACTTCGGAACGTGAAAAATATTTTTGATTGCTTCTGTTTTTACGGACTTTATCAAAATATTCCCGGATAGAACCGTCTTCGTAACCGGCTACAATTAACGGATGCACATAGTAATTTCGACAGACACTTCTGGTATTTCCCAATGCTTCGGCGGTACTGTCGATCGCTGTAAGAATATTTTTTTTAATTTCTTTTTCTTCTTCAGCAATTCCGATATTTAGTAAGGTTTCAAAAAATATCAGCGATGCCGCCCACGTTCTGAAATCTTTCGCACTAAAATGCTGTCCCGAAATTTCATGCAGGTATTCGTTTACCATATGACTGTCGAGCACTTTTCGTTCTCCCTTTTCATCATAATATTTAAAAACTTCCCAACCCGGAATTTCTTCGCAGCGACTTACCAGTTTGATCAGCTGTTTATTTCTGGTAGTTATAGTATGCTGTTTTCCTTTTTTACCGACAAACTCAAAACGAAGTGAATTCCGATCGATGTTGATGTGTCTTTTTCTTAAAGTCGAAAGGCCATACGATTTGTTGTCTTTTGCGTATTTTTCATTTCCGATTCTAATGTGCGTTTCCTCCATAAGCCGAATGACAAGCGCTATTACTTTGTTTTTGTCCCATTCTTTTTGTTCGAGGTCCAAATCGACCTGCCTTCTGATTTTGGGAAGAAACTTTCCGAATTCGGCTATTTTATAGAATTTTGTCTGATTTCGAATCAGGTTCCACTTGGTGTGGTATCTGTATTGTTTTCTGTTTTTATCATCAGTCCCTACCGCCTGAAGATGCCCGTTGGGTAAATCTGTTATCCTTACATTTTCCCAGGCAGGCGGAAGTACTAAACTGTTAAAACGTTTTAATTCACTTTTCCTTTTAACACTTCTGCCGTTCTTTTTATATACGAAACCCTCACCTTCTCTGCAACGTTGTATTGTAAGCTTGTGATCATTTACGTATACTAAATCTAATTTTTCTAAAACTAATTGTGGTGCTTTTATTAATTGCTCCATTAGTTTCCCCTGGGCGATTTTAGCATTCATATGATTTCCTGAAATTTAATTTTACATTCTAATTTTTGCGTAATGATTTGATTAGACTCTTTTTAGACATATACGAACGACCTGGAATTCCCACTATTCTGGCTTCCTGGTATAATTCGTCTTTTGTCCATTCTTCATAAGATTTTGTTTTATCGCCCTTTACTCCTGAACCAGGAGTATTGGCAATTCGTAGAGCGTTTTCCTGATTGTACCCTTTTTTTAAAAGTATCTGGTATTGCTCCTTATTTTTAGTTTCCGGATCTGGCATGGTAATACGTTTTATTAGATGAATTGATAAGTATATATGGTGCCCCAAAATTCCTCATAAACCAAAAGAATTTCGTTATACAATTTCTGATTAATTTTTCATAATTAACTACAAATCAAATAGTTTAAAAAAGAAGTATAGTTCTAGTGATTTGCGGTCAATACTTTTTTTATGGAAAATTATTCCCCAGTAGTGGTGCATGTTTAAATCCTGTAACATTTTTCAAAAATGGTGTAAAATATTCTTTAGCCTTTCTGAATAATTTTACACTATAACATTTAAACCATAAAATCATGAAAAAGTTACTACTAGCAGGGAAAGTTATTTTAGGTGCCGGATTAATCATTATATTCCTGAATTCCTGCAAAAATGAAACTAAACAAGAAGATCCAAAAGAGGTTGCTGAAGATACTAATGAAGCCAAATTTGACTCTATAGAAGATAAAAAAGACGATTCTGAATTTTTAGTAGATATCGCTGAAGTGAATTTAGCTGAAATCGAAATCGGAAAACTGGCTCAGACTAAAAGTACGAATGTAGAAGTGAAAAAATTTGGTAAAATGCTTGTTGATGAGCATACTAAGTCTGCTTCTGAAGTAAGTGCTTTGGCTAAAGCAAAAAATTTCACACTTCCAACATCTTTAACTGAAGAAGGACAGGAAGAGTACAATAAATTAAATGAAAAATCAGGTATTGATTTTGACAAAAAATTTGCTGACATGATGATCGACGGTCACGAAAAAGCAATTGATAAACTAAGAAAAACGTCTGAGGATGCTAAAGATGAAGACGTAAAAGTTTGGGCATCTAATAGCATTGCAGGTTTAACAGCACATTTAGAACATGCTAAATTGCTTAAACAAAACTTAGACAAAAAATAGAATTGGTATTGGTATTTTTTTTTGGGGAGCCCCTGGACAGCAATGTTCAGGGGTTTATTTTTTTTATAAGCTACTGAGCTGCTAAGGTTCTAAGTTTTTTCTTTTCTCAGGACCTTAGCAGCTTAGAGACTTAGTACCTTACTAACTCTTCCCAAAACTATTGTATTCTTCGTCGGTTACGCTTTCTAACCAGATTCCTTTGCCTTTATCGATTTCCGTAATAATGGCTATATGCGAAAACCGGCTGAAAGGCGTGGCCCCGTACCAGTGTTCTACACCAGGTAATACCGTAAGCACCTGCCCTTTATGGATCAATTTCATTCCTTTGCCTCTTTCCTGATAATAGCCAATTCCGTCTGTCGCGATAAACAGCTGCAAACTAGAGTTGATATGCCAGTTGCATCTCGAACCGGGTTCAAAAGTAACATCTTTGATCAGCGTATTTTCGGGATGAATATCGCTGGTTTGCTTTTTATAAGAAACATCGCCCGTCATAAACGAATTCGAAACTTTCCCTTCTTCAGTAACTGTGGTGTATTTTGTTGACATAAAGTTAGTTATTAATTGAGTTTAGTTTTCTATTTAAAAATTTATTGAGTATTGCCCATTAGCCTTATCTTATTATAAAGCTTTATTTTATTGTCAGTACCGGAACTAAATCAAGCGAGAGTGTGCTTATGGAAGTTTATGTTTAGACGGTAAAAGAAATCTGATCAATAATTCTGTATTCTGAGGGCAAATTTACTACGGTAAATCCGATCAGAAATAATGAAATTCAAACAAAAAATTAAGAATTTGAAACAATTTACATCCGTAACGATTTCGGAACCGTTCCTGTAAGCCTTTTGAAGTAATTATTGAAATAACTCGGATATTCAAATCCAAGGGAATATCCGATGTCGGCAATACTCCAATCGGTATGCTGCAGCAAGGCTTTTGCTTCACTGATAATTCTTTCGGTAATGTGTGCTGTCGTCGATTTTCCTGTAATTTCTTTTACCGAACGATTCAGGTGATTGACGTGAACCGCCAGATTTTGTGCATAATCCTGCGGGTTTTTCAAGACAAGGGGCTGATTCTTAGTTTCAATTGGAAATTGTCTTTCTAAAAGCTCCAGAAATAAGGATGTAATTCTTGCAGATGCATTTTTATGTTTAAAGAAATTTTCCGAAGGCTGCATTTTCATCGATTCATGAATAATCAGATTGATATAATTGCGGATTAAATCGTCTTTAAACACATAATCGGTATCCTGTTCTACAATCATTTTCTGAAAAAGAGAAGTCACAAACTCTTTTTGTTCTGCCGATAAATAAAAGATTGGCGTTCCGCTGATTTTAAACAACGGACATTCATGAAGGCTTTCCGAACGGTCATTGACCTTCAGAAATTCTTCGGTAAAAACACAGGCAAAGCCATGATAGGCTGGAGAAATTACTTCCCAGGAATAGGGAATATGCGGATTTCCGAAAAACAGAATGGTTCCGTCGGTTTCAATACCCCGGTCTGCATACTGAATGATATTCTGACCTGTATTGATACAGATTTTGTAAAAATCCCTGCGATTATAAGTCGGTATGGCATTGCAATCGTTTCCGGCCTCATACACTTTAAATCCTTTCAGCTTTAAGTCAGAAGTATTAAAATCAAGTGGTTCCGAAATAGTGTTCTCCTTCATAAGGCAAAGTTATGAAATTCAAACAAAGATTTACATCTGCAAATGTTAAAGAATAAAAACAGATCCTTCCTGTTCCATTAATAATATTTTATCTTTGTCAGATGAAGGATTTACTACCCGTTATAGATTATATTTCCAGATATGTGGATCTGACCGATGATGAAAAAAATCATCTGGCTGGCTTTTTGAAAATTACAAAGGTCAAAAAAAGACAGTTTATCGTACAGCCGGGTTTTGTATGCCAGCATAAAAGTTATGTCGTTAAAGGTGCGTTACGGGGGTATCTTGTAGACAATGAAGGCAAAGAACATACCTTATCTTTTGCCATAGAAGACTGGTGGATTTCTGATTACAGCAGTCTGATCTATCAGGAACCTGCTACTTTATTTGTAGAAGCACTCGAAGATTCAATTCTCATTCAGATCGCTTATGAAGACGAGCAACGATTTTTGGCAGAAATTCCCAAACTTGAAAAATTCGAACGCATCATTACCCAGCGCTCATTAGCCTTCCAGCAAAAAAGACTCCTGTCTAATTTTACCAAAACTGCCGAAGAACGTTACGATGAATTTATGAGCAAATATGCTGCAATTGCCAGGCGGGTTCCCCAGTACGCACTGGCTTCGTATCTGGGTTTCAGTACAGAATACCTCAGCAAAATCCGAAACGGAAAAACATCAAAAAGTTAAACCAGTTCAACCTTATTTCCTAAACCAGTTCATTTTTATTTTTCTTATTCTGCCCCAGATTTGCATTGTCAATAAGGACAAATAATTTTAATATCATAAAAATGAAAAAGACAATGTATTCAAACAATAGGGAACGCTTTTCTTTAGTGTTTCTCTTTCTAATGTGTATCGCAACTTTTACTGCAGCTGCACAAAACAAAAATGACAACCGTAAAGTCGGAGTGTATCATATCAGTAATTATTTTTCTGAAGCTTATCTTATAAAAGGCAATTCAGAAAAATTAATCTTAATTGACACAGGCGTTCCCGTTGCAGGATATCAGGACAGTCTGGTAAATTCAATAAAAAAATTAGGATTTAAACCTGAAAATATTACGTTGGCCATTGTCACGCACGGCCATGGCGATCACGCGGGAAATGCCCGATTTTTACAACAGACCTTCAAAACTAAGATCGCCGGAAGCAGAGCTGATCTGGAAAAGTTTACTTCTGGCAAAACAGAGCTGCAAAAATCGGAAGATGTCAGCATCTGGGGAAACCGGCTTCGCCCTTATTCCGATTTAAGTTATCCGCCTTTTACGCCCGATATTATTGTTGACACTACTATCGATCTTGCCCCTTACGGCATAATCGGTAAAATCATTCCGATTAAAGGCGGACATACACCCGGTGATTTATTGGTTCTGATTGGTGAAAATCTTTTTGTCGGAGATGCTTTCGTAGGAACCTTTAAATCTCAGGGAGGCGGACTGGCTCCTGACGGCCATCATGTAAGGGAACATTTTTTTCACGAAAACAAACAACTGGCAGACCAGAATTTAAAAGTCATTGAAAAAATTGCACTTGAAAATAAGGTGAAAACGATTTATCCGACGCATAACGGACCGGTTACTACTTATGAATTAAGCAAATACATTAAAGAAGAACCTTTGCTGAAACTTTTATCTAAACAGGAAAATGATTTGTTAAGTGCTGTTCTCAATGGAAAATCTGAGGTAGCGAATTCATTTTTAGCAGCCAATTTCATTTTGCAGACTGCTGATCATAAAGACCTAAACAAAAATGAATTTCTGCAAAGTTTTAATCCGGATCCGAAAACTAAAACAGAATCCCTGACTGCTGAAGATTTCAGGATTGTGTCTTCTAATGAAAATACAGTGGTTCTAACTTACATTGAAATAATTAAACTGGAAGGTAAAGATGCCACAAATGTTGCTGTAACAGAGACTTATTTCAAAGAAAAAAACGAATGGAAACTGGGGTATAAGAAGGAGGTTAATTAGGCTCAGGGCTCAGTCGCAGTCGCAGTCGCAGTCGCAGTCGCAGGGTAAAAAAATGGCTGTAAAAGTTTAAAATTTTACAGCCATTTTTTTATTCAAATTGTGATGGCCTTTTATTATTTTTTGGTCGAAGTGATCGTTAAAACTGCTGTCTTTAGACGCTTGGCGGAGGCTGAAATCACTACATCATTTCCGCTGCCGTCAGACTGAACAATTAGCTGTGCATATCCGTTAAAAAGTTTTCGCTTCCAGGGTTCTGAGGGCGTTATGATCTGAATTATTCCGGGATCGGTATTCATCACATCCCACTCTTTTAATTTTTGAAGGGGCTTAGCCACTATGTGAATTGTATTTTTTCCCTGTCTTAAAATACCGGGATTTAAAATGTATTTGTCAGAATCTTCCGCTGTTGCCGGAACTCTGTTTCCATTGACAAAAATAGTCGTCTCCAGTCCGATTTTTTTATAAAAGAAACTAACAATATTGGTTATGGCATTATTCTTCAGCTCAAACTGGCCGCGGTACGCATACGACGGAGCCTGGTTTTTATAATCCCTGTCTTTAAAAGCTTCTTTCCAGCCTTCTTCCGTATCGGCTGATAATGGTGTTGCGGCATCCCCTGTTGTTGCTTTTCTTTCCTGAAAATTAGTGATCGGAACCAGTGTAATTTCATCGAGGAATTTATCTTTCTCCAGTGATGTCGGATTACCATTTCCTGTTCCAATAATCTTTCCTCCTTTTACCTCAAACTTAATTTCATCATTGGTATTCGGCACATGCAATCCTTTTTTGTCTGTTAATTCTACGGTTACCACCGTTATGTCTGTATGAGGAAGAATTTGCTTATCGGCAGTCAGCTTGATATTTTCCTCTATTTCTGTTGTTTTCTGAACATCAGACAGTATTTTTTTTCCATCTTTATATCCAATGGCTTCCAAAGTTCCAGCCTGGTATTTGACTTTCCATTCTAAGTGTCCCAGACGATCCATTTTTTTCTTTCCGAGGCTTTTTTTGTTTAGAAACAGTTCGACTTCATCACAATTAGAATAGGCCCAGACATCGATTTCCTTCCCTTCTCTCCCAGCCCAGTTCCAGTGTGGCAACAGATGTAGAACCGGTTCTTTTCCCCACCAGGATTTAAGATAATACACATTGTCTTTCGGAAAACCGCAAACATCCATCATACCGAAATAAGAAGTAACCGAAGGCCATCCGTACGGAGTTGGTTCTCCGCGGTAATCGAAACCGGTCCAGATAAACATTCCGGCCAGATAAGGACGTTCCGCATAAAACTTCCAGCCTTCTTCAATACTGTAAAAAGACGGGCGTGGTTTTTTATCATACGCACTCTGATAGTGTTTGGCATCATCTGTAACATAAACCCCGCGTGTCGCAAAAGTAGAACCTTCCTCCGTTCCCATTCCGGGTTGTTGTTTAAATTCATTGTGGTGTGCGTCAATATCTCCGTTTCCAAGATAGTTGTACCCCATAATTTCAACAACCGATGAAATTCCACTCTTAAAACCGCTGCTGATTCCAACCGTTACCGGTCTTGTGGGATCTATGCTTTTCGAAAAACCCTGCATGACATTGGTAATACGTTCGCCGGTGCTATTTCCTTCAATATTCCATTCTTCATTTCCAACCGACCAGCAAAAAATACTAGGATGATTACGGTCCCGTTCGATCATTCTTTTCAGATCGTTCAGGTGGTAGTCGTTAATTCCCATCAGACGTGTTTCATCAATGACCAGCATTCCCAGTTTGTCGCAGGCTTCCAGCAATTCCGGAGTGGGCGGATTATGAGAGCAGCGATAGGCGTTTGACCCCATTTCCTTTAGCTTCTGAATTCGGAAATACTGCAATTCATCCGGCAGCGCAGTTCCTAATCCTGCATGATCCTGATGATTATTGGTACCCTGAAGTTTTATGTTTTTGCCATTCAGAAAGAAACCTTTTTCGGCATCAAACCGAATTGTTCTTATTCCCAAAGAAGTTTCATAACGGTCCAGGACCTTATCGCCTTGTCGGATCTCAGTTACCAAACGATACAAATTAGGCGAATCAAGATCCCATAACAGCGGATTCTTTACTGTTAATTTTGAAGTATATTTTACTGTTTTATAAAAATCAGGCGCCGTCGCATTTTCAGAAACAGTGGCAATCTGATTTCCTGATGCATCAACGATATTTTGCACGATTTCAATCGGCCCTTTATAATTTCCTTTGTTTTCAATGGTTACTTCTGCTGTGACTTCCGCTATATCATTTTTGATTTCAGAGGTGACATACGTTCCATTTTGGATGATATGCAGCTGATTTGTTTTTTGAAGATAAACATGCCTGTAAATTCCGGCCCCTTCGTAAAACCATCCTTCTTCCATCGATGCATCGGCACGGACGACAATTGTATTTTCGCCTCCGTAATTAATGTATGCCGTAACATCATATTCAAAACCGTTATAGCCGCTTTCTTCCGTTCCCAGAAAATGCCCATTGAACCAAACTTTGGAATTCCTGAAAACACCATCAAATTTTAAGGAAATAATCCGTCCGAGATCGGACTGCGGGATTTCGATTTTTTTTCGGTACCAGCCAATACTTTTTTCAGGAAAACCTTTTCCTGCTGCTTTAAATCCGTGGCTAAAACTCGCTTTTTCGCTAAAAGGCTGTTCCACTACCCAATCGTGCGGAAGATCTAACTTCCTCCAGGCTCGATCATCAAAGCCCGGTGCAGCTGGTCCGTCGCCAAATCCTGTTTTTGATAAATAGGAAAAATAACCTGTAGCGTGTCCGAAATCCTTTTCAGTATCAGACAAATGGCCAAAAGAAAAACGCCAGCCTTTGTCAATCAAAATCAAATCCCTTTCTGATTTATTTTGCCCGAAAGAATAGAATGAAAGTATAAAAACAAAGTATAAAAGAATTCCCTGAAGAGAAATAGTTTTCATAAATAGAATAGTTAACAGAAATGTTTTGCAAACAGCGATAAAAATATTGTTTTTAAACCGATTAAAATAATAGTATTTTATCAAAATGTAATATTTTATATTTTTTGCGCCTGAAAATTAGGGCTTAAAAATTTAGAATCATTCTATCAGCCCTTCTGTACCAAATCTTGTTCTTTTAACTTAATTTTACTTATTAAATCAATAAAAACCATACGTACCATGAGTGTTATAAAAGATGAAAACACCCTTCATAGCACCCTAAAAAGCATTGACGAGAAGATTAACAGTCTTAACGATCAGAAAATAGTTGCTTTTTTTGAGTCGCTTGGCTTAACCGAAAGAGAAGATGTCCCTAAAGATTTCCTGAAATGGGAAACTATACTTATAATAGTGCCGAACCGTCATGTTTCCAATGAAATCAAACCTTATAAGTACTCCATTTCAAGACTTTTCTTCGTTACTAATCCCTATGCACATGAAATTCATATATTTGATTTTCAGGAATGGAAAAATATTACGCTGAGCAAAACGCAATTTCAAATCAGGGAAATGCTAAAAACCAGCTTTGGGGGAGTCAGAAAAGCAAACAGCGATTCTGATTAGAGAGTCGCTGTTTCAAGTTTTAAGTGGACTGGAATCTGAATCCGGTCGGGTAACCTTTGCCAAAACGCTAAAACAGATTAACATTAAATAAAGACAATCATTGTCATTTCCGGAAATGAGAAATCTTCGCAAAGACAAGGTTTTTTTTGCCGCCACTGGTAAAGATTCCTAATTTCCCGGAATGATAAAAATGTGTACTACTCTTTTTTAATTTCAAAAATCCTGACAAATTTTTGTTCTAACTTTTTTCTCTTCCGCTCTTCATTCCATCTCGAATAGAAAGCCATGACAAGTAAAAACAAATTAACAATTGTCGATGCTCGTCTAAGCCCTCTCGCAAAAAAAAGAAAAAATATATTAATTGCTACGATACAAACTATTGGAAAATATCTTGACCAAAGCAACTGAAATTTATTGTTGAGTTCAACAACATAATCCACTTTAAGTGTATTATTAAAATTCTTGTATTTTCCTTTTATACTGAAAGGTGTCGAAGAAGATCTTGAATTGATTGTCAGGTGAAAACTTTTATCATCAAAAAGTCCGTAAAATGTTTTAACAGCACCAGATACAGGGAATACTCTCACCTGTCCCAATGTTGCTTTTAGAGAACCAATCTCTGTATTATGCTGTAATCTTGCGCGGAATTCAGATAAACTCAGTTTTGATTCCATTGGACTTTCAGTTTGCTTTTACTTTTGTTCTAATATACTCTTCACCATTTCATTCAGGGCATTTCCGTGAATATTTTTGGCCAGAATAATTCCGTTTTTATCAATAAGGAAATTTAAAGGTACAGATTGAAGCATGTAATCGCCTACCACCGGGGATTTCCAGTATTTTAAATCACTTACCTGTGTCCACGGAAGTTTTTGTTTCGCAATTGCACCTAACCAAAGCGGTTTTTTGGTATCCATAGAAACACTGTAAATTGCAAATTTATCCGGATAAGCATTGTATAGTTTTATCAATTCCGGTTGCTCTTTAATACTCGGCCCGCACCAGGATGCCCAGAAATCTACCAGCACCAATTCTCCTCTGAAAGAAGAAAGTACCACATTGTTTCCTTTTGTATCCGGAAGATCGATTTCAGGCGCAATATCTCCCACTTCAACTCCAACAACCTGGGCTTTTGAACTGGTTATTACACAACATAAAAATCCTAAAATGAGTAAAGTTTTTTTCATAGTTTGATTAAGTTTATTATTTGAGGCAAGTTTCTAATCCCGCAAAGTTGATTTTTTTGTCATTTCGATTTCTATAATAAAACCAAATTTCTTTTTCAGGAGCTAATCCCGCTATCCGTTGCAATCTTTTGTGGCGAACTCCGCCACAAAAGGATTTCCACTTCTATCGGGGCTAGGTCAATCTTTTTCATAAGAATATTTCCGTTTATCTTCTCATTTCGGCGAAGGAGACTCGAGCGGCAGCGAACAGACGAAGTAAGTCACACTAGAAATTCCGTACAGTAAGGAGCCAATCTTTGTCGAGTTAAAACTGTGATTTCTCTCTCCGGTCGAAATGACAATATTGCGCATAAACTCCGTGACTTTGCGAGATTATTACACCCGCAAATATAAATACTTCTTCATAAATCCTCTTCTCTCTTCTTAAAATTATGCTAAATATTTTTTCTTTAATTGGTATATCGGGAAAAGTCGATATATTTGCGCGATGGAAAATATAGAAATCTTTAAAGCATTATCTAACAAGTCCAGATTGCAAATGCTGGAATGGCTGAAAGAGCCTGAAATAAACTTTCCGGATCAACTTCAGCATGCCGGATTTGAACATGGAGTCTGCGTTGGTCAAATTCAGGCCAAAGCCGGCTTAACACAGTCTACAGTTTCAGAATACCTGTCTATTTTACAACGTGCCGGTTTTATAGAAGCCAAACGCGTTGGGCAATGGACTTACTATAAACGCAACGAAGGTGCCTTTGAAGCACTCAGTAAATTAATCCAATCTAATTTGTAAATTACTATGAGTACAAACAACCTGTTTTCGCCATTTAACCTAAAAACGTTAAATCTTAAAAATAGAATCGTAATGGCGCCCATGACGCGCTCTTTTTCTCCAAACGGAGTTCCAACTGATAAAGTAGCTGCTTACTATGAAAAAAGAGCTGAAGGAGAAGTTGGCTTAATCTTATCTGAGGGAACTGTAATTGACAGACCTTCATCATCAAACGATGCTAATGTACCTCATTTTTATGGAGACGAATCCTTAAAAGGATGGAAAAAAGTAATCGATGAAGTTCATGCTGCCGGAGGTTCAATGGGACCACAAATCTGGCATATGGGAATTATGGACAATCACCATTCCGGATGGGTTCCTCCTGTTCCGTTTGAAGGTCCTTCAGGACTAAACCGACCTGATTTTAGAAACGGTATTGCCATGTCTGAAAAAGATATTGAAGATACGATTCTTGCTTTCGGAAAAGCGGCTGCTGATGCTAAAAGATTAGGTTTTGATACGATCGAAATCCACGGAGCACACGGATATTTAATCGATCAGTTCTTTAGAGCTGAAACAAATTTACGTACTGATATTTACGGTGGAAAAACATTGCCGGAACGCAATCGTTTTGCTATTGAAGTGGTGAAGGAAATCAGAAAACAAGTAGGTAACGATTTTGCTGTTATTATGCGATTTTCTCAATTCAAACCTTCTGATTACAATTATAAACTGGCTAAAAATCCAGAAGAATTAGAAGCATGGCTTACGCCTCTTGTGGATGCCGGTGTAGATATATTACACTGTTCACAACGTCGTTTCTGGGAACCTGAATTCGAAGATTCTGATCTGAATTTTGCAGGATGGGCTAAAAAAGTTACGGGAGCACCAACCATTACGGTAGGTTCTGTTGGTCTTTCGGGAGATTTCTTCGGTGCTTTTGCAGGAGAAAGTTCTCAGCCTACTTCTCTTGAAGAATTAAACAGACGTTTCGACAGAGGTGATTTTGATTTGGTTGCAGTTGGAAGACCTCTTTTATCGGATCCGAACTGGGTTGCCAAAATCAAAGCCGGAAAAACGGATGAATTAAAAGGTTTTAGCAAAGAAGCTTTGGGAGCATTGGTTTTAGAATAAAAAAAGGTTCTAAGTTACAAAGGTTCAGAGGGGCTAAGGTTTTCTCTGATTGAACTTAATACAAAAGGGATGAAGCTTTTAAAGTTTAATCCCTTTTTTTAGTTTTATTAAGGTTCAAAGTTGCAGAGATGCAAAGTGACAAAGGTTTTCCCTCTGTACCTTTGAACCTATCCCTCTTTAAGCCTTTTTAAGAAGCTAAGCTACAGAAAAGTTACAGAGTTGCAAAGCGACAAAGGTTTTCCCTTTGCAACTCTGAACCTTTGTAACTTTGAACCTATGAACCTATGCCTCTTTGAGCCTTTTCTGAAATCTTTTCTGAAGCCAGTTACGTACAGGTTCATCATACAATTTCAAACATAAATAAGCTATTACAATACTGGCAATCAAAACCCCGATTCCTAACAAATATCCATCCTGTATCGAAACTTTATTGTCTACCACCCAGGCAGTATACCAATAAATAAGGGGATAATGCGTAATGTAAATCGGATAAGAAATATCTCCTAAAGCTTTACAGATTTTTAGGGAGAACGGATTTTTGATTTCTCCTCCTGCCCCAATAGAAACAATTAAGGGAAACAATACAATAATACAAAGCGATTCGTAGATACCATTCATCCATAAACTGCTTTCATTTCCAAATCTTGGCAGGGCTAAAATTACCGTTATCATTAAACTGCATACCCAAAAAGCTCCTTTAAGGTGAATTAATTTTCCTAAACGAGAAAGTAATATTCCGGCAAAAAACGGGTATAGCAAACGGGTAAAACCAACATTAAGCTGCTCCAGGTTTAAGGACCATCCGCCAATGACATCGCCTTTTGGTCCAAAAACGGTGTAGTTAATTAATAGTCCGGCAAATATCAGCACAAAAACTGACAGCACTTTATTTGAAAATTTGCGAAAAATCAGTGCGTACAGAATATTAGCAATATATTCGAAAAAAAGTGACCATGCCGGACCATTTAAAGGATGCATTTCGCCCCATCCCCTGATTTCCATTGACGGCGGAACCGGAAGTAACGTAAAGCCAATAATCATGGTTAGGATCACTTTCCAAACTTCCATTCCGCCAATCATCGGAAACAAAATATCCGAAGCCTGAAAATAATAAAAAAGGGCTCCGATGATCATTCCCATAATCACCATAGGCTGTAAACGGATTAATCTTCGTTTGTAAAATTCCCATTGCGTCATTTTCAACCAACGATCATCATACGCATACGCGACGACAAATCCGGATAAAAGAAAAAAGAAATCCACAGCCAGATAGCCGTGATTGATAATTTGCACAAAACGGTTTCCTCCCGAGAAGGCTTCGAAAATGTGAAAAGCAACAACTAAAATTGCTGCTACTCCACGTAAGCCATCCAGAATTTCATAATGTTTTTTTGGTTTTATAGCTGATGAAATTGAACTCATAAAAATGGTTAATGGTTAGTTATTAATTGTTAGCGGGTTTTAACCGCAAAGTTTGCAAGGTTTTACGCGAAGATCGCAATGAAAAACGCATACAACTCAGCAGAGCTTTATGTTAAATCCAGCTAATTATCTAATTGTCTAATTATCTAATTATTCCTGATGATTTTTAAGCCATTCTGCTCTGCGCTGATCCGGTAAATGTGTTACTTTGAAATTTTCAAATTTAGCTTCAAAACCTTTTCCGTCTGGGGATGCAGCCATTAAACCTACCATAACGGGAGTGTTATCCTGTAACGGTGCATTTCTGGTCAGGATATAGTTTTTATCATCATAAGAGAAGAATACTTCGATCGCATCTAATCTTCGCACTACTTTGATCCATACAAAAGGCGGAGCTTTCTCTAATGTTGTAACGCTCCAGTCGCTTTTGTCATGTGTTACTACGGTACTAATATTGAATTTTCCATCTACAAATTCAACTCCGGTTTTGATGTAGTTTTTTTCATCTACCCGAATCATCAGTCCCATCTGGTCAAAACGGGCGATATAGTTTCCGGTTAATTTTACTTTGGCTTCGAATTCCCCACCGTAACTGGCGTAGTAAAACGGAGCATCATCAACGGTGAATCCATAGTGCGAAATACGCCAGTAATCACTGTTTGCCGTAACATTCATAATCAATGCATTGTTTTTAATTTCCCATTTTTCAGGTTCATTAAACCACTGCATTTTATTCAGGCTTTGTGCCGAAAAGTTCTGCGCTAAAAATAAAGCTATTAGGCTTAGTACAATTTTGTTCATGATATTTTATTTTTTTTTAAGACTAAAAATAAAGCTGCAAGTTTTACCATTGCAGCTTTACAAACCAACCAAGTTTAGAAATTAATGAAAATTATTGAAGTGAGAAACCCACCTTAGATTTTATATTAACCGCCGAAGCACCAATTATAGCTTCAAAAGCGCCCGGTTCTGCAACCCATTCGTGTTTTTTATCATCGAAAAAGCTCAATGCGGTTTTGTCTACTGTGAAAGTGACTGTTTTTTCTTCTCCCGCTTTAAGCGAAACTTTCTCAAACCCTTTTAATTCTTTTATGGGACGAGGCAGAGAAGATTTTAGATCACTGATGTAAAGCTGAACCACTTCAGACCCTTCTCTTGTTCCGGTATTTTTAACTTTAACAGAAAATGTAATCTGATCTCCTGCACCCATTTGCTTTTTATCAGCCGTTACTTTTCCGTATTCAAAAGTAGTATAGCTTAAACCATGTCCGAAAGCGAATAATGGTTTTGCTTTTTGTTTGTCAGCCCAACGGTATCCGACAAAAATACTTTCTTTATAGGTTACCTCTTCTCCACCCGGGAATTCTCCCAAGGCATGAGCTCCGTTATCCGTTAATTTTACCGGGAAAGTAAAAGTCAGTTTTCCGGATGGATTCACATCTCCAACCAAAACAGCAGCCAGTGCATTTCCTGCTTCAGTACCTAAAAACCATCCCTGAACAATTCCGGGAACTTCTTTTACCCACGGCATTGCCACGGCATTTCCTGAAATGTTTACAAAAACTATATTTTTATTGACTTTAACTAACTCCGAAATTAATTGATCCTGGCCATACGAAAGTTCTAATCCTTTACGATCGTGACCTTCATCATCCTGATTTGGAGCTTTATTCAATCCTCCGATAAAAAGGACAATATCAGCATCTTTTGCTACTTTTAAAGCTTCGGCTGTCAATTCGGCCGGAGAACGTTTTTCTTCTAAACTTACTTTGGCCACAACTCCGTTATAATTACTGGTCGGATCTCCAACGTAACCACGGGCGTACACAATTTCAGCCTGATTTCCGATTCTTTTCTTTAGTCCTTCAAGTGGTGTAATTTCGTATCTGGCTTTTAAGGAAGAACTTCCTCCGCCAACGGTCATCATTTTAATCGCATTTTCTCCGATAACTGCAATCTTTTTGGTTTTGGAAAGATTGATTGGCAGAATATTATTATTGTTTTGCAATAAAACGATGCCTTCTTCGGCAATTTTCAAACCTGCATCCGCATGTTCTTTTGTTCCGAAAGATCCGAAAGGTCTTTCTTTATTCATGGTCGTTAAAAATGACAAACGCAGAATACGACGTACTTTATCATCTAATTCTTTAGTTCCCACTTCCCCTTTAGCAATCATGGTGGAATATGGTTTTGCTAAATAATAATTATCATAAGCATTGCTGGTCCCCCACGTAAGTCCGTTGGTCCAGGAACCGAATTCCATATCCAGTCCATTATGAATGGCTTGTTTGGTATCATGCACTCCGCCCCAGTCTGAGATTACCACTCCTTTAAACCCCCATTCTCCACGAAGAATATCATTCAGTAAAAACTCATTATGGCAGCAGTGCTGTCCTTTGTATTTATTATATGATCCCATAATGGCCCAGGCATCACCTTCCTGAACGGCAGCTTTAAAAGCCGGCAAATAAATTTCATATAAGGCACGGTCATCAACGATTACGTTTACACTATTACGGTTCGTTTCCTGATTGTTTAAAGCAAAATGTTTCACACAGGCAGCTACTCCGTTAGACTGGACTCCTTTAATGTAAGGAACGACCATTTTTGAAGTAAGGAAAGGATCTTCTCCCATATATTCGAAGTTACGACCGTTTAGCGGCGTTCTGTAAATATTAACTCCGGGGCCTAACAGTACATTTTTATTACGAAAACGTGCTTCTTCTCCTATTGATTTACCATATAAGGAAGACAATTCTTTATTCCAGGTGGCAGCAAGTGCTGTCAGTGCAGGAAAGGCAATACAGGAATCATTGGTCCAGCCGGCCTGTTCCCATTCGTCCCATAAAACTTCCGTTCGGATTCCGTGAGGTCCGTCGGTCATCCAGTTTTCAGGAATTCCCAAACGCGGAACACCCGGTGAACTAAATTTAGATTGTGCATGAATCATGGCGATCTTTTCATCGACAGTCATTTTCGAAAGTGCATCTTCTACACGCTCATTGATTGGCTTTTTATCATCCAGATAAACAGGGACTTTATTTTGTGCATTCAATCCGAATGAACTTAATAAGACTAAAACAAGAACTGTTTTAACGTTTTTAAACATAACTATATAATTTATTAAAGCATTTATTTTGGCAGGGTACTCTATTAGTCAAAAGTACCTTATAATAATATTGTAAAGCTAAAACGTTATCGTACACGTTACATTTTTAAACGAAAAAAAGTAGTGGTTTAAAAAATTAAAATACTAATAATCAATTATTTAATTAAATTTAGATTTAAAAAAAAGTAGTGATTTTGAAACAAATCGTTATACTTTCAAAGATATTAAACCTATTTTTATCACCATTTCCTCGAAATCATTTCGTGAAACTGCGGCTTTATTTCTGGCTCTTGTACGGTAATTGTAAATAGTGCTCAACGAGTACCGAAGAAAGGCTGCAATTTTTACACTGTCGGTAATCCCAAGGCGGATCAGTGCAAAAATTCTAAGTTCCGTATTGAGCAATTCCCCCTGCTTTAAAACGATCTGTTCTTCTTTTATAAGCAGGTCATTAAAATCTTTTACGAAAGTCGGGTAAAGGTTCAGAAAGATAATATCAAAGTTTTTATACAATTCTTCCAGTTCATTATCAACCAGTGTTGTTGATTTCAGCATTTTATAAATCTCATCAAACTGTCTGGCTGTCGCTTTTTTATTCAGAATGATGCGGTAATTCTCTAATTTGTTGATGTAAGCCGAACAAAGGCTGAAGAAATGCGCAATATATTCTTCTTTAATATGATTGGATTCCGACAACTGTGCGTTTCGTTCCTGCAGCTGACTGTTGGTTTCGGTAATATCTTTGTTTAATTCGGCTAATTTCTGGCTGGTTTCATACAGTTCTCCCCGAATTCTTGATACTTTTTTCATTTGCTTGTACACATAAATAACAGCAACAATCAAAAATAAAGACAGTAAACTAATGCATAAAAGATAGAGCTGCAGTTCTGTTTTTCTTTTTGCTTCTTTCTCTAAATAAACAGTATTGATGATCGAATATACTTCCGACATCAAAAGCGTACGAAACTGTACATTGCAATAAAGGGCATCCTCAATAGCAGATTGCGTCAGCTTATATGCCATGTCTACATCGCCTATTTCATAAAAAACCAAAGCCAGCTCCTGAAGCGATGCATTGTCTTTTATGGCATTTTTGATATCAGCGGTAGAAGAAAGCGCATAATATTTTTTTCGTAATTCTAATCGATGGGTTGTTTCGTAAATACTGCCGAAGAGATAGGTAATCATGGCATATTGCGAATCTTCTTCCCTGGTGTTTTTTAATAAAACGGTCAATTGCTTTTCAGCGACGGCAAACTTTTTATCAAAAATATTTTTCTGAATCTGAGTAATTTTAAAATTCAGTGATTCCGGATTGAGAACGCTTAGCAGAGAATCTCTGTATTTCCCGATTTGTTCAATGTATTTTTGGCTGGTGCTGTTGGCATTATAGTGTTCGAAAAACTCCCTGTATACTACATAATAGTTGGGCAGCAATGATTTGTTTAGTGTTTTCTTGTTGATGCTTTTTAGTATAGCTTCCGATTCCCGGTATTTTCCTGAGGAGGAATACAGATTGGCTAATTGCAGTTCTGCCAAATCCGATAAGTCTTTATTTTGAAGTGCCGCCGCAATTACCAGGTTCTTTTTGACATAAAAAATAGCCGAATCTGAATTGAATTTCTGATATTCGGTATATAAAGTTTTATTGTAATTGTATTCCTGTTCCTTTGTAAAAGCATCCGACTTAATTTTCTTGAAATTCAGAATTCTTTCTTCTTTTATTTTAACATAGTATTGTTTGTTTCTCAAAGCATCATTAAGCTTTTTCAAAATAGTATCGGTACTATCCGATGCCTGAACAGGAAAGCAAAAAAGAAGGGTGACAACAAACAGAAAATAATTTTTCAAACTAATAAAAGATAAAAACAGAATTACAAATATAAGAAAGTGATGGTATAAAAGTGATTTATAAAAACCATTTCCGTCAAATGCGAATAATCTTTCCTTAATTTTGTGTAAATGAAAACTTCACACTTTAAAATCCATACCAATGCCACATTTTATAATTGATTGTTCCGAAAACGTGATCCGCTTAAAATCTGCCGATGAAATAATGCAGGAAGTTTTTAATTCGGCTTTATCAACCGGGATTTTTGTTGCATCTGAGATAAAAGTCCGCATCAATCCTTTTGCTTTTTATAATAACGGAGGCACGCCGGATGATTTTATTCATGTTTTCGCCTATATTATGGAAGGTAGAAATGACGAACAAAAAGGGAATCTTTCCAAAGTAATTGTCACTAAATTGGCTTCGATTCTTCCTGAAGTTCCGGTGATTTCGATCAATATTCAGGATTTCGAAAAGTCAAATTACTTCAATAAGACCATGGTTTAAAAAATAGTTCCGTTTATAAGTTCCTCTGAATTTATAAACGGAACGATAGTTTTGAAAATTAAAATCGTCTCTAAATTACGGTTTCAATTCTGTGAATTTAGTGTCTAAATCAAAAGCTTTCTTTACTTTTTCAACCGTAATTTCATTTGCTACGGAGAATTCCGCTGTTTGTTTGATATTTAAAGATGAAGCACCGACCAAGACTTTATAGGTTCCGGCTTCGGCAATCCAGGCACTTTTGGCTTCTAAAAATGAGGCCAGATCTTTTGGAGATAAAGTAAAAGTTAATGTCTGGCTTTCACCCGGCTTTAATTCTTTGGTTTTGCCAAAAGCTTTCAATTCTTCTTTTGGTTTGTCAATAGACTTCGAAGGAGCAGCAAGATAGACCTGTACTACTTCTTTTCCGGATGTTTTTCCGGTATTTTTGACTGTAACTGAAACCGTCAGTTTATCTTTAAAAACCGGAGCACTTACTTTCACATTCGAATACTCAAAAGTCGTATACGAATTTCCATAACCGAATTCATATGATGGTTTTATATTAAAAGTACTGAAATAACGGTATCCCACATACACACCTTCTTCATAAGTCACTTCTTTTGGATTATCAACGGGAATTCCCGGAAAGTTTTTGGCGGAAGGCGTATCAGCATATTTCACCGGAAAAGTCATAGTTAATTTTCCGGACGGATTGATTTTTCCGGAAACGACATCTGCAACAGAATGTCCGCCTTCCTGACCCGGCTGCCAGGCTAACAAAATAGCATCTGCTTTATCTTTCCAGGATGCCGTTTCGATTACACCGCCAATATTTAAAATCACCACCACTTTCTTTCCTTTTGCGTGAAAAGCAGTTGCAATTTTGTCCAGCATTTCTATTTCTTCTGTGGCCAGATTAAAATCGTTATCCACTACCCTGTCGCCGCCTTCTCCGGAATTTCTTCCTAAAGTCACAAAAGCAATCTCAGAAGTGGCCGCTTTTTTAGTGATAAAAGCATCGTCCATTTTCATTTCAGGAAGTCTTTCGGGCAAAGCCAGAATACCTCTTGATTTACTTCTCTCTTTTGCGGCAAGGGCTTCTTTTTCTGCATACGGTTTGTATAAATCAACCAATTCTTTATCTAATTTATAACCTGCTGCATTTAAACCTTCTAATAAAGAAACGGTGTGTTTATTGTTTACGCTTCCACTTCCGGTACCTCCTGTAATCCAGGCATAAGAAGTCACTCCGAATACCGAAACTTCTTTTTGTTTATCGCTAAAAGGCAATGTGTTTTTTTCGTTTTTTAATAAAACCATTCCTTCTGCTGCCGCATTTCTGGTTACAGCGGCATTTTTGGTTAAGTTGGGTTTGTTGCTGTATTTATAAGCTGCGAAAGTTGGTGTGCGAAAAACATATTCTAAAATTCTTCTCACATTCGTATTCGCTACTTCCTGCGATAATTTTCCGGAATTTAAGGCTTCCAGCAAGGCTTTTTGCTGCACGGGAATTCCCGGCATGAGCAAATCATTTCCGGCATTCATTTGTTTCACTACATCAGAACTTGAACCTTTTTGTATCGATTCAAAACCCGGAAAACCACCAAACCAGTCGGTCATCACAATTCCTTTAAAACCCCATTCTTCTCTTAAAACCTGCGTTAACAAATCTTTCCTGTCCGAAGTATAAACACCGTTTACTTTGTTGTACGAAGACATTATTGTCCAGGGCTGGGCTTCTTTAACGGTGATTTCAAAACCTTTTAAATACAATTCTCTCATGGCTCTTTCCGAAACGTGGGCATTAATCGTCAGACGATTGGTTTCTTCGTTATTGGCTGCGAAGTGTTTGATAGAAGTTCCCACTCCCTGCGACTGGATTCCGTTTACAATTGCTGCTGCGGTTTTTCCTGCAATCAGCGGATCTTCAGAATAATATTCAAAGTTTCTTCCGTTTAGAGGATTTCTGTGAATGTTCAAAGCCGGAGCCAGTAAAACATCTACGCCATATTCTTTCACTTCATTTCCCATAGCTTTTCCCACCTGCTCCAAAAGCGCTGTATTCCACGTTGAAGCCAAAGCAGTTCCTACCGGAAAAGCCGTTGCATAATAGGTTTGTGAATCGTTTTCCCTTTTCGGTTCAATTCTTAAACCGGCAGGACCATCTGCTACCACTGTTGCAGGAATTCCGAATCTTTTCATTTCTAAAGTACCTCCCGCAGCTCCGGGAACCAGACCTTGTTTCGAATCTCCGACAGGGCCTGTGAGCATTTCGATTCCGGGCATTCCTGTTCCGATCAGAAAGGCTGCTTTCTCTTCGTTGGTCATTTCTTTTATGATCGCATCAATTCTTGTATTGACCGAAAGACGGGTATCTTCCCAGGTATCTAATTTTCCGTTTTTGTTTAAATCCTTAAACGTAAAACCTTTAATGGTAAGTAACGGCGGCTCATTTCCGTCATTTGGAACGGTAGTAAAGGATAAATTGGAAAGCACCACTGCGGTCAAAAGTGATACTCTCGCTGTCTTTATAATTTTGTGTTTCATGGTAGATAAATTAGTTTAATAGTATGTTTCATTTCAGCCGATTTTTCAATCTGTACATGGATTAAAAAAATCATTGCTTCATAATGAAGCAATATTAATTACAATTTCTCATTTCAACAAATAAATCCTGTATAAATTTCATTATCAAATCAATAGCAGTTAAAAAAATACCAGAAAACTAAATATGCAATCTATAATTGATTTATCAAAATGAAGTTCAAAAATGGCTATTTCGTTTGCGTAAAATAATGAAATTAACAGAAATAGTAATTTTAACTCACCAAAAACCGGAAACGAAAAAGCCCGGAAATGAAAAATATCATGAGCATACTTTTTTTCAATGCATGAATTTATTTGTAGGAAAAAATTTAAACAACTTGACTTATAGCATTCAAAAAACTAAATTTGGAAATACTTCTGTCTTATGGAATTTAAAAAAATACTTGAACAGCAATCCGAAGAGGCCTGGAATAAATATATTCCGACCCTTTCTATTGACTGCGTTATTTTCAGTTTTCACGAAACGACGCTTCAGGTGTTGACGCTAAAAATGAAAGATCAGCTCAATTGGGGACTTCCCGGCGGCTATGTCAGAAAAGACGAAAATGTAGATGATGCGGCGATACGTATCCTGAAAGACAGAACCGGAACTGAAAATATCTATTTGCAGCAATTTTATACGTTTGGAAATTTAAACCGCTCTGAAAGTGCTTTTGAGCAATATGATGATACGCTTTGGAACAAACAGCGTTTTGTTTCCATCGGCTATTATGCTTTGGCGGAATATACGAATGTGAAACTAATTATCGATCAGTATTCTACAGCCTGCGAATGGAAATCTATTGACGAGCTGCCCGAATTCATGATGGATCACAGAACCATTTTCGACAGGGCTTTACTTGCACTTCGGGAACAATTGAACAATCACCCGATTGGATATAACCTTCTTCCGGAGAAGTTTACCATGCCGGAGCTTCAAAAATTATATGAGGCCATTTTAGGAAAGAAATTAAACCGTGGTAATTTCTACCGAAAAATCCTGCGTTACGATATCCTCACAAAATTAGACGAATCGCGTAAAGGCGGTGCGCACAAAGCGCCTGATTTGTACAGTTTCGATCTGGAGAAATACAATGCTGCTTTAAAAGAAGGTTTAAAAGGAAGCTGGTAACAGGAATTATTTACCATATAATTGATGTGAGTAAATATAAGTTTGAATTTTATTGTTTTCCCACAGATTAAAGAGATTTTTATTCTCGCAGATTGGGCAGATTGCTTCGCCTGTTCGCTATCGCTCGGGTTTGCAGATTTTTTTTTATTTGGTGTCATTTCGACGAAGGAGACTCGAGCGGTAGCGAACAGACGAAGTAAATCACACTCGTAATTCGACAAAGATTGGCAACTTTCTTTGCGTAGTTTCTAGTGATTTCTCCTTCGTCGAAATGACAAACTTTGGAGTAAAAAAAAGCTCTGTCAAAGTTTAAAACTCCAACAAAGCTCTTAAAAAAATCTATTTTCTTTACTCTTCACTCTTAACTTCTAACTCTTAACTTCTAACTCATAACTCATAACTCTTAACTTCTAACTCATAACTCTTAACTCTTAACTCTTTACTCTTAACTCTTTACTCTTAACTCTTTACTCTTAACTTCTAACTCCATATCCCTAATTAACAGCAATAGGCGCTGCCAGACAACTTTCCGGAATATCAAAGGCGTTCACCAATGATACGGCATCCGGACGAATATCCCAGCACAACTGATTGACCATTTTACGGATGGCTTTGGTTTTCACCGCTTCCATATAACCGTCTTCAAGATACCAGCCTTTGTTTTTTTCTATTTGCGAAAGCGCATATAATTGATATAATTTGGTCAGTATTACTTTTGAATTTTCATCCTCAACGGTTTTTATTGCCGCCTGAAATTGTTCTAACACAATTCTTTCTAAATAGGCCTGAGCGACATCAATCATTTGATGTTGTACGACATTAAAAGCATCATAAGGTTCTAAACCGCCATCGACCAGTTTTTTGATACGTCTTGCTGCAGATGCTAAAATTGTTTTTTCCCTGTGAATAAATGCCTGCAAATGAAATTCAGAATCCAGCAGATGTTCGTCATCCGTTTTGCGGGTAACTATTGGGTTTTTCTCAGCAATAGCGGTTTTTGCATTTTCATAAACATAATTAATAATGCCAAGGGATCCCATCTCGCCAAAGGCTTTACGGAACTCAGATAAGCGGTTTTTAGCCACCAATTGCATCAAAACTGTATTGTCTCCTTCAAAAGTCGTATAGATTTCGGTATCGTTTTTTAAAGCATCAATACGGTTTTCAGACAAATATCCTTTTCCCCCGATGGCTTCACGGCATTCCTGTAAAATATCCCTTGTGCTCCAGGTCGAATAGGATTTCATTCCGGCCGCCAAAGCTTCGATTTCCTGCATTTCCGATTCAGTTCTGTTCAGAAAACGATTCGTCAGGTATTGTAAGGCAAAATGTACCGCGTAGGTTTTGGCTAAGTGCGGCAACAATCTGCGCTGGTGCATGCGGTAATTTAAAATCGGCACTTCAGAACCGCCTTCGGGACCAAATTGTCTGCGCTGATCGCTGTAACGAATAGCAATTGTAAGTCCTGATTTAGCCGCAGCCAAAGCCGAACGCGGAATTCCGATTCGTCCTCCGACCAAGGTTCCCAACATGGTAAAAAAACGTCTGTTGTCACTCGGAATGGGGCTTTCAAATTCACCTTTATCGTTTACGGAAGCAAAACGATCCAGCATGTTTTCTTTTGGAATCTCCACCTGATCGAAACTAATGGTTCCGTTATCCACACCGTTTAATCCCATCTTATGACCGCAGTCGCCAATCGTAATTCCTGGTAACGTATTTCCATTTGTATCGCGCAAAGGCACTACAAAAGCATTTACGCCGTAATCATGACCGTCAATAATCAGTTTGGCGAAAACGGTGGCCATTTGTCCGTGAACGGCTGCGTTACCGATGTATTCTTTTTGTGCATTCTTATTGGGCGTATGGATCGTAAAAGTCTGATTGCTGTGATTATAAGTTGCGGTAGTTTCAAGCCCTTTTACATTCGAACCGTGATGTGTTTCGGTCATGGCAAAACAGCCAGGAAGTTTTAAGGAACCAATATCTTTTAAATATTTTGCGTAATGTTTTTCTGTTCCTAACGACTGAACGCTCATTCCCCAAAGCCCAAACTGAACGCCAAATTTGATGACCAGGCTTAAATCGTGATAACTCAGGGTTTCCATAATAGCAAAATAATCGGCTATGTTTTCTCCTCCTCCATATTGCTTTGGATAAGCCATATTTCCGAGATTTTCAGCAGCCAGAATTTTACACCAGTTGTATACCGTTTCGCGATACACATTGATGTCTGTTGAAGTTTCGTAAGCGAACTCCGGTCTTGAAATTACCGATTTTACTTTTTTGATAATCGCGGCTTCTTTACCGTTTAAAAGTTCGGTGATTTTCTCAATGTCAAAAGTATTGTTGGTCTGGGAACTGGCTGTAAAGGATTCCGCTTTTGTTTTGAAATTCTGAATGACTTCCTCACCTAAAACGCCCAGATCATTTTCGAGTTTGGTGAAATCAGATGCTAATGCTGAAATATCAAGATGGGTATCAGATAGTGAAACTGCGATGTCAAAAATAGATTTTATCGAAGATTTATCTTTAATACTTTTCTCGATATCCCCTTTCCATTCGGCAAGTTCGTTTCGGGAAGGCGGATTTGAAATATCAACTTTAGAAAGTAAATATTGCTGTTCTTCAGGCGAAAGAAAAGTAAGCGAAGTAATAAATTCCTGTAAAGTCGTAAATTCTTTCTGCGTCAGAAGATCGTCAGACCATACCATGTAAAATAAAGGAATAAAGGCTTGTAGTTTCGTATTTTTCATAAAATAATATTGAGCTATTTGGAAATTAAATTTCAATTGCTTTTTCGTAAAAACAAAAAAAAACAGAAATGAAAAATACTCATTCCTGTTTTAATATGCTGTTAAGATTCTGGTAATTTTATCGCTCCGGATTTATGTGTTTTTAGCCGCCGGCATATATTTTTCCCTCAGGGCAAAGAGATGATGTGAATTAAATACCAAAACTGCAATAAAAATAATGCTGTAAGCCAAAATCTGCAAGGTTCCAATCTGTTCGTTAAAAACAAAGGCTGCCAGCGCAAAAGCAATCATCGGATTAATGTTTAAAAGCATTCCGACCGTTGAAGAATTAAGTCCTGAAAGCGCGTATAAATTCAAAAACAGCGGGAAAATGGTAAACAATATGGCAATGGTTTCAATACAGAAATAAAACTTAAATTCTGTTGGTACCGGTCCGCTGTAAATTGGATAAAAAGGCAATAAAACCAATGCGGCTAACGTAATGTGAAACGTTAGTATGATAAATTTATCAAACCCTTTATTGACACGCTGACTTACTAAATAGGCTGCGTAGGTCAAACCAATTACAATACTGAAAACCATATCCATAATATTGGTGTATGATAAAAGTAAACAGCCTGAAACGCTAAGTCCAACGGAAATCCATTGTGTTTTTGACAGCTTTTCGTGCAAAAGAAAATACGCCAGCAAAGTGGTTAAGATCGGACATACTAAATACGCCAGAGATGTCGCTTTTACGCTCACATGATTCATGACATAAATAAACGTAAACCAATTGGCCATTAAAAAGAAGCTCCCTCCGAAATTTAATAATAGGGTTTTTCTTTTTTCTGCTTTTGACAAGGCTTTAAAAGTCTCAATTGTTTCTCTGATACTTTTTCTTTTAAAGGTAAAAGAAATCAATAACATAAGGACACTACAGCTAAAAACTCGGTTAAACAAAATATCCAGGGAAGGGTATTCATGGATCGGTTTTAGCACCAGGCTAAAAAATCCCCAAATGGTGTAAGCGGTAATCGCAGCTAGGTAATATTTTGTTGTTTTCACGGGGTTTGTTTTGGTTAATTTTTCTGATGAAGCAAATTTCATAAAAATAAAACAGCAATACAGATACAGTTTTTGTAAATTGCACCATAACAGTTTCTTTTATGAAAAATTCAAATTACTTATATCTTCAGTTTGCGGACCGAATTGAAAAGCAGATCAAATCGGGTGTTCTGAATGTTGGGGACAAGTTACCTTCTATTCGGGAAGTCTGTTCAGAAACGGGTTACAGCATGAGTACGGTGAGTAAGGCCTATTACGAAGTCGAAAGCCGTTCCCTGATTGAATCCAGACCACAATCGGGTTATTATGTGAGTAATACTTCTGCAAGAGTAATTGCGGAACCGAGTTCAAGCAGTCCGGTTTCAAAATGCCTGAATATCGACCGCGAAGATTTAATCGATCAGGTTTACGGCAACATGACCGATAAAAATATAACCATGCTTTCTTTGGGATTCCCTTCGAATGAGCTTCTTCCTATTGCAAAATTAAACAAAGGAATGATTCAGGCGATGCGTTCCCTGCCCAATAGCGGCACCAGTTATGAAGAAGTACAGGGAAATCCGAATCTGAGGCGCGAAATCGCCAGATGGTCTTTTACCTGGGGCGGATCGCTGACTGAAGACGATATTATTACAACACCGGGCTGTACCAGTGCAATCTCGCACTGCCTCATGACGCTGACTAAACCGGGAGATACTATCATAATTGAAAGTCCTGTCTATTTTGGCCTGCTGCAATTATCAAAATCTTTGGGCTTGTATATCATGGAACTGCCGACCAACATGACCACAGGAATAGAATTGGATGCCGTAAAAAAAGCCATTGCTACCAAAAAAGTAAAGGCTTGTGTACTTATGAGTAATTTCAGTAATCCTTCCGGAAGCATGATGCCTGTGGAGCATAAGAAAGAGATTGTACGATTAATGGAATTTTATAACGTTCCTTTAATTGAAGACGATATTCACGGTGATTTATATTTTGGTTCCAGCCGTCCGACCAATTGCAAAACGTATGACGAAAGCGGTATTGTGCTTTGCTGCAGTTCGGTATCCAAAACACTGGCTCCGGGTTATCGCGTGGGATGGGTTTCGCCGGGGAAATTTAAAAAGGAAATCCTGAGAAATAAAATTTACCATACCCTCTCCTCTCCGACCATCACTCATGAGGTTGTAGGCGATTTTCTTAAAAACGGACGCTATGAGAATCATCTTCGCAAAATTCGTCAGATTCTGAATCATAATTGTAATAATTACATCAACACAGTACTGGAATCTTTTCCCGCCGGAACCAAAGTAAGCCAGCCGCAGGGCGGATTTTTTCTTTGGATAGAACTGGATAAAAAGATAGACACCGCTGATTTTTACCATCTGGCGATGAAGCATCGTATTAGTATTGCACCGGGAAGGATTTTCTCGTTTCAGGATCAGTTCTCCAATTGTATGCGTCTGAGTTTTGGTTTGCCGTGGACCAATGAATTACGACAATCGATTCAGACTTTGGGCAGGTTGCTTCATTCTTATTAAAAAAGGTTGCCACGAATTTTCACAAATCAGTACGATGAAATAAGTAATTCGTGGCAAAAAAATCCATAAAATTAATCTAATCTAGAGGTTTGAATATAATGTCATCCCTACAAGCTTGAAAAGACCTTGCAGGAATTACAGCAAATAAAAAACCAGACAATACAAATACATGCATTGTCTGGCCAACAATTAAAATTGACTCACATTAATTATAAAACATAATAGGTATTCTTGTCTACTTTTGCAGGTTCAGCACTAAGATTAAATTCTTTAATGATATCAAATTCGCTTTGATATTCGTTTAACATCTGCATGATATTTTTTTCAATCGTGTTCGAAATAGCCGTTACCGGTGTATCTGTAGGTCTGTTTTCGAAAGGATCCTGCAAGTGAATGGCCATTCTTTCAATTAAAAAGAAAGCTCCGGCAATAGCGGTAATCAACGGAATAGCAAACCAGCTTAATACACTGATTAATCCAAAAGGCAATAGCAGAATAAACAAACACAGGGTCAATCTAATGTACATACTGTATGTTGTGGGAAAAATGGTGTTTTTAATACGCTCACATTTACCCATGGCATCACACAATCGCGACAAAGTATTATCAATTTCTACCTGTTGGTACATGTTAATGTGCTTCGTGTTTTTAGCATTTCGAAGATCTTTGGCGTGAAGCATTAAAATGGCATTCGGTATGTTTTGATGATTTTTTACAAAACGCAGTTCTTCTTCACTAATTAAACCTTCAATGGGTGTTATGGCATCTCTGTTTCGTAATGCCTGACCTAAACTGTAACACCATGCAATTTGTCTTTTCGCGAAATTTTCTTTGAACTCGCTTGCTTCAACAGAAAAATCAGGATCTTTATAAAAAGTCAATACCTGACGGATCAACGTTCTGGAATCGTTTACAATAGCTCCCCAGACAATACGGGCTTCCCACCACCTGTCATAGGCCTGATTGGACTTAAACGCTAATAATAAGGATATAATAGTACCAATCATTGTTGGTATTGCAATTGGAATATCTACAGGCAGGTTTATAAAATAATTGTGAAAAATTTCAAACAAAATTGTGTAAGCCAGTACCAGACTTAATTCTACTTTAATTTTTCCGAGAACGTACTTCATTGGAATTCTTTTCTTTAATAACATATTTTCGGTTTTAAATTAAACTTATTTCTTTTTGGGAAATGGGTTATCAGGCCATTTCATACAATGACAACACCGGAAGTCCAAGTTTATCGTTGACATTTTCTTTTTTAGATTTTTTGAATTTGATTTTTTCGCCTTTGCGTGTTTCTACCAGCAAATCGATATCATATTTTGAAATGGCTTCCGATAAATAAGGGGCAAATTGTTCGTAGTTATCATCAAAATTGGCGGTCTGGCTTACAATTTCATAAGAGAAATTCTGGCTCAGAAACTGCTGAACATCTTTGACATGCATGTTGGCATTACTGTTTTCGATATAAAGCGCTTTATTGAAATCGTCTCTCAACGCTTCTGTTCCTAAATGTAAAATAGGACATCTCTGATTTCCGGCTAATTTTACCAGATATTGATGAATGCGTTTTGTTTCTTGTTTATAAGAAGGTGTCAAAATGACCAGTTTCACATCGAAAGCATCAATGATTCCTTTAAAAACCGGTGATGAAAGTCCGTATTGGTTGTGCACTTTTATTTTGCAGTTGGCCGTATGTCCGATAATATAACGGCAGGTATCAAGAACCTCTTCCTGGCTTGCAGTCAGGCCGACTCTCATTTCACGCAAAAACTGTGAAGATGAAAAAGAATCCGGAGTCTCTGCAGTCATCATTAAGATGATTTCACAATTGGTGTTTTTTGCCTGAGTTACCGCTGATTTAACAGCACTGATGGTATCTTCTTTTAAAGTAGTGGGTATAAGGAAATTTTTCATAAGTATAATTCTTTAGTTTATACGTACAAAATAACTTCCTGCAAATTAGAAGGGTCTTAAGTTAAAATTAGAATTTTCTAAGATTCAACATTAGATTTTTTAATGTTGGCTTTTCTGGTGTTGTCTTTCTTAAAAATGATGGTTACAATCGTCCCTTTGTTTTGTTCCGACTGTACCTGTATTTCTCCGTCATGCATGCGGATGATCTTAGAAGCCAGTGGAAGCCCCAAACCATATCCTATGTATTTAGCGGCAATTTTCCCCCTGAAGAAAGGTTCATATAAGTGTGGGATATCTTCCGGCGGAATTCCGATTCCGATATCGTTTATCGCGATTTTAATCCATTCATTAGTAGCGGAAAGCGATACAAAAACCTCATTATTATCAGAGTATTTGACGCCATTCGTAATAATGTTATTGATTGCCAGCTCTAAAAGAGGCTTGTTACAGGGAATCAATAGTAAATTAGAATCTTTAGGTGCAAAATTAAGTTTAATGCTTACGCGGTTATCCGGATAAATTTTATCGAGATCTGATTTTACATCCATCAGTAATTCGTCAATTCGGGCAATATCGAGCACCTGTTTTTTTCCGTCATAACCGGTTTGTGTCAGTTTGAGCAAACTTTCGGTCAGATTTCCTAATCTTGAGGCCTGGCTGTAAATGTTTTCCAGAGACTGAATGTATTCCGGTACTTCCCTTTCTTTCAGAAGCATAATCTCTGACTCTGCAATAATTGTCGTAATAGGCGTTTTTAACTCATGGGAAGCATTATTTATAAAGTTTGCCTGTATCTCAAAAGAGGTTTCCAGACGGTCCAGCATATCGTTAAACGTTTCCGTAAGATCGGAGATTTCATCTGAATTTTTAACTTCAGGCAATCGGTTATGAAGATTGGACGCACTAATCCTGTTGACTTCCTTCGTAATTCTTGCAACCGGATTTATGACCCTTTTCGCCAGAAAACGCCCTAAAAAGAACGCCAGAAATACAAAGGCAATCCCGCCAAAAAGCATGATTTTTACAATGTAAATGGTTGTTGTGGTTCCTTTCCTGTCCCTTGCACCCACAATTACGATATATCTTTGATTGTTTTCGGTAAAGACCTGCCCCAGGTAATACTTATTATCAATTTCAAAAAAATCTCTTCCGGTTTTTAGAACATTGGTATAAAATTTATTCGGCAGATTAAGGTTGGTATTGTAATCAAAACTGTTGGCACTGTTGATTCGCAGCACATATTCTTCTTCCTCTATAAGTTCTTCCAGTCCATTCTTTTTAAGATTGCGGTAATATTTGATTTTTTCAGGATCTTTCTGAAAATGAATTGACGCTACAATCTTAGCCCTGTCTTCTAATCGTTTTAAGAAGTAATACCGGTTATTTTCCCGAAACAACACAAAAACGACAATACACAACAATAGTGTACTAAAAGTAGAAAGCGCTACGTAAGTAACGGTAATTTTTTTTCTTATATCCATAATTAAGGCTGTATGACATAACCTAAACCTTTCATGGTATGAATAAGCTTGGTTGCAAAGGGTTTATCTATTTTTTTTCGTAAATAATTGATATAAACGTCCACAACATTGGTGTTCATATCGAAATTTATATCCCAGACATTATCTAAAATCTGGTCTCTGGAGACAATTCTGCCACTATTTTTGGCCAAATAATAGAGTAATTTAAATTCTTTGGCGGTTAAAACAATAGCTTCTCCGTCTCTTTTTACGGTTTTAGCCCTTCCGTTTATTTCCAGATCGCTGATGACGATGGTATCTATTTTTTCCGTCTCCTGATTGGCTCTTCTGTTTAAGGCATTTACCCTCGCATCGAGCTCTCCAAATTTAAAAGGCTTCACTAAATAATCATCAGCTCCCGCATTGAGGCCTGTTACAATATTTTCTGAAGTCCCAAGTGCTGTTAAAAGTAGAACAGGAACAAAATTTTTACCTGCCCGCAGTCTTCTGCAAATTTCAATTCCGTTGATGTCCGGCAGCATTACATCTAAAATTACAACATCGAACGAATAATTATGAATCATTTCCAAAGCCGTTTTGCCATCAAGCGCCACGCTTACTTCATTATTATTTTCAGCAAACCCTTTCCGTAAAATGGATAAAAGATTTGGTTCGTCTTCAACTATTAGTAATTTCATATGAATATATGTATATCTAACAAAAATAAGAATTGAGTTCAGAATACAAATCACAATAATTTATTATTATGAATTTATTATGACTAAAAGGACTTAAAAATTTAAATATTAAATTATTCACGGTTAAATTCTTATAAATTCATTTACATTTTAAAAATAATAAGACAAAACGCCTCAGATAGCAACGTAATTATTATCTTTTCACTCTCAAATAACGATTAAAAAGCATTGAAAAAACAATCCGAATATTTTCTTGATAAAGAATACGATACCATAATTTATGGCAGAGACGATGTCAATTTCAAGGATTTTGAATGCTGCATTTTCAATAATTGCAACTTCTCGGCCTGTACTTTTTTAGCCGTTACCTTTATCGATTGTGTTTTTAATGACTGCATTTTCAATGAGGCCAAAATCAATTACGTTGCTTTCAGAACGGCTACTTTTAATCGTTGTGAAATTAAGGAAGTTAATTTTGCCATGTGCGACAAACTGATCTTTGAAGTTCATTTCTATGATTGCATTTTAGATTTTTCGAAATTTTATACCTTAAAGCTAAAAGGAACCACTTTTACGAATTGCAGTTTGATTGCGATCGATTTTATGGCCACAGATCTGACAAGCGTACTTTTTGACAATTGCGATTTATACCGCTCCGAATTCGATAAGGCTATCGCCAACAAAGCTGATTTTAAAACAAGTTTTAACTATACTATTGATCCCTCCAAAACTAAGTTGAAGAAAGCGGTTTTTGCTTTGAAAGAAGTTAAAGGATTGCTGTTTAAGCATGATGTGATTGTGAGTTAATTAGAATAACAACCTCTTATTATTCTAATCAAATCTAAAACGCTGTAATTTCATGACTTTGCGGGATTCTAATTTTAAATTATTTAGTTTTAATATAAAATTCACGCAAAGGCGCAAAGACGCCAAGTTAAAAAAAGTAAATACAAACTTTGCGATTTTGCGGCTTTGCGAGATTATAATTTAAGTTTTAAATATAAACTTTAAGTATTCTGTATAAAATAACAAACCGTTTTTGCTTCAGGTTCTATAAAAATATATAAATTTCCATCATCCCAAAAATTCATTTTTGAAAATAGATTTTGTTCGTACTTGCTTTCAGCTATCACATTTGTGTATTTTGTTGGCACATCATTCCAACTCGTTAATTGGCAAACAAATTTCATCTTCCTATTTGTTTTAGGACAAATCGGAATGTTGTGTTTTTGATCCCAATGTGGCTTTCCTGCAATTCCTTTAATATCAAATTCATTATCTTCTGTAACGTTATCAAACTCTACTAAAGAAAATTTTCGAGCTTCGTAAATCACTTTTGAATTTAAGTCTAAAGTTCTGTATGCACTTCCTATTTCTGCTGTGTTGTTTGGGTAAATTAATTTTGGAGCATTAGGTTTTTCATAATCAAGAAATACCAAATCAATATCTAAATATATTGGACATATTAAATTTAGTTTAAATGGAAGCCAATTGAAAGCCGGATCATCATTATTGATAAACCCTAAATATTGAAAATTTGATTTAAATTCGTTATTGGGTATTACAAATTCTGTTGGTATATCACCTCCAAGCTGATGCTTCCCATTTTCATTAAATACAAATTCATATTTTTTTGCCTTACCTAAAAGGGTTTTAATAAAATTCATTTGTTGATAATTTTATTTTTAAACTAATCACAATCGTTTCTCCATCACATAATCTTCCATCAAATAACCGTTCCCTATGTCGATGTTCACTTCATCAACAATTTCAAAACCTATTTTTTTATAAAAGCCTAAGGCGGAATTAAATCGGTTTACATTTAAAACTAATGCTGTTGAATTGTTATCTGAAGCTAATTTTCCAATTTCATTAATCACTTTTTTACCAATTCCTTTTCCTTGTGTTTCAGGTAAAAGATATATTTTATGAATTTTGGTTACTGTTTCTCCATTATAATTATGTTCTATTCCGATAAAACCTAAATTAGTTCCATCTTCATAAATCATATAAAATAATTGCTCTTTTTTATTGTATTGCAGTGTTAGCGCCTCATTAGAATAAAAAAGACCTAACATATAATCTAATTGTTCTTTTGATAGAATTTTGCCATAAGTAATGGGCCATGTAATATCTACTATATTTTGAATTTGCTTAATATCACTAAGAGCTGCTTGTGAAATTGTAATCATATGTAATGTATTGTAAAAAGTATTTTAATTGGTAAAAACCTGATTTTCCTGTTCACTTACCCTTATAAAAGTGGTTCGTTTTGTCAATTCTTTTAGTCTTGAAGCACCTACATACGTACAGGTACTTCGTAAACCGCCCAAAATATCCAAAACCGTGCTGATCACTTTCCCTTTGTACGGAACCTGAACTGTTTTTCCTTCGCTTGCCCTGTATTCTGCCACGCCGCCAACATGTTTGTCCATTGCCGTTGTAGAGCTCATTCCGTAAAACTGTTTGAATTTCTCACCGTTAATTTCGATTAGTTCTCCCCCGCTTTCGGTATGTCCGGCTAACATGCCGCCCAACATTACAAAATCAGATCCGGCGCCAAAAGCTTTGGCCACATCGCCGGGTGTACTGCAACCACCATCACTGATAATATGTCCGCCCAAACCGTGCGCTGCATCGGCACATTCTATAATCGCTGAAAGCTGCGGATATCCCACTCCTGTTTTTACACGTGTGGTGCAGACAGAGCCCGGACCAATTCCCACTTTTACTATATCGGCTCCGGCTAATAAAAGTTCCTCCACCATTTCACCCGTAACCACATTTCCGGCAATAATCACTTTGTCCGGATATTGTTTGCGGGTTTGTTTTAAAAACTGAACAAAATGCTCTGAATACCCATTGGCCACATCGATACAAATAAATTTAAGCAATGGATTTGCGGTTATAACCTCACCGATTTTAGCAAAATCTTCTTTTCCTGTTCCGGTGCTTATGGCAATGTAATCGTAGAAATCGGGTGTTACATTTTTAAGAAAAGTATTCCATTCCTGTAGTGAATAATGTTTATGAATTGCTGTAAAAAGTTTTTCTTTGGCTAAAACTTCCGCCATTTCAAAAGTCCCGACAGTATCCATATTAGCCGCTATAATCGGAATTCCCGTCCAGTTTGTAGTACTGTGCAAAAATTTAAAATTCCGTTCTAAAGAGACCTCAGATCTACTTTTTAGCGTTGATCTTTTTGGTCGAATCATTACGTCCTTAAACCCTAATTTCAGATCTGTTTCTATTCTCATGGCTTTCTGTTTTCGTTACTCTCAAATATACAATTTTAGATTGTTGATTTTAGATTTTAGATTGCCAAAACTTTGTGATTATTTGTATGCGGATGACACGGAGGTAGCAGTCACAGTTTTCAGTCACAGTTTTCAGTCGCAGTTTTCACGTTTGTCATGTTAAGCGAAGTCGAAACACGTTCCTGTTTTCAAGTTTAGTATTGAGTCTCAGTCTCCACTTCCTGAATACTGCGACTGAAGACTGATACTGAGACCGAAAACTAAAAAAACCTACCCGTGAATCGTCTCCCCTTTTCCGTAATTGCTTATAATCGATTCTTCGTAGGCCAGCCATTCTCTCCAGCGTTTTTCAACGTCAATTCCTACTCCGTATTTTCTGGCGTAGGTGATGAAAGTGGTGTAATGACCTGCTTCGCTTTCCATCAGTTCTCTGTAGAAAACAGCTAATTCCTCGTCCTGAATATTTTCAGACAACACTTTAAAACGTTCGCAGCTTCTGGCTTCGATCATTGCAGAAAACAAGAGTCTTTCTACCAGACCGGAAACACGACTTCCGTCGCCGCTTTTTTTCATGTACAAATACAATTCATTTACATAATCGTCTTTGCGCTCGCGTCCTAATTTTAGTCCTCTTTTGATAATTATATTATGAACCTGCTCAAAATGATCGATTTCTTCTTTAGCCAAAGCCAGTAAATCTTTTACCAAATCCTGGTGCTCCGAATTATTGGTAATAATCGTAATCGCGTTTGTTGCTGCTTTTTGTTCGCACCAGGCGTGATCCGTCAGGATTTCCTCAATATTTTTTTCTACGATATTAACCCATCTTGGGTCAGTTGGCAATTGTAATCTTAGTACACCCATGGTCTTTTGTTTGTTTTGTTTCAAGTTTCAAGTTTTCTTTGTTTCAGGTTCTTTTAGGAACGAAAAAAGTTTAAAGTTTTGCTGTACGCTTTTTAGGCGTTACAAAACTTTAAACTTGAAACTTTAAACTTGAAACTAAATTAATATACGAAAATTGGTCTTTCGCTCATCATTTCATTTACTTCGTTGGCTACTTCTTCGATAAGTGCTTCGTTGGTATGATCGGCCAATACTTTGTCGATTAAGGCTACGATAGTTTCCATATCTTCTTCTACTAAACCACGAGTCGTGATTGCAGCAGTTCCAACACGGATTCCTGAAGTTACAAATGGTGATTTATCATCAAATGGAACCATATTTTTATTTACTGTAATTTCTGCTTTTACTAATGCATTCTCTGCTTCTTTACCGGAAATATTTTTATTTCTTAAATCAATAAGCATCATGTGGTTATCCGTTCCGCCAGAGATAATGTTGTATCCTCTTTTTACAAAAGCATCTGCCATAGCCTTTGCGTTTTTCTGCAATTGCATCGCATAAGTAAAGAATTCGTCTTTAAGGGCTTCACCAAAAGCAACCGCCTTCGCAGCGATAATATGCATTAACGGACCACCTTGATTTCCAGGAAAAACAGCTAAGTCTAATAAAGAAGACATCATTCTGATTTCTCCTTTTGGTGTTTTTAATCCTTGTGGGTTTTCGAAATCTTTCCCCATTAAGATCAAACCTCCACGAGGTCCGCGTAATGTTTTATGTGTTGTAGTAGAAACAATATGACAATGTGGAATTGGATCATTCATTAATCCTTTTGCAATAAGACCTGCAGGGTGAGAAATATCAGCAAACAAGATGGCTCCTACGCTGTCAGCAATTACTCTGAAACGCTCAAAATCCATATCACGGGAATATGCCGAAGCTCCTGCGATGATTAATTTTGGCTGTTCTTTAGTGGCAATTTCCTGAATTTTATCATAATCCAAACGACCTGTTTCAGCATCTACACCGTAAAAAACAGGACGGTATAAACGACCTGAAAAGTTTACCGGAGAACCGTGAGTCAGGTGACCACCGTGAGACAAATCGAAACCTAAAATCGTATCACCAGGGTTTAAACAAGCATGGTAAACTGCTGTATTAGCCTGAGAACCTGAGTGAGGCTGTACGTTTGCATATTCAGCACCAAATAATTCTTTGGCTCTGTCAATTGCAATTTGCTCAATAACGTCAACTACTTCGCAACCGCCGTAGTATCTTTTGCCAGGATATCCCTCAGCATATTTATTGGTTAAAACAGACCCTGCTGCTTCCATTACTTCATCACTTACAAAGTTCTCTGAAGCAATAAGTTCTAATCCGTGAATTTGTCTGTCTTGTTCCTCTAGTATAAGGTCAAAAATTTGTTCGTCGCGTTGCATTTTTTCGTTTTTCGTTAATTTCCTGCAAAAATACAAAAAAACGTTTGTCAAACTGTTAGATTATGATATATTTGACATACAATTTTTCAACAAATAATTAACATTCACATGCCAATAACCGCCAACGATACCAAAAGAAAATCATGGTTAGAAGTACCGGAAAATAGTGACTTCCCTATTCAGAATATTCCTTTCGGTGTATTTCTTACTAAAGAAAATGTCGTTACAGTAGGAACACGAATTGGCGATTACGCTATAGATTTAGGAGCTTTACAACAATTAAACTATTTCGCAGGAATAGATTTAACGGATGATATGTTCATGCAGGACACGCTTAATGATTTTATTTCCGATGGAAAAAAAACATGGCGTCTGGTCCGAAATCGTATCGCTGATATTTTCGATGCCACCAATCCACAACTTAGAGATTCAACAAAAGACCGCGATATTGTTATTTTCAAAATCGAGGATGTTGAGATGCAATTACCTGTCTTAATTGGTGATTATACTGATTTTTACTCCAGTAAAGAGCATGCCACGAACGTTGGAAAAATGTTCCGCGATCCCGAAAATGCTTTATTACCAAACTGGTTGCACATTCCGGTAGGATACCACGGAAGAAGTTCTACTATTGTTCCTTCCGGAATTCCGGTACACCGGCCAATGGGACAAACGTTGCCTTCAGGTGAAAAGTACCCTGTTTTTGGTCCTTCAAGATTAGTTGATTTTGAATTGGAAACCGCTTTTATTACAACCGACGTAAATATTATGGGAGAAAATATCCCTACTTACGAAGCCGAAGATTATATTTTCGGAATGGTTTTACTGAATGACTGGAGCGCGCGCGATATCCAGAAATGGGAATATGTGCCTCTTGGGCCTTTCTTAGCTAAAAATTTCGCAACATCAATTTCTCCCTGGATTGTAACTCTGGATGCTCTGGAACCTTTCAGAACGAAAGGCCCTAAGCAGGATCCGTCACCGCTTCCTTATTTACAAACGAAAGGAAAAAAAGCGTTTGATATTCATTTAGAAGTTTCGATAAAACCTGAAGATGCAGAAGAAACTATAGTTTCTAAATCAAATTTTAAATATTTATACTGGTCCATGAGTCAGCAATTGGCACATCATACCTCAAATGGGTGTCGCATCAATTCCGGTGATATGATGGGTTCCGGAACTATTTCTGGTCCGACTCCCGACAGTTTTGGTTCTATGTTAGAACTAACCTGGGGAGGGCAAAATCCGTTAAAACTAAAAGACGGAAGCGAACGCAAGTTTATCGAAGATAATGATACCGTTATTATCAGAGGTTTCTGCGAAAGCAATGAAGTACGTATTGGTTTTGGAGAAGTGGCAAGTCAATTGTTACCTCCTTTTATCAGACAATGAAGAGAAGATAAAATATTTTAATCAATAAAAAACCTTGTTAGCTGCTAACAAGGTTTTTTTATGGCTGTAAATAAATTTAAGTTTCTTTTGTTTTGAATCAAGCAAAGGCGCTTAGTCATTAAGTTTATAATATAAAAGCCATTAATTAATGGCTTTTTGCCATTTCGACCTCGTTAATCGACAAAGATTGACGACATTCAGTATGAACCTTCTAGTGCGATTTCTCCTTACGTCGAAATGACACAAAATGAGAAAAAAAACTTTGCTCTTTTTCGAATTTGCGTGATTAAATTTTCACCAGCTAAGCAGGAATCTGCTGGCTCAAACAGTGCAATGTTCCGAATCCCCAGATAAAATCGATACAACTTATTCCGATTACTTCGCGATCCGGGAAACATTCTGACAGTATATTCAAAGCCACACGATCGTTGCTGTCATTGAATGTTGGCACTAAAACACAGTTGTTCAGAATTAAGAAATTAGCATAGCTTGCCGGTAATCTCAACTCTTCAAAATCGACACGTTTCGGCATTGGTAAAGCAACAATTGTTGGCGATTTTCCGTCTTCTAATTTTGCATTTTGCAAACGTTTCAGATTATCCTGCAACGGCTTGTAATTCGCATCATTTTTATCGGTTTCAACAATCGTAACAATGGTATCTTCATTAACAAATCGGCATAAATCATCGATGTGTCCGTGTGTATCATCTCCTTCTATTCCGTCTCCTAACCAAATTACGTTTGTAACGCCCAGATATTCCTTAAAAACAGCCTCGTAATCTACTTTGGTAAAACCTGCATTTCTAACCTGAATGGTAGGATGCATCAAACATTCTTCAGAGGTCAGTAAAGTTCCTTTTCCGTTTACATCAATTGCTCCGCCTTCAACAATTACTGGTTTTCCCTTGTACATTACTTGTGTTAAGGGAACATCAATAAAATCGGCCACTTTTCCGGGAACAAATTTATCAAGCTGATAATTTTTATATTTTGCCCAGCCATTAAAGTTGAAATTCAATGCCTCTCTTTTCGAACCATTTTTTACGATAATCGGTCCGGAATCTCGCATCCAGCTTCTGTTGGTTTTATGAATGATAAAAGAAATGTTCGCAACATTTACACGCGCTCTTTCCAGCATTTCGGCTACTTTTCCTTTTAATTTTTCATCGGCTACAACCAAAAAAACGGTTTCAAAAGTGGCTACCTTTTTAATAAATTCCACAAAAGCCCACTGAACGGCGTCATATTTACCCGGCCAGTCGTTACCATTATGCGGAAAACACAATACAATTCCTTGTTGTTTTTCCCATTCTGCCGGGAATCTTCTATTATTTGTTGCCATAAAGAGTTTCTAAATTTAAAAGTGTACAAAGATAATGATTCATAAGGATTATAAAACAGCTGGAAGAAAATCAAATTGGAATTCCATTAAATAACGGATGAAAATTAAGTTAAAGATTAAATAATGAAGGCTTAATATTCAGCCAGATTCTGCATTTTACATTTGGCAAAACTAAAAAACCAACACAATGAAAAAACTAAGCATCTCATTATTAACAGCTTTATTTATAATAACAAGCTGTAATAACGATGAAAATTCAAACAACGATCAACCTGAAGTTGTTGTAAATGAAAATCCAGCTGCTTTTAAAGAAATAGGAAGCATTAAGATAGGTGGAGAAGCTGCAGCTGAAATTTCAGCTTATGATGAAAAAACAAAAAGACTTTTTACAGTAAATAATAGCGGAACGAATCAGATTGATGTAATTGATTTGTCTGATCCAACAAAACCAACTAAAATTGGAAAAATTGATTTGACTCCTTATGAAGGTGCTTCAAATAGTGTTGCTGTGTATGATGGAAAATTAGCTATTGCCTTAGAATCTACAGTTAACAAACAAGGAAATGGAAAAGTAGTTGTCTTTAATACAACAGATTACAGTCTGATCAAACAAGTTACGGTTGGTGCTTTGCCGGATATGGTAACTTTTTCACCTGATGGAAAATTTATAATGACTGCTAACGAAGGAGAGCCAAATACCGATTATTCACAAGATCCAAACGGAACCATTTCTATCATTGAAGTAGCCAACAATTATACTGTTACCACTTTAGATTTCAGCTCTTTCAGTACGCAGGCAGCCGCTTTGAAAAAAGACGGTTTCAGAATTTCAACCTTTGCTAAATCTTTTGCACAGGACATTGAACCTGAATATGTAACTATCTCTGATGATTCTAAAACAGCCTGGGTAACGCTTCAGGAAAATAATGGAGTGGCAAAAGTAGATCTGACTTCTAAAACCATTACTGCTATTTATCCTTTAGGCTTTAAAGACTTTAATACTGCTTCGAACGCAATTGATGTAAGTGATAAGGATGACAAGATTGCTTTTAACCCGTGGAAGGTAAAAGGAATGTTTATGCCGGATGCAATAAGTCACTTTTCTGCCAGTAATGTACCTTATTTTGTTACGGCCAACGAAGGAGATGCGAGAGAATATGCCGCCTATTCAGACATCAAAAGAATGAAAGACATGACATTAGACGCAACCGTTTTTCCTGATGCAGCTACCTTAAAACTGGAAACAAACTTAGGAAGGTTAAATCTTGTTAGCGATATGGGAGACACAGATGGCGACGGTGATTTGGACGAAATGGTAAGTTTTGGAGCCCGATCTTTCTCTATCTGGAATGGAAACACAGGGAAAATAGTCTATGACAGCAAAAATGATGTTGATAAAAAGACTAATGAATTGGGAACTTATGATGATAAACGCAGTGACGATAAAGGTTCAGAGCCTGAAGCGGTAGTAGTGGCCAAAATGGGGAACCAAAATATTTTATTCGTAGGTTTAGAAAGATCTGATGCTTTTATGACCTATGATGTGACCAATCCTGCTTCGCCTCAATATTTACAAACCGTGAAAACGGGTGATGCTCCGGAAGGGTTACTTTTTATTCCGGCTTCTAAAAGTCCAACAAAAAGAAGTCTTGTAATTGTGAGCAGTGAAGGTGACGGAACGATTAAAATTTTCCAGGCAGATTTGAAGTAAATTCATTCCTTCCAAAAATAGCAAAAGGGGCAAAATATTGATTTTGTCCCTTTTATTTTGGTCAAAATTTAGATTATTTTAACAATTTTTCAGTGATTTTGGCTAATAAATGGAAATTATATAAGATTTAAAGAAAGGTAGTGGAACAAAATTTCATGTTTGATGGCCTAAGTTTGTCCTAAGCTTAATAAAAGCTTAACAAATTCAAATTAAATAATAAGATAACATGAAAAAGACATTAGCTTCCGTATCATTTTTAGTACTATCATTTGCAGCAAGTGCGCAAAATATGGCAACGACAGCGGCTCAGCCTTCAGTTGACAAACCTGCATACAACAGATGGTCTATCGAATTGAATGGCGGTGTAAACAAACCAACCAGAGCATTAACGCCGGGTTATTCTACTGCTACATTAAATCCTTTCCACGCTGATTTAGGTGTGAGATATATGTTTAACCCAAAATTTGGTGCGAAACTTGACTTTGGATATGATAAGTTTCAGGAACGCGACAATACGCCTGCATTTGAAAGCAGAGCGATCAGAACCAGTTTGCAAGGGGTTGTAAATATTGGAAGAGCATTAAATTTTGAAACCTGGACGAATACTATTGGTATATTGGCACACGGTGGATTTGGGGTTACACAATTAACTTCTGATAACGGTTTTGACGGAGAAGATTATATGGGACACGGAATCCTTGGTCTTACCGGACAAATCAGATTAAGCAACAGCATTGCGTTGACAGGAGATTTAACAGGTATTGTTAACGGAAGACAAAATCACAACTTTGACGGAATGGGTCAGACGACTACAGGTTCATTTGATGGTGTATTGCTAAATGCTTCTGTTGGTTTAACTTTTTACTTAGGTAAAAATGAAAAACATGCTGACTGGTATTCTGAAGAAAATGAAAGATTAAATAAATTAGAAGACAGAGTTACAACAATCGAAACTAATCTTATTGATACTGATAAAGATGGTGTTGCTGATCTGTATGATTTAGAGCCAAATACGGTTTCAGGAGTTGCTGTTAATACGAAAGGACAATCTATTGATAACAATCAAAATGGTGTACCGGACGAATTGGAAAGCTATTTAGAGAAAACGTACGTTCAAAAAGGCGGAGAAACAGCAACAAATAATACGGTTGAAGAATTAATTAACGGAGGATATGTAAATGTTTATTTCGATTTTAACTCTTCTAAACCAACAAACGCTTCTTTATCAGGAGTTGATTTCTTAGTGAAATATTTGAAAAACAATCCGGGTAAATCGGCAGATATCATTGGATATTCAGATGAAATCGGAAGTTCAGACTACAACACTGAATTATCAAGAAAAAGAGCTGAAGCTGTGAAAAACGTAGCTATAAGTGCTGGAATTGATGCTTCAAGACTGAATGTAATCGCAAACGGTGAAGATACTTCTGTGAATAAAAATTCTAAAGAAGCCCGTCAAATCGTGAGAAGAGTTACTTTCAAAGTAAAATAAATTCTCTCTCTTATAAATTAAAAAGCCGTTTCAAATTATTGAAACGGCTTTTTTTTTTATGGAATAAAATGAATTAATCAATTGCTCTCTTGGTAATATCCCCGAAAGCGTCAATTCTTCTGTCTCTGAAAAATGGCCAGTTCTGACGTACATTCTCCTGTAAATCCAAATCGACTTCGGCAATCAAAATTTCTTCCTGATCGTGAGAAGCCTGAGCCAGAATTTCACCCTGAGGTCCTGCTATAAAAGAAGCACCCCAAAACTGTATTCCATCTGTACCTTCTATATATTGCTCTAAACCAATTCTGTTGGCAGCTGCAACAAAAACTCCGTTGGCAACGGCATGCCCTTTCATTACATTCATCCAGGCACCATATTGATTTTCACCGTACTGTTCTTTTTCTTTTGGATGCCATCCTATCGCTGTCGGATAAAATAACACTTCTGCTCCTTTTAGCGCTGTAATACGGGCTGCTTCCGGATACCATTGATCCCAGCAGATTAATGTCCCAACAGTTCCTTTTTGCGTTTTGATTGCCTGAAAGCCCAGATCTCCGGGTGTAAAATAGAATTTTTCGTAGAAATGCGGATCGTCCGGAATATGCATTTTGCGGTATAAACCTGCTTCGCTTCCGTCAGCATCAATAATGTAGGCACTATTGTGGTAAATTCCAGCCATTCTTTTTTCGAAGAAAGGAACAATAATTACAACTCCTAATTCTTTTGCCAGTTCACTAAAAGCAATAAAGGAAGTACTGTAAAGCGGTTCTGCTAAGGCAAAATTATCCACGTCTTCACTTTGGCAGAAATAATGGCTGCTATATAATTCGGGAAGTAAAATAACTTCAGCTCCTTTACTGGCTGCATCTTTTACCCAGCTGATACATTTTTTCAGGTTATTTTCGGCTACGTCGTTCAGGTTTAACTGGATGACGGCTATTTTATATTTTCTTTTCGGCATGACATAAAATTTAGAGTGCAAAAATAGTAATTTTTAGAGGAATGACAAAGTATGTTTAGGTTACTTCCCTCCATAAAAAAAGAGCCGGTTAAGCTCTTTTTAGAATTGTTTTACAGAATCCCTTTTTGTCGAAAATATTCTGGCAATATAGACAACTCCATTCTCTTCTCTATATAATATTTTATATTCCCTTACAATAATTCTTCTGTATTCAGGATCAATTTCATCCTTTTGATACTGCTCGCCAAAGTGAATACTTTTTGTACTGGCTAAAATATCATTCTTTATATTATTTGCTCCCTGAATCGATTTTTCTTTATAATAATTGTAAATGGTATTTAGCTGATTCCTGGCTGTATTAGTCCAGACTACTTTTTCTATTGTATTCATTTACCAATTCTCAGATTCTTTTTCTAAATCTTCCTGTGAAGTAAATTCTCCTTTTTGAATTTCCAATTTTGCATTAGCCAATTCAGCTTTATAGACACTTCTTGTAATCGGTTTTCCATCTACTGAAAAAGCAACTATCTCTTCTTCCTGATAACTTTCGATAACTGCTTTAACAACTTTTAGAAGACGTTCATCGGCTTTATTTATAGATTCTAAAATACTATCTCTTAACTCTAAAGCTCCCATAATCCTTTTTTTTTTAATCATTCAAAGATAGTTATTTTATTTAAAATTAATTTACCCAATCAAAAACCATTTTTCAAGTATGTAATTCCTTAATGATAGAATCAAATAGTTGAAAAATGGTTCATAACCTTAATTTTATAATCAGGAAAATAATTAATCAATAACCACTTTCTGGATTATAAATTCAGTTTCTGATTTTTTGAATTTGATTTCGAAAGTTCCTTTTTCTGCCGATTTAAATTTATAAACTGCTTTTTTAGGGGTCGGAACCTGTTGTGTACAAACCTCAGGATATTTTACTTGTACCTGCAACCCTTTTACGGTTCCAATAGTGGCTTCTGTAAATTTAGTAAACTCTCCACAAGAATTGTCCGGTAAAAAAGTGACCTCATAACTAAGTTCTGTGTTTACCTTTCCGGTTGCCGGACCTTTTACTTCAGTTGCCAAAGCATTTTTTACGGTTACAGTTACAGGATCTGGTGTTTTGTCATCATCACTATCACAGGACGTTAATACTATTAACGAGAATAATACTAATAAAACTGAATTTAATTTAAACTTTTTCATAATAAATATTTGTTTGTTATTTTATTATGAAGAGGGGAATACCTGCATAAGGTTGCTTAGATAAAATGTTAAATAACATAAACAAAACAGTAAACAACTGGATTTCAAAATTTTATTCTTTAAAAAAAAGCATAAAAAAACACCAGCTTTACAGCTGATGTCCTAGTATAGTCTTAAAATAATTTTAATTAATGCGTTTTCTTTCCGAAAAGTTTTTTAAACAGATTTACAATTCCCAAAACTATAAATCCTGCTACCAGTCCAATTATAAATTCTTTTAAAATGGAAGGCAATTGCGGTAATAAGTGATGCAAAAATTCAATATTATGAACAAATAATCCTCCGGACACCAAAAGTAAAGCAATTGTACCAATGACCGTTAAAAGTTTAATAACCTTTGGAAGCGCCTGTACCAGAATGTTTCCTATCGTTTTTAAAATACTTTTTTCTTTTTTACTATGCTGAATCATCTTAAAGCCCACTTCATCCATTCTCACTATAATAGCTACAATACCGTAAACACCAATAGTTGCAATTAGCGCAACGATTGAAACTACAACAATCTGTGACAAGATAGGTTTGCCAATTACGGTTCCTAAAGCAATGATTACTATTTCTACTGACAGAATAAAGTCGGTCACAATAGCTGATTTTATTTTATCTTTTTCCAGCGCTAAAATCTCTTCCTCTGTGAATATTTCTTCTGTAATTCCTTCTGAAGCATGTTCATGTGGAAATATAAATTCGTATATTTTTTCTGCACCTTCGTATGCCAGAAAAAGACCTCCAAGTACTAAAATGACAATTATTGCAACAGGGAAAAAGGCACTTAAAAGAAAAGCGATTGGCAGAATAATAATTTTGTTAAGAAGCGACCCTTTGCTGATTGCCCACAAAACAGGAAGTTCTCTTGAAGAAGCAAATCCGGAAGCTTTTTCGGCATTAACGGCTAAATCGTCGCCCAAAATACCTGCAGTTTTCTTTGCTGCCACTTTGCTCATTACTGCAACATCATCCATGATTGCTGCGATATCATCTAATAGTACGAAAAAACCTGATGCCATTATAAATTAATTTATTTTTTAAGTATTACGTAATCAACTGGCGTTCAATACCCAATTTAATTTACGTTATTTGTTTTTTTACGTACGCGAAGCTACTACTTTTTTATTAAATCTTTGACTAAAAAATTAACTGCACTGCCCTAAAAGCAACCAGATAATTACAAAGACAAAGATAGTACCGAAGCATCCTCCGCCTAATTTTTTCGCCCCGTAACCTGCTAATAATCCTCTAAAAATATTGTTCATGATTTTCTGTTTTAAGTTAGAAGTAAATTTCTGTACTTAATTTTTAATTAAGCTTATATTACTTTTAAAAAAAGTTTCATTATTCACGGATTACACTTATTTCTCCAAAAAAAAAGCACCAGCCTTTCGGCTGATGCTTCCCCAATTTAATAATTAACTAAACAAATCATTAAACATTATGGGTCTGGTTTCTGAAAACCAGTTTTCCGTCAAATGCATCAATTAAAATGATGCTATCAGTTGTAATAGTATTGGCCAGAATTTCTTTCGACAACTGATTCAATACTTCTCTCTGGATCACACGTTTTACTGGTCTTGCCCCAAACTGGGTATCATACCCTTTGTCTGACAGATATTTAATAGCTTCCGGAGTGGCATCCATCGTAATACCCTGTAAAGTCAGCATTTTGGTAACACTCTTAAGCTGTAAGCTTACAATTCTAGAAATATTTTCGATCGTTAATGGCGTAAACAATACAATTTCATCAATACGATTGATAAATTCCGGGCGAACTGTTTGTTTCAGCAAACCTAAAACTTCCACTTTTGCAGCTTCGGTTGCGGCTTCTATACCGCCTTTCATGTTATCGAATTTCTCCTGAATAATCTGGCTTCCCATATTGGAGGTCATAATTATAATGGTGTTTTTGAAATCCGCCAGACGTCCTTTATTATCGGTTAACCGGCCTTCGTCTAAAACCTGCAATAAAATATTAAACGTATCCGGATGTGCTTTTTCAATCTCGTCTAACAAAATCACCGAGTACGGTTTTCTGCGGACAGCTTCTGTCAATTGTCCCCCTTCATCATACCCCACATATCCCGGAGGCGCTCCTACCAAACGGCTCACACTGTGGCGTTCCTGGTATTCACTCATATCAATACGGGTCATGGCATTTTCATCATCAAAAAGATATTCTGCCAAAGCTTTTGCCAGCTCTGTTTTACCCACTCCGGTAGTTCCTAAAAACAGGAATGTTCCGACAGGTTTTTTCATGTCCTGCAAACCAGCACGGCTTCTGCGTACAGCATCACTTACCGCTTCAATCGCTTCTTCCTGCCCTACCACACGTTTGTGTAATTCATCTTCCAGATGCAATAGTTTTTCTCTTTCTGTCTGAAGCATTTTCATCACCGGAATCCCGGTCCATTTGGCCACCACTTCCGCAATATCTTCACGGGTTACTTCTTCTTTTATTAAAGAATTACCCGATTGGTATTCCTGTAACTGTTTCAGTAAAACATCCAGACGTTCCTGTGCTTCCTTGATTTTTCCGTAACGGATTTCGGCTACTTTTCCGTAATCGCCTTCGCGTTCTGCACGTTCTGCTTCATGTTTGAAATCTTCTATTTCTAACTTAACCGCCTGAACGCCATCTACCACATCTTTTTCAGATTTCCATTTGGTATAAATTTCATTGCGTTCTTCTTTCAGGTTGGCCAGATCCATTCTTAAAATCTTAAGCTTGCTCTCTTCTTTTTCGCGTTTAATGGCTTCGATTTCGATTTCAAGCTGCATGATTTTACGATCCAGAACATCTAATTCTTCCGGTTTTGAATTGATTTCCATACGTAATTTAGAAGCCGCCTCATCCATTAAATCAATCGCTTTGTCCGGCAGAAAACGATTGGTAATGTAACGCTGTGAAAGCTCTACGGCTGCAATAATAGCTTCGTCTTTTATCTGAACTTTATGATGTGTTTCGTACTTTTCCTTAATACCACGCAAAATTGAAATAGCACTTTCGGTATCCGGCTCATCAATTAAAACCTTTTGAAAACGACGCTCCAGCGCTTTGTCTTTTTCAAAATATTTCTGGTATTCATCTAAGGTTGTTGCACCGATTGCTCTTAGTTCCCCACGAGCCAAAGCTGGTTTTAAAATATTTGCCGCATCCATCGCACCTTCTCCTCCGCCCGCTCCTACAAGCGTGTGAATCTCGTCGATAAATAAAACAATATCACCCTCTGCGGCAGTCACTTCTTTTACTACCGATTTTAATCTTTCTTCAAATTCTCCTTTGTATTTGGCTCCGGCAATCAATGCCCCCATATCCAGAGAAAATACGATTTTGTCTTTCAGGTTTTCAGGCACATCACCATCTACAATTCTATGCGCTAAACCTTCCGCGATGGCGGTTTTACCTACTCCTGGCTCGCCCACTAACATTGGATTATTTTTGGTTCTTCGGGTCAGAATCTGTAATACACGTCGGATTTCTTCATCACGACCGATCACAGGATCCAGTTTTCCGGTACGTGCTAATTCGTTTAAGTTTTTAGCGTATTTATTTAAGGAATTATAATTTTCCTCTGCTGAAGCAGAAGTTACTCTTTCCCCTTTTCTAAGTTCTTCTATGGTTGCTTTTAAAGCTTTTCCGGTAACGCCCTGATCTTTTAAAATCTGGGATACTTTACTTTTTGAATCGAAAATGGCCAAAATTAAATGCTCGATCGAAACGTATTCATCGTTCATTTTCTGCGCAATGATTTCGGCTTCGTTCAGGGCTTTATTGGCGTCTCTTGAAAGTACAATGTCTCCTCCTGAAACTTTAGGAAAACTTTGAATGGTTGAATCTAAGACCTGTAGAAACAAGGGTACGTTTACATTGAGTTTTTTCAAAATAAAGGGCGCCACATTTTCGTCAACTTCAAAAATAGCCTTCAGAATGTGTTCGTTTTCGATTTGCTGTTGCCCGTATCGTTGCGCCAACTGCTGTGACAGCTGAATGGCTTCCTGAGATTTTGTTGTAAATTTATTAATGTTCATGATTGGTATGATTTAGGTTTCTTAATTTAATTCTAAAATTCGATATCATCAAAATTTGAATTTATTGCATCAAAATTTAATTTTAAATGACATAACTTTGCTATTCTATTCAAATTACAGTCCATAGTAAAAATTAAGACAAAATGACATTAAAAATGAAAAAATCAATCATTATAAATGCCAAAAAGTCACAAAAACAGTCAAATTATGAGTTTTTTAAATTCAATCTTCGGAGATTCAGATAAATCTGATTCGCAAAAAAGCAAAATAAACTGGATTCCTCTTACAAATTTAGCACAGTTAAGCGACATAGAAACGATTTCCAGTGTTAAGCCTATTGTAATTTTCAAACACAGTACACGATGCAGCATTAGCCGCATGGCTTTAAAACAATTTGAAAGAGCATACGATCTGGACGAAACGGTTGATGCTTTCTTTTTGGATTTAATCGAACATCGCGATGTATCTAACGAGATCGCCAGCCGATTTAATGTCTATCACGAATCACCACAATTGATTTTAATCAAAAACGGTAAAGCCGTTTACAACGTTTCCCACAGCGATATTGATGCAGAAGCTTTGAAAGCAAAAGTTTAGGTCGGGAAGTTAAAAGTTAGGAGTGAGAGTACGAAATAAAAATACAAACAAAAAAAGTAAAACCCTGAACCGGAAAATTCAGGGTTTTACTTTTTTATGGTTTATAGTTTATGGTTCAATTCTTACTCATAACTCTTAACTTTTAACTCATAACTTTTAACTCATAACTCTTAACTCATAACTCTTAACTTTTAACTCATAACTCTTAACTTCTAACACCTAACTCCTTAAAAAAAATTAAAAATTCCCTTCCGATCCTCCTCCGCTAAAGCCTCCTCCACCAAATTCCATTGGGGATTCCGGTGATTTTACTTCCGGTTTCATTCCAAAAGTTGAAGCGATAATTAGTGCTTCGGCATTTAAAAAGGTAGTGGAATTGGAAATCCTGTCCGGTTTAAATGTCAATCCGGTTTCTTTGTGTTTTAATCTTTTTATAGATAAAAATGCTATTGCAAATAAAACTACGCCTCCCAGAGTTAATGCAACTTCTATGGGTAAAACTGAATAATAAAACCTAAAGCTGTAAAATGAAAAAGCAATCGCAGCAAAACTTATCCAAAGCATAATTCTGTCTTTGTTTTTTAAAGCAAAAACCAAATACAAAACCGGAATGCCAAATGTAAATATCCAAAAGAAAAATGCGAATGGAATTTCAGGACTTACTTCATAATACGTGTCGGCTAAACTTGCTGAAAATTCCCTTACAACCAAATAATTCCCGGAAAAATACAACAGAATTAAACTCAGACTTTTTATTAAAAGAATTCCGTTGTAATAGAAGGACTCTTCGAGTTTACTTATAATTCTCCGGCAAAAATAATAGGTTCCTATACCGTACAGCATCATAAAGAATGGTAAAATTGCCTGTCCTGCTTGCAAAAAATCAAATATGGCATATCCCAATGTTACCGTAAATGCCAGGTAAAAAACCAATGCAGACAGCAAATGCACATAACGCAAATAAGCGATCAGTGAAACGATTGTTACCGCTATTGTAATGGCCAATATGTTGTCTCCATCTGTAGAAACTCCAACAGCAAAACCAATATTGAGCTGTAACCCTAAGATAAAAGCGTCGTCGAGTCCGTGATGATGATAATCCTGTTTGGTCAGAATTTCTGATCCGACAACACCGATTATGGCAAACAGATAGGGGAATATTTTCCAGCTCTCCTCTATTCCAGAAAGCCCCAAAAGGGAAATTACACCACATAAAGAAGAGTACAAAAAGCAGCCCAGTAAAAAGAAACCAATACGTACCAGAATATTTTTGTGATTGTTCAGAACCGGAAATTCTTTTTTTATAAAATCAAGCTGCTCTTTTCCTATAAACCCGGCATTTTTTAATGAACAAGCTTCTTCAATTAAAGCTGAATTTTCCAACTTACTTTTATCTAATAGTATCATTCGGCAATTTCTTTATTGAAGTTCTTAATTAATTTGATAAACAGAATTATCGAGCCAATGAAATAGGCAGGTATAATCATAACAAATAATATCCAGATATCGGAGAAGTCAATAGTATCGAAAACCCTGAAAATGAATATATTTATTCCGATATAAGCATAGATAATCATAAAAACAAACAAGGAGATTGCCTTTACTTCATAGCTGATTTTATAAAAATAAAAACTGGATCCTGCCAAAATAATCGAAAAAGCAAACCAGATACCCCTATGGTCGTTTACCAAATTGCTAATAGAAGCGATACTGATCATGTGCAGGGCAAATGTCAGGTAGATGAGATTAAAGTGTGTCTTGAGCTGGATTCTTGAACTGTAAATGGTCCATAGTATAAGTAAACCTCCCAATATAACGGCAGAGTAACTTAAATCCTGATGTGTATAGAAATCATTTTTAAGTAAATCCTGCGGTGTTACCGAAAAACCAATGTAAGCTGCCAAGCCTGTAATAGCAATAGTCAGTACACTTTTATTATCAAAATAATACGCACAAAAGAAACTCACAATTGTTGGAACCAAGGTTGCCAGGCCGTAATGCGTTCCGAAAGGTTTGTACTGAAATTGCAGATAGCCAATAAAAATACAGGTCAGAATATTGGCTGCAAGCACCAGATATTCTAAAACGGGGTTTTCAAAAGTCGTTTCTGATTTCTTAAATCCTTTGGAATTCTTAAAACAAAAGTAAAAACAGATCACTATAACAATCAGCAATAAAGACAAAATTACTATATGTCCGATCGTATCAATGTTTTCATAAATCAGTATTCCGATTCCGGATGTAAAAAGCAAAACCGCCAAATACAGAAACATTTTTAACTCGGCATTTAATGAAAAAATACCTAAACTGCGGTACTCTTTTATCTGAACTAGTTGTTCCCGGGTAATAAAATTTTTCTCAAAAAGAGTTTGAGTTGCCTGTTCTTCAAATTTTGCCATAGTCTTACTTTAAGATAACTGATTTTCAAATGTATGTATTTAGCATGGATTTTCTGTCGTAACCAAAAAGGATTTACTCAAAAAAAATGCGTTATGATCTCATAACGCATTTAAATATTTTAAATAAGTTTGGATTTAGCCCAAATTATTTTTGAATTTTGATATCTACAACAATTCTTGGGTCTCCACCAACTCTGTGAACTGATTTTACATAAATAACTCCTTTTTTACCAGCAGCATTTTTGAACAAAACCAATAATGGCAATTTATTGTCCGGGAATGTTTCACCATCATCAACAATAGTTAAACCATTTAAATCTGCTCCGTTTTCCAATTTATTAAATTGATCAATTGTATATTGATCCTTTACATAATTGATATAATCCGTCGTAGTTGCTTTTAGAATACCATCATCCGGATCATTAGGACTCACGAAGTAATTCAACGAACTGTTTTCTCCGTAAAATGCAATGTCAATTTTCGGTAAGATAGTAGCATCAATCTGTGTTTTTTTGTATGATTTTCCAGTCTCAGTTGAAAAGAAACGTGTTGCAGTGAAACCTTCTTCTTCATCCAAAGAAAAGGTAACGTCTTTAAATGTTTTTAATGTAGCAGTATCTACTACTTCATTTTCATTTTTATCATCACTTGAACAACTTGTAAAAACAGTTCCACAAACAAATAATACTAAAGCAATCTTTTTTGTAATGTTAATCATTATAAATAAATTTTAAATTTTGCGCGAATATATATCGAAAAAAGCAAAAATAAAATTAAATTTTAACAAAACAAATAATACTAAAAAAATTAAATCCTAACTAATAGTTATTAAGCATTTTAAGTTTTATGGCATCCAGACACAAATTATTAATACTTCCTTCATGTGTATGTTTTGTTTCTTTTGGAGAGGTATAAGTTCCAGCTTCCAGTTGTTCTGCAACGGCTTTGTAAGCATCTCTAAACGGTATTCCGGCTACCACCATTTCGTTTAGCGTATCTACGGTAAACAAATAGTCGTATTTTTTATCTTCTAAAATATGCTCTTTTACCGTAATATCTTTTATGGAAAAAATAGCAATATCCAGACAGGCTTTTAAGTTTTGGATTGCAGGAAAAAGCCCTTCTTTCAAAAGCTGTAAATCTCTGTGGTACCCGCTTGGAAGATTATTCGTAATTAAAGTAATCTCGTAAGGCAAAGCCTGAATTTTGTTGCATTTTCCTCTGATTAATTCAAAAACATCCGGATTTTTCTTGTGTGGCATAATACTCGAACCTGTTGTAAGATGCGACGGCAACCCGATAAAATCAAAGTTCTGGCTCATGTACAAACACACGTCCATGGCAAATTTTGACAAGGTTGCTGCTACGCTGCTCATCGCAAAAGCGACAGTTTTCTCTGCTTTTCCGCGGCTCATCTGAGCGGCAACCGCATTGAATTTTAAAGTTTCAAAACCCAATTCCTGAGTCGTAAATGTTCTGTTGATGGGAAATGAACTCCCGTAACCTGCTGCTGAACCCAACGGATTTTGATCTACAATTTTTCCTGCTGCATTCAGCATGGTGATATCGTCAATCAGGCTTTCAGCGTAGGCAGAAAACCACATTCCGAAGGAAGAAGGCATTGCAATTTGCAAATGTGTATAACCCGGCAATAATACATTCTGATGTTTCTCTGCAGATTCCATCAGTAAATCAAAAAGTGTTTTTACCTGTTCTTTTAAGGCTTTGACTTCGTCTTTTAGATACAAGTGAACATCCACCAAAACCTGATCGTTACGGGAACGGGCTGTATGAATTTTTTTCCCGGCATCGCCTAATTTTACCGTTAATAAATATTCAATTTTAGAGTGAACATCTTCAAAACTGTCTTCGATTATGAAGTTTCCTTTGGCTATATCTGCGATAATTTCGTTTAATGCTTCTACTAAACAATTCGTTTCTTCTGCGGTCAGCAAACCAATTTGGCCGAGCATTTTGGCGTGTGCAATAGATCCTAATGCATCGTATTTTGCCAGAACCAAATCAAGGTCCCTATCGTTTCCAACAGTGAATTGTTCGATTTGTTTGTCTGTTGGTATTCCTTTTTCCCAAAGTTTCATAACTTAGATTTTTAGATATCTAGACTTTTTAGACTATTAGATTTGTGGATCTTATTTTCTAATTATTCCTAAATGTCGTTGTTTATACTTTTGGTTTTCTAGCCCCGATAGCAGTGGAAATCCTTTTATTTTTTTCTTTAAAAAATAAAAGATTGGAACGGATAGCGGGATTAGCTCCTGATGACTATTATAATTTAAAAAAATCGGTTAATATTTTGATGTACAAATCGATTCCTTCTTCAATTTCACTGATAAAAATAAATTCATCTGCCGAATGCGACCGCAGGGTTTCTCCTGGTCCGAGTTTTAAAGACTGACAGCTCAAAACCGACTGATCTGAAAGTGTTGGTGAGCCGTAAGTCGTTCTTCCCAAAGCAATTCCTGCCTGAACTAAGCCGTGTGCAACCGGGATTGACGAAGCATTTAAATGCATTGATCTGGGTGTGACTTCAGCATTGATATTGGCTTTAACGACGTCAAGGATTTCGGTATTCGAATAACAATCCGTAACACGAATATCAACTACCAAATCACATTCTGACGGCACCACATTATGCTGTTTTCCTGCACTGATTTGTGTTACGGTCATTTTTACCGGCCCGAGAACTTCAGATATTTTATCGAATTTATAGTTTTTAAACCACTCCATTACCGGAATTGATTTGTATAACGCATTATCGTCATTTTGGTGTGCCGCGTGGCTTGCCGTTCCTTTTACTTTTACATCCAGAACCAGTAATCCTTTTTCGGCAACAGCCAATTGCATTAAAGTGGGCTCGCCTACAATAGCGCACTCCAGTTCCGGCAGATGCTGTAAAACACTGTTTAAGCCGTTTTTACCACTGCTCTCTTCTTCTGCTGAAGCTACTACTACTATATTGTAAGGTAAATTTTCGTTGTGGTAAAAATATACAAAAGTCGCCAGCAGGGAAACCAGACAGCCTCCGGCATCATTGCTTCCTAAACCGAATAACTTGCCGTCTTTTTCGATTGCCTTAAACGGATCGTTGGTATACGCCTGATTGGGTTTTACAGTATCGTGATGAGAATTTAATAAAAGTGTTGGTTTGTTTTCGTCAAAATATTTATTGAAAGCCCAGACATTATTGTTTTCTCTTTTAAAAGGAATTTCGTTTTGAGTGAACCAATTTTCTATCAAAAGTGCCGTTTGATCTTCTTCACTGGAAAATGAAGGGGTTTCAATCAGATTTTTTAATAATTGTATGGCTTCTTTGGTAAGCGTTTCTATATTTTTCATTTTTATTTGGTACTGAGTTGCTTAGGTTCTGAGGTCCTAAGATGCAAAAGTCTTGGTTTCTTAGAAACTTAGCAACTTTTTCTTTTATAATGTAATAGTGGTATGCAACGTATCAGGATTCTGAAGCATTTTGTGATGTCCGATTTTGATTTTCTGAACACCTCTTGCTAAACTATTAAAACAATTATCTAACTTGGGAATCATTCCTGAATGGATCACTTTTTCGGCTTTCAGTTTTTGGTACAGTTCTTCATTAATCGCTGTAATTACGGAGGAATCATCTTCTGAATCCTGCAAAACACCTTGTTTTTCAAAACAATACGTTAACGTAACCTCAAAAACTTCAGACAGGGCAATTGACAGTTCGCTTGCAATTGTATCAGCGTTTGTGTTTAACAACTGTCCGTTTTTATCATGTGTAATCGCGCAGAAGACAGGAACAATTCCGTTTTCGAGCATCGTTGCCAGTAATTTTGTATTTACCTGTTTTACATCTCCCACAAAACCATAATCGATTGATGGGTGATTGCGTTTTGTCGACTGAATCAGATTTCCGTCAGCTCCCGAAAAACCAATAGCATTATTGTCTTTCGATTGCAATTGCGCTATGATATGTTTATTGATCTGCCCTGCATAAATCATAACAACCACATCCAGCATCGGGGCATCTGTAATACGTCGGCCTTCAATCATCTGTGGAACTAAGCCAATACTTTCAGCCATCTTTGTAGCGGATTTTCCTCCTCCGTGAACTAACACTTTGTAACCTTCAATTTTAGAAAAATCAGTTAAAAACTGTTCTAATTCGGTTGGATTGTCAATTATGTTTCCGCCTATTTTTATTACTGTTACCATTTTTTTAGGTTCAGAGGTCCAGAGGCTCAAAGGTTCAAAGGTTTTTATAAAGGCCTGAGGCCTTTGCTCCTTTGCAACTTTGCACCTTTGTACCTTATTTATAACTTCTTTAAAATCTTCTGCAACACCAATTGTGCCGAATAGGTTCTGTTATTGGCCTGCTGAATTACGATTGAATTCTCGCTGTCCAGCACTTCGTCGCTTACAATTACGTTACGACGTACCGGAAGGCAATGCATGAATTTTCCGTTGTTTGTCAATGCCATTTTCTCGGCGGTAACAGTCCACTCGGGATCAATATTAGTTACTTTTCCGTAGTCGTTAAAATTACTCCAGTTTTTCACGTACACGAAATCGGCGTTTTCGAAAGCTTTGTTTTGGTCGTATTCAATTTTGCAGTCTTTGGTGATTTCCGGACTCAGTTCGTAGCCTTCCGGATGTGTAATCACAAAATCCATGTTTTTCTGGAGTTGCATCATTTCTACAAATGAATTGGCTACTGCCTGAGGTAACGCTTTGGGATGCGGTGCCCACGAAAGCACTACTTTTGGTTTGTGTTCTGTTTTGTATTCTTCCATCGTGATAGCATCTGCCAGAGACTGAAGTGGGTGACGCACAGCGCTTTCCATATTCACAATCGGCACTGTTGCATATTTTAGGAATCCGGAAATGACCGTTTCGGCATAATCTTTCTCTTTGTCTTCTAAACCTGCAAAAGCACGAATGGCGATAATATCACAGTATTGTGATACTACTTCCGCCGCTTCCTTAATATGTTCCGAAGCTCCTGAATTCATTATGGCTCCGTCTTCAAATTCCAATGTCCAGCCTTCGTTGGTGAAGTTCATGACCATGACATTCATTCCCAGGTTTAAAGCGGCCTTTTGAGTACTCAGACGCGTTCTTAAACTCGGATTGAAAAACAACATCCCTAAGGTTTTATTTCTTCCTAGACTCTGATTTTTAAGCGGGTTCTTTTTGATTTTTAACGCGCTTCTTACCCATTTTGATAACGAGTTGATGTCTTTTATTGAAATGTAATTCATGTTTTTTGTTTAATTGTTAATTTGTTTAACCGTTTATTTGTTTATCGATAACCGAATTAACGATTAAACAAATAAACATTTTACACAATCTTTGTGAACGGAATTTCGTCTTTTAATGCTTTCAAAATAAAATTATCCTCTAATCCGTTGACAATCCAGATTTCAATCCCAGCCGCTTTTGCAATTCCGGCCGCTTCAATTTTGGACTGCATGCCACCGGTTCCGTGTGATGATTTTGACTCTCCGATTTCTTTTTCTAATTCTTTTAGATCCTGTACCACTTTAATGGTTTCAGGATTTTCATAGTGAATGGAATCTTTGGTGTAAATTCCGTTTGTATTGGTGGCAATAATCAGAATATCAACATTTAGCAGCACTGCCGTTAAAGCTGCTAATTTATCGTTGTCACCAAACCGGATCTCATCTGTGGCAACGGTATCATTTTCATTAATAATCGGAATATAATTGTTCTCCACCAAAACGTTAATGGTATTGACAATGTTTACTTTCGACTGATCTTTTTCGAAATCAGAATAAGACAGCAAACACTGGGAAGTCAATAATCCCAAATCGCTGAAATTTTCATGGAATATCCGCATTAAATGGGGCTGTCCAATGGATGCTAAAGCTTGTTTCATGGCAATTTCTTTTCCTTTGCTTTCCAGTTTTACAAATTGTTTTGCGGCTGCAATCGCTCCGGAACTCACGATTACAAATTCGTAATCTTTGTTGAGAGCCGCTATCTGCATTCCAATATCTTCAATCTTTCCCCGAGAAATATGATTGGTTTCCTTGGTTAAAGTATTACTTCCTATTTTTAATAAAATCCGCTTTTTAGTCATTTTTTTTAGTGGCTAAGGTTCTTAGTTGCTAAGAGCCTAAGTTTTATATTGTGTGTTTTTACCGCAAGGGGCGCAAAGTTTTTTTTATTGTCTGACGCTTATAAACGCAAGGGTCGCAAAGCTTTGTCTTAATAAATACCAAATTTTAAAATTCCAAATTCGAAATAGATTGAATAAAATTTCAATTATCACAATACTTCATTTGAAACTACAAATTCCAATCAACAATCTAAAATTATCTAATTACCAAATTATCTCAATTATCTCAATTATCTAATTTGCCCATCTCCATAAACATACCATTTATTGGTAACGAGATGCTGCAGGCCGATTGGTCCTCTTTGGTGCAATTTATCTGTACTTATGGCTAATTCTCCGCCTAAACCAAATTGTCCTCCGTCTGTAAATCGGGTTGAAGCGTTCTGATAAACCGCTGCTGCGTCAATCGCTTCCATAAATTCCTGTGCTGCTTTATCGTCTCGTGTAATAATTACAGCCGAATGTCCGCCGCAATATTTGTTGATTTTTTTGATTGCGTTTTCCTCAGAATCAATCGTTCCTATGACAATTTTATAATCCAGAAACTCTTCGTACCAGATATCTTCATTTTGAAGTGTTTCTGTATCTTCGAAACTTTTCAAAGAGTCATCCACGATAACTTCAACCTTGTGTTCTTTTAATTCTTCGATTAAAATTGCGGTAAAGCCTTCAAAGTTGGGCAATTTTGAATCTATTAAAACTTTATCCACTGCATTGCAAGCCGAGATTTTAGATGTTTTAGCGTTTAAAATTACTTTTAAAGCCAAATCGGTATCGGCTCTTTCATGAACGTAAACAAAATTATTCCCGCGTCCGCTTACAATAACCGGACAAGTAGCGTGTGCTTTTACAAACTCAATTAGTTTTTCTCCTCCTCTCGGAACAATTAAATCTACTTTTTGAGTTGGTTTTTCTAAAAAAGCCTGTGTTTCTGCACGATTATAATTCAGATACTCCACCCACTCTTTTGAAACTCCGTTTTCTTCTAAAGCCTGATGCCATAGGTCCACAATTTTCAAGTTGGATTTTAAAGCTTCTTTTCCGCCTTTTAATAAAATCTTATTTCCGGATTTAAAAGCAATTCCACCTGCTTCAATCGTTACATCGGGACGGGATTCGTAAATAATGAGAATCGTTCCGAAAGCAGCGGTTTTATTGATCACTTTAATTCCATTATCATGCACAAAATGAAAACGTTCTACTCCCACCGGATCTGCCTGGGAAGCCAGTTGATTCAGGGATAAAATCATCTCGTCGACTTTTTTATCATCTACTTTGAGGCGTTCTTCCATTGCTAAATCGGCTCCGTCATACGCTTGCAAATCGGCCTGATTGGTGAGAATTATGCTGCTACGCTCCTGCCCGACCAGCTTTGCCATAGCGCGCAAAACCAGATTTCGCTTTTCAATTGATAATGGATTCATAATTCAGTTGGTTGTTTTTTGGTGGTTTCTTTTTATTGAAACTTATTTTAAACCCGACAGGTTTTAAAAACCTGTCGGGTTTAACGAAATTTAATTTTGTAATTCTTCTAAACTTTCTTTTAAAGCTACGATAAAAGTATCAATGTCTGCTTTTTTGACTGTCAATGGAGGTAAAATTCTTAACAGATTTTTGTTGTTGGCACTTCCTGTAAAAATATGTTTCTCAATAATTAATTTCTTTCTCAATGCCGCAACATCAAAATCAAATTCAATTCCAAGCATTAATCCTTTTCCTTTTACCTTCCTGATTCCCGGAACTTGTTTGATCTGCTCCGTGAAATAGGCCGAAACTTCATTTACATTTTTCTGTAAATCCAGTTTTTCGATTACATCCAGCACTGCAATTCCTGCAGCACAAGACAAATGGCTTCCGCCGAAAGTAGTTCCTAACAATCCGAAACTTGCTTCAAATTTTGGTGCAATTAAAATGGCTCCAACCGGAAAACCATTCCCCATTCCTTTTGCTACCGAAATAATATCAGCAGTGATTCCGTGGTGTTGGAAAGCAAAAAACTTTCCGCTTCTTCCGTATCCTGATTGTACTTCGTCTAAAATCAGAACCACATCATGTTTTTTACAAGCTTTTTCCAAAGCCTGAAAAAACTCTGTTGTGCCCTGATCTAAACCTCCAACGCCCTGAATTCCTTCTATAATTACACTTGAAACATCTCCTTTTTGAAGTTCTGCTTCTACCAATTCAATTTGGTTTAAAGGCAGAAAAGTAACTTCCTGCTGTGCATTTATCGGCGCTACAATTTTCTTGTTATCTGTAACAGCCACTGCAGCAGAAGTTCTTCCATGAAAGGAATTATGAAATGCGATAACTCTGGATTTTCCATTGTGGAAAGATGCTAATTTCAAAGCATTTTCATTGGCTTCAGCACCGGAACTGCACAAAAACAATTCGTAATCTTCCAATCCGGAAAGTTTTCCTAATTTCTGGGCCAATTCTACCTGTAAAGGATTCTGAATAGCATTCGAATAAAACCCCAAATGATCCAGTTGGTTTTTTAATTTGGCTACATAGTCAGGCTGTGTGTGTCCGATAGAAATTACACCGTGACCGCTGTATAAATCTAAGTATTCTGTTCCGTTTTCATCTGTAATTGTGCAGTCTAAGGCTTTTACAGGGGTGATATTATATAGTGGGTATACGTTAAATAAGTTCATTTTCTTGAAGTTAAATGTTATTTGTAAAAAGTTAGAAGTTGCGTAGAGACGTTTGACCTCTAACTTTTAACTTTTTTACTTTTTTTCTAAAATCCGCTTGGTTTCAAATGTAAACCTGTGGTTTCTTCTAATCCGAACATTAAATTCATATTTTGAACGGCCTGTCCGGAGGCGCCTTTGGTTAAGTTGTCAATGACAGAAGTAATTAAAACCCGGTTTCCTTTTTTCAATAAACTAATGATACATTTATTGGTTTGAACGACTTGTTTCATATTGATATTAGTCGTTGTAACGGTCACAAACGGTTCGTTTTGATAGAACTCTTCGTATTTAGACACCAATTGTTCCAGACTATCGTCTGAAAGGGTATATAAGGTTGCAAAAATTCCTCTTGGAAAATCTCCTCTGTTTGGAATAAAAAGCAAGTCACTTTCGAAATCATCCTGCAACTGAACTAAACTTTCTGAAATTTCACCCAAATGCTGGTGTTCAAAAGCTTTATAGTGCGACATATTATTATTTCTCCAGCTAAAATGAGATGTTTCGGAAAGTCCGACTCCTGCACCGGTACTTCCGGTTGTTGCATTGATATGAATATCGTTGTTTAGCAGATTGTTTTTCGCCAAGGGCAATAATGCCAATTGAATAGCAGTGGCAAAACAACCCGGATTTGCAATATAATTGGCGCTTTTAATGTCTGATTTATTCAGTTCCGGTAAACCGTAAATGAAATCTTTGCCTTCGAAATGAGCATCTTTATTCAATCTGAAATCATTTCCCAAATCGATAATTTTGGTATGGCCTGCAAATTGATTTTCCTGTAAAAAAGAAATGGATTTTCCGTGTCCAAGACACAAAAAAACAACATTTACAGTTGGGTTTATAACATCGGTAAAATTCATTTCGATATCTCCCATCAAATCATGGTGCGCCACAGAGAGTGGTTTCCCGGCATTTGTGGTGCTGTAAACAAAATCAATTTTTACATTGGGATGATACATTAATATTCTGATGAGTTCTCCGGCCGTATAGCCCGAACCACCAATGATTCCGACATTAATCATGATCTAAATGATTTACAGATGAAAATATGTTTTGGGCATTTCCCAAAATCTTAATAAACCCTTTTGCATCGTCAGAGGTCCAGGCGTTGTTCATTTCGCCGTACTGACCAAAACCCGTATTCATTAAATCATTATCAGACTCGATTCCGTCAAGCGAAAAATGATAAGGTTTTAAGGAAACCGTAACCACTCCGTTTACTGTTTTTTGTGTGTCTTGCAGGAAAGTTTCAATGTTACGCATAACTGGATCTAAAAACTGACCTTCGTGAAATAACATTCCGTACCAGTTTCCTAATTGCTCTTTCCAGTACTGCTGCCATTTTCCTAAAGTATGTTTCTCTAATAAATGGTGCGCTTTGATTATAATTAAGGGCGCTGCCGCTTCAAAACCAACTCTTCCCTTAATTCCTATAATTGTATCCCCTACGTGGATGTCTCTTCCAATAGCAAAAGCATTTGCTAATTTTTCAAGTGCTACAATATTATTAGATGGCTTATCAAACTGACCGTTTAAACCCACTAATTCTCCCTGTTCAAAATGTAACCTTACTTTTTCTTCTCCTTCTTTTTTCAATTGCGAAGGATAAGCGTCACCCGGCAATGGCTGGCTTGAAGTTAGTGTTTCTTTTCCTCCAACACTGGTTCCCCAAAGTCCTTTATTGATCGAATATTGTGCTTTTTCCCAGGAATAGTGAACACCGTTTTTAGACAAATAATCCACTTCTTCCTGTCTTGAAAGTTTCAAATCTCTAATTGGAGTAATGATTTCAATTTCAGGAGCAATAGTCTGGAAAATCAAATCAAAACGAATCTGATCATTTCCTGCGCCTGTACTTCCGTGCGCAATGGCACTTGCTCCTACTTTTTTAGCATATTTTATGGCTTCGATAGCCTGAAAAACACGCTCTGCACTTACTGACAATGGGTACGTATTGTTTTTTAGTACATTTCCAAAAATCAAATATTTTATAGCTTTATCGTAATATTTATCTACAATAGTCAGGTTGGCATGTTGTGCGCTTCCTAATTCGTAAGCTCTTTTTTCTATAGCTGCCAATTCTTCTGCATCAAATCCTCCTGTATCCACAAGCACAGTATGAACTTCGTATCCTTTTTCATTTTTTAAATATTTCAAACAATACGAGGTATCTAATCCTCCACTATAAGCTAATACAACTTTTTTCATTTTTTATAATTTAAGCTAATACTTTCGTATCCAGCAAGTTTGAGATTTATTTTTAATTTAAATTCTTAAGATAAAAAGCCAATAGAGATTATCTTATTTAAGAATAAAGCTTGTTTAATTTTTTTCAGCCTTTTCAAAACAACTTCATTAAATGGATGTCTTGGCGGATCTTTTTGTTTTTCTTTCGGATCGTAGAGCATTCCGGTACAAAGACACATTTTGTTTTCTTTGCTTTTTAGAATTTCGTAATTCGTACAAGTTTTACAACCGGACCAAAAACTCGGATCTGTTGTAAGTTCTGAGAAAGGTACTGGCTTATAACCTAAATCAGAGTTGATTTTCATTACTGCCAAACCAGTAGTGATACCAAATATTTTGGCATCAGGATATCTTTGCAATGAATAATCGAAAACCTTTGATTTTATTTTTTTTGCCAAACCTAAACTTCTGTAATCCGGGTGTACGATTAAACCGGAATGCGCCACGAATTTTCCGTGCTGCCAACTTTCGATATAACAAAAACCTGCAAATTTTCCATCTGCCAGAGCAATCATCGCGTCACCGCTAGACATTTTTTTCTGAATGTATTCAGGAGTCCTTTTAGCAATCCCCGTGCCTCTTAGCAAAGCCGATGATTCTATTGTATCGCAAATTTCCTGCGCATACTTGAAGTGTTCTTCCTGAGTTACAACAATAGAGATCTTCATTTCAATAATTGAAGTTAGAGTTAAAAATTAAAACATTTTGTTTCGTTTGAAATTTAAAAACCCATCCAATAAAGTTAAGCAAAATAAAGATAACAGACTCTAAATCAAAAACTTGATCATGAGATAATTTTAAACAATAGGTGCTTTCAGGATAGGTTTGTCCAATGGACAAATGATGTGATTTCAAAATAGGAAATGAATATAAATAAATACGCGGCGAAAAACTCGGTGAATACTATAGAGATAGCATCCGTACTTCGGGAGAAGTACCAGGCGAGTTTGTCCGTGACAAAGAAGTTGTATGTAAACTTATTTTATTCATCGATGCAAAAGTACACTATTTTTTTAGTTACAAAACAAAAAAATAAAAATCTAACATTTTTTTAATGTATTGTTAGTTTTGTAAGACGCTAAGATACTAAGGTGCTAAGGTTCTGAGGTTTTTTCAAAGTCTGGAACATACTAATGGCTAAGCAAACCGAAAGTCACCTGAGACTTTGAATGTGACTGAGACTGAGACTGAGACTGAGACTGAGACTGAGACTGAGACTGAAAACTAAAAAACCCGATAGTAACAAATACTATCGGGTTTTTAATATTTAAAAAACTTTATCTTTTAATTCTTAGTAAACGGAATTACTTGTCCATTCCCTAAAACAGTCATGTCAAAAGCCGTTTTAGCTTCGTTAAATTTAAATTTCAAACCAGCTCTGTTGGACTGAAAAGTATCTTTCTCATTTGCAACCGGATCAACAGAAAACTTAGGAAAATTTGTGATTTCTACATTCAGAACACTATTTTTCTCTGTGAATTCAATTTTCAAAGGTGCTTTTGCTGTTGAATAGGTTCCGATATATCCGTCTAAAATAATATCTTTTTCCAGCAAACTTTTCCCTGCTGTCCAGACATTGTTACTTTCGTTATAATCCGGAAAAGCATGATCAGGATCTAAAATTATACTTTCAATTTCTTCGGTAGAATTATGCTTGAAAGACCAGTCATTATTGCGCTGCCAGATTTCTACCGGTAACTTAACTCTGGTTACTTTTCCGCTTTTTGTTTTTACATCCAAAACAATTGGCATTGGCATTTTATCAAAATTTTCCACGGTAATTATAGCTCCCTTTGCAGGATCATTTTTTACATATTTAACAGAATTGATGCCCTGATCAAAACGCCAGTTGTTTACGAACCAGCTTCTCCAGAACCAGCTTAAATCTTCACCTGCAACATTTTCTATTGTTCTGAAAAAATCATCAGGAGTCGGGTGTTTAAAAGCCCAACGCTCTACATAAGTACGCAATGCTTTATCAAAACGTTCTTCTCCAAGCACTTGTTCTCTTAAAATCGTTAAACCGGCACTTGGTTTGAAATAACACAAAGTACCAATATTAGCTTCTTTCATATTATCCGGAGAACTCATAATTGTTTCCAGTGTCGGGCTTGTTAAGCTTTCTGCATCCTGATGTAAATCGGAAGCTTTCTGCTTGTATTCTCCGTTGTTAAAATCAACAGAACTTACTGAGTTGATAAACGTATTAAATCCTTCATCCATCCAGGCAAACAAACGCTCATTTGATCCTACGATCATAGGAAACCAGATATGTCCGAATTCGTGATCTGTAACTCCCCATAAGTCATCCCCTTTAGATTTCCATCCACAGAAAACAATTCCCGGATATTCCATTCCACCCTCATTTCCTGCTACGTTTGTAGCGGCAGGATAAGGATATTCAAACCATCTTTTAGAATAATGTTCAATCGATGATTTTACATATTCCGTCGAACGTCCGTAAGCATCATTACCAGCACTTTCTACCGGATAAGCAGATAGCGCTAATGATTTTTTACCACTTGGCAAGTTTATTTTTGCTCCGTCCAGAATAAAAGCCGGCGAAGATGCCCAGGAGAAATCACGTGCATTTTTAATTTGATAATGCCATGTTTTTTCGGCCGTTGCATTTGTATTTGCTGTTGCAGCTACTTCATCAGCAGAACGAATCATAACCGTTTTATCACTTTGTTCTGCCTCTTTGTAACGTTTCAATTGCGCTGCAGAAAGTACTTCAGCACCATTTAACAATGCTCCCGATGCTACTACATAATGATTGGCAGGTGCTGTAATTTTCACATCAAAATCGCCGTACTCCAGATAAAACTCAGAAGCTCCCAAATAAGGTGCGGTATTCCAGCCTCTCACGTCATCATAAACACACATACGCGGATACCACTGAGCAATTGTAAAAATTTTACCGTTTTTAGTTTCTAAAACCCCCATTCTGTCTGATCCTTCAAAAGGAGCAATGAATGAATATTCGATTTTAATTTTTACAGCTCCTCCCTTTGAAGCCAGTTCTTTCGGAAGGAAAATTTGCATTCTGGTATCTGTCACTATGTATTTTGCAACAGTCTCCGTTTTATCTTTTCCTGTGGAAATTACTTTTACTGATTTAATTTTATTTCCACCATCGAAAACCTGACCCTGAGCACCGTTACGGCTTCCTGTTAAAGGTACAACCGCATTTCCTCTTGAATCTTCCTTGAATAAATTCTGATCTAAATTCAACCATACAAATGACAATTTATCAGGACTGTTATTCGTATATGTAATCTCATCGGTACCGACAAGTTCATTTGTAGTGCCGTTTAGTTTTACTGTTAATTGATAATCTGCTCTGTTCTGCCAGTATTCAACTCCCGGCTGACCACTTGCAGAACGGGTTGGTGTACCATTTTTAGTATAAAAATGCGGTGCGAATGCATCATGGTAGTTGTAGTTATTAACTGGATTTGCTGCTGTTGTAGCTGGCGTTTGTTGCGCCCAAACAGAAGAAATCCCAACAAATAAAGCCATGGTCAATAAGGCTTTTGAGGAATGCTTTTTCATATTTTTTAGCTGTTTATGTAGCAAATTAATGAAAAAAAAAGCTATTTACAGAGAAAACTTAAAGCTTATATTTAATTTTAGCAAAAATTTATTAAAAAAAATAATTTCAGCCATTTGTCCAAAAAACTAAAATTTATAAAATATATTTACAATTAATTAAAAGTAACTTATTTCAATTTTAAGATTTTGAATACAACAATCTCAAATTCAAGTTTAAAAGCTTCAATAAAACATGCCGGAGCTGAATTATTTTCAATAAAAGACCATCAAAATAAAGAATATATCTGGGAAGGTAATCCGGCTTTCTGGGGAAAACACTCTCCAGTACTTTTTCCTATCGTAGGAACTTTAAAAAACAATACCTACACCGTAAATAACAAAGAATATCAGCTGCCAAGACATGGTTTTGCTCGTGATATGGAATTTGAATTAATTGATCAGACACAGAACACTGCTGTTTTTTCGTTACAATCCAACAATGAAACGCTTCAAAAATATCCATTTGAGTTTGAATTACAATTGCTGTATACTTTGGAAGAAAAAGAGCTGATTATTGGCTATAAAGTGATTAATAAAGGAAATACCAAAATTCCATTTTCCATAGGTGCCCACCCTGCCATTGCTTTACCGAATGCTTTTGAAAAATATTCGCTTCAGTTTGAAAAAGAAGAAGTTTTAAAGTATAATCTGCTTGAAAATGATTTAATATCAGATAAAACAAAAGTACTTGAAACTACAACTCATATAGTCCCGTTAAAATATAAGTTATTCGAAAATGATGCTTTGATTTTCAAAACACTGGAATCTAATTCCATGACCATTCTTGAAGATAACAAGCCTTACGTAAAGGTTAATTTTGAAGATTTTCCGAGTTTAGGAATCTGGACCAAAGAACAGGCTCCTTTTGTCTGTATTGAACCCTGGTTTGGTTATTCGGATACAGCCGAAAACTCCGGTGATCTTTTCCAGAAAGAAGGAATTGTTGTTTTAGAAGCAAATCAAACATTCCATTCGAAGTTCAGTATTCAAATATTTTAATACAAAAACATGTTAGAATTTAATTTTACACCATTCCCCGTAATAGAAACAGAACGTTTACTTTTAAAAAGAATTACCAATAGTGATGTGAACGAAATTTTCGAATTACGTTCCAATCCGGAAACAATGAAATATATTCCGAGACCTCTGGTAAAAACTACAGAAGACGCGCTGGGACATATTGCCATGATTGATGATAAAATCGTGACAAACGTCGGGATAAACTGGGGAATTACATTAAAAGACAATCCAAAATTACTTGGGATAATTGGGTATTACAGAATGCAGCCGGAAAATTACCGTGCTGAAATCGGCTATATGTTATTACCTGAATTTCATGGAAAGGGAATTATCCCGGAGGCTGTAAACAAATTAATCCGATATGGTTTTGATGATTTGAAACTGCATTCCATTGAAGCTGTTATTGATCCTGAGAATTTTGCCTCAGAAAAAGTACTGCAAAAATGTGGTTTTGTTAAAGAAGCACATTTAAAAGAAGCAGAATTTTATGAAGGTGTATTTCTGGATAAAGTAATTTATTCATTATTAGATAAATAACTTTTAAAAAAAATATCAGAAAAAATAAATCTTGTTAAAATTATTTTTTACACAACAGTCTGCTGTGGTATTGCGTTATATTTGCACGCAAAATAAGTAATTAAAGCTTATTTTATCCATGAAAAACCACTTTATGAAAAAAGTCTTAATTCTGTTTGTTATTTTCTTATCTGCTCATTCACAAAGTCAGACGTATCTTAAATTTAATACCGCTACGGCCGCGATTCTGGTGCCAAATATAGGTATTGAAACTAGTATTGGAGAAAAAACTACCTTTAGTGTTGACGTTATGGCTTCTTTTTGGGAGTCCTTTAACGGGCACAGTCCAATGAAATTTTACACCCTTACTCCTGAAATTCGTTATCATTTTAAAGAAAAATACAATGGCTTTTACGTTGGACTCCATATGGGACCGGACATCTACGAAATTCAAAAATGGAACTACTGGGAAACCAATAAATATGAACACGGTTTTGGATACAGAGTTGGAGCTACCGTCGGATATAACATCAAATTAAATGACAAATTCCTACTCGATATTTTTGCCGGAGGTGGCTGGCATCAGGGTTTTTATCACGGGTATTATAATGACGGAACTCCGGGCAGATATGAAAAAGCCAAAAACTGGAACAAAAGCGGAGAATGGCTTCCTTATCGCGGAGGCGTGATGCTTTCGTATAAACTAAATTAATTCCTAAACTTAGGGATTGATTTTACGTATAAATCTTCGACCTTTTTTCGTGCCCAATCTGTTTTTCTTAAAAAAGTAAGACTTGATTTTACACTCGGATTTGAAGTGAAACATTTTACAGGAATCAATTCTGCCAAAGTATCAAAACCATAATGGTCTGCTAATTTTTCGACTATAGTTTTTAGCGTAATTCCGTGCAAAGGATCTTTAGATTGATTTTCCATCTTATATTTTTAAATACTATCAAAAAGACCGTACTCTAAAAAGGTACGGTCTTTCTTTTTTTGCAAAATTAGCAAATTGAATCCAATATCATCAATTACCCTTAGAATATAAATTTAAATCCAAAAGAAAGTGGTGAAGTCAGGTTAGGACTGCTTCCTCCCAAAGCGCTATTATAAAACGGATCAACACTGGCAACGTGCGCCAATCCAAAATTAGTTACTGTTGTTTTCTCGCCAGTTTTCGGATCCAGTGTTGTTGAAGTGAAATTAGCCAGGTCATAAGAGAATTCTACAGAGAAGTTTTTAGTCACAAAATAGTCGAATCCTCCGGATAATGATACCCCATACTGTGTAACCTTTAAGTCACTTTGCTTTTCTTTTCCTGTGATAACCGGTGCTGCCAGCTGACCGAAGAAATACAGTGAACCTGCAACATTCCAGTATTTTCTTGCCAATGGTTCGATTACGATTAAATCCGTTTTTGCGGCAGTTCCTTTGTCAGAATCCGATTTTATGTTCATATAACCAAAACCGGCTCCTATAGCAACAGAAGGCGTAACAAACGTTCCTACAATTGGCAATACCGATAAACTTGTATTTTTTACATCTGCTGTTTTAGTTTGCTGGTACCCAAACTGTGATGTGGCAAACCACGCTCCTTTTAATCCCTGATTTACTTCCTGTGCTTTTGCTGTTAAACTAATTAATGCGATACTAATCAGTGCTACAATTTTTTTCATGATAAAGTTTATTTTAAATTACAGAACAAACTTAATCGTAAGATTTTTCCCTTAAACTGATTAAAGTCATAGATTAAAAAAAATATTATTATCTTTAATTTCCTCAAAGTTTTTCATTTTTATTTTACCTTTGCATCTATGCTAAAATCAGTCAATATCCTTAATAAAAGAGCGCGTTTCGATTACGAAATAATCGACACCTATACTGCCGGAATTGTTTTATCCGGAACCGAAATCAAATCTATCCGTCTGGGAAAAGCAAATATTACCGAAAGTTTTTGTGAATTTAGCGGTATCGAGCTTTTCGCCATTAATACCTACATTGAGGAATATACGTTTGGAAATCAGTTCAACCATAAATCCAGAAGCGAGAGAAAATTGCTTTTGAACAAAAAAGAATTAAAAACACTTCATAAAAATGTTCAGGCAAAAGGATTGACGATTGTTCCTTTAAAATTATTTACCAATGAAAAAGGGCTGGCAAAACTGCAAATCGGCCTTTGCAAAGGAAAGAAAAACTACGACAAGCGCGAATCCCTTAAAGAACAGGATACCAAACGTGATCTGGACCGAATTAAAAAAGCTTATAACTAATTTTTTTTTACAAACAACTTTTTATTGCTAGCATTCTTAATTAAACGTACATCCAGGCTAAACTCCCAGATACTACTATACAGCATTTTGTTAGAGAAATGAGAAAAGAAGTTTCCTTTCAATCAAAATAATCAATTTTAAAAAAAGTAATTTCTTTTATGATGTTACTTTTTTTTTCATCTAAAAAAATGACTAATTTTGTCAAGACGATTTAAAGCATAATTAAAAATGAAGACACTTCTTAAAAATGCAAGAGAGCAAAAAGGCTTAAAAACTCGTGAAGTGGCGCAGATTCTGGGCATTGACCAGGCTTTAATAAGTAAATTTGAATCAGGGGCAAGAAAACCAACAAAAGATCAGATTTCTAAACTCGCTCTACTTTTAGAAATTGATTATGAAACTTTGATGATTGCCTGGCTGAAAGAAAAGATTCTTTATGAAATTGGCGATGATGAATTTGCCTTAAAAGCTTTAATGGTAGCCGAGCAGGAAATTAAATACAATAAAACGGTTTCAAAATTAAAAATATCTGCCACTCTGGAAAATCTTTTAAAAGAGATTGATCTTTTAAAAGCAAAATTAGATACGTATCTCCAATTTGACAGTTATAGAATTACTCAGGCTCTTGAATTAGAATATACCTTTGAAAGCAATCGAATAGAAGGAAACACAATGACTTTGCGTGAAACCGATATGGTTATCAACGAAGGTTTAACTATTTCCGGCAAAAGCATGCGGGAACATCTGGAAGCGATTAATCATAACGAAGCCATTGGGTTTATTAAAGATTTGATGCAGAAAAATATTTCCTTAAACGAACGTGATCTTTTGTCCATTCATAATTTAATTCTTCGCAGTATCATCCCGGAAGATGCAGGTCGCTACAGAAAGGTTCAGGTTATGATAAAAGGAAGTTCTCAAATGCCGCCACAGCCCTATATGGTTAGCAAAGCAATGGAAGATTATTTTATTTGGTACGAAATCAATAAGAACAAATTGCATCCTGTTATTTTAGCTGCTGAAATGCATGAACGTCTTGTTACTATTCATCCTTTCATAGATGGAAATGGGCGAACTTCGCGTCTGGTTATGAATTTAATTTTATTGCAAAAAGGGTATATTATTGCCAACATAAAAGGTGATTATGATAGCCGAATGCAATATTATCAAAGTTTGGAAAACGCACAAACCAAAAATAATAAAGAAGATTTTTTACTTTTTATTGCTCAGGTAGAAAAAGAGAATTTAGAACGATACATTAGCATTATTGCCCAATAAAACAAAATTTCACTAACTTACTTCGAATGTAATTTAGTGAAATTTTGTGCTTATACGATCTAATTTTTATCTTCTAATAAAGGAACAAATCGGAATTCTCCAAACTCATGTTTTTCAAATTGCGTTTCATTTTTACGTATTAGCAAAGTCATGATCTGAACGTCTTCCCCTAACGGAATCACCAGCCTTCCTCCTATTTTCAACTGTGCCATAAGAGGCTGTGGAATAAACGGAGCTCCTGCTGTAACAATAATACTGTCAAAAGGCGCGTGATTCGGTAATCCTTTGTAACCATCTCCAAAAGAAAGGTGTTTGGGACGAATATTTAATTTTGGAAATAAATTTGAAGTGGCCTTAAACAATTCGTTTTGTCTTTCAACACTGTAAACCTTGGCTCCCAGCATAAACAAAACTGCCGTCTGATACCCTGAACCGGTACCAATTTCAAGAACTTTATGGTCTTTCTTAACTTCTAATAACTGGGACTGAAAAGCTACCGTATAAGGCTGTGAAATAGTTTGCCCTGCTCCGATAGGAAATGCCTTATCCTGATAAGCATAATCTTCAAAACTGGAGTTAAGAAAAAGGTGTCTCGGGATTTTTTTTATCGCATCCAGAACGGCTCTGTCAGTAATTCCTTTTTGTTCTAAAGTACTTACTAATTGATTACGAAGCCCTTGATGTTTGGCAGTATCTTTCAAAATAGGTAGGTTTTATTTTTGCAAAAATAAGAAAACAAATTATCAAATGTCAACTACTTTTTAATCATTTAATTTCTATTTTTGGTTACGAACTTAAAAGCTAATGAACGTTAACATTTTATGAAAAAAACTATCTTTCTTCTGTCTTTATTTTTTGCGCTGTGGGGCATTTTTTTATCCTTTTTTTTTGTTTTTTTTGATTTCCAGAATTTAACGGAGTTTTTAAATTTTATAGTTTTTAGCAGCAAGCCTTATCATTATTCAGGTATGGATACTTTTATTGTTACAGAAAGAACAAGTCAATATTCATACAAAAGCAGCTCTGTAGCCCTTATAAATTTATTCTTTTATTTGTCTTTTCTTGCAGGTGCCATTATTTATTACTTCTCGAAATATAAAGAAACCAAATTACTGGCTTTTAATTACAGTTTAGTTTTTCTGGATTCTGTAATAAAAATATTTTCTTTTATTGCTTATTTTAATAGTGACAAACTGAGTATTTATGGTGTTACTTATATAGCAATTACATTGTTATACATTTTTATATCCTACCATTTCATAACCAAAAATCTAAATTCTGCTACTATTGACGATAGCAGCCTGACGATTGAAAACAATCTTGAAAACGCCTCGAATTACAAGCGGTTTTTAAATTTATCTATTGATTCTTTTATTATAATCGTTGTTGCTTTTGGTTTTATTGGCTACGCACGACAAAACGATCATCTAACTACTTTTTTCAGCTATTTAAAAACAGCTTTTGGAGCTAAATTTGGAATTCTAATTTTCTTTTCCATTATTAAGTTTCTATACTACCTGATGTTTGAATCTATCTTTAAAAATACACCTGCAAAAATTCTGACAGCTTGCTATGTAACAGATGAGGATGGAAATTCACCTGACTTTTCCATGATTCTAAAACGAACAATATTGAGGTTTATTCCACTGGAAAGCCTATCTTTTTTAATGGGCAAAAATCTACACGACGATTACTCAAACACTTATGTAATCAATAAAAAAAGAGATTTTAAGATCGAAAAAAGATATTTACAAATCTTGTCAGTTAGTTTTCTGATAATGCTGGTTGTCTATTTTTGTAATTTTTCCGAAGGGAATCGTTTTTGAATTTAAAAAACATCAGCATATATTCATGAGGATTCTTATATCACGATTAAATCGCTAAATCTTTAATGCATTAACTTTTACTTTCAACAAATAAATTATATTTTTGTTTAAAATACATTATCATGTTAAAAGTGGGAGTTTTAGGTGCTGGTCATCTTGGTAAAATACATTTACGCTTATTACAACAATCTGACAAGTACGAATTAGTTGGATTTTACGACGAAAATCAGGAAAATGCCGAAAGAATTTCAAAAGAATTTGGCTATAAAAACTTCAGCACTATTGCAAAATTAATTCACGCTGTTGATGTAATCGACATTGTAACGCCAACGCTTTCACATTATAAATGTGCCAAAGTAGCGATCAAATCCGGAAAACATATTTTTATAGAAAAACCTATTGCTAATACTGTTGATGAAGCCGAAGAAATTATTGCTTTAGCCAAAGAGTACAACGTAAAAGGTCAGGTAGGTCATGTGGAGCGCTTTAATCCGGCTTTTATTGCGACCAAAAATATGATCGAAAATCCGATGTTTATAGAAACGCATCGTTTAGCTGAATTTAATCCGCGTGGTACTGATGTCCCTGTAGTTTTAGATTTAATGATTCACGATATCGATGCGATTTTAAGTGTTGTAAATTCAAAAGTAAAAAATATTAATGCGAGTGGTGTTTCGGTAATCAGTGAAACACCGGATATTGCGAATGCCAGAATTGAATTCGAAAATGGATGTGTCGCTAATTTAACAGCAAGCAGAATTTCGATGAAAAATATGCGTAAAACCCGTTTTTTCCAAAGAGATGCCTACATTTCGGTTGACTTTTTAGAGAAAAAATGTGAAGTAGTCCGCATGAAAGATGCTCCTGAAGTTCCGGGAGATTTTGATATGATCCTGCAAAATGCCGAAGGTGTTAAAAAACAGATTTATTTCACTAATCCTGATGTGGAGCAAAACAATGCCATTTTAGATGAACTGGAATCCTTCGCAAATGCCATTAATACCGACACTACGCCAATTGTAACACTGGAACAAGCTACTGACGCTTTACGGGTAGCTTATCAAATCATAGATTGTTTCGAAAAATAATACAAAAAAACAGAACTCTTATTTTTAAGGTTTAAAGTTGGCTTAAAACCCGCTTTAAACCTTAACTTTTAAAATTTAAATACCAAAATTAAATGAAAACTATAGCTGTAATTGGTGCAGGAACAATGGGTAACGGAATTGCCCATACTTTTGCACAAAGTGGTTTTGTTGTAAAACTAATTGACGTTTCTGAGAAATCATTAGACAAAGGAATGGCAACTATTGCCGCCAATCTGGACCGAATGCTGGCAAAAGGAACCATTTCTGCCGAAGACGTTGCTAAAACAATCACAAATATTATTACTTATACCGATATAAAAGATGGTGTAGTTGGCGCTGATTTGGTAGTGGAAGCTGCCACAGAAAATGTAGAATTAAAATTGAACATTTTCAAACAATTAAATGAAGCTTGTTCGCATAATACCATTTTAGCAACGAATACTTCTTCTATTTCCATCACACAAATCGGAGCTGTAGTGGCACATCCGGAAAGAGTAATCGGAATGCATTTTATGAATCCGGTGCCGATTATGAAATTGGTAGAAATCATCCGCGGATACAATACCAGCGATGAAGTAACAAAAACCATTATGGATTTATCTGAGAAATTGGGTAAAACTCCTGTTGAAGTAAACGATTATCCTGGTTTTGTGGCCAACAGAATTCTGATGCCTATGCTAAACGAGGCCATTGAAACGTTATACAATAAAGTGGCCGGTGTTTACGAAATTGACACGGTAATGAAATTAGGAATGGGACACCCAATGGGACCGCTTCAATTAGCTGATTTTATTGGCCTTGATGTTTGTCTGGCTATTTTGAACGTAATGTACGAAGGTTTCAAAAATCCTAAATATGCTCCTTGTCCGTTATTAGTAAATATGGTAAGAGCAGGCAAATTAGGCGTAAAATCCGGAGAAGGTTTTTATGATTACAGTGAAAGTAAAAAGGCAGAGAAAATCGCTAAGCAATTTATCCTTTCATAAAAAAGAAAAAAGCATGTCAATCGCATCAAATTTAGATTCTATTAAAGCTTCTTTGCCGGAAAACGTAACTTTAGTGGCCGTTTCCAAAACAAAGCCTGTAGCCGATTTAATGGAGGCTTACGAAAACGGTCAGCGCATTTTTGGAGAAAACAAAATCCAGGAAATGGCCGATAAACACGAACAAATGCCAAAAGATATTCAATGGCATATGATTGGCCATGTACAAACGAATAAGGTCAAATTTATGGCTCCGTTTGTAAGTTTGATTCATGGGGTTGACAGTCTGAAATTATTGCAGGAAATCAACAAACAGGCATTAAAAAACAATAGAATTATCGATTGTCTGCTTCAAATACATATTGCTGAAGAAGAAACTAAATTTGGTTTGGATGAAAACGAATTGAATTTACTTTTATCTTCGCCAGAATTCAAAGAGATGAAAAATATTCGTATCTTAGGATTAATGGGCATGGCAACATTTACAGAAGACCAAAACCAGATTAAAAAAGAATTTACACATTTAAAGTCTATTTTTGACTCATTAAAAAATAGTGAGGGATATGGTAAAGACGCACTGCAGTACGTCTCTACTATTTCCATGGGAATGTCCGGCGATTACCAACTTGCCATTGAATGCGGAAGCACCATGGTCCGTATTGGAAGCAGCATTTTTGGAAGTCGCTAATAATTTCATTACATAATTATCTATCGTAAGACACACTGCTGTGTTTCTCTACAACAAACTGAATACTGACACTGAATACTGAACACTGAATTTGTACGCAATACTAGACATAGAAACTACCGGAGGCCAGTTTAATGAAGAAGGAATTACCGAAATCGCCATTTATAAATTTGATGGCCATGAAGTAATTGACCAGTTCATTAGCCTTGTCAACCCTGAAATTCCGATTCAGCCATTCGTGGTGAAATTAACCGGGATAAACAATGCTATGCTTCGTTCTGCCCCTAAATTCTTCGAGGTAGCCAAAAGAATTATCGAAATCACTTCGGATTGTATTATTGTAGCACACAACGCTTCTTTTGATTACCGGATCTTACGTACTGAATTCAGACGTTTGGGATATGATTTTGAAGCCAGAACACTCTGTACTGTTGAACTGGCCAAAAAATTAATTCCGGAGCAGCCTTCTTACAGTTTAGGAAAATTAGTCCGTGCACTTGGAATCCCTATGGCAGACAGACATCGCGCCAGTGGTGACGCTATGGCAACGACGAAGTTATTCAAAATGCTACTGGAAAAAGATTTAGAAAAAACCATCGTAAAAGATTTCATAAAACTGGAAGTTGAAAAAGGAATTGCCCCGAAATTCCTGGATCTTTTATCGCAAATGCCAACAAAAACCGGAGTTTATTACATTCATAATCAAAGTGGAACCCTAATTTATATCGGCAAAAGCCAAAACATCAAAAAAAGGGTCAATCAGCATTTTACAGGAATTACAACGAAAAGCAAAAAAATTCAGGCCGAAGTTTTCACAATTACTTACGATGAAACCGGAAGCGAATTAATTGCCCTGCTAAAGGAAAGCGAAGAAGTAAAAATAAACAGGCCGAGATACAATCGTTCCCAGCGAAAAACCATTTTCCCATATGCTTTATACACTGAAAAAGACAGCAATGGCTATCTGAATCTAAAACTGGAGAAAGCAGACGGCCGTAAAAAAGAAATCACCTCTTACGCCAGCTTACAGGAAGCCAAAAATGCTCTTTTCAAACATACCGCAAAATACCATTTATGCCAAAAACTAACCGGATTGTATGTTTCTAAAAAAGAGTGTTTTCAATATAAAATAAAAGAATGTGATGGCGCCTGCATTGGTGAAATAACTCCGGAAATATACAATGCCAGAGTACAGGAATTCATTTCTGAAAACAGTTTTGAGAACAAAAGCATGATTCTGATCGACAGAGGCAGAAACATAAATGAACGAAGTGCTGTCTTAATCGAAAACGGAATTTATAAAGGATATGCCTATTATGATTTGAATTATCAAATCACAAACATTGAAATCCTTAAAAACATTCTTATTCCGATGCAAAATAACAGAGATGTAAAAAATATCATCCAAAGTTATATCCGTAAAAGCAAATCGCTGAAAATTCTTCATTTTTAATACTTACAAACTTTACGTATCTTCGTAGGGATGACAAAAAACAAATCAAAATACGAGGTTTTCAGAGAAAAAATAAAAATCGTTCTTTACGGAACAAACACTATTTTAGGGCGTATGTTCGATTTAGTGCTTCTTGGATTAATACTCCTGAGTGTTATTCTGGTAATGCTCGATACCGTCGAAGGAATAAATCTCAAATACCATTCACAGCTGCTGATTTGCGAATGGGTGATTACTATTTTCTTTACAATTGAATATCTCCTTCGAATTCTCTCTATCCAAAAACCACTGAAATACGTCTTTAGTTTTTATGGAATTATCGACTTGCTGGCCATACTGCCTATGTATCTTTCGATTTTTTTTCCGGCAACCAATGTTCTGACCATCGTACGAGTTTTGCGTTTCTTCAGGCTTTTCAAAATTCTGCACATTCCACAAATTTCGCATCAGTCGTATCAATTAAAGGAAGCACTGCAAGCCAGTAAAGAAAAAATTCTGGTCTTTATCTATTTTGTTATGATTAGTGCCGTAATTATCGGCGCATTGATGTATGTCGTGGAAGGCAAAGAAAGTGGTTTTACAAGTATTCCCGCAGGTATTTACTGGGCCATTGTAACCCTTACAACCGTAGGTTACGGAGACATATCACCGGCAACGCCTTTAGGCCAGTTTTTAGCATCCTTGGTAATGATTATGGGATACGGAATTATAGCCGTTCCTACGGGAATTGTTACTGCCGAATTTGCAAAAAACAGCCTTCGAAACAATTCAGTCAGTACAAAAAATAGCTGTCGCAAATGCAATGCACAAGTACACTTTGACAGCGCAAAATATTGCCATGAATGCGGAACAGAATTACCAAAAAATAATTTATGAAGCCAATCCAGCTGTACACTGCAACTCCTCGTTATACTTGTTGTTTTTTAAAGGCATAAAAAGAGCTTCCGCCGGTCGCTCATTTATACCAAAAAAACAAACAATTATAACTCCGGGGTTTCCATTTCCATCTGGGCTAAAAAAATATGAAATACTTAATTACCATTGTCGGACCAACAGCTATAGGCAAAACTGCCTTAAGTATTGCTCTGGCACAACATTTTAAATGCGAAATTGTTTCGTGTGACAGCCGTCAGTTTTTTAAAGAAATGACCATCGGCACAGCAGTTCCGAATCAGGAAGAATTACAAGCTGCCCAACACCATTTTATTCAGAACAAATCAATATTCGAAAATTATACCGTTGGCGATTACGAAAAAGAGGCTTTAGCGAAAATTGAAACTCTTTTTCAAACGAATGATTATGTCATTCTTATCGGAGGTTCAGGTTTATATGTTGATGCTATTTTAAAAGGTTTTGACGAGTTTCCTGAAATCAATCCGGAAGTTCGTTCCGAAGTAAATTCAAATTACGAAAAACTCGGAATAAACTACCTACAGGAAAAACTCAAGGAATTAGATCCCGAATATTATCAAAAAATCACGTTAGAAAATCCGCAAACTTTACAAAACCCGCAACGAATGATGCGTTTTACAGAAGTCTGTATTGGAACCGGAAAGCCTTATTCTTCTTTTCTGAATCAAAAGAAAAACAACCGCAACTTCACTCCTGTTTTAATTGGTTTAGATGCTGAAAGGCAAGTTATTTACAACAGAATTAATCAACGGGTTGATATAATGATGGACCACGGTTTACTCGAGGAAGCAAAAAGATTATACCCTGATAAAGCGTTAAATGCACTCCAGACGGTAGGTTACAGAGAATTATTTAGTTATTTTGATGGCGAATTTACATTACCTTTTGCTATAGAAGAAATCAAAAAAAACACCAGAAGATTTTCAAAAAGACAATTAACCTGGTTCAAACGAAACGAAAACACCAAATGGTTTGATTACGCCACAGACAGAAAACAAATTATAGCATACGTAGAAACGTTCCTAAAGTAAAAATAAAAATCTATGCTCTATGCTCTTTATTCTATTCTTTAAATCAAATCTAAAATCAACAATTTAAAATTACAAAATGCCAATATCTCCAAATTTCACATCCGTTTTAAGCAAAGACTGGGAAATTAATTTTACGCAATGCACACCAAACGGTTATTTAAAATATACCGATTTGTGTAACCTTTTACAACTAACGGCTGCCGCACATTCAGAGGTGGGAGGAATTAGTTTCGCCGATATGCAGGAATTTAATCAGGCCTGGGTTTTAAGCAGAATGCGTGTAGAAGTAAGCGCTTTGCCTAAATGGCAGGATATTGTAACGGTAAAAACATGGATCAACAGTCTTGAGAACTCGCGATCTGTTCGTGCGCTTGAAATGTATGTAAATGGAAAAAAGATTATTGGAAGCGAAACATTCTGGGCCGTATTCAATACCAAAGCGCGTCGTCCTGAAGCTTTAGCGCTGCCTTACGAACATTTTGAGCTTTTCCCGGAGAATAGGGCTACAACAGAAGGTTTTTCAAAAATAAATGTCAATCCGGAAAAAGAGTCTGTTTTTGAAAAAACAGTTTATTTATCAGATCTGGATATTGTGAATCATGCCAACAATGTAAAATACCTGGAATGGTGTCTGGACCACGTTGATCCCAAAAAAATACTAAGTCAGAAAATTGCCAGTTTTGAAATGAATTTCATGAAGGAGTTATCCCTAAATGATGCTGTGATCATTCATGAGAGTGAAACTGAAACTGATTCTACTTTTAGCATAACCAAAGAAGACAAAACATGTTTCGCTTTACAGCTTAACTGGAAATAAATCATATACCAGAAAATTGAATTCATAAAAAAAGCTCTGATGTCTCAGAGCTTTTACTTTTTATCAGGTGAATTATTATTCAGCAATTTTGCTTTTTACCACTAATCTGAAACCTTCTCCGTGAATGTTTAAGATCTCTACATCTTCATCAGATTTTAGATATTTTCTCAATTTAGCGATGTAAACGTCCATACTTCTTGAAGTAAAGTAGTTGTCATCTCTCCAGATTTTAGTCAATGCTAATTCTCTTGGCATTAAATCATTTTCATGAAGAATCAACATTTTAAGCAATTCATTTTCTTTTGGAGATAATTTTATTGCTTCATCGTTTTCAAAAGTTAAAAACCTAAGTTTAGAATTTAAATGGAATTTTCCGATGTTAAATTCAAACTGTACTTGTTCTGCTTTTGTATCGGCAGATTTTCTCTGAATAATTGCTTTGATTTTCATTAATAACACTTCTGAATCAAAAGGTTTATTCAAATAATCATCAGCTCCGGCTTTATAACCTTTTAACACATCCTCTTTCATTGATTTTGCTGTTAAAAATATAATAGGCACTTCACTGTTCTTTTCTCTAATTTCTTTGGCTAAAGTATAACCATCTTTATAAGGCATCATTACGTCAAGAATACATAAATCATACACATCCTTCTTGAATTTCTCGAAACCTTCCATACCGTTTTTAGCTAAAGTAACTTCAAAGTCATTTAACATTAGATAATCTTTAAGAACTGCCCCGAAATTAAGGTCATCTTCTACTAAAAGTATTCTTTTGTTATTATTTTCCATATTTTAATTTATTAATGGTATTTTTATTATAAAGGTGCTACCTTTTCCTTTTTCGCTTTCAACATATACTTGACCATTATGGTCTTCTACTATTCTTTTTACGTAAGCAAGCCCCAAACCATGTCCTTTTACATTATGCAAATCTCCGGTATGTTCCCTGTAAAATTTCTCAAAAACTCTTTTCTGGGCTACCTTACTCATACCTAGCCCGTTGTCTTTTACTTTTATCAGAATCATGTCTTTAACATTTTCTGTAAAAATTTCAATTTCAGGAATATCCGGCGAATATTTTATGGCATTTTCTAAAATATTAACCAATACGTTTGTAAAATGCACTTCATTAATAAGACAGGTTGTTCTTGCAGCATTAAAATGCTTTACCACAGTTCCCTGCCTGTCTTCTAAAATTAAATTTACGTGCTCAATTGCATCATCAATTATATCATGAATTACAGTAGGTTCTTTTGTAATATCTAATTCTTTTTTTTCTAATTTAGAAATCCGAAGAACGTTTTCCACCTGGGCATGCATCCTTTTATTTTCATCTCTTATCATTTGAAGATAGCGAAAAACTTTCTCTTTATCTTCAATAATTTTAGGATTTTTAATGGCATCAAGTGCTAAATTTATGGTCGCAATTGGAGTTTTAAACTCGTGCGTCATATTATTTATAAAATCTGTTTTAATCTCAGAAATATGCTTTTGACGTAATAATTGATTCAACGCACTGGTGTAGGCAACTATTATAATTAATGTAAAAATTATAGACAGTATTGTAATACTTAACAATTCAGACAACAAAAATTTCTTTTTGTGAGGGAAAGTTATAAATAACTCATATTTACTATTTCCTTCGTTATCTGTATATATTGGCACATGATAGCTTGCATCTTTATCATAATGAAAACCATCCGATTTTACTTTTGTCGCAAGACCGCTGTTAAGTACACCGTACTCAAACTTGGTTTTTACACCATATTCTTCTAATTCTTTCTTTAAAAGTTTTTGCAGCTTGTCTTTTGTAATCCTTCCTTCTATAGGCGTCAGCGAAGCAATATCTTTATACTGAATTTGCTGCTGTACTTTATTTAAAATATCTAAACTACCTGATTTTTCAATTCTTAAATCCGGAATAATACTTTGTCCTAAATTATTATTATCGATTCCGATGTTGTTATTATAAACTTCAGTTACTCTTTTTGAACTAAAATTTTTAAATCTTTCGCTACTAAACTTTTTATTAAATAGTGAACCGTTTATATCGTAATCTTCAGATGTAAGTGTATTAGAATATACAATAGTTTTATTTGTTTTTGTATTTCTCTGAACATAGAGAACTTCTAATAGATCTTCTTTTTTTGGAGTTTTACCGGTACTGTCTTTTATACGATTGTATTTATCATAAAAACTATACTCTTCCTGTTGCTCTAATTTATCAGCAACATTTCCAATTACCTGAGTTACGTGGTATTTAAACTGCTCATCATTATTTTTAAATGAAGAGTTGAACCAATATACCTGAACCAGAATTATCCCTATTAAGGACAGACTCATGAGCAAAACAAGTATTCTAAAAAATAATTTATTCATCGCAACAAAATTAATATTTTAACAATATACTAAATAATACATTAACCAAATATTAACATTTAAGACCGATTTTGTTTTATATTTAAAATTTTAAGAATTTTAACAACTTCTTCTTTAGCTTTTTTAAGATTATCGTTATTTATTACAAAATTGCTTCCGGAAATACGTTTTTCATCATTCCATTGCATTTTCATACGGTTTAAAACCTGCTCTCTTGTGGTATTATCACGCTTTAAAACTCTTTCAATTCTTACTTCTTCCGGAGCAGTGACCGTTATGACAAGATCACATTCTTTATAACGCCCGCTTTCAAACAAAATTGCGGCTTCGTAGATTATATACTGGCAGTTTTCATGTTTCAATAACCATGCCTCGAAATCTTCTTTAACAGCCGGATGAACTATAGCATTTAACTCGTTTAATTTATCTTTATCTTTAAATACGATCTCAGCCAGTTTAGCCCTGTCTAAAATATTATTTTCGAAAATTACTTCTCCAAAAGTTTTTTTTATTTCTTTTATAATATTCTCCGACTGCATGACTCTTTTGGCACCGTCATCAGCGATGTAAACAGGAACTCCCATTTCCTCAAAATAATGGGCGATGGTTGTTTTACCACTTCCAATTCCACCTGTTAAACCAATAACTTTTGTCATATTATACTTTAAAAAACATACGGGGAAAAGCTTCTTGCGGTTTTTTCTTTAAAAGAATAATTTTTACAAAAGATTCCAAAAACCCGGTTCCATACCCATAAAACTGTTTCCAGACTGCTACTACTGAAAGTGCTCCAATTTTGACACTTTTATTCTGAACGCTGGATGTAAGAAAAATTACACCGAAATATACAAAATATAATTGTAAAAAAAGATCAATATTAAATATTAACAATAAAAAAGCTATTAATAACCCCAAGATAAAGAAAGTAGGAAAGAAAAAAGTGATTTTACTATGTTCCGGATACCAACTATTTAAAATAGGTCTTGCAATTCCGAATTTATGAACCTGAATGGAAAATTTACCCCAGTCTATACGACGTTTATGATACACGAATGCTTCCGGAAACAATCTGGTTTCAAAACCTAAATTCCATAAACGGATGGACAGATCCGGATCTTCTCCCGGATGAATATTTCCAAAACCTTTTGACATTTCAAAAGCTTTCTTTGAAATCCCCATATTAAAACTGCGCGGCTGAAATTTATTGATTTTTTCAGAACCGCCGCGGATACCGCCGGTTGTAAGAAATGAAGTCATGGCAAAGTTGATCGCTTTCTGAATATCTGAAAAGCTTTTGAGTGCCTTATCAGGCCCCCCAAAACAATCTACATAATTGGCATTTAATTCTTTTCGGACTTCAGTCAGATAATTGGACGGAATAATACAATCCGAATCAAAAATGATAAAATAATCCCCCCTCGCTTTTTGCATTCCAAAATTTCTTGAGGCTCCCGGTCCTGAATTTTCTTTGAAATAATAGGAAATATTCAGCTTTCCCTGGTACGTCATCACCACATCTTTGCATGGTATTGAAGAACCATCTTCTATAAGAACAATTTCAAAAGCTTCATTATAATCAGATTGGGTCAAACTTTCTAAAAGTTCATCAACTTCATCTGGTCGATTATACACGGGTATAATTAAAGAAAAAATCATAATGGAATATGAGGTATTAAAGTAGTAATTATTTAAACGGAAAAATTTTAACAAAGATATGGTATATTCACAAAAAAACCATCAACTTTTGGCTGATGGTTTTTATTTATGGTAATCTCTAATTTATTTTATACTTTCAATTTCAACTACTTCATTTGCTTCTGCTTTGTAGTCCACTCCTGCAAATTCAAATCCGAATAAATTCAAGAAATCATTTCTGTATCCTGCTAAATCTCCGATTCCCGGTAAAGATTCGGTAGTGGCTTCCTGCCAAAGCTTCGCTACCTTAGCCTGAACATCTTCGCGCATTTCCCAGTCATCAATTCTGATTCTTCCTTTATCATCTACGGGAACTTCTGATCCATTGTACAATCTGTCCTGAAACAAACGCTGGATTTGTTCAATACAGCCTTCGTGAATTCCTTCTTCTTTCATGATTTTGTACAAAAGAGAAATATATAACGGAATAACCGGAATTGCAGAACTTGCCTGGGTAACCAAAGCTTTATTCACGGATACATATGCTTTTCCGCCTACTGATTTTAAACTGTCTGTGATAGAAAATGCCGTAGCTTCCAAATCATCTTTTGCACGGCCAATTGTTCCTTTACGGTAAACTGCCTCTGTCAATGAAGGCCCGATATAAGAATACGCCACTGTTGTAGCTCCTTCTGCTAATAAATTCTCCTCTTTTAAAGCATCCATCCACATCGCCCAGTCTTCACCCCCCATTACTGCGACAGTATTGGTGATATCTTCGTCATTAGCCGGCGCGATAGAAACTTCCGTAACGTTTCCGGTATGAAAATCAACTGTCTTGTTTGTAAAAGTCTGTCCGATTGGTTTCAAAACAGAACGGTGTGTTACTCCTGTTACAGGGTGTAAACGCACTGGTGATGCTAAACTGTAAATGACAAGATCAACCTGCCCTAAGTCTGCTTTTATTAAATCTAACGTTTGTCTTTTTATTTCGTTTGAAAAAGCATCTCCGTTGATACTTTTTGCATACAAACCTGCTTTATGAGCTTCAGTTTCAAAAGCTGCAGAATTGTACCATCCCGGTGAAGCTGTTTTTCCTTCCACCGGCGGTTTTTCAAAAAATACTCCTATTGTCGCAGCATCGGATCCAAAAGCACTCGTAATTCTTGAAGCCAGTCCGAAACCTGTTGAAGCACCAATAACCAGTACTTTTTTTGCTCCGGCGATCGGACCTTTTGATTTTATATATTCTATTTGATTTTTTACGTTTTGCTCGCATCCTTTTGGGTGAGACGTCAAACAAATAAATCCTCTCATTCTAGGTTCTATAATCATCTTGCAATTATTTTTATTGTATTAATTCAGTTTCAGTTTTAATTTTTCAAAAATAGACATTTTATCTTTAACCCTTTTCATGTTAGCGTTCATATTGTCTATAAAGTTTGGGTTTAAGGCATTTTTCTTCGCTAGTTTATAATAATTATAAGCTGCGGTGTACTCATTTTCATACTCCGCCATTCTTCCCAATTCGCTGTTGTAGGTCGAATAATCAAAGTTTTCAAGATTTTGCATGGTATTTTTGATATGCTCTTTTGCTTCTGCATAACGGCCAATATCTATGAGCAAATACGTATAGTTGATGTACGGCGGTGGATATTTCGGCTCAAATTTCATCGCCAGTTTATAGTGATAAATCCCTCTATCATGGTTACTTAGCTTATTATAATAAATCCATCCCAAATGGTTATGAGCTTTGCCAAAGTCGGGATATTGAGCCAGTATTTCCTCCAGCAGTTCTTTTCCGTCAGCTATATTTCCGTCAGATATTAGGGAATCTGCTTTAATAAATTGATTTTCGTAAAAACTCAGGCTTTCCATCTTTAAACGTATTCTTAATTTAATAATTCTTTTGCATGATTTAATGCCGAATCCGAAATGTTGGCACCGGAAAGCATCTGCGCAATTTCTGTCACTCTTTCTTCCTGGCTTAATAGTTTCAATTCTGATTGTGTATCCTCATCAACCGTAGATTTGAACACCTTGAAATGAGAGTCGCCTTTCGCGGCAATTTGCGGTAAATGCGTAATGGCAAATATCTGCATGGTAGCACTCATTTCTTTCATAATTTCTCCCATTCTAATGGCAATTTCACCTGAAACCCCGGTATCAATTTCATCAAAAATTAAAGTCGGTAATTTGGAGTATTTTGCCAATATTGCTTTTACAGCCAGCATAATACGGGACATCTCTCCTCCGGAAGCCACTTTCTTGAGCAATCCGAAGTCAGTTCCTTTATTGGCTGAAAACAAAAACTGCAATTCGTCTTTTCCGTTTTGAAAATACGTTTCAGACGGCAGCAATTCCATATTGAAACGAACATTTGGCATGCCTAAGGTTTCCAGGATCGAAACTAACTGATTGGATAAAACCGGAATAGCCTTTTCCCTATTTTGATGAATAGTTGCCGAAAAAGCAGCCAATTCCTGTGTTTTTTGTTCTATTGACTGCGACAAAACCGCAATTTCTTCTTCGATATTTCCTAATTCGACCACTGCACTTTCCAAATTGGCCTGAATTTGAAGCAAGTCTTCTACAGAAGTTACCTGATGTTTCTTCTGAAGGTTATAAATTAACTGCAATTTCTGATTCGTCAGTTCTAACTTTTCAGGATCGTTTAATAATTTTTCCGAAGCATTTTGCAATTCTTTAGAAACATCATCTACTTCTATGGCCACACTTGTAATTCTTTCGAATAAACTCTGATATTCGGGCGAAAAAAGAGCGATTTTTTGCAATGAGGCTTTAATTTCATTCAGATTGTGAAAAACGCCAAATTGTTCTTCATTCGTAATCACCAGAGATTTATCAATTGCTTCTTTTATAATTTCAACATTATTCAGCTTCTCAAAATCAGCTTCCAGTTCTTCCTGTTCTCCGGGTTTCAGTTTTGCTGCCACCAGTTCATTCAACAGAAAAGTATTGTATTCCTGTTCTTTACCTGAATCACTTTGTTTTTTCAGTAAGGCATTCAGCTTTGATTTTTCTGATTTATACGTTTTTAGAAGTTTCTGATAGGAACTTATACTATCTGAATTGTTGGCAATTGCATCAATTATTTTAAACTGAACACTTTCATCTGAAAGTTCCTGAGTCTGCTGCTGTGAATGAATATCAATCAAAAACAAACTCAAATCCTGCAGTTCCTGAAGGTTTACGGGACTGTCATTAATAAAGGCACGTGATTTTCCCGAAGGTAAAATTTCGCGTCTGATAATTGTTTCATCTTCATAATCGAGGTCATTTGCTTCGAAAAATTCTTTTAAATTGTATTTCGAAATTTCAAATTGTGCCTCGATAACGCATTTTTCTTCTTTATTTTTCAATGAAGTCAGGTCGGCTCTTTTTCCTAAAACCATACCTAATGCGCCTAAAATTATAGATTTACCAGCACCTGTTTCACCTGTAATTATAGAAAAACCTTTTGAAAAATCAATAGCAAGCTTTTCAATCAGAGCGTAATTTTTAATTGACAGTGAAGTAATCATAAGAAAAATATATAAATATAAAAGTTAATGAAGGAGGCAAAATCTAAAATCAATTAAAATTTGATTTGCGACCATTTTGTAGAATTCAATGGGGAAACTTTATTTAAAACATCTGTTAAATCCGTAACAGGAATACTTGGTCCACCTGAAAAAACAGAGACAATTTCGTCTGATTTAGCATCAAAAAATATCCGTGTTAAAAAAGCATTTGGCTTCACCGAATTTAATTTACCTATAAGCAGTATTGAAGATTTGATCTTTTCTTTGGCAGCTTTCAGATCCTGACTCATATTGTCTAAACCGGAATGGTACAAAAACATGGTTTGTCTTAAATCGCTGTAGGTTGGCGAAAGCATATCGTTGATTAAAAAGTAACGGTTCTGAACTCCGTCTGCCTGGCTCCATCCTTTGAAACCACCCTGCTGCGCCACATTTGCGATGTTTTGGGCTGTTTCAAGATACGAGCTTCCTCCACCCATTTGAAAGGTATCTGCATCTATTCCTAAAATCATATAGCTGTAAAAGGAAACTACCGAGACTAAATTAGAATCAAAAGTAGTCGGATTGAACAATAGTGGCTCATATTCCGTATACCTGAAGCTAAAGTCTTTATCGTTATAATTGAAAATTGGAGAGGAATAGGTCGAATTATAGATCAGTCTTGATGCCTGAACCTGAATGGTTCCCGAAAACTGATCTGAACTGTTGGACGATAAAGTAATATACATCGAACAATTGATGCGCTCGTTTTGTTTCAGGACGGAACCCGTCCAGTCGGTTTTATTTACAAATTCTGACAAGGAGGTCTGAAGCGTTTTAAAAACCTGCTGATTTGGATTGGGAAGTCTGTCCGTATTTATAGTTACCGTACAATTTAGCTGTTGTGCCTGCGTAAAGCCAAAGATTAAAAATACTAATAAAGTAACTATTTTATTATTCATACGAAGATACTATTTGCGTTTAGCGAAAGATGATTCCGCTATTTTTTTAATTCAGTGTCTGGCTTGAAATCACCTTTACTTTATGAAAAATGTGAAATCACCTTATTCAAAATATCGGTTGCTACTGATTCTTTTGATTTCAGTTCCATTGGTTCGATTTTAAAATCCTTATCGATAAAAGTCACTTTATTGGTTTCTTTTTTAAAACCGGCCCCTTCATCCTGTAAGGAATTTAAAACAATCAAATCTAAGTTTTTTTTCTGAATTTTCAACTTCGCATTCTCAATTTCATTTTCAGTTTCTAATGCAAACCCAATTAAAAATTGCTTTTTTTTGCTATTTCCCAACGACAATAAAATGTCTTTTGTTTTTTCGAGTTCGATCGAAAACTCATCCGGAGCTTTTTTGATTTTCTGCAAAGCTACCGTTTTAGGCTTATAATCAGCTACTGCTGCTGCTGCAACCGCAACATCAACATCATTATAGTACAAATGACAGGCATCATACATTTCCTGAGCAGATACTACGTTTATAACCTGAATTGCTGTATTTTTCGCCTTGAAATGCGTTGGTCCGGATACCAAAACAACACTTGCCCCTAAATCTGCTGCTGCATTTGCGATATCAAAACCCATTTTTCCTGAGGAATGATTTCCTATAAAACGCACAGGATCTATAGCTTCGTATGTTGGCCCGGCAGTAATTAGTATTTTTTTTCCTTTTAAAGGTAATTTAGCTTCTAAATCAGCTTCCAGAAATGCGATTATATTTTCGGGTTCTGCCATTCTTCCTTCACCTGAAAGTCCACTTGCCAATTCACCGCTTTCTGCCGGAATCATGATATTCCCAAATTGTTTTAAGGCTGTAAAACTTGAAATGGTGGAAGGATGTTTGTACATATCCAGATCCATTGCCGGAGCAAAGTAAACAGGACATTTGGCCGATAAATAAGTAGCAATTAAAAGGTTATCGCAATTGCCGGTTGTCATCTTGGATAACGTATTGGCAGTTGCTGGAGCAATCAGCATTATATCAGCCCAAAGCGCTAATTCAACGTGATTGTTCCAAACGGCATCTTCATCATCCTGATTAAAGAAACTGGAATGTACCGGATTTTTTGATAAGGTAGATAACGTAAGTGGCGTTACAAAATCCTTAGAAGCAGGTGTCATTATCACCTGGACATGTGCACCTGCTTTTATAAAAAGTCGTACTAATGATGCTGTTTTATACGCTGCAATTCCACCAGAAACTCCCAGTAAAATTTTCTTTCCGTTTAAAACTGACATTATACTATATTATTTGTTTGAACCTCTGTGGTATGTTTTACCATCTAACCACTCCTGAACGGCTAAAGCGTGTGGCTTTGGTAATTTTTCGTAAAATTTAGAAACTTCAATTTGTTCTTTATTTTCAAAAACTTCTTCAAGACTGTCATTATAAGTAGCAAACTCTTCTAATTTCTCCGTTAATTCTTTTTTGATTTCAGAATTGATCTGATTTGCTCTTTTAGCCATAATGGTAATTGCCTCATACACATTTCCTGTTGGCTCTTCAATAACTGTTTTATTGTAAGTTATTGTATTTACAGGAGCATTCGTCTTTTTTAAATCCATGACTTTATTTTATTTAGTAAATTTTTGTAAATCAGTTTCCACTCTGGCGTTCATTTCGTCAGCTTGTACTTTGTATTTTGTATCGCTTTTAAACTTAATTAAGTTACTGTAAGCTACTTTGGCAACATTTAAACGATCCTGCATTTTTGAAGGAACGCTGTTTATGGCCAGTTTGTATGCAGAATCATATTTATAGAACAACGCATCTTCTTTAAAAGGCGTTCCGGGAAAATCAGCAATAAAATTATCAAAAGCGACTAATGCTGATTTATAATCTGAAATCGTGTTGTATCCTTTGGCATTTTCGTAAGCTTTTTTCTCCAGCTTGCCATTTAGAATTTTCACTGCATCGTTTGCCTGAGTGATGTATTCTGAATTTGGGTAATTATCAATAAAAGCCTGCAATTTTTCAAGTGCTTTTACAGTATCTGTCTGATCTAAGCTGTAAACAGGAGATAATTTAGAATAGCTAAAGGCCCCGAGAAAAGCAGCTTCCTGAACTTTTTCACTTCGCGGATAACCCGAAACGAAACTTTCGAACTGATAACCTGCCAAATAATATTGTTTTGTTTTATAATAGGACTGAGAAAACATATAAAATAATTTTTCAGCCTGAGGTTTACCTCTATAGGTAGGGGCTAATTGCTCAAAAAGACGGATGGCTTTTGAATATTTACCAGCCTCATACATCTTTGTTGCTATTTCAAATTTTGCCGCAACATCTTCATTTTTCAATGCTTTTTGGTAATCACTACAAGAACAAAAAAGGACAACAACAATTAATAGAGATACTATTTTTTTCATTTTATTACTTTTATTATGATTTCTTAGACAATTGTGCCAAAGCAAAATCACACCGAAGTTCCGGTGGCAAATTTAGTTATTAATTTAGCTACTACAAAATATTTTTTTGGTATAATAAAATACCGTTAATCCTGCTCTACTTTAATGCTTTTTTTAACAAATTCATTCAATCTTCCTGCCAGTGCATCATCAACTGACACTAACGGTAAACGCACTGTGTTTTCAGCAATACCAAGGGCTTTGAATACTTGCTTGATTCCGGCAGGATTTCCCTGCTCAAAAATCATATCAATACAATCTGACAGAAAGTATTGCGTTTTAAAAGCTTCACTTACTTTTTTATTCAGTCCTAAACGGATCATTTCTGAAAATTCTTTCGGAAAACCTTGTCCAATTACAGAAATCACCCCTGCTCCGCCAGCCAAAACTATAGGCAAGGCAATCATATCATCACCTGAAATTACAAGGAAATCTTTCGGTGCATTTTTGATCAGCTGAAAAGCCTGAACAATATCTCCCGCAGCTTCTTTTATCGCCACGATATTATCAAAATCATTTGCCAGACGAATTACGGTTGCAGGCAGCATATTGCTTGATGTTCTTCCCGGTACATTATATAAGATAACCGGTAACGGAGAAGCTTCGGAAACCGCCTTAAAATGCTGGTAAATCCCTTCCTGGGTTGGTTTGTTATAATATGGTGAAACAGAAAGAATGGCATCAAAGGCAGAAAAATCCCTGGTTTTCAATTCCTCAACAACCTGCATGGTATTATTACCGCCCACACCTAGTACCAAAGGCAATCTTCCCTTGTTAATATCAATTACTGCATTTATAACCAATTCTTTTTCGGCTTGTGTTAAGGTCGCATTTTCTGCTGTTGTGCCCATAACGACAAGATATTCAACTCCTCCATCAATCGAAAAATTAACTATTCGCTGTAATGCTTCAAAATCAATTGAGAAATCTTTTTTAAATGGAGTTACAAGAGCAACGCCAGTACCTATTAATGATTGCATATTCTAATTTATATTTTATTTGATATTTTTTAAATACTTAAACAATTCGAAAACGAAGAGTTTGTAATTTTCCATAGTGGTTTCTATCATCCATCGGTTTAATTTTTTATCGACGGCTGCAAAACCAACTTTAAACTTCGCTTCTGATTTACTTGTTACCATCATCAAAATTGCTTTTTCGATATCATAATAACTAATCATAAGGTCAAATTCTGCTGCTATAAATTCATTTAGAAAATCTACCGTAATATTCCCGTCCCAACTGATGTCTTTTTTACCAAAAGTGGGTCTTGAGTACGCTGTTTTTTTCTTCAATTTATCTCTGTACACCACAATTTTTATATCCTCCGGATTGATTCCATTCGATATTAATTCTCTGATTAACTCTTTCGAATGACGAAATTTGCTTTCATCAACCAGTAAACCAATTGTTTGTACTTTACTTGTAAAGACTTCGTTTTTGACATTATGCAAGTTATTTTTTAATGATTTTTTTACAAAAAATTCCTTTATATAATTTAAAAACATAGTATTTTTACCAGATTACAAAATTAATTATTTAAGTCGCATTTAAGATGGTAAAACTAAAAAAGTATAACGGATTTTTAAAACTTTTTGTTATATTCTTAACACTTTTTTTTATAACTTCTTGCAGTACCAAAAACTACAATTTAACGAAGATAGAAGGTAAACTACTGCCTGTAACCGAAAAAGCTGCCGAGACCCCGGCAATAGAAAGCTTTATTGCACCGTATCGAAATCATATTAATAAGGATTTGGACAGTGTTTTGGCTTATTGTCCTGAAACACTTGACAAAAGCAGCGGAAAATGGCAGACGACTATTGGAAATCTGATGGCTGATGTTTGTGTAGAAAGAGGAAATCTGGTTTTTAAAGCGCGTGAGAAAAAAAGCATTGACCTGTGTTTATTGAATCATGGCGGTATCAGGGCTATTTTACCAAAAGGAAATGTGACCAGCAGAACTGCATTTGAAATTATGCCTTTTGAAAACAGCATGGTTGTAATGGCTTTAAAAGGGGAGCAGATTTTAGAAATGTGTTCTTATATTATTAAAGCACAAAAAGCGCAGCCATTATCCGGGATGACTTTTACAATTGCCAAAGACAAGACTGCAAAAAACATCCTGATTCAGGGAAAACCTCTTGACCTATCTGCTGTTTATTATGTAGCCACGAATGATTATTTAGCAAATGGCGGAGACAGTATGGCTTTTTTCGCAAAAAGTGTTAAGAAATATGATCTGAATTATAAACTAAGGGACGTATTGATTGATTATTTTAAAGAAGTTGATACCATTCCGGTGCCAAGAGACATCCGAATTACGGAAGAATAATATTAAGTTTGCCGCGAATTTCACGAATTTTCACTAATTTTTTAAGAGTGAATATTTAAAAAAATGAATAGAAAATAAAATCCGGCAACCGTGCTTGTGAAAAGTTTAACTGCTCCGGGTGGCTATCGGGATAAAAGATTAAAATCAATGCAAATCTTTTTAATCTGTGGCAAAAAAAATCACAATACAGAACAATAAGTTGCCACAAATTTGACGGATTTACACCAATCCTAGTTTTTGTAAAAAATACTAATTCGCGGAAATTCGTGAAATTCGTGGCAAAAAAAAACATTACAAATAAAATATCGTTTCAGTAAAAAATATAAAAAATGAAAAGAAGAGAATTTATCGAGAAAACAGCTGCCAGTACTGCTTTATTAAGCTTAGGCCTTTCATTAAGCAGTTTTGAAACTAACGATATTAAACACTTAACGATTTTACACACCAACGATGTTCACAGCCATATTGACCCTTTTCCGGCTGATGATCCGCGTAATGCAAACAAAGGTGGTGTATCCCGCAGAGCGGCTCTTATTGAAACGATCCGTAAAGAAAATCCAAACGTACTTTTATTAGATGCAGGTGATATTTTTCAGGGAACTCCGTACTTTAATTATTACGGTGGTGAACTTGAATTTAAATTGATGAGCATGATGAAATATGATGCCTCAACGATAGGAAATCATGATTTCGATAATGGTCTTGATGGTTTATACGCTCAGATGCCCCATGCTACTTTTGAATTTATAAATTCGAATTACGACTTTAAAAATACGGTAATGGACGGACTTGTTAAACCGTATAAAATTTTTCATAAAAACGGAATCAAAGTAGGTGTTTTTGGTCTTGGAATTGAACTTGCCGGTCTGGTAGACAAACAAATGTACAAAGAAACCGTTTACAACAATCCTGTGGAAATTGCGCAGGACATGACGCAATTACTGAAAAAAACAGAAAAATGTGACCTGGTTATCTGTCTTTCGCATTTAGGGTACAACTACAAAGATGATGCGTCTAAAATCTGTGATTTGAAATTAGCGGAATTAACTCAGGATATTGATTTGATTATTGGCGGACATACGCACACTTTTTTAGACAAACCAACTATCGTAAAGAACAAAGCGGGAGAAAATGTTTTAGTAAATCAGGTAGGATGCTACGGAATTAACTTAGGCCGTATTGATTTTTATTTTGATAAAGACAAAGCACATACCAATCAGGGGAAATCGATTATTGTATAATAATTCTTTTCGCGGTTTTAGTCTTTTCAAGGAAATATTCCGCCATAAAATAGTACGCCAGAATTTGGGTGATGTCACGAATCAGTACGAGGACTACTGAAAAGGAAAAATATTCATTGAAGATATAAAATATGTCTGAAAATATATAACTTATTGCCATTAAAGACATTAATAAGGTAATATGGGTTCCTTTTGTAATGTAACTTACGAATGAAAAATAGCTTAAAACACTCAGTACAATTCCGTAAAAAGTATAAATAAAATTAAGCTTTTTTATGCTCTCTGACTGCAGGCTTAATACCGAAACCAGCAAGTATACTATAAAAATAACTACTATAGATACAGGCAAAATATCTTTTCGCCTAAGTTTTATTCTTTCATGGTTTACTATAAAAAAACGAAGCAGTAACATGTAGACCACCAGAAAACTAAGTACTGCACCGATTTTAGAGACTTCCACTTCCATCAGATCAAATACCTGACCCACGAAGCAGAACAAAAAAATGAAAGCTTCCGTTTTTCCAATTTTGTAATTATTGCTAATCAAAAAGTAGAAAAAAATTGCGGGAAGCACAATCGCTTTAGCGTATACTGCCAAAAAATCCTGTTCTGTCCAATCAAAAATTATGGTACAGAGTAATGCCAGAAAAAACAGGATTAACGACGGTTTATTCGCTTTCATTTAGTTTCGTTATAAAATCTTCTTCAGACAGTATCGGAATATTTAATTTATTTGCTTTTTCTAATTTGGCTGGTCCCATGTTATCTCCTGCCACTACAAAATCTGTTTTGGCAGAAATGGAGCTTCCGACCTTTCCTCCGTTATCTTCGATGGTTTTCTTTAATTCATCTCTTGAAAACTGGGCAAAAACACCTGAAACTACAAATGTTTTTCCGATGAATTTTTCTGTTGCATTTGGGTTTATTTTTTCAACAATTTCAAATTGAACACCATAACTTTTTAAGCGTTCTATGATTTTTTGATTTTCTTCATTTTCGAAAAATTCAATCACACTTCTGGCAATACGTTCGCCTATTTCATCTACCAGAATTAATTCCATCAGGGAAGCCTTACTTAGCGCGGTAATATTTTTATAATGTTTGGCTAATTTTTTGGCTACTGTTTCCCCCACAAAACGGATTCCAAGTGCAAACAAGACACTTTCGAACGGAATTTCTGTTGACTTTTGAACGCCGTTTACCAGATTCTCTGCCGATTTTTTTGCCATTCTTTCTAAATGCAAAATATCTTCTACTTTCAATTCGTATAAGTCGGCATAGTTATGAACCAATCCGTTTTTGAAAAGAAGCGCCACTGTTTCGCCTCCAAGGCCTTCAATGTCCATTGCTTTTCGGGAAATATAATGTTGGATTCTTCCGATAATCTGTGGCGGACAGCCGTAGAAATTAGGGCAATAATGATTGGCTTCACCCGCATTTCTTACCAGTTCGGTATGGCATTCCGGGCAATGTGTAATGTAAGTGGTTCTTTCTGAGTTTTCGGGACGTTTTTCTAAATCTACAGCTATAATCTTCGGAATAATTTCTCCGCCTTTTTCGACAAAAACGGTATCATTTATTCTGATATCTAATTTTTCTATCTGATCTGCATTGTGCAAGGAAGCCCTTTTTACAATCGTTCCGGCGAGTTGTACTGCTTTTAAATTTGCCACAGGCGTAATGGCACCTGTACGGCCCACCTGATATGAAATTGATTGTAATTGTGTAGAAACCTGTTCCGACTTGAACTTATAAGCCATTGCCCAACGAGGCGATTTTGCCGTATAGCCCAACTCTTCCTGATGCTGAATACTATTTACTTTGATTACTACACCATCTGTTTCATAAGGTAAATTATGACGATGTACATCCCAATAATCGATAAAGTCGAAAACTTCCTGTAAATCATGGACGAGTTTTGCTTCGTTTGGAACTTTAAACCCCCATTTTCTGGCAGATTCCAATCCTTCAAACTGAGACGCAAATGGCAAATTATTACCCGTTACAAAATACAACAAACACTCTAAAGGGCGTCTGGCTACTTCTGCACTGTCTTGTAATTTTAAACTTCCTGAGGCTGTATTTCTTGGATTTGAATAAGGTGTTTCCCCAATTTCAATTAGTTCCTGATTCATTTTTTCGAAACCGGCGTAAGGCAGAATAATTTCTCCGCGAATATCAAATCTGGAAGGGTAATTTCCTTTTAATTGTAACGGCACTGATTTTATGGTTTTGATATTATTGGTCACATCATCTCCCTGAAAACCATCTCCGCGCGTTAAAGCCTGTGCTAATTTTCCATTTTCATAGGTGATGCTTATGGAAGCTCCATCATATTTTAATTCACAGGTATATTGCAAATCTACATTTCCAAGTACTTTCTGAATTCGGTTCTGCCAATCTTCCAGATCATTTTTTGAATAGGAATTATCGAGCGAATACATGCGGTATTGATGTGCTATCGTTTTAAAATTCTTGGTAATCGTACCTCCTACTCTCTGGGTTGGAGAATTTTCATCAAAAAATTCCGGATTTTTATTTTCCAAATCCTGAAGCTCTTTTAACTTAACATCAAAATCATAATCTGAAATTGTAGCATTGTCAAGTACGTAGTAATTGTAATTGTGCTGGTTAAGTTCCTCTCGTAAAGCCTGAATTGTTTCTTGAATACTCATAAAATAGTAAAATGATGCGGATTGTAATTTTGAATAACTGTAAATTCAAAATTAGGATTATTTTCGTTGAAAAACATAAAAATACAAAAGTTTTAAAAATCAAAAATCAAGTTGCAAAAAAATGCAACTTGATTTCCTTTTTGTCCACTATTCTTTAAAAAAGAATGAATCAAAACCAACTTCCAAATGGTTTTTACGTTCTATACTTTTACACTGGCCGAAGCCAATCCGGACTTAAATATAGAGTTACTTTTGAATGATGATGAAATCTGAACGTCTGTTGAGCAGGTGCTCTTCTTCGGTACATTTCACACCATTTTTACATTTATTAATCAACCGGGTTTCGCCATACCCTATCGCACTCTCAATTCTTGAAGCATCAATTCCCTGGGAAATAATATAATCACGGGTCGATTTAGCCCTGTTATCAGATAGTTTCAGGTTGTAAGCGTCCTTCCCGCGAGAATCGGTATGTGATTCAATTTTGATTCTGATGTTCGGAAATTTCTGCATGATAAAAACTACTTTTGTCAGTTCCTCTATTGCCAAAGGCGTAATATCATACTTGTCATAATCAAAATAGATAGGATTAACATCGACTTTTTCGACTCCTTTTTTCTTCACTACTAAATCATCATAATTGCTGAGTTCAAAATTGATATCTTTAACTTCGCCTTCGTTATCATCTCCTGTCTGGACTGTTTTTTCGTCATTACTGTAGTTCTGCTTTGCCGCCAGCAGTTTAACCACTTTTCCGCAGGGCACTACAACTGCATATTTACCCTCATAATTGGTCTTTGTTTCAGTAAGAACATCATTATAAGAATTGTATGCCATCACTACCACATCAGTAAGCGGCAATTTGGTTTTTCTGTCTATGGCTATACCTGAAATATTCTGATTACAGACCGGTTTTCCTTTCGTAAAAGAATAAATATCATCATCGCCTTTTCCCTCTGCCCTGTTGGACGAAACATAACCAAAAGTATCCGCTTTGTCGATTACAAAAGAGAAATCATCTTTGTTGCTGTTGATTGGCGCTCCTAAATTACGTGGTACAGAAAAAGTTCCATCTGCCAGGAATTTACTTTCGTAAACATCTAAATCCCCTAATCCGTAATGCCCATCTGAAGAAAAATAGAGCATTCCGTTGCTGAAAAAAGGAAAAAGATCATTTCCCAGGGTATTAATTTTTGGACCGAGGTTTACGGGGGAACTCATCGTACCGTCATCTGCAATTTTCACATAATACAAATCGGTTTCACCATATCCTCCGGGCATATCTGAGGCAAAGAAAAGCCAGCGTCCGTCATCACTTAAAGAGGGATGTCCGACAGAATACTTATCACTGTCAAAGAAAACTTTTTCCGGATTTTCTAATTTGTTATTTACAATTGATCCTTTAACAATCTGAAAGTTATTGGTTTTTGTCTCATCTACAACCAGTTTATTTTTCTTGACGATATTGGTCGAATAATAAATCGTTTTTCCCTGAGCATCAAAAGTAGCCGTTGCTTCATGATATTTTGTCATTACATTTGGTATAAACAAAACTTCGTTGAACAAACTTCCATCTGCCGGATTGCGCTCTGCTACATAGAGGTTTAGAAAAGGCTGATTGTTCCAGGTGTATAATTTTTCACTAAATTTTGTAGTATCCCTTGAGGAGGTAAACACAATTTTATCCTGAAAAAAAGTAGCCCCAAAATCAGATTTACTGGTATTGATATCAAGATTTTTTATATTATAGAGCGATTTCGCTTTAGAGAGACTGTCAAGTTGTTTCTTTTGTGCGGCATATCTGTTAATTTCATTCTGATCTCCTTTTTTATCCAGATATTCTTTGATCACTCTGTTGGCTTCATCGTAATCCATCACTCCTTTTAAGGACTGAATGTAGCGCAGATAGTAAATGTCTGTCAGATTATTGCCTTGTGCTTCATATAATTTTTTGTACCATTTCAGCGCATTTCTGGCATCTGAAATAAAATAATACGAATCGGCTGCATTCTTTAGTGTCTGTGTGGACGGATTCTTTATGTTTTGTAAAATTTCTTCGTAAGCTTTAGAAGCATCTACATACGAATAGTTTTTAAACAACGCATCTGCCTTTTTTAAATTAGTCTGAGCAAAACCAATCGTAAAACTCAGAACTAAACTTAGGATATATATTTTTTTCATAGAGTTTGTTTTTAGAAGAATCGAGGAGATTTGATTTTGCTTTGGCCTTTATTAAACTGATAGCGCAGAATGATTTCATGTGAACCATCATTATACTTGTTCAATTCACTAACAGTGTAGTCAAAAGCGTATCCGATATAAAAGCTTTTTGATATCTGGAATCCGGCCAGTATGCTTACAGAATCATCTGTTCTGTAAGCACCGCCAATGACAAATGTTTCGGCAATCATGAAATTGGCGGAAACATCAGCGGTAAGCGGAGCTCCACTAACTGCTTTTACCAAAAATGCCGGTTTAAATTTCAAATTCGGACTCAAATCAAATACATAACCTCCCATTAAATAATAATGTAAACGATCATAATCTATAGATTCCTGAACATCATCATAATAATTATTCTCAATAAAACTAGGAACTGAAACTCCCAAATACCATTTATCGGTATAGTAATAAATACCTGCCCCGACGGCCAGTTTCATCTGATTGTTAATATTCTGATTTAACAGATTATCTGTATTATCATAATATTTTCCTTTGGACCAGTCTATATTCAGCATTCTCATACCGGCTTTTAATCCAAAGGCCAGTCTTTTTTCATACCCGAGAGCTATTGAGTAAGCAAAATTTCCATCAACATACAATTCGTCCGATGGTCCGATTTTGTCATTAACAATACTCAGACCCAATCCGATTTTTTCATTTCGAAGTGGTGCATGAATCGAAAAGGACTGGGTTTCCGGCGCGCCATCAATTCCAACCCATTGGGAACGGTACAAAAGCGCTGCTTCCAATGCTCCGGTAGATCCTGCATAAGCAGGATTTACCGACATTGTATTATACATATACTGCGTGTATTCCGGGTCTTGTTGCGCAGAAGCGCAAAACGTGATAAAAGAACATATTAAAATGAAATACGTTTCTAATGATTTTATATATAGTTTCATAACGATACTTATTTAGTTTAATTAATTAGATAAGAGTATTAATGGACTATCTCATTATAGATAACCATCCTTTTTTAACCGTTCCATCTCCGGTGTCTATCACATAAAAATAAGTACCTGTAGGCAACATATCTCCTCTATTAATAACTCCCGATACATTCGCAGTTCCATCCCAGTCGTTTTCATATTTCTTTTTGCTGTATACTAACGCACCGTATCTGTTGAATACTTTTAGTTCATTATTTGGGTGTGTTTCAATACAATCAATTCTGAAAAGATCGTTTTGTCCGTCATTATTTGGAGTAAACTCATTGTAGACTGTCAGACAAATTGGCTCAACAAAAGCCGTAGCCGAATTATTTGTAGGGTCCACATCTAAAGGAGTGGAAATCTCGATTGTTGCTACATTGTTATAGTTACCATTTGGCAATACCAAAAGTTTCACTTCTAAGGTTTCACTTTCTCCGCCGCTTAAAGTTGGAATTGTCCAGACCTGAGTGGCAGGATCATAAACTCCGGCAGATGTGGTAAAGGATACCAAACTGTATCCGCTAGGGATTAATTCACTTACAAGTATATTTTTGATGGTCCCTTCTCCAACATTGTTTACGGTTATTGTAAAGACAACCTCATCTCCAAAATTCGGATTTGGATTACTAACTGTATTTGTAATCGTCAGATCTGAACATGTGGCTACTGTAACGTTTAATGATTTCGTTGTAGTTTCGTCACAAGTATTCACATAAGTCACGCTCACTGTTCCCGGACCAACATCAGACCACGAAACGGTTACAGAATCATCTGATGTTCCGCCTCCGGTAAGAATAGTTCCATTTGAAATAGTCCACACGTAATTTGATTTTCCATTTCCAATAGAATAGGTAACTCCCTGGAATACACATGGTGTATCATCACTAGTTGTAATTTGTACAAGAGCGTCATTGGCAAATTGCACTGTTATTCCTAAACGTGACGTATTAACACATCCATTGGTTGTATTATTAAGCGGAACAGCATAATATGTCGTAGCGGTAAGCGGCGTGTTTGCAGCCAGAGGTGTGCCTCCTGTTGCAGAAGAATAGTAAACCACATTTGGTTCATTTACCACTATATCTTCAATTGTTGGAGTATCTGATAAACAAAACGTTTGCGTTGTTCTAGGAGTCGTCACTATTCCCGGTGTATTTACATTTACGACAACTATTAATCGTATCGGATTCTCACAACCCACATTACTTGCAATGGCACCGTAATAGGTCCCTGTTATCAAAGCTGTTGTTGCCGGAATTGCAGTACCACCTGTTGAAGTGCTGTACCAAACTACATTAGGTTCATTTACCTGAATATTAGCAATTGTTGGTGCATTTACCGAACAGAAGTTTTGAGTCGCTGAATTTGTAGTTGGAGTTGCTGTAGTGTTTTCGATTGTAACAGTTACCTGTAATCTTGTCACACTTTCGCATCCAGTCGCCGGATTTGATATAGCACCATAATAGATACCATTTGCTAATGGTGTCGTTGAAGCTATTACTGCACCACCGGTAGGAGTGCTGTACCAAACTACATTTGGTTCATTAACCTGGATATTAGCCACTGTTGGTGCCGCTGTTATACAGAAACTTTGTGTATCGTCTGTAGTGGTTGGCGTCGCAGGATTGGTTACGGAAATGGTAACCAATAGACGAACTGAGCTTTCACATCCTGTTACCGCATCTAATAAAGCAGCGTAATAAGTACCACTTGTCAAGGCTGTTGTGGCCGGAATTGCTGTTCCGCCTGTCGCTGCACTGTACCAAACCACATTAGGTTCATTGGTCTGAATGCTTGCAAAAGTTGGTGCGTTTACCAGACAGAAATCTTGTGTTGTATCTGTAGTCGTTGGAGTCGCAGGATCGGTTACGGAAATCGTAACGGCCAATCTTATGGAACTTTCACATCCTGTGGCAGCATCCAATAAAGCAGCGTAATAAACTCCGCTTGTCAAGGCTG